>CAWDYK010000017.1:0-273154 GCA_963806475.1 uncultured Solirubrobacterales bacterium
GGTCGGCGTCGAAGACGCCGGTCAGCGGATCGGTGGTGAGTGCCATTGCATTTCCTTCTTGATCGAGGTTCGTGGGTGCCAGACTCAACGATGTTGCTGTCTGGTCGACGAACGGGAGGCGCTTTAGGGGACGTGGGCTGTCCCCTCGCGGCGTGTACGTTCGTTGTAGGGACGAGAGCATCGGCGAAGGAGGACAACATGAAGTACTTGCTCCAGAACTACCCGGCCGGAGCGACGGAAGAGTTCGAGCGGCTGCCTGCGGACGAGCAGCAGGCGATCGTCGACGAGTACCTCGCGATCGGGCAGTCGCCGGGGGTCGTCGGCGGCGGGCAGCTGGCGCCGGTCGAGACCGCGACGACCGTGCGCGTCCAGGACGGCGAGACGCTGCTCACCGACGGTCCGTTCATCGACGCGAAGGAGCACCTGGGCGGCTACTGCCTGGTCGAGGTCGACGATCTCGACGCGGCGCTCGAGATCGCCGCGCGGATCCCGGCCGCGCGGATGGGCGGCGCGGTCGAGGTGCGGCCGCTGGTGGAGAGGTAGGCGCTGCTCGAGCAGGTCTTTCGCGACGAGTGGGGCCGCGTGCTCGCGAACCTGGTCGGCTTCCTCGGCGACTTCGACCTCGCCGAGGAGGCCGCTCAGGAGGCGTTCGCGGTCGCCGCCGAACGCTGGCCTCGCGACGGCACGCCGCCCAATCCGGGCGCGTGGCTGACGATCACGGCCCGCAACCGCGCGATCGACCGCCTGCGCCGCGAGCGCACGCTCGCCGAGAAGACGCGCCTGCTCGAGGTGCCCGAGGCCGTGGAGGACGAGATGGAAGAGACGAGCTTTCCCGACGAGCGGCTGGAGCTGATCTTCACCTGCTGCCATCCGGCGCTCGGGCTCGAGGCGCAGGTCGCGCTGACGTTGCGCGCGCTCGGCGGTCTGCGCACGGAGGAGATCGCGCGCGCGTTCCTCGTTCCCGAGGAGACGATGAAGAGGCGGCTCTCGCGGGCGAAGCGGAAGATCAAGGATGCGGGCATCCCCTTCCGCGTTCCGGACGACCGTCTGCTGCCGGAGCGGCTGGCGGCGGTGCTCGCGGTCGTCTACCTGATCTTCAACGAGGGCTACGGCGGCCGTGTCGATCTGGCGGCGGAGGCGCTCCGGCTCGGCGCGGCGCTCGCCGAGCTGATGCCGGACGAGCCCGAGGTGCACGGCCTCCAGGCGCTGATGCTGCTGGACGACGCGCGCCGCGAGGCCCGGTTCGAGGGCGGCGAGCTCGTGCTGCTCGCAGACCAGGACCGGTCGCGCTGGGACACCGCCCAGCTCGCCCGCGGGCGGCGGGCGCTCGAGCGCGCGTTCGCGCTGCGGGGGCGCGGGCAGTACGTCATCCAGGCGGCGATCGCGTCGCTGCACATGGAGGAGCCGCGCGACTGGCCGCAGATCGCCGCCCTGTACGGAGAGCTCGTGCGGCTGACCGGCTCAGCGGTCGTGGAGCTGAACCGCGCGATCGCCGTGGCCGAGGCGGACGGGACAGAAGCGGGGCTTGCCCTCGTCGACCGGCTCGACCTGGACGGCTACCAGTACTTCCACTCGACCCGAGCCGACCTGCTGCGCCGCCTCGGCCGCGCAGACGAAGCGCGCACCGAGTACGAGCGCGCGCTCGAGCTCGCGCACACCGAGCCCGAGCGCCGCTTCCTGCGGCGGCGCATCGCAGAAGTCAGCGCGTAGCTGTCCCCTCCCGCCTCTCCCGTTCGTCGCCATGACGACACCACTCACAGGGCCAGTTCTCATTGGGGAGCGAACCCAGAAGAAAGGAGAGCATCATGCGTGTTTTCGTTGCCGGGGCGAGCGGTGCAATCGGGCGCCGTCTCGTCCCGCAGCTGATTGATGCCAGGCACGATGTGATCGGCACCCACAACTCGCCGTCGAGCGCAGAGCTGCTGCGGACGCTGGGCGCGAAGCCGGTCAAGCTCGACTTGCTCGACGCGCGTGCGGTGCGCGAGGTCGTGCTCGAGAACGAGCCCGATGCGATCGTCCACCAGGCGACCGCGCTGGCGAACGTGAAGTTCAGCCGCAACATGGACAAGGTGACGGCCAAGACCAGCGAGCTGCGAACGAAGGGAACGGACGCGCTGCTGGCGGCCGCGCGCGAGGCCGGCGTACGCCGATTCGTGGCGCAAAGCGTTGCTGCCTTCTCCCGGTACGCCCGCGAGGGCGGACCGATCAAGACCGAGGACGATCCGCTCGACGCCACGCCGCCAAAGAACTTCCACCAGAGCGCCGCCGCGATGGCCTATCTCGAGCAGGCGGTCACCGACTTCGGCGGGATCGCGTTGCGCTACGGCGCCTTCTACGGCGCCGCCAACGACGGCACGATCGAGCCGGTGCGCAAGCGGCAGTTTCCGATCGTCGCGGACGGCGGCGGCATCTGGTCCTGGATCCACCTCGACGACGCCGCCGCCGCAACCGTCCTCGCTCTGGAACACGACGGCCCGGCGATCTACAACATCGTCGACGACGAGCCCGCTGCGGTGCGCGACTGGCTGCCGGTGCTCGCCCAGGCCCTCGGCGCGAAGCCGCCGCGGCGCTTCCCCACCTGGCTCGCGCGGCTTCTCGCAGGTGAGGCCGTGACTGTGATGTCCACCGAGGCGCGGGGCGCCTCGAACGCGAAGGCCAAGCGCGAGCTCGGCTGGACGCCGCGCTACCCGACCTGGCGCACGGGATTCAAGGCGGTCTACTCGGCGATCGCCGTCGCCGACCGACCGAAACCCCACCCGGCTCCACAGACAAGCCACCCGTCCAGTTAGGACGCGTGCGAATCAAACGTGATGAGGGTGCCCGGCCCGAATCCGCACGGGCGCCCTCCTCCCTTTCCTGCCTCGACCGCCGTTGCGGGGTCGAACCGATCGCTGAAACGCGCAGATACCAGAGCAGAGGGTGTCTCGTCCCAGAGGTAGTGATCGCCTATTCAGCGTCGCTCGGCAATGAAGGGCGCGACTGGCCACAGATCGCCGCCCTGTACGGACAGCTCGTGCGGCTGACCGGCTCAGCGGTAGTGGAGCTGAACCGCGCGATCGCCGTGGCCGAGGCGGACGGGACGGAAGCGGGGCTTGCCCTCGTCGACCGGCTCGACCTGGACGGCTATCAGTACTTCCACTCCACCCGAGCCGACCTGCTGCGCCGCCTCGGCCGCGCAGACGCGGCGCGGACCGAGTACGAGCGCGCGCTCGCGCTCGCGCACACCGAGCCCGAGCGCCGCTTCCTGCGGCAGCGCGTCGCAGAAGTCGGCGCTTAGCGCTCACCGGCTTCGCAGCGACGGGGGCGTGTCCCCTTCCGCCTTTCTCGTTCGTGGTGATGACGACAGCAACGAGCACCAGAACGCAAAGGAGAGCCACCCGATGAGCGTCGAGCCTTACCCGAACGTTGCGTCTCTCGAGCAGGCGCCGCAGGCGTCGTCGTTGTCGTCACGGCGCGGCGTCGCGATCCTGCTCCTGCTCAGCCTCGTCCAGTTCATGGACGTGCTCGACGCCTCGATCCTCAACATCGCGCCGCGATGCTCTCACCCGCCGCGCTGTCGACGCTGACCAGCACCTTCCGGGCTACGCGGGGGTTCCGACCACAAGTCTGCGGAATCCAACGCTAAGCGTTAGTCGCCGTTCGCGTTAGACGCTGGAAAGGTCGGTTCCATCTTCGGCGCGGAGCGCGTCGATCTTGCACGGATTATTCGTTTTGCAGGTATTTCTGCACGTGGCTGGGTCTGCGCGACGTGTCGCGTCCGACAACCCTAAGTGTTAGTCGCCGTCTTGTTAGTCGCCGCGCGTTTGAGGAGCGTGTCGAGTTCGGCCGGGAGTCGCAGCGGCCGGTGGTGGCCGTGGCGTGGCCCGGAGCGGAGGTTGATGTCGTGGTGGCCGATCAGGTTGATGTGCTCGTGGTGGGCGTTGTGGACGCCGGCGATCTGCCCGTCGGGTAGCTCGATCCCGAGTCGTTCGAGGTGCGCGGGGCTGAGCGCGATGTAGCGGGTGTTCCAGTAGTGGATCGCGTTGGCGCCGAGCCGGCGGGCTTCGAGCTGGCGGTGGAGCTGCTCGGGGTCGCGGGCGCGGACGCGGCCGCGGTTGCCGTAGCCGAGCGCGCGGCGGAGCGCGCTGGCGTTCTCGCCTTTGTTGAGCTGGGCGTGGGAGCGCTGGCGTAGCGGCGGGTCGCCGGCCCAGCGCAGGATGAAGTTGGTCTCGATCAGCCTGCCGTACTCGCGTAGCGCTCTGGAGGTCGAAATCGTGGCCTGCTGGCTGCCAGTAAGCCCGCGCGAGTTCACCGTCGGACCGGTCGTCCTGCGCGACGAGCAAGTCCTGATCGTCGCCCCCGACCACCCCACTCGCCCAGCGCCAATCGGTCACCTGGATGAGCTGCTGCGGATCGCCGGATCGATCAAACGCGGCTGGATCGTCCCCAGCGTGCTGATCTCCCGGATGGCGACCGACCCCAAGCCCGACGGCAGCGGTGGATCGCGCTCGTCGTGTTGTGCGCTGGGTTCTTGATGATCATCCTGGACCAGACGATCGTGAACGTCGCGCTGCCATCGATCCGGACCGACCTGCACTTCTCGCAGTCGGGGCTCGCCTGGGTGGTGAACGCGTACCTGATCGCGTTCGGCGGGCTGCTGCTGTTGGTCGGTCGACTGGGCGATCTGATCGGTCGCCGACGGATCTTCCTGGTCGGCCTGGCGGTGTTCACCTCGGCATCGCTGGTATGCGGCCTGGCTCAGAGTCCGGCGCTGCTGGTCGCGGCTCGGTTCGTCCAGGGGATCGGCGGCGCGATGACGTCCGCCGTGATCCTCGCGATGATCGTGACGATGTTCCCGACGCCGTCCGAGCAGGCCAGGGCGATCGGCGTCTACAGCTTGGTCGCGTCGGCCGGCGGAGCCGCCGGCCTGCTCGCCGGGGGCGTGCTGACCCAGGGTCTGAGCTGGCACTGGATCTTCTTCGTCAACCTCCCGATCGGCGCGGCGACCGCCGTCTACGCCCGCCGATTGCTTCCCGACGACACCGGCGTAGGACTCGAGCGCGGCGCCGACTTCCCCGGCGCCCTGCTGCTCGTCGGCTCCGTGGATGCTCGCCGTCTACACGATCGTCGAAGCCGGCCGGTACTCGTGGGGCTCGGTTCGCACGCTCGGCCTCGGCGGGGTCGCGCTGGTGCTGTTGGCAGCGTTCGTCATGCGCCAGGCGTCGGCGCGCAATCCGCTGCTCTCACTGGTGGTGTTCCGTTCACGGACAGTCACCGGCGCGAACCTGATCCAGGTCCTGATGGTCGCGGGCATGTTCGGAGTGTTCTTCCTCGGCGCTCTGTACATGCAGCGCGTGCTGCATTACCACGCGCTCCAGGTCGGATTCGCGTTTCTGCCGGTCGCGCTGGAGATCGCCGTGATCTCGCTTGGCCTCTCCGCCCGGTTGATCAAGCGCTTCGGGGCAAGAGCGACGCTGCTCCCCGGCCTGGTCGCACTCGCCGGGGGGCTGGTGCTGTTCAGCGGCGTCCCGGTACACGCGCGTTACCTGACCGATCTGCTGCCTGCGATGGTGCTGCTCGGGATCGGCGCCGGCCTGGCCTTCCCGTCGCTGATCACGCTGGCGATGTCGACCGCGACCCCGGAGGACTCGGGACTCATCTCAGGGCTCGTCAACACGACCCAACAGGTCGGCGGCGCGCTCGGCCTGGCGGTGCTGGCGACCCTGTCCGGCACTCACACCAGTTCAGCCCTGGCCGATGGACGGTTGCTCCCCGATTCGCTGACCAGCGGCTACCACACGGCCTTTACGGTCGGCGCCGGACTGGTGATCGCCGCGATCGCCCTCACGGCGCTGCTACTCCGACCCTCTGTGCGAGCAGCGGCAGAGGTCACGACCGTCGCCCGGCCCGTTCCAAGCACGCACATCGCCTACGCGTGGCTGTTCGCCAAGCCGGAAGTCAGCAGCGTGATCGTCGGCGCCTCCAGACCCGAGCAACTCGCCGAGAACCTCGCCGCCGCCGACCTATCCCTCACCGAAGCGGAACTCGCGACGCTCGACGCACTCGACCCTCCCGCACCGATCTACCCCGATCCGCGATGGCTGACAGGCACCAAATAGCCGACGACCATGACGACACGATCCAACACTCCCTATCCGCGCAATGCGGGTCGCTCGTCCGGTCAGGCGACGTTCGCGTCGCCGCACGAAAGGAGGTGTCCGTGCCGACGGCGCGTGCGCAGCCGCCGGCCGCGATCGCCCGGTTTCGAATGGATGATCTTGACGGCGGTCGCATGCGTGTGGACCGTGATGTCGGTAGCAGCCGCGGGCGCAGGTGCGTTGGCGTCGCTGAGCGCCGGGATCGCGACGCCGACGGCCATCGCTCCGAGGGCCGTCAGCGTCACCGCCTTGCTGAGCCTGTTCAACGCCTGGCTTTCCTTCACCCGTTCGGCAATTTGCTACAGTTGCCTGTATTCGCTACAGTAGCGAAAGACGAAATGGTCTCTTCACCCCGCGCGGCGACACGCAGATATCGATCCGAGGCTCGCGCCGAGCAGGCGCGGCGCACACGTGAGCGGATCCTCGAGTCGGCCCGCGAACTGTTTCTCGAGGAAGGGTTTGCGAACACGACCCTGAACGCCGTCGCGGAGCGGGCGAGGGTCTCTGCCGAGACGATCTACGCGACCTACCGCTCGAAGCCGGGACTGCTCGGTGCGGTCATACGTGCCGCGGTCACCCGCGGCGAGGAGCCCGACGATCCGCTCGAGCGGGGTTGGGTCAAGGGGTTGCTGGCACTCCCCGCACCAGAGGCGCGTCTGGAGGCGTTCGCGGCGCACACGGCCGAGACCCTATGGCTGACGAGCCCGCTCTACGCCGTGATCAGGGATGCCGGTACCGGTGCGCCCGAGCTGAGCGAGCTCGATCGCGACCTGCGCGACCTGCGCTACGGCGATCAGGCCAAGATCATGAAGGCCATCACCAAGACAGGCGGATTGGCCGCGGGCATCTCAGCGAGCCAGGCGGCGGAGACCTTCTCGGCGCTGGCGAGCCCGGAGCTGCGCCACCTGCTCACCGGCGGCCGAGGCTGGAGCGAGAAGCGGTACGCAAGTTGGCTGCAGAGGACCGTGAGACTGACCTTGCTCGAGAACTGATGCTGGCGGAATCAGATGTGACCGACCCAATGACATCGAGGAGACAACTCTCATGAAGACAATCGAAGTGCACGACTCCTTCAACCTGCTCGGCTCGACCGTGACGCCGCTCCACATCGAGCGCGTGGCCTACTCGCTGCTCGAATGGCGGACCCCCCGCACGCCGCGACGCCACCCACGCATCGCCACCGGCACACCGATGAGAGCGTCTACGTCGTGCGCGGGCGCCTGGCAACGCGGGTCGACGACGAGGAGGCGGCATACGAGCAGGGCTCATTCGTCCAGATCACGCGGGGCCGATGGCACACGTTCTGGAACCCTGGCGACGAGCCCGCGACCTACCTCGTGACGATCACGCCGCAGGGCCTCGAGGGATATTTCGCCGAGCTGGCCGCGGGCCTCGCCGCGCGACCCTCGCCGGCTGAGGCTCAGGCGCTCCGCGAGAAACTCTTCGCCCGCTATGACGTCGAGATGCAGTCCGCCCGGGCCGCTCACGGCGCCGGATCGCGATCCAGAGGGCGGGAGCAGACGCTGTGAGCGATGCGACCACAAGATACCCACATCGGACCGGGAAACGGGACGACTGCCCGAGCGTTCGCTAGCGAGCTCGAGATCAAGGCCGGAGAGGAGGCGGGCATGAGCTTCGGGCTCTTTCGCTCGATCTTCCCCCCGGGCGCCGACGTGCCGTTCCTTCTCCTGCACCGCGATGAGGAGGCCTTCTACATCATCCAGGGTAAGGTCCAATTCCTGCTCGCCGACGAGGAGTTCGAGATGCGCGCGGGCGGCGCAGCCTTAGTCCCCCGGGACACTCCCCACTGCTTCCGCAACGTCGGCGACCGTGAAGTCGAGTGGATCGCGATCACGAAGCCCGCCACCGCGGTCACCCTGATCGAGGAGGTCGGCGCCGTTCCCCGGGGCGACCTCGACGCTCTCGCTACTCTGCTCGAGCGCCACGACTCCGAGTTGCTCGAGCGGCGACCGCATTGGGCTGACTTGCCGATGCCAAAGAGTTAGTCCATCGAGCACCGGTTCGAGGATCGGATGCGTGGCTCCACGGCCGCCTTAACTCGACCGTCAGGTCGTGCTTAGCGACCTCGACGCTGAGAGTCACCGTTACTCCGGCGGACCAGGAGGACGAGCGAGCGTCTCCGCTCGACTGCTCAGCCGCCTGCTACGGACGAGGAGGGAGCGTCCGGTCCAGTCGTCGCCTCAATGCTGCTCGCCGCGCGCGCACGACCCGCGCGTCGCGCGGCCAACGCAGGTCAGATCGCCCTCCTTGGCCTGGTCTCGCGAATCGCCATAAGCGACACCCCGGGTCCGAGGCCGCCGTTTCTACGGGAACGGCGAACGGGGCGGCAGACTCTTATTCTTATGCTGGCGTGGTGACCGCTCCGTCGTTGAACGCTCCGCTCCGCGGCAGCTGCTTATGTGGCGGCGTGCGCTATGAGATCACGGAGCCGTTTCAGCGCGCTGGTTACTGTCACTGCTCGCGCTGTCGCAAGCTGACCGGCGGTCTGGCGGGCATCAACGGACGCGTGTCTCGGAAGGGTTTTCGGCTGCTAAGCGGCGAGGAGATGCTCGGCGTCTATGAGGTGCCGGGCGACGCGAAGGCGGCGGTGTTCTGTCAGACCTGCGGCTCGACCCTGTTCCGCGGCGAGTGGCCTGATGGGGAGGTGATCGGGGTCAGGCTCGGAACGCTCGATGGGGATCCTGGGGTCTCGCCGCAATACCACATCTTCGTCGACTCGCGTGCTCCGTGGGAGGAGCTACCCGACGACGGCTTGCCCCGCTATCCCCAGCGTCGGGAGTGATTTGCATCGCTTCCTCGGTCGAGTTGTTCGTGCAATAGGACGGCAGCAGCAACGTCCACAACGGCGGGGCTCCCTGCTTTGAGCGGACAGTCGCGGCGGGCGCACGCCGCGTGCGACCAGTAACGCAGCGCAGAGGTGAACTGCGCCTCATGCCCGTGCTGCGTGCTGCCTGGTGCCTGGGTGCGCCGGCCGGGAGCGGCCGAACGCAATGTGGTGAGCGTCATCGCGCCACCTCCCTTTCGGGTTGCCTCTCCGGCCACCCGCGGAGGTCAGCGCTCTGGACTACGCCAGAAGGCTTCCGCAGGCGAGGGCGGAGATGCGACTACTTCGGGGTTCTGAATCCATCGATCTCGCTAAATATTCTCGCGCCCAAGAGGGGCGGATTCACCTTGCATGAGAAGAATACCATATGTAATATCACTCATGCGACGAGCAGGCGTCGCACGGATGCGGACGTTCAGGACGCCTTGCGGTCCGCGGGAGTCCTGGGCACGCCGAGGCTGACATGCTCGACGTGACCGACCGCCTGGTCGATCAGCTCCGCGACGTGCGCGTCGTAAAGCGAATACACCACCCGCCGCCCGCGTCGCTCGCCGGCGACCAGGCCGATGTCCTTCAACAGCCGCAGCTGGTGCGAGACGGCGGACTGCTCCATCCCGACCGCATCAACGAGCTCGGACACCGAATGGGGGCGCTCACGCAGCTGAGCCAGGATCAGCACCCGGCTCGGAGCCGAAAGCCCCTGCATCGCGTCGGCGACCCGCACCGCGACCTCCGCGGTCACCTTGCCCCTCGAAACGCGACCGTCAACCCCGTGGCTCACAGCATTCTGCCTCTTGCTAGCATGAGCAATCGTTCATTGAACAAACGTTCATGACACAGCTTACCCAACCGGCTGACGTCTAGATGCATTACACCCGACACAACCACATCCCCAACCGCAGCGCCCGCGTGAGATGAGCGCGACAACAGCATTGCTCGCGGCCTCGGCCGGAGTCGGGTTCGGCCACGCGATCCTCCCCGACCACTGGGTCCCGCTCGCCGTCGTCGGGCGCACACGCCGCTACTCGCTCTCAAAGGTCGCCCGCCTGTCCGGGCTCGCCGGTGTCGCGCACGTCCTCATCTCAATCGTCCTCGGCGCCGTCATCATGGCGGTCGGGCTCCAGTTCCGCTCAACCGTCCAAACCGCGCAGGACACAATCATCGGCTGCCTGCTGATCGCCACCGGCATCGGCTTCGCGCTGTTCGAGCTGATCGGACCCGGGCACAGCCACGACCACCCACGCGGTCACCAACACGACGAACACGAACACGAACACGAACACGACGATCACGACCACGAAGGACACCGTCACGACCACGGGGGTCCCGGTCACGACCACTACGAGCGTCGCGGAGTCCGCGGGCTCGCGGCGATCATGGTCCCATTCGGCGCGGCTGCCTCCCCGGACCTGACGATCCTGCCCGTGTTCCTCGCCGCCACCGCGGCTGGCGTCGCGACCGCCGTCGGATCGCTCGTGATCTTCGCCGCGGTCACGATCGGAACGATCGTCGGCCTCACCCTCACAGCCGCCACCGGCGGCTACCAGATCCAAGGCCAGTGGCTCGAGCGCTGGGGCAACACGATCACCGCCGCAACGCTGATCGTGATCGGGGCCCTCGTGCTGACCGGCGCGATCTGACCGGAGTGCGGGGCGCGGCGTGAGCTTGCCAGTACCGACAGTCCCCATTCTTGCGCCCGTGGAGGCCGAGCACTCCCGTCTGGTTCGTCGCGCCAAGACGCTGTCGTGGCTGAGTTGTGGCGCTGGCATCAATCGCCGCACGCTGGGCCGCACGGCGCCGCTCGGGCTGCGAGCAGCCGGGCAGCGAGCAGGCCCGAGCGGCCAGCCTGGACCTCGCCGTGGGGCTGGCGCTGGCCGCGTCCTGGTTCAGCGTGTGGGGACTGTATGCGGCCTACAACTGGACGGCCGCGCCGGGCCTCAGCTCCGAACAGAGTGTCCGGTTCTACCTCCCCGCGATCGGCGCGATCTCGCTGCTCGGTGCCTGGCTGCTAGCCCGGCTGCCGCTCCGGACACGGCTACCCGCGGTGACCACGGCCGCCATCGTGACGGCCACGTTCGGGCTGGGCATCTCGTCCTACACCAGCATGCGCACCTGGCGCTTGCTGCCGCGTGCGCCCATGCACGCGACTGGCTGCTGTCCACCACGACACCCTCACCAGCAGAACCCGAGCTCACGACACCCGCGGAGACGATCCCGACCCATCCCGACCCATCCCGATCCTCACTGACCGCACGACCGCTTGACGACCGCTGACTTGCGAGTCCGCGACCACTTCAGGCGACCGGGCGATCGCGGCGATGCACGCGTGACGCGCCCGATCGGATCCGCCCAACAGGGAACGTCGCAGATGGACGCCTGCAACGGCCGAGACGAGCACGCTGCTTGAACGGACACAGACTGCCGCTATCACGAAACCTCAGCTGTGTCGCCGGGCACGAAACGCCGGGCCGGAGAGTTCCGCTCTGGCCGACGAGCTCCCTGAAGCAGCAGTCGAGTCATCGCAGCCCCGTGGGCGACAAAGCAGGTGCCGACGCCCAACCGACGCCCGGCTTCTGCTTCCCGCGCGTTGCGAGACTCTCGGTGCCCGGAACCAGATGCACGTCGCCCGACGAACCGGGGCAGGTCCAGGGGTCCGCGTTGCTGGAGTTGCGCACAACCGGCAGCGTCGGGCTGTACCGCCGCATTGGCCTGGCAAACGAGCAGTTCGCTGATGGGGGTGTACTGGCCGCTCCAGCTCATCCAGAGCGGCTCTCCGTGGCGCCTCAGCCGAGACGTTCGCTTCAATCTTCAATGGCAATGGAACGGTATTCGGGTGGCCCCAGCGTGGCTTGCGTGGCTATTGCACGGCGCGAAACGCGCCGGCGAAGAAGACGAGCGGGTCTTTGTTGGGCGAGATGTGTAGGTCGTCGACCCGTCCGACGACGATCCAGTGATCGCCGGCGGAGTGTTCGGCGACGATTGAACACTCGAGGGAGGCGAGGGCGTCGGTGAGGATCGGTATGCCGCCGCGTCCGGGCTGCCAGGCGAGATCGGCGAATCGGTCCGCGCCGGCAGGGGTGACGCGAACAGCGAACCGCTCGTGTTGCCGGCCCAGCACGCTCACGCCGAAGCGCCCCGTCCGCCGCATCCGACCCCATGTGAGCGAGCTGCGCGACGGACAGAATGAGATCAGCGGCGGCTCGAGCGAGACGGACGTGAGCGAGTTCACGATCAGACCGGCGGGCTCGCCGTCCGGCGCCGCCGTGACGAACGCGACGCCGGTCGCGAGCCTGCCGAGCGCGTCGCGGAACGAGCGCCCGTCGGGCGTCGGCGCGGTGTGGGCTGGAGCTGGGAGGGACATCTCAGTGAAGCGAGGGTTGTTCGCCGAGGGCGACGTGGCCGAGGTACTCGTAGGCGCGGTTGGCGCCGAGCGGGTGCATGAAGGAGCCGGCCTTGACGTCGCGGTATGCGCGTGCGAGTGGGCTGCCGTTGAGGTAGCCGGCGCCGCCTGAGAGGGCGAGCGCGCGGTCAACGACGGGGTGGCCGTCTCGTTGACGAACGCCTTGGCGGCCTGTGCCTCCGCGAACAGCGCCTCGAGTTCATCTGTGAGAACGATGGTCTGAACTGGCCCCACTGCGACGTCTTGAACTGGCCCCACCTTCGCGTCCGATCGTGACCTGACGCTTGGCGCTCATCTCGAGCGTTGAGCGGAGGCACGGAGGAGTGGAATCCAGAGTGGAACAGTTCGAGCAGATCCGCAGGGACCGTGATCGTGAGGGGCTCTCGATCCGGGGGTTGGCGGTGCGTCATGGGGTGCATCGTCGGACGGTCAAGCAGGCGTTGGCGTCGTCTGTGCCGCCGGTGAAGCGCTCGCCGGTGGGTCGCCCGGCGCCGAAGCTGGGGCCGTATCGGGCGGTGATCGACTCGTGGCTTGAGGCGGATCGGGGCGCGCCGCGCAAGCAGCGGCATACCGCCAAGCGGATCCATCAGCGGCTCGTCGATGAGCACGGTGCGGATGTCGCGGAGACGACGGTGCGTCAGTACGTGCGGGGCCGCAAGCGCGCGATGGGGTGGCCGATCGGGGAGGTGTTCGTGCCGCAGGTCCACGCGCCCGGGATGGAGGCCGAGGTCGACTGGGGCGAGGCCGAGGTGGTGCTCGCCGGGGTCGCGACGATGGTGCATCTGTTCGTGATGCGCGCGTCGTTCTCGGGCGCGGCGTTCTGTCAGGCGTCGCTGGTCGAGACCCAGCAGGCGTTTCTGGAGCTGCACGTGCAGGCGTTCGGGTGGTATGGCGGCGTGTTCCCGACGATCCGGTTCGACAACCTGAAGTCGGCGGTGAAGAAGGTGCTGAAGGGCCGCCGGCGGGTCGAGTCCGACCGGTTCGTCGCGCTCAGATCGCACTATCTGTTCGCGTCGCAGTTCACGACCCCGGGGCTCGAAGGGGCACATGAAAAGGGAGGCGTCGAGGGCGAAGTTGGCCGAGGCCGCCGCAATCATCTCGTCCCGGTCCCGCATGTCGCGGACCTCGCCGAGCTGAACGCGCTGCTGCTCGCGGGCTGCGAGGCGGATCTCGATCGCCGGATCGATGGACGGCCGGTCACGGTCCGGGAGGCGTGGGCGACAGAGCGGCCGTTGCTGCTCGCGCTGCCGGCAGAGCCGTACGACGCGTGCGAGACGGCCGCGCCCAGGGTGGACGCGAAGTCGCTGGTCACGATCCGTCAGAACCGCTACTCGGTTCCGGTCGCGCTGGCCGGGTTGAAGGTCAGCGCGCGGGTCGGCGCGCGCGAGATCACGATCAACCATGGCGGCCGTGAGGTCGCGCGCCATGAGCGGCTGCACGGCAAGTACGGGACCAGCGCCCAGCTCGATCATTACCTCGAGCTGCTCGCCCGCAAGCCCGGCGCCCTCGAGCACTCCCTCGCGCTCGCGCAGGAGCGCGACCGCGGCGCGTGGCCCGGCTGCTTCGATCAGCTGTGGGCGGCCCTGATCGAACGCTACGGACGCTCGGACGCCGCGCGGCAGATGGTCGACGTCGTGCTGCTCTGCCGCGAGCACGGGCCCGACCAGGTCGCGCTGGCGGTCCGCGGCGCGCTCACGGCCGGCGCGATCGACGGTCGCGCGGTCGCTCTCCTTGCTCGCCGGAGCCAGAGCACGGCGTCAGCCCCGCCCGGGCCGCTCACAGACCTCGAGCCTCGGCTGGCCGCGCACGACCGGCCGGCCCCCGGGGACCTCGCCGACTACGACCAGCTGCGCGAACAGGAGGCCCGACGATGAGCTGGCAGCACTATTCCGAGCTTGAAGCCTGCATCGAGACCGAGACCGATTGGACGGGCGATCACGTCGTCCGCCAGTTCGTGATGGTGACGATGACCGACGAGCGCTGTCGGCTCGGCATCGCCGTCTGCCAGCTCACCGCCAAAGAGGCGCGCGAGGTCGCGTTCGAGCTGCTGTCGATCGCCGAGCTCGCCGAACAGGAGCCCCACGGCCGGGAGGAGCAACGATGAGCACCCCGGCCAGAAACGCGCAGACCGCCGCGCTGGAGGCGCTGATCGAGGCGCACGCGATCGAGCTGAAGCTCCCGACCGTGCGGCGGCGGTTCAAAGCATTGGCCGCCGAAGCGCTTCGCGAGCAGCAAACCCCGGTCGCGTACCTCGCCGCGCTGCTGGAGGCTGAGATGGCCGAACGTGCCGAGCGTCGCGAGAAACGCCGGCTGATCGACGCGCGGTTCCCGCAGATCAAACGGCTGGAGGACTTCCGCTTCCAGGACAACCCCAAGGTCCCGCAAGCCACGATCGCTGCGCTCGCGGAGGGCTCGTGGATCGACGACCGCGAGAGCGTCATCTTCATCGGCGACAGCGGCACGGGAAAGACGATGCTCGCGACAGCGCTGGCGGTCTGCGCCTGCCACCAAGGACGACGCGCGCGGTTCACCACGCTCGCCGCCCTCGCGAACGAGCTCCAAGAAGCACAAGGCAACCGCGAGCTCGCACGGGTCGTCGGCCGCTACGCCCGCACCGAGCTGCTGGTCTGCGACGAACTGGGCTACTTGGCCTTGCCCGACGGGGCCGCCGAGCTCGTCTTCCAAGTGCTCTCCGAACGACACGAACGCGGCAGCCTGATCGTCACGACCAACCTGCCGTTCGGGGAATGGACGAAGGTGTTCCCCGACCCGAGGCTCGCGAAAGCGGTCGTCGACCGGCTCACCCACCGCGCGCACATCATCGACACCGGCAACGAGAGCTGGCGCTTCCGCCACGGACTCGAACGCCAAGGACGCAAGAAAGCATGACCCCCCACCCCGGAGCCGCGCCCGCGGCTATCGCCACTCAGGCACTCGCCCTACGGGCTCGGCCTTCGCGACGACAGCCGCGGCATGCTCTCCGACCGGGCGATCAGGCAACATCAACACCAACAACAACCGACGCCAGGTGGGGCCACTTCAAGCCATCGCGCCGGGGCCAGTGCAAGCCAATCTGTGCTGCCGTCGGACGCCCGGTTGGCGGTGTGGTGCTCGTCGATCAGCATGGCCGCGCGCGCGAGGACGCCGCGCGCGGCAGCGAGGTCGATCGCGTTCTCGGCGACCTGCATGCGAGGGCGCGCGTCGCCGTTGATCCGCCCGGCGATGCCCTGGCGGCCTGCCTGGTCGGCCGACTCGGCGATGCCGAGCGAGGCCGCGGCGTGGAACAGCCCAGCTACGAGGTTGCGCTCCATGTACGGCATCGAGTCGCCGGCTCGGAAGCCGCCTCGCACAGCGGACTCGGGCAGCTCGACGCCGTCGAGCGTGATCGAGTTGCTCCCGGAGGCGCGCATCCCTAGCGCGTCCCAGTCGTCGTGGATGACGACGCCGGGCGCGCCGGTGGGCACCATCGCGTACGCGTAGCGCTCGACGCCGTCGCCGTCGGCATACGTGACGGCGACATAGAGATCGGTGGCGGCGGGGGCCATGGTGCAGAACACCTTGCGGCCGTCGATCCGCCAACCGGACTCGGTGCGGGTGGCGAGCGTGCTCGGCCGCGTGAGGTCCTGGCCGCGCTCGCTGACGGCGGCCGCGAGCACGACACCGTTGTGGGCGATCTGCTCGAGTGAGGAGGCAAAGCCGCGGGCGCGGCGCTTTGCGCCAGCGGCGACCGCAACTTGGCGGCGGCGCTCCATGTTGAGCACGGCCGCGAGGTGCATGTTCACGCCGATCGCGACCGAGGCGTCGCCGCGCGCCAGGCGGCTTGACGCGACGACCAGGTCGTGCGCGGAGGAGACGCCGAGCCCGCCGAGCTCGACGGGGACGGGCGCTGCGAAGTAGCCGGCGGCCTTCAGCGCGTCGATCGCCTCGAACGGGTAGCTGCCGTCGCGGTCGTGCTCGGCTGCGCGGGCGCCGAGGTGCGAGGAGAGCTCCTCGGCGATCGCCACCAGGCGGGCGCCGGCTTCGGTGCGGGCTTTTAGTTCAATTGACATCGCGAATCCTCCGATCCGCTCGTCATCGGGCCCGTGGCCGTAGCGTGCGGCCACGGGCCTCATGCGAGGCCTAGTAGGTCGTCACCTCACACAAACCCCTCGCTGCGGGTCGTGTCCTCCCCGCCTGCCGCGTAGAAGCCCTTGATCGTCGAACGGTTATGCGACCCGTCGATCCAGCGGTTGCTGGCGCGGAACTGGAAGCGCGCGAGCTCCGGTTGAGCCTTGATAAGTCCAGTGTCGCGAACAGTTTCTCGCTGTCCACGCCGTTGCGGATCGTGCCTGTTACTGCGCTCATGTTGAGACCTCCTGGGTCGTTGTGGTGTTGGTGGAAGCCTCCTCCCAAGCCGCCTACCCGACATCGGCGCCACCACCCAAATCCGGATCGGAGACGTGGCGGCATGCACGTACCGGGTTGAGCGCCAGCGGCGAGATGCCGTGAGCGCCGACTGGTGGCTCGTGCGCTGAGGTCGCCCGCTCATGAAGCGGTATCTCGGGCTGGCTTGGGCCGGCCCGCAGCACCAGGCCGCCGTCCGCGCGATGTCCCCACGTCGAGATGTCTCGGGCTGGCCCTGGCTATGAAGGCGCCTCACAGGTCGGCGTGGTACGAAAGTGCGCGCAGCGATCCGCCACAGTCAAGACGTCGACGAGCGCGAGCCGACCGAAGCACCGAGCCGGCTCGGCGGACACCCAGCCCTCGCCGGCCGAGAGATCGAACGGTGAGTGAGCCGCCTGGGCCTACCTGCCACGCGCCCGCAGCACGTCCATACGCGAACCGCTGTCGTGCCAGGCCGCGTGGTGCGCTCGGGGTGCAGCAGAGCCCCGAGGCTCAGCCGCCTCGAGAGAAGCGGACCGCAGCCGCCGCCCGGGCGGCCTTCCCCGACACGCGCAGCTTGACGTAGACGTTCGACAGGTGGCGCTCGACCGTTCGGACACTCAGGAAGAGCCGGGCGGCGATCTCCTCGTTGTTCAGCCCTTCAGCCACCAGCCGCATCACCTCGCGCTCACGGGCACTGAGGTCCTCAACCGGCTCCAGCGGTACGAACCCCGCGGGCGGCGCTGCGGTTGCGACCGGCGACCGCTCGGTGTCGCCTAGCGATCGCGTACAGCGTCCGCTCGCCCGGCAACCCCGTGAGCACACGCGCTCCGCGGTCCTCGAACTCAAGCCCGGAACCGACGACGAGGTCCTTGACCGTGCCCGAGGTGATCACCTCCCCCGGCTGCGCGGTCGCCATCACGCGAGCGGTGAGGTGCACGGCGATACCGGCGATGTCGCTGGCTCTCACCTCTATCTCTCCAGTATGGATGCCGGCGCGAACCTCAAGCCCGACTGCACGCGCACGAGCACGGATTGCGAGCGCCGACCGCACCGCCCGCGCCGGACCGTCAAACGTTGCCAGCACCCCGTCGCCCGTCCACTTCACCAGCCGGCCGCCATAGCGCGCCAGCTCCCGCTCGACGAGCCGCCCGTACTGGCCCAGCAGCTCGCGCCACCGACGGTCCCCCAGGTCGACCGCCCGGTCGGTCGATCCGACGATGTCGCTAAACAGGATGGTCGCGAGTATCCGATCGCTAACCGCGGCCGGGGGCCGCCCGGTGACGAACTCCTCGATCTCGTCGATCATCGCGTCCTGATCCCCGGCAAGGAAGAGGTGGTCGGCGCCGTCAAGCTCAACCTCGCGCGCGCCCGGGATCCCGGCGCGACCGTGCGCGAGAGCTCGGCAGGCACGACCCTATCCTCAGCGCGGTAGAGCACCAGCGTCGGCACGCTCACCGCGGAAAGCAACGGCCGTACATCCAGGTCTTCGTACATGAGCCCTAACGTCCGCATCGCCCCCGGACTCACCCCTGATCGCAACCACCGCGCCCACCATTCCCGCAGTTCGGGATCGTGCGCCGCGCTCGGAGCCCAGTGCTCGAGGCTCGCCGGGTCGCCCCAGCTGTCGATCATCCGACCCCAAAACCGGCGCGTGACCTCCACGGGGACCCCCTCCGGGTAATCGTCGGCGCGCGACATGCGTGCGTAGGTCCCGTACTGCACCATCGCGCTCACCCGATCCGGGTGCGTCGCCGCCAGCATCGTGGCCGCGGACCCGCCCTCGGACACCCCGAGCACGACCGTCCGCTCCACGCCGCACGCGTCGAGCACCGCGAGCGCGTCATCGACGATGCCCTCGACTGTGTAGGCACCCGGGTCGGAGAGCCCCATCCCACGCTTGTCGAATGCAATCACCCGGGCGAACGATCCGATCCGCTCCCAGAACCGCTGCGCTAGCGGCAGCTCCAGACCGATCTCGAGGTGACTCACAAAGCCGCCCATGAACAGCAAGTCCACCGAGCCGTCTCCCATTACCGTATAAGCGATCGAAACGTCGCCGTTGTGGGCGTAGCGGATGGGCGCCCAGTTCAGCACGCGTCCAGCGTACCTGCCTTCAGCTGCTCCGCACGGCCAACACACGCGTTCCGGGTAACACCTCGCGAGAGGCTCGGATTGGACGACCGATCATCAGCCCGACCCCCCCACGGCGGACCGCTCCCCCGTGGCGTAGTGGAAGCCGTGACACGCTTGGAACGGCGCCGCGGGATGACTGCTCCAGACCGGACTAGGGATTCTCGTCGGGCCAGCACGGACAGCTCCGAGACGAGCGAAAGCGTTCCGGACCGGCAGCCTGCTCAGTGAGCTCAGCCGCTATCGCGTGCTGGAAAGGGGAGCGACCTCCCCTCGACGCTCGAGACTCCCGACGGTGCCGTTGTTGCTCACGAGCGAGAGCCAAGACCGACTCTTCTAACTCTTCGGGAAGCGGGAGTCACGCGAGCGCGCAGGACACGCGCACGACGTTACGAACGGGACGCCGCTCGCCGCGCGACGCGGCGGGGATCCTCGTCGGGATCGGGATCTGACCCGCGCTCAGCGCGGCTGATCAAAGATCTCGCTGAGAAAGTGCGTGACGGTCCACGTCGCCACCCGCGCAGTCGCCCCGGACGGGTCGCGCGCCGGATTCAATTCGACGACGTCGAAGCCGATCACGCGACCGCGTCGCGCCACCTCGACCAAGATCGCACGCAACTGCCGGTAGCTGAGCCCGCCCGGCTCCTGCAGCGAGTGCCCGGGGGCGACCGAGGAGTCGAGCACGTCGAGGTCGATCGACACGTACAGCGCCGCTGTCTCCGGGACGGTCTCGCGCACCACGTCGCCGGCGCCGCGCTGGAACACGTCGAGACTGGTCGCCCACCGCCCCCCAAGCGCTCGCAGCCCATCCACCTCGACTCGGTCGACATTACGAACCCCAAGCGCGGTCACGGTGCCGACGAACGGCAACTCCGCCAGCCGCCGCAGCTGGCTCGCGCCGGTGAGACGCGCGCCATTCAGCTCGTCCAGGAAATCGGTGTGCGCGTCGACGTGCACCACATCGAACTCGCCCACCGGCTCCATCCCACGGCCGAGCGGAAAGCTGATCGAATGATCGCCGCCGATCGCGACCATCAGCGCTCCGCACTCGACGATTCCCCGCGCAGCGCGCGTGATCCGCCCATAATTTGCCTCAGTGTCCGAGCCCTGGATCGCAACGTCACCAACGTCCGCCATCGTCACCCCGACCAAATAGTCGCGATCGGCCTCCACGTCGTACCAGCCCTCCGCACCCCGATCATCACCACCAGCCGACCGCGGATAGTAGAACTGCGCTTCAGTCGCCTCGCGGGCTGCCGCAGGCCCCGCCCGCTGACCGGTCGGGATCCCCGGCTGTGGCGTGCCACCGTCGTAAGGCACGCCGAGGAACGCGACCTGCGCATCGAGCATGTCGAGGCCGCGCACGCTCGGCACCCCAAAGAATGTCCTCGGCGCAGAATCGATCAGCGGTGCCAGGGCATCCACACCGGAAGTGTTACGGAGGAAAGACGGATTCGCGCGCTGGCATAGCGGCAGAGATCAACCCCAGCGCTCCCCCTCCCGAGGAAACCGCCTCGCTGCCCCAAGCTGTGAAAGCACCAGCCTTCAGACGCCGAGTTGAGCCCAAATGAGACTTACACATTGGAACGAACGGAGCAGCTTCGCCGCTGGGTCGAGAGTTGTGCCGAATGGGGAAAGCGGGTATCTGCAGCGAACGCGTTGCGCGACCTGCTCGTCGCCACAAGCAGAAGCGGCTTGACACCGCGCCCGCGTCTTCGAGAGACCTGCTTCCACGAAATCTCAGCAGTGTCGGCCGCCTCGAATCCGCGGCAGCAGACTTCTCCATACGACCGCATCCAGCACAGCGCGGGGCCCCTACCTTCGCTCGGTGTCAAGGCCGCTTTTGCACGGGGCACGCGCTCCTTGTGAGGCCACAACCTCACCTGCTTAGCGCGCCATCAACGCTTCGCCGCCGATCTGGGTGGGCGTGGCAGAACGCGGACTGCCGAAGTCCGCCAGGCGGTCGTAGACGATTCCGTCGGATCCGTACGTCGTCGCCGCGTTCTTAGAGTTCACCGCGAGGGCAGGCCAGAGCCGGCGGCGCATCCGAGCTCTTCGCACGCAGTCGCGGTCACAAGCGCTGATACGCGGTCCAGATCGCTTCGCTCAGCACACTCACAGCACCCATCAGGGGTGCATTTGGCGGCCGTGTCGGTTGGCGACTTCGGGAGTTTCCCCTGCAAATGCGGGACATTGTCGGATGCCACCGGACTGCTGAGCGCCTTCTCACGGCGGCGACCTGCATTGCTTGACGACGTGCGACGTGCTCCAGGGGACGGGCACGGCGCCGTGGGTCCACGTGGTGGCCACGAGCCGCTCAGGCCCGGAATCGGAGCTCCTGGCGATCGCACATAGGCATGGAGCGCCTCGGCGCGGTGCCCGAATCTCGGGACACAACGGGGACACATGCGGTTTGTTACAACCGCTGTTTTCCCTGCTAATCGAGCAAGGCGACGACCGGAATCGAACCGGTGTAGACGGCTTTGCAGGCCGCTGCGTAGCCACTCCGCCACGTCGCCGCGGGAGCCAAGGGTAGCCAGTGCCGGCTGCGGGGGCGAGTACGTTCCGAACTGGACGCTCGCCACGCCACTCAGCTCGCTCCCCCGTGTGGCGGTCACAGATGCCGCGCCGGAACGTCACTCGATTGAGCAGGAGCCTTCCCGCCGCGCCCCCGGCAGGCGGCTGAGCAGCTTCGCGAGGCGATCGATCTCGTCCTCGTCGAAGTGTGCGACGAACAGCCGGCGGATGCTTGCGATGTGGGCGCGGCCGGCCTCGCGGAGCTTCTCGTAGCCGATGTCGGTCAGGTGCGCGTAGGAGACGCGCGCGTCACTAGGGCATGAGACCCGCTCGATCAGGCCGGCTTCGACCAGCCCGTCGACGAGGCGCGTGATCCCCGACCGGGTCAGCATCGTGCGCTCGGCGAGCGCCGACATCGGCAGCCTGCGTTCCGGCGCCTGGGCGAGGTAGAGCAGGACCTCGTAGTCCCGGGTGGTCATTCGCTGATCGGCGACGAGCTCGGCGTCGAGCGCGCGCAGGATCGTCGCATGGCTCTGCAAGTAGCTACGCCACGCCTCCAGTGCTGCGCCTTCGAGGCGTGCTACAGCAATCGTATCCATGCCGCCATTCTAGTTGACGAATCAATGGCGCCCGAAACGGGTCGGGTTCGATGGATAGGCTGTGAGCATGCAGGAGATCGCCCCGGGACTGTGGCACTGGACCGCACGCCGTCGCAGCATCGGCATGGACGTCAGCTCGTACTACCTGCTGGCCGAACGCGTGGTGGTCGATCCGATGATTCCGCCCGAAGGGGTCACGTGGTTCGAGGAGCACGGCGCGCCCGAGCACGCGGTGCTGTCCAACCGCCACCACGACCGGGACGCGTGGCGCCTGCAAGCGAAGTTCGGCTGCACCGTGCATTGCATCAGCAACGGCATCTACGAGCTCGAGGGCCGCGGCCGGGTCGAGCCGTTCGAGTTCGGAGACGAACTCCCCGGAGGAGTCGTGGTGCACGAGGTCGACGCGATCTGCCCAGACGAGACAGCGCTCCACATCCCCGGTCACCGCGCGCTCGCCTGCGCCGACGGTGTCGTGCGCGCAAACGGCGGCGGGCCGCTCGGGTTCGTCGCCGACTACTTGATGGACGAGCCCGAGCAGACCAAGCGAAACCTGCGCGACGCCTACCGCGCGCTGCTCGACTTGGACTTCGACTTACTGCTGCTGGCGCACGGCAAACCGGTCGTCGGTGGGGGGCGGGATGCCCTCCGCCAGTTCGCCGGGAGCGTTTAGCCGCGCGGCTCTCCGTCGACGAACGCCACGTGCACCGGGTAGTGATCGAGCATCGTCGGCTCGGGCATGCCGGTCCGCTCCCGCAGCTCGCGACACCAATCGGCCGACACGAACGACTCGAAGATCTCCCGGCTTGGGCACGTGTCGACCATGACGATCCCATCGCCCGCTCGCAGGCACAGGTGAAGCCGCATCGCCTCGCGCGGGATCTCGGCAACCATCGCGTCGTATGCGCCAAGCAGCGCGTCCGGATCGCCCGCAAACCTCCAGATCGAAGCGTGCACTGTCAAAGCCTCACTTCCGCCATGTCGGCCAGACGCGCCAGCGGGCGCAGGCCCACGCTCGCCTCGAGCTGCGCCGCGAGCGAGATCATCAGATCGTCGCGCCCCGGCGGGCCGATCAACTGCACCCCCACCGGAATTCCCTCCTCTGTCTGGTGCAGCGGCAGCGACAGCGCCGGCTGCCCGGTGACGTTCCACATGCGTACAAGCGCGCTGAAGCGAACCGCGTCGTCGGTCACTCCGGCCTGCGCTCGGATCGCGCCGGCCTGCGCCGGGAGCCTTGTCAGGGTCGGGGTCACCAGCACGGAATCAGGCGGCCACGTCGCGATCAGGCGCCGGGCGAAGGCGCCGAGCCGCTCGACCGCCTCGAGGTAATCGATCAGCGCCACCGGTGGCACGTCGATCAGCCACGCGCGCGTGGCCGGCTCGAGCCGCTCGGCCTCGACGGAGCGCCCGTGCATGCGCTCGAGCACCCTCACCAGGTGCTGCATCGTCGCGGTCGCGACCGTGCTCCAGCACGCAACGAACCCCGGATCGTCCCACTCGGGAGCCTCCTCCACGAGATCATGTCCGAGGCCCGCGAGCGCGTTGGCGGCGATGTGAGCGGCAGCTACAGGCTCGGGGTCGACGGGCACGCCACCGGGCGCGCCCAGCGCGACCCGCACGCGCACCCGCTCGGTCGGACGGCGAGCCGTCTCCGCGAACGGGACCGCCGGCGGCTCGGCGACGTACCGGTCTCCCGGCTCGTAGCCGCTGATCACATCCAGCGCCGCCGCGGCGTCTAGCACGGTCCGCGCGAGCACGCCGTCGCTGGGCGCGCCGGCACCGATGTCGGCAAGATCGGGTCCGATCGAGACGCGACCCCGGCTCGGCTTGATCCCGACCAGCCCGCAGCACGCCGCTGGGATCCGGATCGAGCCGCCGAGGTCACTTCCGTCTGCCAGCGGGACCATCCCCGAGGCGACCGCAGCGGCACTGCCGCCCGAGGATCCTCCGGGCGACAGTCGTGGGTTCCAAGGATTGCGCGTGACGCCGTGGCGCTCGGACTCGGTGAGCGGCCTGAGGCCGAGCTCGGGCGTAGAGGTCTTGCCGACGACGATCGCGCCGGCCTCTCGAAGCCGCCGGATGTGGGCGCTGTCGTGGTCCGCGGTCCAGTCGCCGAACGCGCTGCTCCCGTGACTGGTCGCGATGCCCTCGGTCGCCGACAGCAGGTCCTTGATGCCGACCGGCACTCCGCACAGCGGGCGCGGATCGCCCGGCAGCACGGCGTCGGCTTCGGCCAGGGCCCGCCCGGCGCATAGCCGCACGAACGCATTCAGCCGCGGGTTCGCAAGCTCGATCCGGTCCAGCGACGCCTGCACCAGCTCGCGTGCGCTGATCTCACCGCCGCGCACGAGCTCGGCCTTGACCGAGCGCGCCGAGCCGGGTCAACTCTGATTCGGTCATGGACGCCACTCTCGCAGCCGCGCGCAATCCCATCGTGAAACGTTCGCAAAGGTACAGTCAGACCATTGCCTCGGCGATGCGGACGATCTGCCGGGCGTGCCTCGCGGCCCGGCCGAGTCCCGCGGGCTTGGCGATCGACAGCGCCTCGGCAGCGACGCCGGCAGCGGCCGCAGAACGCCGCGGTGCTGGCCGCCGAAGGCGGGCCGTTCTTCCTGGGCGGAGCGTTTCAGCTGACGCTCGGCTACCTGCGCCCGATCGACCGGCTGATCGATGCGTTTCGTTGCGGCGGAGGCGTCCCGCAGTCCGCTCGACGTGGTGCACGACGCGATCGATCCGCCCCGGCTGCTGCGCAGTGTCCGGGACGCGCTGACGGCCGACGGGACGTACCTGATCGCGGAGATGAACTGCGCCGACGACGGCGCGCAGAACGCCGGGCCCGTGGGAGCACTGCTCTACGGCATCAGCCTGCTGTACTGCATGACGACCTCGCTCGCTGCAGGGGGCGCAGGCCTCGGCACCTGCGGATGCCCGCGGGGAGGCTCCGCGCGCTCTGCCTCGAGGCGGGGTTCGGCTCGATCAGGCGGCTGCCGGTCGAGAGCCCGCTGCAGGTCCTGTATGAGGTGCGGCTATGAGCGGCTACGACGCGATCGTGATCGGCGCTCGGGTGGCCGGCTCGAGCACGGCTATGCTGCTGGCGGGCGCGGGCCTGCGCGTGCTCGCCGTGGACCGGGCGCGGTTCCCGAGCGACACGCTGTCGACGCACCAGCTACTGCTGCCGGCGGTCGCGCGACTCAAGCGCTGGGGACTGCTGGACGGGGTCGTGGCGGCCGGAACACCCGCCGCGCGCCGGTTGAGTTTCGATCCGGGCCCGGTCGTCCTTCGCGGCGAGGTCGGGCGCCTCGACGGGGCCGACGCGCTGTACGGGCCGGGCAGGACGCTGCTCGACAAGCTCCTCCTCGACGCCGCTCGCGAGGCAGGCGCCGAGGTCCGCGAGCGCTTCGCCGCCGCCCTGCCGATGTACGACTTCACGACCGACACGGCGTCGCTCGGTCGGCCAAGGATCGAGCAGGAGCTGCTGTTCGCGGCGCTGGAGCGCGACCGCGAGGCCGGGGAGCGGTTCCTGCAGGTGCTGACCGGAGCGGTACCGGTGCCCGACTACTTCGGCCCCGCCAACCTGCGACGGCTGATCGGGCTGCGTGGAATCGCCAAGGTGATGAGGAGCAGGATGCGCCGGCGGCCGCTGACCGCCGCGTCCTCAGGAGGCTGACGTCGGTTGCCCGGGGTGCGGCCCGGCGGGTGCGGCGTCGAGCTCGCGGAGGAGCTCGTCGACGCGCCGCTCGATCTCGTCCCGGGTCGCTCTGACCTCCTCGATCGGCCGACCCTTCGGATCGGGCAGATCCCAGTCGACGTAGCGTTTGCCGGGGAAGTACGGGCATTCGTCCCCGCACCCCATGGTCACGATCACGTCGGCCTCGACCGCGAGATCGGGCGTCAGCTTCCGGGGAAGGGCTGCCGAGATGTCGATCCCGATCTCCTGCATGGCCGCGACGACCTCCGGGTGCACGTGCTCAGCGGGAGTCGTTCCCGCCGACGCCGCGGTGTGACGGCGCTCGGATGCCCGCTCGAACAGGGCTTTGCTCATCTGCGAGCGGCCTGCGTTGTGCAGGCATACGAACAATACGTGCGCCACAGCAGCGCGGAGGATAATGGATCGACACGCGTGACTTCAATCGATGTTTATATATAGATGGTTGTCGATGGAGAGCCCGCGGACGCTTACGTCGCGGCGAGCGCATAGCCGAGCCACTGCGGGGCCTCGCTTTGCCACAGCGTCACGAATGACCGCCGGCGTAGGTGCGGAATAGGTGCGGGATGTGGCTGCCCGTCAGCGCCCGGTCGAACGCGATGTTGTCGCTCACGAAGCGATCGTCCTGGCGCCCCACGTAGAAGCCGATGAACGTCTTCTCGCGAGCGAGTGCGGCTCGCAGGGCGGGGTCTCTTGGGATTCGGGCATGTTCGCTTGGCGTCGTCGGAGCCGAGGTCGAGGACGTGCCGTCCGTCGGGATCGGTGGCTTCGAAATAGCCGCTCCACGATTCGACGGCGCCGAACGTGGCGAGGTCTCGCAGGCCGATGTTGAAGGCGCCGAAACCGCCGGCGGAGAGACCGATCAGCGCGCGCCCGGAGCGGTTCGCGATCGGCGGCGGCGATGCGGAGGCCTCGTCGCACATCGAGAAGGTACGTGATCGCGTCCGATTGCGATCCACGAGCGGGAACGGGGCCGCCCGTCTGGGGGGTGCAGCCGCCGCCCGCCGGGGAGGTCGGCAGCCGCGTCAGGCCGGCCGCGAGGAGATGTCCACCCTCGTCGCGAACAGCCGCGAGGACAGCGCGGGGCGAACGCGGACGAGCAGCCCGGGCAGCGCCGCGCCCGCCGCGAACAGCAGGGCCTCGAGCCACGGCCCCAATCCAGGGGTGCGATGCCAGAGTGCGTGTGAGAACCTGAGGTTGCGCGCCAGCGCAAACGCGGCATCGGAGGCCAGCAGGAGCAGCACCAGCCCGAGCGATCCAGCTGCGAGCGCTCGCCGCAGCGGGTCGATCCTCAGCGGAACGAGGCCGAGGATGATCCCGGCTGCCAGCCACGCAACCGCGATCGGGAGGAGCGGCTCGGCATCGAATCCCGCAAGCTGAAGCAGCGGCAGCGAATCGGAAACCGGCGAGCCGATCGCGACGATCCTGGCGCCGCGCAGTAGGTACAGCAGGCCGAGGCCGCACAGCAGGCACAGCACGAGCGCCGCCGTGAAGCCGATTATCCGAGCGGTCGCGAGCAGGGCCCGAGCCGCGCTGCGGCCCTTCGGCGCGGCGTCGGCTTCGGCGATCTCCTGCTGCGCACCTGCGAGCAGCGGCACGGACGCGAGCACGAGCGAGATCGCGGCCAGATGAACGAACACGATCGGCGCCGTTGCTCCGAGCGACTCTCCGAACGCAGCCAGCCCGAATCCGAGCGCGCTCAGCGCGGTGACTGCCGTCATCGCGGAGATCGCGCTGACTGCGTTTCCGGCCCGCAGCGCCGCCTGGAACGCGAGGAAGCCGGCGAACGTGCCGAGCAGCGCGAGCACGGTCCACCCGGACAGCAACGCGCCCGGGCCGTGGGCGCTGAGACTGAGTGAGTCGGCCTTGATCGCAGCGTCCGCGATCCCGTAGAACACGCCGGCCGCGACGGCGCGCTGCAGCGCGTGCCGCCGGGTCGCGAGCGCGACCGCGAGCACCGCCCCGATCAACGCCGAGGACACCAGAAGACCGGTTCGCGTGTCCCCGCGCGCGCCCGGCAGCCCGAGCGGCAGCGACGCCAGGCTGACGGCGATCACCAGCACCGCGAGCGTCTGATCCTGGGAGACCCGATGGCGAAAGACACAGGCGGCGAGCGGGACCGACAGCGCCAAGCCGCCGGCGGCGAACGCCTGCACCAACGACAAAGGAGCGAGCCCGACCGCGACGATCTGCGCCGCGAACCCGAGCCACCCGACCGCTTGCCCGCAGACCCAGGAGCGGCTGCGCAGCAGTACGAGCGGGTTGCGACCCGGGCTCGGCGAGCCGACCAGACCGCGATGCTGGAGCAGGAAACCGAGATTGATCGTCGTCGCGGAGGCGAGCGCGAGTAGCAGGCCGAGGAGCAGGGGCCCTGGCTCGTGCGCGTGTCGGGGAGCGAAGCGGCCGGCGGCTGCGTGCGGGCGGGACGAGGCGAGGAGCGGTGCAGCAGTGGCCGGCGCACGGCGGCGGCCGCGAAGCGCTCGGGGGACGGCAGGGCGGGTGCGGATCGCATGACGGTTGCCGCGCTGATCGCTTGCGCGCGCTCGGCGGTGACCGTTCGCGCGCGCTCGCCGGCGGTGCGCATGAAGCGCCACCGCCGCCTGCCTCGGTCTCGCGACGGTTCGCGGCGCGAGGAGCAACGGTGTCGTACCGGGCGCGGGAGGCGGGCGGCCGAAGTCCTGCGAGGCCTGGATCAGCATCTGGTTCAGCCGCGGGTACCAGACCTGCCAGTCGTGTCCACCCGGGTAGATCGCATAGCTGACGCTCGCACCTGCGGCGCCGAGCGCGTGTGCCATCGGCACGATCTGACGGCTCGACTCGTCGTCTCGCCCGACGAACATGAACACACGCAGGGGATCCCGGCGAAGCCCGTCACGAACAGCCCCGACGTAGTCGATCGGGCTGTCATAGACGACTTGCGCGCGTGTGGCGTGGGCGAACACGCCGGTCCGGGTCTGGCTGAAGTAACCGGACCACACCTGCACGGAGCCGAACACTCCGAGGTTGTGCAGGGCGATGTTGAGGGCGCCGTACGCGCCGGCGGAGAAGCCTGCGATCACCCGGTCACGACGATCCCGCAGCGCCGCGAACCGGCGCTCGACGTCCTTGACCACTTCGAGCACGTAGCTCTCGTAGCGCCCCGACCGCGTGTTTGCCCACTCCGAGTCGGAGTAGGTGCTCCCGCCGATCCGACCGTCCGGGAAGACCAGGATCATCGGCCGCATGCGGCCCTGGCTGAGCTGGTTGTCGAGGCGTACGTCCATGTTGGCGATGTCGATCCAGACCTGCGGCCTGCCGGGCATGCCGTGCAGCAAGTAGAACACCGGGTAGCTTCGGGACGTCGTGTAGCCCGCTGGGAGATACGCCAGGTAGTAGGCACGGCGCCCGAGCGCGGGCGAATAGAAGTTGACGCTTAGCAGCCGGCCCCGCCCGGCCCGCGGCAACCTCGCGGTTGTGACGAAGCCGCGGTGAAGGTAGTAGTCCTGCCCGTAGCTGTAGGCGCCTGCCAGCCCCGAGATCAGCAGTCCGAGCGCGATCAGGCTGATCAGCAGCCTGGAGGCGAAGCGCCTCATCGACCGAGTTGGCCCTCCGGACGGGCCGCCGCCTTCTGCCCCCGTGGCAATGGCCGGCCCCAGGCCTGCCCGTCTCCCTGCGCGATCGCTCGAGGTCGCCGCCGTGCCCGGGGCGCGATGTACCCCTCGGCTTCGAGCACTCGGAACACGGCGCGGGGGAGCACGGCCCGCGATTCATAGACGAGGTAACGCGACCGCCACGTCGGGGAGAACTTCTCGTTGAAGCGCACCAGCCGCTCCATCTGGAAATGGCGTCCGAGCAGCGCGATGCCGATCCCGAGCGCCCGACGCGTGACCGCGTTGCCGGGCGGTGGGCTGCGGACCAGATGCGCCAGCCCGGCGTAGTTGAGGCTCACCTCCGGGATGCCCCGCTCCCGCGCAATCTCGAGGGCCCGGCACAGCAACGCCTCGTTGAGCCCATTGGGGCTCTCGCCCACCCTACGCATCGTGTCGAGCGAGAGCTTGCCGCAGTGCGAGATGAAGCGCATGACGGCCCGGAGCTCACCGGTCGGCGCGCGGCCCAGCAGGTACAGGTCGGCCGCCTCCACGCCTCCCTCTGAGGCTCCCATGCCCATCGCAAAACCGATGATGCGGGTTCTGGTCGCCCTCCAGGTGCGCTCGAGGGAGTCGATCTCGGCTTCGAGCTCGCGGTCGATACCGCGGCCGTCGACGGCGGTTATCGCCCAGCCGTGTCGCTGCACACGGTGGACCGATTGCCGGAGCTTGCGCACCGTGCGCCCGTCGAGCGTAAACCGAGAGGGGTCGACCACCGCCTCCTCGCCGACGCACAGCGCGCGGAGCCCCAGCATCGCGTAGCGCCGCAGGTGATGCGCGGAGGCTCCATATACAACCACGTCCCAGCCGCGGGCCTTGGCGAGCGCCTGGAAGCTCGCGATCACACCGGACGCAGAATGCTCCGGGGCGACGGGATCGCCCGAGATCACTGCGGTCCGTCCGATCACGCGGTAGGCGAGGACGCCGCCGTCAGCGAAGTGAAAATGTTTGTCGGGCCTGAGAATGAACGGCGAGATCGAATCCTCGCCGTGAGCCTCGACGATCGCGCGGGCGGAGGCGAGGTCATACCCCAGCGGCAGCGCCTCGGTTTTGCCCGAGCGTGCCGCCCGGATCACGAGCACCGCTCGGCACGAGGCCAAAAGCACTGCGACCGACAGCTCCGCGATCGCCTGTCCAGAACCGGATCCCGACGCCAGATTGACAATCGCCAGCAGCAGCAGCCCCGCGGCGACCGCGGCGACCCCCAACGCAACCCACCGCCTGACCGCGAACACGCTCGACATGGTCGACTCCCTATGACCCGATGCTGGTGAACAAGATGCACGCCCGACCCGCCGCGCCCCGCGGCGCCGGCCTCGCGGCGGCTACCGAGCGCGAGACCTCGTGTTGACTGACCTATGTGCGCAATCTGCCCTTCGTATCTGAGCTAGCGCAGGGAAAAAGCTGAGAATTCGCTGAGATCACCGTGGCTTCGCCGGCGCGAGCGGTTGTCGCATGTCGTGGGCCGCCATGATCAGCATCAGGTCGAGGTGCGCGCTCCAGAGCTTCCAGCTGTGGCCGCCCGGGAACACCGCGTAGCGGACGTTCGCTCCTTCTGCCTTCAGTGCCGCGGCCATCGGTTCGAGCTGGCCGCGGTCTGAGTCGTCCCGGCCCACGAACAGGAACGCCCGGAGGGGAAATTCGCGCAGCTTGCGCGCGAGCGTCTTGACGAACTGGCTCGGGCTGTTGTACGCGAGCTCCGAGCGGGTCGCGCGCGCGAACACGCCCGTGCGCGTCTGCGTGAAATAGCCCGACCACACCTGGATCGAGCCGAACACATCGAGGTGGTGCAGCCCGACGTTGATCGCGCCGTAGGCTCCCGCCGACAGTCCCGCGATCACCCGGTCCTGGCGCCTGGGGAGGGTCGCGAAGCGTGCGTCGACATCGTGGACCACGCCGAGCACATAGCTGTCGAAGCGACCGGCCGACGTGTTGGCCCATTCGGAATCGGTCTGCGTCCTACCGTCGATCCGCCCGTCGGGGAACACGAGGATCATCGGCATCACGCGGTGACGGCGGATCAGGTTCTCGAGCCGGATCTCGACGTGGGCGTTGACGGTGAACGCCAGCGGCCGCCCCGGCATGCCGTGCAACATGTAGAACGCCGGGACGCGCCGCGAGGGGCTGTAGGCGACCGGGAGGTACACGAGATAGTCGGCCTCCCGTCCGAGCGCCGCGGAGTGGAAGTGCACCGTCAGCAGCCGTCCACCCGCCACCTCCGATACCCGACTCGCGATGCGCGAATCCGTCCGAGCCGCGAGGCCCGAGTCCGCGTGCACCGCGTGCACCGCGTACCCGCTCAGGTAGCCGCAGGCCCCCAGCAGCAGCAGCACCGCCGCGAGCCCGCTCGATGCGACCAACACAAGCGCGCCGCGTCGCCGGGGCGAGCGGCGCGGGCGGGGAGGCGGCGAATCGCCGATCCGGCTGTCGTTGCGCTGCCGCACGCCGGGAATCTGAGTGCTCCACCTGAGCGGCTGACGGGAAACTCCTGAGAATCACCTGAGTTTTGGCAGTCGAATCCGCGCGGCACCCGTCGGCTACTGAACTCAGCCGGCGACGGGGCCGCCGATCGTTCCAGCGACGTCCGAGTCGCGAACGGGCCCCTCGGCACGGGGTCGTCTCGCCGGGAGTCGGACGATGAACGTGGCACCCCCGCCGGGGCTGCTCACGGCGCGCACGTTGCCGTGGTGGGAGCGCACGATCTCTTTGACGATCGATAGGCCGAGGCCGGACCCACCGCGTCCCCGCGTGCGTCCCCCGTCGGCCCGCCAGAAGCGCTCGAACACGCGCTCCTCGGTACCGGCCGGAAGCCCTGCACCGTGGTCGCGCACCTCGAGGACGGCTTCGCCGCCGTCCCGATACGCGTGGAGCTCGACCTGCGTTCCGGCGGGCGTGTGGATCACCGCGTTACTCATCAGGTTTCCCACCACCCGACCCAGGGCGTCCGGGTCGCCGAGGACCTCCAGCGGCCCATCGGCCTCGACCGTGATAGCCCGCTCGGGCGCCCGCACGCGCGCATCGACCGCGGCCTGCGCGGCGAGCTCCGCGAGGTCAACCGAAAGGCGCCGCGCCTCGGGCAGCTCGTCGAGGCGAGCGAGAGCGAGGAGGTCGTCGACGAGGACGCCCATCCGTGTCGCCTCGGACTCGATCCGCGCCATCGCCCGCGCGAGCGCCTCGGGGTCTTGCGCCGCGCCGAGCCGGAACAGCTCCGCGTAGCCGCGGATCGATGCCAGCGGGGTGCGGAGCTCGTGCGAAGCGTCCGAGAGGAACTGCTTTCGGCGCTCCTCGCTGCGGGCCCGGTCCGCGAACGCCTCCTCGATCCGGACGAGCATCCGGTTCAGCGACAACCCGAGCCGCCCCACCTCGGTCCGCTGCGTCGATGGGCTGACGCGTCGTGACAGGTCGCCGTCCGCGATCGCGGTGGCGACGCGCCCCATCTGGTCGAGCGGCCGCAGCGCGACCCGGATCACGATCCATCCCAACCCGACGAGCACGATGATCACGCTGGCCACGACGATTGCCTCGACGACCACGAGCCGGTCAAGGGTCTGGTCGACCTCGCGCAACGGGACCGCAACGAGAATCGTTCCAGCGTCCGATTGGAGTCCGAGCGCCGCAACGCGGTAGCGCAGGCCGGATCCCCGCACGGAGGTCACGGTGAACAGCCTCGGGGAGCCACCGGGCTTCGTGATATGGACCTTCGCCGGAAATCTCGGCGCCGGCAGATCCCGGTCGCCGTAGGTCGCCGTCACGGGCCCCCGGAGGACTGAGCCGCTGCTGTCGACGAGCGCGCCGTACGTGCCCGACGGGAGAAATCCGGCGAGGCCCTTTCCGAGCGGCGAGCGTCCGGGGCGCCCGACGGCTGGACGGCCCCAGTCGTCGGTGGGACGGTTTAACAGGCGCGCGTCGACGCCGAGCGCGTACGAGATCGGGGCCGCGGCTGCAACGACCCGCTGGTCGAGCCGGCTGTACAAAAACGAGCGCTGCTCGGCATAGATCGCGAGCGCGGCGACCACGAAAGCCACCGACACCAGTACCAGCACCCCCACGAGCAAGCGGCCGCGCAGCGACACCGTTCAGTCCCTCGGAAGCCGCAGTGAGTAGCCGACCCCGCGCACGGTGTGGAGCAGCGGGAGCAATCCCGCGTCGATCTTCTTGCGCAGGTAGCTCATGTACGTCTCGAGCACGCGCGCGTCACCCGCGAAGTCATAGCTCCACACATGATCGAGCAGCTGCGCGCGAGTGAGCACCCGCCGCGGGTTGAGCATCAGGTAACGGAGCAGCCGGTACTCGGTCGCGGTGAGGTCGATCGCACGTCCACCGCGCGAGACCTCATGCGTGTCCTCGTCGAGCTCCAGATCGGCGAACACCAGCCGGCCGGTCGTCTCGCGCAACGAGCCCGTGTGCCGAAGGAGGTTGCGCAGTCGCGCCATCAGCTCCTCGAGGCTGAACGGCTTGGTCACGTAGTCGCCGCCGCCGGTCGTGAGGCCGCGCACCTTGTCCGCGGTGGCGTCCCGGGCGCTGAGGAACAGAATCGGGACGCCTGCGTGTTCGTCGGACAGGCGCTTGGCGACCTCGAACCCGTCGATGTCGGGCAGCATTACGTCGAGCACCAGCGCATGCGGGCGCCAGTCGCGCACTCGGGCGAGAGCATCAGCGCCCGTCTCCGACGCCTTCACCTCGAACCCGTGATGCCGTAGCGCCATCGACACGACGTCGACGATGTTGGGCTCGTCGTCGACGACCAGCACGCGCAGGCGCTCGTCCTGAGCGGTCACGTCAGCGATTATCCGGATGAACCCTTAGAAATTCCTGAGAGGCGATCGGACGTCAGGTCCCTCCCGGGCGATTGGTTCGGCCCGGCGTGGCGGTCTAACCCGAAGCAGCCGTTCTTTACCCGCAACTTCGGTCGAACGTACGGGCGTGACGCGTGGACCGGCGATCGACCACCAGCCCCGTCGACGTTGCGAGCACGATGAGAGGAGAAACGATGCCCGACAACAGGATTGGAACCAGCGAGGAATGGCAGGCGGCTCGCGCCGAGCTTGCCAAGCTCGAGGCGGAGCAGGCCGAGCTCGGGCGCAAGGCGACCGAGCAGCGCCGTCAACTCCCCTGGGTTCCGGTGGAGAAGGAGTACCTGTTCGATACCGAGGACGGCAAGCGGACGCTCGCCGAGCTCTTCGACGGTCGCTCGCAGCTCCTCGCCTACAACATCATGTTCGGGCCCGACTACGAGCTCGGAGCCTGTCCCGGATGTTCGAACCTGGGCGATGAGCTCGACGCCACGCGCGTGCACCTGAACCACCGCGACGTGACCCTGATCTGCTTCTCGCGCGCGCCGATCGATCGGCTCGTCACCTACAAGCGCCGGATGGGTTGGCAGTTCCCGTACGTCTCGACATATGGGACCGACTTCCCGTTCGACTTCGGCCTCGCGATGACTCCTGCGCAGGCGCAGCAGATCCCGGAGGTCAAGATGATGATCGACGACCCGCCCGAGTGGCTCGAGCAGTGGAGCCGGCAGGTCGGGGCCAAGCTCGAGGACGGCCTGCGCGAGGGGCCCGGCTTCATCGCGTTCGCGCGCGACAACGGAACCGTTTTCCACACCTACACGGTGACGGCGCCCGATCCGTTCGTCGCCCCGTACCACTCGTTCCTGCTCCAGCGGACGCCCAAGGCCGAGGCCGAGGAGCCCCGCGCCTGGCGCAAGGACGAGTATCCCGACTGATCGCGGTCATTACCCCGGCTCGCGCGGTGCAAGGCGCAGTGAGCGGAACGGGCGATCCCGTGCCGGCCGGTAGTACCCTGTCGGCGTGAGCTCGGTGTCCGGGATCGAGTATCAGAACCTGCTCGTCGCCACCGGCCGGCAGCTCGCACGGATCACGCTAAACCGGCCTGAGAAGCGCAACGCGCTGTCGCTGAAGCTGATTGAGGAGCTGCTCGGGGCGCTGCGCGACGTCTCCGCGCAGTCGAATACGCGCGCGATCGTGATCGAGGGGGCCGGCCCGGCGTTCTCGGCCGGGCACGACCTGTCCGAGATGATCGGCCGCGACGAGGCGTTCTTCCGCGAGCTGTTCGGCCTGTGCTCGGTGATGATGGAGACGATCCATGAGCTGCCGCAGCCAGTGATCGCGAAGGTCCATGGGATCGCGACCGCCGCCGGGTGCCAGCTCGTCGCCGCCTGCGACCTGGCGGTCGCAGCGGCGGGCACGCGGTTCGCGACCCCGGGCGTGAACATCGGCCTGTTCTGCACGACGCCGATGGTGCCGGTGTCGCGCTCGGTGGGGCGCAAGCGGGCCCTGCAGCTGCTGCTGACGGGCGAGCCGATCGACGCGGAGACGGCGCTCGACTGGGGGCTGATCAACCAGGTCGTCGCGGGCCACGAGCTCGAGGGGGCGGTCACGACGCTGGCGCAGGCGATCGCTCGGTCGAGCTCGTACACGGTGGCCACCGGCAAGCGGGCGTTCTACGCACAGATCGATCGCTCTGAGCACGACGCCTACGAGCACTGCAAGGTGGTGATGACCCACAACGCGCTTGCCGACGATGCCCAGGAGGGCATCACCGCGTTCATCGAGAAGCGCGCCCCCGCGTGGCGGGGCGCCTGACGGCGTGCGAGTGGATCAGGCCGAACGGTGGCTCGCCGCGTAGCAGCGGCGATCGGCCGTCCGCGCACCACCTCGGAGGCGGTCGAGGTCCGCTCGTTTGGTCTCGGCGAGCTTCGGTGGACCGAGCTGGCGTTTTGGTCGACGGAGCTGGTCTGCGCGACGTATTCCCGGCGCGCGCAGCGAAGCCCAAAAAACACCTGGCACGGCGGGCGTGCTGCCATTAGGATCGCCTCCAGGTGAAGGACGCAACGCTGACTGAGCCGGGCACGGGGGCTGTCCCGGAGCGGGATCCCGCCTTCCGCAGGCTGATCATCATCGGCCTGGTCGGCGCTGCGGTGGCGCTGACGCTCGGGGTCTACGCGAACGCGCACAGCCCGTCGTCCGATCTCGTGATCACGCTCGGGTTCACGAACACGATCACGATGAAGGTGTGGCTGACGACGATCGCGCTGCTGTTCGCCGTCGTCCAGCTGATCACGGCGCTGTGGATGTACGGACGGTTGCCGCTCGGCCCCGCGCCGGCGTCGCTCGGAACCGTGCATCGCATTTCGGGCAGGCTGGCGTTCCTGTTGAGTCTGCCGGTCGCCTACCACTGCCTCTACCAGCTAGGTTGGCAGCATGCCAGCACCCGGGTGCTGCTGCACTCGCTCCTGGGCTGCCTGTTCTACGGGGCGTTCGCGGCGAAGGTGTTGATCGTGCGCTCGAAAGGGCTGCCCGCCAGCGCGCTGCCGATCGCAGGTGGCCTCGTGTTCGGGCTGCTGGTCTACATCTGGCTGCTGTCGGCACTGTGGTACATCGACCAGTCGGGGTTCCCGTCGCCCTGATGCTGCGCCGGCTCGATCGTGGCCTGATGGTCGTCAGCTGGGCTGCGGCGGCGCTGGTCGTGGTGCTGCTGCTCGCCGGACCCAGCCTGATCGGCGCGAACAAGGGGACCCCAGCTGCCCCTGGCTACCCGAGCAAGACCTCCTCCGGATCGGGATCCTCGTCCGGTTCCGGGGCTCAGGGCTCCGGCGCCGAGGTGTTCAAGATCGCCGGTTGTCCGAGCTGCCACACGCTCAAGGCCGCGAGCGCGACAGGCTCGATCGGCCCCGACCTCGATCAGGTGAAGCCGAGCGACGCCACCGTCAGCCAGATCGTCAAGTCCGGCAGCGGGGGGATGCCATCGTTCTCGGGCAAGCTCAGCGACGCCCAGATCGCGGCCGTGGCGAGCTACGTCTCGTCGGTCGCCGGTCACTGATAACGGATCTGCGTGACCTTGTTGTCCTGGGTCGCGACCCACACGGCGGCCGGTGTGACCGCGAGCGCGACCGGCGGGCTCGAGAACTTGACCTTGCCCTTGACCGCCGGCGTGCCCGTGCTCGTGATCCGGTAGAGGACCTTCCGGCTCCTGCTGATCGCCCACACGTACGGCCCCGGGTCGGTGGCTGCGATCGCGTCGAGCGCCGCGGGTGCCACCGCGATGTCCGCGTTGACTCGCAGCTGGCGGGGATCGAACCGGACCACGTGCCCGTTCGCGTTCGCGGTCCAGACGCCCTTGTCGAGGGCGACGGAAACCGGGTGCTGACCAGCCTGATATGCGGTGCTCGCGCCGCTTGTGGAGAGGCTCACGCGAATGAGGCCGTTGGCCGCCCCGTTCGTCGCCCACACCCAACCCTCGCCCCAGGCGAGGCTTATTGCCGGTGGGTCGCTGCGCGCGGGCGTCCCGGTCACGGCGCCGCCGACGGCCACGTGGGTGATCGCGCCGCTCGAGTCGGCGACCCAGGCGCTGCCGTCATCTCCGGCGAACACGACCGCGGACGGGCTGCCGGGGAGCTTGGTCGATCCGACCTTGGCCCCGGTGTCGCCGACGAATTGGCCCAGCGAGTTCGATCCCGACTGAGCGACCCACAGGGCGGCGAAGCCGGCGACCAGCGCGCTCGGACGTCCGGTGGCCGGGAACACGTCCCGAGCGCCCGATTTCAAGTTCGACCGGACGAGCTGGTCGGCGCCGGGTACCGACGTCCAGACGTTCTTCTTGCCGACCGACACGTAACCCGGTGGTCCCGTCAGAGCGACCGTGCGGCCGAGCGCGAGGCCGCGGCCCTGGATCTGGGTGCCGCCGGAGCCGGTCGTGGTCGTCGACACCCCGCCGGAGTAGCCGGAATTGTTTCGCTCGTCGGAGAAAGTCGCGACCAGCACTCCGGCCAGCGACAGTGCGAGGAGCGGGGCCGCCCACAGCCAGGGGGATCGACGCCCGCGCGCGGGGGGCGTGCGCGGCCCCGTGGGACCGGTGGGCGGCGGCTCGGTGGGGCCGATGGGGGGGGTGCGCGGCTCCGTCGGCCCGGTCGTGGGCGGTGGCGCGGCCGCGGCCGGCTCGAGCCGCGTCGGGCCGGGATCCTCGAGCGCGCTCGGAGCGTCGACGTGGGTGGACTCCGGCTCGTGTGCGGTCGCGGCCGGCGCGAGTCGCGTCGCGTCATCCTCGGTCACGACGGTGCGTTCGACGAGCTCGGCCTCCGCGGGCGGCGACTGGGGAGCGGTCGTGGCCGGTCGGGAAGCTTGGAAGACGCTTGCGAGTGCGGTGACGAGCTCGCCGGCCGACGCGAAACGGTCCTCCGGGCGCTTGGCCATCGCCCTGGTGATGATCGCGTCTAGCTCCTCTGGAATTCCCGGGACCTCTGCGCGCGCCGCGGGGATGGGGTCGGCGATGTGAGCGTGGATCTTCGAGATGCCGGAGGAGCGGTCGTAGGGCACGTGCCCGGTCAACGCCTCGAACAGCAGGCAGCCGAACGAGTAGATGTCGGATGCGGCGTCGCCCTTGCCTCCTTCGAAGCGCTCGGGCGAGGTGTAGTCGACGGTGCCGACGAACACGCCGGTGCGCGTGGCCGAGTCGATGTCGGTCCTCCGCGCGATCCCGAAGTCCGTCAGGTAGACGTGGTCCTCGTCCTCGACCTCGCCGTGCGCGATCAGCACGTTGGCCGGCTTGACGTCCCGATGGACCAGGCCGCGGCGGTGCGCAGCCGCCAGCGCGGCGGCCACCGGCCGCAGCAGCTGGATTGCGCGCCGGGGCGACAGGCAACCCGCGTGGTCGAGCTCCGTGCGCAGGTCGGTTCCGTCGACCCACCGCATCAGCAGGTAGAGCGTTCCGGCGAGCTCGCCGGCCTCGTAGACCGGGATCACATTGGGATGATCGATCGACGCAGCGAGATGCGACTCGCGCTGGAAGCGCTCGCGGAACCCTTCGTCCGCGGCGAGCTCGGGAGCGATCGCCTTTAGCGCGACGGGACGCTGGAGCGCGAGCTGCGTCGCTCGGAAGACGACCCCCATCCCGCCGCGACCCGCGACGCTCTCGATTCTGCATCCTGCGAAGGTCGAGCCCGGCCCCAGGCTTGCTGACATAGCCCGAGGTTATAGCGCCCCCGCGGATGTGGCCCCGGCGACGTTGCGGCTGGGCGCGTTGATCTCCGCAGCTCGGGCGGGGCCGCCGGGGGACGAGCGGGCCCCCGCGGCGCGATCCTGAGATCGTGTGATTCCTGTGAGCACGCCCGCACCGCCAGAAGCCCGCCCGCGGCGCTATGTGCCGCTGTTTCACCGCTGGGGCTCGCCGGTAGGGCCTCGGCTGGCACCTGTCGCGAGATGCTGTGCGCGGAACGATCAGGGGACGCTGCCAGCACGCAGGCGTCCAGACGTCGCAGCAGCCGCTTCAGCCTTAGATCGCGTGCCAGATGCTTGGCCGACACGACCACGAGGTCGCAATGCGTCTGTCTGAGCAGCCGCCGCACCGAGCAAGCGGTATCCGGCGCCAGCACGACCATCGTCAGCGGGATCGAAGCAGGCACGTGATCGGCGCGATGCGGACGAGCGTTCGGCTCGCGAGCGACCGCGGATCCGGTTCGATCATCGGCGCACACCTGCCGAGCGCCGCCAGTGGTCCACACCATCGCACGAGCCATCCGGGATCACTCGTCTTGGCGAGCGTTAGACGCGCTCGCTCCTCCTTGGTGACTTGCGCCCCGCAGACCAGCACCTCGCGGGCCTCGTGCTCGCCGTCGTGGAGTAGTGCCGGGACGTGGCGAACCTCACGGCGCTCATCTCGCGTTCAGATCCTACGAGTAGATTAGCTGCATATGTTAGCGGCTAATCTACTGACCGGTTTCGTTCTTGTCTGCGGTTTTTGCGGACGACCGCGGGACGTGCGATGGGTCTCGTTGCGCGTTGCATTGCTTGCGGCGATCGGTCTCGCGGCAGTTGGCTAGCCTCGAAGCGACATGAGTTCCAGCGCCTCCACATCTACGTTGGATCAGGCTCGGGCCCCGGACTCTCGTCGCGCTCGTGTTCTCGGCTGCACTACCCAGGCGAAAGCCGGCGCTCGCGGAGGGTGCGGATTCGGCACCGGTCATCCCTCAGTAGCGGTCCCCGATCGGCGCGAGGAAGCGCTCGATGAGAGTCGACACCAGCCCGCCCAGCCCGGTCTCGTCCGCTTGGGCGTGCTGGCGGTCGGCGCCGTTAGCCGCCGCGAGGCGCTCGACGCCCTCGAGCTCGTCTACGCATCCGAGCGCGGCCGCGTGCGGCCCGCAGTCTGTCAGCGCCGCGTCCGCGAGCGCGTGAACGGGCACGAGCGCCCGCCTGCAGGCGTCGATCAGTCGTGCGTTCGATCCGTCGCGAGCAGCGATGAACCGGTTCTCCGCCAAGGCCTCCGGACCGATCTCGCCCTCGTCCGCGGATTCGCCCTCGAGCTCGAGTCGTGCGAGCGACTGCACGAGCGCGATCAGCCCCACGCTTTCGGCGATCGTCGATTGAGTGTCCATCACCCGGACCTCGACGGTCCCGAATCGCGGCTGCAGGCGCACGTCCCACCACAGGAAGCTCGGATCCGGTATTGCCGCCGACGCGATCAGCATGTCCACCGCATCGACGTAGTCGGCGTAATTCGCGAACGACCGCGGCGTTCCCGTGCGGGGGAAGCCCTGGAAGATCACGGTCCGCGCAGACGCGAAGCCGGTGTCGCGCCTCTGAGAGAAGGGAGAGTTGGCCGACAGCGCTAGCAGCACGGGAACTGCAACGCGCAGCCTGTTGAGTACCCGGACCGCATCCTCCCGGTCCGGAACGCCAACGTGGACGTGCAACGCCAGCGTCGGCGCCCGCCGCGCGAGCGCGCGCATAGAATCTGCGATCTTCCGGTAGCGCTCCGCACCGGTGATGCGCGTCTGCACCGGGCTCGTCAGCGGGTACGTACCAGCGGCCGCCAGATCGAGGCCCATCTGGCCAACCTGTCGGGCCAGCTGGGCACGGAGCGTCCCCAGCTCGGCCACGGCGCCGGCGACGTCGAGATGGATTCCCGTTGCCAGCTCGATGACTGCGGCGTGCGTTTCGAGGAACGTGTGCGCGCGCAGGTCCTCTGACAGGTGCTCTAGGGCCGCTTCGCTCGACTCCGAGAGCGAGTGATCGGAACGGTTCAGGAGCATGATCTCCTCCTCGACGCCGAGCGTGTATCGCCGCTCGAGGCTGCCGTTCCATCGGGCCCACTCAGGCCAGCGGCGGATTGCTTGCTGCCCCGAGCCGGAAACCGGACTACCCGCGAGGAAGTCGTGTTCGTCCGAGAGGTCGTTCTGCATCGCGATCGTCCGATCGTTCGTCATGACAGTCGTAGACGTCGGCGCTACACGAACCTTCCACAACGTCGCCGTTCGGCTCGAGCAGCGCATCCGCCGTAATCCTGTGTCGTGGTAGCACGGGAAGCCGCCGTCGGGTAGCGCCGCCTACGCAGCGAGCGGGATGCGACGCCGGCCGGCCGCGGCCGTCACGAGCTCATCGAACAGCGTTCGGTGCGCCTCGCCCTCGACGAGTGTCTCTGCGTGCCATTGGACGCCCACCACGAACGGCGCCGCCGGGTCCTCGACCGCCTCGATCGTCCCGTCCGGAGCGCGCGCGCACACTCGCAGATCCGCCCCGAGCTGATCGACGGCCTGATGGTGGAAGGAGTTGACGCGGAGCTGCCCCGGTCCGACGACTCGCGCTAGCCGCGTGCCGGCGAGCACCTCGACGACATGCGTGGGGCACCGACCCACCTCAGACTGCCGGTGGGCGATGCCCTCGCCGACGACATCCGGCAGATGCTGATGCAGCGTGCCGCCGCGCGCGACGTTAAGGGCCTGAACGCCTCGGCATACACCCAGAATCGGAAGCCCCAAGCGAACAGCCTCGCGCACGACCGCGTACTCGAACGCGTCCAGCCGGGGCTCCGTCGACCCGAGCTGGGCATGCGGACGCTGATCGTAGGCAGCCGGCGCCAAGTCGGGCCCACCCGTGAGCAGCAACCCATCGAGACGCGCCACCAGGTCCGTCACGCCCGGCAGCGCCAGGGGCGGCATCACGACCGGGACTCCGCCTGCCGCCTCGACCGCCCGCACGTACGGGATCCCGAGCGCCATCTCGGGGTGCGGCGGCTCGCCGTGCCGGCGCAGCGTCGCGAGCTCTCCGGGACGCAGCTCCGAGGTGGTGACGCCGATCAGCGGCTTCATGCCGTTAAGAATCGACGGAAGCTGCGGGAATCGGTATCGACAAGCGGCCAGCAACCCGGGTGTCCGATTTGTCCGCATGCTCAACCTGACCGTTCCCGCACATGAGATCGCGCCAGGCATTGGGCTGGATCGAGATCGAGCTGATCCGGCTCGGACGAGCGTCTCAGACCAGCGGTCGCGCGGTGGAGCCTCGGTCGCGCAGCTCGGGCTTGATCAGCACGCGCCGGCGCGCGGAGGGTGTCCCGTCGATCGCGACCAATAGGAGCCCGATCGCCGTTTCGACAAGACGCTTGGACCCCCAGCTGAAGCTCGTTAGCGGCGGCGACAGCAGTGCCGAGATCGGGTGGTCGTCGTAACCGATCACCGACAGCTCCCGCGGGATCCCGATCGCCAGCTCGCGGGCCGCGGCGTAGACGCCGTATGCGATGGAGTCCGAGAAGCAGAACAGTGCCGTGGGCCTGCTGTCGTCCTCGAGTAGCGCCCGCGCGAGATCCGTCGCCTGCCTGAGCTCGTAGGCGGCCGTGACGACCCGGACATCGAGATCGAGCCGATCAGCTTCAGCCACCACGAATAGTTCAGCCGGCCGATCGGTCGTGGGGGATCCCGGCGGCCTCAGCACTCCGATACGTCGATGGCCGAGCGAATGCAAGTGCTCGAGCGCGCTACTGACCCCGGACCGGTTGTCGAACAGCACTTCTCCGACCGCGGCGGCGGACAGCGACTCGCCGATCGAGACGACGGGCAACGACGCCGCGAGCTCCGTCCAGAACCCGTCCGAAGGATCGACCGGCGACACGATCAAGCCGTCGACCTGTTGATCGCGGAGCTGACCGGCGAGCATCCTTTGACGGTCGGGGTCGGCGCCTGCATCGAGGATCAGGGCGTATCGGTCGTGTTCGAGCAGTACCCGGCCTGCCTGAGCCACCAACCGCTGCTGCCACAGGTCCTCGAGCGACGGACCGAGGATCCCGATCATGCCCGAACGCCCGCTCGCGAGCGCACGCGCGATTGGGTTGGCTTCGTAGCCGAGCTCAGTGGCGACCTTGCGGACCCGTTCCTGCGTCTCTTCGGAGACTTGGATCCCTCGCAGGGCGTAGGACACGGCCGCGGGCGAGAGGCCGGCGGCATCGGCCACCTCGCGGATTGTGACTCGCTTGGTGGGGGTCACCACGGCAAAGACTAGAGGCGCCGGCCGCCACGTGGACAGGCACGATCGGCCACACGTACAGGATTGTGCCGGAGGCCTTGACGACAGCCATCTTAACCGTTTCACTGAAGCGGTTCATGAATCGGTTAAGAACGGCTTGAGAACTGACGTCCACCAGCACTTGTGGCCGCTCGCGCTGATCGAGGCGCTGCGAGCACGTCCCAGCCCGCCCCGCTTGCGCGGCTGGACGCTCGAGCTCGAGGGCGAACCAGAGTATGCGGTCGACGCCGCGCAGCATGACCTCGAGCGGCGAGCCGCGGAGGTCGCAGAAGATGGCCTCGATGTCGCGATCGTATCGCTGTCCAGTCCGCTTGGGATCGAGCTGCTGGCGGCAGAGGAGGCAGCGGAGTTGCTCACCGCATACCACGATGGGGCGCTCGCGCTGCCGCCACCCTTTCGCGCCTGGGCGGCCGCGAGTCTCACGGCCGTCGATCCTGCGCTGCTGGACCGCCAGCTTGACCGCGGCTTCGTCGGTCTGCAGCTTCCGGCGATCACGCTGCTCCACGATCCGGGCTACGTGCGAGTCGCGCCGCTGCTCGACGTGCTCGCGGAGCGCGACCGGCCCCTGTTCATCCACCCCGGTCCGGCGCCAAAGGTGACGTGGGACACGAGGTGCGCCCCGGCGTGGTGGCCGGCGATCGTCGATTACGTGCAGCAGATGCACGCCGCGTGGTACGCGTTCCGGGCGATCGGACGGCCGCGCTATCCGAAGTTGCGGGTCTGCTTCGCGATGCTGGCGGGGCTAGCGCCGCTGCATGGAGAGCGCTTCCTGGCGCGCTCCGGCGAACGCACGATCGTCGACGAAGACGTCTTCCTCGAGATCTCGTCCTACGGTACGCGGGCGATCGACGCGATCGTCCGCGTGCTCGGAATCGATGTGCTGGTGAACGGCTCCGATCGGCCGTACGCCCAGCCGACCAGTCCCTGCCTTGGGGAGGCGGCGCAATACGCGTTGCGCAGCAACAACCCGGGTCGCCTATTAGACCTGAAGGAGGTGTCCGATGGCCGTGCCATCCCCGCCGGCGCGGAATCTTGATCGCAGCGAACTCCGATCGCTCGTCGACCAGCTCGCGGTCGAGTCGGAACGATGGCGCGAGCTCGTCGCCTTCTCCGACGAGCAGCGTGTGTTCGCCTCCCTGTATCGCGACGACTACGTCGATGTGTGGCTGCTCTGCTGGACGCGCGAGAACGACACCGGCTGGCACGACCACGACATCTCCTCGGGCGCAGTGCGCGTCGTCCAAGGCGCCATCTCCGAATCCAATCCGCGGATCGGCGGCGAGCCGGCGACGCGGATCCTCACAGCGGGCGAGTCGTTCTCGTTCGGCCCCGATCACATCCATCGGCTGGCGGGGAGGAGGATCGCTCGATCTCGATCCACGCCTACTCGCCGCCACTGTGGCGCCTCGGTCAGTACGCGATCGACCGGGATGGCGTGATGCGCCGCCAGTCGATCAGCTACGCAGAGGAACTGCGTCCCGTCGAGGCCCCGCTCGCGGCATGACCTCGCCAGTGGCGCCGCACGGCCACGGGGCAGGTGCCCTGCGAGCTAGGCTGCCCGCCGCAGCGATCCCTGCTGGCCGCCGGTGGGGAGAACCCGATGGCCATTGACAGGGGAGGGGGGGTGCTAATAACACCGCCCGGCCGCACCTGACGCGGGACGTCACAGCCCCGCAACAACTCGCCACCATTTCCGGTCCTGCCGCCCATCACCGTCGCCCCAGACGCCAGGATGGGCGGCATCAGCGAGATCCAGCCGATCATCCACCACGGTCGCCTCGCCGCCGTGGTCATCGCCGGACACGCGATCATCCCCGACGCACTCCCCGAGCGCGTCCAGCCCACCGTCAAGGCGATGTGCCTGTAGGCCCTCGAGGTAGCCAAAGGGCGACGCCCCGGCCCCTACAGCGCCGCGCAGGCGCTCGCGTACGCGCGCGCTGCCGCTGCCGCGCGCAACTAGGCCCTTTCCGGGTCAGCGGGCGAGGGGAGCCGGGCGACCGAGCGCCGGTTGAGGCGTGCTCTCCACGTTCCTGGCGACGAGCCGGAAGGACTGGCGGTTCGCAGGCGCCAGACTCATCGCGGATGGGGGCCGACGGCAACACGACGATCGGAGCGACGACCACGCGCTGCCGCCGTCGCGATGGGTGGCCGAGGAGGAGCTCGTCTACGACCCCGCCACGCGCACGCTTCACCGACCCGAGTGCCCGCTGGCACGCGAGCTGCACTGACGGGACTCTTCATCGCCGCACTGGCCGCCGACCTGGAGCAGTAGCTTGCCAGCGAGACCGCGAGGCCTCACGCGACACGTCGCGCACCCACCGACGTGTACTCGATCGGTAGGCTCAACGATCGTCACGGACCAGGATTTCGCGACCACCTTGCACGACGGGCGGCGCGTGATCGGCCGCCGCGAAGGCAGCGAGTGGTCGATCTACGTGTACTCGCCCGGCGGGCGATCCCATCTGCTCGGCTACGGGATCGCGGCGACGCGCCCGGACGCGCTCCAGCGAGCGGGCCTGACTGGCGAGGACGCGGGCGAGGTCCTCGGCCGGATCGGCATCTGACCCGGCCTGCCCGCCAGGTGCGCGGGAGCAGGCGCGCCATCGCCACCAGGATTCTGTGCCGCCGCTCGCAAAGATGGAGCTCGTGCCGCTGTGGAGGTTGCCGGGCCTTGGGCCGCCCGCCACTTCGGCGGGGCGGGACGAAGAAGGAGCGCGCGCGCGGGCAAGCGGGGCGTGTCGATTCCCCGACCCGTCGCTGCGTGCTTGAGCGCCTAGGAGTCGCGGTGAAGGTCGCGCAGCCAGGCGGCCACGAGCGCGTGCTGGCGAGCGAGCGCGCGACGGGACTCCTCGCGGGCGCGCCGGCTGGCGCTCGCGCGCGGTTGGCTACCGGTCAGCCCCGCGCCCCTCTCAAGCTGAATGACCGACAGCGCTCGCGGTGGGTTCGGCGGCGTGGCGCTCAGCGACTCGGGCATCAACGAAGTCCTCTCCTCACGAGGGTGGTCGGTTTGGATCCTATCCTCGCGGACAATGCCGGAGTGCTTGTACTGGACGATGCTTCTATGGATGCCCGTCAGAGCACTTCCGGCAACCCACCCCGAGACGCTCGCGCCGGTGACCGGCTCCTCGGCGAGCAGCGGCACCTTCCTGCTAACAAGCGCGGAGCTCCGGTCGACGACGTTGATGCCGGGGCACGCGAAGGAGGAATCGATGTCGAATCGACGCACCCGTCTGCCTCGCCGGGATCTGCCGCGCTCAGTTCTTTGCCTGGGCGTCCGGTCCGCGAGCCTCCCGGTCAGCGCTCGCGGAGAAGTCTCGCGTGCCTCGTTCGGTCTGATCCAGGCTTCCGCAAGTAGCCAAACGGGAAGCCGGGCCCCCACGTTCTGTCTGAGTCTCATCAACCTGGCGGGGCGCGTTGATCGCGAGGCCCGCTACAGGAGCGTGGCTCTAACGACTCGCGGGCTGGAGTAGATCGCATATGATCGGACGGTGGCGAGGATTCCGGCGGTCGACCCGACGCGTTCTCCGTCGAGGCTCAAGAGAGTGATGGTTTCAGTCGCGGTTTCACGCCCGGGGACGTGGTTCTACATGAATGTCGCCAGTCGCCTTGATCCATGGCTGATTGGAGTGACGCGAGGGCGCGTCGACTCCGCGTTCGGGGTCGTCGCGATCGTCTTGTTGACCGTACGCGGAGCGCGGAGCGGAATCGAGCGAACCGTCCCGTTGCTCTACTTCACAGACGGCGATGACGCGATTCTGATGGCGTCGAGCTTTGGTCGCCCACGCTATCCGGCGTGGTACCACAATCTGAAGGCAAATCCTGAGGTCTCGCTCTACGAGCGAGGACACCGGGGCCGCTACTTCGCTCGGGAGGTCGAGGGCGCCGAGCGTGATCGGCTCTACGATCTCGCCGCGCAGCTTTACCGCGGCTACCGGATATACGAGGGGCGTGTGGCCGGTATTCGCCGTGTCCCAGTGCTGCGGCTATCTCCAGCGCCGTCGCCTCAGGCAGCCGACTAGCTCATCGCCTTCAGGCTTCTGCCCTGATCGAGGGGTAGTACTCGGCAGTGTTGTCCGTGCCTCAGGGAGGCAGGGCTGAGCACGACCGCGTGTCATCCGCGTTCGCTATGGCCGCTACGAATATCTGGTCGTGTGCCCGGGTGTTGAGCTCAACTGGGAGCAGCCGCCGGGCCTCGCGGAGACGCTGGGTAGGGATGGGGTGAGCAGCACCTACCGTCATGACCTCTCCCCGGTGACGTGGGAGATGATCCGGCCGTTGCGCTCGGGCGCCGCGATCTTTGCGATGCCCTCGACCCCGATCAAGTGCCCCAGCGTGCCACAGAAGCTCGCTTACCTGGCCGCCGACTGGTGGCGCAGGCAGGGCGTGCTTGAGAACATCCACGTCGTCTTGGCGCAGCCGGCGCCGAGGCTCTTGCCTGTGCCCGAGTTCGCCGAGCAGTTGGCAAAGGTCGCGCAACGCTACGGCATCGAGGTCCTGCTCCAGCACGAGGTCGTCGAAGTTCGGCGGGAGCAGCGCGAGGTGGTGCTGGTCGACCACCGTGAGGGTGCTGAGACGAAGAAGACGCTGCACTACGACTTCCTGCACGCGATCCCGCCCCATAGCGCGCCCGACTGGATCAGGGAGGGGTCGCTCAGCGACGGCACCCCCACCGGCTACGTCGCGGTTGACAGGAACACGCTCCAGCACGTCCGCTACCCGAACGTGTTCGCGCTCGGCGACGCCGCCAACACGCCGAACCGGAAAACGGCAGCGGCGGTGCGCAAGCAGGCTCCTGTGGTCGTGCGCAACAGTCGCGCGGCGATCAAAGGCGAGCAGTTGCTGAGCGCGGTGGGCCGGCTGGTGGGTGTCTGTCCGGTGTTTGGTCGCGGGATCTATCTGAGGGCATCATCGTGGCGCGAGCGCAGCATGTGATGTGCGGGTTGGTTCGGTCTGGAGTCCCGCGCCGGCCTGGTTCTAGCGTTTTGGTCGGCGTGACGCGCGGGCGCGGTGTTTGGCGTTCAGCAGCGCTTGGTCGGCGCGCTCAAGCAGGGTGTCGGGCAGCTCGCCCGGGCGGGAGGTCGCTGCTCCGAACGTGACGCTGACCGGCATCTGCGTGGTCGCGTTCGCGGGTGATCTGACGCGGGCGACCGCGGCTGCCATGCGCGTACCGGCTTGGAGCGCCGGACGTTGCTCGGTGGCGGGCAGCACAACGAGGAACTCATCGCCGCCGTAGCGAGCGGCGAGGTCGTAGGCGCGCAGCTGTCCTCGGATGCTCGCGCCGGCTTCGCGTAGTACCCGGTCGCCTTCGAGATGTCCGAAGGTGTCGTTGATCTGCTTGAGGTTGTCGATGTCGAGCATCAGACACGAGACCGAAGAGTGGCCCCGCTGCGCGCGTGCGATCTCCTCGCGCAATCGCGCGAGCGCGGGGCGGCGGCTTAGACAGCCAGTCAACTCGTCGGTTGCTGCTTGGTGCTGCGCGCCGCGCAGCCCGAGCACGAGCGCCGCGACATCGACGAGCGCGGCAGCGGCCGCGACCTCATCGGCTCCAAGCTCGCGCGGCTCGTCAGCCAGCAGGAACACGGTCTGTTGCCCTAGCGCTGGCGAGCGCAGCTCGAGCACAACACTCAGCTCCCGATCACCACGGAGCCGGCCCCCCTGATGTTCGGCCATCGCCGAGAGCGTTTCGGCGTGTCGGGGGAGTTGGCTCTCCTCGCGCGTCACGACGCTCAAGCCCTCCAACTCAAGCAGAACCCGCAGCTCGCGCACGAGCGCGTCACGGATGGCATCTCCCTCGCCGCCTTCTGCAGTCAGCGCGGCTACCCGCCGAACGCCGCGAACGGCACGCTCATAGAGCCCGCGTTCAGTCGGATTCCGTTCCGTTCCGACGTCCATTCCACTGCATTCAGGATAACGCAAATCTTGCGCATTCCTGGTAATCCTTCAACGGTCACATGTTTCCAGGGGGCGCCGACAGGTTTTCGGACGGAACACCCGGAGTTACGCGGCGAGACGCCGGCGTGCTTTCTGCACCGACGGCAGTCCGGGAGCTGCTCACAGAGATGTCAGCCGTTCGCTGCACGCTGAGGAGACCGCCCGGCGCGCTGCGGGGTTCTACGACGACTTTGTTGGCGCGATTAAGGATGTGTACGGGGGCGAGTCCGGCGATGCCGGGGCATGGCTTCTGCAGAGGCGTCTTCGGCTGGGGCGGCAGTTGCTCGCGGGTCACGAAATCTCGGGTTGGTTCGTCACGCCTTCGGCTGGCTGGTCGAGCATCGCGCGCGCGTCCTCGCGGCGATAGCTGCGCTGTCGATTGTGATCGGCGGGACGTTGTATGTGGCTGGGGAGCACGCCGCGGGCCGTGATGTGTGGGGCGCTGCGGTCGCGTTGCTGGCTGCCGAGCTGGCGTTCGAGGGTGGTCGCACGGTGATCGTTGACCATCACATGGGTGTCGACACGATCGCGCTGGTCGCGATGGTCGGGGCTTTGGCGCTCGGGCAGGAGTTCGTCGGGGTGAGTGATGTTCTCCGGCGGCGTGACGCTCGAGGACGTCGCCTCAACCCGGGCGCGGCGAGAGCTCACGGCGCTGATCCAGCGCGCCCCGAAGGTCGCAGCTGCGCGTCGGCGACCAGCTCGAGCAGGTGCCCGTCGCCCGGGTCAAGACGGGCGACGTCGTGGTCGTGAGAACCGGCGAGGTCGTGCCGGTCGACGGGACGGTCGTCGGGGCCGAGGCTGTTGTCGATACGAGCACGCTGAGCGGCGAGCCGCTGCCCGTCACGATCGGACCGGGAATGGCGGTGCTGAGCGGGTCCGCGAACGCCGGCTACCCGTTTGACGTTCGCGCCGACCGGCCCGCGTCTGAGAGCGCCTATGCGGCGCTCGTCCGGTTGGTCGAGCAGGCGCAGGCGCACCGCGCGCCGTTCGTGCGGATGGCCGACCGCTACGCCGGGTTCTTCCTCCCTGCGACGGTGATCACCGCCGCGCTCGCGTGGGCGATCAGCGGCGACCCCGTCCGGGCGCTAGCGGTCGTTGTGGTCGCCACGCCGTGCCCGTTGATCCTTGCGGCGCCGATCGCGCTCGTCTCCGGCCTCTCGCGCGCCGCTCGCTACGGCGTGATCGTCAAGGGCGCCGGAGCGATCGAGACCCCTTTCCCGGGTGTCCTGTCTCAGAAGTGTCGGCCTCGGTCCGTGTCTTCGAGGAGCCGGTCTGACCTGATAGGAGCGTCGATCTTGCTGAGCGCCGATCCCGACCGGGACATTGTCGACCGACTCCGCCACCAAACCTACCAGCGGAGGTTGAGCTGATGTCGAAGAGGAGGAGAGGTCCGGGCCCGTCGCACGTGCTGATCACGCCCGATCACGCGGGCAATGTGGTCGGGGTCGACCCGCATAAGCGGAGCTTGTCGGCGACGGTGGTCGATCCCCGCGGGGGGATCGTCGCCTCCGAGCACTTCCGTGTCTCGGGCGATGGGCACCGTGGGCTTCAGGCCGCCCCAACTCTTCCGCACGTGAGCAACCGGGGCATTGCGCGCCTCGGTCCCCGCCCAGACTGTTGGCCCGCCAGAATGCGGCAGCAGCCGCCGCCGGCGTCGTCGGCGCGAACGACGCCGCTTCAGCATCCACATCGGGGAGCATTAGCGCGACGACCGTCACGCTGGCTGTCGCAGCGGACGACCGATGAAAGTCAAGGGCCCGCGACCAACTTTTCGGAGGGTCCTGTCGGTCGGGATCGGGTCGCGGCGGGCCGCAGATCGCCTCCTGTGAGCCGGTTCGGTCAGCGGCCGGCCCAATCGGCGCGTCGGCGCGTTTGTGTGCCGGATTTGCGTATGCGATATCCGCCGCCGGCGCGTGGCCGGCGTCCGCTGCGGGCTTTCGCTTCTACCATCTTGCTTTGTAGCCCCCTGGCTCGGGGATCGCGGCACCGTCGAGCTCGCCGCTCTGTCTTGGAGTACGCATACGTCGTCGAGGACGACGGGGTCGAGATCGTCACCGTCAATGCACTACGTCAAGGCGCCGGCACCGGCCTGCTCCTATCGACGGACTCATGGCACACGCACGCGTGACCGTCCGGGCCGGACCCGGCGACGGGACGACCCCGACGTGAGATGGCACCACTCGGCCGGGATCGGGACGAACGACGCATATACGAGACCGTACTGGTTCAGACCATGTTGCTTGAGACCAACTTTGCGACCTCACGCGGCTCAGCAAGGTCAAGCACGAGGGCCACCGCGCCGCACCCGTCGAGCCGCTCGGTGTAGCGGTAGCCGGCGTGCGTCAGCAGCACGCGCATACGGCGATTCTGGGCGAGCACGTCGGCTGTCGCCTTGAGATAGCCCGCCCCCCGCGCGTCGCTGAGAATGGCGCCGACAAGTGCGCGTCCGATGCCGCCGCCCTGGTAGGAGTCCTCGAGGACGAACGCGACCTCCGCGGCTTCGTCACCTGCGGGCTCCCAACGGCCGACGCCGTGGATCGTGTCAGGATCATCGAGGTCGGTCACGACCAAGGCGCCGCGCGCCTGTTGATCGACGTCGCACAGGTATTTCGCCTCCATCGACCGCAGGTGCGGCTTCGCGCAAAAGAACCTCAAGTAGTGCGTCTGCTCTGAACAGCGCTCGTGAAAGGCGACCAGCTCGCCCTCGTCGTTGCGAGTCAGCGGTCGAAACATATACCGCGGCATGGTGATGCTCCCCCACGACGTGTTGCCCCGAAGCTTGGTCGACAAGCCGCACTGCGCGCCCCTGAAGCTCGACCGCAAGCTCCACAAGCCAAAGCTACCAAAAAGTGGTGAAACGTCAAGATCTGGGCGGTTCGAACATCCGTCGACTACCGTGGACTCAATGGCTCCGACCACCGTCCTCGGGGACCCCGGACTCGCGATCCGGCACCACTGGCAGCCCGAGCCCGACAGCGGTCTTGCCGACCCGGTGGCGACGCTGCTCGTACGCGAGCAGCTCGCTGGCGTGCTCGCCGCGCTGTCGACGCTGAGCGCCAAGGAGCGCTCTTTGGTCGCCGGGGCGCTCAACGGTAAGTCCCACCAGCAGCTCGCCGACGAGCTGGGCTCGACCAGACGGGCGGTCGAGACCGCGCTGCGCCGGGCGCGCCGCAAGCTCGCCGCCGAGGAGGCGCTCGCCGCCTAGCCTCCGTTCCACCCGCCTCACCGCCCCACCTGGCTTAGGTCGTACCCGTTGCGGCGCAGCTCGCGCAACCACGCGTCCCGCACCCTCAGCAGCGGCGCCGGCTGGCCGGCGCCCGCGCCGTCGAAGGCGGCGCCGAGGGGGTGATGCTCGTGGTCGCCCGCAGGTTCGCGGTCGCGTACATGCCGTATCCAGGTTGGCCGGCTGCCGCGATGGGCGCGCACGGCGATCGAGCGGACGTGCACGCCCGCGTTCGCGCGCTACCTCCTCGCCCAGCCGGCGCAGCTGACCGCGCTGCAGGCGAAGCACCCGAAGACGATCGAGACCCACCGGATCGCGAGCGTCGAGCCAGCCGGGGCTCCGGACACCGTGGCGGTCAGCTACGTCTCAGAGCAGGGCAGCGCCGACACGCGGCCACGGCACAGGTGGCTGCTCGCTGACCGGCCCCCGCACGGGCGGACGATGCGCCGCACCTGAGCTCTGACGGTCTTGGCGGCGGGGAGCGCCGGCCGAGCGTGCGCTTCGGTGGCTGTCGTCGGGGACGGCGGCAGCAGCCGCGCGGTCGCGCTCGCTCGCTCGGAGTGGTCGCCGGCTCCCGTCGGAGCGAGCACGAACGCGGCGACCAGAACCGCGAGCAGCACGAGCGGCACCGCGATCATCAGCGACCGGCGGGCCCACGGCGGCAGGCGGTCCAACGCGCCCCACAGCCGGGCGCTCATCCCGCCGCCGCCCTCGCGATCAAATAGATCGCCAGCAGATGGCCCACACCGTCCGCCACCTGCTCCGGTACCAGCATCCGGTCACCCGCGGTCGCAGCGGTCGCACGCGTCAGCGCGACCGTCGCCCTCCGCGCCTCCTCGAGCGCCACTAGCGGCTCGTCATCCTCGGCGCTGCCCTGGCAGTCAAGCGTCACGCCAGCCACCAACAGCGCACGATCGATCCACGCACTCGTCACATAGCCGACATCGCGCCCATCCATCTCGAGCGCCCGATGCGCCAACCGCAGCGTCCCCGCGGCAACGTCGCCGAGCGTCCGCGCGAGCAGCATGCCCTCGTCGGACTCACCGACCAGATGCAAGACATGGGCGCAGACCGCCAGGTCGGGCAGCCGCAGCAGCGCCAACGTCAGCAGCCGCAAGACGCCGTAGGCGCGCTCCTCATCCGCCGTGCAACCAGTGTTCCTCGCGCCATTGCAGACCGCAGCGCCATACGCACGGCGCAACTCCGGCCCGTCCGCCGCCGCGGCCACCGCCATCGCCCGGCTGATATCCATGGCCCGCTCCGCGATCGTCACCCACCTCTTCTCAACCATCGACGAAACCGCCGCCGGCAGCCTGCGCCGCTGCCACCTGGCGCTCGAGGCCGACAGCCGCGTGCACGACTACCCGGCGGACGAGTGGCTCCCATACATCTACGAGGAAACCGCCGAAGAGCTACATCTAGCCTCGCCCACCGCCCAGCCGCCGTCGCTGATCGAGCCCACGCCGAACAAGCCGGCCGCTGGGCCGCGCTCGCGATCGGCGCGCTCGACCGCGAAGCACCCAACGCCGCCCAAGCGATCGCCGACTGCCTCACCCACCTCCTCTTCGTCTGCGCCGACGTCGCCAGCAGCCGTCCGAGCGGCACCTACTAGACCCCGCCCCTTCGGTGCCGTCCGAGTCTGGCGAAGGTCTCGTTACGCTCCGACGCCGTATGCCTGACCTCCCTGCTCATCCGTCATCCGAGTCGCATCAGCCGCTGCGCAGCTACGAGGAGTTCCTCGAGGACATCAAGGCGCGCATCCGAACAGCCCGGGCGCGGGCCGCGCGGGCGATCAACGCCGAGCTCGTCGACGTGTACTGGCAGATCGGGCGCGAGATCCTCCGCCGTCAGGCCGAGGAGGGACGGGAGCTTGGTTGGCGCCCTGTCGCAACCATTGGGCGGAGGTCTCCAAAGGGCCGCTCCGGAGGAGCCGCCGTCTTCTGAGTTGCGACAGAGTTACGACAAGCCCCCTGTCGCAACCGTTTAGGCGGAACTCACCAGCCGGGCAAATCCCTGCAAATCCAACTAATGGACGATGCTGGGCTCGAACCAGCGACCTCCGCCTTGTCGAGGCGGCGCTCTCCCAGCTGAGCTAATCGTCCGGGAGTCGTAAATGTATCGCGGAGGAGCGCCACGGGGTGCGGTCGGCGGTCGATGTCGGCTCTGCGAATCCTCATCTGAGCGAACCTCCGCGCACGGCGGCCGTGGCTGCGTCTGTCACCCGATCTATACATGACACACCGGTCGGCTGAGATGTTACCCATCTGAGACGCTTTCTAAGCCAGACCCGTCGCCGCGGCCGGACGGCGCCGTTCTGTGCCGCAGACGCGGCGCCGCCGCGGCCACGCCCGAATCGAGCGCCCGGATAGCATCCGAAGCCGATGGAGTTCGAGCTTCCCGACGGCAACACGCTGACCCTTCCACAGGGCGCCACCGGCGCCGACGCGGCCGCGGCGATCGGCGCCGGCCTCGCCCGCGCCGCCCTCGCGGTCAAGGTCGACGGTGAGCTCCGCGACCTCGCCCGACCACTGCCGGACGACAGCGCCGACGGCGGTCGACCAGTGAAGCTCGAGATCGTCACCGACCGAAGCGGCGAGGATGCGCTGGCCCTCCTCCGCCACGACACGGCGCATGTGCTTGCCGAGTCGGTGATGGAGCTGTACCCGGGGGCGAAGATCTCGATCGGGCCGGCGATCGACAACGGCTTCTACTACGACTTCGACTTCCCGGACGGCGTCTCGCTCAGCGAACAGGACTTCGAGAGGATCGAGCAGCGGATGCGCGGGCACGTCGAGGCCGACGAGCCGTTCGTGCGCGAGGAGGTTCCGGTCGGCGACGCGCTCGAGCGGTTCGTCGCCGAGGGCCAGGATTACAAGGTTGAGCTGATCGAGGATCTGATCCGCAACGAAGGAGTGCACACGGTCTCCCTGTACACGAACGGCCCGTTCACCGATCTGTGCCGCGGTCCGCACGCGCCCACCACGAAGCGGGTCAAGGCGTTCAAGCTGCAGTCGGTGGCGGGCGCGTACTGGCGGGGCGACGCGAGCAAGCCAATGCTGACTCGCGTGTATGGGACGGCGTTCTTCTCGAAGCAGGACCTCAGTGACTACCTCGAGCGCCTCGAGCAGGCCCGCGCGCGCGACCATCGGAAGCTCGGCAAGGAGCTGGGCCTGTTCCTGTTCTCGGAGCTCTCGCCGGGAGGGCCGTTCTGGCAGCCGCCGGGGATGGTCATCTGGAACGAGCTGACAAACGTGTGGCGCGAGGAGAACTCGGCGCGCGGCTACCGGGAGGTCAAGACGCCGATCCTCTATGACGTCGAGCTGTGGAAGCAGTCGGGGCACTGGGAGGTCTACCGCGACCACATGTACTTCACCGACGTCGAGGGCAGGCCGATGGGGCTCAAGCCGATGAATTGCCCGGCGCACGTCCAGCTGTACAAGTCCGAGCTGCGCTCATACCGCGAGCTCCCGATCCGCTACTCGGAGGCGGGGCTGGTGCATCGTCATGAGCCGAGCGGAACGCTGCACGGACTGCTCCGGGTGAGGCATATCACGCAGGACGACGCGCACATCTTCTGCACCGAGGACCAGATCGCGCAGGAGGTTCAGAGATGTCTGGACTTCGGCTTCGCGATCTACGACAGATTCGGGTTCGAGCCTCGCCTCGAGCTCTCCACGCGGCCCGAGAAGCGGGTGGGCAGCGAAGACACGTGGGACCGCGCGGAAGCCGCACTCCAGCACGCCCTCGTCGACAAGGGCCTCGAGTTCGAGCTCAACCCCGGCGACGGCGCGTTCTACGGGCCCAAGATCGACCTCCATATGACCGATTCGATCGGCCGCTCCTGGCAGCTCGGGACGGTGCAGCTCGACTACTACATGCCCGAGCGCTTCGAGCTCACGTACGTCGGAGAGGACAACGTCGAGCATCGCCCGGTGATGATCCACCGGGCGCTGATGGGGTCCTTTGAGCGCTTCATCGGGATCCTGATCGAGCACTACGCCGGCGAGTTCCCGGTGTGGCTCACGCCCGTTCAGGCGATCGTGCTGCCGATCGCCGACCGCCACAACGAGTACGCGTCCGGCGTGCGTCAGCGCATCGACGACGCCGGCCTGCGCGTCGAGCTCGACGACCGCACCGAGTCGATCGCCCGCAAGATCCGCGACGCCGAGCTGCGCAAGATCCCATACATGCTGGTCGTCGGCGATCGCGAGCAGGAGTCCGACCAGGCCGCAGTCCGCGAGCACCGCCATGGCGACGCCGGCTCGGAACCGGTGGACGCGTTCATCGAGCGGCTCAAAGAGCAGGTAAAAAGTCGCCCGAAAACCTAACCACGCCGCTATACTCCACCTCCGTTGATCCAAGTGCTTCATCACACACGGCGCGGCGCCGCTTGACGCCTCGTCGCCACCGCAGCTAGTGCCGGTTCCTCGTAGGTTCGACCGGCGCCCCCCAGAGCGCGACCTGACTCGGATCAACGACCGGATTCGCGTACCCGAAGTCCGGCTCGTGGGCGAGGACGGCAAGCAGATCGGAGTCGTGAAGACCTCCGACGCGCTCGCGTACGCGCAGGAGCGCGATCTCGACCTCGTCGAGGTCGCCCCGGATGCGCGCCCGCCCGTCTGCCGGGTGCTCGACTACTCGAAGTACAAGTACGAACAGGCCCAGAAGCAGAAGGCCGCCCGCAAGCACCAGCAACAGATCACGATCCGCGAGATCAAGTTCCGCCCGAAGATCGCGCAGAACGACTACGACACGAAGAAGGGCCACGTGACGCGCTTCCTGAAGGGCAAGGACAAGGTCAAGATCACGATCATGTTCCGAGGGCGCGAGGTCACGCACCCGGAGCGCGGCACCGCCCTCCTGGACCGTCTCGCGGGCGAGTTGTCAGATATCGCGGTGGTCGAGCAGGCCCCGGTGCAGGACGGCCGCAATATGACGATGCTGCTCGCACCCTCGCGGGCGATTCTCGCCAGCGATGACAACGCCGGCGACGCTGATGGACAGTCCGGCTCGCGCAAGAAGAGCGACCGCCGCCGCGAAACCGAGGCCCAGCCCGCCGCCAGCGACGCCGCCGCCTGAGCACTGAAGGTCGCGGCGAGCTTCAGCTGGTGCGCTCGGCGAGCATCAGGTGGCGCTCCACGCATGCGATGAGCTCGGTGGCGACGAGTGGCTTACTCAGGTGTCCATCAGCTCCCGCCCGATAGGCCGCCCGCACGGTCCTGGCATCGGAATGAGTGGTCAGGAACACGATTGGTAGGCCCGGGTGGTCGGGATCGGTGCGGATCCGGCGGCACAGCTCGATGCCGTTGATGCCAGGCATGTCGATGTCAAGGATCACCAGGTCCGGCGCGATCGACGGCAGGCGCGCCATGACGCGGCCGGGATCGCTCTCGGTGACGATCTCGAGACCTCGTTCGGCGAGCAGGGAACGTACGCTGTCGAGGATCAACGGATCGTCGTCGACGGCCAGCACGCGGCCCCGCGAGGCCTCGTCCGGCTCGGCGCCGGATCCTCCGACGCAGGCGTCGCCGAGCAGCTCCTGCCGCAGCCCTTGCGCGAGTGTGCGCAGCTCCGGCGCCACCTTGCCCGGCGCGGCGAGCCGCGACTCGAGCTCGCGGGCGACCTCGGTCGCACGTGCGAAGCCGAATGTGCCGACAGTGCCCGCGAGCTGATGGGCGGCGCGGACCGCCTCGGCCCGAGTCTCCTGATCGACTTCGCCGGCAGCAGCGCGGTCGATCGCGTCGAGCCGGGCCAGCACGACAGCGCGGTTTCGCGCCCAGATCGCACCGAGGGTGTCGGCCGGAACGCCGGAGGACGTCATGCCGCGTCCCACCCGACGATCGCCGCCAGCTGCGCTGCCAGGGCGGTCACGTCGAACGGCTTGGGTATCACCCCAGTGACCGACAGGCGCCGCAGTCGCTCCCGGTCCTGAGCGCCGTCGGCGGCTGTCAGCATCACGACCGGAATCGCCCGCGTTTCGGGGTTCGCACGGAGGCGCTCCGCGACCGCGACGCCGTCGAGCCCCGGCATCACGACGTCGAGCAGGACCGCGTCGGGCCGATCGGCGCTCGCCCGCGCGAGGCCCTTCTCGCCCGAGGAGGCGGTGAGCACCTCCCAGCCGCCGATCGCGCCGAGCGCGAGCGTCGCGGCCTCGCGGATCAGGCTCGAGTCGTCCACGACCAGGACACGGCGTGGCCGTGAAGGGGCGCTGTCGGCGACCGGGTACATGACTCGTTCTCCGTGTCGGCACAAACCGCGGATCGATTGAGTCTCAACCATCGCCGAAGACCTGCCGACAAGAAGAAAATGCGGACATTCATCGGCGGCCAGATCGCGGGGCCCACACGACGAATCGCGATCGCGAGCGGGCTGATCGTGGTGCTCGTCGCCGTCGCGATCGGGGCGGTCGTCCTCCGATTCGACGCGAGCGCGAGCAAGTACGAGGCAGCGCTCTCCACCCAGACGGCGAGTTTCGCGACCGGCGAGGCGCGGACGTCGCTGTACGACATCCTCAACTCTGCCCGAGCCTACGACGCGAGCCTTCGCGCCGCGGATCGCGCCGCACTCACGGCGTCGGTTGCGAACCTCGGTGACGAGCTGCGCCGGCTCGCCGGTCTCGCGCAGGCCGGGCAGGAACGCGCGGCGGTCGACGCCGCCACCGCGGCGGCAGCGCCGATCGGCGCTGGGGTCCGATCGATCGTCGCCGCGCGCAGCACGCAAGCCAGGAACGCCGCGACCAATCGCCTCGCCGTCGGCCTCGCCGCGCTGGATCGGCACTTTGACGCGGTTGCCGCCGCTAGTCAGCGGCAGTCCGCGACCGCCGCGGGCGCCGCCAAGAGCAGCGCCAACTCAGCGCGCGTGGTCGGCTTCGTCGTCGGAGGCCTCGCGATCCTGATGGTGATCGGTCTCGCGGTATACGTCGTCCGGCTCGTAGCTCGCCTGCTCGAGCGGATGCGCAGGACGTCGCTGCAGCTCACCGAGGCCGCCAACGAAATGCGCGCCGCGATGCGCGAGGCGGCGTCCGCGACGAGTCAGCAATCCGCCGCGATCGCGGAGGTGGCGGCGACGCTCGAGGAGATGAGCGCCAGCTCCGCCGCGATCGCCGAGAACGCCCAGACGACCGCCAGCGAAGCGCTCGAGACCGGCGAGCGGAGCCAGCAGATCGGTGAAGTGCTCGAGCTGATAAACGGGATCGCCGAGCAGACGAACCTGCTCGCGCTGAACGCAGCGATCGAGGCCGCCCGCGCCGGAGATGCCGGGCGCGGGTTCGCGGTCGTCGCGAGCGAGATCCGCAAGCTCGCCGAGCGGACGATGAGGTCCACTGGCTCGATCCGAGAGATCGCGACCGGGATTCAGGAGAAGAGCAACGCGACGATCCTGGCGACCGAGAACAGCATGGCCGCGACCGATCACCAGAAGGAGGCCGCCGAGCAGGCGGCGACGACGATGGTGGAGATCCGTTCGGCCGCCGAGCAGCTCGCCGCGGAGCAGCAGCAACGGGCGGGCACAGCGCAGCATGTGGAGGAGCTGGTGCACGCGCTCGAGGGGATGCTCGCCCGCTACGGGGCGCAGTCCGGCAAAGACAGGGGCGTAGCTGAGCCGGCGCCGGCCGCTGCCTAGCGACGACGTCATGGACGCGATGCACCTCCGGATCCGGCTCGGAGCCGAGCATTACGCGATCGCGATCGAGCACGTGCTCGAGGTGCTCGAGCTAGGTGAGCTGACCCCGGTCCCCGGATCCCCGACGGCCGTGCTCGGCCTACACAACCTGCGTGGCGAGATCCTCGCGTCCGTCGACCTGAGCGCGGTGCTGGGGATGGCGGGTGGCGGCGAGCCGCGCCACCTGGTTGTCGTTGCGGACGGTGTGCACCGGGCAGGACTCGCGGTCGACGAGCTGTTCGACCTCGAGGCGCTGCCGGAGGCGACCGCGACCACCGACTCTCGGTTCCTGACCGGAGGTTCCCTGGTCGAGCAGACGCTGGTCGGCGTCGTCGACGTGCCGGCGGTGCTCGGATCGGTCGCCGGGTCGGCCGCATCGGAGAGCACGTGACAGGGGTCTCGTCGCAGCTCCAGACGGTCTTCCGCGAGGAGGCGGAGGAGCGGCTCGGGGAGATCACCGACTGCCTGCTCGCAGTCGAGGCCGGAAATCCGCCGCCCGATGCGATCGATCTCCTGTTCCGCCACGCTCATTCGCTCAAGGGCGGCGCGAGCATGGTTGGCCTCGCGGCGGCCAGCGCGATCGCCCACACGATCGAGGACGTGTTGGCGCCGGCTCGGACCGCGGGGACGCTCGCTCCCGAGCTGGTCGACTCGCTGCTGCGCGCCACGGACGAGCTGCGCCAGGCCGTGAGCGGCGAGCCCACGCCCGATCGGGCGCCCGAGCCCACGCCCGAACCGGCGCCCGAGCCCACGCCCGAACCGGCGCCCGAGCCCACGCCCGAACCGGCGTCGGCACCGCGGCCGAGCTCGCGCCGCGGTCCGTCGGTGCGGATCGCGACGGACAAGGTCGACCGGATGCTCGACGCCGTCGGCGAGGCGGTGATCCAGCACCGCCGTGTCGACTACCTGGTCGGGCCCCGCGAGTCCCATGCGGACGAGCGGCTCGAGGAGGAGATCGACCGCGAGCAGCGCCTGCTCGACGAGCTCCAGGATGCCGTGCTCGACCTCCGGACGCTGCCGCTGAGCTCGATCACCGCTCGCTTCCCGCGCGCGGTGCGCGACCTCGCGCTGTCCGAGGGCAAGGAGGTTCGGCTCGACATCAGCGGCGTCGAGACGCAGCTCGACCGAGCGCTGCTCGACGGCTTGGGCGACGCCATCACCCACCTGCTGCGCAACGCGATCGCGCACGGGATCGAGGACCCTGATGCCCGCGAGCGGGCCGGCAAGCCCCGTGTTGCCGGGCTCAAATTGCACGCCGAGCGGCGCGGCGGTCGGGTCGCGATCGAGGTGTCCGATAACGGCCGTGGCATCTCGGCCGAGCTCCACGACGCGGCGCAGCGCAGCGGCTCGCTGGTTGGCGTCCTGGCCGAGGCCGGGTTCTCGACCGCTGAGGAGGTCAGCACGCTCGCCGGGCGCGGTGTCGGCCTCGACGCGGTCAAGCGCCAGTGCGAGTCGGTCGGCGGCCGGCTCGAGCTGGTGAGCGCGCCGGGGCAGGGAATGCGCGCGACGATCCTGCTCCCGGTCACGCTCGCGCTGTTCGATGCTTTGATCGTGGAGCGCGGCGGCCAGCGTTTCGGGATCCCGATCGCCAGCGTGATCGAGGCAGTCGCCGTCGGGGAGACAGCGACTCTTCTCGGACGGCCGTCGATCGAGGTTCGCGGCGAGTCGATCCGGCTGGGCGATCTCGCGCACGCGATCGGTGCGGAGGCTCTCGAGCTGCCGGACGCACCTCAGGCGCTCGTAATGGGTGAGCCCGGGAGCCGCGTCGCGATCGCGTGCGACCGCGTCCTCGGCGAGGAAGAGGTGGTCGTCAAGTCGTTGGGGACGATGATGACGGCGGCACCCGGGTATCTCGGGGCCGCGATCCGCGGCGATGGCGGCATCGTGCTGATCGTCGATCCGGCGCACATCGTCCGCAACGCCGGTTGCGGTATCGCCGCGGTCCTGACGGCCGGGAGCGCACGGGCGCCGGCTTCGTCGCGGCAGGGTGCCCGCAGCGTGCTGGTCGTGGACGATCAGTTCATCGTGCGCGAGCTCGAGCGCAGCATCCTCGACGCCGCTGGATATCGCGTCCAGACGGCTTGTCACGGGCGCGAGGCACTGGACGCGATCACCGCGGGAGGGAAGTTCGATCTCGTGGTGACCGATCTCCAGATGCCGGAGCTCGATGGCCTCGGGCTGCTTGGCGCGATTCGGTCGAATCCCGACCACGTGACGCTGCCGGTTGTCGTCGTCACCTCGCAGGGCAGCGAGGAGGACCGCCGCCGTGGTGCGGAGGCAGGGGCCGACGCGTACATCGTCAAGGACGAGTTCGACCAACGTGCGCTGCTGGAGACGGTCGACCGGCTGATTGGGAGATGAGCGCTCGGATCCTGATCGGCTCTAGGTCGCACGCATTCGGCCGCGGACTCACCGAGTCTCTGGAGCGCGACGGCGACCTGAGAGTCGTCGGCATCTTCGATGACACTGCGGGGATCGTCCGGGCGGCCGAACGCGTGCGCCCGGACATGATTGCGCTTGAGCTCGATCTTCCCGACGCCGGAGCTGTCAGGGCCACGCAGCGGATCATGCACGACCATCCAACGCGGATCGTGGTGATCATCACCCACGACCAGCGACGGTCGCAGCTTGCCGACGCCGCGCTCGCCGCCGGCGCAGTGGGCGTGATTCCGCGCTCTGCGGTGGCGCTGGACGCGCCCGATGGCGCGACCGGAGACGCCCTGCGCCGTCGTTTCCGGCGGCTGGCAACGACGCGGGTGTGCCAGGCGGCGGATTCGGCGCGAGCGACGGTAGGGGATGACGTCTACGCGCGAGCGCACGATCCCCAGCGGGACGCGCCCCGCGCTGAGGTCGTCGGCATCTGCGCGTCGACCGGCGGCCCCGGGGCGCTCGCGCTCGTGCTGCGCCACCTGCCCGCCGATTTCGAGCTTCCGGTGCTCGTTGTGCAGCACATGGCCGGGGGGTTCATCGACGGGCTTGCCCGGTGGCTGGACGGCGAGCTGCCGCTGCCGGTTCGGGTCGCGTCGGCCGGCGAATCGCTGGCGCCCGGGGTTCGGCTCGCGCCCGAGGACGCGCATCTGATGCTTGGACCCGCGCACCGGCTCGAGCTCGATCGCACAACGGTTGTCGGCAGCCATCGGCCCTCCGGTGACGTGTTGCTCTCGAGCCTTGCCCAGGTGGCGGGGGCGGGCGCGGTGGCGGTGGTGCTCACGGGGATGGGACGGGACGGAGCGGCCGGGTTGGCCGACGTCGCCGCTGCGGGCGGGCTGACGATCGCCCAAGACGAGGCAACCTCGGCGATCTACGGCATGCCTCGCGCCGCGGCCGAGCTGGGCGCGCAGAGGATCGTGCCGCTCGATGCGATCGGCCCGCTGCTTGCCGGTCTGGGGCGAAGGAGCCTCCAGTGACCCCAGAGGTCCTCGGTCGCGTCGCCGCGCTCGTTGAACGCGAGAGCGGGATCGTGATCGGTTCCGCTCAGTTCGGCGCATTGCGAGCGGCGATCGCGCGGGTGGCGCCGGGCATGACGGCGGATCGGCTGCTGGCGCCCCAGGCTCCGCCCGAGGCGCTCGAGCGGCTGATCGACGAGATCACCGTGCGCGAGACGTTCTTCTTCCGGCACCGGTCAGAGCTCGACGCGATCGACTGGCACGGCGCGCTCCAGGCGGCGCGGGCGCGCGGCACGGACGCGGTCCGGGTGTGGGTCGCGGGCTGCGCGTCCGGCGAGGAGGCTTACACGACCGCGATCCTGGCGTGCGAGGCATTCGGTTCGACCGCGCCCCCGGTTCGCATTCTGGCCACCGACATCGCGCCCTCCGCGCTCGCCCAGGCTCGACGCGGCCGCTACGGAGCCCGCGCCGTCCGTACCCTCGAGGACGATCTGCGCCGGCGCTACTTCATGGCCGAGAACGGGGCCCTGGCCGTCGGCGACCGGCTGCGCGGGCTGGTCGACGTCCGGCGCCACAACTTGGTCCGCGACACGATCCCGCCTCTGGGGTCGCCGCCGTTCGACCTGATCCTTTGCCGCAACGTCCTGATCTATTTCGAGCAAAGGACCGTCGACCGTGTGCTGGCGGCGCTTCGGGCGGCGCTGTGGCCCGATGGGCGGCTGATACTTGGGGCCGCCGACCGCATCTCCGGACAGCGCCAGGCACCGACGGCCCCGCGGCCGCCGCACACGGCGGACCACCGCCGCCCCCGGTCGCCGCACACGCCGGACCGCCGCGGCCCGCCCACGCGTGGCCAGGTCCCCGTGCGCGCTGCTCGCGACGGCGACGACTGCCGTGAGCGCCTGCCCCAAGCGTTGCAGGCCGCCGACCGCGGCGACCTCGAGGGCGCCCTGAGGATCGCCCGCGACGTGCTCGCAGACGACCCGCTCGACGCCGACGCGCACTTCATCAAGGGCGTCGCCGAGCTCGCGCGCGAGGAGCCGCAGGCGGCGGTCGAGTCGTTGCGTCGCGCACTCTACGCCGATCCGACATCCACCCCCGCTGCGTTCCAGCTCGCCCGGGCACACGACGCGCTCGGCCAACGAGTCCCGGCTCAGCGCGCCTACGAGCAGGCGCTGCGCACCCTCGAGCTCGGCGCGGACGAGCGCTCCGTGGCGCAGACGCGGGACCTCGCCGACATCAGCGCCGCCTGCCGCGCCCGGCTGCTCGCGATCGCCCTCGAGAGCTGATCAATCGCAGATCGACGTGTTCAGCGTCAAGGGCTCAAGTCGTGCGAGCCTTAGGTCGATAGCAGTATCCATGGACGGGGCTCGGGAAACCCCATCAGCGCGGATCCTGTTCGTCGAGGATGACGAGCTGTTCGCCGCGGTGGCGATGGAGATCGTCGGTCCGCTGGCCACCGTGCGCTGGGTCGTCAGCGCGGAGGAGGCGCTCGATGCGCTCCCGAGCGACGACTGGGATCTGGTGATCGCCGACGTCAACCTCCCGGGCATCAGCGGGCTTGACCTCGCCCGAGAGGTCAAGCGCATCCGCCCGCAGGCCGCAACGCTGATCCTGACCGGGAGCGCAAGCCTCGACACAGCGGTCGGAGCGCTGCGCTCGGGCGCCGATGACTTTCTCACCAAGCCGGTCGACGGAGCTGCGCTCGCCGCCAAGGTCGACGAGCTGGTCGCCGCAGCGCGCACCAAGAAGGTCGACAGGCGTGACGTGGTGCTGGCGATCGGCGCCCATCCCGACGATGTAGAGATCGGCTGCGGTGGGATCCTGCTGCGGCACGTCGCGCTCGGCGACGCGGTGAACGTCCTCACGCTCACCGGCGGCGAGGTGGGTGGCGTGGCCACCGCGCGCGCGCTGGAGTCACAGCGCGGCGCCGAGCTGATGTCCGCGCGCCTGTTCCTCGCGGAGCTGGCGGACGCGAGTGTCAACGTCAGCGATGGCGGCATCGCGATCGGAACGATCGAGCGCGTAATCGCGGACGTGCAGCCATCGATCATCTACACGCACAGCCGCAACGACGTGCATCAGGACCACCGGAACGTGCATCATGCAACGCTCGTTGCTGCCCGCAAGGTGCCGCGCGTCTACTGCTACCAGGCCCCGTCGGCCAACATCGAATTTCGGCCCACCAGGTTCGTGGCCGTCGACGATTGGCTCGAGCGAAAGCTCGAGGTCATCGGCGCATACGGATCCCAGGTCAAGACTCGCCGGTACCTGCAGGAGGACCTGTTACGCGCGACGGCGCGCTATTGGAGTCGCTTCGGCTCCTCGCGCTACGCGGAGCCGCTGGAGGTCATCCGCGACAGCGAGGCGACACCCGTTCCGGCGCAGACGGTCTCCTCCGACGCGCAAGCCGACCTGTTCGAGGCTCATGTCTCCTGACTCGTTTCCATCCACGCCCCGGGTCCTGGTCACCGGCGTCGGCGGCCCCTCCGGCGTATGCATCCTGCAGGCGCTGGCCGAACGGCCCGTCACCCTGCTCGCCGCCGACATCGATCCTTTCGCCGCCGGCCTGTATCTGGTCGAGCCCGACCGGCGCGTGATCCTGCCCCGCGGCGACGACGACACGTTCGCCGACATCCTCCTCGCGTGGTGCGAGCGGGAGGCCGTCGACGTCGTCGTTCCGACCGTCGACAGCGAGCTGGTCCCGCTCGCCTCCCGCCGCGCGCAGTTCGAACACGCAGGCGTGCGCCTCGTGCTCGCGCCCCTGGAAACGCTCGACGTGTGCCTGGACAAGTGGGCGCTCCATCGACGCTGCGACGGCCAGGTCCGCGTCCCCGACACCGTGCTCGTCGACGCGGCATTCGACCCCGCCGCCGCGCCGCTCCCCGCGATCGTCAAGCCCCGCGTCGGAAGTGGGTCGCGCGGGATCCATCGCGTCGACCGTGTCGAGCAGCTCGCCCGCCTCGAGCGCGATGGTTCGCTGCTCGTCCAGGAGCTGCTGCCCGGCGCCGAGTACTCCCTCGACGTCCTGGCCACCGGTCAGGGACGCGTGATCGCGGTCGTCCCCCGCGAGCGCCTGAAGGTCGACTCGGGCATCGCCGTCACCGGTCGCACGCGCCACGACGATCGCCTCGAGACGATCGGACGCGAGGTGGCCGAGCTGATCGGGCTGACCGGGGTCGCCAACGTGCAGGTCAAAGGCGATCTGGACGGCGAGCCGGCGCTGCTCGAAGTCAACCCGCGCTTTCCGGGCACGATGGCACTGACCGTCGCGAGCGGACCCGACATGCCGTGGCTGTGCGTCGCCGACGCGCTCGGCGACGCGACGCCGGACGAGATGCTGCCGTTCGCGGACATCGCGATGGTGCGGTTCTTCCAGGAACGCTTCCTCCCGTTCGAGGAGATCGCCGATCTGCAGCACGACGTCGTCGCGTTGGCCTCGGTGCCCGCATGATCGGCGAGCGACAGGACATGCATGTCCATTCGACGTTCTCGGACGGACGCGACACGATCGAGGACAACGTCGCCGAGGCCGAACGCCTTGGGCTGCTCGAGCTCACCTGCGTCGACCACGTGCGCGTGGACACCGATTGGGTCGCCGACTACGCCGCCGCGGTTCGGCGGGTCGACGAGACGACGCCGGTGCTCGTCCGGTGCGCGGTCGAGGCCAAGCTCCTCGACACCTCGGGGAAGCTCGACCTGCCACCCGACCTGGAAGGCGTCGACGCGATCTACGCCGCCGACCATCAGGTGCCGCTCGACGACGGGCCCCACTCGCCGCGCGAGGTCAAGGAGCTGATCGCCGATGGGACGCTCGCCGGCGTCGACGTGGTGGAGGCAATCGTGACGTCGACCGCAAACGCCCTGCGGCGACATTCCTCGGTCGTGATCGCGCACCTGTTCAGCGTCCTGCCGAAGCTCGCGCTGAGCGAGGACGACGTCCCTATGCGGCTCGTGGACCAGCTCGCAGAGGTGACTGCGCAGACCGGCGCCCGAATCGAGGTCTCCGAGCGCTGGAGCTGCCCGAACGCTCGCACGCTGCGCCCGTTCCTGCGGCGCGGCGTCCCGCTGCTGCTCAGCACCGACAGCCACCGTAGCGACACGATCGGCCGCTACTCGTATTGCCTGGCGATCCTCGCCGAACTGACGGACGCCGGGTCTCCAGTCGCTCGCTAGTGGGGACCGGTGCTCGACATCGCCCTTGCTGTGCTCGTGTTCATCGGCGCCTTGCCGTTGATCGCCGGCTGCTTTCAGTTCGCCCTCGCCGGCCTGCACTGCTTCCGGCGGCGCCCGCGCGCGCAAGGCGACGTTCATCCGCGGGTCGCGGTCGTGATCCCCGCATGGAACGAGGCCGCGGTGATCGGACGCACGCTGCACCACCTCGCGCGCCTCGAGTATCCGCGCGACCGCCTGCGGATCTACGTGGTGGATGACGCCAGCACCGACGAGACGCCGGAGCGCGTGCAGGCCAAAGCGAGGCAGTACCCGGGGCTGGTGTTCCATCTGCGCCGGGAGCGCGGAGGCGAGGGCAAGGCGCACACGATCAACCACGGATTGCGCCGGATCAGCGCCGAGGGCTGGTACGACGCGGTCCTGGTGATCGACGCCGACGTGATCTTCACGGCCGGCTCGCTGCGGCGGATGGCGCGTCACCTCGCGGATCCGGCAGTGGGCGCCGCGACCGCCTACATCAAGGAAGGGAGTCGGCCCGCCAACTATATGAACCGTTTCATTGCCTACGAGTACATCACCGCGCAGGCCGCCGCGCGGCGCGCGCAGAACGTCCTCGGCGTGCATGCATGCCTGGCCGGCGGCGCGCAGCTGATCCGGCGCGAGAGCCTCGACGCGGTCGGTGGCGAGATCGACACGACGACGCTGGCCGAGGACACCGTCACCACGTTCCGCGTCCAGCTGGCCGGCAAGCGCGTGATATTCGAGCCGTACGCGATCGTGTGGGCCGAGGAGCCGCGTGGCGTGGACGGCCTGTGGAAGCAGCGGTTGCGCTGGGCGCGAGGGAACATCCAGGTGTCGCGGCTGTTTCACCCGGTGTGGCTGCGGCCATGGCGCTCTGCGCTGGGGCGCGTGAGCTTTGCCCTGATCTGGTTCTCGGTCCTGCTGATGCCGGTATTCCTGATCAGCGCGTCATCGGGACTGATCGCGTTGTTCTTCACCGATCGCGTGTTCGCCGAGCACGTCTTCCGGGGGCTGTGGGCGATCAACGTCGTCACCTACCTGTTCATCACGGTCTCGAGTTTCTCGATCGATCCTCGAACGGCCAGGATGTGCTGGCGCGAAGGGCTGTTGTTCCCAGGAATCGTGAGCCTGCTCGTGATGCTCTACAGCGTCCTCCCGGGCGCGTTCGTCAGTAACGGTAATCGGCTCTTGCGCGACCTCGGCGTTCATCCGTCGGTCGGGCTGGGCGACGCCCTGACGCTGTTCGCGTACGCATGGCTGACGGCCTCGATGCTGGCGGCCACCGCGATTCGGCGGACGGAGCGCCGGCGGTGGCTCGCGTGGCTGTCCGCTCCGCTCGTGTACGTCGTCGGCTACGGGCCGCTGCAGTGCGCGGTGACCGCGAGCGCCTATCTCAAGGAGCTGCGCAGGGCAGAGATGCGCTGGGACAAGACCGAGAAGCTCGGCGCGGTCGGAGAGCAGGCGTGAGCGACGTTCCGCGCAGCGACATCGTCCCGACCGACGCCGACCTGGTCGCCGAGCGGGCGCGTGAGGAGCGCTCCGAGCGCTGGCTGCTCGCGCGACAGGTGGCGATCGTCTTGGCGATCGTGGCGCTGCTGGTGACGCACGCGCTGGTGGGTGCAAGCGCGTGAGCGCTCGACCTGAATCCACAGAGCGGCCACCGGGCTTCCGTCCGCGGAGGACCGGGCGTCTGCTTTACTAGTCCACCGGCTATGCCCAAGATGAAGACCCACTCCGGAGCCAAGAAGCGCTTTCGGCTGACCGCGACCGGCAAGGTCCGGGGGCGCGGCGCGTTCCAGACCCACATTCTCGAGAAGAAGTCGCCAAAGCGGAAGCGTCGGCACAACCGCCCGGCCGTGATCTCGGAGCACGACGAGAAGCGGGTCAAGGTCCTCCTCGGGGAGAAGCGCTCGTGACCCGGGTCAAGCGCTCGGTCCACGCCCGCAAGAAGCGCCGCGCGACGCTGCAGCTCGCCAAGGGCTATCGCGGCGACGCCAGCCGGCACTACCGGACGGCGAAGGAGGCCGTGCTCAAGGCCGACCAGTACCGCTACCGCGACCGCCGCAACCGCAAGCGCGACTTCCGCCGCCTGTGGATCACGCGCATCAACGCCGCCGCGCGCCAGAACGAGCTGTCCTACTCGCAGTTCATGCATGGCCTGCAGCTCGCCGGCGTCGAGCTCGACCGCAAGATCCTTGCGGATATCGCTGTCCGCGACACCGACACCTTCCGACGCTTTGCCGACCGCGCCCGCGAGGCGCTGGCGGCCGGCTGAGCCCAGAACAGCCGAACCGACAGCACCGCCACCCGGGCGCCGATCCACCAGGACGGCGCCCTTTTTCGTACATGACCCCGATCACCAGCTCCGACAACCAGCATCTGAAGGAGATCCGCAAGCTCCGGATGCGCCGGCGCGAGCGCGAGCGAGCCGGCCGGTTCGTCGCCGAGGGCGAGGACCTGGTCGACGCCGCCGACAGCGCCGGCTGGGAGCCGGTCGCTCGCTACGTCGCGGCAGGCAGCGGCCTGGAGGGCATCGAGATAGAGCCGAGGCTGCTGGCGAAGGCGTCCGGCCTGGCCTCCGGGACGAGGGCCCTCGCGGTCTACCAGGAGCGTTGGGCGACGAAGCCGACCGGCCCGGTCTGCGTCTATCTGCACGGCGTCCACGATCCCGGCAACGTCGGCGCGATCCTCCGAAGCGCTCAGGCGTTCGGCGCATCATCGGTCGCGATCGGCCCTGGCACCGCCGACCCGTACAGCCCGAAGGCCGTCCGTGCGAGCATGGGCGCGATCTTCTCCGTGCCGGTCGCGCGAGCGACCGAGATCGACCGGCTGCCAGGCCGGCGCGTCGCGCTCGTCGCCAACCGAGGCGCACCCCTGAGCGCCGAGCACCACCCCGACGCCGAACGGACCCTGATGATCGGCTCAGAGCGTGAGGGCCTTCCGGACAACTTCATCGAGCAGGCCCATGTGATCGCGCGCATCCCGATCAGAACCCACTCCCTGAACGCCGCGATGGCCGCAACCGTCGCGCTCTACGAGGTCACTAGGATCCCCCCGCCCACGAACAAATGACCGAGCGCATCGAGCAGATCAGACGAGAGGCCCAGGCCGCGATCGAAGCCGCCCAGAGCACGCCCGCGCTCGAGGAGGCCCGGATCCGCTACCTCGGGCGTAAGGCCGAGCTCCCCAACCTCCTGCGCGAGGTCGCCTCCCTGCCCGCCGATCGGCGCGCCGCGACCGGCAGGGCAGCCAACGAGGCCCGCAAGGCGCTAGAGGCGGCGATCGAGAGGAAGCAGGGCGACCTCGCGGCGTCCGAGCTCGATCACAAGCTGAGGCAGGACCGCATCGACGTAACGCTCCCCGCGGACCCGCTGCCCGCGATCGGCCGGCTGCACCTGATGACCAACACGCGTCGCGAGATCGAGGACGTGTTCATCGGACTGGGGTTCAACGTCGCCGAGGGCCCCGAGGTCGAGACCGTCTACTACAACTTCGACGCGCTGGGCCACGCGCCCACGCACCCGGCGCGGCTCACCACCGACACCTTCTACGTCAAGCCCGTCGATGACATTTTCGACCCCGAGGCGATCCTGCTGCGCGTCCACACTTCGCCGGTGCAGGTCCGCGCAATGGAGCTCCAGCCCCCGCCGCTGTACATCATCGTGCCCGGGCGGGTCTACCGCCCCGACTCCGACGCGACGCACACGCCTCAGTTCCACCAAATCGAGGGGCTAGCCGTCGACACCGACATCACGCTCGGCGACCTGAAGGGGACGCTGCTGACGTTCGCCCGCGCGATCTTCGGCCCCGAGCGGGAGGTCCGCCTGCGGCCGCACTTCTTCCCGTTCACCGAGCCGAGCGTCGAGGTCGACGTCTCGTGCTTCAACTGCAGCGACGGGATCACGTCCGACGGCGAGCGCTGCCCGATCTGCAAGGGCACCGCCTGGATCGAGATCCTCGGCGCCGGCATTGTCGACCCCAACGTGTTTGAGCACGTGCGCGCGTACGGCTACGACCCCCAGCGGGTCCAGGGGTTCGCGTTCGGGATGGGGATCGAGCGGATCGCGATGCTCAAGCATGGGGTTCCGGACCTGCGGCTCCTCTACGACAACGACGTCCGCTTCCTCGAGCAGTTCGGATGACCCACGCGAACCACCCCGCGGACCACCCGCCCCGGAGCGACCACTGATGCGCGTCCCGCTCGAATGGCTGCACGAATACTGCGCGCCGGCGCTCGACTCGGCCGCGCTCGCCGAGCGCCTCGCGATGACCGGGACCGAGGTCGAGCGCGTCGAGCGCCACGGCGTCACCGCGGTTGAGCACTTCGTGGTGGGCAAGGTGCTCGAGCGAAAGCGCCATCCCGGCGCCGATCGCCTGACCGTGTGCATGGTCGACATCGGCGGCTCGACGCCGTCGCAGATCGTCTGCGGCGCGCCGAACGTCGCCGCCGGCCAGACGGTGGCGGTCGCCAAGCCCGGCGCGGTGATGGCGGACGGGTCGAAGCTCGGCAAGGCGAAGCTGCGCGGCGTCGAGTCCAACGGGATGATTCTCGCCGAGGACGAGCTCGCGATCGGCCCCGAGCACGCGGGGATCATCGTGCTCGACGAAGACGGGCTGAAGCCCGGCACCCCGCTGGCAGAAGTCCTCCCGATCTCGACCGACGTGCTCGTCGTCGAGGTCACGCCCAATCGCCCCGACTGCCTCGGCATCTACGGCGTCGCCCGCGAGGTCCACGCGGCGACCCGAACGCCGCTAGGTCCCGCCCCATCGACGGACGACCCGGGAACGCAAGGCGAGCTCGAGGGCATCACGATCGACGTCAGGTGCCCCGACCTCTGCCCTCGCTTCACCGCGCGGACCTTCGACGCTGTCAAGATCGGCCCGAGCCCGCCGTGGCTGAAGGCGCGGCTGATGGCCGCCGGGCAGCGCCCGATCTCGAACGTGGTCGACATCACCAATTACGCCATGCTCCTGACCGGCCACCCGCTGCACGCGTTCGACCTCGACCGGATCGCCGGGGCCACCCTCACGGTCCGCGCGGCGCGCGAGGGCGAGACGATCGAGACGCTCGACGGGCAGATGCGCACGCTCGACCCCGACATGGTGTTGATCGAGGACGCCGACGGCCCCACCTCGATCGCCGGGATCATGGGCGGCGCGAGGTCGGAGGTCGGGCCCGACACGACCCGCGTGCTGATGGAGGTCGCGAACTGGAACGGCGCGAACATCCACCGCACGTCGCTGAAGCTCGGCCTGCGCAGCGAGGCCTCGAACCGGTTCGAGAAGCAGCTCCAGCCCGAGCAGGCGATGGACGCCCAGGCCGTCGCGACCAAGCTGATGATCGAGCTGTGCGGCGCGACCGTCAGGCAGGGCACGGTAGACGTCGGCGGCCCCGGGCCGCCGCCGAAGACGATCCGGCTGCGCGAGGCGCGCGTCGAGAGCCTGCTCGGCGCGCCGATCCCGAAGGACCGCCAGGCCGAGATCCTGAACGCGCTCGAGTTCACTACGGCCGCGGCCCAGGACGGGCTCGACGTCACCGTGCCCGCGTTCCGCCGCACCGACGTCACGCGCGAGGCCGACCTGATCGAGGAGGTCGCGCGGATCGACGGGCTCGACGAGCTGCCGTCGACGCTCCCCTCGCGCCACGGCGCGTACGGCCGGTTGACGCGGATTCAGCGGCTCCGACGGGACGCCGCGGATGCGCTGACCGCGCAGGGTTTGAATGAGATAGTGGGGTGGAGCTTCATCGGGCCAGACCTCGTCGGACGGCTGCGGTTGCCTCCAGGTGCCGGCGCCGTCGAGATCGAGAACCCGATGTCCTCGGAGCAGGCCAGGCTGCGAACGACGCTGCTCGGATCGCTGCTCGACGTCGCGCGGCGAAACCGCGCACACGGCGCCGGACCCTGCGGCTGTTCGAGGTCGGGCGCGGTGTATCTGCCGCAGCCGGGCCAGCGGCTGCCGCGTGAGCCGCAGCATGTCGGCGCGCTGCTGATCGGCGCGGTGCGGCCGCCACCTGGCGCGAGTCGAACCCACGCAGCGCCGACTTCTTCGCCGCGAAGGGCGTCCTCGAGGGCTGCTCGACCGGCTGCGCGTACCGTGGGCGGTGAGCCCAGTCCGAGCCGCAGCCGTTCCTGCACCCGGGGCGCGCGGCGACTATCCTCGCCGCCGCGGCGAGGAGGTGGGTTGGCTGGGCGAGATCCATCCGCAGGTGGCGGCCGACTGGGACATCGAGGACTCGGTCGCCGGTTTCGAGCTCGACCTCGACGCGGTCGCGCCGCACGCGGTGCTCACGCCGATCTACGAGGACCTGACGAGCTTCCCCGAGGTGCGCGAGGACCTGGCGGTGATCGTCGCGCAGGAGATCGGGGCCGCGCGCGTGCTCGCGGTCGTGCGGGAGGCGGGCAAGCCGCTGCTGCAGCGCGCCGAGATCTTCGACGTGTATCGCGACCCCGAACGGCTCGGAGAGGGCAACGTGTCGCTCGCGATCCGGCTGACCTACCGGGCGCCCGACCGTACGCTCACCGACGAGCAGGTGGCGGGGAAGCGCGAGGCGATTGTCGCGGCGCTCGAATCCGAGATCGGCGGGAGGATCCGTGCCTCCTAGCGTGTCCGTGTTCGGAGCCGCCGGGTTCACGGGTGCGCTGACGGCGCGGCTGCTGTACAGGCACCCGACGTTCGAGCTTCAGGCGCTGACCGCGCGCTCGGACGTCGGCAGGAGGCTCGACCACCTGTACCCGTACCACCGCGTCCCGCTCATGCTCGAGGAGCTCGACCTCGACCGCCATGCTGACGTCGACGCGGCCGTCGTCGCCTACCCGCACGGGGCAGCCGCGCCGCTCGTCGCCGAGCTCCGCGAGCGGGGCGTGCGGGTGGTCGACCTGAGCGCCGACTTCCGCCTGCGCGACCGGGCGGTCTACGAGCTCTGGTATCGCGACCACGTCGCGGCCAACCTGCTGTCCGAAGCCGTGTATGGGCTGCCCGAACGCTACCGCGCCGAGATCCGCGAAGCCGACCTGGTTGCGAACCCGGGCTGCTTTCCGACCGCGGCGCTGCTCGCGCTCGCGCCGCTCGCGCGCGACGGACTGATCGAGGACGTCGTGATCGACGCCAAGTCCGGCGTCTCGGGCGCGGGCCGCAGTCCGAGCGAGCGGACGCATTTCGTGACGGTCGATGAGAACGTCAGCGCGTACGGCGTGCCGCGCCACCGCCACACCCCGGAGATCGAGCAGGAGCTCGAGGCGCTCGGCGCCGACGTGCGGGTGACGTTCACGCCCCACCTGCTGCCGCTCGACCAGGGCGAGCTGCTGTCGTGCTACGTGACGGTCGCCGACGACGGGGACGGGGAGGCCGACCTCGAGCGGCTGTACGCGTCCTTCTACGAGTCCGAGCCGTTCGTCGAGGTCGCCTCCGCGCCCCCGGGCGTCCGCGACGTCCGCGAGACGAACATCTGCCGGCTGTCGGTTCACCGCGACGTGCGCACCGGCAGGGTGATCGTGTTCGCGGCGATCGACAACCTGTGGAAGGGGGCCTCCTCGCAGGCGGTGCAGAACCTCAACCTGATGTTCGGCTTGCCCGAGTCCGAAGGCATCGCGTGAGCGGTTTCTTCGCCTCCCGCTGGATCGAGCAGCCCTCCAACGTCACCGAGATCTCCGACGGCGGCTTGCCGAAGGGCTTTCGCGCCGCAGGCGTCGCCTGCGGGATCAAGGAGAGCGGTGCGCGCGACCTCGGCCTGCTCGTCTCCGACGAGCCGCAGACGACGAGCGCAGCGCGCTTCAGTCGCTCGGGCACGCTCGCCGCGCCGGTGCTGCTGACGATGGAGCGCTGCCGGCTCGACGGCCTGCGAGCCGTCGTCGTCAACTCCGGCAACGCTAACGCCGCGACCGGCTCTCGCGGCCTCGACGACGCCGCGAAGATGCAGGGCGCAGCGGCCCTCGCCTGCCAGGTCGGCGCCGAGCAGCTCGTCGCGGTCGCGTCGACCGGCGTGATCGGCGTGCCGCTGCCGATGGACGCGATCACGCGAGGGATCCTCGCCGCCGGACGCGAGCTGCGAACCGACGGGGACGCAGACTTCGCGGAGGCGATCCGCACCACCGACGCGTTTGCCAAGGAGGTCACGCTCGACGTCGCGCTCGAGGGCGGGAGGGTCCGCCTCAGCGTTCAGGGCAAGGGCGCGGGCATGATCGCACCGGGGTTCGCGACGCTGCTCGTGTTCGTCCAGAGCGATGCGCGGCTGTCGCCGGCGACGTGCGCCCTGTTGCTCGGCGTCACCGTCAAGCGCTCGTTCGAGCGCATCAGCGTCGACGGACAGCTCTCGACGAGCGACACCGTCCTGTTGCAATGCAGCGGCTCCTCAGGCGTCGCGATCGAGCCCGAGACGCCCGATGAGCTGCACTTCGGAGAGGCGATGGACGCCGCGCTGCGCCAACTCGCGCTGATGGTCGTGAGCGACGGCGAGGGCGCGCGCCGCATCGGGCGAGTGATCGTCCGCGGCGGCCACGAGCCGACGGCGCGCGCGGTCGCGCGCGCGGTGGCCGACTCTCCGCTCGTCAAGACCGCGCTCTACGGTGGCGACCCGAACTGGGGACGGATCGCGCAGGCGGTCGGCGCGGCGACGGCCGGGATGGCGCCGCTGCCGGTGGACATCGCGATCGAGGGAGTCCAGGTGTGCGCCGGCGGCGGCTACCTCCCCCACGACGCCGACGGGCTCAAGGCCGCTGTGCAGCGCAGGGAGGTCGAGTACGAGATCGGCCTGCCGGGCGAGGGCGCGGAGGTCGAGCGGTTCTTCTCCGACCTCGGCCACGAGTACGTGACGATCAACGCCGACTACACCACATGATGTCGCCGGCCCGTCCCCAGCCGGCCGTCGCCACGCTCCTCGAGGCGCTGCCGTACATACGCGAATTCCACGGCCGCACGGTGGTGATCAAGTACGGCGGCGCGGCGATGATCGACCCCGCGCTGAAGGAGGACTTCGCGCGAGACGTCGTCCTGCTCAAGTACGTCGGTATGAACCCGGTGATCGTCCACGGCGGCGGCCCCGAGATCACGAGCTACATGGAGCGGCTCGACCTGCCGGTGCGGTTCGTCGACGGCTTGCGGGTGTCGGACGCTGAGACGGTCGAGGTCGCGAAGATGGTGCTGGTCGGCAAGGTCAACAAGGACATCGTCCTGATGATCAACCGTCACGGGCAGCCGGCCGTCGGGCTGTGCGGCGATGACGGGTTGCTGTTTCGGGCGACCCGCCGCCCGTCCCCCAGCGGGCAGGACATCGGCTTCGTCGGGCGGATCGAGCACGTCGACATCGACGTGCTCAACCACGTCGCCCAGGACTACATCCCGGTGGTCGCCAGCGTCGGCGCCGACCGCGAGGGCCATTCCTACAACATCAACGCCGACGAGGCCGCCGGTGCCGTGGGGCGCGCGCTCGAGGCATACAAGGTGATGTTCCTCACCGACGTCCCCGGCTGGTTGCGCGACCCGCGCGATGCCGGCAGCCTCGTCTCACAGGCGACGGCGGACGAGATCGCCGATGCGCTGCCCGGGATCGCGGGTGGGATGCGGCCGAAGCTTGCCGCCTGCCTCGACGCGATCAAGGGCGGCGTGTCCTCGGCGCACATCGTCGACGGGCGGGTCCCGCATTCGTTGCTGCTCGAGCTGTTCACCGACGCCGGGCAGGGCACGATGATCGGATCGATCTGATGCCGGGCTTGCTTGATGAGTTACAGGCGCTCGAGCGCGACTACGTGATCGGCACCTACGTCCGCAACCCGGTCGCGTTCGTCCGCGGCTCGGGTTGCCGGCTGTGGGACGCCGACGGCAACGAGTACCTCGACTTCCTCGCCGGGATCTCGGTGCTCAACGTTGGCCACTGCCATCCGCGCATCGTCGAGGCGGTGCGCGAGCAAGTTGGCAAGCTCACGCACGTCACGAACCTCTACTACACCGAGCGGGCGATGCGGCTGTCGGCGCGCCTGTCGCAGAGCTCGCTGCGCGGCAAGGTGTTCCTCTGCAACTCGGGCGCCGAGGCCAACGAGGCGGCTTTGAAACTCGTCCGCCGCGCCCGCCCAGGGGGCGATATCGTCGTGCTCCAAGACGGTTTCCACGGGCGCACCTACGGGGCATTGTCGGCGACGCCGCAGGAGTCCAAGCAGGCTCCGTTCGCGCCGCTCGTGCCCGGGTTCGTGGTCGTCGCGAAGAACCCGGAGGCGCTCGAGGCGGCGGTCACCGACGTAACCGCCGCCGTGCTGATCGAGCCGATCCAGGGGGAGACCGGGGTCCATGTGCTCTCGGAGGAGCTGCTGCTGGCGGCGCGGGCGGCCTGTGATCGTGTCGGCGCCGCACTCGTGTTCGACGAGATCCAGACCGGGATGGGACGGACGGGAACGCTGTGGGCCTACGAGCAGACGGGGGTCGTGCCAGACGCGCTCACGAGCGCGAAGGCGCTCGGCGGGGGGCTGCCGATCGGCGCGCTCGTCACCGGTCCGCGCCTCGCCGACGTGTTCGAGGCCGGAGACCACGGGTCGACGTTCGCGGGGGGGCCGGTTGCGTGTGGCGCGGCGCTGGCGGCGCTCGACATCTGCTCAGACCCGGAGCTGCTCGCCGCGGTGCGGGCGCGGGGCGCACGACTTGCTGACGGGCTTGCCGCGCTGCCGTACGCTAGCGCTGTGCGCGGCCGGGGCCTGATGCTCGCAATCGATCTCGCCGAGGGGATTTCCGCCCCGGAGCTCGCACGGCGCGCGCTGATCGACCAGCGGCTCGTCGTCAATGCGACCGGTCCCGGAACGATCCGGTTCGAGCCGCCGCTGGTGGTCTCAGACGCCGAGATCGACGAGGCGCTCTCGCGCCTGCAGATCCTCGCGGAATGAGTGGCTCCGAGTTCCTGCCGCCGGACGAGATGAGCCTCGAGGCCGCCGGCGACGCGTTGAGCGTGCGGCTGCCCGTCCGCGAGCGGGGACTGGGCGAAACCGACCGGACCTACTACGACACGTTCGACGGGCTCGTCCACGAAGCAGGGCTGTACGCGGTCCACGAGCGCGGACGGATCGCGCTCGTCGATCGCAACACGGGGGCCGAGATCGCCTCGATGCGGATGCCCCAGCCGACCCAGCCGTTGCTCGCCCGCGACCTCGACGACGGGCCGCTGCGCAACGCGCTGCTGCCCGTGATCGACGTCCGCGCGCTGCTGCCGCTCGCGCACGTCCATAGTCGCGTGCGCGCGCTCGACGTCCTCGACGGCGAGAGCAAGACCGTCGTGAGGATGTCGCTCGAGCAGCCCGCGCTGATCTCATCCGCCGGCCGCGAGAAGGCGCTTCGCCCACGCCTGCGCCTCGCTGTAGTCCGCGGCTACGACTCCTACCTCGAGTCGGTCCGCCGGCGGGTGGAGGAAGAGCTCGCGTTCAGGCCCGCCGATCAGGCGATCGTCGATGAAGCGGTGCGGGCGGCCGGCGGCGTGCCGGGCGGGATCCCGTCGAAAATCCATGTCGCACTCTCCGCCGATCAGCGCTCCGACGCAGCCGTGTGCGCCGTGCTGAGGCGGCTGCTCGACGTCATCGAGGCGAACCTGGAGGGAACGATCGCGGACATCGACAGCGAGTTCCTGCACGACTTCCGCGTCTCGGTGCGGCGGTCGCGCGCCGTCCAGCGCGAGTGCAAGGGCGTGTTCGCGCCGGACGAGCTGGCGGCATTTCGCACCGAGTTCCGCTGGCTTCAGCAGGCCACCGGCGATTCGCGCGACCTCGACGTGTACGTGCTGGAGTTCGACTCATTGCGGGCGTTCGTGCCTGAGTCGATGCGCACTGATCTGGGCCCGTTGCTCGTTGTGTTGCGCGGCCGGCGCCTGACCGCACGCCGCGCGATGGTGCGCGAGCTCCGCGATCAGCGGTGCGAGCGCCTGTTGTCCGAATGGGGCGCGCTGCTCGAGGATCTCGGCTCGCGGCCGACGGACGATCGCCCGGACGCGACGGTGCCGATCGGCGAGCTCGCCGCACGTCGGATCCGCACCGTCTACCGGCGGATGGTGAAGATGGGGCGAGCGATCGACGGCGACAGCCCGGCCGAGGACTACCACGAGCTGCGAAAGAAGGGCAAGGAGCTCCGCTACCTGCTCGAGCTGTTCGGCGCGCCCCTGTTCCCGCCCGAGGTCGTCAAGCCGATGATCCGGACGCTCAAGTCGCTCCAGGACGTCCTCGGCCGCCATCAGGACCGCGAAGTACAGGTCGCGACGCTCAGCGCGCTGCGCGACGAGGTCTCCGCGCATCCCAGCGGCCCGGCCGCGCTGATGGCGATGGGTGCGCTCGTGATGCGGCTGGGGGAGGACGCGCGGGCCACTCGGGCTGCGTTCGCCGAGAGCTTCGCGCAGTTCGCCTCGAAGTCCCAGCGCGAGCTCGTGGAGGACACGTTCGCGTGAGCCGGGTCCTGGCCACCTACGACATCAAGGGCGGAGTGGGAAAGACCTCGGCGGCCGTCAAGTCCGCCGGCGGCTCGGCCGGCGTTAATCGCTGTGGCCCAATACCCTTCCCGGTCCGATGATGCCCGACCCCAAGCTCCATCCGACGACCTCGTTCGAGGCGCACCCGGACGACGTCCATCGCGTCCTGCTGCTCTACAGCGGCGGGCTCGACACGAGCGTGATGCTCAAGTGGATCCGGGATCAATACGAGGCCGAGGTCGTCGCGCTGACCGTCAACGTCGGCCAGCCCGGGGAGGACTACGCGGGCATCCGCGCGAAGGCCCATCAGCTCGGCGCCCTCGAGTGCCACGTGGTCGACGCGCGCGACGACTTCGTGCACGAGTACGTGCTGCCGGCGATCAAGGCAAACGCCGTGTACGGTTCCGGTTACCCCCTGTTCACCGCGCTGAGCCGGCCGTTGATCGCGAAGCTGGCGGTGCAGCACGCGCGCGAGACGGGATGCGACACGATCGCCCACGGCTGTACCGGAAAAGGCAACGATCAGGTGCGGATCGAGGCGACGATCGCGACGCTGGCACCGGAGCTGAAGGTGATCGCGCCGGTGCGAAGCTGGCGGATGGGCCGCGAGGAGGAGCTCGAGTACGCGCGCACGCACGGGATCCCGCTCAAGGGCGGCAGCGAAGTCTCGCCGTATTCGATCGACGACAACCTGTGGGGTCGCTCGAGCGAGGGTCGCTGGATCGAGGACCTCGAGCACGCACCCGAGAACGACGTGTTCCAGCTCGTCACAAGGCCCGAGGAGGCGCCGGACGAAGCCGAGATCGTCGAGGTCGGCTTCGAGCGCGGGGCGCCGGTCTCCTTGAACGGTGAGCGCCTCGGCGCGGTGCACCTGATCGAGCGGATTGGGTCTTTCGGCGCCCGCCATGGGATCGGGATCGTCGATCAGATCGAGGACCGGATCGTCGGCCTGAAGGTCCGCGACATCTACGAGGTCCCGGCGGCGACGATCTTGCTGGCGGCGCACCGCGAGCTCGAAGCCCTCGTCGGCACGATCCACCAGCACCAGGTCAAGCCGGCCCTCGACCAGAAGTGGGCGTACCTGGTGTATGCGGGACTGTGGTGGGAGCCGCTGCGGACCGATCTCGACGCCTACATGGAGGCGGCCAACTCGCAGGTCACGGGGACGGTCGGTGTGAAGCTGTACAAGGGCTCGGCGCGCGTGGTGACGCGCACGTCACCCAATGCCGTCTACGACCCGCAGCTGGCGACGTTCAGCGAATCTGGCGGGCTGTTCTCGCAGGATGCCTCGCCGGGATTCATCGAGCTGTTCTCGCTGCAGTCGCGGATGGCGTGGCGGGTGCGCAACCGCGAAGACGCGTAATCCCTCCTCCCTGTGTGTCCGTCCGGTCGGGGTCTTACCGTCGCTCGCGATGACCGGCTCCTCAGTGTCTCGGGCGCGCGGAATCGACGGAGTCGATTCGGTGAACGGTGCCAAGCCGCTCGCTGACTTCGTCGCCCTCCTCGACGAGAAGCAGCGCGAGCTTCGCGCGGCGGAGCAGGCGGCGCACGCGGAGCGCATGCGCCGGATCGAACTCCAGGAGGAGCTCGGGCGCCGCAAGCGCGAGCAGACTGAGGCCGACATCCTTCGGGTCGATCTGGTGGCGGCGCGGGAACGGATCCGCGAGCTGAGCCAGGAGCACGAGCAGCTGCGCCGCGAGGTGGCCGAGGCCGAGCACCGGGTCGCGGTAGCCAGGGTAGAGCGTGCGCGGGTCGAGCGCGAGATCGGGGCGGCCGCGGGGCTTGAGGCGACCGTCGGGCCGATCGAGGCCGACCGGCTCGAGTCGGCGCTTTCACGCCTGCGCGAGGCGGCGCCGGCGCCGGGCGACGACTCTGCCGAGCCGGCGAGACCGGTCGAGCCCGCGCCGCCGGTCGAGTCCTGCCCTGCCGGCCGGAACTGGATCAGACCGGCCTTCCGTACGATGGTCAAGCGGGATCCGGCGGGCGCGGGGCGGCTTGCGGTGGCGCTGCTCCCGGCTCAGCCGATTGTGGAGCCGCTGCCGCTCGCGTATGACCTGGACCTGTCCGATCTGGGGTGCGTCTGCGTGACCGCAGCCGGCGGCCAGGCGACGGTCGAGCTGCGCGACCTCCCGCGACGCAGGGAAGAGGTTCAGCTGATCGTGCGCGGCGAGCTGTCGAGCCTGGCACGGCTGCTCGCCGCCGGGCCACTCCGCCGAGGTCTGCGCAGCGGCCTTGCGCGCGCCCGCGGGAGCCGCCGGACGCTGAAGGCGGTTAGGGGCCTGGTCCGCGGCCCCCTCAACATCGAGCAGCTTCGCGCCGGGGGCGTCCGGCCGAATCCGACGCTCGCGCTCTCGCTGGTCGCGGCGATGGTTGCGCCGGAGTGGACGAAGGGGGAGACGTTCACGATCGCACACCGCGAGCCGGAGATCGCCACGGCGACCGTCTGCCTGCGCGTCCGCGACGGAGCGCCGGTCGTGGTGGGCGAGTTGGGCGAGTTGGGCGAGCTGGGCGACGGAGCGTCGTTCGTCATTGGTGATCCAGACGAACGTGGGCTGGCCCGACTGAGCCGGCCGGCGACCACGATTGTGTGCCCTGGAGCGTCCCTGCTCGACGTGTTCGACACCGCGAGCGGCCCTCACCTCGTGATCGAAGGAGAGGGCAGGCCGCTGGCGGTGTTGCAGAGCTGGGTCAAGCGCGCACAGAGCGGCTGAATCTCCGGCCCGACGATCGCCGCGGGCAAATCGTCCGCGTCGCCACCTATGCTGGATGCAGTCCGAATGAGCTCCGCCTGCGCCCACCTCCACGTGCATTCCGAGTACTCGTTGCTCGACGGAGCGTGCAAGATCGACGCGCTCGCGGCGCGCGCCGCGGCGTTCGAACAGCCGGCGCTCGGCCTGACCGACCATGGGGTGATGAACGGCGCGGTGGAGCTGCTCTCCGCCTGCCGGAAGCACGGCGTCAAGCCGATCTTGGGCTGCGAGGTGTACGTCGTCGATGACCATTCCCGGCGCGCGGCGGGTCGGCTCGACCGCTTCCACCTGACGCTCCTGGCGGCCACTGCTGAGGGCTACAGGAACCTGGTCAAGCTGTCCTCCGCCGGATTCCTGGAGGGCTATCAGCGAGGCAAGCCGTCGGTCGATCTCGAGCAGATGGCCGCGCACGCCAAGGGCGTGATCGTGCTCACCGGTTGCTTGCAGTCACGCTTCTGCCAGCACCTGCTCGATGATCGCGTGGACAAGGCGCGGGCTCACATCGATCAACTGGTCGGGACGTTCGGGTCCGACAACGTCTACTTCGAGGTGCAGAAGAACGGGCTGGTCGAGCAGGAACGCGCGAACGAGGGAATCGTGCGGATCGCGCGAGACGTAGGCCGACCTCTGGTTGGGACCGGTGATGTGCATTACCTGCGGCGAGAGGACTATCACCACCACGCCGCGCTGCTGTGCGTCCAGACGAAGTCGACGCTCACCCAGCCGAAGATCAGCTTCGACACCAACGAGTTCTACCTGCGCTCGAACGACGAGATGAACGCCGCGTTCGAGCAGTGGCCGGAGGCGATCGCATCGACCCTGGAGATCGCCGAGCGATGCGACGTCGAGCTAGAGCTCGGGCGCCAGCTGATCCCACGCTATCCGACGCCCGACGGCAGTTCCGAGGTCGAGTACCTGCGCAAGCTGGTCGAGCAGGGCCTGCGGCGCCGGTACGGCAATCCGCCGCCCGCGGAGGCGGTCGAGCGCGCCCATTACGAGCTCGACGTGATCGAGCGAATGGGGTTCAGCGGCTACTTCCTGATTGTCTGGGACTTCGTCAAGCTCGCCAAGGATTCAGGGATCGCCGTGGGGCCTGGCCGCGGTTCGGCGGCCGGCTCGATCGTCGCCTTCAGCCTGCAGATCACCGACGTTGACCCGCTCCGCTACGAGTTGCTGTTCGAGCGGTTCCTGAACCCCGAGCGTGTGTCGATGCCGGACATCGACATCGACTTCTCGGTGCGCGGACGCGAGCGCGTGATCCGCTACGTGACCGAGAAGTACGGGAAGGAGTCGGTCGCGCAGATCGTCACGTTCGGGAAGATGTTCCCGCGCGCGGCGACGCGCGACGCCGCCCGCGTGCTCGGCCACGACTACGGCGCCGGCGACCGGCTCGCGAAGCTGATCCCGGATCCGATCATGGGGCGGCCGCCGAGCTTCGAGGACTGTCTGAAGCCCGGGGAGCCGCTGCGCGCCGAGGTCGACCGCGACCAGACCGCGCGCCAGATCGTGGAGGTCGCGGAGGGGCTCGAAGGCATCGTCCGCAACTCCTCGATCCACGCCGCCGCTGTCGTGATCGCCGATCGCCCGCTGACCGACATCGTCCCGCTCCAGATCGCGGACGCGGGGACCGACGAGAACGGCGAGCGCGTCTTCCGGACCGTCACCCAGTTCACGATGAAGCCCGTCGAGCAGCTCGGCCTGCTGAAGATGGACTTCCTCGGCCTGCGCAACCTCGACGTGATCGAGGACGCGCTCGACATCATCGAGCGCTCGACGGGTGAGCGCCCGGACATGAGCACGCTCCCGCTCGACGACGCCAAGACGTACGAGATGATGGCCCGCGGCGACTCGGTCGGCGTGTTCCAGTTCGAGTCCGAGGGGATGCGCGAGACGCTCAAGCGGGTCAGGCCGAGCGAGTTCGAGCATCTGATCGCGCTCAACGCGCTGTATCGCCCCGGCCCGATGGAAAACATCCCCGCGTACACGCGCGCCAAGCACAACCCCGAGACGATCACCTACGCGGACGAGCGTCTGCGGCCGATTCTCGAGTCGACCAACGGCGTTATCGTCTACCAGGAGCAGGCGATGCAAATCGCCAAGGAGATCGCCGGGTTCGGCGGCGCGAAGGCGGACGACCTGCGCAAGGCAATCGGGAAGAAGAACCGCGAGGCGATGGCGAAGCTGAAGCCCGAGTTCATCGAGGGCTGCCACGCATCGGGCACCAGCGAGCACGTGATCGAGCAGCTGTGGACGACGAACGAGCGCTCGGCCGACTACTCGTTCAACAAGTCGCACTCGGCCTGCTACGCGCTGATCGCGTACCAGACGGCATGGCTGAAGGCGAACTACCCGGCCGAGTACATGGCGGCCCTGATCTCCTCGGTGATGGATACGAAGGACAAGGTCCCGTTCTTTGTCTCCCAGGCCGAGCAGATGGGCATCTCGATCCTGCCGCCCGACGTCAACGTCTCAGACCACGAGTTCGTCGTCGTGGACGGCAACATCCGCTTCGGTCTCGACGCGGTCAGGGGCGTCGGGTACGCCGCGGTCGAGGCGATCAAGAATGCTCGCGAGGACGGCGGAGCGTTTCAAAACCTGTTCGACTTCTGCGCTCGCGTCGACAACCGCGCGGTCAATAAGAAGGCGATCGAGGCGCTGATCAAGTGCGGCGCGTTCGGATCGACCGGCGATACGCGCAAGGGTATGCTGTCGGTGCTTGAACAGGCACAGGGCGCCGGGCAGAAGGCCCAGCAGGATGCGCTGATCGGCCAGGGTTCGATCTTCGATCTCGGCCTCGACCTTGGCGGCGGGGGCGGCGGGCGGTGGCGCCGAAGCGGTCGCCGCCGCGTTCGCGACACCGAGCCACGCCCCGATTCCGGCCATCGAGCTCGACCGCTCCGAGCTGCTTGCCGCCGAGAAGGATTCGATCGGCTTGTTCATTTCGGCCCACCCGCTGAAGGAGGTGGGGGCGGCGCTCCGCGCGAAGGTCGACTGCTCGCTGGACGACCTTGCCGGGCGCCGCGACGGCGACTGGGTCACCGTCGGCGGGATGATCACCCAGGCCAAGCGCATCAGGACGAAGAAGGGCGACCCGATGATGTTCGCGACGCTCGATGACCTCAACACCTCGATCGAGGTGCTCGTGTTCGGGAAGACGCTCGCGGACTGCGAGGGCGCCGTCGCGCCTGACTCGATCGTGATCGTGAGGGGCCGCGTCGACCACAAGGACCGCGAGAAGACGTGCCTGGTCGCCCAGCAGATCGACCGGTTCGAGCCGACCGATGAGGAGGTCCGCAAGGCGGAGGAGGAGGCCGCCAACGTGGTGGTGGCGCCGAGCGCGCTTCGCCTGCGTCTCGATGCCTCGGCTCTCCCCGCGACCGCGCTGGGTGAGCTCAAGGATCTGCTGAGCGGTTTCCCGGGAGAGTCGGACGTGGTGATCGAGCTGAGCACGTCGGTGGGTCGACGTCGCCTGCGCCTCGGGCCGGACTTCCGGGTGACTCACAGCGCCGGCCTCCATGCCGAGCTCGACGCGTTGCTCGGTGCGGCGATCGTGCGCGAAACCGCAGCGGCACCGGCGAGTGCGGTCGCCGGCGCATAGTGAAGCCCGTCGCTACGCTCCCGGAGCCGAGGCCGTCGCTACGCTCCCGGAGCCGAGGCCGTCGCTGCCGCCTGCGGGCCTAGCCCGCAGGGACCCACGGCCCGTGCCAGCCGCCGTAGTGGGCGACGAGCCGCTTGGCCTGCTCCGGGCCCCAGGTCCCGGGCGTGTACGGGTGCACGGGCGACGGGGAATCGAGCAGCGGCTGCATAATTCGCCAGGTCTCCTCGACATTGTCCTGCCGGGTGAAGTGGGCGGCGTCGCCGACGATCGCGGCGTGGAGCAGTACCTCGTAGGGCGTTGCGTCCTCGCCGCCCTCCTGCGCGAACTCCAGGTCGAGCTGGATCTCGGTCGGGCCGGCGCGGTCGGCTCGGTGGGCATCGAGGATCATCCGGATGCCGGTGCTCGGATCGATCTTGAACACGATCTGGCTGGGCTGCGGGGCCCGGTTTCCGAGCTCGATGAAGTGCACGCGCGGGGGGTGCTTGAACACTAGTCGCAGCTCGGTCTGCTTGACCGCCATCCGCTTGCCGGTGCGGATGAAGAACGGGACGCCCGCCCAGCGCCAGTTGTCGATCTCGAGCCGCAACGCGACGTATGTCTCGGTGTCCGAATCGGAAGCGACGCCCGGGACCTGACGGTAGCCCTCGTATTGACCGCGAATCGCCCTGCTCGGGTCGGCGTCGGGCATCGCCCTGTAGACGGCCTGCTTGGCGTTCTTGAGCGTGTCGGGATCCCCGCCCGCGGGTGGCTCCATCGCGGCGAAGCCAAGCAGCTGCATCAGGTGGTTTACGACGACGTCGCGTAGCGCTCCGACCGGGTCGTAGAAGCGGCCTCGGTCCTCGACGCCGACGCTCTCGGCCATGGTGATCTGCACGCAGGCGAGGTAGTTGCGGTTCCACACCGGCTCGAGCATCGAATTAGCGAACCGCAGGTAGAGGATCTCCTCGAAGCCCATCTTTCCAAGGAAGTGGTCGATCCGGTAGAGCTGGGACTCGGTCACGTACTGATGCAGCTCGCCGGCGAGCGCTCGCGCGGACTGCAGGTCGTGGCCGAACGGCTTCTCGACGACAACTCGCTCGCCGTGCGAGAGCGGCCCAGCCTTCGCCAGACCGGCGATCACGGTGCCAAACAGCGACGGTGGGATCTCCAGGTAGAACACCGGGTTCGTCGCCTCGCCGAGCGCGCTCGCTACCCGCTCGTACGTTCCCGGATCGGCGAAGTCGCCGCTGACGTAGCCGAGCCGGCCTGCGAACCGAGCGAACACCTCCTCGTCGAGGTTCTCGCCGCTCGCGACGATCGATTCGCGCGCATGGTCGCGCAGGTGATCGACGCTCCAGTCCTCGGCCGCCACCCCGATCACCGGGCATTGCAGCAGGCCGCGGCGATCGAGCCGGTAGAGGGATCGCAGCGTCATCTTCTTCGCGAGGTCTCCGGTGATGCCGAAGACGACGAGGGCGTCGGCGTCGTGGCTGCTCACAGGGTGCGCACGCTACAGATCGCGGCGGCTGAAACCGAATGTCGCGACCGCGCCGATGATGACCAGGTACGCGATCGCCCACAGATCGAGCCCGATCCCTCCGGCATGCGATGAGCCGAACGGCCCGAGGTTGATCAGCACCCCTGTGAAGCCAGTCTGATCGGCCGCGAGCGCGTGCAGCCCAGCCTGATAGAGACCCTCGAACGGCAGCGCGAGCGACAAATCGTGGGCGATCGTCGAGACGGGGTGCGAATTCAGCGCCGACCCGATCGTCGAGAGCAGCCCGGCCACGAGCCCGGCGCCGAACACCATGAACATCGCGATCCCGTTTGCGACCGCCGACAGCAGCACCGAACCGAGCAGCGACAGCGCGACGAGGATCACTACCCCCGCCACCAACGCAAGCCCCGGTCCGACGATCCGGTCCGGTCCGCGGCTCCCGGCGAGCTGCACGATCGCCAGGACGGCGCCGTAGAGGATCAGTACGTAGACCGCGCACACGGCGGTAGCGCCGGCGAAGCGGCCGAGGAGCAGCTCAGCGCGCCCCAGCGGCCGCACCACCAGCGGCTGCAGCAGGCCTCTGTCGGCATCGCCGCGGACGGCGCCGAGCGTCAGGAACACCGCGAGCACCGTACCGAGGAACAGCGTGGCGAACATCCCCAGCCCGACCAGCGTGATCGTGACCAACCCACGCGTGTCGAGCGTCCCCGTATTGGTGCTCGGGGCGAGCGTGTCGATCGCGTGGAACGCCTCGAATGTCGCCAGCGCGAACAGCGCCAGGAACAGCACGCTCAGCACCAGCACGACGAGGAACACTCGTCGGCGCACGCTCTCCTGGAGCACGTGCCGCGCGACCACGATCGCGGCGCTCACCCTGCAGGTCCCTCCTCCTCGGCGGTGCCCCCGGGTCCCGACACGGCTTCCAGGTAGACGTCCTCCAGCGTCGAGCGTAGGATCCGGACCTCGTAGACCTGCGTACCCTCCTGTACGAGCGAGGCGACGATCGCAGGCGCGTCCTCGCGGGCGGCGTCCGGAAACCGCCTCACGCCATCGCCGGTGTCGACCTCGATCCCGCCCGCTCGGGTCAGCTCGCCGGGCCGGCCGGCCGCCGCTACCTTGCCGCGAGACAGGATCACGACGCGATCGCACACGAGCTCGATCTCGCTCAGCAGGTGCGAGTTCAGCAGCACGGCAATCCCGCGCGAGCGCAGCTCCTCGAGCAGCGTCCGCACCGCCCGGCGCCCGGCTGGATCGAGCGCGCTGGTCGGTTCGTCGAGGAGAAGCAGCGCCGGGGCTCCGATCAGCGCCTGGGCGATTCCCAGACGCTGCTGCATCCCCTTCGACATCGCGTCGACGCGGCGCGAGGCGCCCTCCGACAGGCCGACGAGCTCGAGCAGTTCCGAGCGCTCGCGGGCGCCCTCGTCGGAGCCCGCCAGGCGCTGGTGGAGCGCCAGCACCTCGTCCGCGGTGCACCATCCGGGGAACCTGAACAGCTCGGCGAGGTAGCCGAGCGAGGCTCGCGCGGGGCGGCTTCCGGCAGGTGAGCCGCACACGACGGCGGTGCCGCCGGTGGCGCGGACGAGTCCGCAGGCGATCTTGACGAGCGTCGACTTGCCGGCGCCGTTGGGCCCGAGCAGTCCCACGAGCTCTCCGCGGCCCACGGTCAGATCGACGCCGCCCAGGGCGGTGATCTGGCCGTAGCGCTTGTGCAGGTCCTTGACTTCGAGCGCCGCCCCCGTGCCGCCGAGGCTCATTTCCTGCCGGTCGAGCTCGGAGAGCGAGTGGCCTTGCCGCGGGAGCTGCGTGCGCGGGAGCTGTTGCCGCGTCGGCGGAGCTTGAACGCGTGTTCGACGTCGGCCGCGCTCGGGGCGCCACCGTCCGTGCCGGTCTCGAGCACGCACGGCAGCTCCTCGAACCTGGGCTCGGACAGGAACACGGCGCAACCGCGGTCACCGAGCTCGCCCTCGCCGAGGATCGCGTGCCGGTCGCGGTTCGACCCGAGCGGTGTCATCGAGTCGTTCAGGTGCAGCGAATGGAGGCGGTCGAGTCCGACGATCCGGTCGCACTCCGCCAGCGTGTCGCGCAATCCCTGCGCCGTGCCGACCTCGTAGCCCGAGGCGAGCAGGTGGCACGAGTCCAGGCAGAGCCCCAGCCGCTCGCCGCCTCCGGCCGCTTGCAGCAGGTCCGCCAGCTCCTGGAACGAGCGCCCTAGCGTGCCCCCGGCACCTGCCGTGTCCTCGAGGTGAAGCGCGCAGGTCTCTGACTCCGCGAGCGCCTGCTCGATCACCTTTCCGGCCCGCCTGATCGCCTTCGGGACGTCGCCCTGCTTGGCCGAGCCCGGGTGCAGGACGACTCCGACGGCGCCGATGCCGTGCCCAACCCGGAGCGACTGGATCAGCGACTGCAGCGACTTGTCGCGAATCTCCTTGTCCTCGGAGGCGCAGTTGAGCAGGTATACGGCATGGATCAGGACGGCCTCGATCTTCGTCTTGCCGATGGCCTCGCGGAACTCCGCGAAGTCGTCCTCGCCGTAGGCGGTGGGCCTCCACATCCGCGGCGACTGATTGAAGATCTGGATCGCCTGGCAGCGCCGCTCGACGCCCCGCTCGACGGCCTTTGCCAGCCCACCCGCATTCGACACGTGAGCGCCGATTAGCATGGGTGTCGGTAGATCATGCGTGTTCGCTTCGCTCCATCGCCGACCGGCGCACTCCACATCGGAGGCGCCCGGACAGCGCTCTACAACTGGTTGCTGGCCCACGGCCCGGGGGGCGTCCGGACGGCAGAGCCGGCACGATGGTGCTGCGGATCGAAGATACAGACCGGACACGATCGACCCCGGAGAACGTCGAGCAGATCCTCGACGCGCTGCGGTGGCTGAACCTCGATTGGGACGAGGGCCCGATCTTCCAGTCCCAGCGCGCAGACAGGCACCGCGAGGTGCTCGGTCAGCTGCTCGCGAGCGGCCACGCCTACCGGTCGAACTCGACGACCGACGACGTCCGCGCCTATAAGGAGCGGCACGGCGCCGATCGCGGCTTCCGGGGTGAGAGCGAGCAATCCGGGGCGGTGCGGCTGCGGGTGCCGGATGAGGGCGAGACGATCGTCGACGACGTGATCCGCGGGCAGACCCGGTTCCCGAACGCGAACATGGACGATCCGGTGATCGCTCGGGCGGACGGGTCCGCGCTCTACAACTTCGCGGTCGCGGTCGACGACCTCGACGCCGGGATCACGGATGTCGTCCGGGGAGAGGACCACCTCTCGAACACGCCCAAGCAGCTGCTCGTGTTCGATGCGCTCGGCGTGCCGGCGCCGCGGTACGCGCACCTGCCGCTGCTCCATGGTCCTGACGGCCGCAAGCTGTCAAAGCGCCACGGGGCGGCATCGGTTCAGGAGCTGCGCGCGGCGGGGTATCTGCCCGAGGCGGTCGACAACTACATCGCGCTGCTCGGTGCCGGGTTCGCGTCCGACGAGGAGCACTTCGGCCTGCCGGAGCTGGCCGAGCGCTTCCGGCTCGAGCGCGTATCGAAGAATCCCGCGGTGTTCGACGAGCGCAAGCTCCGCCATATCAACGGCCGCTGGCTGCGCGGGCTCGGAATCGACCAGCTGACAGCCCGACTCGAGCAGTACACGGGGCGGACCGGCATCCGGCCGGCCGTGGAGATCGCCTCGGAGAAGATCCAGACCCTGGCCGAGTTCTGGCCACTCGTGTCGTTCCTGTTCGAGGGCCCAGCGGACGATCACGCGGCATTCGACCGCGTGATCGCCGGCGACGGCGGCGTTGAGGTGCTGAACGCGGCGCGGTCGGCGCTCGAGCAGGCCGAACCGTTCACCGCCGAAACGGTCGAGACGGCTCTGCGCCACGTGGTCGAGAGTCTCGAGGCGAAACCGGGGATGGTGTTCCAGCCCGTACGGGTCGCGATCGCCGGCACCACCGTGTCCCCGGGCATCTTCGAGAGCGTCGCCCTGCTCGGTCGGGAGGAGACGCTGGCGCGGATCGACCGGGCGCTTCGACGAGCGACGGCCGATTAGTGTCCGGCGATGATTAGCAGCGTCACGACTCGGACGAGGCTAGCCCTAAACAGGCATCGAACATCTGCCGATAATCGGGACATGGACTGGTAGGCGAACAAGGCCATCCAGCCCCACCGTCTCGGAACTCACACAAGGATTAGCCTCCGTGGCACACCTGGCTGCTGTGAGCAATTCACCAACTGATCCCTACGCGCCCCGCGAACGCCACCACAACGAGGGGCATGGCCGCCGTCTGACCGCCGCGTTCGAGGCGCTCGAGGCATTCCCGGTGCTCGTCGAGTCTCGCAACCGCGTGATGAAGCTGTTCGAGCAGGGTGAGCCGTCGACCGCTGACGTCGTCGCCGCCGTCGAGGCGGACGTGGCCCTGGCCGTCGCCGTCCTGCGTCTCGCAAATCAGGTCGACGGCCGCAGTCGAGGTCAGGTCGAGAGCGCGGTAAAGGCGGTCGAGGTGCTCTCCCCTCGCACCGTCCACTCGATCGCGAGCCGGGCTCGCACGTTTGACTTCTTCGAGCGGACCGCCGTCTGGCAGGGCATTCCAGAGCGCTTCCGCCTCCACGCGGTCGCGACCCAGCGCGCCGCGGACCGCCTCGCCCGCGAGCTCAGCTACGAGGCCCGCGACCGGCTGATGCTTACCTCCCTGCTGCACGACATCGGCAAGCTCGTGCTGGTACACGCCTACCCCGGCTATCCACGTCAGATCCACGGCGAGGCGCGGACCCCCGAGGAGCGGATCCAGCGCGAGCGGCGCGAGCTCGGCGTCGACCACGCCTTGGTCGGCGGCGTCCTGGCCCGCCGCTGGGGCTTGCCGAAGTCGGTCGCCGGCGTGATCGAGCGCCACCACGCAGCGGAATCCGAGGGCGAGGCGGCAATCGTGCGGCTTGCGGACATGCTCGCCCACTACGTCTTCGGCGGCTCGATCTCCCCTTCGGAGCTGCTTGCGGTCGGGCGCGTAGTCGGAGTCAAGCCCGCCGACCTGCGAGCGGTCATGTACGACCTGCCGCTGCCCACCTCGGGTGGGCGGCCCCGCCAGATCGACCCCTGCCCGATGTCGAGTCGCGAGGTCGACGTGCTCCGCCGACTGGCCAGAGGCATGGTCTACAAGCAGATCGCGAGCGAGCTCGGCCTGTCGACCAGCACCGTGCGCACACACCTCCACAACGTCTACGGCAAGCTCGGGGCGATGGATCGGGCCCAGGCTGTCCTGATCGCGACCGAGCGAGGCTGGATCTAGAGGACCCGCCGAATGCTGGGCCGGTGGTGGCTGCCGCCGCAAACCCGAGCGGCCTCCCGTCAACCTTGAAGTGGAGGTTGCGGCGGCCCGAAGCCGGATGCGGTTTCGAGGCCGGCCGTTAAGTCATACGATCGAGCTCTCGATGCTCTCGATCACGACCAAGTCGCCGTACGCGTTACGCGCGCTGGTGGCCTTGCACCGTTACGGCGACGCGGCGCCGGTCCCGGTCGCCGAGCTGGCGCGCCGCGGCGACATCCCGGTCCAGTTCCTGGAGCAGCTGTTCGCGGCACTGCGCCGTGCCGGCGTGCTGCGATCGCAGCGGGGCGTGAAGGGCGGCTACAGCTTCGCCCGTCCCGCAGGCGAGGTGACGGTGCTCGAGATCGTCGAGCTGCTCGACGGTCCGGTGGGGCGCGGTGCGACCGGCGTGTTCGCCGACGCGGCCCGGGCGGCTCGCGCGGTGCTCGCCGAGTCGACGGTCGCGGACGTAGCAGACGCCGAGGCCCGCGCTGCGGGCACTCCGATGTACCACATCTGAGCAGAAGCCGGGAGGTTACTTCGTAAACCTGCGCAAATCCGACCGAACCACGTAATCGACGATCGGCCGCCCGTTGGATGGGGCACCAACGCATCTCGCCCGAGGACATGGCGCCGCCCAGGCGTAAGAGTGGCCCCCTCCGGAGTCATTCCGGAGGGGGCCGGGCGCGCGTCACTGGGGGCGAGTGACGCGCGAGCTTGCAAGGTTTGTGCGCCCGCTCTCGATCCTTCCCCGTTCGGGCGGGGCTTGCTCTACCAACGAACTGGCCGACCCATGGCTTGCAGTTGGCGCTCCAGGAGGCCCAAGCACGCTCCGTGCGTGTAGATCGAAGTCATTCCTTTCCGCCCGTGGCCCATGAGCTGTTCGACCACATCGCGCGGGACGCCGCCAGCGGCGGGGACGGAGGCGTAGGTGTGACGTTAGGCGCACCTCCCCGCGGCAATGTAAGCGCACGGGGAGGCAGCGCTGATCAAAGAACCGCGCCCACACGACCACGACCGCCATCGGCAGCTAATCCTTCCCAGGATTCGTCGGGTCGCGGCCCGCGCCCGGCCCGTTAGAGGTCCCTCGCGGGGGGGGGGGGGGGGGGGGTAGCTTCCCGTGGTGACACGCGTCCGGACGTACCACATCTGACGATCGATCCCGTCGACTCGACCAGTGGCCGCTCGCCGGCCGCCGATCCCCATGTTCCCGTACGGTTCGGCGATCGCGCCGATTCCGACCAACATCGCCGCCCACGTGGGCCGAACGCCGATGGTGAAGCTCACCCGGATGACGCCGGAGGCGGCCGGCGTCGAGCTGTTCGCCAAGCTCGAGGCGTTCAATCCCGGCGGTAGCGTCAAGGACCGGATCGGGGTGGCGATGATCGAAGCTGCCGAGCGGGAGGGGCGCATCGCGCCTGGCCGGAGCACGATCGTCGAGGCAACGAGCGGCAACACGGGGATCGCACTGGCGTTCGTGTGCGCCGCAAAGGGCTACGACCTGGTGCTGACGATGCCCCAGGGAATGAGCCGCGAGCGCGAGGGTCTCCTGCGCCTGTACGGGGCCAGGGTCGAGATCACCGAATCGCTCGGTGGGATGGACGAGGCGGTGCAGGCCGCGCGTTCACTGGCCGCCCGCGACGACGTGTTCCTGCCGGACCAATTCTCGAACCCTGCCAACCCCGACATCCATCGGCGCACTACCGGCCCCGAGATCCTGGACGCCGTCGACGACCGGGTCGATGCGTTTGTCGCCGGCGTCGGGACTGGAGGCACGATCACGGGAGCTGGCGAGATGATCAAGTCCCGGTGTCCGAACTGCCGGATCGTCGCGGTCGAGCCGCGGACGTCTGCAGTGCTCTCCGGGGGGCAGCCGGGACCCCACAAGATCCAGGGTATCGGCGCCGGTTTCATCCCCGACGTGCTCAACCGCGCGGTGCTCGACGAGGTGCTGCCCGTCGACGACGAAGATGCGATCCAAACGGCACGGCTGCTGGCGCGCCGCGAGGGCATCCTCACCGGAATCTCGGGAGGGGCCGCACTGTGGTCGGCGCTGGAGCTCGCGCACCGGCCCGAGTATCGCGGTGCGCGGATCGTGACGATCCTGCCGGACTCGGGCGAGCGCTACGTGTCCACTCCGTTCTTCGCGCCGTAGGTACGCTTAATCGATGCTCGGGCTGATCGCGCGCGCCGTCGCCGAGGTGAGACGGGACCTGGCGGCCGCACATAGCCGCGACCCGGCAGCGCGCGACGTGAGCTCGCTCGAGATCCTCGCGACCTGGCCGGGGGTGCATGCGCTGCTGGCCCACCGCCTGGCGCATGCTCTTCACCGGGCCGGTGCACCCGCGCTCCCGCGCGTGATCGCGGCGGTCGCGCGGTCGGTCACCGGGATCGAGATCCATCCCGCCGCCGAGATCGGAAGCGGCTTCTTCATCGACCACGGGATGGGAGTCGTGATCGGCGAGACAGCCGAGATCGGCGACGATGTGACGCTCTACCAGGGGGTCACGCTCGGCGGCACCGGCTTCGCCACAGGTAAGCGCCACCCCACCGTCGAGGACAACGTCACGATCGGATCGGGAGCGAAGCTGCTCGGCCCGATCACGGTCGGCCACGGCTCGAAGATCGGCGCGGGGAGCGTCGTCATCCACGACGTCCCGCCGAACTCGACAGTGGTCGGAAATCCGGGCCACCCGGTGCGGGTGGAGGGGCGCCGGCCCGAAGGGCCGGATGCGGACTGGGTGCATCTGCCGGATCCGATCGCCGATGCCATCAAGGGGCTGGCGAGCCGCATCACGGCCTTGGAACAGGCCGCCGCCGAGCGCCAGCGCGAGTTGGGCGACCAGGTCACGCCACTGCGCAGAGAGCAGGAGCGGGACGGGGGCGAGGGCCCGATCCGAGGACCGAATCGCGCCGTCGGGCCGAACCCGGCCGGCGGCTAGCCGCTCGGGCCAGCCCTAATCGTCGGCAGGGTCGACGCGACTCTTCGACATCACCGACAGCGAGGGCTCGGGGGCTTGGGGTTCGGAGAAGTTGCGTTGCGCGCGCACCAGGTACAGCGGCCGTCCCTTGACCTCGTCGTAGATCCTTCCCACGTACTCGCCAATGATCCCGATCGCGATCAGCTGGATCCCGCCGAGCAGAAGCACGAGGATCGTGATCGCGCTGAACCCGGGGAGGTAGGAGCCGAGCAGCCTGAGTACGACGACGACCGGGATCGCGAGGAACGCGAGCGTCGAGATCGCGAAGCCGAGCAGCGTCGCGAGCTGGAGCGGCCGGTGCGAGAACGAGGAGATCGCGTCGAGTGAGAAACGCAGCATCCTCGACAGCGTGTACTTCGTCTCTCCGGCATAGCGAGGATCGCGCTTGTATCCGACCGCGGCTTGGGTGTAGCCGACCCACACGGTCATCCCGCGCAGGAACCGGTTGCGCTCGCGCATCGACAGCAGCGCGTCGAGCGCTCGGCGGTCGAGCAGCCGATAATCGCCCGAGTTGTGCTGCAGCTCGACCTGCGCGAGCTTGTCGAACAGCCTGTAGAACCACCGCGCGGTGCTGAGCTTGAACCGAGACTCGCCCTCGCGGGCCTCCCGGACCGCGTACACGACGTCGCAGCCGGCGCGCCAGTGGTCGATCATCGTGTTGATCAGCTCGGGTGGATCCTGCAGATCGGCGTCGAGCATCACCACCGCGTCGCCGCGGGCGTGGTCGAGGCCGGCCGTCAGCGCCGTCTGGTGCCCGAAGTTCCGCGACAGGAAGACCACCCGTACGCGCGGGTCGCCCGCCGCGAGCCGCTCCAGCACGACCGCGCTGCTGTCGGTCGATCCGTCGTCGACCAGGACCAGCTCGAACGAGACTCCGGTGAGCGCGCTGCACACCCGACCATAGAACTCCTCGATCGTGGCCTCCTCGTTGTAGACGGGTGCCACGACGCTGAGCAGCTTGACCGTACGCCCACCGTTGTCGGGGGCGGTGGGCGTGAGGTTCATGTGCGGCATCGTACGAGCAACTGGGTCAGATGCCGTGCGGGATGTAGCCGAGGAGCTCGATCCCCTGCACGATCCCGGTCAACACGATCGCCGCCCGCCACAACCGGCGGTCGGAGCCGAGCGCCGCGAACGGCAGCGCCCACGCGACGTACCAAGGCAGCAGCGCGCTCGCCGTGATCACCAGCCCGATCGCAGTCCAGCCGGCGCCATGGATCCAATCGAGCTGGCCGCGCCACACCTTCACCACCAACCAGGCGAACAGGGCGAAGAACACGATCCCGAGCGCCAGACCGGTGGCATGGCCGAGCGTCTGCATCCCCAGACGCGTCGAGATGAATCCCGGCAGGCTGTGCCAGTCGCCTTCGCCTTGCGTCTTCGCGAGCGTCCCCGGAAGGTGAAGCGGTCCGCTGCCGAACGCAGCGAAGCCGAGCGCGGCGATCAGCACCGAGACGACTGCGGCACCGATCGCCACGTCGCGGCGGCGATTGCGTGCACCGAGCCCGCCGCCCGCGGCGACGGCGAACGGCATGAACAGGCCGGCCGTGAGCTTCACCCCTGTCGCCAGCGCCAGCATCCCGCCGCTCGCGCGCTCACGATGCTGGAGCAGCAGGCACACCGCCGCCGTCAGCACGGCCAGCATCAACAGGTCGTTGTGGCCACCGCCTACGCCGTAGACGACGAGCAGAGGATTGAGGCCTACGAGCGCGGCGGCCTTAACGGGATCGACGCCGCGCCGGCGCGCAGCATTCCACACGAGCGCGACGATCGCCAGGCTCGAGAGTGCGGCGATCGCCTTATAGCTGAGCGCGCTGGCGGCGATCGACAACGGCGCGAGCGCGTAGCCGAGCGCCGTGAACACGGGACCGTACGCGGTTGGAGTGCCGACCCACTTCGCGCCGATGAACGGGTACAAGGGGTCGAGCGCGATCGCGTGCGGTCCCTGGAGGTACGGGTTTGCGCCGTACAGAGCGCCCATCCGACCGTACGCTTGGTAGCTGAAGACATCGGTCGAGAGCAGCGGCGGTGCCAGCAGCATGAGCGCGTGAAGCGCGGCGATCGTCATCAGCACGGCGCGGCCGGAGAGGCTGTCCGCCGAGCGGACCGCGAGCACGTAGCACGCGAACAGGACCGTCAGCGCGGCGATCAGTCCGCCTGGGTGAAGGTCGAAGCCGGCGCTGCCGAAGGGCCCGGCGAGCCACCCTGGGATCGGTCGCGTCGACTCCGGCAGCAGGTTGTCGGTGTGCGCGGCCGCGATCGAGATTACGACGGCGCTGATGAGAACGCCGCCGAGTCCGACCGCGGCGAGTGGCGTGCGCAGCGGTGCGCCACGAGTCCGCAGCCGTTCCTGGCCGGGGTCAAGCGAACGTGATCTGAGGTCGAACGCGCCGCTCTGCGGCGTCGCGCCCAGCGGACCGTGCACGCTCATCGAGGACAGGATGCCTGTGGGGCGGTCGGCTGCGGTTTCGGCGACATTGGGATTTCGTTAGAGGCGAGGCCGCCACCGTGTCGCGTCGCCGGCCTCGATCGCCGCGCCGGCCTGGGCGGCGCGTCGTATCGCGGCACGCGCGCTGCGGCGCAGGCGCGGGACCAGCCACATCGCCTCGATCGCGATGCGCGGGGACATCTTGCTGGATCCGGCAGTCCGGTCACGGAACACGATCGGAACCTCTTTGACCCTGAATCCTGCCAGCAGGGCCCGATAGGTAACTTCGACCTGGAATACATAGCCCTCGGCCCGGACGCTCTCGAGATCGATCGCCTCGAGCACGTGGCGCCGGATGCACTTGAAGCCACCGGTGGGATCGTTCACATCGACCCGCAGCAGCGTTCGCGCATACAACCCGCCGCCGCGGCTGATCATTCGTCGCATTAGCCCCCAGTCGCGCACGCCTCCACCGGGCACGTAGCGCGAGCCGAGCACGAGGTCCGCGTCCTCGGCGGCGGCCAGCAGCACCGCGAGATACGCGGGGTCGTGTGAGAAGTCCGCGTCCATCTCGATCACCAATTCGGCACCGCCGGCGAGGGCTAGGGCGAACCCCGCGAGATAGGCGTGTCCCAGGCCCGTCTTCGCGTTTCGATGCATGACCTCGACCTCATCGAGCTCGCGGGCGAGTGCGTCGGCAATCGCGCCGGTCCCGTCGGGCGAATCGTCGTCGACCACGAGGATGCAGTACCCGTCTGGGGCGGTTCGCTGCAGCTCGCGCGCCGCGGCGCGCACGATCGGCTCGATGTTCTCCGCCTCGTTGTAGGTGGGAATCACGATCCAGACGGGCGGTCGCATCGGCTGCGGAGGGTAGTGGCAGGGCCAGCGCGGGGCGGATCCGGCGCCATCGGATACGCTCGATGGGAGCGTCCGGCGGGTTGCGCCGGCGTGTGTCAGCCGAACACAGCGCAGTCGGGCGGCTCCGCTTGCGCCGGACGAGAACGCACCCGACCGACTGACCCGGCATCATCAGTTTGGCCGGACGATATGGACGACGGATTCACCGCATTACGCAACAGGCCACGGCCGCGGGCTTCCAGCGGATTTCCCCGCGCGCAGTCGCCCCGGCGCGTCCAGCCCCACCACCGCCGCAGGCGACTGTTCGCGCTTGGGATCGTCGCTGCGGTCGCGCTGATCGCCGGCGCCGCGACCGGCGCCGGTGGCGGCACCTCCACCCGTCACGTCGCGTTCCACTCGCACGGCTATTTCGGCCGCCTCGAGACGCTCGCCGGCAACGGGCCGGGATCGTTTGCGGCGGCAGAGCGGGCGGCGGAAAACGCGGCGATCAACCGGACGCTCGCCTATACCCCGTATGTCCGGATCGCCGGCGCGCAGCACAAGGAGCTCGCGCTGACATTCGATGACGGCCCCGGGCCGTACACGCCGCAGGTCCTCTCGGTGCTGCGGCGGGAGGATGTCCCCGGCACGTTCTTCGAGGTCGGAGTCTCGTTACAGTACTTTCACGCGGGGACGTCGCAGATCGTGGCCGACGGGTATCCGATCGGCGACCACACGCTCACCCACGCCGCGATGTCCCAGCTGTCGCCGAGCGCCCAGCGTTCACAGCTGCTGCAGCAGACCAGGCTGATCGCACGCTACGGTGCTCCATTTCCGCGCCTGTTCCGCCCGCCATACGGCCTGTGGGACCACGACACGCTCGCCGTCCTGCGCAAGTACAGGATGCTGATGGTGATGTGGACCGTCGACACCAACGACTACCGCCAGCCCGGCGTCGCGGCGATCGTCCACTCCGCGGTCTCGGGCGCGAGGCCCGGTGCGATCATCCTGATGCACGATGCAGGCGGCAACCGCTCCGAGACGGTCGCCGCGCTACCGCGGATCATCCACGCGCTGAAGGCGCGGGGCTACAAGCTGGTCACGGTCCCGCAGCTGCTGCTCGACAACCCGGCGCCCCGGGATCAGCAGATCTCCTCGATCCTCGGTTCGGGCGGTTAGCGCGAACCCTAACGGCGGATGTAGGCGACGCGATTCCAGCTCGGTTCGGGCGCAAGCTCGATCGGCTCGCCCCCTCGATCCGGCTGGATGTAGACGTATGTGCAGCTGTCATCGTCGTAAGCGACGTCGAGCTCCCCCTCCTTGACGCGCTGGTCGAGCCAGGCGCCGCGAAAGATCAGCCGCCGCAGCCAGTGGACGAGCGAGCGCTCCGATGGGCCGACGAGCTCCGGCCAGCAGTCGTTGACGTGCTCACCGAGAGCCGAGGCGGGATCGGTCACCTCCCCGTTGACGACCAGGTTGATCAGATCCTCGGCCTCGTCCTCCTCGACCGCGCCACCGAGGAACCCGAGCTTGCGGGCCGCCTGCTCGCAGCGTTCTTGGAAGTCGCTCTCGTTGAACGTGAACCGCAGCTCGCCGTATTCGAGCACGAAGTCCTCGCCGGAGCTGTAGTTCCCGCGTCGGTACATGGGCGCGTCGGCATCATATGTGCGAATCCTGCCCGCCCGCAGAGACGAAAGCGATGTTGCACGATCGCGCGCAAATTGCGTGAATCCGGCCCAGGAATGGCGCGGAATCGGCGGATCGGGGGCGAAAGTTCGTCGCCACAGGCTCCGACCGCCATGGACGGCACACCGGCCACGATCCTGATCGTTGAGGACCACCGGGCGACCCGCACGTTCCTCGCCGACAACCTCTCCGCCGACGGCTACGAGATCGTCGAATCCGACTGTGCGGCCGACGCGCAGCGGATGATGGAGACCAAGTTCCCCGACCTCGCGATCGTCGATCTGGGTCTGCCCGACCGCGACGGCCTCGAGCTCCTGCGCCAGGTGCGCGAGAGCGATCGTATTGCCGGCCGGATCGATCCCGATCTTCCACTGTTGGTGCTGTCCGGCCGGGCGGGCGAGCTCGACCGCCTGCGCGGGTTCGACCGTGGATGCGACGACTACATGATCAAACCGTTCAGCTACCCCGAGTTACATGCGCGCGTGGCCGCGCTCCTGCGCCGCAACAGGCACCGCCCCAGCTCCGGACGGCTGCGGATCGGGGCGCTCGAGCTCGATCCGCTGGCGCGGCAGGTTTGGATCGACGGCGAGCGTGTTGCGCTGTCGAAGAAGGAGTACGCGCTGCTGCGGGCGTTGGCGAGCGATCCGACGCGGGTGTTCACGCGCGAGGAGCTGCTGCGCGGGGTGTGGGGCTTCCGGACGCCGGGGGCGACGCGAACCCTCGACTCCCACGCATGCCGCCTGCGCAACAAGCTCCAGGCGGGAGGCGCGAGATTCGTCGTCAACGTGTGGGGGGTGGGCTACCGGCTCGTAGATGGGGGCCTCGAGTGACCCTTCCCGCGGTGACTATTTGCGGTTGGATCGCGGCGGCGCTCGCGGTGCTGATCGCGCTGTGGACGTGGCGCGCGCGGGTCGTGAGCATGGAGGCCGTGGTGCGCGCCTGCCACGAGCTCCGCGGTCCGATCGCGGCGAGCCGGCTCGGATTGCAGCTCGAGGCGCGCACCGGAGCGCACTCGGCGGAGCGCCTGCGCGCGATCGACCTCGAGCTGGACAGGGCGGCGCTCGCGCTCGACGACCTCCTGAGCGTTCGGGAGGGTCCGGTCCGGTCCTCGCCGGTCCGAACCCGTGCGGCTCGCGAGTTCGAGCTCGCGCCGCTGCTCGTCGATGTGGTCGAGGCCTCTCGCGCCGGAGCGGCCGAGCGGGACGTCGAGATCGAGCTGAGCTGCTCGGCGGACACCGCGCGGACGCGGGTCACAGGAGACCGCCTGCGGATCGCGCAGGCGACGCGCAACCTGGTCGCGAACGCAATCGAGCACGGGGGAGGGCGAGTCGAGGTTCGATGCCGTCTCGATGCAGCGCGCGTGCGGATCGAGATCCTCGACGGCGGGCCAGGCTTGCCCGCGCCCATTTCCGAGCTTGCCCGTCGCGCTCGGCGGGGTCGGGGATCGCGCGGTCGCGGGCTCGCGATCGCCGCTGCGATCGCCGCGGACCACGGCGGGCGCCTGTCATCCGCGCCGTCGGATCATGGAGCCAGGCTGATGCTCGAGTTGCCGGTCGAGCCTGGGCCCGACCGAGGCTGGTCGAGAACCCGACCATAGTCGCGCTTCCCGACCTGCCCTCGGGCACGGTTGATCCGCATCTCCGGACCCCGTAGCTATGCACACGCACCGGACGGAAAGCCGCGAAGACCGCACTCCTCCGCCCGAAGCCAGGAACTGCAAACGATCTTGCAGCCGCTCGATGTCGCGGGCGCGACTCCGAAACCCCCGCGATCCCAGGCGCGACGGGGGTTTTCGTCCTCAAGGGGCGAAATCGCCGGCCGGGTGGGAGCGAGGATGCCAATTGGGTTGCATTGTGGGAGACTGTGGGATACAGTGGGCGAGCGCATGCGGAACCCGGGTGGCGGGGCTCCTCCCACCCAGCCACCCGGGTTCGAGATTCGGTCAGGCGAATGAGAACCCTTGATCTTCCGCGGAACCTTCGAACACGCGCTCGACGCGAAGCACCGGCTGACCGTCCCGTCGAAGTTCCGCGCCGCGCTGGCCGACGGCGTGGTGTATCGCCGCCTCGCCCGAGACCTCGCCCGGCACCCCGCGATGCGTGTCGATCTGGACGCCCGTCGACTACGAGGGGTTCACCGTCCAGACCTTGGCCGGCCTGAACCCGGCCTCGCCGAAGGCCCGCGAGCTGAAGCGCTTCTTCTTCAACGCATCGTTTGACTCAGAGCTCGACTCCGCCAACCGATTGATGATCCCGCCGCCGCTGATGCGCTACGCGAATCTCGATAAGGATGTGATCGTCACCGGCTCCGGCGAGTGCATCGAGGTCTGGGACCGCAACGCGTATGACGCGTATCGCGACGACGTGCTCGGCCGAATTCCCGACATCGCAGCGAGTCTTGGCGACACTGCTTGACATGACGCAATCCCACATCCCGGTGCTGGCCGGCGAGCTGATCGATCTGATCGATCCGCAGCCGGGCGAGGTGGCGGTGGATTGCACATTCGGCGGCGGGCGGGCACGCCCGGCTGGTCGCCGATCGGATCGGCCCTGCCGGGACGCTGATCGCGATCGACCGCGACCCCGTCGCGGAGGAGCGGTTCGCCGAGCTGGCGGCGGAGGTCTCGTGCCGGACGCGGTTCATCCGCGCCGACTTCGTCACCGCGCTCGCAGCAGCTTCGCGAGGAGCAGGCGGTCGCCGACATCGTCTACCTCGACCTCGGGATGTCCTCGATGCAGGTCGACACCTGGGCGCGCGGCTTCTCCTACGCCTACGACGCGCCGCTGGACATGCGGATGGATCCCGACCAGGAGCTGACCGCGCAGGAGATCGTCAACACCTGGGAGGAGCGCCGAATCGCGCGGTTGCTCCGCGAGTACGGCGAGGAGCGGTTCGCGTCGCAGATCGCACGGGCGATCGGCCGCTCGCGCCGTCGCGCTGAGCTGACGCTCGACGCAGCGGCTGGTCGATGCGATCAAGTCGGCCGTTCCGGTGCCCGCCCAGTTCGCGGGCGGCCATCCCGCGCGCAGGACCTTCCAGGCGCTGCGCGTCGCCGTCAACGATGAGCTCGGCCAGCTCGACGCGGCGCTGCCGGAAGCCTGGGAGGTTACTCGCGCCCGGCGGTCGGCTCGCGGCGATCTCGTTCCATTCGCTCGAGGACCGCCGCGTCAAGCGCTTCCTCGTCGAGCGCGCCCGTGGCTGCGTGTGCCCACCGGACCTCCCGGTCTGCGTGTGCGGACACGAGCCGGAGGCCGAGCTCCTGACCCGTCGCGCGGTCGCGCCGACACCCGGTGAGATCGCGTCGAATCCGAGATCGAAGTCGGCTCACCTGCGTGCGGCCCGCAAGCTCGAGGTGGGCTCGCGATGACCCCGTCGGCGATCACGCCCGCGGGCCGGGCGGCCTCGCGCCAGCGTCAGCAGGTTCGGGCCGCGCGGACGACCGCCGCGCGACGCGGGCGGCCACGCCGACGCGGGCGGCCGGATCGACCGTTCGCGGGCCATCGACGCAGGCTCCGCCCGCAGTCTGCGCCGAAGCCGCCGCGGCGCGTCTCCGGCCCGGCTCGAGGGCGGCTCGCCGACACCACGCCGCCCCTGGCCCGCAGCGACCCGCGACGCCGGCGGAGGCGCGGCGGCGGCCTCCCGCTCGGTGCCCGCGCGCTCGCGTTCGTCAGAGCGCTTGCCGGACCACCCGCTGCTCGACCGCCTGATTCGCGGGCGCGCCTGGATTCCGTTGCTCGGGGTGATGCTCGCGGGAATCGTCGCGATGCAGGTCGAGGTTCTGAAGCTCGGCACCAGCATCGGCCGCTCGATCGAGCGCGGGGCTGAGCTCCAGACGCGCAACGACCAGCTCAGGTTGACGGTCGCTGCGCTCGACGGCGACCAGCGAATCGAGCGACTGGCGGCGGCCCGCGGCATGATCATGCCCGCGCCCGACACGATCGGGTTCCTGTCCTCGCGCGACGGCGCGACCGTTGATCAGGCGATCGCGAACATCCACGCGCCGGACGCCTCGACGTTCCTGTCGCGGACGACAGCCAACGGCGTCTCGAACGGCGCCGTCGCGACCGTGGCGGGCTCGCTCGCCGCAAGCAGCGGATCCTCGACGGGCGCCTCGGGTCAGACCGCGAGCGTGGTCACCGGGGCAGGGAACCCCGTCGGCGGCTAGCTCCCAGGTGTCGAGGTGATCGACCGCCGCATCGGGCTCCTGTTCGTGGCGCTCGTGGTGCTGCTGAGCGTTGCGGTGGTGCGCGCCACCTACCTGGGCGCGGTTCGAGCCGGCTCGCTGCGGCGAGTCGCTGCCACGCAACAGGTGACGAACGTGCCGCTGCCCGCGGACCGCGGCGCGATCACCGATCGCAACGGCAACGAGCTTGCGATCAGCCAGGCCGCGGACGACGTCGCGGCCGACCCGATGCTGATCAAGAACCCCATACAGGTGGCGCAGCAGCTCGCGCCGATCCTCGGGACGTCGCAGCTGACGCTGCTGACCAAGCTCTCCGAGCGCAACCGCGGGTTCGTGTACCTGGCGCGGCTCGTGCCGAGCGATCGCGTCGCCGAGATCCAGAGACTCCACATCGCGGGGCTGACGATGATTCCGGAGATCAGGCGCGTCTATCCGCGCTCGTGGGCGGCGTCGCAGGTCCTCGGCTCGGTCGGCGTCGACGACAGGGGTCTGAGCGGACTCGAGTACCGCTACGACGGTGTCCTCCGCGGTCGCGACGGCACCCGCAGGATGGTCAACGACGCGATCGGGCAGCCGATCTCGATCGATGACGTCCATGCAATGAAGCCCGGCAAGACGGTCCAGCTGACGATCGACTCCGCGCTGCAGGACGAGGTCGAGCAGGTGCTGGCGGGCATCGGCGCGCAGTACTCGCCGCGTGGCGCCACAGCGATCGCGATGGACCCCAACACGGGGGCGATCCTCGCGCTCGCGAACTGGCCTCGCGTCAACGCCAACGACGTCACGAGCGCTCCCTCGTATGCGACCGAGGATCGGGCGGTCACCTTCAACTACGAGCCGGGATCGACGTTCAAGGCGATCACGATCGCCGGGGCGTTCCAGGACGGGGTGGTCTCTCCCGGGACGATGTTCAACGTCCCCTCGGTCCTGCAGGTCGCGGACCGCCGCATCCACGACGCCGAGCCCCACGGCGACGAGACCCTGTCGGTGGCGGACATCCTGCGCGTATCGAGCAACATCGGCGCCGACGAGATCGGGATGAAGCTCGGGCCGAAGCGCTTCGACTACTGGGTACACCGCTTCGGGTTCGGCTCCCTGACCGGCGTCGACCTCCCGGGCGAGGAGCGGGGAATCGTGTTGCACGAGTCGCAGTATTCGGGGTCCTCGATGGGGAACTTGCCGATGGGGCAAGGCGAGTCGGTGACCCCGATTCAGATGGCTACCGCGTACTCGGCGATCGCGAACGGGGGCGTGCTTCGCCCGCCGCACATCGTCGGCGCGATCGGCGGCAAGCCGGCGCCGCTTCCCCGCGGCAAGCAGATCATCTCGCCGATCGCGGCCGCCGAGCTGCGCAACATGCTGCGCGGCGTGTTCGACGACGGCGGCACCGCCTCGGGCGCGGCGATCCCTGGCTACGACATGGCCGGCAAGACGGGCACCGCGAACGTCGTCGTGCACGGCCAGTACTCGGATTCCGCCTACATCGCCTCGTTCATCGGGTTCGTTCCCGCCAGCCGTCCCCGCCTCCTGGTCGCCGTCATGGTCGACGAGCCGCAGGGCTCGATCTTCGGCGGCTCCGTCGCCGCGCCGGCGTTCCAGAGGATCGTCGGGTGGGCGGTCCCGTACCTGGGGATCTCGCCCAGGTAGCTACGAGGCCGCCGTCAGCATCTCGGCGAGCTCCTGGCGCGAGCTGACGTCGAGCTTCCGGTACGTCTGGCGCAGGTGGAACTCGACCGTCTTAGGCGTCACGAACAGCGCGTCGGCGATCTGCCGGTTCGTCAGCCCCGTGGCCGCCAGCTCGGCGACGCGAAGCTGGCTGATCGTCAGCGAGTCGACGCCGCTGGCGGCAGCCCGGCGAGGGCGCGCGCCGGCGGCGATCAGCTCGGTATGCGCATATGACTCGAGCGCGGCGGCGCCGTTTCGATGGCTGAGGTCGAGGCCCTTGCGAAGCGGTCCGCGCGCCTTGACGCGGTTATTGGCGCGCCGCAGCGCCGCACCTTGGTCGATGAGCGCGCGGATGTATTCGAGCCGGTCCGGGTAGGACTCGCCGATCGCACTCGCCTGCCCCAGGCTCTCGATTCCGCCCTCGTCGGCGTTCAGCGCGAGCCCGAGGATCCGGAGGTCGCGGATAGCGATCCTGGTGGCGCCGATCGTCCGCGCGTGCCGGAGCTCCGCGGTGATGAGCTTGCGGGCCGGCGCTGTCTCGCCGAGCGCGAGGTGTGCGAGCGCCGCCGTCGAGCGCCAACTCAGCGACGCCGGGCTCGCGCTCGGGAACCGCGAGTCGAGCAGGGAGCCGGCGTCGAGTGCGTCCCGAAGAGCGGCTTCCGGGCGGCGCTCCGCCAGCCGTACCTGCGCCCTCACACCGAGCATGAGCGCGCGCCGCAGCGACTCGCGCTCCGACAGTCGCTCGAGCGAGATCACCGCCGACTCGGCCCGCTCGACATCGCCGAGCTCGAGCTCGCAACACGCGATCACCGCGAGCGAGCTCTGGACGAAACCTCCGAGCGCTCGCGGTGCCCCTTCGAGCGCCGTGCGCGCTGCGGCGCGTGCCTCGCTCACCCGCCCCTGCTCATACAGGGCCCAGGCGCGCGCGGAGTGGATCTCCTCTCTGGCCGGCCGCGGCCCGTCCGCGGCGCCGTCGAGCGCCGCATCGCAGATCTCGATCGCGCGCTCGAGCTCGTCGACCATCACCAACGCTGCCGCCAGCAGCGGCACCCCGAGCGGTAGCTCGGCACACGAGTCGAGCAGCGCCCCCTCACCCCAGGCGAGCTCAGCGAGCTCGACGAGCCGGTCACGCGGGGTTCCTCGCAGACCGTCGAGGATGCAGCTGTGCGCGATCGCAGCTCTGGCGAGCGGAGTTAGTTCGAGCGAACCAGCGTCGATCAGCTCGTCGCGGTCCTCGAGCGCCGCGGTTCCGAGCTCTCGAACGACCGACGCGGCCGCGATGTGAACTGCCCGCAGCTCGCCCGCGAGCTTCGTCGGCCCGAACCGGCGATCCGCGAGCGCCAGCTGCATCGCCTCGGCCGCCTCGCGAAACCGGCCCGCGCGGTACAGCGCCTGACCATGAGCCAGCGCCAGCTCGTCGCGACGTTCCGGGACGTCGCTGATTCGCCACGCCTCGGCCAGGTGCGCGCAGGCCTCGGGCCGTCCCGCTTGTCCCTCCGCCTCCGCCAGCGCCGCGAGGAGCTCCACCTTCACGCCCCCCTCGGGGTGCTCGGCGAGGGCACGCTCTAACAGTCGGGCCGCGCGAGCGGGCTCGCCTCGCTGAAGCGTTGCGGCGGCCGCGTCCCGAAGCGCCGCGACGGCGGCCGGGTCCTCATCCGCCGGCGCGTGCAGCAGGTGCTCGGCAATCCGTTCGCTGCCGGCGTGCTGCTCGGCGAGCACCCGAGCCGCCCGCAGGTGCGCCTGAGCCTGTTCGAACGGTGGCAGCGACGCGCGGACCGCAGTCGCGAGCAGCGGTGCCGCGAACGACGGCGGAATACCCGGCGCGAGCATGCTCATTGCGACAAGCTCGTCGGCGGCGGCCAACACTAATTCGGGATCGAGTTCCGCCACACGCGCGACGCGGCGAACCGTCGCGCTGTCGCCGAGTACCGCAACAGCCTGCGCGACGGTGCGCGTGATCGTGGGCATCGACTCGACCCGCGCCGCGACCGAATTGCGGACGGCATCGGGAAGCAGCTCCGCCGGAAGCCCGGCGTTCTCAGCGGTAGGTGCCGGTTCCTGAACGGCCAGCGCGGCGAGCAGCTCGGTGAGCAGGAACGGGTTACCGCCGCTGACGCGAGCACACGACGCGCAGAACTCCGGCGCCGCGGCGGGAAACTGTGCCCGCACCAGCTCCTGGGCGCCCTCCTCGCTTAGCGCCGTCGGCACGATCACTCCGCCTCGAGCGGCACGCCGCACTGTCTGAAGCGAGTCCTCGTCAGCGGACGGCTCGCCGGGCCGCGCGGCGAGCACGATCGCGACGGGAAGCTCGTCCAGCCGCTCGGCCAGGTACGCGAGGAACCGCAGTGAGAGCGCGTCGGACCACTGGAGGTCGTCGATCAGGACCGCCACGCCGGCTCCGCGTGCGCTCGAGTCAACGAGATTCTGCGTCGCCCAGAACAGCCCATGAATCACTGCGTAGCGGCGCTCCTCGTGCGCGATCGAGCTGGCGACGTGCTTATCGCCCAGGAGCGGCGCCGCCGCCCGGGCGGCGCCCCTCAGCAGCTCGGCGCGCAGCTCGGGGGACGCGCTCAGCCACAACGGCTCGAACAGCTGGAGCGCCAGTCCAAACGGGAAATCGCGCTCGAGCGCGGTGCCGACCGCTCCCAGGATGCGCAGCCGCGAGCTGCGGGCGATGTCGGCCGCCGCCGCGAGCAGCCTGGACTTGCCCGCGCCCGCGCCCGCTTCGATGAAGCTGACGCTGCCGGAGCCGTTGGTCGCGACGTGCATGCACTGCTCCAGCGTGGCGAGCTCCCAGTCGCGCTCCACCAGCCGGCTGCGTCGCGGTCGGCGCCGCCTTCTCCTTGCACGAGTAACCGTGGCCATCGATAGATCTCATTGCCTTGATCGGACACGGCAGCCCTAACTTGAACCCGCTGTCGCTGTCCTGGACTGGTGTTCAGGGCGCCCGCCGTCGATAATCGGGGTGTGATCGATCACGGACGACGCTCACAGCGGCGGTGGCACGGCGGGGCGATGCCCCTGTCGGCGACCGCGCCGCAGCTGCTCGCGCTCTCGCGCGTAAAGCTCGTGATGGCCGCCCTCGTCCTGGGGCTCGCCGACTGGGGCAGTAGCGCAGCGGGCGGCAGCCTGTTTCCCGGCGCGCCGCTCGACGAGCTTGCGCACGTGCTGAGCACTCTGATCGTGCTGTGGGCCTTCGGTCCGCGCCCCCGCTGGCGCTTCATCGTGCCGGCCTTGGTCGCCTCGGCGATGATCGACGTCGATCACGTGCCCGACAGGCTCGGCGTCGACTGGATTACGGCGGGAACGCAGCGCCCCTACACCCATTCGCTGCTGATGATCGCTGTCGTGATTGTGATCGCGATACCGTGCTCACGCTTGCACGAGCCGCTGCTCGGGGTGGCGGCCGGGCTGGCGATCCACTACTGGCGCGACATGGGCGAGGGAGGAGGCGGAGTGCCACTTCTGTGGCCGTTCAGCGACCACTCGTTCCGGTATCGCCATGCGCTGTTCGTGGCTGCGATGGTCGGCTTCGTGCTGATCGACGCGGCCCGCTGCAGGTACGGCGCCCGGCCGCAGATGAAGCTTTGGCTGAAGACTGGCCGCGGATGAGCCGAGTTCGTCTCGTGAGCGCTGAAGGTATGGCCAGTCGGCGTCGGTACGGCCCCCGCTCGGCCATCCTTGGCCTGCGTTGTTGTTGTTGTTGTTGTTGTTGTTGTTGTTGTTGTCGCCGTCGGTCTTGTACCGTCGAGCCGGGGGTTGCTCTCGGAGCAGAGTCGTGCGGCGGGCGGCCGGACCCCGCGGGCAGCGTCGCCGCGAGTCCTGTCCGGGCCGCGAGCGCCGATTCCGACCGGCGATCTCCCAGGGTGGCGCCAGGTGTTCGCGGATGACTTTCGTGGCCGCACCCTCAACCCTGACAAGTGGCGGCTTTACTGGGGAGTCCCCGGCGGCGACCCGGCCGGCTGGTTCGACCCCCGGCACGTCACCGTCTCGGACGGCATGCTGATCATCGGCGCCTACCGCGATCGGCGCGACCACGGACGCTGGGCCACCGGCGGCGTTTCGAGCAGTCCCGGACTCGTTCAGAAGTACGGCAAGTATCTGGTGCGGTTTCGGCTCGACCCCGGGATCGGGGTGAGCCACGCGATCCTGCTCGCCGCCGCGAATGGCTCATGGCCGCCCGAGCTCGACTTCAGCGAGGACAACGGCAGCGAGCGCGTCCGCACGCTCGTGACCCTGCATTACGGCAAGCGGGACAACCGCATCAACGCCCTCCTTAACGTGAATCTGACCCGCTGGCACACGCTGGGCGTCGAATGGACGGCCGGCAAGCTCCGCTTCACGATCGACGGGCGCGTGTGGGCCACGATGACGAACAACGCGGTGCCGACGGTGCCGACGGTGCCGATGGTGCTCGACCTGCAAACCCAGACCTGGCCGTGCTCTGGCTATTGGGGGCGATGTCCGAACGCGACGACGCCGCGCGTGGTGCGGATGTACGTCGACTGGGTCGTCGCCTATGCCCCGACGGCCGCCGGGTGAAATCGGATAAATCGGATGCTAGGCGCGCGCGTAGGCAACGGCCCAATCGACGTAGAGGTTGACGTGCGACGGAGTGCTGGCGTTCGGGCACTGCTCCCACGTGGACGTGCCACAAGCCCACGCCTGAGTCTGGATGTCGAGCACCATCGGCGTGGAGGGCACGTGTGTGTTCCGGACGACGGCCCACGGTCGGCCGTCGAGCGTGTAGATCAGCTGGCCGGGCGTCCACTGGACGCCGAGCGTGTGCCAGTTGGTGAGGTTCACGGGGACCTGGTTGCCCACCATCGTGTTGTTCGCGCCGTAGTGGAGGGTCGCGTGGTCCATCTGGCGATCGGACCCGTTGTCCTCGCTGAAGTCGATCTCGGGCGGCCAGGTGTTGTCAGCAGGCCACAACAGGATCGCGTGAGCGATCCCCTCCCCCTGATCGAAGCGGAATCGGACGAGGTACTTGCCGTAGGTCTGCACGAGCCCCGGACTGCTCGAGACCCCACCCGTGGCCCACGCGGTTCCGTCGGCGGGATCCTTGTAGCCGGAGATGACCAAGTCGCCGCCGGTGACCGACACGTGGGCGGGGTCGAACCAGCCCCCGGGGTCGCCGCCGGGCTGACCCCAATACAGGCGCCACTTCGAGCGATCGAGCGTCGTGCCGTCGAAGTCCTCGGCGAACACCTGATGCCAGCCGGGTAGATCGCCGGTCGGCATCGCCGCCGACGGGGCGGAAGAAGGACTGCCACCGGTAGGAGCCGTGCTCGTCGTGGTTGCGGTGGCTGCATCGGTCGCCGCTGTGGTTGTGCCGTTCTCCGAGGTGTTCGACGCGTTTCCGGTCCGTCGCTTCGTCCCCGCGGCCGATGCCGGCACGCTGGTGGTGAGCAGCGCGGCCACGATGATCAGCCCGAGCCCGGCGATGGCGCGAAGACGCTTCACGCCGACTTCCATCGGCGGGCGGGCAGCGGCCGATTAAAGGATCAGCGGGCAGCGGACGAATGTAGGGGAGATGACGTTTCGTGAATGGATCCTGCAGGACTGGGCGGTCAACGCGTCCCGGCCCGAGTCGCAACTGATCCTGGCCTGGTTTCGCCTCGCGCAATGGGCGGCACCGCGCTGGGGTGGGCTGGGGCGACTGGTCGTCAGGACCTACTGGCTTACGTGCTCGCTCCTGATCGGCACCGAGCTACCGGTGACGGCCAGGGTCGGCCCGCGGCTGCGCCTACACCATCCGCACGGGGTCGTTCTCAGTCCGCATTGCACGCTCGGAAGCGACTGCCACGTCCGGCACAACGTGACGGTCGGAAACCGCATCGACCGTGACGGCAACGAGGTCGGGGTCGCGACGGTCGGCGACCACGTGGAGCTCGGTGCGGGCTGTGTGGTCATCGGCGACGTGCACGTCGGCGATCACGCGCGCATCGGCGCCCTCGCCACCGTCGTGAAGTCCGTGCCTGCGTGGGGCGTCGTCGTCGGAAACCCTGGGCAGACAATCCGAGTCGATGAGCCGTGGGGGCCGGCGTGAGCGAGCTTTCCGCAACTGTCGTGATCGCGTGCCACACCGAGGAGCGCTTCGCGATGCTTCTCCGGGCGCTCCAGTCGGTTCGCGCGCAGCGTCCTGCGCCGACGCAGGTGATCATCGCCGTCGACCACAACGACGCGCTAGTCCGACGGTTGCGTTCGGAGGTCCAGGGAATCGAGGTCGTCGATCACCGCGGCGATCGGGGCGCGTCGGGCACGCGCAATGCTGGCGCGGCGCTGGCGCGCTCGCCGCTGCTGGCGTTCGTGGATGACGACGTGCGGGCCAGGCCGGGCTGGCTGAAGACGCTGACCGCGGCGTTCTTCGATCCGGCGGTGGTGGGCGCGGGGGGCGCGACCAAGCCGGCCTGGCAGCGAAGTCGCCCGCGATGGTTCGCCGACGAGTTCGGGTGGGTGGTCGGCGCCTCCCACGCCGGCCTGCCGACCCGGGTTGCTCCCGTTCGAAATGTGTGGGCCGAGAACATGGCCGTGCGACGGGACGCGTTCGAGGCCGTCGGCGGCTTCCGGAACGGCTTCGGCAAGGTGGGGCGGATCTCCCGACCCGAGGACACCGACTTGTGCATCCGGATCGGCGCCAGCGTGCCCGGCGGCCGCTGGCTGTACGTCCCGGAGGCGATCGTCGACCATGAAGTCCCGCCCGACCGCGCGACCTTCCGGTTCTTCCTGCGGCGCTGCTTCTGGGAGGGGGCGGGGAAGGTCGAGCTGGCCGCGCATCTGGGCCGCGACAGCGACCTCGGCGATGAGCGGTCCTATCTGCTTCGGACGCTGCCGCGTGCGGTGGTGCGCTACCTCGCGGCCGGCCACGTGGTCCGCGCGCTGACGATCGTCGCCGGGGTCGCCCTCGCCGGTCTCGGTGGCGCGGCGAGCATCGTGCGCCGGCGACTGAATGGCGAGCACGCGTAGGCGGCGCTCGGCGAACGACCCGGGGGTGGTGCTGCGCGACCTGGCGGTCACGCTCGCCGATGGCGGTGACTGCCTGGCTGACCTGGGCGCGCTGCGTACGCGTGCTGCACGATCGCCGCTGACCCTCGTCAGCCGACCGACAGGCGATAGATAGTCACATCGGCGTTGTGATAGACGACCGCGGTTCGCAGGGCCGTCGGGACCGTCGCCACCAGCCGATGGTAGCCGCGCGGTGCGCCGTAGTACGTCGCGCTCGCGCTCATGCTGCGACTGACGACGAGGTAGCCCGTGCTGTGACCGAGGGTCGCGATCCAGGTCTGCACCGCGGAGAGATTGCCCTCGTCCAACCACGACGCCCCGAGCTGGGGATCGGAAGGCATCAGCTCCAGGTCGTAGGCGCTGTAGTCGGCGACGTCGAGCGCGGGGAAGTTGTCGACCGGCAGCACGATCATCGACCCCCGCGGAGCGTGGGCGTAGAGCCAGCTGCTGGCATTCAGCTCAGACCGCGTGAATGCATCGACGGGCACGGGCCCGTACAGGCCCTGCAGGCCGGCGAACAACACTGCCAGGGACACCGCGCCGGCTAGCGGCCAGCGAACCGGCAGGCGCCTCGGGAGGCTCACGGTGGACAGCGCTTGCGCGATCAGCAGCGCGCACCACGGTGCAGAGAACAGGTAGACGCGATAGATCGCCTCGCCGCCGTAGCTCTGGGCGCCGAGGATCAGGAACGGGCTGAACGCAAGCGCGGCGGGGATCGCAACCTTGCCGAGCGACCGGCGTTGCCGCAGGAGCGCCAGGGCCAGGAGCGCGCCAACCCACATCGCGGCAGCGAGCCCGCGCACGATCGTGGCCGTCGTCGCCTGCGGGCCGGAGTGGTAGGTGCCGCGCGCCCCGGACGCGTTCGCGATCGGATTGCCGCCGCTGAACAGGCCGCCGAAATTGTGCGAGATCAAGCCGTAGCGTGGCGCCAGGTAGGCGCCCGCGATCGCCGCCAGCAGCAGCAGCAGCCAGCGTGGGCGCAGAAGGTCGAGGATCGTCAGCGCGCCGACGCCGGCAAGCGCCGCATACGGCGTGAGCTGGTGAGCGGCGACGATCGCGAAGTAGAGCAGGGCCACCAGCGCGACCGCTGCCGCGCGCGCGGCCCCGCCGACGTCCGCCTGGCGCTGCAGGCCGGCGAGGAGCGGCGCTCGCAACCGCGCCAGCCTGCCGTGCGCCGCGGGCGACGACGGGCGTCGCAGCCAGCGCAGCAATATCAGCAGCAGGCCTAGCCAGAGGAGGTAGCTGAAGGCTTGGGGGGAGAGGTAGTCTTGCCCCACCCAGCTGATCAAGCCGGTGAACAGAAGGACCGCCAGGTACGCGACGCGGCGCTCGCCCGCGAGCAGGCGGAACAGCCCCAGCAGTAGCAGCGCGTCGGCCAGTTCGAACCAGAGCGGCCCCCAGGTGGCGTACGACATTGGTCCGATGTGCCCGAGCGAAGCGATCGCCGCGGCACCGGCGAACAGCGCCGGCCACTGTTGATAGATGTCGGAGCTATCGGTCACGCGGCCGTAGTGGCCGAGCGACTGAATCACGCCGATGTGCTTGTAGACCCACGCGTACTCGGGGCTGCCGTACATGATCGGGACAGTGCTGTGTATCGCGACGATCAGTGCGACGAGATAGACGCCCAGCAGCCAGATGCGCAGCTGCGCTCGGCGGAGCTCGAACACGAACCCGACCACGAGCAGAGCGATGCCGAGAACGAACCAGACGTTCGAGCTCGCGAGCAAGCCGTAGGAGCCGATCGTCGGCTGGTGCAGCCGGTCAAGTCCATAGGCCCAAGCGCACAAGCCGGCGGCGAGGATCGCGAACTGCGCGGGGATCCGCACGCGCGGCCGGCGGATCGCCGGACGCGGGCCTGTGGCGAGCCGAGCCGAGCAGGAGAGCAGGCCGACTCCGGCAAGCGCGAGCAGCGCGTGTGGATGCCATGCTGCGAACCAGATCATGGTCGCGCCGCCAAGCGCGAACGCCGCGAGGCTGATCGTCAGCGTCAGCCCCGACTGAGCGACGTTGTCGCCGCTGTCGAGCCAACACATCACCGCGGCGCCGGTAGGGACGCACGCCAGTGTCATCGCTCCGGCAAACGCCAGGAAATGCCACGGCGCGCCGACGATCAGCCCCGTGCCGAGGAGGCTCGCCACCACGCCCGCGACTGCCGTCGCACTTGTCCGTGCCTCGCTGCCGACCCCCTCGCTGACGGCGGCATCTCGCTGACGTCGGATTGCCGGCGACAGGGCCGGATGGGTCGCTCCGAGGCTGCTCATCGCAGTCTCCGCGCGGGAACACCGCCGTACAGTCCCCGGGGCTCACAGTCCTTGGTGACGACCGCGCCGGCAGCGATCACGGCGCCTTCGCCGATCGTCACGCCGGGCAGGATCGTGGCCCGTGCGCCCACCCAGACGCCGTCTCCGATTCGCACGTCGTAATACTCCTGGTGGCGGTGAACCTCGCCACCCGGACCGATCCGATGCGTAGAGGTGACGATCATCACCTCCGGCCCAAGGCCGACGTTGCGGCCGAGCTCGATCCGCCCCGCCCCCTCGAACCAACAGCGCGCGTTGATCGCACTTCCACAGCCGATCGTCACATGCGCCGACTCGAACCAGCAGCGCTCGAGCCCCCACACCTTGGTCCCGATACGCACGCCGCCGCGTCGCAGCAAGGCCCGCCTGATCACCGATGGAAGCAGCGGCGAAGTGACGAGCCACCCGCGGCGCAGCCAGCGGAGCGCCTGCTGGCCCTCGGCAGGCAGGTCGGCGATCGCCTGCTGGCCGGGACGCTGAAGCTCCTCGGCCGAGTACGGCTCGAGCCCTGCGGTCATGGCGACGCCTCCACGAACTCGCCGCGTCGTAGCCGACTCACCACGAGCGGCGCGACGATCAGCGCCGCGAGCGTCTGGGTGCCGAGGTTCGCCCATCCAACCGCCACCAGGCCCAGCTGAGGGAGCAGCAGCAGCGTCGAGCCGAGTAGCACCGCCGCCGACAGCGCCTGAAAGCCGGCCAGCAGCCAGACGCGCTGGTCGAGCCACGCGAGCGTGGCGTACACGGCGACGACCGCGCTCGCCGGCGCGCTCAGCCCGATCATCCGCAACAGCTCCGTGCCGTGGGTCGAGTAGCGCTGGCCCGCCACCGCCAACAGGACGTGCGCGCCAAGTGTGCATACCAGGACCGTCCCGAGCACGACCACGCCCCAGAGGATCACGGTCCGGCGCACGAGTGCCTCGGCGCTGTCATGGCCACCGGCGATCTCGACGACAAACGAGGAGGCGACGTTCCAGAGGAGCACGGTGATCCCCATGGCGATCAGCCACGGCAGCGTGAAGTACGCCGCCTGCGCGGGACCAAGCCGCCACACGACAAGCAACGGCATCAGTTGCACCGAGGCCGTGGCGAAGATGTTCCCGGTGTACTCGCCGGCCACGAACGAGAGCAGACGGCGGCGCTCCGGAAGCGTGCCCTCGACCTGCCGGAGCGCCGGCAGCGCCCGGACGAACAGCAGCACCGTGACCGCGATCACCGCGGCCGTCGCCGGCAGGACCCACGAGACCGCAATCCCGCTCCCCACCGACGCGACGAGCGCCGGTAAGAGGACGAGCTTGCCGACCGCGAACGAGATGTTCTCCACCGCCACCCACGGCGCGAGACGCAGCGCGGTCAGCACCGAGTCCTGCAGCGCGAAGATCGCGAGCACGGCCACTGCTACTGCGAACAGCGCTCGAGCGGGCCAGGGGCCGGTCACGACGCTGGCGCCGAGCCCACTGACCATGTAGACGGTCGCGACGATCAGAGCGAGGGCGACGACAGCCAGGTAGCCGCGGACGACGAGCCTGCGTCCGAGGCGGCCGGCGGTCGGCAGCAGCCTCATGAACACGTTCGTTAGGTTCAGTTGGGAGATCGATGCCAGCAACGTGAGCGCCGCGACGACGGCCGCGGCGCGGCCGACCATGCTCGGCGGTCCGAGACGCGCAGCCTCGGTCCAGAACACGAGACCGAGCGCGTTGGTGGCGAGTGTCGCGGTCATCAGCGAAACGGCGTTGACCGTCATCGACTTGCGCGGCCGAAGCCGTCTCATGCCGCCCACCGCCTCTGCATCGCGCGGGCCCGCAGGTAGGCGACCGGTCCCGCCAGCATCCCTCGCAACTCGCGGCCCGCCAGGTCGCTCGGGTAGTCATCACCGCGGTTCACCCGCTTCGCGCCGGCCGGATCTCGCAGCGACCGCAGCCACTCCGGCACGATCGAAGCCAGCCCCAGGACGTGACGGGGATCCCGCCACGCGATCGCCGTGAGCATCGCGGTGAACCCGACGCCATAGCCGTGGACCTGGCGCTCGAGGCCGTCCAGGGTCGCGCGGTGGGTGTGATGAACGATCGCGCTGGGCTCGTAAGCGGTCGGGTAGCCGGCGGCGATCAGCTCCAACAGCACGGCCAGGTCCTCGCCGCCCTGCGTCGGGGTCCCGGTGCCGAGCGCCACGTCGAAGCCGCCCATCTGGCGCAGGGCCATCGTGCGGAAGGCCATGTTGGAGCCGAGGCCGAGCTCGCCGGTCTTGTACAGCGAGTGGACGGTCTCGGTACCGTCGCGGAGGTTGCGACGCCGGATCCGAAATCGGCCGGCGCGCTCGAACACCAAAGCGGCATACCCGCGGTCAAGGCCACTGCCGGATTGCTCGAAGAAGATCTGGGCGGGCGTCTCGAGCTCCGCGGGCACGACCAGTCCGGTCACCGCGGCCAGCTCGGGCTGGCGCGCGAAGCGCTCCGCGAGCGCGCGCAACCAGCGGCGGTCGACCTCGACGTCGTCGTCGGTGAACGCGACGATCTCGCCAGTCGGCGGCGCGCCAGCCCGCGGTTGCGCGCGGCGGAGATGCCGGGGCGCGGCTCGCGCACGATCCGTGGCGCCAGGCAGCTCGACCGGGTCCGCACCCGGCGGGTCGGTTATCGACCACGATCACCTCGTAGTCGGGATGGTCCAGCTCGGCTCAGCCGCGCCACGCAGCGGCGAAGCTGCTCAGGTCGCGACATCGCCGTCGGGACGACGACGCTCGCGCGCGAGGCGAGGTGATGCCGTCAGGCGGCTCCTGGCGAGTTCGACCTCGCGATCTCCCCGAACCGTGCGCGCAGCTCGCGCTCGAGCTGCGGCGCCGAAATGCCGGGCCCGCGAGCGGCAGCTCGGCGCTGCCGAGCGGGCGCCCGTCGTGGCACAGCGAGAATCCAGGCGTGCCGTGTACGGCGGATGCATCCGCGCGGCTGCAGTCGAGATCGTGATCGGCTGCGCGAGAGTCGACCATCGCGACGAGGATCGGTCCGGGAACTGCTCATCGCCACGCTCCTGCAGACGTCCTGCCTCCGGTGGGTCCCCAGCCCGCCCAGCGGCGGCCCAGATGCCAGAACCCGTCTGCTTGGTCGTAGCCCACGCACGCGCCGGCAGCGCCGGACGGTGCCTGAGAAGAGGCGAGCAGCGCCTCGGGCGTGGTGTCGCTGCACACCTGCAGTCGCGGCAGCGCCCAACGGTCGCACCGACTCGCGCGGGGAGGTCGCCGACCGCGCAGGCCTGCCAGTAAGCCCGCCGTCGCGGACTGCGCGCTGCGGGCGCCGGTTTGAAAGCCGAACGGATAGGCGAAGCTGCGCACGGCGCGGCCGATGTGATCCTCGAGCTCGAGCCGGCTTGCGCGCGCGTCGCGCTCGATCAGATCCTGCGAGTTGACATCGGCGGCGAGATGCATGCGGCCGTGCGAGCCGATCTCGAACCCCTCCGCGAGAGCGAGGCGATCGTCTGCCAGTCCAGGATCCGACGCCGTCCGGCGGCGCCCGGCAGCCAGCCGGCGCCGCCTCCGACGTAGGCGCTGGGGACGAACAGCGTCGCCGGCAGTCCGCATGGCGCACGAGATCCGGGCAGGCGGTCTCGGCGGCGTCAGCGAGTCCGTCGTCGATCGTGATCGCGACCGCGGCTGCTCCCGTCGCGAGCGCTTCGGGGACCTCGCCAGAACGAGATCACCGGCGTCCCGAACTGGCGCAGCGCCGCGAGATGCTCGGCGAACAGCGACGGATCGACCGTGAACGGGGCGAAGTCTCCGGAATCGGCTCGGCGGCCGACGCTGTGGTAGGTGAGCACGGGGACTGTCTGCTTGGCCGTTCATCTGCGCTCAGCTCCCCGCGCTCTCGCCGGCCAGCCGTCGTGCGCGCATCCGCGCGCACGGGATACAGGAACGCGCCTTGCAGCCGGCCCTTGCGGTTGACGCGCAGGAGTCGCTGCGGGAAGCTCGTCGAGCTCGCCGCGGCGCCGGCCGGCGCCGCCGGACGATCTGATCGCGCAGGACCCGCCGGCTCAGCCGAGCAGCTCGGGCATACAGCCGGGGTGGCGCACGACCATGCTCGCGTAATAGCGCGCTGAGACCACGGCCGTAGCCGAGCATCACCCGCTGCAGGGCGGCGTAGTCGCGGCGGTGGCGGTGAAGACGATCGCGCTGGGCTGGTACACGATCGTACCGCCGGCCAGCAGCAGCGTGCTCAACGCCGCCGTGTCCTCGCCGGCCAGCGTCGACGGTTCCCGTGCCGAGCGCGCGTATCGAACCGGCCGATGCGCTCGATCGCGTCGCGCCGGAAAGCCATATTGGCCCCGGCTCCGAACGGGGGCAGCGGATATAGGGGGCTCTGCTCGGTGCCGCCGTTGCGGGGGAGAACACCTGGTCGGTGTGAATCCGCGCCCGCGGCGAACGCCGCTGTACTGCTCGAAGAGCGCTTGGCACTGGGTCGCCAGCTCGGCCGGCGCGACCAGGCCGGTCACAGCATCCGGCCGCCGGGACTTCGACGAACGCGCGCGCGATCTCGGCGCCCACCAGCGGATCGCACAGTCTCGTCGTCGTCGGCCCAGGCGATGACTTCGCTACCGGACGCGTCGATCGCCCGATTGCGTGCCCAGGAGAGCCCGGGCCGCGGTTCGAGTCACGTACCGGACCTCCAGCTCGCCCGCGAGCCGCTGACGAGCCGCTGGGTACGTCATCGGACGGTGCGTTGTCGATCGACGAGCATCCGCAGGCGCGGGTATTCCTGCGTGGCGCATGCTCTCGAGCGCCGCGCCAGATCATCGGTGCGGTCACGCGTGCAGACTCGCGACGGTGATCTCCGGGCCGTCGCGCAGCACGCGCTCACGAGTCGCCACGAACTGCGGAGTGCGCAACGGCTCCAGCCCCTCCGTCGGCAGTTCACCGACCCACGACAGGCCACACTGCACGAGCCGATCGTGCAACTCGGGCTCGAGTTCGGCCACGATCTCGCGTGCCAGCTCGTCGGGCGAGATGCCACCGGCGGGAAGCCTCAGACTCAGCATCCCGATCGGCTCGCTGAACACGCGCACGAGCACGAGCGCTTGTCCGCCCGCAGCCAGCGCGGCGATCGCGGGGATCCCTGTCGACACCTCGCACTCGACGACGACGCCTGTGCGGGCTCCGCTATCGGTGCTCATCGGTACGCACCTCCCGATAATCCTGAGCGCAGGCGGATTGATAGATTCGTTGGCGCTGGGGCGGCACCTGGTCTCGTGCTCCGCCTCTCGCGACACTGGCCGCCCCCACGAGGAAGATTGCCGTCACGCGAGCAGCGAACTCAGAGTCGGTGAACTCAGGCGGCAGGTCCACCTCGGCAGCGGAGGCCGTCTACCGGGTGTGTGACTGGAACCAGACAGGTGGAGGTCGAGGTCGTCGACGCCCCGGGGCTCGAACCGCGGTCAGAGATTTCGGTTCGCCATCTCCGCGGTTGTGCGAGGTATGGGGGTCGTCTCGGAGCACAGGCGACTCGAAAGCCGCCCCTCGGTGGGGAGCTAGGGTCCGCTCGCCATGGGGAGCCTGTCAGTAACTCGTCGGGAAGGCACGCGGCCGGCCTCGACGGGACGGTCTACAAGCTCGGCGAACGGCGAGCTCGCGGAACTCGCCCGCTCGAGCTCACGGAAGGACGGCGCGGCGGTGACTCGTTGGCGCGCGCGCGGGCGGAACCGCTCGGAGAGGATCGTCCGCAGCACCCGCAGTGCCGTCGCGAACCGGGTGCAGCTTGCTGACGCCGTGGATCCGCTCCTGCTCGATGCTCGGCACCTCGGCGACAGCTCAGGCCGGCCTTGGCGACCCGGACGTTGATCAGCGTCTCGACCTCGAAGCCGGCGCAGTTGACGTCGATGCGTCGGCAAGCAGCTCGGACCAGAACGCGTTGTAGCCGTAGCAGAGGTCGGTGTAGTCGGTCCCGAACAGGAGGTTGACGATCCCGTTCGAGCGACGCGGTTGCCGAGCTTGCGCAGCGGCGTGATGTCGGCGCTGCCGCCGCCCTCGCATGAAGCGCGAGCCCTTGGCGAAGTCCGCGCCCTCGAACAGCGCGGTCGAGGTAGCGCGGGGATCTCCGCCGGATCGGTCGAGCCGTCGGCATCGAGCATCACGATGATGTCGCCCCGCGCCGCCGCGAAGCCGCACGCGAGCGCGTTGCCCTTGCCCGACGCCGTCCTGGAGCACGACCCGGACCGGCGGGCAGAGCTCGCGGGCGACCTCGATCGTGTCGTCAGTCGAGTGACCGTCGACGATGATGACCTCGAACAGTCGCCGAGACCGGCAGGCGCGCGAACACATGCGGCAGGTTCGCCGCCTCGTTGAGCGTCGGGATCACCGCGCTCACGCGCGCAAACGGGCGCGACGGCCGCGTGATGACGTCTGATCTGAGTGATGGTGTCTGAATAGCCCCCATGGCGTTCCTTTGCTGTGGCTTCTTTGCCTGCTTGGCGGCGAGAAAGCCGCCTCCGTTCTCCGACTTCAGCGTGATCGCAATATAGGCACGAGCAGGCGTTCGCACACCAGGCGACCCCCCCTAGAGTTTTGTGCAGCTTTAGTGAGGTTTGGTGCCGGTGAGGCGTCTGGCTCTCTAGCCGCCGAACTCGTGCTTGAGGGCCGCCAGACGGTCATCCCACTGCCCTCCGACGTCTGCGATCCATGAAACGGCTTCGGACAGCGGTGCGGGGGTCACGCGGTATCGGACTTCGCGCCCGGACCGCTCGCGGTCGAGCAGACCAGCGTCGGCTAGAGCGGCGAGGTGCTTGAGGACCGCCTGGCGGGATATCGGAAGCTCGGCTGCGAGCTCGGTGGCGGTGGCCGAGGGGGAATTGGCGATCGCCGCCAGCAGCGCGCGCCTGGTGGGATCCGACAGCGCCCCGAATACGGCGCCGGCGTGGTCGCGAGCCGATGTCACGTCGGACTCACGCCGCGATCAGCGCCGGACCGAACGTCCGTCCGCCGGCTCGGGGCAGCGGCAGTCCCACCAGCTCGAGCACTTCGAGCGGCCTCGTCTCGATGACCCGCAGTCGCGTCTGCGAGCCGTCGTCGGTGAGCGTGAGCTCGACCCGGGAGGCCGGTTCACCGTCCTCGCCCCACCAGAAGGCGAGACGAACCGGAGCGAGCACCTCCTCGACCCACCCGGTCTTGACGCTCTCCTGCGAACGGAAGCTCGCCTCTCCGCCGGCGCGCAGATCGAAATCCACCTCCTCGGCGAGCCAACCGTCGCGGAGCACCGCCTCCCACACATCCTCGCGAGAGGCGGACAGCAGCAGCTCACGCTCGATTCGATCAGTCATCTCTCCGCCTCCCTTTCTCAGCGCTCGATCCGCACAGCGAGCCCGACAGCGTCGTGCCCGGAGACGCGCAACCACAAGGTTGCGCACGTGCTATGTTCCTGTGCAACCACTGGGTTGCACCCTATCACGCGACAGAGGAGGAATCCGTGCCACTGGTCCCCATGGTCGTCGAGCAGACCGCTCGCGGCGAGCGCTCCTTCGACATCTACTCACGCCTCCTGAACGACCGCGTCGTGTTCCTCGGCGGCCAGGTCGACGAGGAGACCGCCAACCTGATCGTCGCGCAGCTGGTGCACCTCGAGTCCGACGATCCCGACAAGGACATCCACTTGTACATCAACTCGCCCGGCGGCTCGATCTACGCGGGCATGGCGATCTACGACACGATGCAGTTCATCCGGCCGGATGTCCAGACGATCTGCTACGGGATCGCGATGTCGATGGGCTCGCTGCTGCTCGCCGGCGGTGCGCCCGGCAAGCGCATGGCGCTGCCAAACAGCAGGATCCTGATCCACCAGCCATCCGGCGGATTCGAGGGCCCATCGAGCGACATCGAGATCCACGCCCGGGAGGTGCTCGCGCTGCGCAGCAGGGTCGATCAGATCTATGCCAAGCACAGCGGGCAATCGATCGAGCGCGTCCACGCGGACATGGAGCGGGATCGCTACTTCACGGGGGAGGAGGCGCTCGCGTACGGCCTCGTCGACCGCGTAATCGAGCGGCGCGAGCTGGTGAGCCGCGGAAGGGGATTCGGCCAAGGGTGAGGCGACCGATCCCGATTCCGCGCGCCGTCTCCCCTGGCGCGCGCGTGCATCGCGGCAGCGGCGTTCGAGCGTCGAATCGACTGATGGCGGAGCCTGCCCGTGGCCGCGGGGGCCAATCACCCTCCGGCCGCCCAAGTACGCTGCTCCCGATGCGCCTCGGCCAGGTGATTCCATCGACGGAGCCGTCAGCGGCACAACTCGAGATCACGAACCTCACATACGACAACCGCGCGGTCACCCCCGGCACGCTGTTCTTCTGCGTGCCGGGTTTCACCCGCGACGGCCACGACTTCGCCCTGGACGCGATCGCCCGGGGGGCGGCGGCGCTCGTGGTCGAGCGGCCGCTGCAGCCGCGCGTCCCCGAGGTCCTCGTACGCTCGGTGCGCGCCGCGATGGCTCCGGCGGCGGCCGCGTTCTACTGCGATCCGACGAAGACGCTTCAGACAGTCGGCGTCACGGGGACCAACGGCAAGACGACGACTGCGTTTCTGGTGCGCGCGATCCTCGAGGCCGATGATCGCCGCACCGGTCTGCTGGGGACGGTCAAGAGCGTGATCGGAGGGATCGAGCACGAGGTGCAGCGCACCACGCCCGAGGCGATCGACCTGCAGCGGACGTTCAGGCGGATGCTGGACGCCGGGGACCGGGCATGCGCGATGGAGGTCTCCTCCCATGCGCTCGAGCTCCGCCGCGCCGACGCGATCCATTTCGCCGCCGCGATCTTTACAAACCTGACTCAAGATCACCTCGACTTTCACGCGACGATGGACGACTACTTCCGCGCCAAGCGGCGCCTGTTCACCGACCTCGAGCCGAACAGCATGATCGTCAACGTCGACGATCCGTACGGCGCGTGGCTCGCCGCCGACCTGGCGGCGGAGCGCGCCGTCACGTTCGCCCTCGAGGACGGCCGGGCCGCGTACGTCGCGCGCGATGTCGACACCGGCCTGGGGGGCTCGCGATTCACGGTCCGCGCGCCGCAGGGCGAGATCGAGCTCGTCTCCCCGCTCCGCGGCCGCTTCAACGTCTACAACGTCCTCGGCGCGTTCGCGGCCGCCCGCGCGCTGAACGTCCCGGCAGAGACCGCCGCGCGCGCGATCGCAGCCGCGGGCCAAGTCCGCGGCCGGTTCGAGACCGTCGACGCGGGGCAGCCGTTCGCGGTGCTCGTCGACTACGCCCACACCCCGGATTCGCTCGAAAACGTGCTCCGAGCCGCTCGAACGCTGACCGACAAGCGCCTCCACGTGGTGTTCGGCTGCGGCGGCGACCGTGACCGTAAGAAGCGGCCGATGATGGGCGAGATCGCCCGCCGGCTTGCCGACCGCGTGATCGTCACATCGGACAATCCCCGCTCCGAGAAGCCGGAGGCGATCATCGAGGAGATCCTCGAAGGGACCGGTCTCAACGTCGAGCACGAGGTCGACCGCAGGATCGCGATCGGTCAGGCGATCGCCGGAGCCGAGCGCGGGGACGTGGTCGTGATCGCGGGCAAGGGGCACGAGCAGGGGCAGGAGTTCGAGGGCGGACGCAAGGTCCCGTTCGACGACGTCACGGTCGCGCGGGGAGCCCTGCGGAGCACCGCCCTGGCAGGCTGAGCGCTCCGACCACCGCCCTGGCAGGCTGAGCGCTCCGACCACCGCCCTGGCAGGCTGAGCGCTCCGACCTCCGACCTCCGGCCGTCCAAGTACTCTCCCGGCGATGCGACGGGATCATGTGATCGCCGGCGACGTGGCTGTGCAACAGGACGCTACCTGCGCCGAATGAGGGCCTGGAGCCCCGAACAGCTCGCCAAAACGGCGGGCGCAGAGCTGCTCGCGAGACCACCGAGTGCGACCGGGCCCGAACGCGCCGTGATCGACTCGCGCGAGGCCGGCCCCGGCGCTCTGTTTGCCGGGCTCCAAGGCGCGTGCACCGACGGCGGGCAGTTCGCCGCGCAGGCGCTTGCGAACGGCGCCTGGGGCACGCTGACGACGCCCGAGCACGCACGAGCGGCAGCGAGAGCAGCGCCAGGAACCGCCACCGTGTTGGCAGCCGACGATCCGCTGAAAGCCCTGCAAGCGCTCGCAACCCGCTGGCGTCGGCAGCTCAATGCGCGCGTGATCGGCGTGACCGGGTCGACCGGAAAGACATCCACGAAGGACCTTCTGCGATCGCTCCTGGTTCCGCACCGCCGGACTGTCGCATCGCGCGCGAACTTCAACACCGAGATCGGACTGCCGCTCGAGATCCTGGGCGCCCCCGCCGAGACCGAGGTACTGGTGCTCGAGATGGGAATGCGCGGCGCCGGACAGATCGCCGAGCTGGCCGCGATCGCCGAGCCCGACGTCGCGGTGATCGTAAGTATCGGGCCCGTCCACCTCGAGCTGCTCGGAACGATCGACGCGATCGCCGCCGCGAAGGCGGAGCTGATCACGGCGCTGCCCCCAGGCGGGACGGCGGTGATCCCGGCGTCGGAGCCGCTGCTCGAGCCGCATCTGCGGGCGGACGTGAACACCGTCACGTTCGGCGAGGGCGGCGCGGTTCAGCTGCACAGCGCGAGCGATCTGCCCGACGGCGAGGGAAGCCGCGTCGAGATCGACCTGGGCGGCGAGTCGCTGCTCCTGGAGGTCCCGTTCACCCAGGCCCACCTGAAGCACAACCTCCTCGCAGCGGTCGCGGCGGCGAACGCCGTGGGCGTCACCCCGAGCGGCCGGCTGTGGGTCGAGTTCTCACCCGGCCGTGGGCAGCGAACGCGGCTGCCCGACGACGTCACGCTGATCGATGACTGCTACAACGCCAATCCGATGTCGATGCGTGCCGCCCTCGATGACCTCGCCGCCACCGCCGCGCGCCACCCGGGGTCTCGCCGCGTCGCGGTGCTCGGTGACATGCTCGAGCTCGGACCCGACGAGATCCGCTTCCACGCCGAGATCGGCGCGCACGCCAGTAACGCGGGCGTCGATCTGCTCCTCACCGTGGGGACGCTCGCCGCGGCGATGGGCAAGCGCTTCCACGGCGAGCTCCACTCCGTGTCGCACGCGGCCGAGGCCGCAACGCTCCTGCCCGAGCTGCTGGCGCCCCGCGACGTGGTCCTCGTCAAGGCCTCGCGCGGCGTCGGCCTCGACCTCGTCTGCCGCTCGGTGCGAGCCGGGGTGCCGGTCTGATGGGGTCGATCTCCGGTCGGATCCTGATCGCCGGGACGGCGTCGCTCCTGATGTGCCTGTTCCTCAGCCCGAAGTTCATCGAGTTTCTGAGGCGAAACCAGTTCGGGCAGAACATCCGCGAGGAGGGCCCCCAGGGGCACCACGCCAAGGCCGGTACGCCGACCGTCGGCGGCATCATCATCATCATCGCGTTCGCGGTGCCGTTTCTGATTCTGTCGACTCGCGACTGGCAGTCGCTGGGGGTGTTCGGCGCGGCGCTCGCGTGCGCGCTGCTCGGCTTCGCCGACGACTATGCGAAGATCGTGAAACGCCGGTCGCTCGGCCTGCGCGCGCGGACGAAGCTCGCGGTGACGATCGCGATCTCGCTCGGGCTGTGGTGGGTCGCCACCAAGAAGGCGGGCCTGCCGGCGACCATCAAGCTGCGGTTCGTAGACGTCAGCGTCGATCTCGGGCCGCTGTATCCAGTGTTCATCTACCTCGTCGTCGCTGGGACCACCAGCGCCGTGAACCTGACCGACGGGCTCGACGGGTTGGCCGCGGGGTGCGCGGCGATCGTGCTGCTCGCCTACATCGGGATCACGTTCATCACCACCGGGCAGCGGGATCTCACGATGCTCGCCGCGTGCCTGGTGGGGGCGTGCGTCGGGTTTCTGTGGTTCAACAGCTTTCCCGCCAGCATCTTCATGGGTGACACCGGTTCGCTCGGCCTCGGCGGGGCGATCGCGGGCCTGGCGGTAATGTCGAACACCGAGGCGCTGCTGCCGCTGCTCGGCGGAATCTTCGTGATCGAGGCGCTGTCGGTCCTGATCCAGGTGTTCACCTTCCAGACGTTTCGCAAGCGCGTCTTCCTGATGGCCCCGATCCACCACCACTTCGAGCTCCAGGGCTGGTCGGAGACGAAGATCATCCTGCGCTTCTGGATCGTCGCGGCCGCGTGCGGAGCGATCGGCTTCACGGTGTACCAACTCAGCATCCGCGGCTGAGCGCCTCCTCGGGGAGCACTCTCCAGCCTTGAAGCCGCGGCCGCCGCTCCCACCTGGGCCATACCTGGTCGTCGGCCTCGCCCGCTCGGGCGTTGCTGCAGCACTGGCGCTGCGCGCCCGAGGAGAGGAGGTGATCGGCTGCGATGCGGGCGCGCGCGATCAACCGAACCTGACGAGCGCCGCGGGGAGGCTTCGCGAGGTCGGCGTCGAAGTCCACTTGGATGCGACAGGAGCCGCCCTTGCCGCCCGTGCGCAAGCGCTCGTCAAGAGCCCCGGCGTTCCCCAGGATGCGCCAGCCGTTGTCGCGGCGCGACAGCGCGGCATCCCCGTGTACGGCGAGCTCGAGGTCGCCTGGCGACTGGTCCCGAACGAGTTCATCGCGGTGACCGGGACCAACGGCAAGACCACGACCACCGAATGGATCGGGCACCTGCACCGAGAGGCCGGGTTACCGGTGGCGGTCGCGGGCAATGTCGGGACGGCTGTCTCCTCGCTCGTCGGCTCGCTGGCGTCCGATGCGACCGTGGTCTGCGAGACCTCGTCGTTTCAGCTGGAGGACTCGGTCGCGTTCTCTCCCGAGGCCGCGGTGCTGCTGAACCTCGCGCCCGACCATCTCGACCGCCACGCCGGCTACGAGGACTACGTCGCCGCGAAGCTGCGGATCTTCGCCAACCAGGGCAACGACGACATCGCGGTGGCCCCCGTCGACCTCGACGTCGTGGACCTCGGGGGGTGCGCGCGTCAGGTGCTGTTCGGCAGCGGCGGCGGCGCGGAGCTCTCGGAGCGTTCAGGCTACCTGTGGTGGGACGAGGCACCGCTGATCGCGACCACGGACGTCGCGCTTCCCGGAGAGCACAACCGTCAGAACGCGATGGCCGCCGCTGCCGCGTGCCTGGCGCGGGGGATGGCCGCGGAGGCTGTCGCCGACGGCCTGCGCACGTTCAAGGGCGTGGCGCACCGCCTCGAGCTCGTCGCCACCCAGCGCGGCGTGAGCTACGTCAACGACTCAAAGGCGACCAACGTCGCGAGCACCGTGGTGGCGCTGCGCTCGTATCCGGGCGGGATTCATCTGATCGCCGGCGGACGGGGCAAGCGCCAGGACTTCTCGCCGCTGGCGGCGCTCGTCGCCGAGCGCTGCCGGGCCGTGTACGTGATCGGGGAGGCCGCCGGGGAGCTCGCGGAGGCGCTCCAGCCGAGCGGCGTCGAGCTGCGGCTTAGCGGCGACCTCGAGCACGCGGTCGCGCAGGCGCGTGACGCAGCCGTGCCCGGCGATGTCGTGCTGCTCTCGCCGGCGTGCGCGAGCTATGACCAGTTCCGCGACTTCGAGGCCCGCGGCGCGCGCTTTCGCGAGCTCGTGGAGGGCGGCTGATGGCGCGGGCCGCGGCAGCGCCGGCGGACGCTGCGAGCGCACGCCGGCCGTCCGGACGCAGGGATCGTGGTGGGGCGCCGGCACGGCGGATCGCCCCTCCGCTGGAGCACCGCGTCCTGATGACCGCGACGCTGTGCCTGTTGGCATTCGGGGCGGTCATGGTCTACAGCGCGTCCTCGCCGATCGGCGTGCTCAGCGGGAAGGGCTATGGGACCGGGCCGTTCGTCAGGTATCTGGCGTTCGGCGCGATCGGGCTGGGGGCGATGTATGTGCTGGAGCGCCGCGGGCTCGCGCTGCTGGACCAGCGACTGGTGACCCTGCTGCTTCTGGGGTCGTTCGCGCTGCTGGTGCTGGTGCTCGCCCCGGGCTTCGGCGTTCGCGTGCTCGGCGCCAAGCGGTGGTTCGCGGCTGGCCCGATCCAGTTTCAGCCCTCAGAGCTGATGAAGCTCGCGCTGGTCCTGTACGTGGCGCGGCACCTGGCCGACCACCCGAAGCGAATGCGGAGCTTCCGGGAGGCGATCGCCCCGATCGCGGTCGTCGCCGGCCCCGCCTGCCTGCTGATCGTGGCCGAGCCGGACCTGGGAACGACGATGGTCGTGGCGTTCTCGGTCACCGCGCTGCTGATCGCCGCCGGGATCCCGATCCGCTACCTCGCCGGATTGGCGCTGATCGCCGGTGTAGTCGTGCTGCTGCTGATCCTGGCCCAGCCGTATCAGCGTGCCAGGCTGACGTCGTTCTTGAATCCGTGGTCGCACAAGTCTGCCGGCGGGTTTCAGGCCGTGCAGGGTCAGATCGCGCTCGGATCGGGCGGCCTGCTCGGCGTCGGGCTGGGCCACTCGGTCCAGAAGATCTTCTGGCTGCCGGAGGCGCAGACGGACTTCATCCTGGCCGTGATCGGCGAGGAGCTCGGCGTGCTCGGGGTGTTCGGCGTGGTCTTCCTCTACGGGATGATCGCCTACGCGGGCCTGCGCACCGCCCGCCGGGCCGTGGATCGGTATGCGAAGCTCCTTGCGACCGGGCTCACCTCACTCATCTTGTGCCAGGGGATCCTCAACATCTTCGTCGTACTCGGGCTCGCGCCGCTGACCGGTGTGCCGCTGCCGTTCATCTCCTACGCGCCCACCAACTTGTGCGTGATGCTCGCGGCAGTCGGTCTGCTGCTGGGCATCTCACGGCCGGGAGCCAGGCGGCTGCGGGCAATCGACGGATCCGGTCCGCACAGATCCGCGGCATCTCGCGCTGATGCCGCCGCGGATCGTGATCGGCGCAGGCGGAACCGCCGGGCACGTCGTGCCGGCGCTGGCCGTCGCTGACGCCCTGCGCGACGAGGGCGCCGAGGTCCTGTTCATCGGCGGTGAGCGCGCCGAGCTAGAGCTGGTGCCTGCCGCCGGCTACGAGCTGCATCACCTTCGCGTGGTGTCGCTTCCGCGCCGCCGGCCGCTGCAGGCCGCTCGCGCCGTGGCGATCGACACCGGCGCGCTACGCCAGGCGCGCGGGCTGATCCGCACGCTGCGTCCAGCTGCAGCTCTCGGCGCGGGAGGCTACGTTGCGGGGCCGGTTGGACTGGCCGCCGTGCTCCGCCGGACGCCGCTGGTGCTGATGGAGGCCGACAGCCACCTCGGCCTGACCAATCGACTGCTGGCCTCGTTCGCGCGGCGCGTGTGCCTCGCGTTCCCGATCGAGGGGCGCGAGTCGCGGCGCTACCGCGTGACCGGCCGGCCAGTACCGCCCCCGGCGCGCGACCGGCGCGCCGCCCGCGCCCGCTTCGGGATCGGACCCGAAGACACTTGCGTGCTTGTGTTCGGCGGTTCGCTCGGGGCCCGCTCGATCAACCACGCGGCGATCGAGGCGTTCAGGGGAGCCGGGTTCCGCGTGCTGCACGCGGCCGGCGAGCGCGACCTCGACACGCTCGAGGCGCCGGGCCCGCACTACGACCTCCGCGGATACATCTCGCGCTTCGGCGAGGCGCTGCTCGCGAGCGACCTCGTGGTCGCGCGTTCGGGCGGCTCGGTGTTCGAGATCGTCGCCCACGGCCGACCGGCCGTGCTGATCCCATACCCGCACGCCACCGCCGACCACCAGAGCCGCAACGCCCGGTTCATGGAGCGCGCGGGTGCCGCGGTCGTGATCCGCGACTCCGAGCTGACCGGCGCGCGGCTCGCTCAGGTGGTCGGGCAGCTTCTGGCAGACCGCCCCCGGCTCGCCGCGATGGCTCGCGCCGCCGCCGGGCTCGCCCGTCCCGAAGCCGCGAAGGAGATCGCGCACGAGCTGCTGCGGGCGGCGCGCCCCGGTCAGTGAGCTTCTGCACCTGGCCGAAGATCGCGCCGAGTCCAGCATTTTCGATCGCAGTGCCGGCAGCGCGAAGCCCGCGCGATCGGCCGGTTTGGCTAGTGGTTCATCCTGTGAGTCCGTTGATGGGCTGGCGAGCGAAAATCGAGCGTGGCAAGGACGCAGGACCGAAGGTGTGCCTTTGGCACATCGAGGTCCGAGGACGCCGGCACGCGAAGATTTGCAGCCGCCAGACCGCGACGGACTTGCAGGATGGGCCACTAGGCTCGTCGGCTCAGTCGATCCCCGAGAGAGGTGGAGCGGAATGCTGTTCGGTCAGGAACATGTACGGCGATACGTTGAGACCGGTAGCGCCGAGGGCCACGACTGGCAAGGGGCCAGCGTGCTGATCCTCACCACCACCGGCCGCCGGTCGGGAGAGCGGCGGAGCACGCCGTTGATCTACGGCCGCTCCGGTGACGACTACGTGGTACCAGGCCGGATCGGCGGGCGCGCCGCCCTTCTCGAGCGCGTCCAGGGCTCCCGGTAGACCCGCAACTGTCCGCGCCAGCGGTGTCCGGTGAATGGTCCACGCGCCGCCTGCATTTCGTCGGCATGGGCGGAGCCGGGATGAGCGGGCTCGCGCTCGTCGCGCGCGCACTGGGCGCTCAGGTGTCGGGTTCTGATCGCGCCGAGTCGACCTACACGGAGCGGCTTCGCGAGCGTGGGATCGACACCGTGATCGGCCACAGCGCCGCGAACGTTCCGGCCGGCGCCGAGGTCGTGTACTCGACCGCGGTCCCGCCGTCCAATGCCGAGCGTCGGGCCGCCGGGGGGCGCGAGCTTCACCGGGCGGATCTGCTCGCCCAGATCGCCGCGCTGCGCCGATGCATAGCCGTCACCGGGACCCACGGTAAGACGACCACGACGGGCATGGTCGTACACATCTTGCGCGGCTGTGGCATGGATCCCTCGTACGTGGTCGGCGGCGAGCTGCGGACCACCGGCTCGAACGCGGGATGGGGGAGCGGGGAGTGGATCGTGATCGAGGCCGACGAATCCGACCGCTCGCTGCTGAAGCTGGCCCCCGAGATCGCAGTCCTCACCAATGCCGAGCTCGACCATCACTCCACCTACAGTTCGCGCCTCGACCTCGACGAGACCTTCCGCACGTTCATGGCTCGCGCCGGCGAGACCGCGGTCGTCTGGAACCGCCCAGAGCTGCGGGCCCTGTGTCCTGAAGGCGCCATCCCGTACGACGCCCCGGAGCCGGTGCTCTCGCCAGCCGGCTCGCGGTTCAGATGGCGCGGTCTCGACGTTTCGCTGGTCGTTCCCGGAGCGCACAATGCGGTCAACGCCGCCGGCGCTCTCACCGCCAGCGCGTTCGCCGGCGCCGACCCAGCCCGAGCGGTGAGGGCGATCGCCGACTTCCGAGGGGCCCGGCGGAGATTCGAGCTGCTCGGGAAGAGCTCGGCGGGCGCGCCGGTCTACGACGACTACGCCCACCACCCCACCGAGGTGGCAGCGGCGATCGCCGCCGCGCGGACCCTGAGGCGCGAGCGCGTGGTGGCGGTGTTTCAACCGCACTTGTATTCGCGAACCGGCGCGTTGGCCCGTGACTTCGGCGCGGCACTGGCGCACGCTGATATCTCCGTCGTGCTCGACGTCTATCCGGCACGCGAGCGGGCCGAGGACTTCCCCGGCGTCGACGGCAAGCTGATCGCCGCCGGGGTCGCGGACGTCGCCCCGGGGCGGCCGGTGGCGTGGCTCCCGAGCTTCGACGACACCCGGCTGTTCCTGGAGATGATCCTGCGCCCGGGCGACGTCTGCCTGATGATGGGGGCGGGGAACATCGACTCGCTGGGACGCACGCTCGTCGCCGCCGACGCGAGTGGCGGTCGGCCCGTGCCCGACGCCTAGTGGTTTCTTTCGTAAGTACGGCGACACCGAGAGTGGTCACTGGCGGATGCCTGGCGAGGACGCAGGAGGCGACGTGCAGCAGCGCTGCACGAGCCGACGAGGACAAAGCCAGGCGCCGGCTGGGGCCGCTCGAATGTCGTCGTACTTGCGAAACGAGCCACTTAGGCGTTCGTCGCCGCCCGCCCCACTACCCTGCGCCAAATGTCGACGCTGCCGCCCGGGGTACAGCGCAGTTACTCGCTCGCTCGGCTGACGACGATCCGGACGGGCGGTCCGGCCGAGCTCTTCGCCCGTCCCGGGACGATCGCCGAGCTCGAGGCCCTGCTTGCGTGGGCGGAGGGCGAGCAGCTCCAAGTAGGGGTCGTGGGCTCGGGGTCGAACCTCCTAGTGGCAGACGACGGAGTCCGTGGACTCGTGCTGAAACTTGACAAGGAGCTGAGCAAGATCGACCTGCACGGCATCCGGATTCTGTGCGGCGGTGGGGCGCGCCTCCCCGCCGTGTCGGCCCGAGCTGCGCAGGCCGGCCTGACCGGGATCGAGTTCGGGGTCAGCATTCCAGGATCTGTCGGGGGCGCGGTGCGGATGAACGCCAATGCCTACGGCGGCGAGCTCGCGCGTGCGCTCGAGTGGGTCGACGTGGCCAGCGCGGGCGGCACGTCGCGACGCAGGCCCGGCGAGCTTGGATTTGCCTACCGGCGGTCGAACCTCCGCCCGGGCGAGATCGTTGCGCAGGCCTCGTTTTGGCTCGAGCGCGCGGACAGCGCCGAGGTCAAGGCGACGCTCGCGGACATGCGCGCCCGCCGCAAGGCTGCCCAGCCTTCCGGTATCAAGACGTTCGGATCCACGTTCAAGAATCCGACTGACCCCCGGGCGGAGGGCAAGACCGCCGGGCAGCTGCTCGAGGCGGCCGGGTGTCGGGGCCTGCGGATCGGCGGCGCCGGCTTCTCGGCCAAGCACGCGAACTTCGTCGAGAACCACGGCGGGGCCACGACGGCGGATGTGATCGCGCTGATGGCGGAGGGGCGCCGGCGGGTCAAGGAGCGGCTCGGCGTCGAACTCGAGGCGGAGGTGCAGGCGCTCGGCGAGGTCGAGTTCCCCGGCGACTGGGTCCGCGGATGATGCACGGCTGGGTCGCAAGGTTGCAGCGACGACGCCCGCTGCGGAGCCCGACGGGCTCGCTCGGTTCGCGCGCCGCCTTTTCCCCCAAGTCTCCTCGTGGACGCCGGGTGCCGCGCGGCGGGGGCGCCTCGAAGCGGCGCCGGTCGAGTCGATTTCCCGCTCCACGCGCCCGCCGCCGCTCACTGCCGAGGCCGCGGCTCCGGATCGTCCTCTGCGTGGTTGCGGCGCTGCTGCTGCTCGGCGGGGCGTGGCTGTGGCTGCGGGACTCATCGCTGGTCGCTGTCACGCGCGTCACGGTCACAGGCGCCACGGGCGCCGACGCAGGACGGATCCGCTCGGCGCTGGCGGCGGCTGCCGGGAGCATGACAACGCTCGACGTCCACATGGATCAGCTGCGGGGCGCGGTGGCGCCGTATCCGGTTGTGAAGGATGTGCGGGTGAGCACCCAGTTCCCGCACGGGATGAGGATCCGGGTGATCGAGCAGCAGCCCGTAGCTGTGGTGGTCGTGGGCGGCCGTCAGATCGCGGTCGCCGGCGACGGCACGCTGCTGCACGACGCGGTCGCGCCAGGCTTGTTGCCGCAGATTCCTCTCCGGGTCGCTCCCGGCGGCCGGCGGTTGACCGATCCGGACGCGCTCCACGCTGTGGCGCTCCTCGATGCGGCGCCGTATCAATGGCTTGGCCGCCTCAGCCAGGTGGTCACGGTCGCATCGCACGGGCTCGTGGCACAGGTCCGGGGAGGGCCGAGCATCTACTTCGGCAACGGCACGCGGCTGATCGCGAAATGGGCGGCGGCGGCCGTGGTGCTCGCCGACCCCGGCTCAGCTGGAGCCCTGTACATCGACGTGACCGATCCGCAGCGACCGGCCGCCGGCGCAGGATCGGCGGCCTCGGCGGACTCAAGCTCGGCGGCCGCCGGCTCGAGCGTCACGGCGACCGGGTCGACCAGCGCCGCGCCTGGCTCGACCGCCACGGCGGCCGGCTCGGGCGCGACGACCACCGGCTCGGGCGCGACGACCACCGGCTCGGGCGCGACGGCCACCGGCTCGGGCGCGACGGCCACCGGCTCAAGCCCCGCGTCGACGGGCTCGGGCGCCGGCGCCTCCCGGGTGGTCGATTCGAGCGGCTCGAGCTCACCCGGCGCGGCGTCAACCGACGCAAGCGGCACCGGGACGGCGCCCGGGTCCGTGGCAGCTTCGACGACTCCCTCTGGAGGCTAACCCTCAACCCAAGCTTTAGCCGGTAGAATTCGCAACTCTCCGACGTGCCTCGAGACTTCCACGTTCTGCAACGATCGTTGCGGCAGGACCGGCTCGTTGACTTCGCGCATCTTCAAGCCGTAACGTGCGAAACTCCCGCTAAAAAGCGTGACGAGTGCAAACACTCAACGCTACCTCGAGGGTCGGACGGCAATCATGGAAAGCGGCAGTTACCTGGCAGTCATCAAAGTTGTGGGAGTTGGCGGCGGCGGCACGAACGCGGTCAACCGGATGGTCGACGCCGGCCTACGCGGCGTCGAGTTCATCGCATGCAACACCGATGCCCAGGCGCTCGCCATGTGCGACGCCGACATCAAGCTCAACATCGGTCACGACCTCACCAAGGGCCTCGGTGCGGGCGCGAACTCGGAGGTTGGACACGGTGCCGCGGCCGAATCGCGCGACGACATCAAGGAGGCGCTCAAGGGCGCGGACATGGTCTTCGTCACGGCCGGCGAGGGCGGTGGGACCGGCACCGGCGCCGCGCCGGTGATCGCCGAGATCGCAAAGAACGAGATCGGCGCGCTGACGGTCGGCGTGGTCACACGACCGTTCGCGTTCGAAGGGACGCAGCGGGCCCGGCAGGCGCAGGAGGGGATCCAGAGGCTTCGCGAGAACGTGGACACGCTGATCGTGATTCCGAACGAGAAGCTGCTGGCGACCGTGGAGCGCCGAACGACGATCCTGGACGCGTTCCGCGAGGCCGACAACGTTCTGCGTCAGGGCGTCCAGGGTATTACCGACCTGATCACGATCCCGGGTCTGATCAACCTCGACTTCGCAGACGTGCGGACGATCATGCGCGACGCCGGAAGCGCGCTGATGGGTATCGGCAACGCGGGTGGCGAGAACCGTGCAGCGGAGGCGGCCAAGATCGCGATCTCCTCGCCGCTGCTAGAGGAGTCGGTCGAGGGCGCCACCGGGATCCTGCTCAACATCACCGGCGGTCATGACCTCGGGCTGTTCGAAGTCAACGAGGCGGCCGAGATCGTCCAGAGCGCGGCGGACGCGAACTCGAACATCATCTTCGGCGCCGTGATCGACGACTCGATGGGCGAGGACGTCCGCGTGACCGTGATCGCGACCGGCTTCGACCACGGTCACACGCGGCCCGATACGGCGCGGCAGGAGACCCGGCGGGCACGTCGCGACCGGGACGTGACGATGGACGACAGGCAGCGCTCGTCGCTCGAGCTCCGCGACGACGAGATCGACATCCCGTCGTTCCTGAAGGACCGGTAGGGGTCAAGGCCTCATTGGCGGGGATCCGATCCCGACCGCAACCTGGGGCGGGATCTGTTGTTGTAGTGGGTCGTCAGATCCACGGCCGATGATCACTTCCCGGGTGCGCGGAGACCGCTTTCCGGTGCGTAAGGCTCCGGTCGGTGCCGTCTGCGTGCGCAGCGCCGCCCGCGGGCGCCGCGCAGGCGCGCTGCTAGCGGCGCTCTGGATCGTGCTGGCCGCCCCAGCGCCGGCGGTGGCGCAGAGTCCCGAACCGACCCCGCCGGTCACGATCGACGGACCGACGCCGGACCTCGTCGGCTTGTCAGGGATGTCGCTGGCGCGCGACGGAACCGGCGGGCTGGTGTACGGCAAGCGGGTACTGGGGACGCCGCACGTGTTCGTCTCGAGGCTTCTGAACGGCGCGTTTCATGCGCCCCAGCAGGTCGACAGCGGCCTGATCGGCGACTCTTCGCAGCCGGTGATCGCGGCGGGCAACGGAGGGCTGCTGCTGATCGCGTTCGTCAACGGTGGGAGGCTCTACGTGGTGGTCCGGCCGAACGCATCGGCGGCGTCCGTCGGGCCAACCGCGCTTGCGGACGGGGCGAGCAACCCGGCGATCGCCATGACGAACTTCGGGAAGGCCTACCTCGCGTTCACGGTCGCGGGCGCCGGTGGGCACGACGTCCGCGCCGCGTACTACTACAAGGGGAGCTGGGCGCTCGAGTCCACCCCGATCGACGCGGTCGCCGCCGATGACGCCGGCACCGGCACCGGCACTGGTCGGCCGTCGGTCGCCGCGGCAACCGACGGCGTCGGCATCGTCGCTTGGGGGGAGGGCGGTCACGTATACACGCGTCGCATCTGGGGCACCGCGCCGAGCGTCGTCTACGAGCAGGCCGATGTGCCTGCGCTGGGGGGCGCCAGCGAGGTCGCTGCGGACGAGCCCGCGGTCGCGGTCGGGGGCGACTCCTCGTTTGTCGAGGTGGCCTTTCATGAGGTGTTCTCGCGCGGTCCCCAGCAGCAGTCCCGCGTGCTCTCGCGGCTGCTGCGGGGCTCGCAGTTCGATGGTGTGAGCGCGGCCGACGGCGTCACCGGGACCGGCCCCGGCGGGGCTGCTGGGCCGGATGCGGTGATGGGTGAGTTCGGTCACGGGCTCATCACCGCCGTTCATGACGATTCCAATCAGGTGTTCGCGCAGCTGCTGGGAACGGACGGGTTCGCGCTCGGCACGATCCGCATCGACAGCCTCGAGGACGCGTCCGCGCCGGCGGTCGCGGCGGCGATGGCGGGGCAAAGCACAGACCTCGTCGCCTGGCAGCAGACGCCGGACACCGGCGGCCCGCCCGAGGTCCGGGTGCGGTATTCCGCCGACGGCGTCTCGTTCGGTCCGGAACTGGTGCTCTCCTCGCCCGCGCTCGGTCCGGTGAGCGCCGCTAGGGGTCTCACCGCTGCCGGTGACTACTCCGGGAACGCGGCCGTGGCTTGGGCTCAGGGCAGCGGCGACACGGCGCGCCTCGTCGCCGACCAGCTCTACCGGCCGCCCGGCGCGTTCACCGCGACGACCAAGTTCCGCTACGTCCGTAACCCGCGCCCGGTGCTCTCGTGGTCCGAGGCGCGCGACCACTGGGGACCAGTCCGGTACGCCGTCACGATCGACCAGTCGCAGGTGTACCGGACCGGCACGACATCACTGCTGGTTCCAACCGCTCTCCCCAACGGCCTCCACACGTGGCTGGTGACCGCGTCGAACCCGTCCGGGCTGGCCGTCAGCTCGAAGGTCGCGAAGGTGTGGGTCGACACGGTCCCGCCGGTCGTGCATGTCACCGTCACGGGAGTGAGGCGGGTCGGCACGGTCCTGCGGCTGTTCGTCACGACCACCGACTCGCCGCCGCCGGTGTCACCGGCGAGCGCATCGGGCACCGCCAGTGTGGTGCTCTGGTGGGGGGAGGGCAGCAGCCTGCGGATCCGGCACAGCGCCACCCACGTGTTCACCCGCCCCGGGCACTACAAGCTGACGATCGTCGCCACCGACCGCGCCGGCAACAGGACCACCGTCGTCCGCGACCTCAAGATCGCGCCGAAGCCGACGCCGAAGAACAAGAAGACGCACCAGACGCTCGCGCGGCATCACGCGACCAGGAGCCGATGAGGTCAATCGCCCGCGCATGCGCGCTGGCGCTGGCGCCGTCTATGGCGCTGGCGCTCGCGGGCGCCGCACGCGCCCAGACCCCGGCCTACGCGGCCCAGGGCCGGGCCTACGCGGCCCAGGGCCGGGCCTACGCGGCCCAGGGCCGGGCCTACGCGGCCCAGGGCCGGGCCTACGCGGCCCAGGGCCCGGCCCGGGCGGCCCAGGGCCCGGCCTACACAGCACAGCCGCCCACGGCGGGAGCGCTCTACGCCGACGGGCAGAGCGGGCGCTACCTGCTGGGCGGCGCCTGGCTCTATCGAGCCGACCGCAGCGATGGCGGCCTCGGCGAGGGATGGTGGCGAGACAGCGCCGCGACCGACGGCTGGTCCCCCGTTACGGTGCCGAACTCCTACAACGCCGGAGATCTGACGAGCGCGAGCATGTCCGGCTATGTTGGCTGGTACCGCCGTGACTTCACGCTGCCGGTGGGAGCGTTCGCGCCGTACGTGGCGGCGCCGGACCGACACTGGATCGTCCGCTTCGAGTCCGTGAACTACCGCGCTACCGTGTGGCTCAACGGTCGGCAGATCGGCACCCACGCCGGAGCTTACGAGCCGTTCGAGCTCGACCTGACCGCCATTCGTCCCGGCATCAACCGGCTGATCGTGCGGGTCGACGACCGCCGCGGCGGCGGTGATCTGCCCCCTGGGCGAAGCGGTGGTTGGTGGAACTTCGGCGGGCTCCAGCGAGAGGTGTATCTGCGTGCCGTGCAGCGAGTCGACCTGCAGCAGGTGCAGGTTCGGCCGGTCCTGCCATGTCCATCCTGCGCCGCCTCGATCCAGGAGCAGGCGGTGGTCCGCAATGTCACCTCCTCGCCTCAGACGGTCCGGCTGAGAGGTTTCTACGGCACCGCCCGGATTGACTTTGGCAGCGCCATGATCGCGCCACACCGGCGCTGGGTGGCGCAGGCGACGATCCCCTTAGCCCACCCGCGACTGTGGTCGCCCGACCACCCGAACCTGTACCGGGCATCGCTGACCCTGTCGGACTCGGCGGGGCGACGGCTTGGCGGCTACGTCACCCAGAGCGGGATCCGCAGCATCCAGGTCGTCGGCGGGCGGCTCACGCTGAACGGACGGCTCCTGGATCTCCGCGGGATGAACCTGCACGAGCAGGACGTCGTGGAGGGCGCCGCGCTCGATCCAGCGCACCTCACCATGCTCGTGGAGTGGGTGCGCGAACTGGGCGCAACGGTGATCCGCTCCCACTATCCGCTGGGCCCGGAGGTCGAGGAGCTGGCAGACCGCTACGGGATCCTGATCTGGTCGGAGATCCCCGTCTACCAGGTGAAGAGCAAGTACCTCGCGCAACGGGGCTGGCTTTCCCAAGCCGAGCGCATCCTGCGGACGGACATCCTCACGAGCCAGAATCATCCGTCGGTGATGCTGTGGAGCATCGCCAACGAGCTCGCGACACCCGTCAGCGGGCCCGAGGCGAACTACATCTTGGTCGCGGCGGCACTCGCCCACAAGCTCGACCCGACCAGGCCAGTGGGTGACGCGATCCTCGACTGGCCGGGCGTTCCCTGTCAGAAGGCCTACGCCCCGCTCGACGTGATCGGTCTCAACGAGTACTTCGGATGGTTCGACGCAGGCGTGGGCGCCTCCGCCGACCGAGACGCGCTCAGCCCATTCCTCGATGCGATGCGCGCGTGCTATCCGACGAAGGCGATCGTCGTCAGCGAGTTCGGTTTCGACGCCAGCCGCCACGGCCCCGTCGAGGAGCGCGGGACGTACGAGTTCCAGGCCAACACGGCCGCCTACCACCTCGGCGTGTTCGCCACCAAACCGTGGCTGTCGGGAGCGATCTGGTTCGCGCTCCAGGACTTCGCCGCCAAGCCCGGCTGGACCGGGGGCGACCCCCGCGGCGACCCGCCCTATGTCCAGAAGGGCATGCTCGACATCTACGGGAACAGGAGGCCGGGCTTCTCGGTGATTTCGGCGCTCTACCACGCCACCAGCCAGGTCGCTCCCAGCCGGGACGTCAGGTCTCGCCGCGCCAAACGTGCGCGGGGCTAACCCGAGCGTCGTTCTAGCCACCGAGCGTCGTTCTAGTCTTAGAGCGACACTTATCTCCCGCGCACTCGTCCGCACTCGGTGCGGCGTCGCGGGGTATTCCGTTGTAGCCTGGTCGGGAGGTGTCCTCCGCCGCCGAGACCACGCTCCGCCGGTCCCCTCTCCACGGCCGCCACATCGCGGCCGGCGGGAAGCTCGTGCCGTTCGCCGGCTGGGAGATGCCGGTCCAGTACGCCGGGATCGCGGTCGAGCACGTGAGCGTACGCAGGGACGTCGGGATCTTCGACGTCTCGCACATGGGGCAGGTCTTGACCCGTGGCCCCCAGGCGCCGGAATTCCTGCAGCGCATGCTCTCGAACGACGTCCGCCGGCTGCCCGAGGGAGGCGCGCAATACAGCGTGATGTGCCGGGAGGACGGCGGCGTGCTCGACGACGTGTTCACCTACCGGCTCGCTGATTGCGAGTTCCTGACGGTCACCAACGCCGCCAACCATGAGAAGGACTTCAAGTGGCTGCAGGCGCATGTCGGAGCTTTCGATGTCGACGTGCTCGACCGGCAGGAAAGCTTCGCGATGCTCGCGGTCCAGGGCCCGCGCGCGAGGCGGCTCGTCGCGAGCGTCGCAGACTGCCAGCTGGCCACGCGGATGCATTGCTCGGAGGCACGCGTCGCCGGGGCAGCGATGCTCATCGGCGGAACCGGCTACACCGGCGAGGACGGGGTCGAGCTGCTGCTCGACCCGGCGGACGCGCCGGGTGTATGGGACGAGCTGGTCGAGGGCGGCGCGACGCCGGCCGGTCTCGGCGCGCGCGACACGCTGCGCCTCGAGGTGTGCTTTCACCTCTACGGCAACGATCTCAGCGAGGATCGAGGTCCAATCGAGGCGGGCCTTGGGTGGTGCTGCAAAGAGCACACCGGCTTCATCGGCTCCGAGGCGGTCGCGGCGGTTCGGGCGCAGGGACCGGCGGAGAAGCTCGTGCCGTTCGTGATCGTCGGACCCGGGATCGCTCGGTCCGGCAACCCGGTGATCGGCGGCGGCGCGGTGACGAGCGGCACGTACTCCCCGTGCCTCGAGCGTGGAATCGGGATGGCGTACGTTTCCAGCGACCGTGACCAACCTGGCACGAGGATCGAGATCGACGTGCGTGGCCGAACCCGTCCCGCCGTCGTCGAGCGCAAGCCCCTGTACAGAAAGGGATCCTGAACATGGCCGCTCCAAGCTATCCCGCCGACCTGCTGTACCACCCCGAACACGACTGGGCCCGAGTCGAGGGCGATCACGCCACCTTCGGGATCACGTGGTACGCGCAGGACGCGCTCGGCGAGGTGGTGTTCTTCGACCCTCCGGAGGTCGGTGCAGAAGTGAAGAAGGATGAGGCGTATACCGAGGTTGAGTCGGTGAAGGCGGTCTCCGACGTGTTCGCGCCGCTGTCGGGCGAGGTCACCGAGGTCAACGACGCGCTCAAGGACAAGCCCGAGACGATCAACGAGGATCCGTACGGCGAGGGGTGGCTCGTGAAGATCAGGGTGTCCGACCCCTCCGAGGCCGACTCGCTGATGGACGCCGCGGCCTACGAGGCGACGCTCAGCTAAGTGGGCCCTTCCGCAAACACCATGAGAGCCACTACGTGACCAGCTACGTCTCGGCCACTGATGCGGATCGTCGTGAGATGCTCGCGACGATCGGGGTGAGCTCGATCGAGGAGCTGTTCGCGGACATCCCGGACTCGCTGCGGCTGAATCGTCCGCTGGCGCTCGACTCCGGGCGCTCGGAACTCGAGGTGTTCGAGGAGCTGCGGGAGCTGGCGCAGCGCAACGTCTCCACCGAGGATGAGCTCTCGTTCCTCGGCGGCGGCATGTACGACCACTACGTGCCGGCGCTGATCGACTCGATCATCGAACGGTCGGAGTTCCTGACTCCCTACACGCCCTACCAGCCGGAGATCTCCCAGGGCGGCCTTCAGGCGATGTTCGAATACCAGACGGCGATCTCCGAGCTGACCGCCCTCCCGGTGTCCAACGCGTCGGTGTACGAGGGCCCGAGCGCGGTCGGCGCCGCGGGCTACATGGCGAAGGTCGCGGGCAGCTCCCGTTCGAGGTTCGTGGTCTCGCGCGGCGTGCACCCGCACGCGCGGGAAACGCTGCGGACGCTGGCACGCGCATGGGGCATCGAGGTCGACGAGGCGCCGCTACACGATGGCGTCACGAACCTCCCCGAGCTCGACGAGCAGGTCAGCGCGGTGATCGTTCAGCAGCCGAACTTCCTCGGTGCCGTCGAAGATGTGGCTGGCGCCTCGGGTGCGGCCAGGGCCGTGGGGGCGCTGACGATCTGCTCGTGCGATCCGCTGTCCCTGGCGCTGCTGAAGCCGCCGGGCGAGGTCGGCGTCGACATCGCCGTGGGGGAGGGGCAGTCGCTCGGCAACCGGCTCGACTTCGGGGGCCCGTCGTTCGGGTTCTTCGCCTCCACCGAGGCGCTGATGCGGCGGATTCCCGGCCGGATCGCCGGGGAGACCCGCGACCTCGACGGCAGGCGCGGGTTCGTGCTGACGCTCCAGACGCGCGAGCAGCACATCCGCCGCGAGAAGGCCACCTCCAACATCTGCACCGCCCAGGCGCTGAACGCGCTCGCGGGCGTGATCTACCTGAGCTGGCTCGGCCGGCGCGGGATCGTCGAGCTCGCCGAGCTGATGCTCCAGCGCACTGCATATGCCCGGGAACGGCTGCAATCGATCCGTGGCGTGCACGCCCTGCACGATCAGCCGGTGGTGCGCGAGTTCGCACTCAAGCTCGACGTCCCCGTGGATCACGTGATCGCGCGCTGTCGTGAGGAGGGCGTCAACCCGGGCTACCCGCTGCGCGCCGAGTATCCCGAGGCCGCCGACGGGCTGCTGGTGGCAATCACCGAGCGGCGCACGAAGACCGACATCGACCGGCTCGCCGGCACGGTCGGGTTGGCCGTGTCCAAGCAGCTCGAGGCCTACGACGAGGTCAAGGCGTGAGCTGGTTCGCTGCGGCCGCCGACGATGAGCTCACAATCTACGAGCGCTCCAAGCCGGGCCGCCGCGCGTTCGTGGCGCCCCCGATTGAGGTTCCCGAGCGCCCCCTCGCCGAACTGATCCCCGACGAGCTCCGCCGCACCGAGCCTCCGCGCCTGCCGGAGGTCTCCGAGCCAGAGATCGTCCGTCACTACAACCGGCTCTCGAAGCGCAACTTCGATCTGGACACGGGCTTCTACCCGCTCGGATCGTGCACGATGAAGCACAACCCCAAGCTCCACGAGCGGGTCGCGGCGCTGCCTGGGCACTCGCGCCTGCACCCGCTGCAGCACCCCAGCCAAGCGCAGGGCGCGCTGGAGCTGATGTGGCACCTCCAGGAGGCGCTCGCGGAGGTCGCCGGTCTCCCGTACGTCTCTCTGCAGCCATCGGCCGGGTCGCACGGGGAGCTCGCCGGAGTGCTGCTGACCCGGGCGCTGCACGAGGACCACGGCGAGCAGTCGCGGAGAACGGTCGTGCTTACCCCCGAGAACGCGCACGGCACCAACCCGGCGACGGTCACGATGGCCGGCTACGAGCTGGTCAAGGTAGCGACGGACGCGGAGGGCAACGTCGATCTCGACGATCTCCGCGCGAAGGCGACCGACGAGGTCGCGTGCCTGATGCTGACGAACCCCTCAACGCTCGGGCTGTTCGAGCATGGGATCGAGGAGATCGAGCGGATCGTGCACGGCGTCGGCGCGACGCTGTACTACGACGGCGCGAACCTGAACGCGATCATGGGCATCTCGCGGCCCGGTGACATGGGCTTCGACATCGTTCACTTCAACCTGCACAAGTCCTTCACCCAGCCCCACGGTGGGGGCGGCCCCGGTGCCGGCCCGATCGCCGTCTCTGAGCGGATCGAGCCCTACCTGCCGCGGCCCCAGGTGGTGCGCCGCGAGCACCACGGCAACGAGCCCTACTACGACCTCGACTACGAACGGCCAAAGTCGATCGGGCGCCTGCGCGGGTTCCAGGGCAACTACGGGGTCTTCGTGCGTTCCTACGCCTACATCCGCTCGCTCGGCGCCGCAGGGTTGCGCGAGGTCTCCGAGGTCGCGGTGTTGAACGCCAATTACCTCCTGGCCCGCCTGCGGCGCGAGGGGGTGCTCGAGCACCTGCCGGAGGCCTATGCGCGGCTGTGCATGCACGAGTTCGTGCTCTCGGGAGCTCCGATGCGCAACCGGCTAGGCATCAAGACGCTCGATCTCGCCAAGCGCCTGCTGGACTTCGGCGTCCATCCCCCGACCGTCTACTTCCCGCTGATCGTCGACGAGGCCCTGCTGATCGAGCCGACCGAAACAGAGACCAGCGAGACGCTCGATCGCTTCGCGGAGGTGGTCGCGGAGATCCTGCGCGAGGCTGAGGCAAATCCCGAGGTGGCTCAGAAGGCGCCGTACACGACGCCGGTGCGGCGCCTCGACGAGGCCGCCGCGGCGCGGCGGCCGGTCCTCAGACAGGCGATGTAAGCGCTTCCAGCACCCCGGCCGGCTCGGCGGTCGCGGACTCGGCTGAGCACGGCCACGCGGGCTCGCCTGAGTACGGCCACAAGTCCACGGTGCGAGCATGCACTAACGCTGCAGAGGTTCGGGCCGATTAACGAATCGATGTTTGGACGCGGGGGCATTGCGGCGATCCGGGCGCGACTCGAGCGCGTGACCCTCCTCGCTCGGGTCGCTCCGGAAGAGCGGAGGCTCGCCGGGCTTGTCAACGGCGTGCTGCACCTGCTCGCCGGGCTCACGCTCGCGTTGTTCTTCGTGCTGCCGGGGGTGTCCCACCACCATCCGGCGGCGCTTCTCATCACCGCGGGCCTGGCTCTCGCCTGGGGGGCGTGCAGCCCGCTTGTGATCGACTGGCGTCAGGCGCCAAGTTGGCCGTTCCACCTCACCACTTGCGTCGCATTCGCCGGCGTGGCGATCGTGGTCGCGTCATCGGGCGGGGCCACGTCCCCGGCCTGGATCTACCTGTTTTTCGTGTCGCTATTCGCCGCCTACTTCTTCGCGCCGCCGATCGCGATCGGCTACCTCGCCGGCTGCTCGATCGTGCTGGCGCTGCCGTTGATCTACGACGGGCGCGCGGTGCATGACGCGTTCCTGGGTCAATTGGTGATTGCGATCGCCGGCTTCTGCGGGTTGGGCGGAGCGATCATCGAAGGCAAGACGCTGATGTGGCGGCTGCGCGACCGCGCCCAGCAGCTCGCGGACGAGCAGGGATCCCTGCGACGCGTGGCCACCGCGGTGGTGGGCGGCGAGCCCGCCGAGCGAATCTACCACCTGGCGGCCGAGGAGTCGGCGCGCGTGCTCGGCTCCGGATTGGCCGAAATCCTGCGGGTGGACGGCGAGGCCGGCGCAATCGTGATGGGCTCGTGGGCCGACCACGAAGGCGGAAGCCATCCGCCTGGAACCGCGATCGAGATCGTCTCCGACGGCGTCGTCTCGCGCGCGCTGGCTACGAACGAGCCCGTGAGCGTGGACAGGCATCCTTCCGACAGCGCAATCGCGCGTCTCGGCTACAGCTCGAGCATCGTGGCGCCCGTAAGGGTCGCGGGCCGGACCTGGGGAGTGCTCCTGGTCGCCGCCGCTGAACCGACGAGATTGAGTGCCCAGGACGAGCAGCGGCTGGACACGTTCGGCGATCTCCTCGCCACGTCGATCGCGAGCATCGAGGATCGAGCGAAGCTCGTCGATCAAGCCGCGAGCGACCCGCTGACCGGGGTCGCCAACCATCGCACGATGCAGCAACGGCTCACTGCGGAGGCCGCCCGGGCGGTGCGCCATGGCACCACGATGTCGGTCGCGGTGGTGGACATCGACCACTTCAAACAGCTCAACGACAGCGGCGGTCACGAAACCGGCGACGAGATCCTGATCCGGGTAGCCCGGTGCCTGAAGAAGCTTGCGCGGGCCGAGGACACGCTGGCGCGCGTGGGAGGCGACGAGTTCGCCTGGATCCTCCCGGACACCACGCGGGAGCAGGCGCTGGTCGCGGTCGAACGGGCTCGGCGCGTGATTGCGTCAGCGTCTCCCGAGCCATTCCGGATCTCAATCTCGGCGGGGATCTGCGACACCGCGATCACCGACGATCCGGCGCAGCTGATCCGCCTCGCCGACGGCGCGCTGTACTGGAGCAAGGCGCGCGGACGCGATCAATGCTGGGTCTACGACCCGGCGGTGGTCGCGGAGCTCTCCGCGCAGGAACGCGCCGAGCGGCTGGAGCGCTCGCAGGCGCTGCTCGGCCTTCGCGCGCTGGCTCGGGCGATCGACGCCAAGGATCCGGCTACCCGCCAGCACTCCGAGCGCGTCGCAAATCTCGTGGGGAGGCTCGCACGCGCGCTCGACTGGTCTGCCGAGCGCACCCTGCTGCTGACCGAGGCGGCACTCGTCCACGACGTGGGCAAGATCGGCGTTCCCGACGCGGTGCTGTACAAGACCGAGCCGCTGACCCCGGAGGAGCGGGCACAGATCACCGACCACGCCGAGCTGTCCGCACGGATCGTGGAGGGAGTGCTGGCGCCCGAACAGGTGGAATGGATCCGCAACCATCACGAGCGGCCGGACGGCGACGGCTATCCCGACGGACTCACCGCCGGGGAGATCTCCGAAGGGGCGGCACTGCTGGCGCTCGCCGACACCTGGGACGTGATGACGATCAGCCGCCCCTACAGCCTTCCCAGGAACATCGAGGAGGCGCTCGGGGAGTGCGAGTCGCTGGTCGGCCGGCAGTTCACCGAGCGGGCGGTCGCGGCGCTGGTCGAGCTGCACGAGACTGGCGAGCTCGCGCCGCAGGAGCAGGGGAGCCCGGCGCTCGCCCGCGGCTCGCGCTGAGCTCTGGTTGCTGATAGGAGCCCGGGGCGCGTACGCTGCGGCGGGTGCGGTTCGTGGTGGCAGGGATCGAGCTTCGATGATCGTCGGAGGCGCAGCCGAGATCGCCGCGCGAGCCGAGCGCGAGCTGGAGGCGCTGGTCGCCGTGTCCTCACCCTCAGGGGATGTGGCTGGGGCGGAGGAGGCGATCGCCCTCTGCGTGGCGCTGCTGCCGCCGGCGGCGGCGGTCGAACGGGTGCCGTGCTCGACCCCTGGGAGCGCCCCGGATCTCGTGGCGCGGATTGAAGGTCGCGGGTCCGCGCGGCTGCTCCTGCTCGGCCACATCGACACGGTCATCAGCCACGACTCGCACGCGGCGCTCAGGCGCGACGGGGACAGACTGCACGGGCCGGGGACGGCGGATATGAAGGGCGGCGTGATCCTGGCGCTGGGACTGGCCAGGGAGCTGTCCTCGCGTCCGGAGGCGTTCGCCGAAATAGCGGTGCTGCTCGTTACCGACGAGGAATGGCGGACCCACCCATTCGTGCACGTGGATGCGTTCGCCGGCTACGACGGGTGCCTGTGCTTCGAGGCGGGGGAGAGAACGAGCAGCGGGGAGGAGGCAGTCGTCGTGCGACGAAAGGCCGCCGGCACGCTGAGGGTGTCCGCCACCGGGCGCGCCTCGCACTCCGGCAGCGCACCCGACCAGGGGCGCAATGCGCTCCTGGCACTCGCCGACACGGCGGTCAGGGTTGCCGCGTTGCACGACCCGGGCGGCCCCGAGCGCCTCAGCGTGGTGCCCACCGTGATCCGCTCCGGGGCCGCGCTGAACGTGGTCCCCGCCGCGGGCAAGCTCGTGTTCGACATACGCGCCGACCGCCAGCGCGCGTTCGATCGCGTGCTGGCGGCCGTCCCCGCCGAGGCGTTTGGCGCGACGATCGAGCCGACGATCGAGCGCGAGTGGCCGGGGATGGATACGTCCCCCGAGACAGCGCCGCTGCTCGAACGCGCCGGCGCCAGGCTGGGGCGGCCGCTCGTCGGCGTTCCGCGCGGCGGCGCCAGCGACGCAAGCCACCTCGCCCAGGCGATCCCGCTGACGGTCGACGGGCTTGGCCCGCGCGGCGGAGGCGCTCACACGCCCGAGGAATTCACGCTTGCGTCGTCACTTGGCGAGCGGGCCGAAATCGCGCTGGCGCTGGCTCTCGAGATCCTCGAGCCGTCTTGGTAGCTAAGAATCGAATAAGCCTGGCGTCGCACCTGCGATGCTGTTGACATGAGCACCGGGGTTCCGACGGCTCCCTCCCGCAGGGGCGAGACGCAGCAGCAGGGGATCCTGCTGCTGGCGTCGATCGTCGGCGTGATGTGGCTGATCGAGATCATCAACTCGCTCGACAGCTACAGGCTCGACCATGACGGCGGCATCCACCCCCGCGATCTCGGCCGGATCTGGGAAGTCTTCACCGCCCCATTCCTGCACGCCGGCTGGGGCCATCTGATCGCGAACACGATTCCGTTCGTGTTCATGGGGCTGATCATCGCTTTGTGCGGGGCCACGCGGCTGGCGCTCGTGACCGCGATCGTGATCGTGATCGGCGGGCTCGGGACATGGCTGATCTCGCCTTCGGGCTCGGTCACCGTCGGGGCGAGCGGAGTCGTGTTCGGCTACGCCGGCTACCTGCTCACGCGCGGGCTGTTCGACCGCAGCGCGCTCGAGGTCGTGACCGGAGCCCTCGTTGGTGCGATTTGGGGAGGCGCGCTCTTGGCCAGCGTGGTGCCGCATACGGGGATCTCCTGGCAGGGCCACGTGTGCGGCGGGATCGCCGGCGTGATCGCGGCGTGGCTGCTGGCCGAGCGCCGGCGCGCCGCGCAGCGCGGCGCGAGCCCGACCTCGGCGCTGGACCGGGCGCTCGCGAAGTAGCCCGCTCGCCGCCGTTGCAGCCTGCACGCCGCTGTTTGTAGCCTGCCCAACCGATGCGCATCTTCTCCGGCATCCAGCCGACCGGCCGGAAGCACCTTGGCAACTACATCGGCGCGATCACCCAGTACGTGGCGGGGCAGGATCGCGGCGAGGCGATCTACTGCGTCGTCGACGCCCACGCGACCACCGTCGCCTACGATCCGGCCGGGCTCCGACAGTCGGTGTACGACACCGCCGCGACGCTGCTGGCCGCGGGACTCGATCCCGACCGCTGCATCTTCTTCCGCCAGAGCGACATCCAGGAGCAGATGGAGCTTTCGTGGCTGCTCGCAAGCGTTACGTCGTTCGGTGAGCTGAACCGGATGACCCAGTTCAAGGAGAAGGCGGGCGCGCAGCGCGATCTGGTGAGCGCCGGCCTGTTCTTCTACCCGGTGCTGCAGGCCGCCGACGTGCTCGCCTACAGGGCTGACCAGGTTCCGGTCGGCGAGGACCAGCGCCAGCACATCGAGCTGATGCGCGACGTCGCCGTCCGCTTCAACGCCCGTTTCGGGGAAACGCTGACCGTTCCCGAGGGGCGCTTTCCCGAGGTGGGCGCGCGGATCATGGACCTCCAGTTCCCCGACCGCAAGATGTCCACGACGGGCGGAAGCGAGCAGGGAACTGTGCTCGTCCTCGACGACCCCGCGGTCGTGGCGAGGAAGATCCGCTCGGCGGTCACCGACTCGGGCAGCGAGATCGTTCGAGCCCCCGACAAGCCGGGGATCTCGAACCTGATCGACATCCTTGCCGCTGTCCGCGGGATCGCCCCCGAAGAGGTCGAGAGCGAGTTCGACGGCTCCGGCTACGGGGCGTTCAAGCAGGCGGTCGCCGATGCCGTGGTGGAGTACCTGAGCCCGGTTCGCGAGCGCTTCCACGAGATCCGCGCCGCCGCCGACGACGCGCTCGAGCAGATCCTCATCACCGGCGCCGAGAAGGCGCGGGCGATCGCCAGCGACACGATGGTCGACGTCCGCCGGGCGATGGGAGTCGGCCCAGTCCGGTAGCGCCGCTAGTGTCTGGCCCGTGCACGCAGGCGACCTCGAGCTCGACCTTGACGTATTCGCGGGACCGTTCGACCTGCTGCTGACGCTGGTGCTGCGCGATGAGGTCGATCTGCTCGAGGTCGATCTCGCCGAGATCGTGATCTCCTACGTCGACCATCTCGAGCAGTGCGGCGAGCTCGAGCTCGAGGCTGCCACCGAGTTTCTGGTGCTGATCGCCGCCCTGCTCGAGCTGAAGTCCCGGCTGATGCTCCCCGGCGAGGAGCAGGAGCTGATCGAGCTCGACCCCGGGGAGGCCGCCGAGGAGCTGCTCGCCAGGCTGCTCGACGCGCACCGCTACCGGGCAGCGGCCACGCACTTGCACGGGCGCCTCGCCGAGCAGGCCGGTTATCGCTTCCGCTCCGCGCCGCTGCCGCCACAGCTTCGCCGCGCGTCGCTGGCCGAAGCCGCTGCCGTCTACGACCCGAACCGGCTGGCGTCGGCGATCGGGCAGCTGCTGCGCGTCCCCGAGCCCGTTGACGTTCGTCACATCTCGGTGCCGAAGGTCTCGGTCGCCGAGCGGCTCGCGCATCTGCGAGGGCTCCTGCGCCGCGGACGCTTCAGCTTCGACGAGGCCGTCGCGTCCGCCGACCGTGTCACGATCGCGGTCACCTTGTTCGCGCTACTGGAGCTCTACAAGCAGGGGGAGGCGACCTGGGATCAGGGCGAGCCGTTCGGCAAGATAACGGTCGAGGCGCTTGTGCCGAGACCGGTGGCCACGGCGGCGGTGTCCGTACCTCGACCGGTGGCCACGGCCGAGGTGTCGGCATGAGTGCGGAGCTCGAGCAGACGCTCGAAGCGCTGCTGTTCCTCTCGCCAGAGCCCGTCGAGGCCGCGGCGCTCGCCGACGCCGCTGGCGAAGAGCTGCACGAGGTCGTGACCGCGCTCGAGCGCCTGCGCGAGCACTACGAGTTCGAGCGACGCGGCCTGGTGCTCCGCGAGCTCGCCGGCGGCTGGGTTCTTTCGAGCCATCCTGCCGCCGAGCCGGCAGCGCGGCGGCTGCTGGCGCGGCCGCGGACGCCACCCCTGACCCCGGCGCAGGCGGAGACGCTGGCGATCGTGGCCTATCTCCAGCCGGTGTCTCGGCCCGAGATCGCCCGGATCCGCGGCGTGAACGCGGAGTCTGCGGCGGCAACGCTGCTCGAGCGAGGGCTGATCGAGGAGAGCGGCCGCTCCCAGTTCGGTGCGGCGCTGTATCGTACGACCGACCTGTTCCTGCGCCTGTTCGGCCTCAGCGGCTTGCACGAGCTTCCCGGCGTGGGCGCGTTCGACCCCACGCCTGAGCTCGAGCAGGAGCTCAGAGAGCGCCTGTTACGCGCCGGCGAGGCCCGCGCGACCGCCTGACGGTGTCTCGACGCGCCTGGCGGCGTCCTCGGCTGCTCGCGTGCCGGGGCACGCCACGCAAGCCTGCGTCCTTGCCAGCCACGCCGAGCCACTCGTCATGAGTGCTCAGGCGCGCGCCGCGAGCTGTCCGCAGGCGGCGTCGATGTCGCGCCCGCGCGTCAGGCGAACGGTAGCGCCCAGGCCGCGCCGCTCGAGCTCGTCCTTGAACGCCGCGATCGCCTTCGGGCTCGAGCCGGTATACGGCGAGTCGGTCGGGTTGTAGGGGATCAGATTGACCTTGAACGCGCGCGGGTCGAGCACGTCCGCGAGCTGCGCGGCCTGCGGGTAGCCGTCGTTGATGCCCGCGAGCATCACGTACTCGATGAACACCTTGCGGCGCTTGCGGGCGTAGAACGCCTTACAGGCGGCGATCACGTCGGCCAGCGGGTAGCGGTCGTTGACTGGCATCAGCTCCGATCGCAGCGCGTCGTCGGCTGCGTGCAGCGACAGCGCGAGCCGCAGCGGCATCGGCGTCTCGGCCAGCCGGGCGATCCCAGGGATCCACCCGACCGTGGAGATCGCCGTGCGGCGGTGGGTGATGCCGATGTCGGGAAGCCGCGCGCAGGACTCGAGTACGTTGTCGAGGTTCATCATCGACTCGCCCATGCCCATGAACACCGCATGGTCGATCGCGCCGGCGCTGCGGCGGAAGTGGAGGGCCTGGTCGAGGATCTCCCAGGCTGTCAGGTTGCGGCCGAAGCGCATCTGTCCGGTCGCACAGAACGTGCAGGTCAACGGGCATCCCGACTGCGAGGACAGGCACAGCGAGCGCCGGCCGTCGGCGTAGCGCATCAGCACCGCCTCGAGCGCCCGTCCGTCGGCGGTGCGGAACAGCGCCTTCACGGTCCCGTCGCGGGCGTGGGACTCGTGCTCGACGGCGAGCGTCGAGAACGGGATCGAGGCCGCGAGCGCGCGGCGCAGCTGCGCCGGCACGTCGGTCATCGACTGGAAGTCGCCGGCGCCCTGGGCGGCCCATCTCCAGATCTGCCGCTCGCGGTACGCCGGCTCGCCCAGTTCGCCGAGCATCTGCTGCACTGCCGTCAGGTCCACGTCTCCTATGGTGGCAGGCGGTGAGACTTGCGAAATACCTGGCCGCGGCGGGGGTCGCGTCCCGCCGCGACGCGGAGGAGCTCGTGCGGGCCGGCAGGGTCACCGTCGACGGCGAGGCGGTGCGGGATCCGGCGCGCGACGTGGGCGGCGCGCACGCCGTCGCGGTCGACGGGCAAACGGTCACTCTCGAGCAGACCCGCGTCGTGTTCGCCCTCAACAAGCCCGCGGGCGTCGTCTCCACCGCGCGAGACCCGCAGAAGCGCCCCACGGTCGTCTCGCTCGTGCCGAGCAGTCGCCGCCTGTATCCCGTCGGTCGGCTCGACATCGACACGACCGGGCTGATCCTGCTGACCGACGACGGCGAGCTCGCGCACCGCCTCACCCATCCCCGCTTCGAGGTCGAGAAGACCTACCGTGCGGTGCTCGCGAACGCGCCCGTGCGCAAGCCGGCGCTGGGCGCCCTGCAACGCGGCGTCGAGCTCGAGGACGGGCGCACGGCTCCGGCGGCGGTTCGGCTGATCCGCCCCGACACGATCGAGCTGACGATCCGGGAGGGACGCAAGCGCCAGGTCAAGCGGATGTGCGACCACGTCGGCCATCCCGTCCGGCGACTGGAGCGGGTGGCGTTCGGGCCGCTCGTGCTCGGCGACCTCAGGCCCGGCGAGCACCGCCTGCTCACCGCCGCCGAGCTCGAGGCGCTCGCCCGTGCGACCGCCGGCGACTAGCGCTGGCTCAGGAGTTCGTCGTTGCTTCCGAGATGCGCGATCAGCGGCTTAACAGAATTCCAATCTCTGGCGAGCAGCAGGGCCAAGTCGCAGCGGGCACTATGTGGTCAGGTAAATGCGACAGGACTCGACTCAGGCCGAGGGGTCGGTCGTGCTCGCCTCCGGCTCCGCCGCTGGGAGCACCGGGCAGCCCGACGGCACGGTATTGCTTCCGAAGATCGCGCCCCTCGGGGCGCGTCTCAATGTTGCGTTCCCTCGCATCGCGGCCGGTCCCGTCGCGGGGCGAATTGCGCTCGCGTCGCTCATGTTGGGGACGTTACTGGTGGTGCTGTTCGCGACTGCCCGCCGCTCGCCGCTGGTACCGCACAGCGGGATCGCGTTCCCGGGCTGGGAGGCCGGTCCGCTCCATGGGCTGCTCGGCCTGACCGTCAGGAGCAACTACGCCGTCAGCATGGGCCTGAGCGTGGTCCTGGCCGGGATGCTGCTCGCCTACGGCGTGGCCGTGCTCGCGGTCGGGACGCTGTCGATGCGCACGATTGCGGTCTGGGTCATCGCGGTTCACGTGATCCTGCTGATGAGCCCGCCCCTGCAGCTGACCGACCTGTTCAACTACCTCGGCTACGCGCGGCTCGGCGGCGTCCATCACCTGAACCCGTACATGCACGGGATGGGCGTCGAGTTCCACGATCCGGTGTTCCGCTTCACGACCTGGCATCACCTCCGCAGCCCCTACGGCTACCTGTTCACCGCGATCACGTATCCGATCGCAATGTTGCCGATCCCCGTCGCGTACTGGGTGCTGAAGGTGCTCACGGTGTCGATGAGCCTCGCGTTCCTATGGCTCGTCTGGAAGTGCGCGACGCTGCTTGGACGCGATCCGCGGTTCGCGGTGCTGTTCGTCGCCGCCAACCCGATCTACCTGATCTATGCGGTCGGCGGCTTCCACAATGACTTCTTCTTGCTCGTCCCGCTGACCGCGGCGATCGCGCTGCTGCTCTCACGTCGCGACCGCCGTGCCGGCGCGGCGGTGATGGTCGCCGTGTTCGTGAAGTTCACCGCGGTGCTGTTGCTGCCGTTCCTGTTGATCGCCGCGCGACCGGCGCAGCGGCGGCTCCGCGTGCTGACGGGAGCCGTGCTCGCGACGATCCCGCTGGCGGCGCTGAGCTTCGCGCTGTTCGGCCTGACGGTCCCCAACCTCCAGGATCAGAGCACGCTGCTCACGGACTTCAGCATCCCGAACGTCGTCGGGATCGTGCTGCACGTCGGCGGCGGCACACCGCTGGTGCTGCGGCTCGCGAACGTCGCGCTGGTCGTAACCGTGCTGTTCTTCCTCCGCCGACGAGGGGATTGGGTAAGCGCCGCGGGCTGGTCGACGCTTGCGCTGGTCGCGAGCCTCGCATGGCTGATGCCGTGGTATGTGATCTGGGTCCTGCCGCTGGCGGCGCTGGGGACGAGCATCAGGCTGCGTCGCGCCGCCGTCGCGTTCACCGTGTTCCTGGTGCTCGCGTTCTTCCCGGCCACCGCGATCTACCTGGGCAAGGCCCACATCGACCCGATGGCTACGTCCGCCGGCCAGGCATCCCTGGCGCTTCAGCAGAAGCTCGAGCAGTAGCGAGCAGTCAATTCTGCATAAGCCGCAGCGCGGCGATGCCGCTGCGCGCGCACGGCGGCTGTTAGCGTCGGTGGAGTAAGGATGCGCGTCGAGCTACAGGAAAGAGCCCCCGAACCAGAAGCGGCCGTCGCCGTCGCTCCGCGGACGCGGCGCCGTCGCCTCGACCGGTTCGAGCTGTGCCTGCTGCTCGCGTTCACCGGGTTCTCGATCTGGGTGCTTGCGCTCGATCTCTGGCAGGTGGTCGTCAACGGACGCGAGTGGACCGGGACCGACGGCCTGTACGTGGTCGACCAGATGCAGTACGTCGCCTGGATCCGCGACGCCTCGCATCACCTGCTCGCGTCGAATCTGTGGGTGCTGCGCGACACTCCCGCCGACTACTTCCAGCCGGGGATCGTGATCTCGGGCGGGCTGACCGCCCTCGGCATCGCTCCGTGGCTGACGCTGCTGTTGTGGAAGCCGGTCGCAGTGGTCGCGTTCTTCTTCGTCGCGCGCGAGTACGTGAACCGAAGCATTGGGTCCATGTGGGCGCGCCGGGCGGCACTCGCGCTGGCGCTGTTCTGCGGGTCATTCACGGTCGTGTTCGGCGACCTCAGTGTCCTCGGAGACCTGTTCCCGGGATTCCTGTCCTGGGGATATGTTTTCGGGCTGATCGCGCTTGCGGCAATGGTGGGTGCGCTGCTCGTCTACGACCGTGCCCGGGCCGCCGGGCGGCTCCAGTGGACGCCCGGACTGCTCGGCGCGCTCGCCGGCCTGCTCCACCCCTGGAACGCCGAGTTGCTGATCCTCGTGGTGATTCTCGGCGAGCTCCTGCTGGCGCTGCCGCGTCCCAGCTTGGCGTCGTTCCGGCAGCGCCTCGCGCTGCCGGCGCTCACGGTCGTGCTGTCGGGCATTCCGCTGCTCTACTACCTGATTCTCGGGCGGACCGATCTATCTTGGAAGCTCGCGCGCGATGCCAGCAAGCACGCCTTCCCGCTCTGGTCGATCGTGCTCGCGATCCTGCCGCTGCTGGTGCCCGCGCTGCTCGCGCTGCGCAGGCGGCGGGCGCCCGGCTTTCTCCCGGCGGCGACGCGCGTCTGGCTGCTCGGAGCGCTGCTCCTCTACATCGCCTCCGGCACCGCCGCGGGGGCGACCCCACTGCATGCATTCCAAGGCATCACGATCCCTCTGTCGGTGCTCGCGGTGCAGGAGGCTCAGGGCTACCGGTGGCGTCGCCTGCGCCGCCGGGAGCTGGCGGCGACCCTCGCCGTCGCCGCGCTCACGATCCCGGCGAACGTCTACCTGCTCGAGTTCGCCCGCCAGATGGCAGCGCCGCTGCCCGACAACGCGAACTTCATCGCTCGCGACGAGCGGGCGGCGCTTCGATACCTGGAGCGAGACCCGGACCCGGGCGGAGTCCTCAGTCGCAGCTACATGGGCGAGGTGATCCCCGCCACCACGGGGCGGCGGACGCTCGTCGGCGACTGCCTGTGGTCACAGCCGAACTGCTACGTCCGCGTCCAGGCTGCGCGCGACCTGTTCCATGGGGAGCTCAAACCGGAGGATGCGCGGCAGTTCGTGAAGCAGTCGGGCGCCCGCTTCGTGCTCTCCGACTGCGCGGTGCATAAGGACCTCGCCCGCGAGCTCGCGCCGCTGACGGTCTCGGTCAGGCGATTCGGTTGCGCCACGGTGTACGAGCTCGGATCGCCCGGCCAGCCGGAAGGGCCTTTGGCAGAATCACCGGCCAATGCGGCTGTTCGCGCTACGCGGGGCTAATAGCGTCGAGCGCAACGAGGCCGACGCGATCCTCGACGCAACCGACCTCCTGATGCGCGAGCTGCTGGAGCGAAACGCGCTCGCGCCTGAGGCGATGGTCAGCTGCATCTTCACGCTGACTGACGATCTCGACGCCGAGTTCCCCGCGGTCGCGGCGCGGAGGCTAGGGCTCGACCGCGTGCCCCTGCTGTGCGCCCGCGAGGTGCCGGTTCCCGGCGCGATGCCGCGGGTGATTCGCGTGCTCGTCCACTACTACGCTCCCGAGGGCCACGAGCCCCGGCACGTCTATCTCGGCGAGGCGCGCTCACTGCGTGCCGATCTAGGGTCGGCACAATAGGACGGCCGTGGCTCTCGAGTTCGCGCAGCGCATCCGCAGGATTCCCGTGTATCCCGTCGCCTCCGGGTACGACCTCGGCGGCGACATCGCGATGCTCGCCTCGAACGAGTCGTGTTTCGAGCCCCTACCGCAGGTGGTCGAGGCGGCCGCCCGCGTCCTCTCGGGCGCCAACCGCTATCCGGATCCGGGATACGGGCCGCTGCGCCGCGCCTTGTCCGACCGCTACGGCATCCCAGGTTCGCGGATCGCGCTCGGAAACGGCTCGTGCGACATCCTGCTGGCCGCCGGGGAGGCGTTGCTCGAGCCGGGGGCCGAGGTCGTCTACGCGTGGCCGGCCTTCAGCGTGTATCCGCATCTGGCGGCGGCATCGGGCGCCCGGGCAATCCAGGTTCCACTTGGCGCCGAGGACCGCCACGACCTCGAAGCGATGCTCGCCGAGATCACGGTGGCCACCCGGTTGGTGCTGATCTGCAACCCCAACAACCCGACGTCGACGGCGCTGTCGCTGGAGCGGATCGAGGCCTTCCTCGAGCGCGTCCCGCGCCACGTCTGCGTGATCCTCGACGAGGCCTACTGCGAGTTCTGTCTGGCGATCGGCGATCCCTATGCTTCGGTCGAGCTGCTGCGCCGTTACCCCAACCTCGTGCTGCTGCGGACCTTCTCCAAGGTCTACGGCCTGGCCGGGCTCCGCGTCGGTTACGGGCTGAGCGCCTCCGAGGACTTTCGCACCGCTGTCGACCAGGTCCGCCAGCCGTTCTACCTGAACGTCGCCGCGCAGGCCGCCGCGATCGAGGCGCTGCGCCATCAGGACGAGGTCGACCGGCGGGTCGAGCGGACCCTGGCGCTGCGCGTCGGGCTCGAGGACGGCCTGCGGGGCCTCGGGCTCTGGGTCGCCGATTCCGACGCCAACTTCGTGTGGGTGCACCTGCCCGAGGAGACCGACGAAGGCGCGCTGGTGGCCGCGCTCCGAGACCGTGGCGTGCTGGTTCGCGCCGGTGGTTCGCTCGGCCGTGAGCGCGCCCTGAGGGTGACGGTCGGAACCGAGCCCGAGAACGAGCGCTTCATCGGCGCCCTGGCCAAACTGTCATAGGCGGCGCTTGGAACCGCGGCGCCCGTCTGGTACAACCCAGTGTGCGCATGAACGACCAAGCCCACAAGTCCTCTCTCGGCTGGTCCTTTTACGCGCGCTTCTACGCCTGGCGATTTAGCTAGGCGTTCGGCCTGTCACTCCCGGTCCGCGATCGCTGTGGGCCCGCTCGGAGGCCGGGCGCCGCAAGTCGAGCCCCCGTCGTTCCCTACAGTTCCCAGGCGCAGAAAGGACCAGGCAGATGAGCATCGTGACGACACCAACGGCCACCGAGCAGGAAGTGCAGTCCGTCCCCGAGCGGATCGAGATCGCCGGTGTGAGCGCGCGTTCGCCCTACCACCTCGCATCGGCCCTCAACGAGCACGGCTTGCGGACGGTGCTCGACATCGCTGGCCGTAAGGTCGGCGGCGGGAGCTTCGCGATGATCGCCGGACCGTGCACGATCGAGTCGCGCGAGCAAACGCTGGAGACGGCTCGGGCCGTGCGCGACGCCGGCGGCACGTTGCTGCGTGGCGGCGCCTACAAGCCGCGCACTTCACCGTACGCGTTCCAGGGCCTGGGGCGGGCGGGCCTGCGGCTGCTCGCCGAGGCCAAGCGCGAGACCGGCCTTCCGGTCGTCACCGAGGTGATGGACGTACGGGACCTGGAGCAGGTGCTCGACGTCGCAGACGTCGTCCAGATCGGCGCGCGCAACATGCAGAACTATTCGCTGCTGACCGAGGTGGGGCGCTCCGGCCGGCCGGTGCTGCTCAAGCGAGGCCTGTCGAGCACCCTCGAAGAGCTGCTGCTGGCCGCGGAATACGTGTTGCGCGAGGGTAACGACGCGGTGATGCTGTGCGAGCGAGGGATCCGCACGTTCGAGACCGCGTACCGGTTCACGCTCGACCTGATGGCGGTGCCCGTGCTGAGGCAGCTTAGCCACCTGCCGGTGATCGTCGATCCCAGCCACGCCGCCGGCCGGCGCGAGCTGGTGCTGCCGCTGTCGCTCGCGGCGGCCGCCGCCGGCGCCGACGGGATCATCGTCGAGGTCCACCCCGATCCCGAGCACGCGATCTGCGACGGTCCCCAATCGCTGCGGATCGAGGAGTTCGAGTCGTACATCAGGCAGGTGTCAGCCGCCGCCGCGCTGGCGGGCAACACCCTGTCCAGCGCGTCCTGCGCGACCGGAGCGCTCGGCTGAGGAGGTGCATACGAGCCGCGCCACTCCATACATCCGCGCCAGGCCCGGCGACGACATCCGCGATCAGCGGATCGAACGGGTGGAGCCGCTGGTGGCGCCGGTCGCGCTGCTCGACGAGTTGGTCCTGACCGACCGCCACGCCGACGTCGTCCGGCGGGGCCGTTCAGAGATCCACGCCATTCTCGACGGAGAGGACGACCGCCTGCTGGTGGTCGTGGGACCCTGCAGCGTGCACGATGTCGACGCCACGCGCGACTACGCCAGACGCCTGGCCGCGCGGGCCGCGAGCCTCGAGGCGGATCTCCGTGTGGCGATGCGCGTCTACTTCGAGAAGCCGCGCACGACCACCGGCTGGAAGGGGCTGATCAACGATCCCCACCTCGACGGGTCGGGCGATGTCAACACGGGTCTGCACCAGGCGCGTGCGCTGCTGCTGGACGTGCTCGCGCTCGGGCTTGCGGTCGGCTGCGAGTTCCTCGACCCGATCACCCCGCAATACATCTCCGACGCGGTCTGCTGGGGTGCGATCGGGGCGCGAACGACCGAGAGCCAGATCCACCGCCAGCTCGGCTCGGGCCTGTCGATGCCGGTCGGATTCAAGAACCGCACCGACGGCAACATGCAGGTAGCGGTCGACGCCGTGCGGGCCGCGGCGGTACCGCACACGTTCGCGGGCATCGACGACACCGGAACCCCCGCTATCCACTACACGCGCGGCAACAGCGACTGCCACATCATCCTCCGCGGCGGGCGCGGCGCGCCGAACTACGGCTCCGAAGACGTCGCCGACGCGCTCGCGCTGCTCCGTGTCGCGAGCCTTCCCGAGCGCGTGGTGATAGATGTCTCGCACGACAACAGCGGCAAGGACGCGGCGCGCCAGCCGGCGGTCGCGGCCGAGGTCGCGGCGCAGGTCGCCCGCGGCGCCGACGCGATCGTGGGGGTCATGCTCGAGTCGTTTCTGGCGGCGGGCCGCCAGGACCTCGACTCGCCGCAGACGCTCACCTACGGCCAGTCGATCACCGATGCCTGCATCGACTGGGAAACGACAGTCGACGTCCTCGACGGCCTCGCGGCCGCCGTCCGGACGCGCCGCGGCCTCAGGGCCTAGCAGCGGGTGCGCCTCGCGATCGTTGGCGTCGGTCTGATCGGCGGCTCGATCGCGCTCGCCGCACGCGAGCGCCTGGGCGCGTCGGTCGCAGGCTTCGATCCCTCCGAGGATGCACGGCGGACCGCGATCGCCCGAGGCGCGCTCGACGACGCCGCTGCGAGCGTCGACGAGGCCGTCGCCGGCGCCGAGGCGGTGTTCGTGGCGGTCCCGATCGGCGCGCTCGAGTCGAGCGTCGGCGCCTCGCTCGCCGCCGCCGAGGAGGGCTGCGTCGTCACCGACGTGGGCTCGACCAAACGAGCGGTGGTCGCCGCTCACGATGATCCGCGGTTCGTCGGTGGGCACCCTCTGGCCGGCGCCGAGACCGCCGGGGTGCAGCACGCGCGAGCCGATCTGTTCGAGGGCGCGACGTGGTACCTGACGCCTACCTCCGGCACGTCCGGGCTCCTGTACGAGCGGCTCTACCGGCTCCTCCATGGTCTCGGCGCGCGGCCGGCCGCGATCGACCCGCACACGCACGACACGATCCTCGCGAGCGTCTCGCACCTGCCGCACGTGCTCGCCAACGTGCTCGTCACGCAGGCCGCGCGGATCCTCGCGGAGGGCGGCGAGCGCCTGCCGGCGACGGGGCCGAGCTTTCGCGACGCGACCCGTGTGGCGGGGGCACCGAGCGCGATCTGGACCGACATCTACCTGTCGAACCGCGATGCGCTAAGCACCGGGATCGGGGACACGATTGCGCGCTTGAGCGAGGTTCGCGAAGCGCTGCGCGCCGGCGAGGCGGGTCGGATCACGGCGTGGAACGAGGCCGCCTCCGAGGACCGGCGCCGGCTGCTCGAGGCGCAGCTCGCGGGCGGTCCGCTGTTCGAGCTCCGGGCATCGGTGCCCAACCGTCCCGGCGTGATCGCCGAGCTCGCGCTCGAGCTGGGACGGGCGGGCGTCAACATCACCGACATGGCCCTGTACCCGGCCGCCGACATGCGCGACGGGGTGGTGGCGCTGTGGATCTCGGGCGAGGAGCCGGCGCGGCGGACCGAGGAGCTCGTCGCGAAGCTTGGCTTCCCGGTGGCGCGGGCATGATCCGGCGCTTCGACCCATCGGGACCGTTGCGCGGCCGGCTCCGCGTCGCCCGCGACAAGTCGGTCTCGCAGCGCGCGGCGATCATCGGCGCGATGGCCTCCGGGCCGGTGCGCGTCCGGGGGTTCCTCGACGCCGCCGACACGAACTCGACGCTTCGCGCCGTGCGCGAGCTGGGGGCGATCGTCGAGGTTCGCGATGACGAGCTGCTGATCCGCGGTCGCGGCCTTCGCGACGCGCGCTCCGACGCCGGCGTGATCGACGTCGGCAACGCGGGCACGCTGATGCGCCTGCTCCCGGGCTGGCTTGCGTGCCAGGTCGACGGCAGCTTCACGCTGGATGGCGATGCCTCGATCCGCCGCCGCCCGGTCGACCGGATCGCCGAGCCCCTGCGGCTGATGGGCGCCCGGATCGACGCCCGCGAGGGCCGCTTTCCGCCGTTTACCGTCCACGGCGCTCGCCTTGCCGGGATCGACTACGAGCTCCCGGTCGCCAGTGCCCAGGTGAAGTCGTGCGTGCTGCTCGCGGGCCTCGTCACCGAGGCAACGACCGTGATCGAGCCGGTTCCCACCCGGGATCACACCGAGAGGCTGCTGCTGAGGACCGGAGCTCCGGTCGCCCGGTCCGGCCAGGCCGGCTACGGCTACCGCACGACGGTCGGCGACGCCGATGAGCTGCGGGTCGACGTGATCGAGGTCCCCGGCGACCTGTCGTCGGCCGCGTTCCTGATCGCGGCCGGGATCCTCGTGCCCGGCTCGCGGCTCGTGCTCGAGAGCGTCGGCGTCAACTGGACCCGGGCCGGCCTGTTGCGGATCCTCGAGCGGATGGGGGCGATCGTGCGGGGCGAGCTCGAGCCGGTGGGGGCATTCGCGGCGGCCGAGCCGACAGCCGACCTCGACGTCTCGAGCGCGCCGATCGAAGGCACGGTGGTCGAGGCGCACGAGGTGCCGCTCGCGATCGACGAGCTGCCGCTGGTCGCGCTGCTCGGCTGCTTCGCCGAGGGCGAGACGATCGTCCGCGGAGCCGGCGAGCTGAGGGTCAAGGAGTCAGACCGGATCGCCACCGTGGTCGACGGCCTGCGCGGTCTCGGCGCCAACATCGAGGCCGCGCCCGACGGGTTCGTCGTTCGCGGCACCGCGGGGCTGCGCGGCGGGCGGATCGACGCGCACGGCGACCACCGGCTCGCGCTCCTCGGAGCGGTCGCGGGGCTCGCCTCGCGCGACGGCGTCGAGGTCGTCGGGATGGACGCTGCGGCCGTGTCCTACCCCGGGTTCGCCGACGACGTCGCGGCGCTGGTCTCGTAGCCGATGGTCGTCGCGATCGACGGGCCGGCCGGAGCGGGGAAGTCGAGCGTCGCGCGCGCCGTCGCGCACGAGCTCGGATTCACGTACCTCGACTCCGGTGCGATGTACCGCGCCGTCGCGCTCGCGGCGCTCGCGCGCGGCCGCGAACCCGCCGAGGTGGCTCCGGAGGCGCGGATCGAGCTCGGCGGGCGGGTCCTGCTCGACGGGCGTGACGTCACCGACGCGATTCGCACGCCCGAGGTCTCGGAGGCGGCGTCGCGAGCGGCGGCCGATCCCGCCGTCCGCGCGGCGATGGTCGCCGAGCAGCGCCGGCTGGTCTCACGCGGCGACTGGGTCGCCGAGGGGCGCGACATCGGCGCGGTGGTGGCCCCCGACGCCGAGGTCAAGGTGTTCCTCACCGCCGACCCCGCCGAGCGGGCCCGCCGACGCGCCGCGGAGCTCGGGGCAGACCCCGTACAGGTGCTGGCCGAGCAGACGATCCGCGACGAGCGCGACCGCACCCGGACGCACTCGCCACTCGAGCGGGCGCCCGGGGCGGTGGCGCTCGACACCACCGAGCTGAACCTCGAGCAGGTCGTCGCGCGCGTGGCCCGGCTCGCACGCGCGGTCCCCCGATAGTCGACCCGCTAGTGGTTCATCCTGTGTGTCCGTTGATGGGCTGGCGAGCGAAAATCGAGCGTGGCAAGGACGCAGGACCGAAGGTGTGCCTTTGGCACATCGAGGTCCGAGGACGCCGGCACGCGAAGATTTGCAGCCGCCAGACCGCGACGGACTTGCAGGATCGGCCACTAGTAGCCTGGCTTCGATGAAGGTCGCGATCGTCGGCTACCCGAACGTCGGCAAATCCTCGCTCGTCAACCGCCTCACGGGCTCGCGGGAGGCGGTCGTCCATGAGCGCCCGGGCGTCACGCGCGACCGCAAAGAGCTCCACACCGACTGGAACGGCCGGACAATCAAGCTGATCGACACCGGCGGCGTCGACCTCGAGGACCGCGGTGATCTGGCCCGGCTGATCCAGGAGCAGGCGCGTGCGGGCCTGGCAGACGCCAACGTCGCGGTGCTGGTGGTCGACGCGAAGGCGGGGCTTCGGCCCGGGGATCTGGAGATGGCGAACATGCTGCGTCGAGCGCCGCTGCCGGTGATCGTCGCCGCGAACAAGGTCGACACCGCCGCCGACATGATACTGGCGGCCGAGTTCCACTCGCTCGGCCTCGGCGATCCGGTCGCGGTTTCGGCCGCACAGGGCCTCGGCACCGGGGACCTGCTCGATCGGATCGTCGAGCTGGGGCCCGCGGGCGAGCGGGAACCCGACGACAGCGACCAGATCCGCCTGGCGGTGATCGGACGGCCAAACGTCGGCAAGTCCTCGCTCGTCAACCGCTTCCTCGGGGCGGAGCGCGTGATCGTCTCGCCGGAGGCGGGCACGACCCGCGACGCGATCGATCTGCCGATGCGGTTCGAGGACCGCGAGCTGATCCTGGTCGACACGGCGGGGCTGCGCCGGCAGGCCAAGGTCGGCGAATCGATCGAGTACTACACGGCGTTGCGCTCGCAGCGGGCAGCTGAGCGTGCCGACGTCGCGCTGGTCGTCTGCGACGCGACCGAGGGGATCACGGCGCAGGACCTGCGCGTCGCGGACCTCGCGATGAACAGCGGATGCGCGACCGCGCTCGTGCTGAACAAATGGGATCTGGCGCAGGACGTCGACCTCGACCACAGCGCGCGGTCGCCCGCGCCAAGCTGCGCCTGCGCCCCAGGGCGCTGACGGCCAGCGCGAAGACCGGGCGGCACGTCGAGCGCCTGCTGATCGAGGCCGTGGCGCTCGCAGATCGCAGCCGCAGCCGGATCCCGACGCCGCAGCTGAACAGGTTCGTGTCGGAGGTGGTGGCGGCCCGGCAGCCGCCCTCCGGTGGGTCGCGCCGGCGAGGCGCCCAGCGGCTGAAGCTCCTGTTCATGACGCAGACGGCGGAACGCCCTCCGCGGTTCTCGATCCAGGTCAACTCTCATTCCCTCGTCACCCGCGATTACAGCTACTACATCGAGAACCGCCTGCGCGAGCGCTACCACCTCGAGGGCATCCCGCTGATCATCGACTTCGTCGAGCGCAGCGAGCGACGCCCCACCCGATCGCGAGGCGCGGCGGCGTGAGCGGCGGCCGACGTGGCGACCCGGCGCCCCCGCCGAATCAACCTCGCTACTCTTTCTCGACTTAGCCAGCTTTCTCAGCCTCGGCGAGCCCGCGGCATTGACGCGGGGTCAGGGCAACTGCCCGCTCCGGGCGGATCTGGAGACGATCCGGGGGGTCAGTCGCACTCGGCGAGCGAGGAGACCGATCCGACCGTGGAGCTGTTCCGCCTACTCTCATGACCATGCATTCAGATAGCGAGTTTCTGTTTACGTCCGAGTCCGTGACCGAGGGGCATCCGGACAAGATTGCGGATCAGATTTCTGATGGGGTGCTGGATGCGGTGCTTGCGTGATGATCCCGTAGGGCGGGTGGCGTGTGAGACGTTGGTGAATACGGGGTTGGTCGTGGTGTCGGGGGAGATCACGACGACGACGTATGTAGATATCCAGCGGTGGCGCGGGAGACGGTGCGAGCGGATCGGGTATACCGATGCGGCGTTTGGGTTTGATTTCCAGACGTGTGCGGTGATCAACGCGATCGACAAGCAGTCGCCGGATATTGCTCAAGGGGTGGATCAGGCGTGGGAGGCGCGGACCGATCCGGGAGACGATGATGAGCTGGATCGTGGCTGGGGCGGGGGATCAGGGGATGATGTTCGGGTATGCGACGGCGGAGACGGAGGAGTTGATGCCGTTGCCGATCTGGTTGGCGCACCGCTTGGCGAAGCGGCTTGCGGATGTGCGCAAGGCGGAGATCGTTCCGTATCTGCGGCCGGATGGGAAGACGCAGGTGACGGTGCGGTACGTCGATGGGCGGCCGGTTGAGGTGGTGAAGGTGCTGATCTCGACCCAGCATCGGGATGGGGCGGAGTCGCTGCTCAAGGAGGATTTGTGGGAGCACGTGCTCGAGCCGGTGATCCCGGCGGGAGTTGTATGACGCCCAAGCGGCTGCATAGGAACTTCTTGGTGAATCCGACGGGGCGGTTTGTGATCGGCGGGCCGATGGGGGATTGCGGGCTGACGGGGCGCAAGATCATCGTCGATACCTATGGGGGGATGGCGCGCCACGGGGGTGGCGCGTTCTCCGGCAAGGATCCCTCGAAGGTCGATCGCTCGGCGGCGTATGCGGCGCGGTATGTGGCCAAGAACGTGGTGGCGGCGGGGTTGGCGGAGCGCTGCGAGGTGCAGGTCGCGTACGCGATCGGGGTCGCGCATCCGGTGTCGGTGATGGTCGAGACGTTCGGGACCGAGCGGGTCGGGCGGGCGCGGATCCTGGAGCTGATCTCAGAGCACTTCGATCTGCGGCCGGGCGCGTTTCGCCAGTACCTGAAGCTGCACCGGCCCGATTTACCAGAAGACCGCCGCCTACGGGCACTTCGGCCGCGAGGACCACGACTTCACCTGGGAGCGCACCGACAAGGCCGCCGCGCTCAGGGCCGCCGCCGGGCTCGAAGGCGCCGCCGGCCTCGAGGGCGCGGCCGTGGGCGCCTAGTGATGGTCCACGAGGCCCCACCCCCCCCTAACGCATAGTCGGGAGTGTTCTCGGGCTCAGAGTGCTCCCGAAGATGCGTTGTGTCGTCCTCGAGACATCGCATCTCCGGGAGCATTCTCGCCGTCAAAACACTTCCGACTATGCGTTAGGGGGGCCCTGCAGGCCTATCGAGGACGCCGCCGCGGCGCCTCGAGCGTACAGTGTGGGAGATCGTTGCCCTCATGCAGCGGCCTTAGTTTAGGGTCCGGCGATGAATAAGTGCGCCGTTGAGGCGTTCGAGGAGCGAGCATGGCAAGGACGCAGGACCGAAGGTGTGGCCCTGCCACATCGAGGTCCGAGGACGCAGCCAGGCGAAGCTCATTCGGACGCGTCAACGAGCAGTTATCATCGGCGGGCCCTTATCTCCCGCAGGTCAGACACCCGCGTCCTCCTGCGGGCTCGGCTGCTGGCGGTGCTGGAACGCGTGGATCGCCCGGTCGACGGTGCGAACGATCTCCCGCGGGTTCGAGACGCCGCGGAACTTGAAGTCGTAGCCGGACTCCGCGGCGGTGTCGAAGTCGACGGTGCCGACCCGCAGGATCCGCTCGAGCAGAGTCTGACTGGTGTTCACGTTCTGGACGCGCTCGAGCCGCGTCTGGTGCTGCTCGCGGGAGAGGATTCCGAGCTCGATCGTCAACCTCCGGTTCGTGATCGTGTACCTCGTCGCCAGCCGGGTCACGAAGCCCCAGATGACCACGATCACGAACAGCACGAGCACGACGAGGACGACGACGAGGACGTCGACGCTCTTCCCGGTCGCGCGGCTGATCCCTCCGGCGATCGCCCCGCCGATGATCGTGATGATCAGTCCCCTGAGGTAGAAGGACAGGATCGACCGCCACGACGGATGACCATGGAAGTAGACCTCTTCGTCGGGCTCTGGCTCCACTGAAGCGGAGCGTAACGATCAGCCGCCGCCTACGGACGGCGTTGGCGACGACCGCGAGCGTGGTCAACAGGCCCGCGAGACTCGCGAGCAGCCCGGCCAGCGGCGCCGGCTCGTCCTCACCGGCCCGTCGCGCCCGAGCATCGCAAACGCCGCGACCGCCGGGCACCCCACGACCACGCACGACCACGCCCACCCCGATTCACCGGCACGCCGCGCCGCGACCGTGCCGAGCACGACGCCGACGAGCAACCCGACCGCTGATCGTCTGGGCGGGCGCCTCCGCGCCATCCTGTGCGCACTCTACCCTCAGCAGGTCATGAACCGCCCTACTTGCTCGTGATCGCTCGGGTCGAGCCGCTGACGCGCACACGCGCCGTCGAGGGACCGTTCGACTATCGCTTGCGGCCGGAGCAGGCGGGAGTTCGGGTGGGGTCGCTGCTGCGGGTGCCGTTCGGCCGGCGCCAGGAGCTCGGGATCGTCGTCGAGCTGGCGGGCCGCTCGGAGCTGGCGCCCGACCGCCTCGCGGAGCCCGACGCGGTGCTGCCGGCGGGCGTGCCCGCCGGACCTGGTCGCGCTGGCGCGGTGGATGGCGAGCGAGTACTGCTCGACGCTCGCGCGCTCGCTGTCGCTGGTGCTCGCACCGGGCGCGACCGGAGGCGCCCGACCCCGGAGCGGTGCTCGTCGCGGAGCTGACACGGGAGGGAGCCGACGCCGCGGCGCTGCGCGACGAGCGCAGCGAGCTGACCGAGCGCCAGCGCGAGCTCCTGGCCGCGCTCGCGCGCGACGGCGCCACGGTCGCGGCGGAGCTCGGGACGCCGGCGCTGAGGCGACTCGAGGCTCGCGGGCTGGTGCGCGTTGCATCAGGGCACACGCGCCCGCCGCCCGGCCCGGCATGACATCGGCGCGGCGGACGCGACCGCGCCGCCGCTGACCGCCGCCCAGCGCCAAGCGCTCGAACCGGTGCTCGCGGCGATCGCCGGCCGGCGGGGGCCGCACGACGGCGGGCGGTTCCTGCTGCACGGCGTCACCGGGTCCGGGAAGACCGAGGTCTACCTGCAGGCCGTCGCAGGCGGCGCTCGCGGCGGGGCGTACCGCGATCGTCCTCGTCCCCGAGATCGCGCTCACGCCGCAGGCGCTGCGGACGGTTCGAGGCCAGGTTCGGCGATGTCGTCGCGGTGATGCACTCGGGCATCGGGCAAGGGCGAGCGCTACGACGAGTGGAGGCGCCTCGCGGGCGGGCGAGGCGCGGGTGTGCGTGGGGCCGCGCTCGGCCGTGTTCGCGCCGCTGCCCGACATCGGCCTGATCATCGTCGACGAGGAGCACGAGGGATCCTACAAGCACGAGGGCGACCCCGCTACGACGCCCGCGTCGTGGCCGAGCGCCGAGCGGCCGACGCATCACGGCGCCGATGCTGGTGCTGGGAAGCGCGACGCCGCGGCCCGAGAGCGTCGCTGTCGGCATCGCGGCTGCGGCTGCCAGCCGGGTCGACGGCCGAGCGCTGCCGCCGGTGGAGATCCTCGACATGCGCGGCCGGCACCACCCGCTGCACCCTCGCACCCGGATGGCGCTGGCCGACGTGCGGCGCGCCGGAGGCAAGGCGATCATCCTGCTGAACCGGCGCGGCTGGTCGAACTTCCTCTCCTGCCGATCTGCGGAGGGTGTGGATGTGCCCGAACTGCGACGTGGCGCTCGTGCTGCACACGCGCGCAGGCTGCGCTCGCGTGTCATCACTGCGGCCATCGGCAGCGGGTCCCGAGCCGCTGCACCGAATGCGCCTCGGTCGCGCGTAGCCCGACACGGAGCGGGAACCGAGCGGATCGAGCGCGAGCTGTCCGATGCGCTCGGCGACGCCGCGACTTCCCGGTCCTGCGCCTCGACGCCGACTCCGCCGGGCTCGAGCAACGCGCGCAGACGCTCGAGCGGTTCGGATCGGCTCGCGCGGGAGTGCTCGTGGGGACGCAGATGGTCGCCAAGGGCCACGACTTCCCCGACGTCACGCTCGGGGTGGTGCTCGACGCCGATCACACGCTTCGGTTTCCCGACTTCCGCGCCGAGGAGCGGACATTCGCGCTGGTCACGCAGCTGGCCGGCCGGGCGGGCCGGGGCGAGCGACGGTGGGCGCGTGCTCGTGCAGACGATCGCGCCCGACGGCCCGCTCGATCCAGCTCGCCGCGCACCACGATGCCGACGGCTTCCTCGCCGAGGAGCTGGCTCGGCGCAGGGCGCTCTCCTATCCGCCGTTCGCGTCGCTGATCCGGGTCGTCTGCTCGGCGCCCGACCCGGCCGACGCGCGGCCGTGGCGAGCACGCCTCCGCGCGATGATCACACCCCCGGGCGCGATCGTGCTCGGCCCGGCGCCGCTGTTCCGACTGCGCGGCCGCGCGCGCCGCCAGCTGGTGGTCAAGGCGAGCGACCGGGCGGCCGCGATCGCCGCAGTCGGCGCCGCGGTCGAGCAGCGTCGCGCGCGAGGCCGCCAGGCGCGAGGTCAGCGTCAGCGTCGACGTCGATCCCCAGTAGGGTGCACAAGCGGGGTGGGCACGCGAGGTGGGTGCCTCGCGCGGTGCGCCGGGTCGCACCCACACTAGACTCAGAGCGTGGCCGAACACGACAGCAGCCGAGCAGCTCGAACCCGACGAGCCGCGAGAGGTCGAGGCAGATCCCGAGGACGAGCCCGAGCTCGATCCCGAGGTCGCGGCGCGCCGCCGGGCGCGCGCTCGCACACGTCCGCAAGTTCGGCGACCCGGTGCTGAAGACACGCGCGCCCGGCCGGTCGAGCAGATTCGACGACGCGCTGCGCGCCGAGATCGTGCGGATGGGTCAGCTGATGAACGACGCGCTCGGCGTCGGGCTGGCGGCCACCCAGGTCGGCGTGCTGCACCGCCTGCTCGTCTACCGCGTCCAGCAGCAGTCGCCAGTCGCGGCGCTGATCAATCCCGAGATCGAATGGAGCGGCACGGACGAGGAGATCGCGGAGGAGGGCTGCCTGAGCCTGCCGGCCGTCCTCGTCGATGTGGAGCGCCCGGTCCACGTGCGAGTGCGGGCGCTGGACGAGCACGGCGAGCCGATCCTGGTCGAGGCCTCCGGGCTCGAGGCGCGCGTGATCCAGCACGAGATCGACCATCTCGACGGCGTCCTGATCCTCGACCGCACCACGCGCGAGCAGCGCAAGGAGGCGATGCGGGCGCTCCGCGACGCGCTGCAGGCCGCCTGAGCGGCCGCGGCGCTGCAGGGCCTCCGCTAGATGCGGACCGTCTATCTCGGCACCTCCGAGTTTGCCGCCGCGGTCCTGCGCCGCCTCGCCGCCTCGCCGCACCGTCCGGCGCTCGTGGTCACGCGCCCGGACCGGCCGCGCGGCCGCGGTCGCAAGCTGGCCTCGCCGCCGGTCGCCGCACGCCGCGCGCGAGCTCGGCATCGAGCTCGACCAGCCCGAGCGGGTCAACGACGAGGCGGCGCGCGCGCGGATCGCCGGCGCGGCCCGAGGTCGTCTGCGTATGCGCATTCGGCGCGCTGATCAAGGAGCCGCTGCTCTCCGACCACCGGATGCTCAACGTCCATCCGTCGCTGCTGCCGCGCTGGCGCGGGGCCGCCCCGATCGAACGGGCGATCATGGCCGGCGACGAGCGCACCGGCGTCTCGATCATGCGCCTGACCGCGGGCCTCGACAGCGGTCCGGTGTGCGCTAGGCGCAGCGAGGCCGATCCTGCCCGACGACACGTACGGGACGCTCGCGGCAGCGCCTGCAGGAGCTGGCGGCGAGCTGCTCGTGCGCGTCCTCGACACCAGCCCGCCGTGCCACGAGCCAGGACGAGGCGCGGCGTCACCTACGCCGAGAAGATCGGGGCCGGAAGACCGCGAGCTCGACCCGTGCCGACCGGCCGACGAGCTCGAGCGCGTCGTGCGGGCGCTGACCCCGCACATCGGCGCCCACGTGACGCTTTCCGGCGGCTCGACCATCGGGGTGCGGAAGGCCAGCGTGAGCGCCGACGGCGGCGTGGCGCCCGGGACCTGGCCCTCGATCGGCCCCCGACCGGTGCTCGGGTGCGCGCAGGAGGCGCTCGAGCTGCTGGTCGTGCAGGCCGCCGGGGCGCCGCCCGATGAGCGGCGAGGAGTTCTTGCTGGCTACCGGCTCGAGCGGCGCCGGGTGCGGGTGGCGACGGCCGCGGACGGACCGCGCACGGCGGCGCCCGCTCGCCCGCCTCGTCCGCGCGCGCGTGCGCGTTCGCGGTCGTGCGCCGCGTGTTCGAGCAGGGCGCCTACGCCGACCGCGCGCTGCACGCCGAGGCCGCGGCGCTCGATCCCCGCGACCGGGCGCTGGCGATGGCGCTGGCGTACGGGACGATCCAGCGACGAAGGCACGCTCGACCACGTCGACCGCGCGGCTGTCCGCGCGGCCGGTCTCGAGCGCTCGACCCGCCGGTGCTCGCGGCGCTGCGACTGGGCGCTGTTCCAGCTCCTGTTCCTCGGACGGGGTCGCCGACCACGCCGCCGTCAACGAGACCGTCGAGCTGGCCAAGCGCTCGCGCCGCGGAGGGGCTGGGCTGGTGAACGCGGTGCTGCGCCGCGCGGCGCGGGAAGGCCGACGCGGTCCTCGATGAGCTCGACGACGCGACCCCGGCGAGGCCGCGCTCCTGCACTCGGTGCCCGACGTGGCTGGCCGAGCGGTGGTGGGACGAGCTGGGCGCCGCCGACGCGCGCGCGCTGCTGGCCGCGCGTCAACGAGCCGGCCGAGTCGGCGCTGCGCGTCAACACGCTCGTCGCGGACCGTGCAGGCGAGCTGGCCGCGGCTCCCCGTCGGGAGCACCGCCGCCCCCGCGCTGCCCGAGGGGATCGTGCTCGGCGGTCCGTTCGACGCCCACGGGTCCGAGCTGTTCGGGCGGGGCGCGATCATGCCCCAGTCGCGCGGATCGATGCTCGTCTCACGCGTGCTCGCGCCCGAGCCGGGCGAGCGCGTACTCGATCTGTGCGCTGCGCCGGGAGCCAAGACGACGCACCTGGCGGCGCTGCATCGAGGATCGGGGAGAGGTCGTCGCCGTCGAGCGCCATCGCGGCCGCGCCGGCGCGCTCGCGCGCACCTGCCGGCGGATGCGTGCCCAATCCATACATGTGGAGGTGGGGGACGCGGCGCATCGCCGTCGCGAGCGACCGTATGACCGCGTGCTCGTCGATCCGCCGTGCAGCGGCCTCGGGACGCTCCAGTCCCGCCCGGACCTGCGCTGGCGCGCAAGTCCGGACGCGATCGTCGAGCTGGCGGGGCTCCAGCGCCGGATCCTGGACGCCGCCGGCGAGGTCACCGCGCCGGGCGGGGCGCTGGTCTACTCGGTCTGCACGATCTCCCGCGCCGAGGGCCCGGACGTGATCGACGGCTACCTGCGCGAGCACCCCGAGTTCGCCGCCGAGGACGCGGCGCCCCTCGCCGGCCGCGAGCACCCCGAGTTCGCCGGCGAGGACGCGGCGCCCCTCGCCGGCCGCGAGCGCTCAGAGCGACGTTACCTGCAACTGCTCCCGCATCGGGACCGAACCGACGGGTTCTTCGTCGCCCGCCTGCGCCGCCGGTGAGGGCCGCCGGGGGCGTTACCCTACACGAGTGGCCCCGTTCGCAACTACGACGACATTCGAGCGGCCCCCGGGCGACGCCTGGCGGCGTCCTCGGATCTCGATGTGCCAGGGGCACACCTTCGGTCCTGCGTCCTTGCCAGTCGCCGCCGGTGACTACTCTCGGTGTCGCCGTACTTACGAACGAGACCACTACGGCCCGTGAGCACCGAACCCTCGATCAAGCTCGGTCCCGAGTGCCCCAGTTGCGGCGAGCCGTGGCTGCGCCCCACCGCCGTGCCGGGTCGATACCGCTGCGTCTACTGCCTGCAGCGCTACGAGCTCGTGTCGGTCTGCCCCAACTGCGGCGAGCACTCGACGATCGTGCGGATGTCGAGCACAGCGATCGTCGCCTGCAACCACTGCCAAGGCAGCATGCTGAAGGCGGTCTGAGGGTTGGCCGACCCCGAGGCCCTGCGCGAACGGCGCGTCGCGCCCTCGATCCTGTCGGCGGATTTCGCCCGCCTGGGCGCGCAGGTCGCCGAGGTGCTGGCGGCCGGCGCGCGCGTCATCCACGTCGACGTGATGGACGGGCACTTCGTCCCGCCGATCACGTTCGGCGCCCTGATGGTCGGCGCGCTGGCCGATCAGGTGCACAGCGCCGGGGCGATCATCGACGTGCACCTGATGATCGAGCGCCCCGAGCGGCAGGTGGCGGAGTTCGCGAAGGCGGGCGCCGACAACATCACCGTGCACGTCGAGGCGACTCCGCATCTCCACTACGCGCTCGACGCGATCCGGCAGGCCGGCTGCCACCGCGGGCGCCGGCCTGTGCCCGGGAACCCCGGCCGACGTCATTGCCGAGGTCGCGAGGGGGGCGCTCGACCTCGCGCTGTGCATGAGCGTCGATCCCGGCTGGGGGGCCCAGACGTTGATCCCCACCTCCTACGAGAAGCTCGCCCGGATGCGAGCGGCGCTGCCCGATCACGTGGGACTCGAGGTCGACGGCGGCGTCCACGAGGACACCGTCGCCGCGGTCGCCGAGGCCGGCGCCAATCTGCTCGTCACGGGCTCGGCCGTGTTCGGCTCGAACGACCCGGCGGCCGCCTATCGGGAGATCGCGGCGGCGGCCGGGATCGGGTAGCCGGCCCGGCCCGGCCCGGCCCGGCCCGGCTCGGTGTCCGCACCCTCCGAACGATTCCGATAGGGTCCGGCGCCATGCTCCTGAGGAGGTCATTAGCCGCAGCCTGCGTCGTCGCGATCGCCTTCGCCCTCGCTGCGTGTGGCGGCAGCTCGTCGAGCGGACCCACGCCGGCGGCGTACGTGAAGTCCATCTGCCAGGCCATCGGGCCATTCGTGAGGACCGAGACGCAGCGCAGCAGCGCGCTCAACCGCTCGAACATCAAGAGCCCCGCCGACCGGAAGAAGGCGCTTCAGGACTTTCTGAACGCGATCGCGGCCGACAGCGATAAGGCCGTCGGCAAGCTGAAGGCCGCGGGCACTCCGAACGTCAAGAACGGCAAGCAGGTCTCCACCGCGATCGTCGGAGCGTTCACGCAGCTGAAGGCGGCGCTGCAGCAGGCGGCAAACCAGGCGGGCAACCTTCCGACGACCAGCGCGGCGGCATTCCAGTCCGGCGCGAAGTCGCTCGGCGGCGCGGTGCAGTCCTCGATGAGCGGCCTCGGCGGAAGCCTGAGCAACCTGGGTCCCGAACTCGAGGCGGCCGCCAAGAAGGAACCGGCCTGCACGAGCCTCGGCGCCTAACACCGCGGGGCTCTGGGAGATTCGGGGCGTATATATGGCACCAAATCCCCCACGACCCTGGCCTGGGTTACGGACTGCCGGCGCCTGACCGCGCGGCGCTGGCGTCGGCAGTGACCACCGGGCCGCGGCGGTAGACGGCCCACAGCAGCCCGCACAGCACGAGCGCCGCGACGAAATAGCCGACCTCGACACGGGTGACCTCGGCGCCGATCCACTGCGCCGCCACGAACACCACGAACAGCGCCGCGGCCGAGAGCCAGGCGAGCGACGCCGGCCGGGCGCGGCCGCGCGCGAGCGCGGCCTGGTTGAGCGTGCCCGCGACGAGGTGGAATCCCATCCCCAGCGCGACGACGGCGAGCCCGATACGCCCGTAGTGAAAGCCCTTGTCACCGAGCAGCGCGGTCATCACGAACGGCCCGATCGCCAGCAACCCGACCGCGACCGCGCCCGCGAAGCCAGCGATCGCGAAGACCGTCAGGCGGATCGCGCGGTGGAACTCGGCGGCGCTCTCGCGGGCCTCGAGCCCGGCCAGGTGCGGGAGGATCGACGACTGGATCGCCTGGAACAGCTGCAGCGGTGCTCGCACGATCAGCAGCACGTTGAACACGAACCCGGCCAGCGCCCGACCGGACTGGTGGTTGACGATCAGCACGGCGGCGTTCATCAGCGTCTGCTCTGCGAGCATGATCCCCACGACCGCGACCGCGAAGCCGGCCCCCATCTTCAGCGACAGGTCGGCGGAGGCCTCCTCGACGGCCGCGTGCGCGGGGCCCTCGCGCGCCGCGTCGGCGGCCGGTAGCCCGGCTGGGGCGCGGTGCTTTACGCGCGAGAACGCGAACGGGATCACCGACAGCGACACGAACGGCGCGACCGCCATGCCGAGGCCGACGGCACCCTGGCCGGAGGCGATTCCGACCGCCGCGGCGAGCGCGAACAGGAAGCGCGAGGTCGACTCGAGGAACACCAGGCCGCCGTACAGCGCGAAGCGCTCGTGACCCGCCAGCCAGCCGCGGGCGAAGTAGCTGGCGGCGTATGCGAGCACCCCGATCACGAGGATCCAGTAGAGCGCGCTCGAGCCATCGAACAGGTTGTTCTCGATCTGCGGGCGAAGCGCCAGCGCGGCGGCCAGGAACAGGACCGAGAACCCGAGCTGGATCAGCGCCGGCACCCGTAACGGGTGGCTGTGAAGCCCCCGCGCGCGACGATCGGCGATCGTTCGCGAGAGCAGCTGCTCGACCGGGCGGTAGATCACCGACAGGATCACGAACATGATCGCCCAGCACAGCGAGATGCACCCGTAGGCCTTCGGGCTGAGCACGTGGCTGGCGGTCGCGAGGTAGGCGAACGTGAAGATGCCGGTCGAGGCGATGCCGATCGAGAGCACCCGCGCGCCCGAGGCGTACGAGCTCGACTTGCCGCCGGCCGGCGCGCCGTTGGCGCCCGGCTGGCCGGGAGCGTCGCCGGTCAGGGGCGGTGCGAGCGTCTCGGGCGCGGCGGCGGGACCGTCCGGCATCAGACGACCCGCACCAGCAGCATCGTCCAGGGGAACGGTGAGCGCGCCGCCACGACCTCGCCGTGGCGCGAGCACTCGCGCACGAACGCTCGCTTGGACCAGTGGTTGACGTGGCCGGGGGTGTTGCCGAGCTCGCGCACGTATGCGCCGCGTGCGACGTTCAGGAGTCGCCACAGCGGCTCGCGCGGCACCGACACCAGCAGGTGCCGCCGAGCCACCCGAGCCATCTCCGCGATCATCCGCCGGGGTTCGGGTATGTGCTCGAGCGCCTCGATCGCCGCGACCAGATCGAACTCATCGGTGGCGAATCCGAGCTGCACGCCCGCGGTGGCGCGGAACTCGAGGTTCTCCCGAGTGCGCGTCGACCACTCCGCGCGAAGCTCGGGATCCTCGAGGTCGACGCCGACCACCCGGCCCGATCCGAGCCGCTGCGCCCACTGCTCGGTCAGCACTCCCTCGCCGCAGCCGAGATCGAGCACCGAGCCGGGCGCGGCCTGGGCGAACAGGTGATCGAGCGTACGCTCAAACCCGGCCATCAATCGGCGGACTAGGGGGTTCTGGGATCCGTACTTGTCGAACGTGTTGCCGGTCGGGACGACGGCGCGGCCCTCACGGCCGGCCGTGGCCTCGCTGCGGGCGCTCATACCTCGAGCGCCTCGCGGTCTGCCCCCTGGCGATCTGCCCCTGGACGCCGTGCGAGCGGCCCGTCGGCCCGCTCGCGCGCGGCGCGCTCGTAGTGGGATGGCTCGACGCCGAGCTGCAGCTCGATTCGGCGAACGCGCTCGAACGTCCGCTGCGACAGCGTGCGCTGCGCGTCGAGCAGGTCGCCGATCACGCCCAGCGACAGCAGCAGCATCGCTGCGATGAACAGCACGGCGCCCGCGATCAGCGACTGGACGTGGCCGCGCGCGGCGCTGTGCGGGCTCTCGACGAACAGGATCATGAAGCGGATGAAGATCGCGAGCGCCGGGATTCCCATCACCAGCGCGGCACCCCAGAAGACGCGCAGCGGCTGGTACTGGGAGTAGATGCGGAAGATCGACAGGGCGTTGCGGCGCACGTACGCCGCCGTCGACGGGAACAGCCGCGACTCGCGCATCTTCGGGTTCGTGCGGATCGGCACGTGGTCGACCGCGACCAGCAGCTTGCCAGCCTGGATGATCGTCTCGAGCGTGTAGGTGAACTTCGAGACCGCCTGCATCGACAGCGCGGCCTCGCGGTTGTATGCGCGAAACCCCGAGGTGGCGTCGGGGATCTCGGTCTGCGAGGCCTGGCGAACGACCCACGAGCCGAGGCGCTGGAGCAGCTTCTTGGGGCCCGAGAAGTGCTCGATCGTGCTGACCTGGCGATCGCCCACGACCATGTCCGCCTCACCACGCAGAATCGGGGCGACCAGCTTTGGCACGTCCGCGCCCTCATACTGGTTGTCCGCATCCGTGTTGACGATCACATCGGCCCCGAGCTTCAAGCCGGCGTCGAGCCCCGCCTGGAATGCTGCGGCCAGGCCCTTGTGGTTGGTCAGGCGGACGACGTGATCGACGCCATGCGCACGGGCCACCTCGACGGTCCCATCGGTCGATCCGTCGTCGATGATCAGCCACTCGACGGCGTCGACGCCCGGGATCTCCCGGGGGAGGTGACTCAGCGTCAGCGGGAGCTGAGCCTCCTCGTTGAAACACGGAATCTGAATGATCAGCTTCATGAGGTGGTCCGCTGCAGTCTCGCAGGCGCACCAGCGGCCAGCGTCATGTGCGGCCTGCCGGGGGAACGCGTGCCCAACACGGTAGCGGGATACTCGTACTGAAACATGGACACGGCCACGCTCACCCGGCCCGGGGCGGCCGAACCACCTTCCGCCGGGCCGCCACGCTCCACGCGGTCCCGGTTCCGAGGACGCGTCGCCGGACCGGCTCGCCTCCGAAGCTTCCACAACGCGGCACTGGCCCTGCTCCTGCTTGTCACGTTCCTCCTGCGCCTGTGGGGGATAAGGCAGGGCCTTCCCTACACCTACAACGTCGACGAGGCGACCCACTTCGTCCCCCGCGCCGTGGCGTTCTTCGGGCACGACCTGAACCCGCGCTACTTCCTGAACCCGCCCGCCTACTCCTACCTGCTGCACATCGTGTTCGAGCTGTGGTTCGGAAGCGGCGACGCGGTCAGCCGGGCGTACGCGACCGACCCCACGAGCGTCTACGTCGTCGCCCGCGTCGTCGCCGCGGCGCTCGGCACGCTCGCAGTGTGGCTGACCTACCTCGCCGGCGCCCGGTTCTTCAACCGCAACGTCGGACTGCTCGCGGCGGCGATGTTCGGGCTCGCGTTCCTACCGATCTTCTACAGCCATCTCGCGCTCAACGACGTTCCGACGCTCGCCCCGGTCGCGTTGTCGCTGTACGGCACCGCCTGCGTGATGCGCCGAGGGCGGCTGCGGGACTACCTGATCGCCGGCGTGGGCGTCGGCCTGGCGGCCGCGACGAAGTACACGGGCGGAATCACGCTGCTGTGCCTCGCGGCGGCGTTCGTCTCAGACGGAGCGGGCGGGCAGTTCTGGACCGCCGCGCGACGGTGTGCGGCGGCACTTGTGGTGGCGCTGCTCGCGTTCGTGATCGCGAACCCGTACTCGGTGCTCGACTACTCCTCTTTCCACGAGGGGGTGACCCAGCAGGCGTCGCTGGCGGCGGGCCTCGACCCGGTCAAGCTCGGCACGCGGCCGGGAAGCGGCACCTCCTACTACTTGTGGACGTTCACCTGGGGCCTCGGCTGGGGACCGACCCTGGCGGCGATCGGCGGCGCGATCGTGCTGCTCGCGCGCCGGCGGTTCGCGATGGCGATGGTGCTGATCCCGGCGCCGATCGCGTTCGTGATCTTCATGGGACATCAGCAGCGGTATTTCGGGCGCTGGCTGATGCCGGTGTTCCCGATCGTCGCGGTCCTCGGCGCGTACGGAGCGATCGAGCTGATCCGCTGGCTGATCCGGGCGCGCAGGATTCCGGCGCCGCTCGCCGCGGGACTGCTGTCGGTGCTCGTGCTCGCACAGGGATTCGTCGCGGCTGTTCACGACGACGCGGTGCTGTCCCGCCCCGACACACGCAATCTGGCGCGTGCGTGGATGGTCAGCCACGTCCCTGCCGGCTCGAAGGTGGTGATCGAACCCGACGTCGCCGACAACTGGGCCTCGGACATCGGCACCTCGCTGCCGTGGGCTCCCACCGGCGAGCGCTGGCAGCGCTTCCCGACCTGGATGACCGACGTCGACGTGAACGGAAACCCGCTTCCGCCCGGCGAGCGCCGCTACGTCGTCGTCGACCAGTACGAGCGCACGCTGCGGCCGCAGCTGCTCGACGAGTACACCTCGCAGGGCTACTGCTGGGTGATGATCGGCTCCCAGCAGGCCGGTCGCGCGTTCGCGCAACCTCAGCTCGCGCCGGCGGCGGTCGCTTACTACGGCGAGCTCGCGAGCCGCGCGCGCCTCGTGTACCACGTCACGCCGTTCTCGAACGGCGCCCACCCGGTCCCGTTCGGCTTCGACTGGGGGATCGACTACTACCCCCGCCAGTACCACCGACCCGGCCCCGAGCTGAGCGTGTACCGCCTGTCGGGCGGCAAGTGCAGCTCGTAGCGGGGCCCCGATGCCGCGTGCCGCGTGTCGCGGTCGCCGGGGCGGTTTTTGGCATTGATGGAGGGCCTCGGCGGCGGGCGCTCCACGATCGCTTCGGGCCCATCACGGACAGCCGTTCACGCCTCGTCGCTGCGCTCCTCGGTAGCAGGCGGCAGCGCTCTCCGGCTCCGGTCAACGACAGTCGCGCTTATCTCCGGATAGCACACCACCCACCGCCGAAGCCCGGAGATAAGCGCGCGCCCGGCGCTTATCTCCGGAGAGCCGGTCAAGCACGGCAGCTTCCCGGACATAAGCGCGCGCCCGGCGCTTATCTCCGGAGAGCCGGTCAAGCATTGGCAGCTTCCCGGACATAAGCGCGCACAAGTGGCTGTCAACCCCGCACAAGTGGCGGTCAGCCCGGGCCGGGGATCGCTCGCGCGCTCGATGTGATCGGGGAGCGGTGGGCGTTACTCGTGGTACGCGAGCTGCCGCGGGCGCCGCGGCGGTTCTCGGAGCTACGCCGCCCGCGGCCGGAGGCAGCCTCGAACGTGGTCGCCGACCGGCTGCGCGAGCTCGATGACCGCGGTGTGATCCGGCGAGTCCGTGGCCGCACCGGGGGATCGGTGTACGCGCTGACAGCATGGGGGCGGGGGCTCGAGCCGATCGTGCTCGCACTGGGTCGCCGTCGGACGCCGCTCGGTTCATGCGCGCGCTCCGGGCGGGCTGCGACCCGGGGCGCGCACGATGGGATCACGGCCACACCACCGGCGGCCGCGAGGCCGCCCTATCCTCATGAGCTGAACCCCCGATGCCGCTGAAGACCGATACCGATCGCCGTCTGCTCGCCCGCGCGATCGAGCTTGCCGAGCAGGGACGAGGCAGGGTCAGCCCCAACCCGCTCGTGGGGGCGGTGATCGCGATCGACGACGAGACCGTCGGCGAGGGCTGGCACCGAGAGCTCGGTGGACCTCACGCCGAGGTCGAGGCGATCGGCGCGGCGGGCGAACAGGACATCACCAACGCGACGCTGTACGTCTCGCTCGAGCCATGCTGCCATCACGGCCGCACGCCGCCGTGCACGGACGCGATCCGGGAGGCGGGGATCAAGCGCGTCGTCGTGGCCTCCGACGATCCCTCCGAGCACGCCTCCGGTCGCGGTCTCGGCATCCTCCGCGACGAAGGGATCGCAGTCGTCGTCGCCGACGGCAAGCTCGCCGCGCGCGCACGGCTGCTCAACCAGCCGTTCCGCAAGCGAGCGCGCACCGGTCGGCCCTGGGTCCTGTTCAAGTCCGCGATGTCCCTCGACGGCAAGGTTGCGACCCGCGGGGGGGACTCGAAGTGGATCTCGAGCGAAGACAGCCGCTTCCGCGCCCATCACTGGCGCGCCGAGTACGACGCGGTCGCGGTCGGGATCGGGACCGCGCTCGCCGACGACCCGCAGCTGACCGCGCGGATGAAGGCCGTCAAGCGCCAGCCGCGGCGGATCGTGTTCGACTCCCTGGCTCGCCTGCCGATCGGCTCGAAGCTCGTCCGCGACGCGCGCAAGGTCCCGCTGACGATCGTCGTCTCGCGCGCCGCCCAGCGCGTGGCCACCAAGACGCTCGAGGCGCACGGCGCCGAGGTGATCGTCGCGACCGGCGAGAACGAGCCGGCCCGGGTGCGCTCCGCGCTCGATCAGCTGGGCGGGAGCGACGTCAGCTCGATCCTGCTCGAGGGTGGGCCGCATCTCGCCGGGGCGTTCCTCGACGCCGGCGAGGTCGACGAGATCCGCTTGTTCCTGGCGCCGCTGGTGCTCGGCGGGCGGACCGCGCGCGACCCGCTCGAGGGCGAGGGCGTCGAGGCGATCGCCCACGCCGTGCGGGCGCTGTCGCTCGACTGCGAGCGGATCGGCGAGGACCTGCTCGTGTCGGCGCGGATCAGAGAGTGGTGAGCGCGTGTTCACCGGCCTAGTGGCGGATCTGGGACGAGTCGCGGCGGTCGAGCGCTCCGAGGGCGGCGTGCGGCTGACGATCTCCTCGCGCCTGACAGGGGAGCTGCACGAAGGAGACTCGGTGGCGGTCAACGGGGTCTGCTTGACGGCGACCGGGCGGGACGGAGATACGTTCGCCGCGGACGTGATGAACGAGACGCTCTCACGTACCTCGCTGCGCAACCTCGATGCGGGCGGCGAGGTCAACCTCGAGTTGCCGCTCCGCGCCGGCGACCGGCTCGGCGGTCACGTCGTCCAGGGGCACGTCGACGGCACCGGCACGGTTCGGTCCGTCGGTGACGACGGGTTCGCGCGGCGCGTCTGGATCGAGGTCCCGGGCGAGCTGCTGCGCTACGTGGTCGAGAAGGGGTCGATCACGGTCGACGGGGTGTCGCTGACGGTGGCGGAGCTCGACGGCGACTCCTTTACCGTGTCTCTGATCCCAGAGACCCTGCAAAGAACGAATCTCGGGAAGGTGCAGGCCGGAGCAACAGTGAACCTGGAGGTCGACGTGTTGGCGAAGTACGTGGAGAAGCTGATGAGGGTCTCAGCATGAGAGCGGTCAGGGCGCCGTTCTCGACGATCGAGGAAGCGATTGAGGACCTCAGGCAGGGCAAGATGGTGGTCGTCGTCGACGACGAGAACCGGGAGAACGAGGGAGATCTGACGATGGCGGCGCAGTTCGTCACGCCGGAGACGATCAACTTCATGCGCAAGGAGGGCGGCGGCCTGATCTGCCTCGCGCTGACTCCCGAGCGCTGCGACGAGCTCGGCCTGGACCTGATGGCCGCCAAGAACGAGTCCGCGTTCGAGACCGCTTTCACCGTCTCGATCGAGGCCCGCAGCGGGGTCAGCACCGGCATCTCCGCCGCCGACCGAGCCCGCACTATCCAGGTCGCGATCGACCCCAAGGCGAGTCCTCGCGAGCTCGTCCAGCCGGGCCACATCTTCCCGCTGAAGGCCAGGGCGGGCGGTGTGCTCGAACGCGTCGGTCAGACTGAGGCGGCAGTCGATTTGGCGCGTCTCGCCGGGCTGATCCCGGCCGGTGTGATCTGCGAGATCATGAACGACGACGGGTCGATGGCGAGGGTCAAGGACCTCGCGCCATACTGCGAGCGCCACGGCCTGAAGATGGTCACGGTCGCCGACCTGGTGGCGTACCGCCGCCGCACCGAGAAGCTCGTCGAGCGTGTCGTCTCAACCAAGCTGCCGACGGGCTTCGGGGAATTCATGGCGGTCGGCTATCGCTCGCTCGTCGACAACAAGCACCACGTCGCGCTCGTCAAGGGCGACGTCGAGACGGCCGAGGACGTGCTCGTCCGCGTGCACTCGGAGTGCCTGACCGGCGACGTATTCCATTCGCTGCGCTGCGATTGCGGCGAGCAGCTCGAGTCGGCGTTGTCGATGATCGAGCGCGAGGGCTGCGGGGTGCTGCTGTACCTGAGCCAGGAGGGGCGTGGGATCGGGTTGCTGAACAAGCTCCGTGCCTACAAGCTCCAGGAGGAGGGCCTCGACACAGTCGACGCAAACCTGCGCCTGGGGCTCCCGGCCGATCTGCGCGACTACGGGATCGGGGCGCAGATCCTAGTCGACCTGGGCCTGACGTCGATCCGCATCCTCACCAACAACCCCAAGAAGATCTCCGGTCTCGCCGGCTACGGGCTGTCGGTCACCGACCAGATCCCGATCCAGCACGTGCCCAACCCGCACAACGAGGCGTACCTTCGCGCCAAGCGCGACAGGCTGGGGCACATCCTCCACCACCAGGGGCTCGCGCTCGACGAGGAGATGATCCACGACGAGCTAGAGCACGACCGGCACCGGGATGGCAGCTGACGGCCATCGCGTCGCGCTGTGCGTGGCGCGGTTCTACGAGGACCTCGCCGACAAGCTCGAGGCGGGCGCCCGTGCCGCGCTCGAGGAGGCGGGCGTCGCCGAGGTCGAGCGCTTCGACGTCCCCGGGGCGTTCGAGCTGCCGATCGTCGCGAAGTACGCCGCGCAGTCGGGGCGGTTCGCGGCGGTCGTGTGCCTCGGAGCGGTGATCCGCGGCGAGACCGACCACTACGACTACGTCTGCGGCGAAGCGGCGCGGGGGATCCAGCAGGTGCAGCTCGAGACTGGCGTGCCGTGCGGGTTCGGCGTACTCACGGTCGACAACATGCTGCAGGCACTCGACCGCGTCCTCGGCGGGTTCAAGCGCGACACGGGCCGTCATGCCGCTGAGGCGGTGCTCGCCTCGCTTGCGGTCAAGGACGCGCTGGTGGGCGGAAGGGCCGCACGGGGTTCGCGACTTAGCACTTAGCGGGCCGCGGCTACGGGGTGCGCGCTCAGTTGCGGCCGTCGTGGCCGCGCTTCCCGTGCGCGCCGTGCTTGGCCTTGCCGGGGGGTGCCGGGGCCGTTCCGCCCGAGGAGGGGTGCCCGGCCTGCCCCGCGCGCCCGCCGGCGGCGGGGGTTTGCGACTCCCTTGCCGAGCGCGCGCTGCGCCTGGTCGAGCTCCTGGCGCACCACGCCCGTCTGGTTGGGGATCTGGAGCCGACGCTGCAGGACGGGCACCGCGGCACCAGGGGCACCGGATAGGCGCAGCGAGCGGCCCAGGTCATACAGCGAGTACGCGTACGTGAGGCTGCTGGGCGAGGCGGTAGACACCGCTTGGTGAAGGACGCTGATCGCCTGCGAGTACTGCCCATCGAGCATTAGCTGGTGCCCGCGTGCCTCGAGCGCGTCTGCCGTCGGCGGGGTCGCGGGCGAGGACGCCGGCGTACCGGTCGTCGTCGGCGGCTGGGTGATCGTCGAGGAGGTCGTCGAGGATGTCGTCGAGGCCGTTGTCGAGGCGGCCGGGGCCGGCGTGTTGGTGGTGCTGGACGCGCGGTGATGCGGTTTCTTGTGGGTCTGGGCGGCCGGCTTGCTCGGGGGTGCGCTCGATGCATGGCGGGCGGTGCTCGCGGTCGCGTCCGCCCGCGGGTTGGTGTTACGGCTGCTGCCGCCGCCGCCGCTGGTGCCGATCGCGGCGCCGACGGCGAGCGCCGTGGCGGCGAGCGCGGCGAGCGCGGCTCCGCGGCCCGGTTGCTTGGACGAGGCTCGACGCGGGCGGCGGTTGGTGGTGCGCGGGGTCCATTCCGCCGAGGAGGGACCTGTGGCGGCCGCCGACCCCGCGCCGGTTGCCGCGTCCGCGCCTGGATTAGGTGCACGGCCGATCATCGGGTCGGTTGGGCGCTCGCGCACCGCTGCCTCGAGTGCTTGCGCGAACTCGCCCGCGGTCGGCCAGCGGTCCTCGGGGCGCTTGGCCATCCCTCGAACCAGGATCGGGTCGACGGCGGCGGGCACATCCGGGTTGCGGGCGCTCGCCGACGGCGGCGCCTCCTCGACGTGGCGGCGTGCCTGGAGCGAGAAGTGATCGCCGGCGAACGGGCGCTCCCCGACGAGCAGCTCGAACGCGACCACCGCCAGCGAATAGCGGTCGCTGGCCTCGGTCGCCGGGTGGCCGAGCGCCTGCTCGGGGGAGACGTATGCCGCCGTCCCCAGCACCTGCCCAGTGTTGGTGATCGTGTCGTCGGTCCCGATCCTGGCAATCCCGAAGTCGGCCACGTGCAGCGTCCGGTCGCCGTCGAGCAGAAGGTTTCCGGGCTTGATGTCGCGATGCACGACGCCGCGGCCGTGCGCGTAGTCGAGGGCGGCGGCCGCCTCTGCGATCCAACGCAGCGCGCGCTCGCGCTCCACGGCCCGGACGCGGAGCGCATCGGCGATACTTCCGCCGGGTAGGTGCTCCATCACGATGAACGGGCAGGGCGGCGCGTCGCCTACTCGCACCGTCTCCCCGACGTCGTAGATCGTGACCACGTTGGCGTGTCCCGACAGTCGCGCGGCGGTCCGGGCCTCGCGTTTGAACCGGCGCACCGCGCGCTCGTCGTCGATGAACTGCTCTGCCAGCAGCTTGATCGCCACCCGCCGGCCGAGCGCGACGTCCTCGGCGCACCACACGGTCCCCATGCCCCCGCGCGCGATCCGCCGCACCACTGTGTACCGATCCGGGAGAACCACGTCTCCGAGCAAGCCGGAGCCCGAGTGGATCTGAGCACCCATTGGACGCGTTGTATACCTGACTTGCTCGATCCGAACCAGTGCCGCCGGCGGATTTGGGCTCGGTTCGGGTGTTCGGTCCGCGCCACCCCTATACTCGTCCGCCATGCCCAAGGTCTGCCATATCTGCGCGAAAGGCCCGTCGTTCGGGCACAGCCGCAGCCACTCGATGGTCGCCACCAACCGGCGCTTCGAGCCCAACCTCCAGCGCGTGCGGATCGACGACGGCGGGACGCCCCGACGCGTGTACGTGTGTACCCGGTGCCTGAAGGCCGGTAAGGTCAGTAAGGCGGCCTGAGCCGCGTGAACCCTCTGAGGCGTCAGCGCTAACCCTCCCCCCGGTGTCCGATCCGAGCCTCGTCCGCTTCCGGGCCGTGGTTGAGGGCGCTCTCGCTGCGCTCGAGGCGCGACGCGAGGAGGTCAACGACCTGAACGTGTTCCCCGTCGCGGATGGCGACACGGGCGACAACATGGTCCTCACGCTGCGGGCCGTGCTACAGGAGCTCGACCGGCTCGCCGGCGCCTCGGAGGACCGGACGATCGACGACATCGGGCGGGACGAAATCGTCGCGTCGGTGGCGCGCGCGGCGCTGCTCGGCGCCCGCGGCAATTCCGGCGTGATCCTGTCCCAGCTGATTCGCGGCGCTGCGGAGGAGCTCGCAAGCCGCCCCGGCGAGCTGGTCGACCCGGTGCTGATCAGCGCGGCGCTCGCCCGCGCCGCCGACCAGGCGTATGGGTCGGTGCGCGAGCCGGCCGAGGGGACGATCCTGACCGTCGTGCGCGAAATGTCGGCGCGGGTCGCGTCCGAGCTCGCGCACATGGGCGAGGCACGGCTCGGTCCGGAGGCGATCGCCGAGGAGCAGAACAAGGCCATTGCCGAGCTCGTCGAGCGCGCGCTCCAGGCGGGGCAGGAGTCAGTCAAGCGTGGCCCGGATCTGCTCCCGGTGCTACGCGACGCGGGCGTGGTCGACGCCGGCGGTTATGCGCTGACCGTGCTCCTGGCCGGGATCGTCGGCGCCCTTCGCGGGTCCGACCCGCCGCAGCTCGAGCACCAGGCCGCTGCTCGCGTCACCCATCCTCAGCACGCCTCGAGCACCTACCGGTACTGCACGAACTTCGCTGTCACCGGCTCCAGCCTCGAGCAACGGCGCTTCATCCAGCAGCTCGAGCGGCTGGGCGACTCGGTGCTGGTCGTCGGCGACCCGACCACGCTCAAGGTTCACGTCCACACCGATGACCCGAATGCCGCGACCGCACTGTTCGCGGAGGTGGGCACGATCTCGCATCTCGATGTGGCCGACATGCGACAGCAGGTGCAGCTGCGCGGTCAGCGGCTGGTGAGCTCCAACGGCGGTGGCCCGGCGGCGTGCGGCGCGCTCGCCGTGGTGAGCGGCAACGGGATGCGCGCTCTGTTCGAGAGCTTCGGCGTTCGCGCGCTTGACGGCGGCCCGACGCTGAACCCCTCGACGTACGATCTGCTGGCCGCGATCCACGCGATTCCGGCCGAGGAGGTGGTCGTCCTTCCCAACAGCCCGAACGTGCTGATGGCCGCCGAACGCGCCGCCGAGCTGTCCGACAAGGCGGTGCACGTCGTGCCCTCGCGCTCCCAGCAGGCCGGTCTTGCCGCGGCGGTCAGCCTCGATCCGGCACGTCCGGCCGATGAGAATGCGGCGACGATGACGGAGACGCTCCGCCGGGTGCGCACCGGCGCCGTCGCGCCCGCCGCGCGCGATGACGCGAAGGGACGCTTCCGGGAGGGCGACGCGGTGGGGTTCGTCGAAGAGCAGATCGTCGTCTGGGGGAGGCCCCGGGACACGCTGCGCGGTGTGCTCGAGCAGCTCGCCGAGAACGCCGAGCTGATCACCTGCCTGCGCGGCGCCGCGGCGCCGCTCGATGACCAGACGGTGCACGCGCTCGCGGCCGGCGAAGCCGAGTTCGAGCTTTCGGACGGGGGTCAGCAGAGCTACTGGTGGCTGCTGTCGGCTGAGTAACCGGTTCGCTCGGCGACCCGGGCCGAGCCATCGCGGCCCGTGGCGGGCCGGGATGCGGCCGGTTGGCGCGCCGGAGGAGGAGCGTGGCGACCGCGGCGATCGGCATCATCCCCGATGGTGATGGTGCCTACGGAGTTCGCAGGATCGCGCCAGCTCGAGCTGGGAGGAGCTACGCGACGCTCCGGTCCGCTATCCGCGGCCGTCGCGGCTGGGGCGCCGCCTGGCGGTCGCCGGGCCGAAGGCCGAGCACGCTGCCGAGACGCTCGGGCTGGGGACCGTCGGCGATCTGCTGATGCACCTGCCGCGCGATCGGCGCGAGGCCCGGGCCGTGGCCGAGCTGGCCGTCGGTGAGACCGCGACGGTCGTGGTTCAGGTCCGCAGCATCTCCTCGCGCTCGGTGAGGCGACGGGGGATGCGGCCGCTCGTCGAGGCGACGGTCGTGGACGGTAGCGGGGCGATGATGGCGACGTTCTTCAACCAGCCGTGGCTCGTCCAGCGCTATCCGGCTGGTACTCGGCTGGTGCTTCACGGCAAGTGCGAGCCCCGCAACCGCTTCTGCGTCCAGGGTCACGCGCCGACGACCGAGGCGACGACGGGAGGCGACGCCGTCGCCCACTACCCGGCGACCGAGGGCCTGTCCTCGACGCAGATCCTCGCGCTTGTGCGCAAGCATGCAGGGGCTCTCGAGGACGTGATCGACGCGCTGCCGGCGGCGGTTCGGGTGCGCGAGCGGCTGATCGATCGAGGTGGGGCGCTGGGCGCCGTGCATTTCCCCGAGCGCGATGAGGACGGGGAGCTGGGACGCCGGCGGCTTGCGTTCGACGAGCTGCTGCTCGTGCAGCTGGTGCTGCTGCGCCGGCGCCGGCAGCGGCGCTCGGGGGCGTGGGCGCCGGTACTCGACGGAGAGCGGGAGCTGACCACGCGGTGGCTGTCCTTGATGCTGCCGTTCCCACTGACGGGCGACCAGTCGGCAGCGCTCGACGCGGTCGACGCCGACGTCGCTCAGCCACGGTCGATGCAGCGCCTGCTGATGGGAGAGGTCGGCTCGGGAAAGACCGTCGTCGCGCTGTACGCGATGCTGCGAGCGGTCGAGCACGGCCTGCAGGCGGCCATGATGGCGCCGACCGAGACGCTCGCCGAGCAGCACTTCGCGACGATTCAGTCGTTGATGCCGGGCGAGCTGGTACGGGTCGGGCTTTTGACCGGGTCGACTCCGGGTCGACGACGTTCGGATCTGCTCGGCAAGCTGGCTTCGGGGGAACTGTCCGTGGTCGTTGGGACCCACGCGCTGATCGAGGATGGCGTGGAGTTCTCGCGCCTAGGCCTGGTCGTCGTCGACGAGCAGCACCGCTTCGGCGTGCGTCAGCGGGCGGCGCTCGACGCCAAGGGTCTCGCGGGCGAAAGCCCACACGTCCTGCACATGACAGCAACGCCGATTCCGCGGACGCTGGCGCTGTCGAACTACGGGGATCTCGACTTCACCGTGCTAAGGGAGCTGCCGCGGGGGCGCCAGCCGGTTCAGACGTTCGTGTGCTCGACCGAGCGCGAGCGCGAGCGGGCGTATGACCGGATCCGCGAGGAGCTGCGTGCGGGCCGGCAGGCGTTCGTCGTGTGTCCGCTGGTCGAGGAGTCCGATGCGCTGCAGGCGCGTGCCGCGACCGCAGAGTTCGAGCGATTGCAGGCCGGGGAGCTGCGGGACTTCCATGTGGTCCTGCTGCACGGTCAGATGCGCCCGGCTGCGAAGGCCGAGGCGATGGCCGTGTTCGCGTCAGGTGCCGCTCACGTGCTGGTGGCGACATCGGTGATCGAGGTCGGGATCGATGTCCCGAACGCGACAGTGATGCTGGTGGAGGACGCCGACCGGTATGGGATGTCGCAGCTGCACCAGTTGCGCGGGCGGATCGGGCGTGGCGCCCACGCCTCGCTGTGCCTGCTGTTCGGGGCCAAGGAATCGTCGCGACTGCGCGCGCTCGCGGGTTCGGGGGATGGGTTCGAGCTCGCCGAGATCGACCTGCAGCTGCGGGGTGAGGGCGAGCTCGTCGGGACGCGGCAGCACGGGATCGCGCAGTACCGGGTGGCCGAGCTGCCTCGCGACGCCGAGCTGCTCGAGCGGGCGCGGGTGTACGCCGAGCGGATCGCGGCAGGTGATCCGAGGTTGGCGGAGCCCGAGCACTCGCTGCTGTCGGAGGCGATCGCCGCTGCGTACGGGCCCGAGGCGCAAGCACCGATCCGGGCGTGAGGGCGCTGAAGGCGTGGAGTTGCAGTCATGCAGGGCGTTGAGAGCGTGGGAGGGGTGAGGGCCGGGAGGTGTGAGAACGTGGAGGTCGGTGACGGCGTGGAGGGCGTCAGGGTTTGCGGGTGATTGCGGGGAGCCGGCGGGGCGCCAGGCTGATCGCGCCGCGGGGGGTGTCCACTCGTCCGACCAGCGACCGAGTTAGGGAGGCGCTGTTCTCGATCCTCGGGCCCGTCGAGGGATCGCGGGTGCTGGACCTGTTCGCGGGGTCGGGGGCGCTGGCGATCGAAGCGCTGTCGCGGGGGGCCGGGTCGGCGACCCTGGTCGACTCGTCGGCGGCTGCGATACGGGTGATCGAGCGCAACCTGGCTGCCCTCGGGCTCAGCGCCGAGGTGCGCCGCAGCCGTGCCCTCGGTTACCTCGAGGCCGCACGGTCGGCCGCTCGTCAATACGATCTCGTCTTCCTCGATCCCCCATACCGCCAAACGAGCAGCCTCGGTCAGCCGCTGTCGACGGCGCTGGAGCCGGTCTTAGCGCCGGGCGCCCGCGTCGTAGCCGAGAGCGACCGCCGAGCGCCGCTCGAGCTCGATCAGCCGCTGCTGGACGAGCGGCGATACGGCGACACACTGATCCGGATATATGACCCCTGACAATCGCATCGCTGTCTGTCCCGGCTCGTACGACCCGGTGACTTATGGCCATCTCGATGTGATCTCGCGCGCCGCCGTGATGTTCGACAAGGTGATCGTCGCCGTCGTCAACCTGCCGGTCCGAAAGGGCGGGACGCTGTTCACGGCCGAAGAACGCGTCTCGTTCGTGCAGAACGCGACGCGCGGTTTCGACAACGTCACCGTCGAGCCGTTCAGCATCCTCGTCGTCGAGTTCGCCCGCAAGCGCGGAGCCAAGGCGATCGTCAAGGGACTGCGCGCGATCTCCGACTTCGAGTACGAGCTCGAGATGAATCAGCTCAACCGCCGACAGGCACCCGACATCGAGTCCATATACCTGATGGCCTCGCCCAAGTACAGTTTCATCCGGTCGAGCGGTGTCAAGGAGCTCGCCACGTTCGGTGGCAGCATCGAGGACATGGTCCCCGACGAGGTGGCCGCAGCGTTGAAGGAACGACTCGGCCGCTGACGAACAAAGGAAACTGCGCGATGGACGTCCTGGTACTCATCGACAAGCTGGACGATCTGGTCCACAACGCGAAGCCGGTCCCACTGACCGACCAGGTGCGCGTGGACAAGGAGGAGATCTACGACATCCTCGACCAGATGCGCGCCACGATTCCCGAGGAGATCAAGCAGGCCCGCTGGATCGTCAAGGAGCGCCAGGAGATGCTCGCGGAAGCCAAGCGCGAGGCCGAGCGGATCGTCAAGGAGGCGCGCGAGCGGCAGGAGCGCCTCGTCTCAGACGAGGAGATCACCAAGCAGGCCGAGCGCGCCGCCGAGGACATCATCGAGGATGCCCGCGCCCGTGAGCGCGAGATCCGCCTCGGTGCCGAGGACTACGCCGACGAGATCCTGAACACGCTCGAGGTGAACCTGTCGAAGTTCATCGCGGCGGTGCAGCGGGGACGGGACCGGCTCGCTGGGAAGGACGAGCCGGCGGAAGTCTCCTAAGGGGCCGGGGCTGCCATGCACGCCGTCGTCGAGGTGCTCGAAGGCGACATCACGACCTTGGAGGTCGAGGCGATCGCGAACGCTGCCAACACGCAGCTCATGCACGGCGGGGGGGTGGCGGGCGCGATCTCGCGTGCAGGGGGTCCCATCGTGCAACGCGAGAGCTCTGCTCGGGCACCGATCGGGCTGGGGGAGGCGGTCGAGACCTCCGGCGGCTCGATGCCCTGCCGGTGGGTGATCCACGCGGCGACGATGGAGCTCGGCGGCCCGACGTCCGCGGAGGTCATCCGACGGGCCACGGCCAGCACGCTCGCCCGGGCCGACGAGCTCGGCGCGCGTTCGCTTGCGCTGGTCGCGTTCGGTACCGGAGTTGGCGGGTTCCCGCTCGATCAGGCCGCGCGGATCGAGGTCGCGGAGGTGCGCCGGCATCTGTCTGAGGGCAGCGGTCTCGAGCGGATCGTGTTCGCCGCGCGGGGTTCCGATGCCCGCGAGGCGTTCGAGCGCGCGCTCGCCGAATCCGCTTAGCAGTCAGCTCGCCGAGCCGCAGCGATTGTTCCGCACATAGGGGCAAACTGGTGCGCCTCGAGTTCGGATGCGGGGACCGGGTCAACGGACCTCGAGTTGCGACCGGGTCAGAGGACCTCGAATCCTGACAGCCCCTCGGGCTCCTCTTCCCGGACTTCCACATCCTCCACCCGCGCGCTCGGCGGTCCGGTGTGGAAGAACCGGACGAGGCGCTCGACCGCCTCGCGCGGCCCTTCGACGACGGCCTCGACCGCGCCGTCGGGACAGTTTCGAACCCACCCCGCGACTCCGTGTGTGCGGGCGCGCTTTCGCGCCGAGTCGCGGAAGAACACGCCCTGCACTCGGCCGCGCACTTTCACCCGCTGCCGGACACGCTCCTCGCTCACCGCAAAGATTCTTGCAAGCAGGCGTTTCCGTCCGGCACTGCCGCCATCCTCGGGTCGCGATGAGTGCCCTATTGCTGTTTATCGGCTTGCTCGGCGGTGCGGCTGCGGTCGCGGCGCTGCTCCGGCCGCGATTGCGGGCGCTGGCCACTGAGGCCAGTCGTGCCGCCGGGCTCGAGCGCGATCTTATCCGGGCGGTGGCGGACCTGGAGCACGAGCGAGTGCGGGCCGGGGAGCGACTTGCCACGATCACCGACGCACAGGAGCGGCTGTCCGCCTCGTTCAAGGCGTTGAGCGCGGAGGCGCTGCAGTCGAGCATGGGGCAGCTGACCGAGCTCGCCCGGGCGCAGCTGCAAGCAACCCAGGCCGAGGCTAAAGGCGATCTCGAACAGCGCCAGCTGGCGGTAGAGCAGCTCGTCGGGCCGCTGCGCGAACAGCTCGGTCGTGTCGACGCGCAGCTGCTGCGCCTCGATCAGGAGCGCCGCGAGTCGGGGGGCCGGCTCGATGCGCAGCTGCGCATGCTCGCCGAGACCGGCGAGAGGCTGCGGACCGAGACCGGCGCGCTCGTCACGGCTCTGCGCAAGCCGAACGCGCGCGGACAGTGGGGCCAGATGCAGCTGCGCAACGTCGTCGAGCTCGCCGGGATGGTGCGGCACTGCGACTTCGTCGAGCAATCGTCGATCGCCAGGGACGGGTCCTCGCTCCGGCCGGATCTGATCATCAGCATGCCCGGCGGCAAGCAGGTCATCGTCGACGCCAAGGCCCCTCTCCAGGGCGTCCTCGACGCCTACGAGGCCCGCAGCGAGGAGGAGCGCGTCGAGCACCTTCGCGACCACGCCCGGCTGCTGCGAAAACATGTCAAGTCGCTCGCGCAGAAGGCCTACTGGGCCGAGCTCGACTGCGCCCCCGACTTCGTCGTGATGTTCCTTCCGGGCGAGCACCTCTACGGTGCTGCGCTCGAGGCGGATCCCTCGCTGATCGAGGACGCGATGGCCAGCCGCGTGCTGATCGCGACGCCGACGACGCTGTTGGCGATGCTCCGCGCCGTCGCCTACGGATGGCAGCAGGAGCGGGTCGCCGAGTCCGCCCAGGCGATCTCTGAGCTCGGCCGAGACCTCTACGGGCGCCTGGTGAAGATGTCCGGCCTGCTCGCCACCCTGGGGACGCGGCTCAACAGCACGGTGCGGGCATACAACGAGACGGTCGGCTCTTATGAGGCCCGCGTGCTCCCCGGCGCCCGCCGGTTCGCCGAGCACGGTGCCGTGTCCGCGGACCGGGAGATGCCGGAGCTCGAGCAGGTCACGACGAGCCCCCGAACCGTTCAGGCCGCCGCAGCCGAGCTCCCCGACCGCGAACAGGAAATCCTCGCCCGCCAGCTCGGCGCCGCGTGAGGGTAGACGCGGAGCGGAGCGCTCTTCTGGGGTCTGGGGGATTTGGGGCCACGACCAGCGTCCGGTGCTCCATGAAGCCTCACGCCGGCTCGCGGCCTGACGCCCACCAGCGCCGAAGGTCCTCCCGCTGGTGCGGCAGCGGATCGGCCGAGGGTTTGCGGCTTTGAACGTACGCGAGGGCATGATCGATCTCGATCCCCTCACGGACCGCGACGACGGCCGCCGCGACCGCCGCCGACCGCTGCCACCCGGCGCGGCAATGCACATACGTGCGTAAGCCCTCGTCAAGCCACTTGTTGACCTCGTGGACGGCCGCGTCGAGCGCTTCGGGCGGAAGCCCGCCGTAGTCGACCAGGTCGAGGCGGTGCTCGTCGATTCCGGCCTGCTCGAGAGCCGCCTCCAGGCCCGCCCGCTCACGGGGGCCGTACTCGCGGTCCTGGACCAGGTTCAGCACCCGCTCGATGCCCGCCCGCACGAGCACCGCGACGTCGTCGCGATCGAGCGGGTAGGCGCCGATCACGAGCCCGTCATACACGTCGGCGAAGCCGAAGGTCCGAAACCACTGCGACATCGCGGCAAATGATCGCTTCCGGAGTCTCGGGGGGTCCGGTGGGACGCGGCCGCGATCGCGACCCCGACCAGCAGGACGTGGCCGCGGCCGCGATGGCGACCCCGACCGCCAGGACGTGGCCGCGACCGTGACGGCGATCCGGACGGGGCAGGTCGGGCCTGATCGCGACCCCGCGAGCGCATTCAACCCGCCGCTAATCTGAGGCAATGCCCCTTCGGACTGACTCCTTCGATCTTGGGGCACTGCGTCTCAGCGCCGGCGAGGGGCGCCGGCTGGAACTGAACGTCGTGATCGACCCGTTCGTGCTCGCCGGCGAGACCTACCCGGTGGACCCGGCGCTCGTGCCCATGCGGCTCGACATCTCCCGCACCACCGGTGACGGCTACGCGTTGCGCCTGCGCTTCGATGCGACTCTCACCGGCCCGTGCATGCGCTGCCTCGAGCCCGCCGAGCCGACCTACTCGGTCGACGTGCGGGAGGTTTCCCAGCCTGGCGAGACCGACGAGCTCGACTCGCCGTACGTCCAGGGTGGCGTGCTCGACCTGCGCCGATGGAGCCGTGACGCGTTCGCGCTCGCGCTGCCGGCGAAGCTGCTGTGCCGCCCCGAGTGCGCGGGGCTGTGCGCGATCTGCGGGGCGGACCTGAACGTCGCCGGCGTCGGGCATCGCCACGAGCGCGAGCCCGATCCGCGCTGGGCGAAGCTGTCGGAACTCAGGTTCGAGAACTGATCGCCTTGCCAGCGCTGATGTTTTCGCCACCCTCGCGGAAAACTCAGCACGCTCCCCAGGGCGTTCGGCGCGGTCCCGGGAGCCCGTCCGTTCCGCCGGTCGCACAGTTGGCCCTGCTAGCCTCCTGGCGCGATGGCGGTACCAAAGCAGAAGCAGTCCCACGCCCGAACCACGCAGCGTCGTTCGCAGCACAAGATCAGCGCGCCGGGATACAACTTGTGCCCCCAGTGTCACAGCCCACGCCTCCCGCACCGGGTGTGCCCGGTGTGCGGGAGCTACAAGGGGCGCAAGGTTCTCGCCGATACCGGCGAGCGAACCGACTGACCGCCGGCTGATGGTCACGGTCGCCGTGGACGCAGGCGGGGCGGACTTAGGCCCCGGCGAAGTAGCTGCAGGCGCAGCGAGCGCCGCCGCTGCCGGGATCCGCGTCCTCCTGTTCGGCCCCGCGGAGGAGATCGGCGCGATGCCCAGCGGCGTCGAGGTGATCGACGCACCGATCTCGATCGCCAAGGCTGTCGACCCGGCATTCGCTGTCCGGTCGACCCCGGATGCCTCGATCGTCCAGGCCGCGGTCGCCGTCGCCGGGGGCCGCGCGGACGCGCTCGTCTCGGGCGGGTCGACGGGCGCAGCGCTCGCGGCGGGCCTGTTCAACATCCGGCGGGACCGCGGCATCTACCGGCCGGCGCTGGCGCTGCCTGTGCCGATGCCGGCCGCCAAGCCGGTGCTGCTCCTCGACGTCGGTGCGAATGTCACCTGCCGCCCCGAGCACCTCGTCCAGTTCGCGCACATGGGCTCCGCCTTCGCCCAGGCGGTGATGGGCATCTCCTCGCCGCGTGTCGCACTCCTGTCCAATGGCGAGGAGCCGGCGAAGGGCACCCCCGAGCTGATCGACGTACACGAGCAGCTCGCGGGCGACGGCGGACGTGGTCTGAACTTCATTGGCAACGTCGAAGGCACGCAGGTCACCGACGGCGTCGCCGATGTCGTCGTCATGGACGGCTTCACCGGAAACATCACGCTCAAGCTGATCGAGGGCGTCTCCGGCAGGACGATGCGCGCGATCCGCGACGCGGCGACGAGCTCCACCCGCGGCAAGCTCGGAGGATGGCTGCTCCGCCCCTCGATCCGGCGGCTGCGCGATGAGATTGATCCGGAGGCGCCCGGCGGGGCGTACATGCTGGGCCTGCGCCAGCTCGGCGTGGTCGCCCACGGCCGCTTCAGCCGGCGTGGTTTCGCGTGCGCGATCGAGGTCGCCGCGCGCGGGGTTCAGGAGGACGTGATCAGCCGCACCCGAGATGCGCTCCTGACGGCCGGTGCGCTCCGATCTTCTCGCGGCGAGGACGCCGACGGCGCCTCGTCCGAAGCGACAGCTACGGTGTCGAGCCAATGAAACGCGAGCAGGTGGTCACGCTGATCCGCGCGCATCTGGCCGAAGAGCTGGAGTTGGATCCCGAGCGGATCCAGGAGTCAACGCGCTTCCGGGAGGATCTCGAAGCCGACTCTCTCGATCTGTACACGCTGGTCCAGGAGCTCGAGGACTCCTACGGCGTTCGGATCTCCGATGAGGAAGCGACGAATATCCTGACCGTCGGGCAGGCCGTCGACTTCGTGCTCGCGAGTGGAGTCGAACCGGGCGGCTCGAACGAGTCGCGCCGTTCGGCGACCGCGAGCCAAGGTTCTGACACTGAGTGAGAAACGAAGAAGAGCCGCTGGGACGCAATTCCGGCTATCCGCCGGGGGCTGCGGACGCGCCCGAACCTTTCGCGTCGGCGCAGGCTCGCGGGGAACGCGAGATCGCACCGCAGCCACCCGACGAGGCCGAGTCCTGCACCAACTCCGCCCAACCCCAGGTTGCGAAGCTCCGCGAGCTGCTCGACCGGTTGCCCGACGACCTCGACGGGCAGGTCTTCACCCACGCCTCGTGGACAGCGAGACGCTCGGATTCCTACGAGCGGCTTGCGTTTCTCGGCGACAGCGTGCTGTCGCTGGCGATCACCGCCCACCTCTATCCGCGCCTCGAGGCCGAGCGCTTCGGCGCCGGGCGCCTGACGAAGATCCGCGCGCAGGCGGTCTCCGGTCGGTCCTGCCGCGCGGTCGCGGAGCGTCTCGGGGTGCCCGACAGGCTGCGCGCGGCGGCGCCTCCCGAGGTCTCCTCGGGCGTGTCGTCGCTGGTGCGCACCGGGCGCGTCCTGGCGTCGGTGATCGAAGCTGTGATCGGGGCTTGCTACCTGGCTTTCGGCTACGAGCGCACGGCGGTCGCCGTCGTCGAGGCGTTCGAGCCCGAGATCGAGGCGGCGCTCGAGCGACCCGTCGACTACAAGTCGGCGCTCCAGGAACGCCTCGCTCGACGGGGCGCGCTGGTGAGCTATTCGGTCGTCGACGAGCTGGGACCACCGCACGACCGTACGTTCTCGATCAGCGCGACGAGCGACGGCGTCGAGGTTGGCCGCGGCACCGGCCGCAGCAAGAAGGATGCCGAGCAGGAGGCTGCTCAGGCGGCGCTCGACGCACTGGAGTGACGAGCGCGTGTACCTGAAGTCGGTCACGCTGAAGGGCTTCAAGTCGTTTCCGGACCGCACGCGGCTCGAGTTCGGCTCGGGCGTCAGCGTGATCGTCGGACCGAACGGATCGGGGAAATCGAATGTCACCGACGCCGTCTTGTGGGCGCTCGGGGAGCAGTCGCCCCTGGCCGTCCGCGGGCAGTCGATGCAGGACGTGATCTTCGGCGGCGCCCCCGGCCGCCAGGCCGGCCGCAGCGCGGAGGTCGAGCTCGTGCTCGACGACAGCGACGGCAAGCTCGGTCTTGGCGCCCCCGAGGTGTCGATCGTGCGCCGCCTGGACCGAAACGGCGAGGGCGAGTACCGCCTTGCCGGTGCCCGCTGCCGACTCGTCGACGTCATCGAGCTGCTGTCTGACACCGGCCTCGGCAAGGAAATGCACTCGGTCATCTCGCAGGGCCGGGTCGAGGCGATCGTGACCTCGAAGCCGCGCGACCGGAGGCTGCTGATTGAGGAGGCGGCGGGTCTGGGCAAGCACCGGAAGCGCAGACGCCGCGCGCAACTGAAGCTGGTGCGCACCCAGGACAACCTCGACCGGGCCCTCGATGTCGAGCGCGAGGCCCGTTCGCGTCTTCGGCCGCTCAAGCGCCAGGCGGAAGCAGCCGAGCTCCACGCCAGGATCGAGCGCCAGAGCCTCGAGTCCGGCTGGGAGCTGGGCCGCGACGAGCTCCGCGCCCAGCTGAAGGCGCTCGAGCAGGCAGAAGCCGCGGTCGTCGAGGCGCGCGGTCGCCGCTCGGACGTGGAGCGCCGGCTCGAGGAGGTGTCGAAGCGCCGCGAGCGCGCCGAGGAGGCGCTGGCGGCGCGCACTGCGCACCGCGAGGAGCTCTCGCGGCGGTGCTTCGCCGCCCAGTCGGCAGGCGACCGAGTCGCCTACCGGGCCGAGTCCGCGAAGGCGGCTGCGGGTGCGCTCGCGGCCAGGCTCACGCGCGAGCGCGAGACGCTGAGCTCGCTGAAGCGCCAGGCGACCGCGGAGCCCGACGAGACGGCCACGACTCGAATCGCCACGCTGGAGGACGCGTTGGCGGCGCTCGAGCGCGACCGCGAGGCGGAGCTCGCCAGGCAGCTCGCCGAGCTCGAGCGGCAGCGCGAGGCCGCCGCGGGGGAGGTCGCGAGGCGGGCCGCCGGGGTCGAGGAGCGGCGCGCCGCACGCGAGCAAAGCGAGGCCAAGCTCGACGAGTCCAGGCACGCGGTGCGCGACGCCGACCGCGCGGTCGAGGCCACCCGGCGCGAGGCGGCGCGCGTCGGCGGCGAGCTCGCCACCGTCAATCAGTTCTTGCGGACCCAGCAGGCCGTGACGGGCGGCGTCTCGACCCTCGCCGACGAGCTCGAGGTCGACAGCGGCTACGAGCTCGCACTCGCCGCGGCGCTGGACGGGAGGCTCCGAGCCGCCGTCGTCGCGGACCGCAGCGCTGCCGGAACCCTGCTCGACCTGACCGGCAGCGACGGCGGCCGAGCGCTCCTCGCCGTGGCCGGCGCGTCCACCGCCCCCGGACCGGCGACGCCGGCACCGCCCGGCCCAGCGCCCCCGGCCCCGGCGCTCGGCGCCTCCTCGAACACGTGCGCGGCCCGCAGGCGGCGCTTGCGCTGGCCAGGGTCCTGCTCGCCGACACGTGGGTGGTCGAGACGATCGAGGAGCTCCCGGAGACGTTCGCCGGGGTCGCCGTCACCCGCGGCGGCCGGGTGTGGGCTGTCCGCGCGCGCGAGATCCGCCAGGCGCCGGCCGTCGGCGAGGAGCGCGTCCTCGCCGAGCGCAACCGCCGCGAGCAGCTGATCGCCGCGAGCGGGCGCGCCGTCCAGGCCGAGCAATCGGCGCGCGCAGCGCTCGGGCGCGCGACCGAAGCGTCCGCCCAGCTCGACCTCGACGTCGAGCAGGCGATCTCCGCCTACCGCACTGCGGCCCGCGCCCGCGACGAGGCGGTCGAGGACGAGCGTCGGATCGCGGCGCAGCTCGAGCGCCGCCGTGCGGCCCCCGACGACGGACCGGACGCGGGCAGGCGTGCCCAGCTGACCGCCGAGCTGTCGGCTGAGCAAGCGAAGTTCGATCGCGCCCAGCGCGACCGAGCAGAGCGCGCCCGGATGATCGAGCGCCTCGGGCACGCGATCGCCCGAGACGAGGCGCTGCAGCCGGCCGTGCACTCGGTGATCGAGGCGCTGATGCACGCCGCCGCGGGGATCTCACGCCAGCGCGAGCGCTTCGAGGCGGCCCTCGCCGCGGATCGCGAGGCCGGCGAGCACGTCGCCGCCGAGCTGCGAGCCTGCGGTCAGCTGGAGGCGACGCTCCACACGGAGCTGCACGGCGAGAGCGAGGCGCTGACCGGACATGAGGTGAAAGCGCAACGGGTGCGCGACCTCGTCGCCGATGCCGAGCGAGAGCTTCGCGAGCTCGCCTCGCGCCTCGGGCTCGAGGCGACGCCGGCGAGCGAAGCGCTCAGCGCCGAGGACCGGGACGCGCTCAACACCAGGATCGAGCGACTCGCGCGGCGACGCGAACAGCTGGGCCCCGTCAACCCGCTCGCACAGCAGGAGTACGCCGAGGCGCTCGAGCACGTCGAGGACCTGGAACGTCAGCGGTCCGATCTCGAGGCAGCGCTGCGGGAGCTCCAGAAGCTGATCGCCGACACCGACCGACAGATCCGTGAGACGTTCGAGGAGACCTTCGCGGCTGCCGCACGCAACTTCGAAGAGCTGGCCGGACAGCTTTTCCCAGGCGGTCGCGGGCGCCTGCGCCTCGTCGCGGAGCGCGACGGGCCGGCCCGCGTGCTCGGCGGTCAGCCGGCGCCGGTCCCGGACGAGCGTGAACCGCCGCCAGACACGGAGGAGATCGAGGAGACCGAGGACCAGGCCGAGGAGGATCTGCTCGGGGTCGAGATCGAGATCACGCCTGCGGGCAAGGCGATGAAGCGGCTCACACTGCTCTCCGGTGGCGAGAAATCGATGACCGCGCTTGCGTTCCTGTTCGCCGTGTTCCTCGCCAAGCCGTGCCCGTTCTACATCCTCGACGAGGTCGAGGCCGCGCTCGACGATCTCAACATCGATCGGTTCCTTGCGCTCCTGCGGCAGTACTCCAAGCGAGCTCAGTTCATCGTCGTCACGCACCAGAAGCGCACGATGGAGGCCGCCGACTCGCTGTACGGCGTGTCGATGGGCGGCGACGGGATCTCGAAGGTCGATCTCGCGCCGGCTGCCCCCGCGGCAGCAGGTCGCGGCATGATCGTCCTGATCTGCTGGTAACGTCGCCACCCGCATGGCTCGCGAATGGCAGGACCTGTTTATCGTCGGATGGGCGTCGTGGCTCGCCCTCCGCCGCGAGAGCTGGAACCCGAGGAACGGAGAATGGGCCGATTCCGGCGGCTGCGCGAGAGCCTCCGTAAGACCCGGCAGGCCCTCACCAGCGAGATCCAGGCGACGCTGTTCGAGGACCTGAACGAGGAGACGTGGGAGCGGCTCGAGGAGGCGTTGATCTATGCCGACGTCGGCGCCCGGACGACGGCGGAGGTCGTCGGGAAGCTCGAGCAGGAGGCGACCGAGATTTCGGGCGGGCGAGGCGCTGACCAGCGGCTGGTCGGAGCTGCTCGCCGGAGATCGCCAAGACCGGCGATGACCGCATCGACCTGACGTCCCAATCCGACCGTGATCCTGGTGGCCGGCGTCAACGGCACCGGCAAGACCACCACGATCGGGAAGCTCGCCTGGCATCTGCGCAACGAGCTCGGGCGCTCGGTGGTGCTCGGTGCCGCTGATACGTTCCGTGCCGCGGGCGTCGAGCAGCTCGAGCTGTGGGCGCAGCGCGCGGGGGTCAGCTTCGTCAAGGGTCCCGCGGGCGCCGATCCAGGCTCCGTCGCCTACGACACGGTCGCAGCCGCGCGCCGCGACGGAGCGCGACGTGGCGATCATCGACACCGCGGGCCGGCTGCACACCCAGGACGACCTGATGGCCGAGCTCGCCAAGGTGAGGCGGGTGATCGCCAAGCAGATCGCCGACGCGCCGCACGAGACGCTGCTGACGGTCGACGCGACCACCGGCCAAAACGGCCTGCGCCAGGCGCGCCTGTTCTCGGAGGCGGTCGACGTCGAGCGGGCTCGTGCTGACCAAGCTCGACGGGACCGCCAAGGGCGGAATCGCGCTGGCGATCGCCCACGAGCTGGGGATCCCGGTCAAGCTGATCGGCGTGGGAGAGAAGCTCGAGGATCTGCGCCCGTTCGAGCCGACCGAGTTTGCTCGGGCGCTGGTGCAGGCCTGAACCGTCCAGCCCGCCGGGTTGGACGGCATTGCGCGTCTATGTATCGCCGGGGGGCCTGCGCGTGACGGTCCTCTCGGGGCGATAAGCTCGCTCCGAGATGTCGGGATGGGTCTGGTGGCTGATCGCAGCCGGGGTGTTCGGAATCGGGGAGATGCTGACGACGAGCTTCTTCCTGGCGCCGTTCGCGCTCGGAGCGGGCCTCGCGGCTGTCATGGACCTCGCCGGCGGCGGCGAGCTGGCCTCCTGGATCGTGTTCGTGGCCGTATCGCTGCTGACGCTGGTAGTCGTCCGGCCGATCGCGCGCGCACACATGAAGATGCCCCCGCAGATCAGGACTGGTGCCGCCGCGCTGATCGGAAAGCAGGCGATCGTGCTCGAGCGGATCGCCAACGACGAGGGCGTCGGCTGCGTGAAGATCGACGGCGAGGTGTGGACCGCGCGGGCGTACGACGACGATCACGAGATCGAAAAGGGCAAGCGTGTTCACGTTGTTGAGATCAGGGGCGCCACGGCGCTCGTCAGCGAATAGAAGGAGAGCGCCATGGCCGGAGCCATCGTCGCGATTGTCGTAGTCGTCTTCCTGGTGATCATGTTCGCCCGGACCGTGCGGATCGTCCCTCAGGCACGCGCTAGGATCGTTGAGCGCCTGGGACGCTACAACCGCACGCTCACGCCCGGACTGACGATCCTGATGCCGTTCGTCGACCGGCTGAAGCCGCTGATCGATCTTCGCGAGCAGGTCGTCTCCTTCCCGCCCCAGCCGGTGATCACGTCGGACAACCTCGTCGTCCAGATCGACACGGTCCTGTACTTCACGGTCAACGACGCGAAGTCGGCGACGTATGAGGTGGCAAATCCGCTGCAGGCGATCGAGCAGATCACCGTCACCACGCTCCGTAACGTGATCGGGGCGCTGTCGCTCGAGGACGCCCTGACCAGCCGCGACCACATCAACGCGCAGCTACGCGGCGTGCTCGACGAGGCCACCGGCAAGTGGGGCATCCGCGTGAACCGGGTCGAAATCAAGTCGATCGACCCGCCCGGCACGATCCAGGAGGCGATGGAGAAGCAGATGCGTGCCGAGCGCGATCGCCGCGCCGCGATCCTGAATGCCGAAGGCGTCAAGCAGTCACAGATCCTTACCGCCGAGGGTCAGAAGCAGGCCGCGGTTCTCACCGCCGAGGGTGCAGAAGCAGGCGGCGATCCTTAGGCCGAGGGCGAGTCGCAGGCGATCGCGACTGTCTTCCAGGCGATCCATCAAGGCAACCCGGATCCGAAGCTGCTGAGCTACCAGTACCTGCAGATGCTTCCGCAGCTGGCGCAGGGCGACGCCAACAAGGTGTTCGTGATCCCGTCCGAGTTCGCCGAGGCGTTCGGTGGGATCACCAAGGCGTTCGCCGGCGGCAGCCAAGGTGGCGGCAGCCAGAGCACCGGCCAGCCTCCGAGAACGCGGGCCCGCCCCATTGAGGGGTGACAGGGTGGCGAGGGGCAGGTCCGCCGCGCTAGCCTGAGCTGGGGAACCACGCATGTTCGACTCCCTCGCCGAGAAGCTCCAGGCCACGCTCGCGGACGTCCGCGGGCGCGGCACCCTGACCGAAGACGACATCTCCGCCGCGATGCGCGAGATCCGCCTCGCGCTGCTCGAGGCCGACGTGAACTTCAAGGTCGTCAAGAGCTTCACGACCGCCGTCAAGGAGCGCGCTCTCGGCGCCGACATCATCGGCAAGCTCAACCCCGGCCAGCAGGTCGTGAAGATCGTCTCCGACGAGCTCACCGAGCTGATGGGCGGGGCCGCGCGCGAGCTGTCGTTCTCGCCGCGGCCTCCGACCGTGGTCGTGATGGCGGGCCTTCAGGGCTCGGGTAAGACGACCGCCACCGCGAAGCTGGCGCGATACCTGCGCGAGGAGCACGGCTCCTCGGTCGCGGTCGCGGCCTGCGACGTGTACCGGCCCGCCGCCATCGATCAGCTGATCAAGGTCGGCACCCAGGCCGGCGCCGACGTCTACGAGCAGGGCACCGACCGCGACCCCGTGAAGATCGCTGCCTGGGCTCGCGACCGCGCGATGTCCGAGGGCAAGGACGTCCTGATCATCGACACCAGCGGCCGGCTGCACGTCGACCAGGAGTTGATGGCCGAGCTTGCGAACATCAAGAAGGCCGTCATACCCCACGACGTGCTCCTCGTGGTCGATGCGATGACCGGCCAGGACGCGGTCAACGTCGCCGAGCTGTTCGCCGAGGTCGTCCAGTTCGACGGCGTCGTGATGACCAAGCTCGACGGCGACGCCCGTGGCGGCGCCGCGCTGTCGGTCAAGGCGGTCACCGGCAGGCCGATCATGTTCGCCTCCACCGGCGAGAAACTCGATCAGTTCGAGCGCTTCCATCCCGACCGGATGGCCCAGCGGATCCTCGGGATGGGCGACGTGATGACGCTCATCGAGAAGGCCGAGGCGATCTCCGACGAGAAGCAGGCGGCCGAGCTCGAACGGAAGCTCCGCAAGCAGGAGTTCGGCCTCGACGACTTCCTCGAGCAGATGAAGCAGGTCCGCCGCCTCGGCCCGCTCCAGTCGTTACTGGGGATGATCCCGGGGATGAGCAAGGAGCTCCGCGGGCTGAAGGTCGACGAGCGGGAGTTCGACCGCATCCAGGCGATCATCCTCTCGATGACCCCGCAGGAGCGGCGTCATCCCGAACTCATCAAGGGCTCCCGCCGCCTCCGCATCGCCCGCGGGTCGGGCACCAACGTCCAGGCGGTCAAGCAGCTGATCAAGCAGTTCGAGCAGGCCCGCAAGGTCATGCGCCAGGTCGCCCAGGGCCGCATGCCCGACCTCGGCTCGCTGATGCGCCAGACCCGCTAGCAGCCCGACACGCTAACCTCGTCCACCGAAATGGCAGTCAGACTGAGACTGACCCGCATCGGCGGGCGCAAGAACCCGATCTGGCGGGTGGTCGTCGCCGACCAGCGCAGCAAGCGCGATGGTCGCGTGATCGAGACCGTCGGTCATTACAACGCTCAGACCAATCCCTCGACGATCATGCTCAACGAGGAGCGGATCCGCGATTGGCTCGCGCGCGGGGCCCAGCCGAGCGAAACGGTCCGCAAGCTGCTGCGGACCCAAGGCATCCGCTAGCGGCCGCCGCCAGACACGATGAAGGACCTTCTCGAGTACCTGGCAAGAGGGCTGGTGGAGAAGCCCGACGCCGTGATGGTGACGGAACAGGAGGAGGACGATGGGACCCTCGTGCTCGAGCTCGCGGTCGGCGACGATGATTACGGGAACGTGATCGGCCGCGGCGGACGAACCGCGGCGGCGCTGCGAACGGTGATCAAGACCGCTGCGGTCAAGGACCACCGCCGCGTATTCGTCGACATCGTCGATTAGCTGCGGGCGGGTCTGTCGGGATGGTCGATTGGCTGCGGGCCGGCACGGTCGGCAGGCCGCATGGGCTCGACGGCAGCTTTCACGTCTCGCGTCCCAACGCGCAGCTCCTCGCCCTCGGCGCAAACGTGCTGGTGGGCGGGCGCGAGCGGCGGGTGACACGTCGCGCGGGGACCGATGCGAGGCCGATCGTGAGGCTGGAGGGCTGCGATGACCGGGACTCGGCGCGCGCGCTCGGCGGCGATGATCTGCTGGTGGGGCGGACGGAGGCGCCGGAGCTCGAAGAGGACGAGTGGTGGGCGGAGGACCTCGAGGGCTGCGCCGTACATGATGCGGGCCAGCCGGTGGGCACCGTGCGCAGGCTCCTGGGCCTACCGTCGTGCGAGGTGCTCGAGGTCGAGCGGGAGGCGGGCGCGGCGGATCTGCTCGTGCCGCTTGTCGCGGACGCGGTCCGATCGGTCGACCTCGACCGAAAGGAGATCGAGATCGACCTTCGGTTCCTGGGGGAAGTGGGCTGATGGAGATCGACGTCTTCACGTTGTTCCCGGACGCGTTCGCATGGTTCGAGCGCCAGCGCCACGTGCGCAACGCGATCGCCCTCGGCCATCGCCTCGGCTACGTGGACTACCGCGACCACACCCCTCTCGGCGCCGGTCAGGTCGACGACACACCGTTCGGGGGAGGCGCGGGGATGGTGCTGCGGGTGGATGTCGTCGAGGCGGCGTTGCACGCCAGATATGGCGTCGATCCGGTGGCTCTGCGCGCCGGTCGCAGGGTCATCGCGCTGACGCCCGGCGGCCGGCTGCTCGATGATGAGCTCGTTGACGAGCTTGCGGCCGCGGAGGCGCTGACGCTGCTGTCGGGCCGCTACGAGGGCTTCGACCAGCGCATCCTCGACCATTTCGTCAGCGATGAGGTGTCGATCGGGCGCTACGTGCTCGCGGGGGGCGAGCTCGCCGCGATGGTCGTGTGCGACGCGGTGCTGCGCAAGCTCCCGGGCTCCCTCGGACATGATGAGTCGGCGCACGAGGAGTCGTTCAGCAAGGCACTCCGCGGCGCGCCCGAGTATCCGCACTACACGCGTCCCGCCGAGCACCGGGGCTGGGGGGTGCCGCCGGTGCTGCTTTCGGGCCACCACGCGCGAGTCAGGGAGTGGCGGCTCGAGCAGAGCCGCGCTCGGGCTGCAGGTCGTCCGGATTCGCGGTGACTCGATGATCGGCACGCCCCGGCGTGATGATCGCGTTAGCCCTGGCCGCGCTCGGCCGCGGGTTCGCTACCATAGGCCGCCCGCGCGGACGGGGCACATCGCCATGCACGCGCGGGTGCCCCACCACCGGTGATTCGTCCGGTGCTGCCGGCGCTTCTCCTTGCCATGAGCACAGTGATCGACAGCCTGGAGCGAGCTCAGCTCCGCCGGGTGCCCGCGTTTGACGCCGGCGATCGCCTGCGCGTCCATTTCCAGGTGATCGAGGGCACGCGCCGCCGCACGCAGGTGTTCGAGGGTGTCGTGATCAGGCGCCAGGGTCACGGCGCGCGCGAGACGTTCACCGTCCGCAAGCAGTCGTTCGGGATCGGCGTCGAGCGCACGTTCCCGCTCCACTCGCCGAAGATCGAGCGGATCGAGGTGGCCGCCCGTGGCGATGTGCGACGGGCGAAGCTGTACTACCTGCGCGGCCGTGTCGGAAAGCGCGCGCGGGTCCGCGAGCGCCGCTCGAACGTCCCCGAGGAGGTCATCGAGCGCGAGCTGCTGCACGCGCCCGAGCCCGAGTCCGCGGCGGAGCCCGATGCGGCACTGGCGCCCGAGCCGCGGCGGACCCGAGCGGCACTGGCGCCCGAGGTCTCCGCAGAGCCGGAGGCCACGGCCCAGGAGCCGGCGGAAGAGGCCGGCGACGAGAAAGTGTGACCACGACGAAGAAGTCGGTCGCGAGCTCGGTGCTCGAGCTCGTGGTGATCGTCGCCGCGGCCATCGGGCTTGCGCTCGCGATCCAGACGTTCGTCGTGAAGCCGTACCGTATTCCCAGCGGGTCGATGCTGCCTACGCTTCACATCAACCAGCGCGTGCTCGTGGACCGGATCGGCTCGCGCTTCTCCAGTCCGCACGTCGGCGACATCATCGTCTTTCACCCACCGAAGGACTACAGCGACGGATGTGCGAACCCCAGCGAGGGTGAGGACCAGGAAGGCCAGGACGCGTCCCGCGCGTGCGACGTGGCGCAGCGAACGCCCTCATCGGAGACGTTCATCAAGCGGGTCGTCGCTCTGCCGGGCGACCGGCTCTCGATTCGCGACGGCCACGTGATCCGCAACGGGATCATGGAGCGGGACAGCTACATCGTCCCGTGCGCTGGCGCTGGACCGTGCACGTTTCCGCGAACGATCACGATTCCCAAGGGCGACTACTACATGATGGGCGACAACCGGCCGAACTCTGAGGACAGCCGATTCTGGGGCCCGGTGCCAAAGTCGTGGATCATCGGCAAGGCGTTTCTCACCTACTGGCCACCGGACCGAGTGGGATTCCTATAGATGCCCCCTTGGTCACCCGGGAAAGGGGCGTCACGCGAGAAGCGGGCGCCGAAGTCCGCCGCCAAGTCGGTGATCGAGCTGGTCGTCACCGTGGCGGTCGCGGTCGGACTGGCGCTGCTGATCCAGGCGTTCATCGTCAAGCCCTACCGCATCCCCAGCCCTTCGATGGAGCCCACGCTTCACATCGGCCAGCGAGTCCTCACCAACCGGCTGATCAGCCATCCCAGCGTCGGCGACGTTGTCGTCTTCCACCCGCCGAAGGGAGCCGATCCGGCCAACCCCGTATGCGGCAACCCGAACCAGGGAGGTGGGCACCCGGCCGCCTGCGACACGCCCACGCCCGGGGAATCAAGCCAGACGTTCATCAAGCGGGTTGTGGGCGCTCCCGGGGATCGGATCTCGATCGTGAACGGCCACGTGATCCGCAACGGCGTGCCGGAGAAGGACGCATACATCGCCCCCTGCCAGGGCAGCGACTCCTGCAATTTCCGCCAAACGATCGTCGTTCCGCCCGGCCATTACTTCATGATGGGGGACAACCGTGGCTTCTCCGACGACAGCCGTTTCTGGGGCCCCGTCCCCAACAACTGGATCATCGGCGTCGCTTTCTTCACGTACTGGCCGCCGGACCGGATCGGTTTCCTCTAAGGCCGTCAAGCCTCGCAGGGGGGGTCCGCACGCGTCGCCCGCAAGCTGTTCGGGTTCGACCGCAGGCTGGGAGTGCGGTTCGTGGCCGGAGCCGACGAGGCAGGCCGCGGCTGCCTCGCTGGTCCGCTCGTCGCCGCCGCCGTCTTGTTCGACCTGGAGCGCCTGCGACCAGCCGATGTCCGCACACTGGGGGCGCTGAACGACTCCAAGCAGCAGACCCCCGAAGGCAGGGCCGAGCTCTACCCGGTGATCCTAAGGATCGCGACGCGCGTCGCGATCGTCTCGCGGTGCGCCCCCGGCATCGACTCCCGCGGTCTGCACAAGACGAACCTTGCGGCGCTGCGCGATGCCCTGCGTCGGGTCGCTCGCGACGGCTGCATCTGCCTGAGCGACGGGTTCCCGGTGGCTGAGCTTGGCTACGAGCAGCGAGCGGTCGTCGGCGGCGACGGTAAGAGCGCCGCGATCGCCGCGGCATCGGTGCTCGCGAAGGAGACCCGCGATCGCTATATGCGACGGGCCGACGCGGCGCACCCGGGCTGGGAGTTCGCCCAGCACGTCGGCTACTCGACGCCTGAGCACAGGGGCGCGATCGAGCGCCTCGGCGTCTCGCCGCTTCATCGCCTCTCGTTCCAGTCCGCCGCGTACCAGCAGCTCGCGCTAGAAAGCGCCTTCGAGGTGCTCCAGGCGCACGAGCCGGCCTGACGGGTCCAGCGTCACGCCGATCGCGTCGAAGCGCAAATCGTCGGCTCGCGGCCGGTCCGTCCGCTCGACGAGCCACCTCGACGCGATCATGCGGATCCGGGAGCGTTTCCGGGACCGAACCGACTCCAGGGGGCTTCGCTGATCGTTGCTCGTGCGACGCGTCTTCACCTCGCAAAACGCGATCGTGCGGCCGTCGTACGCGACGATGTCGAGCTCGCCCCACCGCGTGCGGTAGTTGCGATCGATGATCCGGTAGCCGCGGCGGACCAGATGGTCCGCGGCGATCCCCTCGCCGATCTGGCCCAGGCGGTGACGGATGTCGTTGCTCACGCGAGCTCACGGTACGCCAGGACGTACAACAGATGGGTTGCGAATTGTGTCGATTCTGTGCATGCGACGGCTGCTTGCCTGCGCAGAGTCGGAACAAGCCGTGACCCACGCGTAATACGACGCGGCGTAGCGTCAGGCGCATGCTCGCCCGCGTCTCGACGTTCGCGATCGACGGCGTCGACCCCCGTCACGTGTGGGTCGAGGTAGACATCCGCTCCGGGCTGCCGTCGTTCACGATCGTGGGGCTCGGCGACGCCGCGGTGCGTGAGTCCCGCGACCGGATCCGCGCCGCGACCCTGAACTCGGGGTTCAAGTTCCCCGACAGCCGCATCACCGCCAATCTGGCACCGGCCTCCCTGCGGAAGGTCGGTCCCGGATTCGACGCCGCTCTGGCGCTCGCGATCCTCGCCGCGAGCCGGCAGATCCCGTCCTCGGCACTCCAGTCATATGCGGTGTTCGGGGAGCTGTCGCTGGGAGGGGAGCTGCGCGACTCCCCGGGCGCGCTGGCGGTCGCGCAGGGAGCCTGCAGCGCCGGGCTCGAGAGCCTGATCGTCCCGCGCGAGCGGGCTCGAGAGGCGGCTCTGATCGACGGCCTCCGGGTGGCCGGCGTCGAATCGCTGCGGGTGGCGGCGGACGTCGTCACCGGCAGGATCCCCCGGAGCCGCTGCCGGCCGGGACCCCCGGCGCGGGCGAGGGGACCGTCCCGCCCGAGCCCGATCTTCACGAGGTGCGCGGGCAGACGGCGGCGCTGCTCGCGCTCGAGATCGCGGCGGCGGGCGCGCACAACCTGCTGCTCGAAGGCGCCCCCGGCACCGGCAAGACGATGCTCGCCCGCCGGCTGCCGTCGATCCTGCCGGCGATGAACAGGGCCGAGGCGATCGAGGTAACCCGGATCCACAGCGTCGCCGGCACCCACGCCGATGGGCTGATCACCGCGCGGCCGTTCCGGGCGCCGCATCACACGATCTCCTCGGCCGGTCTTGTGGGCGGCGGATCGCCGCCGCGTCCAGGGGAGGTCACGCTCGCCCACCAGGGAGTCCTGTTCCTCGACGAGCTTTCCGAGTTCCGGCGCACGAGCCTGGAGGCCCTCCGTCAGCCGCTCGAGGACGGCGTCGTGACGATCGTGAGGGCACACCGCGCGCTGCGCTTCCCGACGCGGTTCATGCTGATCGCTGCGACCAACCCGTGTCCATGCGGGTACGCCGGGGTCGAGGAGCGTTGCACCTGCGGTGAGCTCGACATCCGGCGCCACCGCCGCCGGCTGAGCGGACCCTTGCTCGACCGCATGGATCTGCTGGTGGGCGTGCAGCGTCCCAGCGAGAGCGAGCTTCGGACGCCGCCTCAGACGAACTCGGCGGCGGTCCGAGCGCGCGTCGCCGAGGCGAGAGACCGGCAGCGCCGTCGGCTCGATGGGACCGGCGCCCGCTGCAACGGCGAGATGGACGGGGGCATTGTGCTCCGGTACGTCAGGCTCGACGCGGACGCCGCCGACGCGCTGGGCCGGGCCTACGCGGTGGGCGTGTTGAGCCCGCGCGGCCGCCACCGCGTGCTCAGAGTGGCTCGAACGATCGCGGACCTGGAGGGCCACGAGCGCGTCATGCAGAGCGATGTGTTGATGGCGCTGAGCCTGCGCCAGCGGGCGGGCGAGGAGACCGCGCTGGCGGCATGAGCGAGCCTACTGGGCATCCGCCGGGCACCGCCCGCGCCTGCGACCGTTGCCTTGGGCGGGCATGGCTGGTCGAGCAGCTCGGAGGCCATTTGGAGCTTGCGCGGGGCAGGATCGCGCTGGTGCTGGCGCTGCCCGACGACGAGCTGATCGCCGCCGTGGGCCACGACCGCAAGGCGGACCTGCGCCGCGGGCTCGCGCAGTTCGACGCAGCAGCGGCCCGCGAGCTCTCGGCCACAGCCCGGCTCGAGCTGATCTGTAGCTGCGATCCCGGCTACCCGCCCCGCCTCCGCGCGCTCGACGGACCGCCCGCGGTGCTGCATGTCGCCGGAGGCCTCGAGCGATTCCTCGCCCTCGCCGGCGGCGAGCCGGTGGCGATCGTCGGGGCCCGGCGCGCGACGGGGTACGGAGTGGACGTCGCGCGCTCGCTGGGCCGGGGGCTGGCCAGCGCGGGGCTGGCCGTGCTCAGCGGGATGGCGTTGGGGATCGACTCCGCGGCCCACGACGGCGCCGTGGCCGCGAACCGCCCGACGATCGCCGTGCTGCCGTGCGGAGCCGACCGCCCGTATCCACGTGCGAAGGCGCGCCTTCACGCGAAGATCCAAGCGACCGGGTCGGTCGTCTCAGAGCTCCCGGCAGGCGCGCGCGCGTGGCGCTGGACGTTCCCAGCGCGCAACAGGATCATCGCGGCCTTGTCGGCGATGACGGTCGTAGTCGAGGCCGGTGGGCGCTCCGGCGCGCTGTTGACAGCCGGGTTCGCCCGCAGCCTTGGGCGACCGGTGGGAGCCGTCCCGGGCAGGATCACCTCGCCCCAGTCCCGCGGACCGAACGGCCTGCTCGCGGCCGGGGCATCCGTGGTCCGTGGGCCGCAAGACGTGCTCGACCATCTGTTCGGTGCGGGCGTGCGTCGCGCGCCCGGGCGCGAGAAGCCGGACCTGGCCCCCGAGCTCCGGGTCCTGCTCGCGGCGATAGCCGACGGTCATGACACGGCCACCGCGCTCGAGCGGGCGGGACTTGCAGCGCACCAGGGACTCGCGGCGTTGGCCTCGCTGGAGCTGGCCGGCTTCGTCCGCAGGGAGCCGGGGGGTCGTTTCGCGGTGCGCGCATAACGGCCTGCTCGCGGCGTTCGGCGGCGTTCGGGCCCTAATCTCGTTCACGATGTCCACGAGCGCACGCATCCCCAGGGTCCTATCGATCGCCGGCTCGGACTCCGGCGGCGGGGCGGGCGTCCAGGCCGACCTGAAGGCGTTCGCCGCCTGCGGCGTCCACGGGATGACAGCGATCACCGCGATCACCGCGCAGAACACGCTCGGAGTGACGGCGGTACACAACATCCCTGCGGAGGTGATCCTCGCCCAGGTGAGGGCGGTCAGCGCTGACATCGGCGTCGACGCCGTCAAGATCGGCATGCTCGGCAACGTCGAGACGATCGAAGCCGTGGCGGCCGCGCTCGACGAGCTTCCCGAGGGCACGCCGGTGGTGCTCGACCCCGTGATGGTCGCGGAATCCGGCGCGGAGCTGCTCGAGCGCGACGCCCGGTCCGCGCTGGTGACGCTGGTGCTGCCGCGGGCGACGGTCGCGACGCCGAACGTGCCGGAGGCGAGGGCGCTGACAGCGTCAGGCCCGGAAGACGGCGTCGACGCGCTCGCCCGCGGCGTCCACGCGCTCGGCCCCCGCGCTGTCGTCGTCACCGGCGGTCACCGCCGGCAGGCGATCGACACGTTCTACGACGGGGAGGCGCTGGTCGAGATCCCCGGCGAGCGTCATCCCGATGGCGCGGCCCATGGCTCTGGCTGCACTCATTCCTCGGTCCTCGCCGCACGGCTCGCGTGGGGCGACGACGCCCTGACCGCCGCCCGCTCCGCGAGACAGCTTGCAGCCCGGGCGGTGGCGCTCGGCCTCGCCGAGATCGGCGCCGGGGCGGGGCCGGTGGACATCCTGGGGATCGCCGGCCGCCGACCGGTGAACGAGCGGCGGGCGAACTAAGCGCTGCAAGACGGCTCCCAATGGATCATCGGAACCGGGAGCTTTTGACATAATTCCTCGCGTGCGGTTTCTGCGGATGAAGCCCGGTCACGGTGAAGTGCTGATCGCGGAGGGCGATACGACGGTCGCGGAGGACGAGCAGCGACTGATCGAGGAGTTTCGCCGCCAGCTGGACGCAGGGCTGTGGGCGGCAGTCCCGCTCGCCGGCGCCGACGGCAAGCGGGAAGCTCGGATGGTTCGGTCATTCGATGACGTCCCGCGGCATGCCGAGCGCGTGATCTTCTTCCCGCGCGCGGCCGGCGGTAGATAGGCCACCGGCGCGGTGCTGCTGGCGCTCGTCGCAACCGCGCTCGTGGCCGTCGCGCTGCTCTCTGACTTGATCATCCCGCGATTGGATGCGGCGTGGAAGCGTCAGCGTGCCCGCCGTAGGCGCGCTCCGACGCTGCTGTTCGATCCCGGTCGCGAGCGCCGGGCAGAGCAGCGGGCACGCGAGCTGTTGCGCTCGTGCGTGAACGAGGAGGAGTGGGCGATGTACCGCGACCTCGGCTTCATCCGCGTGTGGGGTCGCCAGAGCGAGGGGCCGCATGACGGCGGCGGCGGTGCCCCCTACGCCTACTTGATCTACCCCCATAAGCCGATCGTCGCGTACATGGCGCAGACGCGCAGGCTGCTGAGCGAGTATTGCGTGGAGTTTCCCGACGATACGCGGCCGTATGGGAGCGCGATGCTCCCGGACTCCGACGACGTGCTCGCGAAATGGATGGCGCTGACCGGCGACGAGCGGCGCTTGATCTCGACGGCGAACATGCATCTTCCGGGTCGCCAGCACGACCCCGCCCGGGTGGCTCGCGACCTCTGGCGCCTGGCTCAGTGGGAGCGGGCGCGGATGCGCAGCGCGGCCGAGCGTGCCCGGATCGACGCGGGCAACTGACCTGCGGTGAGCGCCGGGGCCGCCGCGGCGCGGTGCGGCGCGGACACGAGCGGCGACGTCACAGCGGGCCGGCGCGCGTGTTCGAGTCGGAGGAGCACGCGATGGCGGCGGTCACGAACCGCCAGATCAAGGCCGGCACCAGTACGATCGGGGCGAGCGGGCGGCGCCAACCACGCCCAGCCACTCACCGGATCCCGCCATTTACTCAGCCGCGAGCCCTAAGTGGCGCGGCGGCCGCAGGCCGCCCGACGGATGCCGTGCAAGAATCGCCGCGATGCGGGATCCCGAGCACGCGAGCGATCAGGCGGCCGGCCCGACCGTCGAGATGATGGTCGCCGATGGGAATGGGTCGCTTCCCGACCGCAACGCCGAGCTCCGCGATCACCTGCCGGGAATCGAGCCCGAGCGCCATGTCACCGATTGGGGCCGCTCCGAACGCGTCGAGGGCGTCTTCGATCGCACGCTCTTCGAGTTCCTCTACCGGTACTGGTTCCGGGTCGACGTCGATGGCATCGAGAACGTCCCCACCGAGGGCCCGGCGCTGCTCGTCGCCAACCACTCGGGAGCTTTGCCGTCCGACGCGGTGATGATCGCAAAGGCGGTCAGGGAGGAGCACCGGCGTCCCCGGGCTGTGCACCTCGTGACCGGGCAGCGACCGGGTCGCCTCCCCGGCATCGGGATGCTGTTCACGAAGCTGGGCGGTGTCGCCGCCCATCCGGCGAACATCCGCCGTCTGCTGTTCGACGAGGAGCAGTTGGTGCTGCTGTTCCCCGAAGGACCCGGCGGCGCCCGCAAGCCGCTGAAGGAGCGCTACCGGATGCGAGCGTTCGACCACCCCGATTTCGTGACGCGGGCGATCGAAGCCGGGGCGCCGATCGTCCCGGTCGCCGTGCTCGGCGCCGAGGAGGCCTCGCCGCAGTTCGCCCGGCTGAGACTGCTCAGGCGCCTCACCGGGGTGGCGCTCAGCGCGACCGTGGCGCTGCCGGCCAAGTTCAGGATCAGGTTCCTCGAGCCCGTTGACGCCACGCGGGCTCGACAGGACCCGGACGCGGTGGGCGAGGACATCCGGGCGCTGATCCAGGAGAACCTGTTCGAGATGGTCGCGGAGCGGCGGAGCGTGTGGTTGGGGTGAGCGCCCGGCCGGCCGCAATGCGCTCACAGCGCATTCTGATCAGCGGCGTCTCATCCGACACGGGCGGACGAGTCGCCCAGGTGCTCGAGCGCCGGCCCGAGGTGGATGCGCTCGTCGCCGTCGACACCAGGGACCCGCTGCACGAGCTGCAGCGCACGGAGTTCGTCCGTGTCGGCACCGACCAGGCGCTGCTTCGGCGAATCATCACCGCCGCGGCGATCGACACCGTGATCGACACCCGCCTGATCGCCGATCCGCTCGCCGCGCCCCGCGGCGCCCGGCCGCGGGAGGTCAACGTCGTCGGCACGGGAAACCTGCTCGCCGCCTGCGACGGCTCCGGATCGCCGGTGCGAACGCTCGTCTTCGAATCCTCCGCCCGGTACTACGGCTGCGGACAGGACGACCCGGCGTTCTTCAGCGAGGAGATCGAGCGCGCCGATCCACCGCGGACCTCGCTCGAGCGCGACATCGTCGAGGCCGAGCGCCAGCTGTGGGAGTTTGCGCGCGCCAATCCGAACGTGGCCGTCAGCGCGCTGCGCTGCGCCGACATCATCGGCGGCGAACTGCGCGGCTCGCATCTGACGATGCTGGGCCTCCCGGTCATTCCCGCGATCCTCGGCTTCGATCCGCGCTGGCAGTTCGTGCACCACGACGACGTGATCGCGGCGCTGGCGCACGCGGCCCGCCACGAGCTGAGGGGCGCCTACAACGTCGCCGCGGACGGCGTGCTGGCGCTGTCGGAGGTCGCCTCGCTCCTGAGCAAGCCGCTGTTGCCGGTGCTGCCGCCGTGGGGCACCGTGTCTGCGGCAGAGGGGCTGCGCCGTCTTGGCCTGCCGGTCCCGCTCGAGCTGCTTCGCGAGCTCCGGTTCGGTCGGGGGCTAGACAACCGCCGGCTCAAGTCGAGCGGCTACGGGTTCCGCTACACGACCCGGGAAGCGGTGCTGAAGCTCCGGGCGCAGCAGCGCCTGAGGCCGTTGCTCCGCAGCGGCAGCGACTCCTATCGCTACGAGCAGGAGGTCGAGGAGTTCCTGCGCTGGAGCCCGAACGTCCAACCAGTTTCCCGCCCCTCGGGTGCTCCGGCGCCGGGGAATGGCCCGCACCCCTTCGACGAGCTCGGCGAGGGCGAGCTGATCGAGCTGATCTCCTCGCTGGAGGTCGACGCGCTACGGCGACTGCGAGCATACGAGAAGTCTCATCGCCGGCGGGAGCGGGTCCTGGACGCGTTGGACCTGGGCCTGGCACGCAAGGGGGGCTGATCCTTGCAGCAAGCAGGAGCCCGCCGGGCCAAATTGAAACACCGCTTGCAACATCCGACCTTCACATCCTGCAAAGATTGATCGGTCCAGCTTCTCGGTAGGATGTCTGCGCTAAAGGAGGCTCTGTGGCGCGCGTTTCATACCTACGTCCCGCGTATTCGCCTGAGCGGTCGGCGATCCGGACCCATCGCCGGCTGACCGCCAGTCCCGCGCGCCGGAATCGTCGCGGCCGGTTCATCGTCGGCGGCATCCTGCTGGCGATCGTCGCGGTCTTCGCAGCGGGCGTGCTGCTGCTCGTGACCTCGAAAGCCAGCCTCAGCGGCGACTCGAAGGCGCTGGCGAGCGTCGGCATGCCGCTCGGCGGAGGGAAGATCGAGAGCGTCACCGTCCGCACCGGTCCGCACAGCCGCCAAGTGCCGGTGGAGCTTCGCGGCGACCAGGTCTGGCCCGAGCGCCTGATCCCTGCCCACCAGCTGCTCTCGATCGACGTCGTGATCAAGCGGCCCGGCTGGATCGCATGGCTGGCCGGCAAGACCCAGCACCTCCACATGAGCCTGATGACGCCGAGCGCCAGCCTCCGCCAGCACTATTTGACGCTCCGGCCTGGTCAGCCGATCGTCCTGAGGTTCAAGGAACCGGTCCGGGTGCTCGCGCTGGGCACGACGGGGCACCTCACGCGCCGCGTGCTGCACAGCCCGCTGACCGTCATCAAGCTTCCTCGCACGGTCGAAGCCGGCACCCTCACCGTGGCCGCCCAGATGCGAAGTTGGGAGACCTCGCCGCCGACGGTCGTCAGCTGGTTCCCGACCGGCGCCAGCACCGCGGCGGTCGCGGCGCCGGCGCCCGGCAGCCAGATCACCCCGCACACGGCGATCACGCTGACGTTCTCCAAGCCGGTGGCGAAGGTCCTCGGCGCGAACCGGCCCCCGGTCTCGCCCGCCGGCAGCGGCAGCTGGCAATCGGTCAACGCCCACATGATCCGCTTCGAGCCGACCGGCTACGGCTACGGGCTGGGCGCCAAGGTGTGGGTCCCGCTCCCCAGCGGCGTCCACCTCGTCGGCGGCCAGCAGACGGGGACGGCCACGGGTGGACTGTGGACGGTTCCGGGCGGCTCCACGCTGCGCCTGCAGCAGCTGCTCGCGCAGCTCGGCTACCTCCCGTTCGACTTCAAGGGCAAACACGTCGCGCGCGCCCCCGCGGCGCAGGAGGCGGCGGCGATCAAGCCTCCGTCGGGCAAGTTCGAGTGGAGCTACCCGAACGTTCCGGACGCGCTCAAGAGCATGTGGTCCCCCGGAACGCTCGGGACGATGACGAAGGGCGCGCTGATGGCGTTCCAGAACGAGCACGGGTTCACGACGATCGACGGGGTCGCCGGGCCGGCCCTGTGGCGCTCGCTGATCGCGGCCGTCGATACGAACAAGCGCAGCACGTTCGGCTACTCGTTCGTCACCGTCAGCCTGTCTGGCCAGAACCTGACGCTCTGGCACAACGGCAAGAACGTCGTCACCGGCACGGCGGTCAACACCGGCATTCCGTCGCGGCCGACCGATCCGGGCACATTCCCCGTGTACTCGCACCTGCGCGTGACGACGATGAGCGGCACCAACCCGGACGGCAGCCACTACGACGATCCGGGGATCCAGTTCGTCAGCTACTTCAACGCCGGCGACGCGCTGCACGCGTTCACGCGCGCGCAATACGGCTCCCCGCAGAGCCTCGGGTGCGTCGAGATGCCGCTCGGGCCGGCGGGCGCGGTGTGGCCCTACACGCCAATCGGAACGCTCGTACACGTCGCTTAACCGAACGCCGAATAGCGTGCGGGCATGAGCGCCCCCTCATCCACCGGGGCCGGGACGGACGGCGAGACCTCGCTCAGCGCGTCCTGGGACAGCGTGCTGGTGGCGTTCGACGAGGACCTGCAGCGTCGCGGGGTCGCCGTCAAGACCCGACGCGCGTACGCGATTGACAGCGGCCAGTTCGCGGCCTGGGCGACGCGAAAGGGGCTGGAGCCGGGAGCGGTCGACGTGCGGGCGTTGCGGCGCTATGCCGCGAGCATGTCCGAGTCCGGCAAGGCCCCGTCCACGGTTGCGCGCAAGCTCGCCACGCTCCGAGGCCTGTTCCGTGTACAGGTCGAGCTTGGGGAACGCTCAGAGAACCCCGCGGACCTGGTCAGCTCGCCGAAGAAGCCCCTGCGCTTGCCGCGGGTGCTTCGCCCCGACGAGGTCGCCGCGCTGCTCGACCGGATCCCGGCCACGACGCCGCTCGAGCTGCGCGACCGCGCGATCTTCGAGCTCGCCTACGCGTCGGGGTTGCGCGCCGAAGAGCTCGTCTTGCTCGACGTCGAGTCGCTCGACTTCGACTCAGAGTCGGTCAGGGTCGAGGGCAAGGGTGGCAAGACGCGCGTCGTGCCGGCGGGGGAGCACGCCCTGCGCGCGATCGAGCGGTATCTGGTGGGCGCGCGGCCGGAGCTCGATGCCGGCGCGAGCGCCACGCGGGCGCTGTTCGTATCGAAGTCGGGCCGGCGCCTTGGGACCTCGGACATCCGCCGCCGGCTCCGCACCTGGGCGCGCGAAGCCTCGTCGCTGGCGCCCGCCGTGGGCGACGCGCATCCCCACGCGCTGCGGCACTCATTCGCGACGCACTTGCTCGAGGGCGGGGCGGACCTGCGCGCGATCCAGGAGCTCCTGGGGCACGCCACGATCTCCACGACGCAGGTCTACACTCGGGTAGAGTCGGTGCGGCTCAGGTCGGCCTATGCGCGTGCTCATCCCCGTGCCTAGGGATAGATCTCCGGGGGGGAAACTGGAAACGAACGTCAAAGCGATCGAGCTCCACGACCTTTGGAGGCGCTACAAGGCCTCAGGAGAGGAGCGCGCGAGAGAACGGCTGGTCGTCGCTTATTCGCCGCTGGTCAAGTACGTCGCCGGCCGGATGAGCTCAGGGCTGCCCGCCCACGTCGAGGAGGCGGACTTGATCTCGTACGGGCTTGGAGGCTTGATCAGCGCAATCGAACGCTTCGATCTCTCCAGAGAGATCAAGTTCGAGACCTACGCGATCACCCGGATCCGCGGCGCGATCATCGACGAGCTCCGCGCGCTGGATTGGGTGCCGCGCTCAGTCCGCGCCCGCGCGCGGGAGATCGAGCGCGTCAACATGAAGCTCGAAGCGCGCCTGCAGCGCGCGCCCACCGACGAGGAAATGGCCGGCGGGCTGGCGATCTCCCTGGAGGAGTTCCACGACGCCCTGCTGCAGATCTCGAACTCGACGATCGTCGCCCTCGACGAACTGTGGAACGTCTCCGACACGGCCGGCGACCAGTTCTCGCTGCTCGACACGCTGCCCGACCGCGGGGCACCGGATCCGCAAGTGCTCGTCGACCAGAGCGAGCTGCGCGATCGCATTGCCGACGCGATTGCGGCCCTTCCCGAGCGCGAGAAGCTCGTCGTCGCGCTCTATTACTACGAGAACTTGACCCTGCGCGAGATCGGCGAGGTGTTAGGCGTCACCGAGTCGCGCGTCTCACAGCTGCATACGAAGGCGGTGCTGCGCCTGCGCTCGAAGCTCGCGGGCGAGGTGGACTAGAGGAGGAGGTCAGCCGCGAGCGCCGCCGGCCAGCGCGCATGCGCGCGCTGGTTCCGCGATATCGTCGCTGGATCGCCGTCGTCTCGAAGAGAGAGGAGCAAGGCATGCACAAGTCCGCGGATCGCATTCGCAACGTGGCGCTCGTCGGCCACAGGGGCAGTGGTAAGACCTCGCTGCACGAGGCGCTGTTGTTCCAAGCAGGGGCGGTCAACCGTCTGGGAACGGTCGTCGATGGGACGACCGTGTCCGATTCCGATCCCGATGAGAAGACGCGGCAGATGTCGATCTCCGCGGCGCTCGCGTCGTTCGAGTGGCAGGAGCGCAAGGTCAACCTGATCGACACCCCCGGCGACTCGAGCTTCATCGCCGATGCGCTCGGCGCGCTGCGGGTGTGCGAGTCGGCGGTGTTCGTCGTCAACGCAGTGATGGGCGTCGAGGTCCACACGAGCAGGCTGTGGGCGCGCGCGTCGGAGCTCGACATCGCCCGGCTGCTGTTCGTCAACATGCTCGACCGCGAGCGCGCGGACTTCTTCCGGACACTCGGCGGCGTCAAGGCCGCGTTCGGACAGCACGTGGTGGCGACCGAGATCCCGATCGGCTCAGAGCACGAAGTCCGAGGTGTGATCGACCTCGTCGACATGAAGGGCTACGAGTACAACGGCGCGACCCGCGACAACTGCAAAGAGATACCGATCCCAGACGAGCTCGCCGACCAGGCGCAGGAGTACCGCGAGAAGCTAATGGACGAGGTTTCGGAGTCCTCCGACGCGCTGATGGAGCGCTATCTCGAGGGAGAGGAGATCAGCCACGACGAGATCGTCACGGCGCTCAAGGACGGCACCAATCACGGCGCGATGTTCCCCGTCACCTGCGGCATCGCCACCCGTAACGTCGCCACGAACCGGCTACTCGACGCGATCGTCGAAGACCTGCCGAGTCCCGTCAAGCACGGCGGCCTCGACGTCGGCGAGGTGACGCTCGAGCCGGTCGAAGACAAGGAGATGTTCGCGTACGTGTTCAAGACGCGGGCGGACCCGTTCGCCGGCCGCATCAATGTATTCCGCGTCTACCAGGGCGTGATGAAGCAGGACAGCCAGGTGCTGAACACCCGCACGCACAACAAGGAGCGGATCGGCCAGCTCGTCACCTTCGAGGGCAACCAGACCGGTCACGCGACCGATTTCGGTCCCGGCGACATCGGCGCGGTCGCGAAGCTCAAGGAAACAAAGGCCGGGGACTGGCTTGCCTCGCGCGACGAGCCGATCGAGATGCCGAGCATCAAGCTGCCGGGGCCGGTAATGGCATTCGCTGTCGAACCGAAGACCAAGGGCGACGAGGACAAGGTCTTCACCGCGCTGCGGCGCCTCCAGGAGGAGGACCCGACGATCGACCTGCACCGCGATCCTCAGACCGGAGAGCAGATCGTCGCCGGATTGAGCCAGGTCCACGTCGAGGTGATCGTCCAGCGTCTGAAGGACCGCTTCGGCGCCGAGGTCAACCTGAAGCCCCCGCGCGTTCCCTACCAGGAGACGATCCGAAAGCCCGCCAAGGCGCACGGCCGCCACAAGAAGCAGAGCGGGGGGCGCGGCCAGTTCGGCGACTGCCTCATCGAGATCGAGCCGCTCGAGCCCGGCGCCGGGTTCGAGTTCGTCGACGCGATCAAGGGCGGCGTGATCCCCTCAGGCTTCATCCCCGCGGTCGAGAAGGGCGTTCAGGAGGCAATGCAGGAGGGCGCCGTCGCCGGCTATCCGGTCAAGGACGTCCGCGTCCGCGTCTACGACGGCTCATACCACACGGTCGACTCCTCCGAGATGGCGTTCAAGATCGCGGGCTCGCTCGCAATGAAGCAGGCGATGGAACAGGCGGCGCCGGTGCTGCTCGAGCCGATCATGCTCGTGACCGTCAGCCTCCCCGAGGACTCCGTCGGCGACGTGATCGGCGATTTGAACTCCCGCCGTGGTCGGCCCCTGGGCATGGAGCCGACGGGCGGCGGCATGAGCGAGGTCAAGGCCGAGGTGCCGATGGCCGAGATGCTCAGCTACGCGCCCGACCTGCGCTCGATTACGGGTGGCCAGGGCGAGTTCACGATGGAGTTCCTGCGCTACGAAGAGGTCCCCGGGCACCTCGCAAGCAAGGTCGTCGAGGAGGCCAGGGCGGAGAAGGAGGCGGTCAAAGCTTAGGAGACCGCCCCGCGCGCGTCGGCAATGACCACGGCCGCGCATCCGGCGCGTCTCTGTTGAATTAACGCTGGTACGCTCGCACTGGTGAGCACGAGGGACATCCGCACTTCGGACGCCTACACGATCTGCGACGTGTGCGGCCGCACGCTGCTGCGGGGCGAAAAGGCCGACACCTATCTGCACGGGTCCGCGCGTCGCTCGGTTTGCGAGCTCTGCAAGGACCGGGCGCTTCACGAGGGCTGGGTCCGCGAGGGCACCGTTCCCGCGTACGACGACAGCGATTCGGGCGCCGATCGCAGGCGCTCGCTGTTCGGCCGCCTACGAGGCCGCAGAGAGGCCCCGCCGCCGTCGCCGGCGACGCCGGGACTGGCGGACGACCTCGACGGCGAATCGTTGTCAGAGGCCGTGCCCGGAATGTACGACGGCGAGCAAGCGCCGCCGCGTCCCAGGCGGGCCCCGCAGACCGACATCGACGCCCGCGGGCGGACGCGCGAGCCCCGGCACGTGCGCGCGGTGCCGACCAACGTCGAGCAGAAGATCGCCTCCACGGTCGAGCTGTTCAACATCTCCGAGCATCCCCGCACGGTTGCCGGGGTGGCGCGATCGCTTGGCGCGCCGACCGTATCGGTGGCCGAATCGGACCCGCGGTCGAGCCTGATGCGCGTCGTCGTGTCGTGGGAGCTGTGCTGGTACCGATACGAGGTCGATCTTGGGGAGGACCGGCCGAGTATGCGCGTGGCCGAGCAGGGCTACGAGCTGGAGGAGCTGTCGGCCGCCGAGCTCACGGCCAACGCCGCAGCGGACGAGCGCGGCGTGCTGCACATCTGATGGACCATCGTTCGATTCACGCGATCGGCCGCGTTCATTAGCATCTCGTGCGTGATCTACTGCGTCGTGCCGGAGGAACTCTCCGACCAGCTGTTCGAGAAGCTGAGGAGCTACTACTCCGACGATCCGAACGTCACGGTGATCGTAGACCGTCGCAAGTCCTCCCGACGGGAGGGCTCGAGGTCGGCCGGGGGCGGCCAGCGATCGGTTCGCGACCGTCGGCGAGCGCGGGTCACGGGCGAGCTTCCACAGCTCGCGAGCGATTGAGTGCCGATACGGCGAGTCTGATCGTCCACGTCGACGGGGGGGCTCGCGGCAATCCCGGCCCCGCGGCGATCGGTGTGGTCGTCTCGGACCGCGGGGGAAGAGTGGTGGACGAGCTCGGCGAGCGGATTGGCGTCGCAACCAACAACGTCGCCGAGTATCGCGCGCTGCTGCGAGGACTCGAGCGCGTAGCGGCGCTGGGCGCCCGACAGGTGGAGGTGGTGGGCGACTCGGAGCTTGTGGCGCGCCAGCTGACCGGCGAATATAAGGTCAAGCACCCGTCGATGAAGCCGCTGTACGAGGAGGCGATGTCGGCGCTGCGCGGCTTTGACAGCTGGCGGATTAGGACAGTTCCACGGGCCCAGAACGCCCGAGCAGATGCGCTCGTCAACGCCGTGCTCGATGCCGCAGCGTGAACCTTGAAGAGCACCCTAACACGGCGCTAACAGGGTGGCGGCGGGCGAGGGGCTCGCCCGGGACCGCCCGCGGTACTCTGCACGCGTGACCGATGCCCTGATCGAGCTGAGCACCCGCTTGCAGGAAGCGGCGGAGCGGTTGCGTGCCGGAGAGCTCGAGCCCGACGCCGCGCTGGCCCTGATCGAGGAGTGTGCTCAGCTCGCAGCGGAGGCGAGTGCTCAGGTCGACCGGCATGCTCGCGCTGCACTCGAGCCGCTTCCGGACCTGCCCGGGCAGCTGCCGCTGCCGGCGGCCTAAGGCGCACGTGCCGACCGCCCACTTGGCGCCACGACCCATCTATCCCGAGCGACTCCGGGCCGAGATCGAACGCTACCTCGAGCGTCTCCGCTTCTCGGCGGAGCCTGGTACGGACCGACTGGACGAGGCGATGCGCTATTCGCTGCTGGCGGGGGGTAAGCGGATTCGGCCGGTTCTGGCGCTGGCGACTGCCGACGCGATCGGGCGCGAGGCGGCGTCGGTGCTCCCGCTGGCCGCGGCGATCGAGCTGATCCACACCTACTCGCTGATCCACGACGACCTGCCTGCCATGGACGACGACGACCTTCGCCGCGGGCGCCCCACCTGCCATCGGGTGTTCGGCGAGGATGTCGCGATCCTCGCCGGCGACGGACTGTACGCCGAGGCGTTCAGGCTCCTGCTGACCGAGCAGCGCGGCGAACCCCAGGATCTGCTCGCCGCCGCCGCGGAGCTGGCCGGGGCAACCGGTGTACAAGGGATGGTTGGCGGGCAGTACGTCGACGTGGCAGGTAGCTCTCCGACCGGCCCAGACGGCCTGCGACGCTTACACGAACTTAAGACAGGACGGCTGATCGCGGCTAGCATCGAGTGCGTCCTGCTACTGAGCGGGGCGCACAAACGTGACACAATCTCTCTCTTTCGCACCTTCGCGAGCGAGCTGGGTGTGCTCTTCCAGATCGTTGACGACATTCTCGACGTGACCGGATCGCAGGAGACGCTCGGCAAGCGGCAGGGCAGTGACCAGCGGCTGGGGAAGCGCACCTACGTGACCGAGTTCGGTCTCGACGGGGCGCGGAGCCTGGCGCAGAAGTCCCACCAGCGCGCGCGGGCCGCACTTGCGGGGGCGGCTCCGACCGGCGCTCTCGACCTCGAGCAGATCACCGACTTCATCGCGACCCGGACCTACTGATGCCGAAATACCTCGACCGCATCGACAAGCCGCAGGACCTGCACGGACTCACCGACGAGGAGCTCCAACTCGTCGCCCAGGAGGTTCGTGAGCACATCATCGACACGGTCGGCGAGATCGGCGGCCATTTCGGGGCCAACCTCGGAACCTGCGAGATCGCCGTTGCGCTGCACTCGATCCTCGACTCGCCGCGCGACAAGGTGCTGTGGGACGTCGGCCACCAGGCCTACCCCCACAAGGTCCTCACCGGGCGGCGCGATCGGCTGCACACGATCCGCAAGTACGGCGGCCTGGCCCCGTTCTGCTCGATGGGCGAGTCGGAGCACGACATCATGGGCGCGGGCCACGCCTCGACCGCGATCGGCTACGCGGTCGGAATCAAGGAGGCGATGCGTCGCGGGCACGGCCAGGAGGCGCATGTAGTCGCCGTGGTCGGCGACGGCGCGATGACCGGCGGGGTCGCGTTCGAGGCCGTACATCAGGCCGGCGGCGGCACCCCGATCGTGGTCTTGCTGAACGACAACGGCATGTCGATCGCCCCGAACGTGGGCGCGCTGTCGCGATACTTCAACCGCGTTCGTCTCAACCCCAAGCTTTGGCACGCCCGCGAGGGCGTGGAGGGCGGTCTGACCAAGCTGCCCGTCGGGATCGGCGCGGCGTTCGAGCGGATCGGCCCGCACTTCAAGGAGTCGATCAAGGCATTCTGGGCCCCCGGCCTGTGGTGGGAGGAACTCGACTTTGCCTACATGGGCGTGATCGACGGGCACGACGTACGCGCCGTGCGTCGTGCCCTGCGCGAGGCGCTCGCGGCCGAGCGCCCGGTAGTGATCCATTGTGCGACAGTCAAGGGCAAGGGCTTCGCCCCGGCCGAGGAGGGCGGCCTCGAGGGGATGGAGAAGTGGCACGCGGCGAAGCCGAAGTCGATCGCGAACGGCGCGCCCGCCGTCGCGCCCGCCGCCTCGGCCTCGTCGAAGCCGCCCCCGCCTCAGTACACGCAGGTGTTCGGTCAGTCGCTCGTGCGCGAATGTGCGCGTGACGAGCGCGTGATCGGGATCACCGCCGCGATGAACTCCGGGACTGGGCTCAGCATCCTTCAGCGCGAGCTGCCGGACCGCTACTTCGACGTCGGCATCGCGGAGCAGCAGGCGGTGCTGTTCGCGGCGGGACTGGCGCTGCAAGGCTGCAAGCCCGTGGCCGCGATCTACTCCACGTTCCTGCAGCGCGCGTACGACCAAATCGTCCATGACGTGTGCCTGCAGAAGCTGAACGTCGTGTTCGCGATGGACCGCGCCGGCCTGGTCGGCGACGATGGTCCTACGCACCACGGCATGTTCGACATCGCCTACCTGCGGTGCCTCCCGAACATCGTGCTGATGGCCCCGCGCGATGAGGCGATGCTGGTTCACATGCTGCACACGGCGCTGCGCTACGACGACGGGCCGGTCGCGCTTCGGTACCCGCGCGGCGAGGCGGCCGGCGTGCCGTTGCCGCCGGTCCCTCGCCGAATCGAGATCGGGGCGGGCGAGATCTTGCGCGAGGGCGATAGGGTGGCGATGCTCGGATACGGGATGGGCGTCGGCAAGGCGCTCGACGCAGCCGAGATCCTCGGCGAGCGCGGGATCTCCGTGAGCGTGGCCGATGCGCGCTTCGCCAAGCCGATCGACGCTGGCCTGGTCGCCCAGCTCGCCGCCGAGCACGAGCTGCTCGTGACCGTCGAGGAGGGCGTGCTCGCCGGCGGGTTCGGCTCGGCCGTATGGGAGACGCTGTCCGATGCGGGACTCGCCGCGCGGATCATGCGGGTCGGCTTGCCGGACCGCTACGTCACCCACGGCTCCCCGAAGCTGCTCTACGACGAGGTCGGCTTCACCGGCGAGCGGATCGCCGAGCGGATCGAGTCGGCGGTCGCGCATCTGAGCGGCGTCGCCGGCTGACGATGGTTATCACGTAGCGTTCGCGGCTCCGTGAAGCGTGTGCGGCTCGACAGCCTCCTCAGCCGGCGGGGATTGTTCCCGTCGCGAGCGCGTGCCGCGGCGGGCGTGCTTGCCGGTGACGTGATGCTGCTCCCCGACCGCCGCCGCGCCGAGAAGCCGGGTCAGCTCGTGCCCGAGGACGTCGAGCTCGAGGTCCTCTCGGTGCCTCCCTTCGTCTCCCGCGGTGGGATCAAGCTCGCCAATGCGCTCGATTTCCTCGGGATCGACGTGGGCGGCGTGCATGCTCTCGACGTCGGCGCGTCGACCGGTGGCTTCACCGACTGCCTGCTTCAGCGGGGCGCCGCGCATGTGGTTGCGGTTGACGTGGGGTACGGCGAGCTCGACTGGAGGCTCCGGACGGACGATCGCGTGACCGTGATCGAGCGCAAGAACGCGCGCACGCTCACGCCTGGGGACCTCCCGTATCGCCCGGGGGTGATCGTCGTCGACGTCTCGTTCATCTCGGTCCGCAAGGTGCTGCCCGCGGTGCTCCGCTGTGCCGCGCTCTCGTTCGACTGCATGGCGCTGATCAAGCCGCAGTTCGAGGTCGGGCGCGAGCAAGTCGGCAAGGGCGGAGTCGTTCGCGATCCCGAGCGCCGGCGTGAGGCGCTGGTGGCGGTGGGACGTACGGCCTCGGGGCTCGGTTGCGCCGTGCTGGGGTACGTCAGCTCGGGGCTGCCGGGTCCAAAGGGCAACCTCGAGACGTTCATCTGGCTCGGCGATGAGCCACGAGCAGGCGTGTCTGACCTCGATGCGGCTGCGCGCGAGGTCGAGTCTTGAACCGCGTTCGGACGGCGACGGTGCTGACCCATCGGCGTCCGGCTGAGACGGGGCCCGCGATCGAGATGCTGATCGAGCTGGCCCGGGAAGCTGGGGCTGTGCTGCGCTTCGACGAGGAGGAGACGCGAAAGCACCATCTCCAGCCAGGCCCGAGCGTCGAGCTCGATGCGCCGGTGCGCCCGGATGTCGACATCTGCTTCGCGCTCGGGGGCGACGGGACGATTCTCACCGGGCTGCGGACGTACGCGTGCAGCGGAGTGCCGGTGTTCGCGGTCAACTTCGGCGAGATCGGATTCCTCGCGACGGTCGACCACGACTGCGCGCGCGAGGGCATCGAGCGAGCGTTCGCGGGCGACTTCGAAGTGTTGCGAGTACCGGGGATCGCGCTCCACGGCGCGAGCGGCAAGTGGCTGGCCGTGAACGACGTCTCGATGCACCGCCAGCCCGGCAAGCGCGTCGCCGACCTCTCCTACGGCGTCGGCTCGGACGAGATCGGGCGGATCCGCTGCGACGGGCTGGTCGTCGCCACACCTGCCGGCTCGACCGGCTACAACCTCGCCAATGGAGGCCCGGTCATGGCCTGGGGGGTGGCCGGCTTCGTCGTGTCGTTCATCGCAGCGCACTCACTGACGGCGCGGGCGCTCGTCGTCGCCCCGCAGGATGTGCTGGCCGTCCACAACCGGTCGCAGGACGAGCCCGTCGATGTGGCCGTCGACGGGCGGCCGGTGTGCGTGCTGCCGGCCGGCGAGCAGATCGAGGCCAGGTTCGTATTCGACCAGTGCGCGCTAGCGCAGCTGCCGGGCAGCACGTTCTATCAGCGGCTGCGCGAGAAGTTTGGGCGGTTGGCCTCCGCTCCGCCGTAGGACGCTGGGTCGTTGTCACGCGTCGCACCGCGATGCCCGTGCTGGGAGCGCAACCAGGGCTCACGTCGAGCGCCCACCTCGCTGAACGGGGTCCGTCGGACCCTCCTGGTACACCGTCCTCGATGCTCCACGAGCTGCGTGTCGAGAACCTGTTGCTGATGGATCGCACCGAGCTGCGGCTCGCGCCCGGCCTGAACGTCCTGACCGGCGAGACCGGAGCCGGCAAGACGCTGCTCGCGCACGCGCTCGACCTGCTGCTCGGGGGGCGTGCGCGCAGCGGGATCGTCCGCGAGGGCGCCTCGGAGACGTACGTGGAGGGCGTGTTCTCGCGCCCACCGGAGCTGGAGTCCGAGGAATTCGAGAGGATTCCTGCCGACACGGGGGAGATCATCCTCGCCAGGCGGGTGTGGCCCGACGGCAGGACCCGCGCGTACGTCTGCGGTCGCTCGGCGACGCTCGCCGACCTGCAGGAGCTGGGCGGACGTCTGCTGTCCTTCTACGGCCAGCACGAGCACCGCAAGCTGATGCTGAGCGCCGCTCAGCTGGAGATCCTCGATGCCCACTGCGGCCCGTCGCAGCCCGCGCTGCGCCGAGAGCTTGCCGACGTCTACGCGAGGGTGAGTGCGCTGTCGGCCAGGGTCGCCGGTCTTGGCACGGCCGCTGGTGCCCGTGACCGCGAACTCGATCTCCTGACGTTCGAGCTCGAGGAGATCGAGGCCGCGTCGCTCTCCGAGGAGGAGGCAGCCGCGCTGGTCGCCGAGCGCTCGCGCCTGCGGCACACCGAGGTCCTTCGAGCGGCGGCTGCCGGGGCGCTTCAGGCGATCGCCCCCGACGTGGGGTCGGGCGCCGGTGAGCTGCTGGTCGCTGCCGCTCGCGCGCTCGAACAGGTGGCGGGCATCGACCGGGTGCTCGCGCCCCTGTCGGAACGGATACAGGCGCAGCGGTTCGAGGCCGAGGACGTCGCCGGCGAGCTGCGCCGCTACCTGCTCGAGATCGAGGGATCGCCCGACCGCCTCGAAGAGGTCGAGGAGCGCCTCGCTCTGTTCGCACGCCTCGAAAGCAAGCACGGCGGCACGATCGCCGAGGTCCTCCGCCACGCCGAGCGCTGTCGCGAGCGCCGCTCCGAGCTCGAGCACGCGGACGTCGCGCTCGAGCAGGCCGAGGCGGACTTGGCGGCGGCGAGCTCGGAGCTCGAGCGCCTGGCCGGGATGCTCTCGGAGCGCCGCCGCGCGGCTGCGCCGGAGCTCGCGCGCGCCGTGCGCAGTCGCCTCGAGGAGCTCGCAATGCCCGATGCCAAGTTCGAGGTCGTGGTGCGGCCGCGCCAAGACGGCTGCGGTCCAGCTGGAGTGGACACGGTCGAGTTCTCGCTCGCCCCCAATCCGGGGCTCCGCGCCGGACCGCTCCGTGAGATCGCCTCGGGCGGCGAGCTCTCACGGGTGATGCTGGCGCTCCTCAGCGTGGCCCATGCCGGAGACGGCGGCGCGGGCGGTTCGGCCGATTCGGCCACCACACTCGTGTTCGACGAAATCGACGCCGGGATCGGCGGTCACACGGCCCGCGCGGTCGGTGAGCACCTCCGCGAGCTGTCTGCAGGCCGCCAGATCCTCTGCATCACCCATCTCCCACAGGTGGCCGCGCTCGGCACGCGCCACTTCACGATCGCGAAGGACCCGACCGCAAACCCCGCCCGCACGACGGTCAGCATGCTCGAGGGTGACGCGGTCGTCGGCGAGCTGGTCCGGATGCTCGGAGCGGGCGAGGGCGATCGAGCCGCCAGCAGACACGCCCGCCAGCTGCTGAAGGCCGCGTGAGGAGGGCCGATCGCTTCGTCCGCTCGGGCCGATACCGTGCCTGAGGCGTCCACTACACTCGGAGTCTGATCGATGGCCCAAGATCCGCGACGTGCCGCGACCACATCCTCAGGGGAAACCCGGTTCATCTTCATCACCGGCGGCGTCGTATCGTCGCTCGGTAAGGGGATAGCCGCCGCATCGATCGGGCGCCTACTCGTCTCGCGCGGGCTGAGCGTCCAGTTGCAGAAGTTCGATCCGTACATCAACGTCGATCCCGGGACGATGTCGCCTTATCAGCACGGCGAGGTGTTCGTCACCGAGGACGGCGCTGAGACGGACCTCGATCTCGGCCACTATGAGCGCTTCACCGACGCGAACACGAACCGGGCATCGAACGTGACCGCCGGGGGCATCTACAACACCGTGATCCGCCGCGAGCGCCGCGGCGACTACCTCGGCGCGACCGTCCAGGTGGTTCCGCACATCACCGACGAGATCAAGCAGCGGATCAAGCTGATGGCCGAGTCGAGCGAGGTCGACTTCGTGATCACTGAGATCGGTGGGACTGTCGGCGACATCGAGTCGCTGCCGTTCCTCGAGGCGATCCGGCAGTTCCCGGTCGATGTCGGCAGGCGGCGCTGCATGTTCATCCACCTCACGTTGGTGCCGTACATCGGGCACGCCGGTGAGCTGAAGACGAAGCCGACGCAGCACTCGGTCAACGAGCTGCGACGGATCGGGATCGCGCCGGACATGGTCGTGTGCCGGTCCGAATCGGAGCTGTCTGCAGACATCCGCCGGAAGATCGCGCTGTTCGCGAGCCTCCCAGTCGAGGCCGTCGTGTCCGCCTACGACGTGCCGGACATCTACCAGGTGCCGCTCGTGTTCCGGGCGGAGGGCGTCGACGACTACATCCTGCGCGAGCACTATGGCCTCGACGCGCCGCCTCCGGACTTGAAGGGCTGGGAGGAGATCACTCGCCGTGCAAGCGCGAGCGATGAGAACGCGACGATCGCGCTCGTCGGCAAGTACGTGAAGCTCGAGGACGCCTACCTCTCGGTGGTCGAGGCGCTCCGGCACTCGGGCATCCGGCACGGCTGCAGGGTCGAGATCGACTGGATCGACTCGGAGTCGGTGTTCGACCATGACGTCGCGACCCGACTCGAGAGCGCAGACGGGATCCTGATCCCGGGTGGGTTCGGCGGTCGTGGGTTCGAGGGCAAGATCCGTGCAGCGGAGATCGCGCGCGAGAACCGGATTCCGTACCTCGGGATCTGTCTCGGAATGCACGTATCGGTCAGCGAGTTCGCGCGCAACGTCGCCGGTATGGAGGGCGCCAACTCGACTGAGATGGACCCCGAGACTCCGTTCCCGGTGATCGACCTGCTGCCGGAGCAGAAGGAGATCGCCGACATGGGTGGGACGATGCGGCTCGGCGCGGACCCGGTGAAGCTCCACGACGGGACTCGAGCCCGCGAGCTGTACGCCGAGCCGGTCGTATACGAGCGCCACCGTCATCGTTACGAGGTCAATAACCACCTGCGCCGCCGGCTCGAGTCGCTCGGCTTGGTCTGCTCCGGAACCTCCCCCGACGAACGGCTGGTCGAGGTGATCGAGCTCGAGCGCGAGTCGCATCCGTTCTACGTCGCCTCGCAGTTCCACCCGGAGTTCAAATCCCGGCCAGAGCGGCCGGCGCCGTTGTTCCGGGAGTTCGTCGGCGAGGCGCTGGCTCGCGCTCGGGTGGCATCCCGGTCGGCCGATCGTGGCGGCGCGGCCGTGGAACAGCTGGACACCCCCTCCGGACGAGGCCCGGGGATCGGTGCCGATCCGGGTAGCCGACAGGCGTCACCGGTGCCACCAGACGTCGCGCGCGCCGCCGCTCCGTGAGGCGCGCGAGCGACGCCGAGCGGGAGCGCCTGCACGACAGGTTCGTAGCGCTGTGCCGCGTCGAGAGTCCATCCGGACATGAGCGGCGGTGCGCCGATCACGTCGCGCGCGAGCTCGCGAGCATGGGCCTCGACGTAGAGGAGGACGACGCGGGCAGCTCGGCGGGAGCGGACGCGGGGAATCTGTTTGCCCGGATCCCCGGCCGGGGAACCGGCTCGATCATGTTGTGCGCCCATCTCGACACGGTCCCGCCGACCGCTCCGATCGAGCCGATCCTGATCGACTCGGGCTGGACCAACTCCGGCGACGGGATCATCGGCGCCGACAACAAGGCGGCGGTGGCGGTGCTGCTCGAGCTGGCGCGTCGCACGACGGCCGCGGGTAAACGGCCCGAGGTCGGCCTCGAGCTGCTGTTCACGGTCTCCGAGGAGAACGGCCTCCACGGCGCCAAGGCGTTCGACCTGAGCCGCCTGCACAGCCGGTTCGGCTTCGTGTTCGACCACGCCACCCCGATCGGTGAGATCGTGATCGCCTCGCCCACCCACCAGCGACTGGTCGCCGAGCTTCGCGGGCGAGCCGCCCACGCGGGCCTTCGCCCCGAGGAGGGCCGCAGTGCGATCGCCGCGTCCGCCGCCGCGATCGCGGCGATGAGGTTGGGGCGTCTGGATCCGGAGACGACGTCGAATGTCGGCACGATCTCGGGGGGCACCGCCACCAACGTGGTGCCCGAGCGCTGCCGGGTCGAGGCCGAGGTCCGGGGATTGACCGACCAGCGTGTCGAGGAGGTCGTGACGGAGATGATCGACCGCTTCCAGGACGCCGCGGACGCCGCCGAGTGCGACCTCGACATGACCGTGGAGCGGATGTTCACCGCCTACCGAACGAAGCCGGATGCACCACAGGTCGAGCTCGCGCAGCGGGCCCTGCGCGCCTGCGGGTATGAGCCAAAGCTGATCGTCACCGGCGGCGGCTCCGACGCGAACGCGTTCGAGGCCGCCGGATTTCCCCTGTACGAACCTCGCCAACGGAACCGAGCGCAACCACGAGCCGAGCGAGCGCGTCAGCGTCGACGCGCTCGAGGGCATGCTGGAGGTCGTGATGGCGCTGCTCGAGGAAGCGGTCGAGGACCGGGAGCGACGGGCGTGAGCGCCGAGTTCGAGCGCATCGGCGCAGACATCAAGTGGGAGGGCAAGATCATCAAGGTCGGGATCGAGCGATTTCGCCACGCCGACGGTCACGAAGTCGCGCGCGAGAAGGTCTGGCACCCGGGCGCGGTCGGCATCGTCGCGGTCGATGACACGCACGTCTGGCTGACCCGGCAGCCGCGCGAGGCGGTCAGTGCGACCGCGTCGCTCGAGATCCCGGCCGGCAAGCTCGACGTTCGGGGCGAGGAACCCGAGGCGACTGCCAAGCGCGAGCTGGCGGAGGAGATCGGCAAGCAGGCTGCCCACTGGCAGGAGATCTTCAGCTTCTACACGAGCCCAGGGTTCAGTGACGAACGGGTGTGGCTGTATCTCGCGACGGATTTGAGCGACACCAGCGAGCCAGGGGAGGCCGAAGAGGACGAACGCATCGAGATCGTGCCCTGGCCGCTCGACCAGCTCGACGCGGCGATCGCGCAGTGCGATGACTCGAAGTCGCTGATCGCGTTGCTGTGGTTACTGGCGAGCCGGCGCGGTTCCGGGCGTCCTTAGTGGCCCGTTTCGTAAGTACGACGACATTCGAGCGGCCCCCCCGCGGCGCCTGGCTTTGTCCTCGTCGGCTCGTGCAGCGCTGCTGCACGTCGCCTCCTGCGTCCTCGCCAGGCATCCGCCGGTGACCACTCTCGGTGTCGCCGTATTTACGAAACGAACCACTTAGCGGTCGCCGCCGCTGCGGCGCCGGCCGGGCAGGACCGCCGGTATGCGGCGCGAAATAAGGCTCCATGGCCACGACCGAGCCGCTGGCGTGTTCACGCGCACTGACGGAGCTGACGCTCGACTTTCTCGCCTACCTCGAGCTCGAGCGCGGCCTGTCCCGAAACACGCTCGAGGCCTATCGCTCGGACCTGCAGCAGTACGGGCAGTTCCTCGACCGCCGCGGGGTCGACTCGCTCGAGGTGAGCACCCGAGATCTGGCTGCGTTCGTCTCCGAGCTTGCAGCCGGACGCGACGGGAAGACCGCGGTGGCCCCGGCGACGCTGCAGCGAAAGATCGCCTGCCTGCGCTCGTTCTACCGGCACCTGCGCCGCGAGCAAATCCTCGAGCACGATCCGACCTCCGAGCTGCGGGCGCCTCGCTCGCGGGGGCGTCTGCCGAAGGTCCTCAGTCGCGACGAGATGGCGGCGCTCCTCGCCCAGCCCCGTGGCGACTCTGCGGCGGCGCTGAGGGACCGCGCGCTGCTCGAGACGATGTACGCCTGCGGATTGCGCGCCTCCGAGGCGATCGCGTTGCAGCTGTCCGAGCTCGACCTCGAAGCCGGCATCCTCCGCGCCCACGGCAAGGGATCGAAGGAGCGAATCGTCCCGATCGGCAGCAAGGCGATCGAGACGCTCGAGGCCTACCTCGACTGCGGCCGCCCCCGGCTGGTCGGTCTACGCGACGAGCAATCGGTGTTCGTCAACCTCCGTGGCGGCGCGCTGTCGCGCCAGGGCCTCTACAAGATCGTCCAACGCCACGCCCGCAGCGCCGGCCTCGCCGAGCGGATGAGCCCTCACACGATCAGGCACACGTTCGCGACCCACCTGCTCGCCGGCGGGTGCGACCTCCGGTCGCTGCAGGAGATGCTCGGTCACGCGGACATCGGCACGACCCAGATCTACACGCACCTATCGGCGGACCGCCTGCGTGACGTGTACTTCGACGCGCATCCGCGGGCGCAGATCGACCGCTCCGAGTAGTCTTGAGGCGTGGGAATCACGCACTTCGACGAGGCGCCTCGCCGAGAGCGCTCGATCGGGCATCTGCGCGGAACCTCGACGCTCCCTCGGCGATGCGGCGGCTGGGATGGCGAGGATTAGCAATTAGCGGTGGGGCCGTGTTCTCGAGGTGCGCGTTGCGCTCGGACGCGGGGGCGGGCGCCGGTATGAGCCGAGCGGTCGTCGTCGTGCTCGACGCGTGCGGCGTCGGGGCGCTGCCGGATGCCGCCGACTACGGCGACACTGGGGCCAACACGCTCGCTCATCTGGCACGCGCGGCCGGCGGACTGAAGCTCCCGACGCTCCAGCGGCTCGGGTTGGGATCGATCATCGAGCTCGACAGCGTGCCGGCCGCCGACGCGCCTGTGCTCCATGGTCGCCTTCATCCGCTCGGCTTCGGCAAGGACTCGACGGCGGGCCACTGGGAGCTGATGGGGGTGATCTCGCCGCAGCTGCCCCGCTATCCGGACGGCTTTCCCCACGACGTGATCGAGGTCGTCCGCGACGCGAGCGGCCGCGGCATCGTCTGCAACCGCCCGTATAACGGGATCGGCGCGATCGCCGACTTCGGGCAGCGCCACGTCCAGACCGGCGAGTTGATCGTGTACACGAGCCAGGATTCCGTCCTGCAGATCGCAGCCCACGAGCAGGTCGTGCCTCCGGACGAGCTCTACGAGGTGTGTCAGCAGGTCCGCGCGGCGCTGTCCTCGAAGCACGCGGTCGGGAGGGTCATCGCGCGTCCCTTCACGGGCGCGCAAGGGAACTTCTCGCGCACCGAGGGCAGGCGCGACTATTCGCTGCCCCCGCCGGCGCCTAGCTACCTGCAGGAGCTCCAACAGGCGGGCGTCGCGGTCCACACCGTCGGCAAGGTCGGGCAGCTGTTCAGCAGCATCGGCATCGACGTTCTGCATTCGGGCCCGACGAACGCGGCGGCGCTGGCGGAAACGACGAAGCTGCTCCGCGAGCTCGAGCACGGGTTCGTGTTCACTAACCTGATCGAAACCGACCAGGTTTACGGCCATCGCCATGACGTCCCCGGATTTCACCGGGCGCTGCGGCAGATCGACGACACGGTAGCGGTCTGGCTCGAGCTGTTGCGCCCGGATGACCTGCTCGTGCTGACCGCGGATCACGGTTGTGACCCGATCGCCTCGCACACCGACCACACGCGCGAATACGTTCCGCTGCTGGCGATCTTCGCGGGTCACGGACGGCGCCGCCACGAGGGCCCGGCCGCCGACGTCGGCGCGAGCGCGCTGAAGTGGCTGACGGGGCTTGAGGCGAGCTCGCTGCCGGGCGAGGCGTTCGTGTAGGAATCCGCCGATGCCAGAGCTGCCCGAGGTCGAGACGATCCGCCGCCAGCTGGCGCCGCACCTCGAGGGGCGGACGATCGAGTCCGCCGAGATCCTCGATGCTCGCTGGACGCGGCCGTTCGACCCGGTTGTCGTCGAGCGCGAGCTGGTCGGCGCGCGCGTGGAGCGCGTCGAGCGGGCGGGCAAGTATCTGATCTGGTCGCTGTCGTCTGACCGTTATCTGCTGCTGCACCTGCGGATGACGGGCGCGCTGCTGGTCGATCCCCAGGTCGATGCTCCGCACACCCGGGTGCGCCTCGAGCTCGACGGAGGGCACATGCTGATCTACGTCGATCCGAGACGGTTCGGAACGGGCCATCTGGTGCACGGCTGGGCCGCACGGGATGCCTATCTCGCGGAGCGGATCGGCGCGGAGCCGTTCACCGAGGAGTTCACGGCCGCGTACCTGCGTGCCGCTGCCGGTGGGCGGATCGCGCCGGTCAAGTCGTTCCTGCTCGACCAGCGCCGGGTCGCAGGCGTCGGCAACATCTACGCCGACGAGGCGCTGTTCCGCGCACAGATTCATCCGCTGCGGCCAGCGGGCCGGTTGACCGGCGCGCAATGGGAGCGCCTGCGGGAAGCAGTCGAAGACGCGCTGGCTGCGGGGATCGAGGCGAAGGGCGCATCGATTGACGACTTCCGCCACGTCGATGGCGCCCGAGGCTCCTTCCAGGACCAGTTCCTCGTTCACCGCAGGGCCGGGGAGCCCTGCCCGCGATGCGGCCGGATGATTCGCAAGCTCGTCGTCGGCGGCCGCGGAACGTACGTCTGCGAGCACTGTCAGCCGCGTCCTCGGCGGCGCCGCGTGGCGCGGGCCGCCGCGGCGATTAGCACGTGAGTCTTTACCGTGCCAGGACGATTAGATTAGATTAGTGCGCTACACACGCGAGGGATGCTGCACGGACGAGGGGCGCTGCACGGGCGAGGGGCGCTGCACAGCGAGGCGGACCTTGAGGCGGCCTGCGCGGTCGGCCGCCACCAAGTCATCGAGCCCACCGAGTGTCTCTCCGTCGATGACGACCTGGGGGAACGTCGTCATCCCGGTGCGCACCACGAGCTCGGCTCGACCGTCCGGGTCCTTTGCCAAATTGATCTCCTCGTACTCGACGCCGCGACGGTTCAGCAGCGCCTTGGCTGTCACACACCGAGCGCAAGCCTCGGTCGTGTACAGGGTGACCGATCTCATGGCTTCAGAAAGTATAGCATGGGTGGCGAGGGTGACATGCCCGGCCCGCTGAAGACCGAAGCCATTGTGCTGCGCTCGATGCGATACGGCGAGGCCGATCGCATATTGCATCTGTATACCCCGCAACACGGCCGGTTGGGCGCGATCGCGAAGGGCGCTCGCCGGTCCCGCAGCCGCTTCGGCGCCCGCCTCGAGCCGTTCTTCCAGGTCCGCGCCGTCCTGCACGATGGTCGCGGCGATCTGCTCACGGTGACGAGCGTCGATACGGTCGCCACGCACGGACGAGTGCGCGAGCACGCAGGCACGCTCGATGCCGCCGCCCGCGCCTGTGACGCCGTGGGGCGGCTGTTCGAGACGACCGAGCCGCATCCGGAGGTCTTCACCCTGCTCGCCAACGAGCTCGCGCTGCTGAACTCCGACGGGCTTCAAGCTCGCCCGGCGAACGCGCTGGCGTTCCGCATGAAGCTCTTGCTGGCGGCGGGAATCGTGCCGCACCTGGGTGCCTGTGCCGCGTGCGGAGAGTCCGAGCATCTGCGCGGTTTCTCGGCGGCCGCCGGCGGCGTCGTGTGCAACTCATGCGAGGCCGCCGCGTTCCCGCTCGACGAAGAGTGCTATCAGTTCATGGTGGGGGTCCTCGGCCGGCCTCTCGCCGATGCCCCCGACGCGTCCGACCGGGCGCTTCGCCAGGCAGAGCGGGCGATCGTCGAGACCGCGGAGCATCACGCGCACGTGCGACTGCGGCCTGTCCTGCGAGCGGCGTAGCAACCGGACGGATCCAGTTCTGCTCTGCGACAAGTTCGTTACGGCGCCCCGCGGCCGGGCATCGCCGCTGTCAGAATCGATCGCGTGAGTGATCGATCCCTGACGGCGGGCTATGAGCATCCCGGCGGCGCCATCGCGATGGCGTTCGCCGCGCGCGTGCAGGCGCGCGAGGCGGTGGGGCTATCGTCCCTTGCGACGCGGTCCTATCCCGCGCACCGGCTCGTGCGGGAGACGGACTGCGGCTTGCGCACGCCGTTTCAGCGAGACCGCGATCGGATCGTGCACTCGAAGGCGTTTCGACGCCTGAAGCACAAGACGCAGGTGTTCGTGGCGCCGCGCGGAGACCACTATCGCACGCGGCTCACGCACACGCTCGAGGTCACTCAGGTCTCTCGCACCGTCGCACGCGCCCTATCGCTGAACGAGGACCTGGTCGAAGCGATCGGGCTCGGGCACGACCTCGGCCATCCGCCGTTCGGACACATCGGCGAGGAGGCTCTCGATCGCTGCCTGCGCGACCGCTTCGGGTCTTCGTTCAAGCACCACGAGCAATCGCTGCGCGTCGTCGACACGCTCGAGCGCGACGGGCGGGGGTTGAACCTCACGATGCCGGTCCGCGACGGGATCGTCACCCACTCGGGCCGCGCCGCCGAGCCATCGACGCTCGAGGGAAAGATCGTGCGCCTGATGGATCGAGTCGCGTACATCAACCACGACATCGACGATGCCGTCCGGGCGGGCGTGCTCGACCCGGCGGACCTACCGTTGAGCCCGATCGAGATCCTCGGCGACTCGGGATCCCGGCGGATCGATACGCTGGTCCACGACCTGGTCGAGCACTCCGAGCGGGCGGGGGACATCGTTCAGGGACAGCTGATCGGCGAAGCCATGTCCGAGCTTCGCACGTTCATGTTCGACTGCGTCTATCTCGGCCCCGAGGCAACCCGCGAGCACGCGAAGATCGGACTGGTGATCACCACCCTGCTCGACCACTACTGCGCCCGGCCGGAGGAGATTCCCGATTCGATCCCCGACGGCGAGCTCGATCGCCGGGTGACCGACTACATCGCCGGCATGACCGACCGCTACTGCACCGCCATGTTCGAGAAGCTGACTGTGCCGGTGGCGTTCGCACCGTGACTCGCTACACCGCCGACTCGCGCGACCGCGTGTTCGACGCCGTCGACATGCTCGACCTCGTCTCCGTCCGCACCGAGCTTCGTCGTCGCGGCGTCGACAGCTATTTCGGTCTGTGCCCGTTCCACGATGAGCGAACCCCGTCCTTTCATGTCCGGCCGGACGAAAAGCACTACTTCTGCTTCGGCTGCCAAGAGTCGGGCGATCCGTTCTCGTTCGTGATGGCAACCGAAGGGCTCGATTTCAGGTCCGCGCTGGAATCCCTTGCCGACCGGTTCGGCGTCACCCTCGAGACTGAGGACGAGGATCCGGAGGCGGCGGCGCGCCGCGAGCGGCGAGAGCGGTTGTACTCGCTGCTCAGCCGGGCGGCGACCTACTACGCCAGGTACCTGTGGGGGGCCCGCGAGGCGGGCCCCGCGCGCGAGTACCTGCTCGGCCGGGGACTGGACCAGGAGACGCTGCTGGCGTTCCGCGTCGGCTTCGCGCCCAGCGCCTGGGACCGCCTTCTGAAGTCAACAAGGAGCGCCGGGTTCAGTCAGGAGGAGCTGATCGCGGGGGGTCTGATGCAGCGGTCCCGCTCCAACCCCGGTCAGGTCTACGACCCATTCCGTGGGCGGATCATGTTCCCGTCGGTCGATTCGCGCGGCCGCGTCCGGGGCTTCGGGGGGCGTGCAATGCGCGAAAATCAGCTGCCGAAGTACCGGAACACCGCCGACGGCGAGATCTACCACAAGCGAAGCCAGCTGTTCGGGATCGATCTCGCGCGCGCCAGCGCCGCACGCTCAGGCCGGATGATCCTCGTCGAGGGCTACACCGACGTGCTCGCGCTCCATCAGGCGGGGATGCGGAACACGGTTGGAATCATGGGCACCGCCATGACCGAAGAGCAGGTCCGTGAGCTCGAGCGGATCGTCAGCGTGCTCGAGCTGTGCCTCGACGCGGACCGCGCGGGCCAAGACGCGATGCTCCGGGCCGAGCGCCTCGCCGCCGGGCGCAAGCTCGAGCTGCGGGTTGTCCCGCTCCCCGAGGGCGCCGACCCGGCCGAAATGCTCGCCGTGCCAGCCGGCGCCGAGACGCTCCGATCTCGGGTCGAGGCGTCGGTGACGTTCGTCTCCTTCCACGTCGAACGGATCCTCGATCGCGCCGATACTAGGACTGCCGAGGGGCGCGACCGCGCACTGCGGGAGCTCCGCCCGGTGCTCGCAGAGCTCCACGCGAGCGTGCTGCGCGAGGAGCTGCTGCGCACCGTCGCCGGACGCCTCGAGCTGTCAGAAGGGATGCTGGCGTCGCTGATCGCAGCCGGACCCGATGCGCTGGCGCGGCCGGCGCTCCGCTCCAATGCGGCTGATGACCGAGCCGAGGCACCCGTCGCAGCGCTCGAGCGCTCGATCCGAGGCGAGCGCACGTTCCTCGCCCTGTGCATTTCCTTGCCTGAGGCCGGTGCCCGCGTCCTCGCTGAGATCGATCCTGACGCACTGCTCACGAGCGCGGTGCTGCGCCGCGCGGCCTCGCAGCTGGCGGGGCGTACCGGTTCTCCGCTGTCGGACCTGCCGCCCGATGACGAGGAGCTGGCGCGAGAGATGGCTGACCTCGTTGCCCTCGCCGGCCGGTTCGGCGATGCGAGCATCGAGCGACTCGAGCACGCGCACCTGTTCCTCGAGCGCGCCCGGCTCGATCGCGCCATCGCCGGGGCCAGGGCCGGCGGCGGGGGTTCCGTCAGCGATCTGGCCCGCGAGCGCGAGCGGGTGCTCGAGGCGATCCACGGGGTCGTGGCGAGGCTCGAAAAGGCCGTCTGAGCAGTACCTTTCCGTCCGACTCACATGGGAACATGTGTTCGCGATGGAGAAGGAAGCACTCGTCAACCTCGCATGCTCACGTCATGGTCAGACAGAATTCATCATCGAGGGCCGCGGCTCCTACCGATGCAAACGATGTCGTGCCGAGCGCGTTAGTCGACACCGGAGGAAACTGAAGACCACGCTCGTCCGCGAAGCAGGCGGCGGCTGCGTCCTATGTGGCTGCGATCGCAGCGCAAGAGCACTTGCGTTCCACCACCTCGACCCCAGCCAGAAGCCAATCCCGCTCAGCTCGTTCGGGATCACCTTCTCGATAGCCACGCTCAGGGCTGAGGCCCAGAAGTGCGTGCTGCTTTGCTCGAACTGCCACGCCGAAGTGGAAGACGGGATCGTGTCCCTGCCGCTAGAGTTGTAGCTCACGCCCGCGACCCAATACACCATAATCCGGGGTAACTCAATTGGCAGAGTAAACGGCTGTTAACCGTTAAGTTGCGGGTTCGAGTCCCGCCCCCGGAGCTAGCTAGCCGTGGTCCAGGGCTCGGCCAAGATCAAGGATTGGGCCTCGGCGAACCCCGCCCCGGCTGCCAATCCCGCGGGTGCGATGGGCTGAGCAGGCAACGGCGGTCGCGGTAGCCTCGACGGTGATGCAGGATGGCACGCCGGAGGAGGATCAGACGTCGGTGACGTCGGTGGGCTCGTCCGCGCCCCAACGGGACCGGCCACCGTTCACGGTCGAAGAGCTGAGGCGGTGGGAGGAGCACGGCGCCACGTGGCGCGCGGTCGAGGTGTCCGATGCGGGGGCTGTCGTCGAGCTATGCACGTGCTACGGCGAGCCCGTCGACATCGTCCGCGGCGACGCCCCCGAGCTGATCGCCTTCGTCCGCGCGCACCGCGACTATTAGCGCCGCTTGGCGGTCCAGCAGCCGTGCGGTCAACCGCGCTCGACAATGCGCGATCGGTTGTGAGAGTCCCGCTCTACTTCCGTCACGATCAGCTCGCGCGCGAGGGCCCGACTCCCTGAGTTGCGCAGGACGGGCGCATCTCGACTGCCGAGCGGGGTTCGCGGCTTGAGCCGGCCGCGCTTGCGCATATATGCTGCGCAGCATGTCGTTCGGGATTCGTCGTCGTTGCTGGTGGTGGCCGCTTCTGATGCGGCCGCGCTGATCTGTGTTCTCGGGCCGCTCCTGGGCGGTCCGCTGGTGAAGCTGACGATGAGTGCTCGGGAGGGCCCTATGCGAAAGGCCGTCCATGATTGACCTCGATTCAACTGTCGATTCGCGCGCTCGGATGTTTGCGCCGCGAGTGCTGACGGGCGATCGCCCGACCGGCCAGCTCCACCTCGGTCATCTGTTCGGGACGTTGCTCAACCGGGTCGGACTCCAACAGCAGGGAGTAGATCTGATGGTGTTGATCGCTGACTATCAGACGATCACCGACCGCGACAGCCCCGCGTCGCTTCCTGAGGACGTCGAGGAGCTCGTCGCCGACTACCTGGCCGTTGGGATCGACCCGACACGCGCGACGATCTTCGCCCACTCGCTCGTGCCCGAGCTCAACCAGTTGCTGCTGCCGTTCCTGAGCCTGGTCACGCTGCCCGAGCTGCTGCGCAAAGTGGCCGATCCCGAAGTCGTTGGTGTCTCGTAATCCTCGACGAACCGGCTGCTCGACCCGCTCGGCCGCGGCGGCTCCTCAAGTGGCCTCGCCGCGGCTGCTGTGCGCAAGCTGCTCGACCAGGTCGGCCGCTCGGGCGGCGCCGTCGTGGCGTGCCGCCCAGTCCGAAAGCGCCCGCGCTCTGACCCGGAGCGAGGGGTCGGTGAGGGCGCGCCGGGCCGCCAGGCGCAGCGTCGTCGGCGTGAGCAGGCGCCAGGGCAATCGCACGCCAACCCCAGCCCAGTCGAGCCGGGCGGCGTTCTCGCCCATGTCGCCGGAGTGCGGGACCGCGAGCAGCGGGCAACCGGATTCGAGCGCCCGGGCGAGAGTTCCGTGGCCGGCGTGCGTCACGACCAGATCGGCGCGCGGCATCGACCGCGTGTAGGAAACCCAGTCGACCAGCCTCGCGTTCATGGGTATGCGGACCGATCCGCCGATCGGCGTGTGGTTCGTCGCGGCGAGCATCCGGACCGGTTCCCGGGCGAGTCCGAGCAGACACACCCGAAGCAACCTCTGCTCGGGATCCTGAGAAGTCGATGGCGCGATTAGGACAAGCGGCGCCTGGCCTTGCGGCGGCTCCACATCTGGCGCCGGCGGCTCCCAGATCAAGGGGCCGACGACGTGGACCCCGGCCGGCCAACGCCTGGGGTATTCGAGCTGCGGAAATGTGGACACTATGCAGAGCCGGGAGCTGATCCCGCCGTGCAGGCGGCTGACGGGCGGCAGTCCGAGCTGTTGCCGCGCTGCATTCAGCTCGGCGCGGCCTCGACGCAAACCCGTATACACCGGCCGCTGTATCGCGCGCCACAGGCCCCTCCCGAGTTTGGTTCGAGCTGGCCGCGCCCCGAGCGCGTACGGCGGGCAGCCGGGTGGAGTGAGCGGGTGCAAGTGGGGGATGAGCGTCGCCACGGGGACGCGCTGGAGTTCTGCGGCCAGCGCCGGCGCGAGCGTGAGGATGTCGTGGACAACCACGTCCGGCCGAACTTCCGCGACCGCGGCCTGTGTTCGCGGGGTCGCGTGCACGATTCCGTCGTAGGGGCCCAGCTGCCGCTCGCGCGTGGGGAACACCGGGTACTCGGGCGCGGCGGCGAACACCATTCCCTCGGCCTCGACTTGGTCTCGCCAGCGACGCCAGGTCTCGAAGGTGACGTCATGGCCGCGCGCGACCAGCCGCGTCCCGAGCGCGAGCATCGGGAAGGCGTGGCCGGGGTCGCCGAATGCTCCGAGGAAGACGCGTAAGCGGTGGCTCACGCGGCGAGCTCGGCGATCGCGCGCAGCTGCGCGATCCGGTCGTCGGCGCCGAAGGCGAGCGGCGTGATCGTCAGCGTTCCCACGCCCGCGTCGCGGAACGCGGCGATGCGATCAGCGACCACGCTACGGGGTCCGCACAGCGACACCATGTCGATCAGCTGGTCGGGGATCGCCGCTGCTGCGGCCTGTTCTTTCTTGCCTTCGAGGTATAGGTCCTGAATCTCCGTGGCGGCGTCTTCGAATCCGTATCGCTGCTTGATCTTCGATGTCCCCGCTGCGAGCCAGGCGAGCACGGTCGCCGCGTCGGAACCGTAGGCCTCCGCGACCCAGACCGAGTCGTAGCCGAGGTGCTCGGCCTCCTGCACCACCTGCAGCTGCTCCCGGGCCCGCATACCGAGACCCCCGTACCCGACGTGTACTCCGAGCTTCATCGTGCAAGGTTCCTTTCGCGCGGAGGAGATCTCTTGAGTGCTCCGACCGCCGCCGACACTGGGACCGCGGCGCCGTGGGGAGGGTGTGAACCCTATGCGACAGCGACGCCGGAGCCATCTGCCCGACGTTGACCAGCTGACCCGCACCGGCGGCGGTCTGCACGGCTTGCTGGACGCGGTTGGCACACTAGCGCCGTGGCGGACTCGACGGCGCAAACCGCAGACGACTCTGCTGCTCGCGACGCTGTTCATCATGATCAGCGGGCTCGCCGTGCCGGAGGCCTTCGCCGGCCGGGGGACTCTGTTCGCCGTCACCTACACGGTCGTCCGCCTGCTGCACCTGGTCCTCTACGCCGATGCCTCGAGGAGGGGCAATGCATCCTGGTCCGCGATCGCGGGATTCGGAACGACGGTTGTGATCGGCACGGCGCTGCTGATCGCCGGCTCGTTCCTGCACGGGACCGGGCGCGCGGCTCTCTGGCTGGTCGCGGTCGCGACCGACTATGCCGGCCCCGCCTGGCTCACGCGCGAACGGCTGCGGGGGCTTCAGCGCGTCGCCGTGGCGCACAGGTCGGCCAGGTGACGTTCCGGCTGCGGATCACCGGCGAGTTCGGCGTGGAGAAGACGATCGTCGCGGTCGCACTCATGCTGCTCTATGCGGTCGGCGCCGCGATCGCCGCGTGGGCGCTCGCTGGCGGCGTCACCCTGTTGCTCGGGGCTCTCTGTGCGATCGAGGCGACCGCCGACCGGCGACGGCGCGCCCGTGCGGAACACCTGAAGCGCGGGCTCGATCGCAGCGCCACGTGACCGACCTGCGTGGCGCCCCAGCGCCACATGACCCAGCCGCCGTTTCGCTTCCGGCGAGCACCGGGAACCATCATCTCCGTGCACGCGGCGACTCCGGCTGAGAGGATGCAAACATGACCATACGTGCGGGGCTGGAGCTGAGGGGAGTGATCGAGGCGGGCTTCGACGAGGTGCTCACGCCCGACGCGCTCGAATTCGTGGCGACGCTGCAGCGCGAGTTCGGGCCAACCAGAGACAAGCTGCTCGACGCTCGCGCACAGAGGCGGGCGCGTCTCGCTCGAGGCGAGATGCTCGACTTCCTTGCCGACACGGAGGACGTGCGCGAGGCCGCCTGGACGGTGGATCCGGTTCCCGCCAATCTGCGGCAGCGGTGGGTGGAGATCACCGGCCCGACCGACCGCAAGATGGCGATCAACGCGCTCAACTCGGGCGCCGATGGATTCATGGCTGACTTCGAGGACGCGAATGCGCCGACGTGGAGGAATATGGTCGAGGGCCATATCAACCTGCGCGATGCGATCGAGGGGACGATCACGTACGACGGATCGGACGGCCGTCACTATGAGCTCGGGGAGAATCACGCCACGCTCCTCGTGAGGCCTCGGGGCTGGCACCTGCCAGAGCGCCATCTGCGGGTCGATGGTGAGCCGATCGCCGGCGCCTTCTTCGACTTCGGCCTGTACTTCTTCCACTGTGCTCAGCGGCTCCTCGCGAACGGGTCCGGCCCCTACCTCTACCTGCCGAAGATGGAGTCGCACCTCGAAGCGCGCCTGTGGAACGACGTCTTCTGCTTTGCCCAGGACGCAGCCGGGATCCAGTGCGGGACGATCAAGGCAACCGTGCTGATCGAGACGCTGCCGGCCGCGTTCGAGATGGACGAGATCCTGTACGAGCTGCGCGAGCACTCCGCCGGGCTGAACGCCGGGCGGTGGGACTACATTTTCTCCGCGATCAAATGCTTCCCCGATCGCCCCGAGATGGTGCTGCCGGACCGCAGCGCGGTGACGATGACGGTGCCGTTCATGCGGGCCTACACCGAGCTGCTGGCGGCTACGTGCCACCGACGAGGCGCCCACGCGATGGGCGGAATGGCAGCGCTGATCCCGTCGCGCGAGGACCAGGAGTCCAACGCGAAGGCGCTCGCCGGCGTGCGCACCGACAAGGAGCGCGAGGTCTCGCAGGGATACGACGGCACCTGGGTCGCTCATCCCGACCTCGTGCCGGTCGCGCGCGAGGTGTTCGAGGTGGGCCTGAGCGGCGCGCCAAACCAGCTGCAGCGCCGGCGCGACGACGTCGGCGTCACTGCCGAGGACCTGCTCGATCTCCCGTCGACACCGGGAGCGATCACCGAGACGGGGCTGCGAACCGATGTCAACGTCGGATTCCAATACATCTCGTTCTGGCTGACCGGCCGCGGCGCGGCGGCGATCAACTCGCTGATGGAGGACGCGGCGACCGCAGAGATCTCACGGTCGCAGATCTGGCAGTGGGTCCGTCACGGGGCGAAGCTCGAGGACGGTCGTACGGTCACCCGGGAACTGGTCAGGCAGGTCCTCGACGAGGAGACGATGAAGATCCGCAGGGCCGTGGGGGAGGAGACCTGGTCGGCCGGACGGCCCGCCGAGACGCGCGAGATTTTCGACCGCGTCGCGCTCTCCGAGCAGCTCTACGAGTTCCTGACCATCCCGGCCTACGAATACCTGGAGTAACGGGATCGCCGGTGGCCGACTACTTCGCTGCCAAGGCGTAACCTGGCACGACAAGTGCGCAAACACCGCCCACTTAACCTCCTCCGACGGACAACCGGCGCAGTCAGCCGGTCACTGCGAGCGAGCATGCGCCGGGGCCTGCTGTCGATCACTTCCGCGACAACCGAGTGCAGTGGTGGCTCGGCAACCGGTCCGGCCGGCATCTTCGCGCGACCCGCGACGCCGGGGTGATCGGGTTGCTGTTCGGCGGCGGGGCGGCCGGGACGACCAGCGCGGGAACCGACGGCGGGTTGTTCTACCGCCTCGCGCGCGCCTACGAGGCCCATCCCCTGGCGCTTCCATAGCGCCTCCGGCAGGCTCGATTGCGCGGCGGCGCGCCCGAGGCTAGCTGCCGCCGACTCGATCGCGATCGTCGCTGCGTGGTGTTCACCCGCTTCGCTCCTGGCAACGGCTGGCTCTGGGTGGCGTTCATCGTGGCGAGTACCAAGCACGTCTACGAGCGCGACGTGGCCGGTTCCCGGGAACCCCGGGAACCGGACGGCTGCACCTACCCACGCGCGCGGTCGCGGCCTGGGCGCATGGGGCAGACGGGCCGAGCGGCCTCGCCCGCGATAATCGCCGTGCAGATGGCAGGCTCAGAGACCACCGGCGACACCGGGACCGGACGCGAGGCGACCGGCTCGGAGACCACTGGTCGGGCCGAGACGGCCCGCGATTCGATGGCGGCGCGCGAAACCACCGCCTTCAGCGGCCGAACGGCGTGGGCGCGAAACCTCGCCGCGCCCGTGCGTGCGTTCCTCAGCACCGAGACGGGCGGCGCGAGCGTGCTCGTCGCGGCGACGGGATTGGCTCTGGTGTGGGCGAACTCCCCCTGGTCGCATACGTATGAGTCGGTGTGGACGACCAAGCTGTCGATCACGATCGGTGGCAGCGGGATCTCCGCGGACCTGCGCCACTGGGTCAACCAAGGGCTGATGACGTTCTTCTTCCTGGTCGTGGGGCTCGAGGCCAAGCGCGAGCTCGACATGGGCGAGCTGCGTCAGCGCCAGCGGCTGGCGATCCCCGTCCTCGCGGCCCTCGGCGGTCTCACGATCCCGATCGCGATCTACCTCGCCTTCAACGCGGGCGGACCAGGCGCGCACGGCTGGGGCGCAGCGATGTCGACCGACACCGCGTTTGCACTCGGGGCGCTCGCGCTGCTGACGCCGCGAGCCGCTACCCGGATTCGGGTGTTCCTGCTGACACTGGCCGTGGTCGACGATCTGTGCGCGCTGGTGGTGATCGCAACCGCCTACACGACGCACGTCTCGATCGTGGCGCTGGGCGTTGCGATCGCCCTCTACGCCGTCCTCATCCTGCTGCGGTTCGCGCCGGTGTGGAGGCGTCAGGCGTCCGTGGCGGTAGGAGTGGCGATCTGGCTGGCGCTGTTCAAGTCGGGCATCGATCCGGTCGTCGCGGGACTTGCGGTTGGGCTTGTCACGAGCGCGTATCCGCCCTCGCGCGAGGATCTCGAGCAGGTGACGGCGCTGACGCGCTCGTTCCGCGAGCAGCCGACGCCCGAGCTGGCGCGCTCGGCCCAGCTCAGCGTGCTGTCGGCGATCTCCCCGAACGAGCGCCTCCAATACGACCTGCACCCCTGGACGAGCTACTTGATCGTGCCGCTGTTCGCGCTTGCGAACGCCGGCATTCACATCACCGGCGGTCTGCTCGACCGCGCGGTCTCCTCGCCGATCACGCTCGGGATCCTCGTCGGATATGTGGTGGGCAAGCCGGTCGGGATCTTGACCGCATCATGGATCGCGTCGCGCCCGATGCTCCATGGGCCCCGCCCGACGATCAGCTGGCCGGTCCTCGCCGCCGGTGCGTGCGTCGCCGGGATCGGGTTCACAGTGTCGCTGCTCGTCGCTAGCCTCGCCTTCACCGGGGATCGGCTAGCCGAGGCGAAGCTCGGGGTGCTCGCGAGCACGATCGCCGCGCCGATCGTGGGCTGGGTGGCGTTCCGGCTCGTCCAGAAGGTTCCGCCAATGGTCCGCGCACGCCAGCTCGTCGGCACGGCCGAGGACATTCTCGACCTCGCCGAAGACGTCGATCCGGACCGTGACCACATCCGCGGTCCCGACGCTGCTCCCGTCACGCTCGTCGAGTACGGCGACTTCGAGTGCCCGTATTGCGGCCAGGCCGAAGGCGTCATCCGCGAGCTCCTGTCCTCCTTCGGCGACGACCTGCGCTACGTCTGGCGCCACCTCCCGCTCAACGACGTACATCCGGACGCGCAGCTCGCGGCCGAGGCTTCCGAGGGGGCCGCGGCACAAGGGAAGTTCTGGGAGATGTACGACTCGCTCCTCGCCGGGCAGGAAGACCTCACGCCGCAGCGCCTTGGCGATCGCGCCGAGGAGCTTCTCCCGGACGTGGAGCGCTTCTGGGACGAGCTGTGGCGCCACGAGCACGCCCCCCGGGTCGCCGTCGACGTTGGCAGCGCAGACGCCAGCGGCGTATCAGGGACACCGAGCTTCTTCATAAACGGCCGCCGCCACCAGGGCGCCTACGACGTCGAGACACTGACCGAGGCCGTCCAGGCTGCCCGCCGTCGGGCGCGGCTGCTGGCCAAGGCGGCCGCTTAGTTTAGAAGCTCCTATTCAATGTCAAGCCCTCCTTGCGAGATGGTGGCGCGCGTCCGCCTCAGTCCAGCTTCTCGGGCAGCCCGAAGCGACCGAACGTAGCCAGCAGACGGTCCGGATCCGCCGGCTGCTTCGGCCATTGCGAGTAGACCTCGCGCTCCGGAACCTCGGTGACGCGCGCCACGAACGCGGTCACGTCGCTGATCTGCTCGCCTCGGAAGGTCAGCACGTTGAGCGCGAACGGCAGGTAGCACTGCGCCTCGTCGTCCCACGTATAGAAGCCGAGCGCCGGCTGTCCGTTCGCGTGCGAGCGGACAACGCGCCAGCGCCAGATCCCCGACATCGGCCACCCCGCCAGGAACTCGCGGATCTCCTCGCGACCTCCGAACCAGCTGCGGAGCGGAGGCATCGCGAACGTGGCATCCTCGGTCAGCATCGCCGCGACGGCGTCGACGTCGTCGCGCAGCCAGGCTTCGACGTAGCCGTCGATGATCTCGCTGAGCCGCTCGTCTCCGAGCGCCCGCAGCGTAGCCTGCTGGCTCTGCTCCGGGGTGCGCTCCTCGACCGACTTGCGGGCGCGTTGGAGCGCGCTGTTGACCGATGCGACCGAGGTCTCCAGCGCGTCGGCGGTCTCCTTGGCGGAGAAGCCGAGAACCTCGCGAAGGATCAGCACCGCACGCTGGTTCGCCGGCAGGTGCTGGAGCGCGGCCACGAACGCCAGCTCAATGCTCTCGCGCAGCTCGTAGCTCGCCTCCGGGCTGGCGACGCCGTCCGCTGCGCCGAGACGCTCATCCGGGTAAGGCTCGATCCAGACCGACTCGACGACCGGCTCGCCCGGTCCATCGTGAGGGTCCGTGCGCGGGCCGAAGTCGATCGGGAGCACGCGCTTTGGCCGCTTGGCGATCATGTTCAGGCAGCTGTTGGTCGCGATCGTATAGAGCCACGACCGCAGGGAGCTCCGACTCTCGAACCGGGCGATTGCGCGCCACGCCCTGAGCATTGTGTCCTGGAGCGCATCCTCCGCATCGTGGACGGACCCCAGCATCCGATAGCAATGGGCCTGGAGCTCGGAGCGGTGCAGATCGATGAGGCGGCCGAAGGCGCCCTCGTCGCCGGCGCGTGCGGCGCTCAGCAGCTCGCGCTCACGTGAGGTGGGAACGGTGGAGCTGGTGGTCATCTCCTTCAGAGTAGACCGGTGCAGGGCGAGAAACTCATCTGCCAGCGATGAATTCCGCGGCGGACCTTGGTCTAAGGCACGATGAGCTCCAAGCCCGTGGTCCATCTCGAGCTGCACACCAGCGACCTGAGACGCGCCCACGAGCTCTACGCGCAGCTGTGCGGATGGCGAACGGAGCGAGTCGACACCGACCACGGCTCGTACCTGGCGCTCGACCTGGGCCGGAAGATCGGCGGGGGAATCGTCGAATGCGGCTCGCACCGGCCGCTGTGGCTGCCGTACGTCGAGGTCGACGACGTGCACGTGATGACCGACCGGGCGCGAGGACTCGGCGCGTCGGTGCTGCTGTCTCCGCGGGAGGGCCCGGCGGGCTGGCGCAGCGTCGTGAGCAGCCCGAGCGGCGGCGAGATCGCGTTCTGGCAGCAGAAGCGATGAGTTCTCGGATCGACGGCGGTGCCAGTGAGCGCACAGTACCTCTTGGACGACAGGAGAACGAGAACATGACACCCGACCACACGAATTCCGCCACAGCAATGGGGCGAGGTCGCCGGGCCGCGCTCGTCGTGCTGTCTTCATGGGCGCGCTGTACCTCGAACGCGTGCTTGGTTACGACCCGCTTCAGATCGGACTCGCGTTTCCTGCCCGCGACCGTGGTACGTGTGCTACTCGCGAAAAACGCGTGCGACGTCGACAGCGAACCCAGGCAGTAGTGGACTGATGAGCAGGTCCCCCTGAGCAAACGTCTGCTCGCGCCCGTCCGGTCGCACCACTGTAATGGTGGCGGACTGAGGATCGGTAAGCCACATCTCGTGGGTGCCTGCGAGGAGGTACACGTCCCGCTTGGCGCCGAGGTCGTTTACGCGGGTGGCCGGCGAGAGCACTTCGACGACAAGGTCGGGGACGACTTCGAGCGCGCCTTGGGCGAGCGCCGGCCGCCGCCCGGCCGCCCACCACGCGAGGTCGGGCGCAAGGTAGTTCTGGCCGGCCAGCCGGATAAACACGTCTTGTAGCAGCAGCCCCCCGTCGCCGGAGGCCTCTTGCCATCGGCGCACCGCGAAGAAGAGCTCGCCCTGTGCGGATGCGGCCTGGCCACCGGACGGGGGCGTCACGACCCCCTCGCCGCCGATGAGCTCGACGGCCGCCCGCCAGCCAGCCGCCGCTTGCAGCGCCAGGTACTCGGCACTGTCAAGACGGGGATGCGCAACGGTGGCCACCGCGACGATGCTACCCGGCTTCACCCGCGCGGTCCGCCGGGCTGCCGACCGGCGAACCGGCCGCCCGGAAACTGCAGCCCCGGAGGACCGGGCGCCCTCACATGCGACGACAGTTCGGCGGCGTTGACAAGACGAAACCCAACGTGCGTGCACGGAAGTTACCAGCGCTCAGGCTGATGACCGCGTGGCCCCGGCGGGCTGGACGACGACCTGTCGCAGGTACAGGTCGCGGTATGTCACCGGTCCTCGCGGACCCGGGACGCGGTCGACGTTGATCCCGGTCTCGGGTGCCCCGAACAAGCGATAGCCGTCGAGCAGCCGGGTGGTCTCGTTCCAGAACACTCCAGTGCCCTCGTAGGCCTCGATGAACGACTCCGCCGCCTGCGGATCCGAGACGACGATCGACGCGGCGAGCCCGGACGTCTCGCGGTTGGCGAGCTCAGCTGCGGCCCGCACGCCTTCAACCCGAGCCAGCGTAACCGTGGCGGCGCGCTCTGGATCGGTCGCCCACTCGTGGCCGATCGCGTGGTCGTGCGGCGGCAGCGAGCTCTCGATCCCCAGCGCCTTCATCCGCTCGGTGGCCTTCGCGGTGCGGAGCACGCCGCCGTTACGGGACTTGATCAGCTGTGACGCGATGTCCACGGGGACGTTGGCGCGCGCCTCGAAGTTCGCGCCGATCGTCCCGACTGGGATCCGCCGAACCTCGACCACGACGCCGGCGGTCCGGTTACGACTGATCAACGGGTCGACCCGCGGTAGCGCGGCCAGCGCCCGCAGCTGCGAGCAGATGTTCTCGATCCGCGCGGGGTCGAGGCGCAGCCGATCGAGCACCGCCCGCGACAGCGTGTCTCACCACCGCAACGCACACCTCGAGCAGATCCTCGATCACCCCGGGTCGATGAGCTGGATCGCTGCGATGCCCGACGACTGGTACGAGGCGATGCTCGAGAGGATGCGGGCACTCGTCACCGGAGGCGAGACCCCCGCCGAGCTGCCAAGCCAGGTGGTCACCGGACCCGCCACGTGTGGATAGCCTGCGATACGCGGATGTATAGGGCTTCATAGGGCTTCGGTCCGGGCGGTGGGTCAGCAGGAGCGTGTAGTGTCGCGCTCTCATGGAGGTCCGCCCCGCGCCGCCCGGTCGCCGAGTACGAGGTCGCGAGCCGCGCCGCCGGTCGCGCGCAACTCCGGCGCGGCTGCTTGCCGTGGGGTCGCTGCTGGCGGTCGGCGGCGTCGCGGCCGCGATCGTGGTCTCCTCGACCGGGGGATCGGGGTCGCACGCGCACAAGGCGACGTCCGGCCAGCCTGGTTCCGCCCGCGCGCGCACCTCCACGACGGCCGCCGCGGGCACGCCGGGCACAGCGACGGTTCCGATTCTCGCCTATCACGTGATCAACGTGGCCCCGCCGGCGAGTTCCGCACCTCCGGCGCTGTACGTGCCGGTCGATGAGTTCACGTCACAGATGAACGCGCTCAAGGCCGCCGGCTGGCATGCCGTCACCCTGGATCAGCTCCAAGCCTACTGGACTCATGGTGCCTCGCTCGGCCCCGGCAAACCGATCGTGATCACGTTCGAAGACGGCTACGCGTCGCAGTACACGAACGCGCTCCCGGTCCTGAAGAGACTGGGTTGGATCGGGGTCGAGGACATCGCGGTGACGGGGCTCTCACCGAGCGACGGGGGGCTGACCGACGCCCAGGTGCGCGGCTTGATCGACGCCGGTTGGCAACTCGGGGCGGAGGGGCCAAGTACCGCCAGGCTGACGACTGCCGATCCTGCTCAGCTCGACGGGACCGTACTCAGCGCCCGGCGGACGTTGCAAAGTCGCTACGGCGTCCCGTTCAACTGGTTCGCCTATCCTTCGGGTGCTTACGACCCGGCCGTCGTCGCGGCGATCCGGAGCGCCGGCTTCGTTGGGGCGACGACGCTGGTCCCCGGCTGGGCGAGCCCGACGGTGGATCGGTTCCGGCTGCCGCGGCTGCAGGTCGTCGGCGGCACCAGCGCGACCGAGCTGATCTCGCAGATCACTGGTGCATCTCAGACCACCTCTACACCAAGCAGCGACCAGGGACTCGGGACCACGTGACCCGGCGGCTACGGTGGCGGCGGCTCCGGAAGCACCTCGCCAGCTGCCGCGGGCAGCAACCAGAGCGGGTAGCCGCTCGCAGGAATACGACCCGGCCGGAGGCGAAAGGCGCCCGGTGAGAGCACTGAGCGCCCCTCGTCACGAGCTGGCCACTCGCATGAAGCTACGACACGGCTCGCCTCAGACGCTGCCCATGAGAAACGCGCCTAATCTAAAGTCACGACAGCCGGCAGCGGTCGCGCTGTGAGAAACGCCACAGCCGCATCGCTCATGTCGAGCGGTCAAGTCGCCGGCGCCAGGCGGCCGGGAGGAACGACGCATGATTCGCGTTGGGGTCCGGAATCATGGGCCCACGTCGTCGAACGCCGTGTCGCGGCCCACCGATTCCCAGGCGATCAGATCGCCGCGCCGGCGCTCGAGCGCGGCCGCGATCGCCTCGACCGCGTCACCGCCGAGCGCAAGCCGCAGCGGCGGCGGCTCGGCATCGAGCGCGATCAGAATCGCTCGCGCCGCCTTGTCCGGATCGCCGGGCTGGGTGCCGTCCATCGAGTCGATCATCTGGCGAGCCTCGGCGAAGCCTGTCAGCCTGAGGGTTGTGCCTCGGCCCCGTGCGCTTCCAAGAACGCTGTTCCAATCTGGCGATCTCATCGCTCAGTCCGACCCGCTGCGCCCGTCCGGCCGGCTGCTCCGTCAGGGCGACATGGATGCCTCGTACATCGACCTCGCCGATCCCCGCCATCTCGAGTTCGACTATATGCGCTGGATCAGGATCGTCCTGCGGGCCGCAGGAGCGAGGCGGGTCCTGCATGTCGGCGGAGGGGCATGCGCCCTGCCGCGGGCACTCGCTGCGGAGGACCCGGGCGGACGCCAGGAGGTGTGCGAGGTCGACGCCAGGGTGCTCGCGCTTGCCCGCGAGCACCTTGGCCTCCGGCGCGCTCCCGGATTGCGGGTGCGGCATGCAGAGGGGCGCGAATTCGTGGCCGGCCAAGCGCGGTCGAGCTGGGATGCGATCGTGATCGACGCATTCGTGGCCGCGACCGTGCCGCGACGGCTGGTGACGGTGGAAGCGCTCGCCGACGTCGCGCGGGTGGCGCCGCTGGGGCTCGTCAACGTCGTCGACGACCGCTCGGCGCGCGATGTGCGTGTGGTCGCCGCGGGCTTGACGACCGCCTATCCGCGCGTGTGGACGCTCGGCGGACGAGGGGGCAACACGATCGTGGTCGGCTGCGTCGCCCGGCTCGATGTCGAGCGGATCGCCGCCCAGTTGTCAGCTGACCGATCGCCGGCACGGCTCACCGCACCTGACGCCACCCAGCGGCTGGTCGTGGGAACGACTCGGCTCAGTGACGAGCAGGTGTCAGACGCGTGAAAGGCCCCATTTGTGAGCCACTGTCCTCGCGGCAGAGACCGGCAACACATCTGTCCGCCCGGCAAGCTTGAATCCGCGACCATTCCGGACGAAACGAATCTTGGAGGAGTGGCATGGCCTTAACCCAATCGCAGCTTGTCAATGCAGTCGCCGACCGCGCCGAGCTCAGCAAGGCCGACGCGAAGCGGGCGCTCGCCGCGCTCGACGAGGTCGTGCTCGAGGAGCTCAGCAACGCGCAGAAGGTGCGGATCGGCGGCCTCGTGCAGCTCACCGTCCGGGTGAAGCCGGCGACCAAGGCCCGCAAGGGACGCAACCCCGCGACCGGCGAAGAGATCACGATCGCCGCGAAGCCGGCAAGCGTCGACGTGCGCGCCCGCCCGCTGGCGAAGGCCAAGGAAGCACTGCCCTCCGTGCAGAAGGCTCGCCGGCGATTGGCTGCGTAGCGCCTAGGCTATGGCCTAGGCTGCGCGAGACATCTCGCACGGTCGGCACACATCCTCCGGGTCCGAATTTCGCTGCGGGGCGGGCGGCGTCGGCGCCCAGGGGCGCGTGCAGGAGCTGACGCAGTCCCAGCACACCCGCATCCTCGCCAAGCCAGAGCACGCCTCAGACCTCGACGCCCTCCTGCGGCTCTGCGAGCGCGCTGCGCTCCCGGCCTCGATCCTCAGCGCCGATCAGCCGTCGTCCTCGACGGGCCCGGGCTCCGAGAAGGTGACCACCGCCACCCTGCAGCACGCCGATGGCATCGTGCACGGCGTCGGCGACGCGACGCAGTTCCTCGGGATCGTCGCGGTCGTCGTGTTCGCCTTCAGCATCGCGTCGGAATACAGCTACGGCACCCTGCGCAACCTCCTGGTGCGCCAGCCGCGCCGACTCGTTCTGCTCGGCGGGAGCTACCTCGCGATGGCGGCCTTCGTTGCGCTCGCCGCCGTGCTCGCCACCGTGGTCACCGCCGGGGTCTCGCTGGCGCTCGCGCCGTCCAACGGCATCGACACCGCGGCCTGGACGTCGGGCAGCCACCTAATCACCGAGCCGCTGAAGGCCGCCGCGAACACCAGCCTGGCGATGATCGGCTACGGCACCATCGGCGCCGCCCTGGCGATCGTGCTGCGCTCTCCCGCCGCCGCCATCGGCGTCGGCGTCCGCCTACCCGGTGCCGGTGGAGGCGATCCTCAGCGGAGCCCTCGGCGGCCTCGACGGATGGCTGCCCGGCAAGGTGCTATCGGCGGTCGCCTCCGGCGGCACGCACTCCGTCGGCTACCCACACGCCCTCATCATCTCGGCCTTCTACGCCACCGCCGCGGCCGTCATCGGCGTCCGGATCTTCCGGACCCGCGACGTCGCCTCCTGATCGCTCGCTATACGCGGGTCTTCGACGAGTAGAGCAGGGGGACCTAGATCGCACCGGCCGCGCCGGTCGTGACGACCGCGCCCGCCCCGCCGCCCTGCCGAGGGGACAGAGGTGAGCCGTAGGCCTTTACTTAAGTAAATACTTCTGCTATGCTCCTGTCGTAAACAAGTAAAGGAGTATCAAACATGGAGTCCAACATCACTCCAAACGAGCAGGACACGCAGGACACGCAGGACACGCAGGACACGAAGTACACGAAGTACACGAAGTACACGAAGTACAAGCAAGTTACTGTCGACGTACCCGCGGATCGGATTGCCCAGTTCCACGCGTTCTTCGGGCGGTTCCTGGCAGGCTCGACAAGCCGCCGGCGCGGGACGCAAGGCCGTCACCTCGGTCGCGGCCACATGGGCCACGGCCATCGCGGCCGCGGCTGTGCCCACCGTCGCAAGGCCACCGAGCCCCGCGAGCGTGAGGAGCAGCGCCAGCCGGCCACCGAGGCGACCGAGCTCTGATGGCCGATAAGGCGACCATCGAGGCGACCGAGCACTGATGACGGGTAAGGCGACGGAGCTCTGATGGCCGACAAGCAGATCACGGTGGCCGTCCCGGAAGAGCGCGTGCCGGAGTTCTACGCCTGGTTCGCGGCCTTCCTCGCCGCCGAGCCGGGAGTTCCCCCGCCGTTCACCGGGCGCGGGCGCCGTGGTCCGCGGGGTCTGCGCCCACACGGCGGCGCCGAAGCCTGGTCGATCGACGACGCCGATCAGGCGGCGTGGCTCTACCACAAGCTTGCCCCTCCGGCGCGCGAGTTGTTCGACCTTCTTGCGGATGCCCCCGGCGAGCGGGTCGGCGGCGAGCAGGTGGCGAAACGGCTCGACCTGGACAAGGGCGCTCATGGTGTCGCGGGCATCCTGGCCTGGCCGGGGCGCTATTCGCGGCACCTCGGCCGCGTCCTGCCGATTGCGACCGAGGGGCGCGGTGACGGCGGGACCGACTACTACATGGAGCCCGATGTCGCGGCCCTGTTCAAGGCGGCGCGCGACCGGTCCACCGCCCCGCAGCCCCGGACGCGCCGCCGCCGCTCGCGCTAGCCGCATCTTCCGCGTGATTTGTTAGTGCGGAAAATGGGGCTAGCCCGCTACGTCGAGGCGATGGGTGAGGCGACGGCCCGCGGCGGAAACGGCACAGCGAGACGGCTCTGAGCGATGCATCACGGCTGGCGAGCGCCGGCCTGCTCGACGAGTCGCCTGTAGAGATTGGCCGCCAGCTCCTCGCGGTCGAGCGCGGCCACATAGTTGTCATACGACAGCGCGCGCTGGTGAACCGGCGCGTCGTTCCAGGCGCGATAGGTCGCCTTCACCTCGGCACTGTCCTCGCGCCAGTCGATGTAGGCGTCCATCACCGCGTCGATCAGCTCTGAGCTCGACGCGGCCGTGGCGGACGACTTGATTCTCATGGAAATCAGCTCCAAATCGAGACTACGGGCGATGGCCGTCCGCCGGGGCCTGCGCAGACCGACCGACACTCAGCTAGATGCCGCGGATGCGAGATCCTTCCGTTGGCCGAGCATCCCGTCGCGCCTGAGCGACCCGCCACGGGCGCCGGGTCCTGCGGCGCTCGTTCAGACCAACTCAGGCGCCAGGCTGTGCGCCCGATGGTCGGCGGCAGTCCCGCGCAGGCAGGACCACCGGGTGCCCGCGCAACTGCGCCGAGGCGTACGTCAAGGACATCGGCCTGGCCGACCGGGTGGAGCCGGCGGCGTGACGAAGGGCGTCCAGACACAGTGCCCCTACTGCGGGGTCGGGTGCGGCCTGGTCGCGGAGGTCCGCGACGGTCGCCTCATCGCGGTCGCCGGCGACCCCGACCATCCCGTGAACCGGGGCGCGACGTGCCGCAAGCCACTCGGGCTCCCCGACGCCGTCCATGCCGACGACCGCGCGCGTCACGCCCTGTGGCGCGACTCGCCGGACGCGCGCTTCGAGCGCGTGTCATGGCCACAGGCGACCCTGCGTCTGGCTCGCCGCCTCGCTCGCGTCATCGACGAGCACGGACCCGACGCGATCGCCTGCTACATCTCGGGGCAGCTGCTCACTGAGGACTACTACGTGGCCTCGAAGCTGGTCAAGGGGTTCCTGGGGACGAACAACCTCGACTCCAACTCCCGGCTGTGCATGTCGAGCGCGGTCGCCGGTTACGTAGGCGCGCTGGGCTCCGACGGCCCGCCCGCCTCGTACGCCGACATCGACCGCACCGACTGCGTGCTGCTCGCCGGCTCGAACACGGCCGCGTGCCACCCGATCGTCTGGGCGCGAATCGCCGCCCGCCGGCGGGAGGGCGGGGCTCTGATCGTGATCGACCCGAGGCGTACGGTCACCGCCGAGGCGGCCGACATCCACCTGCCGTTGCGCCCGGGGACCGATCTCCCGCTGCTGTCGGCGATGCTCGGCGTCCTCGTCGACGAGGGGCTCGTCGACCGTCTGTTCGTCGAGCGCCACACGGAGGGCTTCGAGGAGGCGCTGGCGGTCGCCCGCGACTGGCCGGTGGCGCGCGCCGCCGAGGTGTGCGGCGTGCCGGCCGCGGACATCGTCGCGGCTGCTCGCCTGTTCGGCCGGGCGCCGCGCGCGATGGCGCTGTGGTCGATGGGGATCAACCAGTCGCGGGTCGGGACCCTCAAGAACCGAGCGCTGATCAACCTCTGTCTGGCCACCGGCAACATCGGACGGCCCGGCAGCGGGCCTTTGTCGCTCACCGGTCAGCCGAACGCGATGGGCGGCCGCGAGTCCGGCGGACTCGCGCCGCTCCTGCCGGGCTACCGGTCGGTGAGCGATCCCGAGCACCGCGCCGAGATGCGCCTGCTGTGGAACCTGCCCGCCGGCGCGCCCGGTATCTCGCCGGTTCCCGGGCTTGCGGCGACGGAGCTCACCGAGGCGCTCGAGGACGGAACGGTGAAGGTCCTGTGGATCGCCGGCACCAACCCAGTCGTCTCTCAGCCGGACGCCCGGCGGTTCAGCGCCGCGCTGCGACGCGCCGAGCTGCTCGTCTGCCAGGACGCCTACCACCCGACCGAGACCTCGGCGCTCGCCCACGTTGTCCTGCCCGCCGCGCAGTGGCCAGAGAAGGAGGGGACGATGACCAACTCGGAGCGCCGCGTTGCGCTCGTACGGCGCGCGCTCGACCCGCCGGGAGAGGCGCTCCCCGACTGGGAGATCTTCGCGCGGGTTGGCCGCGCGTTGGGCGCCGGCGAGCAGTTCGCGTGGCGCTCCGCGGCGGAGGTCTATGACGAGCATGCGACTACGACCGAGGGGCGCCTGTGCGACGTGAGCGGTCTCTCCCATGCAAGGCTGAGCGAAGGCGCGCTGCAATGGCCGGTCCCGGCGCGCGGCGATGTCGTGCAGCGCGGCGGCACCGAGCGCCTGTACACGTCGCTGCGTTTCCCGACCCCCACCGGCTGCGCGCGCTTCGCGGCGACCGCGCACCGCGAGCCGGCCGACCGCACCTCGCCCGACTTCCCGCTGGTGCTGTCGACCGGCCGGGTCGCCAACCAATGGCACACGATGACGCGCACCGCCAAGTCGTGCGACCTCCTCACGGGCGAGCCCGAACTCCATGCCGGCTCCGGCGCCGAGCCCGAGCACTACGCGGTGGTCGGCGAGTGCTTGCTGTGGACGCTCGGGCAGGGGCCCGGCGCGGGTGCGACTAGTGCGAAACCGCCTGCGCGAGCAGCTCCACCTGCCTCGGGTCATTGGAGGTCGGGAACATGATCAGCTCGTCGCAGCCTGCGTCCTCGAACGCCGAGGCATACGCGCTGACGGTGTCGGAGTCCTTGGCGGCGCTGCCTGCGATCATCCCGCTCAGGTCCTCGCCGAGGAATCCGTAGTAGTCGAGCAGGTAGCTGTCCGCGGTCTGTTCGGCGCCTTCGCCGAGCGCGAAGTACGCGAGCGCGAGCGCCCTCGGCTCACCGCTCCGGCCTTGCTCTTTCCACGCCGCGCGCAGCTGCTTGATGCCCGCGCTCAGGTCGTCGGGACTGCCGCCGCCCATGATCCAGCCCTCGCCGTAGCGAGCGGCGCGCCTGAACGAGGCCTCGACGGTTCCGCCGACGATCAGCCTCGGTCGCGAGCCTGTGGGTCGTGGCCCGATCTTCGCCTCGAGCTCACCCTCGCCATCGAACACCCGCCGGATCTGGGCAAGCGCGCGATCCATCCACGCGCCGCGTGCAGCCAACGAGGCACCGCTGACCGCGTAGTCATCGCCGCGTCCGCCGAGGCCGATCCCCAGCACGGCCCGCCCGCCTCCGGAGATGGCGTCGAGCGAGAGCAGCTGCTTGGCGATCAGCGCTGGGTTCATCCGCAGCGGCCCGAGCATCACCGTGGTGGCGAGGCGAATCCGCTCCGTAACGGCGGCTGCCGCTGCCAGCGCGACCACCGGCTCGTAGTTCGGATACACGATCCGGTCGATTGTCCCGAGGCTCGAGAACCTCGCGTCCTCGGCTGCTCGTGCCCAGTCGAGCAGGTTCCGCCGGTTAGTCCCCGGAACGGCGTTCGGCAGCCCAATCCCTATCTCCACCGTTCGGCCTCGCTTCCTTTCCGCGTGTGTGACTTGTTCGATCGATTTGATCGATTCGATCGATCGATGGCCCGGCTGGGACTCGAACCCAGGACCGACGGATTATGAGTCCGCTGCTCTGACCAGCTGAGCTACCGGGCCGCGATCGTCGCGACGCTAGCACCGCACACGCGCGACCGCCTGCGGCCGTGTCGGCGGCCGGGTTGCTGTAGGCTGAGCGCGCGATGCTGCTGCTCGGTGACCATGCCCTCGGTGTGACGCTGGCCCTGCTCGCGACGTTCCTGGGGATCGGCGTGCTGGTAGGCGCCCTTGTCCTCTATATCGTCGCCCAGGTTCTGGCCGAACACAAGCAGAACCAGGAAGCGAACGAGCCCGGCGGATAGCCGGTTGGTGCGGACGCTGGCCGGCGGTCTCGAGCTGGACGACGACCGAGACCGCATCGACACAAACGCGGTTCACGGGTACCTGAGCACCGAGTCCTACTGGGCTTGCGGGCGCGCACGCGAGGAGGTCGCGAAGACGATCGAGGGCGCCGCGAGGGTCGTCGGGCTATACGACGGCTCGCGTCAGATCGGCTTCGCGCGCGTCATCTCGGACGGGGTGCACGTGTCGCATCTGTGCGACGTCTACGTGCTGGCGCCCTACCGGGGGCGCGGTCTTGGCGTCGAGCTGGTCCGCGAGGCGGTGGACAACGGGCCACAGGCAAAGCTCAACTGGACCCTGGCGACGGAGGACGCTCACGGTCTCTACGCTCGCTTCGGCTTCACCAGCCCCCGCCACCGGGTGATGGAGCGGCGCTCGAGGCCGTAGGCGAACCGGCGCGGCAGCCGTGAAGGAACGGCGACGGCAGGCGTCGAATCAGACGCCTGCGCATGAAGCAAGCACAAACCTTCACCGTCGCCGCCGAGGGTCCGCACGGACACCAAGCCTTGTCCGCGTACATCCGGGCCCGGTTCGATGACTTCTCGCGTTCGCAAAAGGACGTCGCGCAGTACATCGTCGATCACCTCGACGAGGCTGCATTCCAGACCGCCGAGGAGCTCGCGCGGCGCGCCAACACGTCCTCGAGCACGGTGGTGCGCTTTTCCCAGGGCTTGGGCTTCGAGGGCTTCCCGGAGCTTCAGCAGGCGGCCCGTGATGAGTATCGCCGGCGGCCGCCGGGGATGGGGGACGCCGTCACGGCGGCAGCGCCACTGTTCTCGCTCGACCACACCGAGTTCGAGGCGGCTCTCGCCGCCGATCACGTGAACGTCGAGGACACCGCGCACAAGCTGTCGCGCGGGAACGTCGAGGCGGCGATCGACGCGATCGTGTCGGCCGAGAAGGTGCTGATCGCGGGCACCGACCAGATGGCGTTCTTCGCCAGTTATCTGCGTCATCTGTTGATGCTGCTCGACCTGCGGGCCGAGATCGTGGCGAGCCCCTCACAGGAGGCACTCGGGCGGCTCAGCCGGATCGATGAGCAGACGCTGGTGATCGGGCTCTCGGCAGGGAGGCCCCATCCTCTGATCACGCGGACGATGAAGCTAGCCCGCCATCGGAAGGCGCCGACGCTCGCGATCACCGATGCCACGCTCTCCGAGGTCGCGCGGCTCGCCAGGATCCGTCTCTACTACTCCTCGAACACGCCGGCGTTCGTGCGCTCGCACACGGCGCTTCTGTCGTTGATCCAGGCGCTGGCGTACGGTGTCTACGCCCGCGACGCGCAGCAGTACGACGTCCGGATCAAGGCATTTCGGCTGAAGTAGCTGTGAGCTGAAGCCCACCCACGACTTCTCCGAGCATGAACGGGAGATCCTGATCGCCGGGGCCTGCTCTCCTACCTACGTGCGCGAGCGCCCGGGTGGGGTGGGCGCGCCTCAACGCGGCGCGATCAGCAGTGCCTGGGTCGCGGTGCCGACGCGACCGCCCAGGTCGTAGAGGACGCTTTCGGCGGTCGCGATCCCCTCCGGCGCGATGATCGTCCGCGCCTCGAGGCAGATCCACTCGCCGACCGGTGGGCGCTCGATGTACAGCGTGAGGTCGGGGTTGATGAAGACGTACTTGTCCCACGGCAGCGCCGCGCTGATGCCGTTGCCGAAATCGCCGGCGGCAGCGAGCAGCTGGAGCTGCGAGGGGGGTTCCCCCGCGAGCAGCTGAGCGCGCAGGCGAAACCAGGCGGTCGAGGGGCCCGTGCCGTTGAACGTCCCGTCGATGAACCGCACCTCGATCGCGTCCGGCGCGAACATCGGCCGGTGCGGAGGAGCGAAGTCGTTGTCGCGGCCCTGGTCGGGGCCGGGCGGAGTCGGGCCAAGTGTCGGGGTGACGGCAGCGCGCGGATCGGCCCGGTGGACCTGGAGTGCTCGCGCGCGGACGACCTCGAGCCCCCCCGGCACCGACACCGAGGCCTCAAGCAGCTGGACACGCCGGCCCGGCCTTACCACCTCCGCGGTCACCTCGAGCTCGCCGAGCGGGACGGGCCGCAGGAACTCATAGGTGATCCGGCTGATCGCGAGCCCCTCGGCGGCGGGCAACTGCTCGAAGGCGCGCATCAGCAGCGCCGCCGGCGCGCCGCCGTGCTGGGCGGCCGGATCCCACGGGCCGCGAGCCAGCTCGGTGGCGACGAATCGTCCATCACGAGGGACAAACACCGCGGGCTCGGACATGGCGGCACACGGTAGCGCCCGGGTACACTGGGCGAGATGAGCGCCGAGAACGGAACGCCTCGCGACGAAGCCACGTTCACCGTCAAGGCCGGCCTTGCCGAGATGCTGAAGGGTGGGGTGATCATGGACGTGGTGACCGCCGAACAGGCCAAGATCGCCGAGGACGCCGGGGCCACCGCGGTGATGGCACTGGAGCGCGTCCCCGCGGACATCCGCCGCGACGGCGGCGTCGCCCGGATGAGCGATCCGGCGATGATCAAGGGAATCCAGGACGCGGTCACGATCCCAGTGATGGCGAAGGCGCGCATCGGACACTTCGCCGAGGCACAGGTGCTGGAGTCGCTCGAGGTCGATTATGTTGACGAATCGGAAGTGCTGACCCCGGCCGACGAGGCCAACCACATCGACAAGTGGCCGTTCAAGGTCCCGTTCGTGTGCGGCGCCACGAATCTCGGCGAGGCGCTGCGGCGGATCGGCGAAGGCGCGGCGATGATCCGGTCGAAGGGCGAGGCCGGTACCGGCGACATCGTCGAGGCCGTGCGTCACCTGCGCAAGATCCGTGCGGAGCTGAAGCGCCTGACAACGCTCGACGACAGCGAGATCGCTACCGCCGCGAAGGAGTTGGGCGCGTCGCTTCACCTCGTCCGCCAGGTCGCGGCGGAGGGCCGGCTCCCCGTCGTGCTGTTCTGCGCCGGCGGGATCGCGACCCCTGCCGATGCCTCGCTGGTGATGCAGCTGGGCGCCGAGGGCGTGTTCGTCGGATCCGGGATCTTCAAGTCTGAGGACCCGGAGCTGCGCGCCCGCGCGATCGTCGAGGCCACCACTCACTTCCACGACCCGGCGCGCGTCGCCGCCGCTTCGACGGGCCTCGGCCAGCCGATGGTCAGCCTCGAGACCTCGAAGCTCGAGGCCGAGCAGCTGCTCTCCCCCCGCGGCTGGTAGGCCGTGGCAGAACACCGGGCGAAGCACCCACAGCTGGTCGGGATCCTCGCTCTGCAGGGCGGGTTCGAGGCGCACACGAAGATCTTGCGCCGGCTCGGCGCGCAGCCGCGCGACGTCCGCGTCCCTGCCGACCTCGAGGGGATCGACGCGCTGGTCATCCCGGGCGGCGAGTCGACCGTGATGACGCTCGGGATCGAACGCGAGCGGCTGGCCGAGCCCCTGCGGGAGCTGGTCGCCCGCGGCACGCCGGTGCTCGGGACCTGTGCGGGGCTGATCATGCTCGACCGCGACCACCTGAACGTCCTCGACATCCGCGCCGAGCGCAACGCCTTCGGCCGCCAGACCCGCTCGTTCGAGGCCGAGTTCGAGGTCGAGGGCGTTCCGGGCGGCCCAGTCCACGCCGTCTTCATCCGCGCGCCGTGGGTGGCCGAGCACGGCGACGAGGTCAGGGTGCTCGCGCGCCTCGACGACCATCCGATCGCGGTCAGGCAGGGGAACCTCCTCGCCGTCTCATTCCATCCCGAGCTCGCGGGCGAAACCCGGCTGCACGAGCTGCTGCTCGCGATGAACGGCCACGGCCGCTAACGCTCGCCCTGCTAGATCGCCGAGTCGGCAGCGAAACAGCGTGCGATTCACGTCGCGTCGCTGGGCGTCAAATCGTCGGCTTCCGCGGGGTCTAGTGCCCATGACAACTCTCAAGCGAGGAATGTGACAGTGACTCACCAGGAGTGGCTCGCCCGGCGGTTTGAGAAGCACCGCCCTACGGCCTGCCCGTCAGCCGGATCGAGCCGGCCGAATCACCGCGTCTCGGTCGGCTCGCGCCAGTCCGACGTGTAGGCCCGGAAGTCGCGCTCGAACGCCGCCCAGTCGAACCTCGGCACGCCGTCCGGCGAGGGCGGCGGCTGCTCGTCAGCCGGGTCCTGGCCGTCTGAGGGCCGACTCAGCGTGCTCGAACGTGCTCGAACGTGCTCGACGTGTCCAACGCCCGCGTTTCACAGGGCTTGGGCGAGATCGTAGGGACGCCCAGGCACGCACGGTGCTCCGCGGATGTTCCCGCTCGGTTCCCGTGGCCGATCGCCGCCGAGCGCGAGGCGTTCGGAACATGAGCGCCGGTCTCAGTCCGTTGGATCGACGTGTGCTCATGGCCACCGACCCGGGCTGGCACCGCCATCCCGAGCAGATCGCCGAGGACGCTGGCGTGGCAACTGACGTGGCGCTCTCGACGCTCCGCAGGCTCCGCAGCCGCTACCTCGTCGAGAGCAACAACCGCCGCCGACCGGCGACGTGGATCCGCACTCCGCGCGGCGATGCGGCGCTATCGGAGGCGTCCCGCTTCGGCCGAGAGTAACTATTTATGTCGCATTCTTGCCTCGCGAGTGACTAAGCGCCGAACGGCTAGATCTAGCACCTAGGCGCTGGTGCCGTCCATGAAAACGCCAGGACGGCAGCGTCCTCGCAGTGCTCGCAAAAGCGGCCGATCTTTGGGCGTCGGGGGGGAATGCGCTTCCAGGAGGCTGCGCAGAAATGGCGCGTGCCCCCCCCGTTGAGCACCCTCCTGCACGGCGATCGTGCCGTTGCCCTGCGGCGTGCCACCGGCGACCGGCAGCTTCGCCTCAGGGAGCCCAGTCCGCGGGCTCGGCCCAGCGTGTGTGGTGTCCCTCGTCCCGCCACTCGTGGGCGCACACTCGCAGAGTCCACACATGGAACAGCGGCGGCCCTTGCTCTCCGTCGAAGTCGTGGGCGTCGCTCGATGCCAGCTCGAACGTGAGGGGTCGCCGTGTCGTGGTCGTCGGCGATGGTGTCGAGCACCTCGGCGAGCTTCGCGCCAAGCATGCGGCGGAGGTCGGTCACGCGGCTTCGGGCGGCCATTCGTGCGGCGTGCGCCACAGCCCATCGGCACCACGCTCGGCAGGCGGCCTCGGCCAGACGGGCGACCGGTACGTCGTGCCATCGGCTTGCGTGACGATCCGCTCGATCGTCGGCGACTGCCAGCTCGCCGGATCGGCAGGGTCGAGGCCGAGATCGAGGATCGTGGCCTCCTTCTCGCTCAGTTCACCGCGATCCACGCGGCGCCGGAGGGCGGGAGGGAGCGTCCTCGTCGGCTCCTTCTCGAATCACAACGGGTTGGGTCTGTGGATGCCGAGGACCTTGGCCTGGTTCAAGGCGGCCTGGGTCGACCTTGGGCGACTTAGTGGGGGTCAGGCGACGCGTCGCGTGACGCGGCATTGGGCGCCCCTGGAGCCGACACAATCGACGTCGTAGGGGGCCAGCCCGGAGAAGGCGACGGCGCCGCCAGGGATGGCGAGCATCGTCGTCTTCGGCACCGATAGGCGTGAGTATGGGTTCTGGACGGGGATCTCGACATTTGATCCAGAGCCTGACCGGTCCTCTCATGGGCGCACGGCTGCGGCGTCGATACGCAGGCGCAGAGATGAAAGACGTGCTGCACCTACTCAGCGACCCGGTCGTTCAGATCGGCGCAGCGATCGCGGCGATCAGGACCGCGCACGCGATGCCCCGCGGTCTGCACCTGCTCTGGGCCGCCTGCGCCGACCTGCTGAATGACATGCGCCGGCATAACGTGCTCGGTCTCGACCGGCGCATAGGAGAGCAGCGCTCCCACTGGCCGGAGCGCAGGCAGGCCGGCTACCGCTCGCGCTTCGCAGAGGGCATCGAAGTCGAGTCCGCTCGACAGTCTGACGCCGCCGGTTGGGACGGAGTACGTTGCCGCGCTGTGGCGATCCCCGACTTTCAGGCGATCATGCGGCCGTTGCTCCTCGTCCTCGAGGACGGTCAAGAACGTTCGAGCGGCGAGATTCGCGCAGCCCTCGCGGCCGAGTTCTCTCTGACCGAAGAAGAGCTCGCGGAGATGATCCCGAGCGGCCGCGCCAAGACCTTCGCCAACCGTGTCGCGTGGGCGATCACGCACATGTAGGACCTCCGAGAGCAACCGTGCGACCGGCAACGCTTTCTATTTGTCGCCATCGCCAACGGCCCGTAACCACTGGGAATCAGGACCGTCAGGAGGGCGCACGAACCGGCACGACTCCGAACAGACGCCGGGCCGGCTCGACTGCAGCGGGACCCGCGCCGGAGCCGCTTGCGACGCCACGAAATGCCTGGAAATGTGAGGTAGGCGAGGTGCCGCGCTCCAGAGGTCGAGGACGGCGACAAACGCAAACCGTTGGATCTCGCGCGCTTACTCTCGGAGGTCCACGGCCGAGCGTCGGGAGGATCTGACCTGCGCCATGACAGACCGCTCGCGGCCGGCGTTCATCGCTGCCATGCCTGGCCGGTGCGGATCGCCCGCAGGGTGCGGGTCGTGACCAGTAGCCAGAAGCCGAGCAGGCAGAGGAACAGCGTGGCGCCCGCCCACTCCAGTGGGGTTGTGTGCCAGGTGCGGGCAAGTTGGAGCGTCGCGACGGTGTAGGCGCCGAGCGGGAAGGTGAACGCCCAGAGGCCGACGCCGAAGGGCACGCCGCCGTTTCGCACGTAGCGGATCAGCAGCACGGCGGCGATCGCCAGCCACCAGAGCCCAAGGCCCCACAGCGTCGGCGGCCGCGAGCTGCGAGACGGTCTGCACGGCGGCGGCGCTCGGCGCCCCAGAACGGGTGCCCGGCCGCGGCGAGTCGCAGCAGCGCGAGGCTCCCGACGCCGATCGGGCCCAGTCCGATCCACAGCGACGGCGCGAGCGGCGCGGGCGGGAGTGGGTGGAACACGAGCCGCCCGAGCAGCACGGCCGCGAGCAGCAGGAACAGCAGCAGCCCGAGCCCGAGCGCGGCGTAGCCGGCGAGCAGCAGCAACCGCCCGTCGGCCGCGCTGACGTGGGGGAGCAGCGGGATCAGCGCCAGCGGGATGATGATCGCGACCACCGGCGGGATGAACCAGCCGCCGTTGGCGCTCTCGCCGGCGATCCCTTCACTGCTGAACAGGATGTAGGCGAACAGGACGCTGACGGCGAACGCGAGCGGTGCCCCGATCGCCGCGAGCACCGCGACGATCACAACGACGGTGTGTGCGGACAAATCGAGCCGCCAATGGTGGCGGTCGCGACCGCCAGTACGAGGATCGCAGCGGGGAAAGTGGCATACAGCGCGCCGATGATCGGGTGGCGCAGGTCGGAGATCGCGGTGTCGCGATGGCGGGTGAGCCTGATCAGGTAGGGGATCGCGATCGCGACGGCGAGCAGCCACGCGAGCAGCACAAACGCGACGCCGACCACGTGGGCGGTGTGAAGCATCCGGTGCTGTCCGCCGGGGTTCAGGTACGCGGCGACGCCGACGATGCCGGTGCCCATCACGGCCCCGAACCAGCCGGGATGAAAGCCACGCAGGATCTCCCCCGCCGGCGCTGCGGCTGCGATCGGCGGATGCGGATGTGTCAGGGTGCTCATTGGTCATCCTTGTCTTGTCGCGGCCGTTGGTCGTGGCGGCCTCGACCGCCGCCGGGAGAGGGCCTTCGGTGCTTGCCCGTTGGAGGGCCCGCATGAGACCAGCCCCTCCCGGCGGGGTGAGGTGCCGCAAGCGGCAACAGGACGTAGCCCCGTTGGAGGGCCAGTCAATGAGCGCCCGCAACGGTACCTCGTGGTCGGGGCGCTGTGAAGTCCTGACCGACGAAGGAGTACCGATGGGACGTAATTACGCGGGCGTCGACTGGGCGTCCGAGAAGCACGACGTGCGTCGTGCAGACGCGGCCGGCGAGGAGTTGTTGGCCGCGACGTTCGCGCACGACGAGGCGGGGCTGCGGTCGCTGTGCCGCCAGCTGGTGCGCCATGAACGTGGAGCTGGTGGCGATCGAGCGCCCGGACGGGGTGCTGGTCGAGCGGCTGCTGGACGCGGGGCTGCGGGTGCTCGCGCTGCATCCCAACCAGGTCGCCGCGGCCCGTCCGCGCTTCCGCGTCTCGGGCGGCAAGTCCGACCGCTTCGACGCGTTCGTGCTGTGCGAGCTCGCGCGCACCGACCACCATCGCTTCCGCGTGCTCGAGCCCGACAGCGACCAGACCAAGGCGCTGCGGGCGCTGTGCCGCGGCGCGCGAGGATCTCGTGCAGGCGCGCGTGGCGCTCTGCCAACCAGCTGCGCGCCGAGCTGGAGCGCTTCTGGCCCGGCGCGACCCGGATCTTCGCCGAGCTCGACAGCCCGATCGCGCTGGCGTTCCTGGAGCGCTACCCCAGCCCGGCCGACGCGCGCGGCCTGGGCGAGCAAGCGGCTGGCAGGCGTTCCTCGCCCGCCAGCACTACAGCGGCCGGCAAGCACCCCGACGAGCTGCTCGCCAAGCTGCGCAGCGCCCCCGAGGGCCGCGCCGGCGAGGCCGAGGTCCAGACGCGCCGCGCAGCTCGTGCTCGCGCTGGTCGCCGCGCTCGAAGCCGCTCGTCGCGCAGATCAAGCAGCTCACCGCCAGATCGCCCAGCCGTCGCGCGAGCACCCCGACGGCGAGATCTTCCTGCTCGTTGTTCCGCGACCCCAAGAGCGTCGTCATGCGCCGCCGACGCTGCTGGCCGAGATCGGCGACTGCCGCGCGCGCTACCCCACCGGCGACGCGCTCGCCGCCGACGCCGGCCAAGCCGCCGTCGCGATCGAGTCCGGCAAGCGCAAGGTCGCCTGCTTCCGCTGGGCGTGCAACAAGCGCCTGCGCGACGCGTTCTGCACGCTCGCCGACAGCACCCGCCACTGGCACCCCTGGGCCGCCGACCACTACGCCCGCGCGATCGCCCGCGGCCACGACCACCCGCGCGCGATCCGCAGCCTCGGCCGCGCCTGGTGCCGCGTCCTCTGGCGCTGCTGGCAAGACCGCACCCCCTACGACCCGGCCCGCCACCGCGGCCTGCAACAGCACGTCACGGTGACGATCCCCGCATCGTCGGGCCCCCGGCCCGACCCGCCGCCACCCAGCGGATGCTCGGCGCCGCCGTCACCCGAAGGGCGGCCCGAAGGGCCGAGCGCGAAGCGCTTGACGGCAAGCCGACATCCGCTATCGCGCTCGGGGGTTGACACAGGACGTCTC
>CAWDYK010000018.1:0-75672 GCA_963806475.1 uncultured Solirubrobacterales bacterium
CCTTAGCCGCCGTAGCCGGCCTGGAGCATTTCGACGATCTCCCGGACCATCGGGATGCGCGGGTTCGTACGGATGCTCGGATCCATGAACGCCGCCCTCGTCAGGTCCGGTATCGCCGCCTCGAACTCGGCACGGTCGACGCCCACTTCGGCGAGCGTCAGCGGCCCGCCGACCTCCGCCAGCAGCTCGTCGACCTTCTTGAACAGGCGCTCGCGCCGGGCCGCCTCGTCGCGGCCGCCGAGCCCCAGGATCCACGCCGTCTGCGCGTACTTCTCCGGCGCGACGTAGGCGGAGTAGCCGGGGGCGGGCATGAACTTGCTCGGAAGCGAGGCGTTGTAGCGCAGGACGTGGGGCAGGAAGATCGCGTTCGCGCGCCCGTGGGCGATCCCGAACCGTGCGCCGACCGGGTGCGCCAGGGCATGACACAGACCGACGAACGCGTTCGAGAACGCAAGCCCCGCGATCGTCGCCGCGTTCGCCATCGCGGTCCGCGCCTCGAGGTCGGAGCCGTCGCGACAGGCGCGAGGAAGCGCGTCGAAGATCAGGCGGATAGCCTGCATGCAGAACGCGTCGGTATAAGGCGACGCGAAGATCGAGACGCCGGCCTCGAGCGCGTGGGTGAGCGCGTCGATGCCGGTATCCGCGGTCATCCCCGGCGGCATCGTGATCGTAAGCATCGGATCGACGATCGCCATGTCGGGGACGAGCGAGTAGTCGACGAGCGTCACCTTGCGCGGGCCGACCGTGATCACGGCGGCGGGGGAGACCTCAGAGCCGGTCCCGGACGTGGTCGGAATCGCCACCAGCTCGAGCGAGTGGTCGACCTCCGGGAAGACGGCGATCCGCTTGCGGGCGTCGAGGAACGGTAGCGACAGCTCCCGGATCGTGAGCTCCGGGCTCTCGTGGAACAGCCGCATCGCCTTCGCCGCGTCGAGGACCGAGCCGCCGCCGACGGCGACGATCGCGTCGGCCTGGACGCGGCGCAGCTCCTCGACGCCTGCACGGATCTGATCCTCGGTGGGCTCGGGCTCGACCCCGGAAAAGACGTGCACGGCCGGGGCGGTCAGGTACCGGCGGACTTCGTCGGCGACGCCGCGCGCCTCGGTCGGCCCGTCGGTGACGATGATCGGATTGGACGTTCTGAGCATCCGCAGGTTCTCGAGCGCACCCGGGTTGAAGTACGTGTCCGAGGGGACTCGGAACCACTGGGGTGGCGTCTGGCGACGGGACACTGCCTTGACGTTCATGAGGTTGCGGTAGTTGACGTTGTCGGTGGTGTTCGAACCGCCCCACGTACCGCACCCGAGCGAGAACGTCGGCGTCATCGAGTTGTAGACGCCGCCGAGCGCGCCGACGGCCGTCGGCGCGTTGACCAGGATGCGTCCGGTCCGGATCGCGAGCGAGAATCGCCTGATCACATCGTCGTCGCTCGCATAGATGGCGCTCGTGTGTCCCAGACCGGCGTGCTCGGTCACGAGCTCACACGCGCGGATCCCGTGCTCGACCGACGGCGAGCGCACCACTCCGAGAACCGGCATCAGCTTTTCCGCCAGGAACGGGTGCCGTCCCAGTTCCTCGAGATCAGACGGTAGCGGCGCGAGCAGGACCTTGTCCGTTTCGGAGGCCTCGAAGCCGGCGACCGCTCCGAGGTTGACGCAGGATTGCCCGAGAACCTGAAACTCGACGCGACCGTCCTCGGTGAACGACTTCGCCGCGAGCGCGTCGGTTTCGGCCTCGGTCAGCAGCCGCGAGCCCATCCGCTGGAACTCCGCGATCATCGCATCGTAGATCTCCTCGTCGATCACGCACGTCTGCTCGGCCGGGCAGATCACCGATGAGTCGAACGTCTTCGAGACGAGGATGTCGACGACCGCCATCGAGATGTTGGCGCTACGGTGCACGTACACCGGCGCGTTGCCCGGGCCGACGCTCACGCACGGCTTACCCGCCGCGTTGGCCGCGGCGACGGCCTTGGGGCCGCCGGTGGTCCAGATGAAGTCGACGCCAGGATGGTGGAACAGGTACTGGGAGACGTCGAGCGTCGGGTCGGGGATGACCTGGATCGTGTTCGGCGGCAGCCCCGCGGCCTCGCCGGCCTCCTGCAGGATCTCGGCCGCGCGGAGCGAGCAGCGCTGGGCGTTGAAGGACGGGCGGAAGATGACCGCATTGCGCGTCTTCGCGGCGACGATCGACTTGAACAGCGTGGTTGAGGTGGGGTTCGTGATCGGCGTCAGCGCGAGCACGACCCCGATCGGCTCGGCCACGTACTGGATCGCTCGCTCGCGATCCTCGTCGATCACGCCGACAGACTTCTTGTCTTTGAGATAGTCGTAGAGGAACTCGGTGGCGATGTAGTTCTTCAGGACCTTGTCCTCGAGCACGCCGAAGTGCGTCTCCTCCATCGCGAGCTCGGCGAGCTCGATCGCGTGCTCGAGGCCGGCGACCGTCATCGCCCAGACGATCCGGTCGACCGCCTCCTGGTCGAGCTGTCGGAATGCGGCGGCCGCACGCTGCGCGCGCTCGACGAAGCCATCGAGCCGGGCCTCCCATTCGCTGCTTCCTGCCGGTGGGGTGGTCTCGTCAACTGTGATTGTCATCCGCCAGGAGACTGACAGGCCCGAGGTGCCTGGACATCCGGATAAGACCGCAACCGTTCCGGTCGTTGCCCGCAGCAACTTGAGTGGCCGCTTCGGTGGCGGACGGCTGGTGTGTTCCCGCGGCGCCGCCCGACCTGTCATCGTCCGGCGGGGATGAACGTTCGTTGCGAGAGGATCGGTCACGGTGGCGCGAGCGCGCTGGTGCGTGCGAACACGCTCGCGTCATTCGACGCGGCGCTCGAGATCGGCGTCGACATGGTCGAGTTCGACGTGCGAGCGTGGAAGGGCGAGCTGGTGCTCGCGCACACCATCTTCCACGCTCGACGCGGCGGCAGCGCCCGCCTGCGCGACGCGCTCGCGCACCTGTCGGCCCGGCGCTTCTCGGGCGTCGGGCTGAACCTCGACCTCAAGCACATCGGTTGCGAGGCGGCCGTGCTGGACGGCCTGCGCCACACCGGTCTGCTCGAGCGGACGCTGATCTGCAGCCAGGTCGCCGCCGTGCTCGATCGGGTCCGGGCACTCGAGCCGAGCGTCCGGACCGGAATTTCCGTCGGCGGGCGCATCGCCCGCCTGAGTCGCCGTTGGGGCGACTGGCGCGATCACGTCCTGTCGGGCATCGCGGCGCGACGTTGGGACGCGCTGATGGCGCAGCACCGCCTGGTCGACGGCGAGCTGCTGGACGAAGTCGCCGCCCGTCGAGGTCGGCTGTATGCCTGGACGGTGAACGAGCGGCCGACGATCGATTGGCTGCAGGCGCTCGGGGTCCACGGGATCGCGACCGCGGACCCGCGGCTGTTCGCCTAGACATCTCTGTCAGCTTCCCGAGCCGGTACGTGGCGGTGCCGCTGCTCGTCGTCAGCGTGCTCGCCGCGTCATTCGCCCACGAACACCAGAGGTGCTGCGGCGCCCAAGGATCGGGTCCAGGCGCCGCACCTGGTACGAGGCCGGCGTGACCGCGCTGATGAAGTCCCGTGCAGCGCGCGCGACGGGCGAACGGAGCATCGCGAGATCCCCGGCGACACGGGAGCCACGGATCAGCCGCGTCGCCAGGGTGCGCCGCCGCCGCACGTATTTCGCGAGCGCCTTGTCGACCGTCGGCTCGCGCTCGAGCTCTTCGGCGAGGGCGACTGCGTCCTCGAGCGAGGAGCACGCGCCCTGGCCGAGAAACGGGAGCATCGCGTGCGCCGCGTCTCCGAGCAGCGCTACCCGGCCGCGGGACCAGGCGCCGCGAGGGCTGCGGTCGAACAGCTCGTGCACGAGCACCCGATCGGCGGGCGTTGAGTCGACGATCTCGCGAACCGGCGGCGCGAACGCGTCGAGCTGGCTTCCGAGCTCGGTGTGACGATCGCCGCGCAGCGCCACGTACCAGTAGACGCCTCCGTCGTGCAGCGGGACGAGGCCGGCCACGACACCAGGACCCCACCATTCCCCGACCGGGACCGCGCCGCCGAAGCTCGTGAGGCCGCGGAACGCGACCAGTCCGCTCGGCCGTGGCTCCTCGCCGTGGGACACCCATCGTCGGGCCTCCGAGCGCAGCCCGTCGGCGCCGACGATCAGGTCGGCCTCGATCGCCGATCCGCCCGCGACCTCGACTCTGCCGTTGAGCACGCTCGTGACGGGCCAGTTGAAGCGCACGACGCCCTGCTCGAGGCGGCCGTACTCGGCCTGAAGGAGCTCCTCGCGACGGACGGCGACGAGCGGCGCGCCATAGCGGTGGCACAGCGCGTCGGGCTGGTGCTCGATCATCGGCGTGCCGTTCGCCTTGCGGATGATCGCGCTCATCGGCCTGGCGGCGGCGCGCTGTACCAGCTCCGGCATTCCGAGTCGCTCCAGCGCGCGGGTTCCGTTGGGCCAGATCGCGAGCGCGGTGCCGGTCGGGTCGAGCCGCGGCTCGCGCTCGAGCACGGTGACCTGCCAGCCCTGCGCGGTCAGCTCGATCGCCGCGGCCAGGCCCCCGATGCCGGCGCCGACGACGATCGCTGTGCGCGGCTCACGCATGCGAGCCCTGAACTTTCGCATCTGACTGCCGCGCCTGGCGGTGAACCGGGATTCAGCGGATGCGGGGAGCCCCGCGCACCACTACGTGCGGAGGAGCCGGCGGACTTGGTGGGCGATCTCGAGATCCTCGCGCGCGTGGATCGCGAGCGTCCGCACGGCGGCTCCGTCTGCGCTGATGTCGGCGTCCGCGTCGCCGGGGAAGCCGGCGTTCGCGTCGCTCGTCGATCGCGACGCCCAGGAACGCCAGGCCGGCAGCGGTTCGCGAGCGGATCGTGGGCGCGCGCTCGCCGACGCCGCCGGTGAACACGAGCACGTCCAGGCCGCCAAGCGCCGCCACCATCGAGCCGATCGCGCCGCGCAGCCGGTGCAGGTAGACCTCGAGCGCCAGAACCGCATCGGCATCGCCGGCCTCACACCGGGTCAGGATCAGGCGCATGTCCGCGGTGGCGGCCAGCCCCAGCATGCCCGATCGGTGCTCCAGCGCCTCCGCGAGCTCGCGTTCGCCGACGGCCGAATGCTCGAGCAGCCACAGCAGCAGACCTGGGTCGACGCTGCCCGAGCGGGTCGCCATCACGAGTCCTTCGAGCGGCGTGAACCCCATCGTCGTGTCGACCGACGCCCCGTCGACAATCGCGCACAGCGACGCGCCGGCGCCGAGATGGCAGCTGACGATGCGAAGGCTCGACGCGGGGTGCGCGACCAACTCGGCTGCGCGGCGCGCGACCCACGCGTGGGAAAGCCCGTGAAAGCCGTAGCGACGAAGGCCCCAGCGCGATCGCCAGGCAGCGGGCAGCGCGTACGTCGAGGCGGCCGCGCTGAGCGTCGCGTGGAATGCCGTATCGAAGCACGCGACCGCCGGCTTGTCCGGGATCGCCTGCGACACGTCCGACAGTGCAGCCAGCGACTTCGGCTGGTGCAGCGGCGCGAGGTCGGTCAGCTCATCGAGCGCCCGCGAGACGTGCTCGTCGATCCGCACGGGCCCGCGGAAGCGCTCGCCGCCGTGCACGACGCGGTGCCCGACGGCGTCGGCGTCGCCCAGCCCCGCGTCGAGCGCGGATTGCAGCTCGCCCGGATCGACCAGCGACCGAGGCGCCGCCAGCTCCCGTTCGGCCAGCAGCTCATCCTCGCCGGAGAGCAGCCGCAGCTTGACTGTGCTCGAGCCGGCGTTCACGACCAGCACGCGCACGCAGTGGCCCTCAGGTCTCAGGCCAGGCCGGTCGGTGGTCCCGCCGCCGGCGATCCGACGTCCGCGCGCCCGGTGGGGGCTGGCGGCGCCCCCGCCCACGTCCACTCCCTGACCTCCGGGAGGTCGTCGCCGACCTCGCGCGTGTACGCGCGGGCGCGCAGGCGCGTGTCGCTGATGTGCTGGCGAAGGGGGGCGAGTCGCTCGCCGAGGCCGGGAACTCGGTCGATCACGTCGATCACGAGGTGGTATCGGTCGAGGTCGTTGAGCATCACCATGTCGAACGGCGTGGTGGTCGTGCCCTCCTCTTTGTAGCCGCGGACGTGGATGTTGTGGTGGTTGGTGCGCCGGTAGGTCAGCCGGTGGATCAGCCAGGGGTAACCGTGGTAGGCGAAGATCACGGGTTGGGCCGTCGTGAATAACGCATCGAATTCTCTCTCGGAGAGGCCGTGGGGATGCTCCGACTCCGGCTGAAGGCGCATCAGGTCGACGACGTTGATCACGCGCACGCGCAGGTTGGGCAGGGAGTCGCGCAGCAGCGCGGCCGCCGCGACGGTCTCGAGCGTTGGGATGTCGCCGGCGCACGCCAGCACCACGTCGGGTTCCTCGGGTCCTTCGTTCGAGGCCCAATCCCAGATCCCAATTCCGCGCGTGCAGTGGGCGACTGCCTCGTCCATCGTCAGGTAGTCGAGCGCGGGTTGCTTGCCTGCGACGATCACGTTCACGTAGTCGCGCGAGCGCAGGCAATGATCGGCCACCGACAGCAGGCAGTTCGCGTCGGGCGGCAGATACACGCGGACGACCTCCGCCTTCTTATTGATGACATGGTCGATGAAGCCGGGATCCTGATGCGAGAAGCCGTTGTGATCCTGACGCCACACGTGCGACGACAGCAGGTAGTTGAACGAGGCGATCGGCCGGCGCCACTCGAGTTGACGGGTCACCTTCAACCACTTCGCGTGCTGGTTGAACATCGAATCGATGATGTGGATGAACGCCTCGTAGCAGTTGAACAGGCCGTGCCGTCCCGTCAGCAGGTATCCCTCGAGCCAGCCCTGGCACAGGTGCTCGCTCAGCACCTCCATGACACGGCCGTCCGGAGCGAGGTGGTCGTCGGTGTCGAGTCGCTCCGCATCCCATGCGCGGTCTGTGACCTCGAACACGGGTGACAGCCGGTTCGACGCGGTCTCGTCGGGTCCCATGATCCGGAATCGGTCGGCGTTAAGCCTGGTGACGTCGCGCAGGAAGACGCCGAGTACCCTGGTCGCCTCGCTGGTCTTCGCGGCGGGTGCAGGGACGTCGACGGCGTAGTCGCGGAAGTCGGGAATCTCGAGGGCGCGCAGCAGCACACCGCCGTTCGCGTTCGGGTTCGCGCCCATCCGACGATCGCCCTCCGGCGCCAACGCGGCGAGCTCCTCGCGCAGGACGCCAGACTGGTCGAACAGCTCCTCCGGACGGTACGAGCGCATCCAGGCCTCAAGCTGGGCGAGGTGATCGGGGTTCTGCCGCACGTTCGCGAGCGGAACCTGGTGCGAGCGGAAGCTCCCCTCGGTGGGCTCGCCGTCGACTGTCTTCGGTCCGGTCCAGCCCTTGGGCGTCCGCAGCACGATCATCGGCCAGCGGGGTCGGGTCGGTGCGCCGTCCTCGCGCGCTGCCCGCTGGATCTCGGCGATCTCGTTCAGCACCTCGCCGAGCGTCGCTTCCATCTGCCGGTGCATCTCCTCGGGCTCCGAGCCCTCGACGAAGCGTGGCGCGTAGCCGTAACCCTCCATCAGGCCCCGGAGCTCGTCCTGCGGAGATCCGCGCGAGCACCGTCGGATTGGCGATCTTGTAGCCGTTGAGGTGGAGCACCGGGAGCACCGCACCATCACCCACAGGGTTTAGGAACTTGTTCGAATGCCAGCTCGCCGCCAGCGGACCGGTCTCGGCCTCGCCGTCGCCGACGACGCACACGGCCAGCAGGTCGGGGTTGTCGAACACGGCTCCGTAGGCATGGACGAGCGAGTAGCCGAGCTCGCCGCCCTCGTGGATCGAGCCGGGTGTCTCCGGTGCGACGTGGCTGGGGATCCCGCCCGGGAACGAGAACTGCCGAAACAGCCGCCGCAACCCCTCCTCATCGTGACCGATGTGCGGGTAGATCTCGCTGTAGGTGCCCTCGAGGTAGGTGTTGGCGACGAGTCCTGGGCCGCCGTGCCCGGGACCGGTGATGAAGATCGCGCTGAGGTCCCGCTCCTTGATCGCGCGATTCATGTGCACGTAGAGGAAGTTCAGCCCCGGAGTCGTTCCCCAGTGGCCGAGCAGGCGCGGCTTGATTTGATCGGGGCGCAGGGGTTCGCGCAGCAGCGGGTTGTCGAGCAGGTAGATCTGTCCTACCGAGAGGTAGTTCGCGGCCCGCCAGTACGCGTCGATCAGGCGCAGATCATCGGTCACGATGCAGCGCGTACCCTAACAGCGCTCCCCGGGTCACTCGTGACCAGGCGAAGCCGCCGCGGTCGCCGCGGTCGCCGCGAGCGACGCGATCACCGAGAGCACGCTGGATCTACGCATTGCTCGGCTCCTTCCGCGCCGCGGCGCCTGCGGCCCGACCGTCGTCCCTCCGCCGCCGGCGCGACGGGCGTCGGCGGCGAGCGATCTCGAGTTGGCCCAGCGCGTACAGCTCGCGCTCGAGCTGAGTGACGATCTCACCTGGGTCCGGGACCAGCGCGGCGTCGACCATCAGCCCGACCGTGACCTCGCCGCGGTAGCTGAAGATGCTCACGCTCATCCCGATGTGCCCGGAGGTCGGCGCCCAGAACAGGCACGTGCGGATCGGCGTTCCCGCCACGTACACCGGTTCGTGCGGGCCCGGCACGTTCGTCATCACGGTGGTGCCCTTGCCGGTGAACAGATCGATGATCCGACGCTCGAGCGGTTCGGGGGTCATGCCGGTGACGCTCAGCAACCCGTAGGAAACCGCGCCCTCGCGGCCGCTCTTGAGCTCCTGCATCCGCTTGTGGACCTCAACCAACCGCCGATAGCTGCCGCTCGTGCCGACCGGAAGCGGCAGGAACACCAGCCCGAACTTGTTGCCGAGCTTGCGCGGGATCGGCTGGTCGAGCGGACGCAGGTTGAACGGGACCATCGCCTGGATCTCGCCGACGTTGCTGCCCCGCCCCTGGAGGTAATGGCGAAGCGCGCCGCTGACCGCGGCCAGCAACACGTCGTTGACAGTGGCGTCGTTCGCGTGCGCGATCCGCTTGATCCGTTCGAGCGGGATCGGGGGCGCCCAGGCGAGGCGGCGGCTGATCCCCGGATCGCCCTTGATGGCCGTGGCCGCGTCGCTCGGCGTCAGCAGAAGTCGCAGCAGGGTCGAAGCGTCACGCCCGATCGCTCCCGCCAGGCTCGCTGCATGACCGGGGGAGGCGGCGAGGCTCGCGCCCTGTTTGACGACCCCGCCGCCTAGTTGCATCGCTCCGCGCACCAGCCCGGCGCTCGAGCCCGCGATATCGGACAACAAACCGCCGGACGGGGGTGGCTCCTCGCTCGGATCGGGTGGAGCGATCCCCGCGTCGGGTTCGGCGTCGGTCAGCGACAGCATCAGCCTCGCGAGCGCGATCCCGTCGGCGATGCAGTGGTGCATCCTAGTCAGCATCGCCGCTCCCTCGCCATAGCCGTCGATCATGTACGTGTGCCACAGGGGCCTACTGCGATCGAGTGGCATCGTCATCAGATCGCTGATCAGCTCCTGCAGGACCGCGGTATCGCCGGGTGCGGGCAGCGCCAGGTGGTGCATGTGATGCTCGATCGCGAAGTTGGGATCGTCCACCCAGCTTGGCGGGCGCAGCGGCAGCCGGCTCTCGACCGCGCGCTGGCGGAACCTCGGGTAGCGGTCGACCAGCCGGGTCTGCGTGATCTCGATCACGCGCGCCCAGTCCACCGGCTCGTCAAACAGCGACAGCGAGTTGATCACCATCAAGTTGGTCGGCCGGTCCATATGCAGCCACGCGGCATCCGCGCTCGAAAAGCGGGTGCTCATCACTCCCCTCCTCCTCCATACATGCCGGCGAACACGTCGGCGTACTTGTCATAGACGAGCGCGCGCTTGACCTTCAGCGTCGGCGTGAGGTCGCCGCCTGCCTGAGTCAGGTCGCGGTCGAGGATTGCGAACCGCTTGATCTGCTCGATTCGCGCAAACTTCCTGTTGACGGCGTCGACTTCCCTCTGGATCACCATGCGGGCGACGGGATCTTCGGCGATCGTCGCCGGGTCAGGGTCGATCCCGAGCTCCCCCGCGAGCTTCCGGGCCTCATCGCGGTCGAGCGTGAGCATCGCCACGAGGTACGGACGGTTGTCTCCGAACACCACGGCCTCGCTGATGTAGCGGCTGTTGCGCAGCTCGGATTCGATGCTGACGGGTGAGATGTTCTTGCCGCTCGAGGTGATGATCACATCCTTCTTGCGGCCGGTGATCGTGAGGAAGCCGTCATCGCTGATCGAGCCGAGGTCGCCGGAGCGCAGCCAACCGTTCGGCGTCACCACCGACCGGGTTGCAGCGGCATCCTTGTAGTAGCCCTGGAACACCTGCGGGCCAGAAATCAAGATCTCACCGTCCTGCGCGATCGCGACCTCGGTCCCCGGCAGTGGCCTTCCGACCGTGCCGAAGCGAACCGCGCGCCGAGTGTTCAGCGTGGCTGCCGCGCAGCTCTCGGTGAGACCGTAGCCCTCGAGCACGAGCACGCCGCATGCGTCGAAGAACTCGAGCAGCTCCTTCGCGACCGGGGCGGCTCCGACGAGCGCGAGCTGATGCTCTGAACCGAACAGGCCACGCACCTTCGAGAGCACGAGCCGGTCCGCGAGCCGGTACCGCGAGCGCGCGGGCAGTCTCAAGGGCCGCCCTTCCCGCACCGCGGTACGGCCCTGCGCTCCGGCTGCGAGCGCCCAGCGGAACACCGCCCGTCGCGCGGCGGGGCCGTCCAGCGCGCGGCCCGTCACCGCCCCGTGGATCTTCTCGTAGATGCGCGGGACGGCGGGGAAGTGCGTGGGTCGCAGCTGCGACAGCTCGTCGACGATCCGGCTGGGGTCGCCGCTCCAGAAGCAGGCTCGCGCCCCCGCCCTGATCACGACCGCCTGCGCCACCCGCGCCAGCACGTGCGCGAGAGGCAGGAACTGGTAAAGGCTGTGGGTCTCGTCGATGCCGAGCTCCTGCACGTACATCCGCGAGACCTCGATCAGGTTCGCGTGACTCAGCATGCATCCCTTCGGCGGCCCCGTCGTGCCCGACGTGTAGACGAGCGTCGCGAGCTCGTGCGGAGCCACCCCGGCGAGGCGCCGCTGCAGCGTCTCCAGCGTGGTCGCCGCTGCCCGCTCGCGCAACTGCTCGAGCGTGACCGCGCCTTCGTATGAGCCGTCGAACAGCACCACGTGCTCGAGCTCGGGACACGCTCCCCGAATCGCCGAGATCTTCTCGGCCTGCGCCGGGTCCTCGCAAAACAGCAGTCGGGAGCCGGAATGGCGCAGAACGTACTCGCATTCCTCCGGCGAATTAGTGTGGTAGATCGGCGTCACCGTGGCGCCGGCGCAGAGCGCACCGTAGTCGGCGAGCGTCCACTGCGCCGATGTCGAGCCGAAGATTGCGACACGGTCGCCCAACTCGACGCCGAGCGCGATCAGGCCGCGCGCGATCTCGCCCACGATCGAGCCCGCCTCGGGGTAGGAGATCGCGACGGAGCGGCCGTCGCGCACGTAGGCGAGCGCGGTGCCGCGGTACCGTGCGGCCGCGTCGAGCAGCATCTGGCCGAGCGTCTGCGGCGAGCGCAGCGGATCGTGCGTAGATGACGCCTCGAAAGATCTGGCGACGGAAGGCGTGTTCATCGTGCTCTCTCCTAGTGCTGGGCGGGGTGGACGGGACCTGTCGTCTGGGTGGACGGAGCCGTGGCAGGTCGTGAGCCTCTCGAGACGCCGAAGCCGATCGTGATCAGGGCCAGCGCAATGACGAGCAATCCACCAAGCGCAATCCGCCGCCTGCGGATCGGAAGCTTGGCGTGGGAGATCATGCTCAACCTCCTAGATCCAGCACGTGCACCGGCAAGCCGTCGCTGTCCGCGCGGAACCAGTCGGCGGGGAGTGCGGGGAGTCATTGGTTGTGAGTCAACCGTACGTCGGTGAAACCGGCCGTGCCATCCGGTTCGGTAAGCAGATCTGATCCGTATTAAGTATTAACAGCGCATTCATCGGCGATCACGATGCGGATCTGATCGTCGCCCGAAGGGGGCGAATTCGCCATTCTCGGACGCTACTACGCACCACGATGAGGAGCCCCGCTTCGACCCTGCGTCGCGTAGGCTGCGCGATGAGTGACGCTGGAGCGACGCCGCCGGTAGAGCCCGCGATCGCGAACATCACGCGGATCGCGGTGGCGTCGACGGTTGCGCGAGCTCGACTCTGCGCCGCGCAGCTACGGGCTGATCGTACGAACCGCGTCCGTAATCCGCCGCGGACCGAACCGTGGCCTGTGCGGTTGGCGACGGACGGCCGTGGCTCTACGTTTCCACAGTGTCCCGAACCGTCTGAGAAGTGACGACGTGAGCCTCGATCGCACCGAAAACGCAGCCGAAGTCGCCTCGCTGATGTCGCGTGGCCGGGCACGGGGGTATCTGGCCGAGTCGGACATCGACTCGGTCGCGACGCGGTTCGACTTCGACGAAGAGGAGGTCGAGGAGCTCCGTGACCGGATCGGCGAGGCGGGCATCTCGGTCAACGACGACTGCGGGCGGCAAGACGTCCCCCCGCTTTCGTATGACAACGGCGAGCTGAGCCAATACACGGTCGACGCGATGGCGCAGTTCCTCTCGGGCGTCAGTCGCTACGGGCTGCTCACCGGTCGCGAGGAGATGGAGCTTGCGAAGCGGATCGAACAGGGCGACCTCGAGGCCAAGGAGAAGATGATCACGCACAACCTCAGGTTGGTCCTCTCGATCGCGAAGCGCTATCAGGGCGCGTCGAACATGACTCTGCTCGACCTGGTCCAGGAGGGAACGCTGGGGTTGATTCGCGCGACCGAGAAGTTCGACTGGCGCCGCGGGTTCAAGTTCTCGACCTACGCCACGCTCTGGATCCGCCAGGCGATCCAGCGCGGCCTCGCCGACAAGGCGCGGGTGATCAGGTTGCCGGTGGCGGTGGAGCAGCGGGAGCGCAAGATCGTGGCTGCTCACCGCAAGCTGGCCGGCCGGCTGGGGCGCGAGCCGACTCCCGAGGAGATCGCCGCCGCGACGGGGCTCGAGCCGGCGCAGGTGAACGAGCTCGCCGAGGCCCCGCGCGTGGTCACCAGCCTCGACCGCTTGGTAGGCGACGAGGATGAGACGACGCTCGGCGCCCTGATCCCGGCCGACACGCTCGACATCGGCGAAGAGGTCCACATTAGCCTCGAGCGCAAGCAGGTCCGCGAGGCGGTCGAGAGGATGTCGGAGCCAAGTCGGTCGATCATCCGCCTGCGCTACGGCCTCGACGAGAACTGCGAGCCGCAGAGCTACGCGGCGATCGGACGGGCGCTGTCGCTTGGACCCGATCGCGTGCGCCAGCTCGAGGAACGGGCGCTGAAGCTGCTCTCCCATCGCCGCGAGCTCGAGGCGCTGCGCGCCGCCTGATCGGTCCGGCCGGTCAGCGGCTGTCGGCCGCACGATGACGGCACTCACGCTCTCGGTCTGTCCGTAGGCGTTCCTTCAGGGGCGTCGTGCCGACCGCTCTCGTCCTCGCCGAGCCTGGCCCAGCGCTCCAGCCGTTCCTCCCCACGAGCGTGGACGGGTGCCGTCCGGGAAGTGGCCGTCCCTGGCCGCTCGGTAACCCGATCATCGGCCGCCAGGCTACTGAAAGCTCGCTGACGCCCGGCGCCGAGCGGGTAGTTCGCCACATTCGATTCGCGGCAAAGGGCGCTAGCCGGGGGCCTCTGGCTGCGCGTAACGTGGCAAGACCGCCACGACGCTGGAGCACGACAATGGACCCAACCCGCGAGCTAGCACCCGAAGCCTGGTCGGAGTACCTCGATGCAGTCAGCCGGGAGCTGCTCAACTGCGACGTCTCGATCGAGGTCATCTCCGTCCCCGATCAGCCGATGGTCCAAGCCCGTCACCTCGCGCTTCAAGCCGTCGCCTACGACCACCGAGACGACGTGTTCGAGGTTGCCGCAGCCCGTGGCGGCCCCCGCCTGCCGAGCATGCTCCGCCGCATGGTGGACCATCCCGAGCGGATCGTCGTCGACAGCTGGACGCTGCTGGCGCCGATGACGATTTCGGTCGACAGCCGCGATGGCGTCCGTACCGTGGTCCGGATCGGGCAGGCCCCGGACTTCACGGGCTGAAGCGGGCCGGCGCCCTGCATCCGAGCGAGGTGATGCCAGCGCTCGTCGATCTCCATTGCCACGTGCTCCCGGGGATCGACGACGGAGCACGTGATCTCGACGATGCGGTGAGGATGGGGCTGCAGGCGCAGCACGACGGGATCGCGGCGGTCTGCGCAACCCCTCACATCCGCCACGACCACGACGTTCGCATCTCGGAGCTTCCACGGCGCGTGGCCGACCTCGAAGCGGCGCTACGCGAGGCGGCATGCCGGACACGGATCCTGGCCGGCGGCGAGGTCGCTGCAACCGCGATCGACGAGCTCGACGACGATGAGCTCGCGGCGGTGGCGCTCGGCGGGGGACGGCGCTGGATCCTGCTGGAGCCGGCGCCCGGGCCGCTGGACGACAGCCTCGATGGGGCCGTCGAACGACTTCGGGTGCGAGGCTTCCGCTCGGTCGTGGCCCATCCCGAGCGCCACGCTGGCGAGGACCTGGTGCTGCGGCTGAGGCGGCTCGTGGCGCGCGGCGCGCTGATACAGGTCACCGCGGCGTCCCTCATCGACAAGCGATCCTCGGCGGCGATGATCGCGCTCGCTCGCGCGGGCGTGCTCCACGTTCTGGGCAGCGACGCGCACTCCTCCCACTTCGGCCGCCCCGTGGCGCTGTCGTCAGCACTCGAGATTCTGGCCTCGGTGCAGCCGACCGCAGACCACGTCGACTGGATTGCCCGCACCGCGCCGGAGGCGATCGTGCGCGGGAAAGAGGTTGGGCCGCCGTTCTAAGCTCGCGCCGGTCCAGTCGGCCGCCTTGCTAGGCCATTCCTAGGCCCGCACCGGTGAGGCGCCGGGGAGCGGGCGGACCGTCACCCGCTGGACGAGTTCCTCGATCGTGGCCCGCTTCCCGGTGCCCAGCCCGTGTCTGAGGAAGTTGCCCGCGCCGGCCGCAGCGCCCAGCGCGAGCGCCTCGCGCAGCGGCAGACCTCGCGCCCACGCGGCCGCGATCGCCCCCGTCATCGAATCCCCGCAACCCTCGCGGTGACCGTAGGGGAGGGGCGGCGGCACGACCTCGAACGGATCGTGGTCTGCGCTCACCACGAGGATCGGCTCGGCGGCCCTGGTGACGACAACCGCGCCCGCGCCCGCGTCGTGCAGGGTCCGCGCGGCCGCAAGCAGGCGCGGCCCGTCCACGGGGCCACTCACGTACTCGGCGAGCTCCCAGTCGTTGAGCTTGACGAGGTCGGGCCGATGCGGGAGCGTGCTGTCGAGGCCGGGAGTCGACATGTCGACGATCACCGGGATTCCTGCGGCGCGCACGTCGGCGACCACCGTGTCGTACACCTCATTCGGGAACCCTTCGGTCGGAAACGCGTTGCACACCACGAGCACCGAGCTGCCGAGCGCGGCCGCACACGTCGCGGAGACCAGATCGTCGACTTCGTGGCGCTGCGGTGACGGTCGCAGCGAGCTCGCCACGAGCTTCCGCTCTGAGCCCCGCCGGTCAACCACGTAGCTGCCGCTGGAGCCTGCCGTGCGGATCAGGCGGCGCTCGCCGGGCATTGCCTCCAGCAGCGTCAGCAACGTCATCCCGGTCTCGCCGCCGAGGAAGCCGCACAGGATCGGCCAAGCCCCGAGCTCCGCCGCCATGCGCCCGACCCACACGCCCTGGCCGGCGGCGTGAACGTGGACATCGTCAGCTCCCCCGCGGGACTCGATTGTGATGCTGAGCAGCGGGTCCGGTCCAAGCACGGTCACGCGCGGTATCGCTGTGGAGAGCATCTGGAGCAATCGTTGAGGGCCGCTCGAGGCACCACATCGGTGAAAACCCACAGGGGCCGGCCGATTCCGTAGTTCGCCGAACGATTCCAGCGCAAGTTTGCGGATGGAGTCGGGCGACGGACTGCCTAGGGTCGTTCGCATGATCCCGTACTCGACCGAGCCGCCGGTTTCCCTGCCAGCGTCTCCCACGGTGGCCGGTCGACCGACTGCGATCAGGCGGCTGTGCGTGCTCGTCGGCGTCGGCATACCCGAGTCCTCCCCAGTCGGTATTCGGCGGAGCCTCGAGCCGCAAGTGCCGGCGAGCCCGCCACGCCCGCAGCCCGCCCTCGACGAGCCCTGATCGACGCCTGTGGCGGCCCTGGTGGTCACCGCGGTCTCTTCACCGTGCAGCAGTGACTTTGTCTGAACCCGGTACGGACGGAGACGGAGGGGTCAGCCGTGCTCAGGCGGCGCGCATGCGTCGAGCGACGCGCCGCGGTCGCCGCGCTCGCTTCACTCGCGCTGCTGCGAGCGCGACCTCGACCAGCCCCAGCAAGTCGTCGAAGCGTTCGCGGATCGGGTGATGACCCATGCCTGCCGCGAGTTGTATGGGACGGCGGTGTGTGCTGATAGGGGTCTTAGCACCGGCGCACTCGCGGACCCGTGCGGGTCGTCGATACGGGCGACCACGATCACGGATCGGTGGTTTCTACAGATGACATCTGCGGTGGCTCGTGAAGTCGTACTTTGCCGCAGGAGATCGACGCGTTTGCCCGGTCGTGACTCCGGCGGCGGAAACCTAGCTTGATCCTATGGCCCTTCATAGACACCTTGCGCCGGTCGGTGCGGGCGGAACGGACGGCACGCCGCGTCACGCCCGCGTCCGCGTCGTCCTTGCCGAGGATCATCTGACCATGCGGCGCAGCCTGAGGCTGCTGCTCGACGGCGAGCCTGACATCGAGGTGGTCGCGGAGTCCGGCGAGCTGACCGGCGCGATCAGTCAGGTGCGCAGCCTGGATCCCGATGTGCTCGTGCTCGACCTGCGGATGCCCGACGGCTCGAGTTTCGACGTCGTCAAGCGCCTGCGGACGCAGGCGCCGCGGACCAGGATCGTCGTGATCACGATGCAGGACGATCAGGCCTTTGCGCGGCATGCCCATCAGGCGGGGGCGCTCGGCTTCGTGCTGAAGGACACCGCCGACGAGGAGCTGCCCGACGCCGTCCGTCGCGCCGCGCACGGTCAGCTCTACACGAGTCCTCGCATCAGATCGCGGGTGGTGCCGCTCCGGAAGCTGTAGGTCTCGCCGCTAGGAGCCGGTCCGGCGTTCGCCGATAACCGGCCGATCGTGCGCAACGTAGCGAGCCGGCAGCGTCACGCGCAGCTCCGTGCCGGCGTCACCGGACTCGATCTCGAGCGAGCCGCCTGACAGGTAGACGCGCTCGCGCATGCCCGCCAGGCCGAAGCCCTCGCTGCGAGCGGAGACGTCGAATCCGACGCCGTCGTCCCGCACAATGATCGTCACGCAGTCCTGCTCGGCGCGCACCGTCGCTTCGACGACGCTCGCGAAAGCGTGCTTGACGATGTTCGTCAACGCCTCCTGGACGAGCCGATAGATTGTCGTCTCGAGCTCGGGATCGAGCACCTGGCGCGTCAACCGCGGGTCGGGCAGATCGAGCCGGCGCTCTATCCGGAGGCCCTGGCCGCGGCGCTCGAGCAGCGCCTCGATCGCCGGTTTGAGGCCGATCTCGTCCAGTGCGGCCGGGCGTAGATCGGCGATGATCGAGCGGAGTCCTTCGATTCCGAGCTCGATCCCCGCAACCGCTTCCCGCATCGCAGCTTCGTGGCGTTTCGGGTTTCCGCTCCGCAGCGCGCCCGACAGCAGCACTCTCAGGCCACCCAGCACCTGGAGCGTGTCGTCGTGGAGTTCGCGGGCCCAGTAGCGCCGTTCCGCGTCCGCGGCCGCCATCGAGCTGCGCAACCGATCCGCTTCGACGCTGCGCCCGAACGCCACGGCGTTGGCCGCCGACGCGGCGAACGTCTGCATCAGCTGCTCGTCGGCCTCGGTGAACGGGGCCCCCTGCTCGCCGCGGTCGAACGCGGCCAGCACGCCGATCGCGGCTCCGCGATGATGCATCGGCGCCAATAGCGCCGTGCGCGCGTCGGCGACACCGAGCTCGTCCGGCGCGATCCGCAGCTTGGCGCCGACGTCTGCGATCCGTTCGGGAAGCCCGTGCTCGAGCACGTGCCCGGAGGTCGAGCCGGCGATCGGCAGTCGGAGCCCGGCCGTGTCATCTGTGTAACCGGCGCTCGCAACGACGACCAGGTCGGCACCCTCGCGGAGCATGATCAGGACCGCGCGAGCGTCGATCAGCGCCTGGCCGCGTGTCGCGATCAGCTCGAGCACGCGCTCAGGACCGGCCGCGGCGCCGATCGCGACCGCGATGTCGCGAGTGGCCTCGAGGCCGCGAACGGCGCGTTCGAGCTGCTCGCGTCGCCGCTCACTGCGCTCGTAGAGGCGAGCATTAGCGATCGCCGCCCCGGCCCACTCCGACAGGATCACCACGGCTTCCTCGTCGGCGGAGGTGAACTGCGCGCCGTCCGACTTCTCGGCCAGGTACAGGTTCCCCCACGCCCGCCCTTGGATCATGACCGGCACGCCGAGGAAGCTCCGCATCCGCGGGTGTCCCTCGGGGAAGCCGAAGCTGCGAGGGTGCTCGGAGACGTCTTGTAGCCGCAGCGGGCGCGGTTCCGAGACCAGCAACCCGAGCACGCCGCGACCGCGCGGCGGGTCGCCGATGGCGCGCGCCGTCGCGTCATCGATTCCCGAAGTCAGGAACTGCGCAAGCTCGTGGCGGCTGTCGTCGAGCACGCCGAGCGCCGCGTAGCTGGCACCGGTTACGTCCCTGGCAGCCTCCAGCACCCGCTCGAGGATCGCGCTCGCGTCCAGATCGGATACGAGCACCCGCCCCGCATCGAGTAGGCGGCGGAGCGGAAGATCATCCCCCGCAGCCAGCGCGCCGCTACTTGGACGTCGTCCGCCTTGAAGACGTGCTCCGCTTCGCGCCGGTGCGCGCGGCCGGCTTGTCGGCGGGGCGAGCGGCCGGCTTGGTGGCTGCGCGCGAGGACGACGACTTCGTCGCGGTGCTCCTCGCAGTGCTGCGAGACGAAGTCTTCGCTGTGCTCGAGCTCGCACCGCTCGACGAACGACCGGAGGACCTGTTCGCCGCCGACACCGAGGAGCGCAGCTTCTCGAGGTCCTTGATCACCGTGCGGTTGGTCTTCGCTGCGTCGCGCCGGAGCGCCTTCAGAGCGTCGGCGACGTCCCTGTAGGCGGCTTTCGCGCCCTTGCCCAGATCGTTGCGCATCGCGGCGAGCGCCTTGGTCGCTTCATCGAGCGCCGTGTCGAAGCGCGCCGCGGCCTGCTCGATTTCCTTTCGCGTGATCGGGCCGGTGCCCGATGACGCGCTTGACGAACGCGTGCTCCGACGCGCCGTGGTCTTCTTCGCCGGGGGCATTGTGATGGTCTCCCTTCGCTATCCGACGGGTGCAGAATGGTTGCGAACTACGCAGATGGGCGCATTTTCGACGTTTTGTGTGCGCGGCTAGCTTACGCGTCCGGCACAACGCGCGCACGAGATTGTGAGCTGCGCAATCGCCCATGCATCACCAATGCTCCCGATCGAGTGGTAGCGCTACCGGTCCGTCCGGCCGGCGGGAGCGCCAAGCTCAGCCCGAGCGGCGCTTGTTGATCTGGCGCTGCGAACGAGACAGGCTCGCGAGCCGCTCACGGCGAGCCTCAAGCAGTTCCGCGACACGGTTGCGGCGCTCGTTGCGTCGGCGCAGCTCCGCGTACGGACTCGAGCCAGACCAGTCAGCGCCGCCGCCGTTGGAGACGTTTTGAATCCGGGTTCTCATTGCCGGGACCGTAACCGCCGCGCCGGCCGGCGTCATCTGGGGAATCCCGGGACCCATATCAGTAATTCGCCGTTGCTCGCCGTTGCTCGCCGCCGTTGCTGCCGCTCGCCGCCGTTGCTCGCCGCCGTTGCTCGACGTTGCTCCATCGACGCAGGTCGTCAGACATCTTATGACATGCACTCCGGCGAGATCACGGTCGGTTATGGGATCAACGACGCTCCGGCGATGGCGCTCGCCGACCTCGGGATAGCGATCGGGCGCCGCACGCACGAGATCGAAAAAGCCGCGATCGAACCCATCGGTGACTAAAATCAGCCGCCAAGACGCGAGAAGATGAGCGCAACACGGGACAGCCGGTCGAATCTTGACCAGGACAGACTGCGCCGACTGATCGAAGCCGGCCGTTCGGTGGTAGCCGAGCGCGAGCTCGAGGGCGTGTTCACCCGCCTGCTCGACGTGGCGCGGGAGCTCACCGGAGCGCACTACGCGGCGATCGGGATCCTCGATGAGGCGCGCGAGAACCTCGCCGACTTCATCACCGCGGGTATCGATCCAAGCGCACACAGCCTGATCGGCGAACTGCCCCGTGGTCGCGGCGTGCTCGGCCTGCTGATCTCGAACCCCGAGCCGTTGCGAATGACCGACGTCGGTTCGCACGTGCGCTCCTACGGCTTCCCGCCAGGACACCCGTCGATGACGGGCTTCCTCGGCGTTCCGATCCTGATCAGGGGCGAGGCGTGGGGCAACCTGTACCTGACCAACAAGCGCGTTGGAGAGTTCGACGACGCCGATGAGGAGGCCGCGGTAGTCCTCGCCTCATGGGCGGCGATCGCGGTCGAGAATGCGCGGCTGTACCGCGAGACCGACCAGCGGCGCGCCGAGCTCGAGCGGTCGGTCCGCGCGCTCGAGGCGACGTCGGAGATCGCGCGCGCCGTCGGCGGTGAGACCCAGCTCGACCGCGTGCTGGAGCTGATCGCGAAGCGCTCGCGCGCGCTCGTCGAGGCGGCCGGGGTGGCGATCCTCCTGACCGAGGGAGAGGACTTCGTTGTGGCGGCCACCGCCGGAGAGGTGACGCGGGACATCGCGGGCAGCCGCATCAGCCCGAGTGGCTCGGTCGCCGGTCGGATCGTCACATCAGGTCACTCTGAGCGGCTCAGTGACGTGGGCAGCTCGCTGCGCTTCGCGCTCGGCGACCTCGGGGTCAAGGCGAGGTCCGGGATCTTCGTGCCGCTGCAGTTCCGTGGATCGAACCTTGGCGTGATCGAGGCGTTCGATCGCGCCGGCGGCCCGGAGTTCCGCGCCGAGGACGAGCGGCTGCTGCGCGCGGCCGCCGCCAGCGCGGCAACGGCGGTCGCCACCGCGCAGTCGGTCGAGCAGGACCGGCTGCGCCGCACGCTCCGAGCCGCTGAGGAAGAGCGGACGCGGTGGGCGCGAGAGCTGCACGACGAGACCCTCCAAGGCCTGGGTGGCCTGCGCGTCGTTCTATCTTCGGCCAGGCGCAGCAACGACATCGAGGCTCTTCACGCGGCGCTGTTCGGCGCGGTCGAGCAGATCGATGACGAGATCACAAACCTGCGCGCGCTGATCACCGAGCTGCGCCCGGCTTCGCTTGATCAGCTCGGGCTTGGTCCTGCCCTCGATGCCCTGGTCGAGCGCACGCAGACGATGCACGGTCTGGAGATAGACGCCGCCGTCAAGCTGGCCCATGACGGAGGGTTGCGCAAGCCGCGTCTCGACCCCGACCTCGAGATCGCGATCTATCGGATGGTGCAGGAGTCGCTCACCAACGTCGCCAGGCATGCCGAAGCCGAGCACGTCGAGGTAGAGGTCATGCAGTCCGCCGATGAGATTCGTGTCGCAGTGCGCGACGACGGAAAGGGTTTCGATCCCGACGTCCCGGCTTCCGGGTTCGGGCTCACGGGCATGCACGAGCGGATCGCACTGGCGGGCGGCCGGCTCAAGATCTCGACCCCCGATTCCGGGGGGACGTGGGTCGAAGCCGTGCTTCCGACCACGCAGTTGAAGCGCCGGAGCGCCTGACGGCGGGTCCGCTCGACCAGGGGCTCGCGACTGAAGTCTTGCGCCCTTGGATCGGGCACCGTTCTTCGCCCAGCGTCGCGCACTAGCATCAACGCATGGCGCCTGTCCAGCCTGTCCTCGTCGCCGGCGGCGGTCCCGCGGCGATCGAAGCGCTGCTGGCGTTGCGCGCGCTTGCCGGAGGCGACGTCGCACTCGAGCTGCTCGCGCCCGACCCGGTGCTCGTGGTAAGGGCCTACGAGGTGCTCTCGCCGTTTCACGAGGGGGCCGAGCACCGCTACCCGATCGCCCGGATCGCGGCCGACCTCGGGGTGCCCGTCGTTCGCGACGCGCTTGCGGCGGTTGATCCCTCGGCTCGGGTGCTCACGCTGCACTCGGGAGCCGAGCGCGGCTACGGCTCGCTAATCGTCGCGGTGGGGGCCAGGCAGGTCGGGACGATCCCCGGGGCGATCCCGTTCCGCGGAGCGCGGGACGCGACGAAGGTGAAGGCACTGCTGATGGAGTCGCATTCGGGACTCCACCGCAGGGTTGCGTTCGTGGTGCCCAGCGGTCACACCTGGCCGCTGCCGTTGTACGAGCTGGCGTTGCACACCGCCGCATGGCTCGACGACCGGGGCATCTCGGGCGTGCCGGTGTCACTGGTCAGCCCCGAGCCGGAGCCGCTGTCGTTGTTCGGGTCGCGCGTCAGCGACGAGGTCGCGATGCTGCTCGAGCGGGCGGAGATCGAGTTCGTGAGCGCTCAGCCGATCCGGCAGGAGGCGGGCAGGCTGCTGCTCGCCGGTGGGCGCGCACTCGAGGCCGACCTGGCGATCGCCATGGTCCGGTTGCACGGACCGAGGATCCGGGGCCTGCCGAGCGATGAGGATGGCTTCGTGCCGGTCGACGAGCTCGGTCGCGTCGAGGGAGCCGAGGGCGTGTTCGCCGCCGGCGACGCGACCACCTTCCCGCTCAAACAGGGAGGCCTCGCAACCCAGCAGGCGGACGTGATCGCCGAGCACATCGCCGCCGAGCTCGGTGCCGCCTCACCGCCGGCGAGCGACTTTCGTCCCGTCCTGCGCGCGGTGCTGTTCGGCGGGCGCGAGAAACGCTACTTCCAGGCCGAGCTCGGCGAGGCGCTGCATGAGAGCTCGGTCGCGTCCGAGGATCCGCTGTGGCCCGAGTCGAGCAAGCTCATGGGTCGCTACCTCGCGCCATACCTCGAGTCCCTCGACGAGGTCACCGATCCATAATCACCACCGATTCCGCGGGGCGTGGATGTAGCGGATGCAGAAGCAGCCGGTGACGCCGTCGCGTTGCCGATCACGCACGGCGGCCTCGCAACCCAGCAGGTCGGCTCGAGCGGTTGACGGGGCTCGGGGACACTGCGCGCGCCGAGCGGACCGCGGGTGGCGTTATCGTGCACTCGATGGAACCCGAGGAGGCACCCAACTCGGCGATCACAATCGTGATCGCGGACGATCACAAGGTCGTCCGCGCAGGCCTCCGCCTGCTCCTGGAGGCTGAGGAGGGCTTCGAGGTCGTGGCCGAGGCGGGCGACGTGCCGACGGCCGAGCGGCGGCTGACTGCTTACCATCCCCGGGTCCTGATCCTCGACCTCAACATGCCCGGCGAGTCGAGTCTGTCGGCGATTCCGCGGATGTGCGAGAACGCGCCCGACACGATGATCGTCGTGCTGACCATGCAGAACGACCCGGCCTTCGCGCGCGAGGCCCTTCGCGCCGGTGCCACAGGCTACGTCCTGAAAGAGGCCGCCGACACGGAGCTCGTTCAGGCGGTCCGGGCAGCGGGCGAAGGTCGCACCTACCTCAACCCCGAGCTCGGCGCCCGCCTCGCCGCCGAGCCGCCCGTGGCCGCGGGGCCGCCCGACGACCTGAGCGCCCGCGAGGTCGAGGTGCTACGGCTGATCGCGCTCGGCCACACGAACGGCGAGATCGCCTCGACCCTGTACCTGAGCGTGCGCACCGTCGAGTCCCACCGCGCGCACATCCAGCAGAAGACCCGGCGCACCACCCGGGCCGAGCTGGTCGCGTACGCGCGCGAGCACGGGCTGCTGTAGGCGGGCGGGGCTGCCCGCGGCTCTCGCTCCCCCCTTACGGTTCGCGGGCGGACTGCTGGGTGTTCTGATTATGAAGGGGTGGCTGCGCGTGCTCGGCGCGATCGGCAGGATGGCCGACCGCTGGTCGGCGCACGGTCGTGCGATGTCGGCGGGCGAGCGCGCGCTTATGTCCGGAAAGCGGGGGGGGCAGGGGAGAACGCCGAGATAAGCGCGCCCAGCGCGCTTATCTCGGGGAACCAGCGAACACGCGCGAGGACACCGGAGATAAGCGCGCGCTCATGGTGCTGGGGGGCCGGTTGGGCCGCTCAGCCGGCGCTCGAGTCGCCGACAGCTCTCCGTGATGGGCCCGAAGCCGTGGCGGACCGCCCGCTATCGAGGCCCGCCATCGAGGCCCGCCATCGATGCCAAGCCACGCCCATACCGCCGCGCATGGAGACGCAGCGCGACCCAGACTGCGGCTAGTGGACCATCCTTCAAGTCCGCACCCCTTCGCGGCTGCAATCTTCGCCTGCGCGGGCTTGCGGCCCGCACGGCATCCGGCCTCGCCTGTTAGGGCCGCGCCCGCGTCGTTCGGCTATCATCGGATGCGACGCGTAGCGATGCTACGCGTCGCATCCTGCGTCCGCGCCAGTCTCGATTCTCGCTCGCAAATGGGGCGCTGACTTTCAGTCTGGCCCACAAGACTACGGCCGACCGCGGCCGACCCCGCGCGGGATCTCGTGGGCGCGCGCCGGCAGCGACGCCGACTTCGGCACCGGCAGAGCATGAGTACCGGCGGCCGCGACCGACGCCGCGCTGGCGCCGCCGCGCGTCCACGTCACCGACGCCGGCCGGTAGCGGAGCAGCGCCCGCCATGTCAGCGGCCCGATCGTGCCGCTGGCCGGCAGCAGCCCCTTCGCCAGCTGGAAGCTGATGACCGCGGCCGTCGTCGCAGGCCCGAAGTCGCCGTCGATCGCAACGCGCTGGCCGGCGCCGACCAGGTGCTCCTGCGCCCACACGATCACATCGCCCTTCACCCCCGGCCGGGCGCCCGCGAGTGAGGTATCGGGTGTGAAGCTGGTCAGCAACCCGATCGGCTGTGAGAGCGCGTTCCAGGCGCCGAGCGAGCCCTCCTGCCAGTCCCACCAGCTGACGCCGGGAGCCCCATAGTTGCGAGACAGCTGGCGGAAGCGGCGGATGTCCGCGGCGGGTGGGCCGTTGTAGATCTGCCCGAGCGGCGAGATCGGCCGCGCGTACAGGCGGTTGAGCTGGTAGGTGTGCGAGTAGACGCGGTTGACGCTCGTGCCGATGTCGAACCAGTACATCTGCGGGACGTTGAACTGGGCGCCGCCCGGCCCCATGAACACCGAGTAGGGGAAGGCGGGGTGGTAGTCGATGTATGGAAAGCCCGCGAGGGCGACCGGGAACCTCGGCCCGATCAGCCGCCGTAGCGTCCGGATGTAGGTCTGCGCCTGGACGTAGCGGCCCTCGTACTCGGACTCGGCGTCGATCAGCAGGCAGTCGGCGCCGTCGCGCACCGACCCCGCGCCGATCTCCGCCTCGCCGGCCGGATGCATCCCGTAGACGTACTGCCAGGCGCACACGCGCAGGCCGCAGCGCGTGCAGCGTCGAGACCAGCCCGCGGTTGAACTGCGACCAGGTTCCCGCGCCGTCGCCGCTCTTGACCATCAGCGTGCTGATGCCGTTGGCGCGGGCGCGGGCAATGATCGAGCTGAGATCGCCGCCGTTCGAGCTGCCGAGGACCCAGATCCACATGCCGCGGCCGCTGAACGGATTGCCCCGGGCAGTGTGGGCGCTTCGATGCTTGCCGGGCGCCTTGGCCGGCGGGGCCGCTCCGGCCCCGCCGGTGCTCGCGTACGCGACCGCCGTCGTGCCCGCGACCGCGACCGCGCTCGTTGCGAGGATCACCGCCAGGCGCAGCCGGCGCCTTCCCCACGACCGGCTGCCCCGCCCTCCGGGGTACTCCGACATACGGCGAGTCACCGTAGCGAAAACCCGCCGCGCGTCCGCAAGTTTCGGTCCGGCGAACGGTCGCGGGTCGCCCTGGGGGCTCGACCCGCGACCGACCTACTTGATGAACAGGATCTCGCTGTATTTGGGAAGCGGCCACAGATCGTCGGCGACGATCTTCTCGAGTCCGTCGGCGGACGCTCGGGTCGCCTCCATCGCCGGGATCACCATGTCGCGCATGTACTTGGCATGCTCGAGCACGTCGTCGTGGGGCTGATTCTCCGACAGGTTGGCCGACTCGAGTCCCTTGAGGGCGGTCACGAACTCCACGATCAGGGCGTCCGTCTCCGGGATCAGGTCGCCGAGCTGCGCCTCGCGGAGCATCGCCAGGTGCCGCGCGGCCGCCGGCAGCAGCATCGTGCGCGCGATCGAGGAGGCGGTCTCCGCCTCGATGTTGAGCTTCGTGACGTACTGCTCGAGGAACACCTCGAAGCGCGACTCGAGCTCGCGCTCGGACAGCACGCCGTAGTGAGAGAACACCGCTTTGGTCGGCTCGCCCACCAGATACGGCAGCGCGTCGGGGGTCGCGCGCAGGTTCAGCAGGCCGCGCTGCTCGGCCTCGGCGTGCCACTCCTCGGAGTAGTTGTCGCCGCCGAAGATGATCTGCCTGTTGGCCGCGTAGCTGCGCTGGAGGATCGGGGGCAGCGCCGCCTCGAGCTCCTGCCCGGAGGCGAGCGCGGTCTCGAGCTCGCCGGCGAGATCGTCGATCGCCTCGGCGACGATCGTGTTCAGCACGGTGTTCGGCAGCGACAGCGACATGCTCGAGCCGAGCGCGCGGAATTCGAACTTGTTGCCCGTGAACGCGAACGGGCTGGTGCGGTTGCGGTCGGCTCCATGTAACGGCAGCGGCGGCAGGACCGGCGTTCCGAGTCCGAGGAACGATCCGGGCGTCGACTCGTGTGCCTCGCCGCGCTCGAACGCGCCGAACACCTTCTCGAGCTCCGCCCCGAGGAAGATCGAGATGATCGCCGGCGGCGCCTCATTCGCGCCGAGGCGGTGATCCTGGCCGGGCGACGCAATCGAGGCGCGCAGCAAGCCCTGGTGCTTGTTGACCGCCTGGATCACGGCGGCGCAGAAGAACAGGAACTGCAGGTTCTCGTGCGGCGTGTCGCCCGGGTCGAGCAGGTTGTGTCCGGTGTCGGTCCCCATCGACCAGTTGTTGTGCTTGCCCGACCCGTTGACGCCGGCGAACGGCTTTTCGTGCAGCAAGCAGACGAGGTCGTAGCGGCGGGCCACGTTCTGCATCACCTGCATCGTCAGTTGCTGGTGATCGGAGCCGACGTTCGAGTTCTCGAACACCGGAGCGATCTCGTACTGGTTGGGGGCGACTTCGTTGTGGCGCGTCTTCACCGGCACCCCGAGCTTGGCGAGCTCGCGCTCGGTCTCAAGCATGTAGGCGAGGATCCGCTCGGGGATCGAGCCGAAGTAATGATCGTCGAGCTCGTGCCCCTTGGGCGGCTTGGCGCCGAACAGCGTGCGGCCGGTGGTGAGCAGGTCGGGACGCTCGAAGTAGTAGTGCTCGTCGATCAGGAAGTACTCCTGTTCGGGGCCGACGGTCGTGAACACGCGCCGGGCGGTGTCGTCGCCGAACAGCTTGAGCGCGTTGATCGCCGACTGCGAGAGCGCGTCCATCGAGCGCAGCAGCGGGATCTTGTGGTCGAGCGCCTCCCCGGTCCAGGACGCGAACGCGGTCGGGATGCAGAGGACCGCGCCATTAGGGTTCTCGAGGATGAACGCGGGGCTGGTCGGGTCCCACGCGGTGTAGCCGCGCGCCTCGAACGTCGCCCGGATCCCCCGGTCGGAAAGCTCGAAGCGTCGGGCTCGCCCTGGATCAGCTCCTTGCCGCTGAACTCGGCGAGCGCGGTACCCTCGCCGGTCGGCGCGTAGAAGCTGTCGTGCTTCTCGGCGGTCGACCCGGTCAGCGGCTGGAACATGTGGGTGTAGTGGGTGGCGCCCTTCTCGAGCGCCCACTCCTTCATCGCCAGCGCGACCGAGTCCGCGAGCGAGGTGTCGAGCGCCTCGCCGGGGGCGAGCGTCTGCTGCAGCCGACGGAACACGTCCCTCGGCAGGCGTTGCCGCTGCACGGCCGGGCTGAACACGTTCGATCCGAACACCTGGTTGTCGGCGATCGTAAGGTCGGGTGCTCCGAGGGCGCCCCCATTCGGAGCCCATTGGGCTGCAAGGACGTTCTGCTGGCGGATGCGAGGCATGCTGTGTCGTGATTCCTTCCTTGTTCGCGCCCTCAGGGGATGGGCAGGGCCCAAGCCGCGGGCGTACGAGATTGACGTCTGCGGCGAGACGTGAGCCGACAGCGTAGGTAAGCGCGCGCGGGCGGTCACTATCCCGATGTCCAAATAGCGAGGCTTCGCAGCGGCCGTCCGTCGGAAGGTCGACGCACGGGCTAACGACGGCGGCGGTCGGCCCCATGGAATACTCGGCAGTATGCCGTTCGACCCGAGCCTAGGACTCTCCCACTACGTCCCGGCCGTCGACCGCTACCAGCGCGGCAAGTACCGGCGGTGCGGGCGCAGCGGGATGGAGCTGCCGTTGATCTCGCTCGGCCTGTGGCAGAACTTCGGCGACGACCGCCCTCTGGCGAACAGCCGCGCGATCCTGCGCCGGGCGTTCGACCTGGGCATCACCCACTTCGACCTCGCCAACAACTACGGCCCCCCGTATGGCAGCGCCGAGAAGAACTTCGGGCGGATCTTCGCCGAGGACTTCAGGCCGTACCGCGACGAGCTCGTGATCTCGACGAAGGCCGGCTACGACATGTGGGCCGGCCCCTACGGCGAGTGGGGCTCGCGCAAGTACCTGCTCGCGAGCCTCGACCAGAGCCTACGGCGGATGGGCGTCGACTACGTCGACATCTTCTACTCGCACCGCTTCGACCCCGAGACGCCGCTCGAGGAGACGATGGGGGCGCTGGATACGGCAGTGCGCCAGGGCAAGGCGCTGTACGTCGGCGTCTCCTCCTATGGGCCGCGGCGGACCGAGGAGGCGGCGACCATCCTGCGCGAGCTCGGCACGCCGCTTCTGATCCACCAGCCCTCGTACTCGATGCTCAACCGCTGGATCGAGGAGGAGCTGCTCGACGTGCTCGCGCGCGAGGGGATCGGTTGCATCGTGTTCTCGCCGCTCGCCCAGGGCCTGCTCACGGGCCGCTATCTCGAGGGGATTCCTTCGGACTCGCGGGTGCGGCGGGGCCTGCACTTCTCGGAGACTCTGATCACCGACGACAACCTCTTACGGGCGCGGGCGCTGGGGGAGATTGCGCGGCGCCGTGGCCAGACGCTCGCGCAGCTTGCTATCTCCTGGGCACTGCGGGACGAGCGCGTCACCTCGGCGCTGCTCGGCGCATCGAGTGTCGAGCAGCTCGAGCAGAACATGGCCGCGCTCGACCGTCTCGACTTCGAGCCGGATGAGCTCGAGGAGATCGACCGCTACGCGGTTGAGGGGCACATCAACATCTGGAAGCCGTCGAGTACGGCCTAGACGGGCATGGACGTCTCCAGACGCCGGCACCAGCCGGCCTACTGCGTGTTGACGACCTGCCCCTTGTCGTTGACGTAGGAGCGCTGCGGCGCGCTCGAGATCTTTACCGTGAATGTGCCCTTGGGCTGACCGCCGCCCGCGAGCACCGCCTTAGCCTTGCCGTTCAGCCCAGCCGCGACCCGGTACTGGATCGCGTGGGTGCCGGACTTGATCGCGGTCACGCGCCAGTCGAACGTCGCGGTCTTCCCCGGCATGAGCGCGCCGAGCGCCCAGGTGTTCGCGTATGTGGTCACGGCGCCGCCGGGGCCGCCCGACGTGCAGCTGTACAAACACGGTCCGGGGGCTCGATCCACTATCCAAATGGGGCGCGAGCGGCTGGCCAGGCCCTGGGTGGTGTCGGCGATTAGGTAGCCGAACGCCTGCGCGGCGACCCCGGTCTTGGGGTCCAGGATGGTGACGGCGACGTTGGGGATCGTCTTGGTCCCGGTGTTGCGCACGGCGATCACCAGGTGGGTGTGTTCGGCGAGGCGTTGCGAGGTGGGGAACTTCGCGACCGGAACCCCGACGATGAATTCACCGCTCGGCTCGCTTGCGTCCTGCCGCGCGCCACTGCCGCAGCCGCCTAACGCCAGCAGCGCCGCGACGGCAGTCATCGTCGCGCCGCTCCGCGCTCTCCACAGGCTCACTCGACGCGAACATACCACTTGCTGTGGGCGCCGACGCCGGTTTGGGAGCGGCGCGGCGGGGGCGCCTAGCGCTGGTTGTCAGTTGGTTCTGACACGACTGTTCGCGTAGGCTTTCTCCGCGCCGGGCGCGCGAGCGCTCATCGAGACCCCGGGAGGAAACCGAAGCCGTGGTTCGAGCTGTCGCCGAGCGAACGTTCCCGCCGATGCGGAACGTGCTCGAAGAGGTCGGCAACATGATGATCCTGACGGGGAAAACGGTGGCGTCGGCGATCCGCCCGCCCTACCCGTACGGCAGCGAGTTCGTGGGCCAGTTCCTGTTCGCGATGAAGCTGTGCTGGTTCCCGTTGCTGATCTCGACCGTCGCGTTCGGGTACGCGGCGCCGGGATTGCAGGCTGCCAACTTCCTGGTCCTGTTCGGCGCGCTCGACCGGCTCGGCGGCTTCTTCGTTCTCGCGTCGATCAGGGAGTTCGCTCCGTTCGTCGACGCAATCGTGCTGGCCGGCGTCGCCGGCACCGCGATCACCGCCGACCTCGGCGCGCGCAAGATCCGCGAGGAGCTCGACGCTCTGCAGGTGCTGGGCGTCGATCCAGTCAAGAACCTGGTCGTCCCGAGGTTCCTCGCGCTGATGCTGGTGACGGGCCTGTTCGATATCTACGCGCTGCTGTTCGGCATCTTCGGCGGGATTCTCGCCACGCTCGTCAACAATGCTCCGCTCGGCCCGTTTTGGGCGACGTTCTTCAACAACGCGTCGACCACCGACTTGTGGGGGTCGGTGGTGAAGACGACGATCTTCGGCGCGATCATCGCGATCGTCTGCTGTTACAAGGGGATGACCGCGTCAGGAGGTGCGGAGGGGGTTGGGCGGGCCGTCAACCAGGCGGTCGTGATCGCGTTCCTGGGGGTGTTCGCGTTCAACTACGCATTCACGCAGACGCTGCTCGCGACCCACCCCGAGATCACGAACGTGGCGAAGTAAGCCTTGGAGGGGCTGCTCGCAACGCCGCGCGGCTGGATCGAGTCTTTCGGCGAGCTCGTCAAGTTCACGTCGAGGATCGTCGGCGAGGTCCTGCGGCTACGCGTGTTCAGGTTCTTTGGCGAGGCACTGCGCCAGTCGGGGATCCTGATCGTCTCCTCGACGCTCGTGATCTGGGGCCTCGTGTTCATCATCGGCCTCGAGTGCGGCGTCGAGGGCGCCTACTTCGACCGCGCCAACGGCGTGCCCGCGTACGCCGGCGTGTTCTCGGCGTGGTGCGATCTGCGCGAGCTCGTCCCGTACGCGTTCGGGTACATGATGGCCGCGAAAGTGGGAACCGGGATTGTCGCGGAGCTCGGGTCGATGCGGATCTCCGATGAGATCGACGCGCTCGAGGTGATGGGGATCAGCGGCATGACATTCCTGTGCGCGACCCGGCTGCTGGCGGCCTGGCTCGTGCTGCCATTCATGTATATCTGCTCGATCGGCGCCGGCTTCTTCGCCAGTTACCTGGTGGTGGTGCAGCAGATCGGGGACGTGTCGAGCGGGGGGTTCTTCCTGATCTTCTGGCAATTCCAGAACCCACCGGACGTCTTATACAGCTTGATCAAGGCGATGGCGATGGCCACGGTCATCGTTCTCGTCGGCTGCTATTACGGGTACAACGCGAGCGGCGGCCCGGTCGGCGTGGGGACGGCGACCGCGAAGTCGATGGTCGTCAACATCGTGTCCGTACACCTCATCGGGATGCTCGGGACGCAGCTATTCTGGGGTGCCAATCCGAGGGCGCCAATCGGAGGCTGACAGTTGCCGGATTCCTCATCTGAAGAGCACGATCGGAGCGACGACGAGACGCGGTTCTCGGCGCGGGGGCCCGAGCACGACGGCTCGCCCCGGGACGCCAGGCCTCGGGAAGAGGAAACCAAGTCCCGCGTGTCCGTCGTCGACGAGCTGCCGCCGCGCCCCGCGCCACCTGACGGCGCCTCAGAGGAGGAGTACAAGTGGCACACCTACAAGGTGTACCCATCGGGCCGACCCGACGCAGTCGAGTTCATCGACACTTGTAAGGCGTTCGGCCGGGCGAAGATCCTGCGCGGGCTCAACATGGGCCTGCCCGAGGGAATGGTGTCGATGATCCTGGGCCCGTCGGGCACCGGGAAGTCGGTCTGCATCAAGCACATGGTCGGACTGCTGTATCCCGATTCGGGCGATGTGCTGGTCCACGGCGAGTCGGTTCCGAACATGCCCGACGATGAGCTGTTCGAAATGCGCAAGAAGTTCGGTCTGCTGTTCCAGGACGGCGCCCTGTTTGGCTCGATGAACCTGTTCGACAACGTCGCGTTCCCGCTGCGCCAGCACACCGAGAAGGGCGAGGACGAGATCGAGCACATCGTCATGCGTCGCCTTAACGAAGTTGGTCTCGGCAGCGCCAGCGACAAGATGCCCAACGAGCTGTCGGGCGGCATGCGCAAGCGCGCGGGGTTCGCGCGAGCGCTCGTGCTCGAGCCGGACATCCTGCTGTTCGACGAGCCCGACTCAGGGCTCGATCCCGTCCGCACCGCCCTGCTCGGCGAGCTGATCCTGGAAATCCACCGCGACATGATGGACGAGGCGAAGGCCAAGCAGAAGGAACGCCTGCCAACGTTCGCGGTGATCACCCACGACATCATGAGCGCGCGCCGGGTCGCCGACTACATCAACGTGCTGTGGCGCGGGCGGATCGTCGAGGCGGGCCCCGCGGAGGACATGCTGAACTCGGACAACCCGTTCATCCGGCAGTTCCTGGCGGGCGAGTCACAGGGCCCGCTGACGATGGATTAGCGGATCTGATCGGCGCGGCCCTGGCTGGGCCGCGCCGCCGTATGGGACGGAGAAGGACACATGTGTCCTCAAATCCCCCAGACCCCCGCGGGCTTTGCGGCTCCGCGATCGGCGCGGAGCGGGGGTTGCGCCGATAGCCTCACAACCCGATGAAGGCGAAGGAGAGGCTCGAGGGGCTCGCGGGGGTCGCGGCCCGCTGGCCGGCGATCACGCTCTCGCTCGTGCTCGCGCTCGCTGTCGCCGGCGGGCTGCTGTCGCTCGGGCTGGGGCCCTCGGCGGGCAGCGACACGTTCGTGTCGCGCTCGTCCGCAAACTTCCGCGCCACCGATCAGGACCACCGCAACTTCGGCGGCGACGCGGTCGTGATCCTGATCAAGGAGCCGCTGTCGGACCTCACCCAGTCGAACGATCTGGCCGTGGTCACGTTCCTCGAGGCGTGTCTCGCCGGCCAGTACGTGGTGCCGAGCGAGCAGCTGCAGGCGTTCGAGCCGGCGCCGCCGGGCGCGCACGCGCCGTACGGCGGATTTGCGAGCCCGTGCGGAGAGCTGATGCGGGCCCGGCCCGTGCAGGTCGTGTATGGGCCCGGCACGTTCCTCAACCGAGCGGTCGCCGCCGTCAACATCGAGATCAGCGCGCTGCTGCGCGGCGTCCCGATCGCCATCAGGCAGGCGGGAGACGCCGCCCGGAGGCTGGCCGTGGCGCGCGGATTGGGCCGCGCCCAGGCGTTGCAGGACGCGAAGGCGGCCGAGCTGCTCAAGCAGCAGGAGGAGCTCGGGCAGCTCGAGCGGTTGGCGCTTGATGCCGGGATCACGAGCCCGCCGAAGATCGACGACCCGGGCTTCATCGACGCGGTCGTGTTCGATCGGACACGCGGCGCGAACCAGCCGAAAGCCCGCTTCGCCTACCTGTTTCCGAACTCGGGCTCGGCGCTGATCCAGGTGCGGCTGAAGGCTTCGCTCAGCGACGAGCAGCGGGCGCGTGCGATCTCGTGGATCCGGCAGGCGGTGCGGATGCCGATGTTCCGCCTGGCGCACGGAGGCAGCTACACGGTCACCGGCGCGCCGGTAGTGGTCAACGATCTCAGCTCGCAGATCACCGGATCGATCGCCGGGCTGCTGATCGCCGCGCTGCTGGTGATGGCGGCGACGCTGCTGATCGTCTTGCGGAGCCGCCTCCGGTTGCTGCCGCTGGCGGTCGCGCTGGCGGCGACGGGGATCACGTTCGGCGCGCTGTCCGTGGCGGGCGGGACGCTGACGATGGCCTCGATCGCGGTGCTGCCGATCCTGATCGGGCTCGCCGTCGACTACGCGATCCAGTTCCAGTCCCGCATCGAGGAGGCGAGGCGCGCCCCCGGGTCCGAGCGTGCGAGCGGCGCGGCCGCGGTCGGCCGCGCGGCCGCGGTCGGCGCGCCGACGATCGCGGTGGCGGCGCTCGCGACCGGCACCGGCTTCCTCGTCCTGCTCCTCTCGCCGGTGCCGATGGTCCGCGGCTTCGGGCTGCTGTTGGTCATGGGCATCGCGATCGCGGGCGCCTGCGCGCTATGCGCGGTCTCGGCCGCGATCGGGCTCGCCGACCCCGATGGAGGCGCCCTCGGAGCGTCGATCAAGGCGCCGACGAGCTCGTGCGCGAGGCCGGGTCGATTGTGCTTGATGCTCTCGCCCGGTTGCCCCGCCCGCGGATGCCGTCGCGTGCTCGGCGCTCTGGGCGGGGTGACGGTGGGCGGAGGAGGGCCGCAGCGCTGATCGAGGGCGTAGCCCGCAGGCCCGGGCGGGTGCTCGCCGTGGGCGCGCTGCTCGCCGTGCTCGGCTGGGTCGCCGACACGCAGACGTCGGTCCAGTCGGACGTGACGAAGCTGGTCCCGCCGAGCATGCCCGCGCTGCGTGACCTGCACACGCTCGAGCAGGTCACGGGCGTCTCGGGCGAGATCGACATAACGGTCAGCGGGCGCGACGTCGCGACCCCGACCGTCGTCGGCTGGATGACCCGTTACGAGAACGCGCTGATGACGCACTACGGGTACCTGGAGAGCAAGGGGTGCGCGCGCTCGACGCTGTGCCCGGCGTTGTCGCTCCCGGATCTGTTCCCAGCCGGGGGCCAATCGGGGCAGAGCGTGGGGCCTTCGGGGTCGTCGATCCGGAGCCTCCTGGCGGCGGTTCCGCCGTACTTCTCGCGGGCAGTGATTACGCCCGATCATCGCAGCGCGACGCTCGCGTTCGGCATCCGTCTGATGCCGCTGTCCAAGCAGGAACACGTGATCGCCTACATGCGCTCGCAGCTGCACCCACCGAAGGGGGTGACCGCCCGTGTGGCGGGGTTGCCGGTCCTCGCCGCCGACGCCAACGCCGCGCTGTCATCCTCCGGGCGTCGGCTGCTGACGCTGCTGGTGGGATTGATTGCGGTGGGGGTCGTGCTGCTCGCGGTGTTCCGCAAGGCCGAGCGCGTGTTGGTGCCGCTTGTTCCGATCGCGCTCGCGACCGGCTGGTCGGCGCTGATCGTGTTTGCGATCGGGATCCCCCTGAACCCGATGTCGGCGACGCTCGGCGCGCTCGTGATCGCGATCTCGACGGAGTTCAGCGTGCTCCTGTCCGAACGGTTCCGCCAGGAGCGGGAGGCCGGCCACGATCTGCTCGGCGCGCTCGGGCGCGCGTATCGATCGACGGGCACGGCCGTGCTCGCCTCCGGGGTTACGGCGATCGCTGGGTTCGGCGTGCTGGTGCTGTCGAGCATCAGGATGTTGAGGGACTTCGGGTTCGTGACGCTCATCGACCTCTCGGTGTCGCTCGCCGGCGTGCTGCTCGTGCTACCCGCGGTCCTGGTGGTGGCCGAGCGTGGCGATCTGCTGCAGAGCGCGCGCCGGCTCGCGCGGCGTGCGGGCGCGATGCTGCCGCGCCTGCGGAGGCGCGCGCGAGTGGCGTGAGCGGGACGCCGCCCGAGCCGCCGCGCGCGAGTGGCGTGAGCGAGACGTCGCCCGAGCGGCCGCGCGAGGCGCCGCCGTCGCCTATGATCGACACGCGCCGCTACCGGTGGACGATCGGGATCTTCGGACTGGTGCTCCTGATCGCGTTCTCGATCTACGAGTTGAGCAGGCACGGCGTCGTCATGCCCGGCGTCGCCGCCGGCAAGAGGCTTCACCACTTCGTCGCGCCGTTGGCGACGATCGGTCCCGACAGGCCGGCGAACGCCAGGCCTCGCTGCGACCCGTCCCATCCGAACCCGGTCGCGCTGAACGTCTGTGGCCGCACGCCGCTGGCGATCGCGTTCTTCGCCACCGGCTCGGATGCGTGCAGACGGCAGGTCGACGCGCTGCAGGCGGTCTCGCGACGATTTCCTGCCGGGGCCATCGAGTTCGCGGCGATCGCGATCAACGCCGGGCGCGCGGAGACCGCCAAGCTGGTGCGCGCGCATCACTGGACAATTCCCGTCGCGTTCGACAGCGAGGGGGCGATCGGCGCGCTCTACAACGTCGAGATCTGCCCGATCGTCGAGCTGGCGTACCGCGGTGGGACCGTTGCGGCCCGCCTGATCGGCGAGCACTGGCTGAATCAGTCAGCATTGCTTGCGCAGGTGAGGAGATTGGTGTCGAGGTGACCGCGCCGGAGGATGTCGAGCTGGGTGCGGCCGCTGGCTTCATCGAGCCGGATCTCGCCCGCGAGTTCCCCGGTCTGCGGCTCGACTGGGTCAGCGCGAGCGGACGCCGGCGTGCGAGTCCGCCCGCCGTCAGACACAGGCTTTCCTCCCTGTCCAACCGCTACCGCGGCGCCACCGTCGTGGCGATGCGGACCCAGCCGATCTCGAACGCCTATCGTTCGTTCTTTCGCCAGATCGGGCTCGATCCCGACGCCACCCGGATCCCCAGCGAGGAGGTGGCCGTCGCCCGCCTTCTCCACGGAGAGTTCCGATCGAGCGATCTCATCGACGATGCGCGCCTGATCGCGCTGGTCGAGACCGGCGTGCCCGTATGGGCGCTCGACCGGGCCGTCGTCGACGCCTCCGGGCTCGGCATCCGGATGACGGTCGATGGCGATCGGCTCGGAGTGAGCAAGCATGGCAGCTTCCTACGGCCCGGAACGCTCGCTGTCGCCGACGCCCGCTGCATCCATGCGGTGCTGTTCGGCGAGATCGCGCCCGCGCACGCGGTGGGCCGGCGCAGCACCAGGATCGTGCTGTTCGCGATCGGTGTGCCGGGGGTCCCGGCGATCCACGTCGAGGAGGCGCTGTGGGTGTGCAGGGAGGTCTTCAGGTCCGGCTGAAAAACTGGCCCGACGGGGTAAGCCCGATGGTAACCTGGCCTCGGCTAGAAAGGAGGGAGCCATCGCGCTTCTCGAGCAGTCACTCGGCGCTTCGCCGGCCTCGCTTCCATCTCCGCCGTCCACCGTCAGGGATGTCGAGCGTGCGGCGCGGCGCACGCTACGGGTGCAGATTGCAAAGCTCGAGCGACAGCTCGCCGATGCGTTCGTGACCGCCTACCCGATCGGGGGCCTCGAGCATCCGGCGGCCTCGAACGCGGTGCCAAGACTGCTCGACCTGGGCGAGCTCGAGGGCGTACGCGACGAGCTGACCGAGCGGCTTCGCGCGGCGCGCGTGACGATCGCCGAGCGAGCGGAGGCCCACTCCGTCAACCGCGGGCGTCTCGAGCGGATGGTGCTCGAGCCGGCGCGCCACCGGTTCACTCGCATCTCGCAAGTGGAGATCGGCGAACCCGGGTGTGGCGTGTGGCAAGTGCGGCCCCGCCTCGGCCTGATCGGAATGCTGATGGGCTGGTGGGAGGTCAAGCTCTCCTCGGGCTGTCCGTTAGATCTTCCAATCTTCCAAGTGGGTACTACAAGCAGGGAATGCCCGACGCCGTCGAATGGTGGGGTGACAGTGACAATTGAAACGCTTGTGACCTCCTGGCGGTCAAGCGCCAAGAAAGATGCGAGACGTCTGTCTGTCACCGCGATGAAACGCGAGCGATCAGATCTTCGTCAGGCTCTATGCTCACCGCGCATGCGCGACCTGCTGAGGACTGGCGCCGGGGCGGTGTTGGTCCTCCTGATCATGTTCATCGGCAGCCTCGTGCTGTGGATCGGCACGCCGGTGCTATGGCTGTGGATCGGCTCGCAGATCCAGGGAGCGACATCATCGCTCGGCGCGGCGCTGGGGACGATGTTCGTCGGGGTGATCGCCACGATTGCAGTGGTCGCGAGTTTGCTCGCTAAGCTGAGCAACGTCTACCGGGCGAACTGTCGCGCGCGCGGCCTCGACGATCCCGGCCACTACGTGCTCGAGGGTGTGCTGGTGGTAAGCGCCGGGTTCACTCTCGCCGCTTTCGTGATCTGGTTCTTCCTGTTCGCCGGGACCAGCCCGGTGCCGGTCGGAATCCAGCTGTGAGACCCGCGCGAGCTCGGTCCTGCGCCCGGACGAGCCGCAGGACCGAGTGACCGTAACCGCTCACACTCCTACGAGTTCGAGCTCCTTGCTCGCGTGAAGGTCGATCGCGGTAACGATCGACGGTTCGACTGGAGTCTCCGCCAGGGTCGGGGCGCGGGGCTCGACCCGGGTCTCGACACGGTGCTCCGGGGGCGCATCGACATCGCACCTGGACAGCCGGGAAGCAAGCATCCGTCGCTGACGGTCGGTCAACGACCCGATTTGCTTGACCTCGCTGATCTCGTTCCGAACCAGGAACTTGCGGCACCGGGTCTGGCCCCAGCGCCGTTGACTGATGAGCAGGTCTCCCACAGACCAGCTTTCAACCTCCCAAGGACAGTCGAGGATGACCTGTGCGGCGGATACGCGTCCGCTTGCAATCTGCCGCTTTATCTCCGAACGCGCGAACCGGACCTCATTGGCTCGCTCCAGAGCACGCATTCGTTGCGGCTCCGGCGTCATCGTCCCGGTCTCCGTCATCTAGCTATTCTCTCCCAGCGACATGCCCGCTGCTGCGGACAGGATTGACTATTTCCTGGCCGCGGGCAGCCTGGACGGAGCTGACCGGGCCGGGCCCTTCTCTCACTCAATATGAGGCCGATCCCGGCCATGTCGTCGCCCACGACGCCCTGTCACACCCCCTGCCCGAGTGCCCTTGCGCCGGTCGGCCCGACCACCGTTCGACGCGAAAGAACGTACGCGACGGTGACAGTAACAGCAAGGACACATCTGGGAGCGCATGTGCTTAGAGCGTGTTTTTTCTCGTGTCGGGGGCTTGTGCAGGAGCGGACAAGCCGGGCCCTGGACGGGTGTTCTAGCGGGGTGCTGAAAGCGGGCCGTGCTCGGCCTCGAATGCCCGTTTGACGGCGCCGAACACGGCAAGCGCGCGGTCGAGCGTCGCGTGGTCATGGGTGGCCATCACGCTCGTTCTGAGCAGCGCGCCGCCGGGCGGGACGGCGGGGTGAATCGCGGTGTTCACGAACACACCCGCCTCATACAGTGCCTTCCACAGGAACACAGCCTTCCAGTCGTCGCCAACCAGCACCGGTACGACCGGCGTCACCACCACCGTCCCATCGACTACGCGTGTCGGCTCGATCACCCGAAAACCGAGCTCGTGCAGGCCGGTGTGCAGGTAGCGGGCGTTGTCGAGCACCTTCGCAAACAGCGCGCGCCCCTCGTCCGAGCGGCAGATCCGCACGGCGGCGAGCGCCGCGCCGATCGCAGCGGGCACGCCCGAAGCGGTGAAGATGAATGGACGCGACTGGATCCGCAGGAACTCGATCACGTCAGCAGGCCCCGCGATCACGCCACCGCACGACGCGAGCGACTTCGAGAACGTCGCCATCCTCAGGTCAACCCGATCCTCGACCCCGAGCAGCTCGGACGTGCCTGCGCCTCTGGCTCCCAGGACGCCGAGCGCATGCGCCTCGTCGACCATCAATCTTGCGCCGAACCGGGAGCAGAGATCCGCGATCTCCGGCAGCGGGGGGACGTCACCCTCCATCGAGAACACGCCGTCGACGACCACGAGAATGCCGCCGCCGTCCGCCTGCGCCTTCTCGAGCGCCCGCTCCAGCCGGTCGACGCGGTTGTGCCGGAATGCTCGGAGCTTCGCCCGCGAAAGGATGCAGCCGTCGAGGATCGAGGCGTGGTCTCCGGAGTCGGCGATCACCGTGTCCCCGGGTGCCAGGATCGTCCCGAGCGCTCCCAGGTTCGCTTGGTGGCCGGTGGTGAACACCAGCGTCGCCTCGGTCCCGAGCCACTCGGCGAGCTCACGCTCGAGCTCGAGGTGAAGGTCGATCGTCCCGTTCAAGAAGCGCGAGCCGGTCAGCCCGGTCCCGTAACGGCTCAGCGCGTCTAGCGCGCCCTGCTTGACCCGTTCATCGCCGGTCAGGCCGAGATAGTTGTTGGACCCAAGCATGACGCGCTGCCTGCCCTCCATCTCGACGACCGGCAGCGTCGGTCCCTCGAGCACGCGGAAGTAAGGGAGCGCGTCGAGCTCGCGGGCCATCTTCAGCTGCTCAAGGCGCTCGTGGTGCCGAGCCTTGGCGAAAACGTCGATCGATGTTGACATCTCGGTGCTCGCTCGCATGGTACGAGAAGATCCCTTTGAAGATGACCGCGCGCGCTGTCACCATGTCGCGTTCATGATCGAGCACCACCCCGACACTGAGCTCGTGGCCGTCTCGGGCGAACAGCTCGTGGCCGTCTCGGGCGAACAGCTCGTGGCCGTCTCGGGCGAACCGGCTGAAGAGGAGACCGTCGACGGGCTGCCGGTCATAGCCGACGTTCGCCCGGTCGAGCGTGCTCAGCCGGGCCTACCCGCAATGCACGCCGCCGCCGCGGCAGCCACAGGGTTCGTTGCCGGTGCCGCGACGGTCGCCCTGGTCAGGCGACGTTCCGCGCGCAAGCTCGCCCAAGCGCGGCGGACCGGCGTTCGCCGCCCAGTCGACCTGCTCCCGATCGTGTCGAGCCGGACGTTCCTCGTCGACGTCCACTTGCTCGCCAAGCCCGGCGAATGATCCCGCCGCGGTCGTAAGGCGGCTCTGGGATCGCCTCCGTCGCGCTCGTTCCGCTAGGTGATCCGCTAGGCGGGTCGGAGCGCGAAGTCCACGGTCTCCCAAGGTGCACGTTCGAGCGCGGCCGCGAGCGCCTCCTCGTCATCGAAGCGGCCGGCCAGGCGGCGGCCCTCGGCGCGCACGGTGACAGCGGCGGCCGCGAACGGCCAGGGACCGACTCGCAGCGTGAGCGGCTCGACGTCCATGGTCAGCTCGACGTCGGCGGGTTCGTCGGCGGTGGGAACCTCCCGGGCAGTGCAGGGCGCCCAGTCGAGGCAGATCGCAAGCGACAGGAAGTCCCAGGTCCACAGCAGCTGGCTGTTCCTCGCGACCGTAGCCGGTGCCGCGGCGCCGCTGGTCGTGGGATCGGCTCGGAGCGAGGACTGCAGCTGCTGCTGAAACTCGCGCTGAGCGCTGAAGAAGCTGCGGATTGCGTCGGCCTGGTTGCTCGGCAGCGCGCTGAGCTCGCGCATCTCGTACAGGCGGGTGCCGTGCATGGAGACGAGCAGCGCCGCGTAGCGGCTCTGCGTGAGGAGTCGTCGCGGTCCATGACTCCACAGGTTGAGATGCACGTCCAGCGGCATCTCCGTGAACGAGTGGGGCAGGCCGGTGTCGGCGTTCAGGCTCGGAGCCAGATCCCACTCCGACATCCCGACATCGTGCTGCTCGGCCCCGAGGCAAACCTCCTCGCACGGCTCGACAGAGCCGAACCGCGCGTTACCCCAGGCGCGCGCGAGCTGCCCAGAGATCCACGCGTGCGAAAGCTGCCCGATCAGCAGCACGCCCCGGTCGTCGGTTCGGAGCAGCACGGCAGTCCCCTGCTAGATCGTCGGTCCGCGCAGCCCCTCGAGCAGACGCCGCAGCGTTCGGCTCATCTCCTCGCGGGCGGCGTTCTGATCGTCGGCGCGCGCCACCACCATGGCCGCTTCGTCGATCGCGCCGAGCAGCACATGGGCCAGCGCCCTGGGGGGTTGAGAGATCATCCGGCCGGTGTCCATCGCATGCGTGAGGGCGGCCTCGAGCAGTCCCAGCGCGAGGTTTCCGTCGGTCTCGCGCCACACGTCCCAGCCGAGCACGGCGGGCCCGTCGACCAGCATGATCCTCTGCACCTCCGGTCTCGTGCACGCGTCGAGGAACGCGTCGGTCCCGACGACGAGCTCCTCCCACGGATCCTCCGCGGCGCTCGCCGCGGCGATCACGCGCTGGGTCGTCTCGGCGCTGACGTGCACGAGAACCGCGCGGAACAGATCCTCCTTGCCGCCGCGGAAAAGGTGGTAGAGCGCGCCGCGCGTGACGCCGGCCTGCTGCACGATCTCCTCGGTGCCGACGCCTGCGTAGCCCCGTTCGGCGAACAGCTCGCGGGCGGCCTCGATCAGTGCCGCGGTCGTCGCCTCGCGCTGCTCTGCCTTCGTTCGGGGGACAGTCGATTCATCCATGGTTTGACATACATGCTGTCTGCATGTGAAGGATACGTACAGCCTGTACGCAACATTACAGCGAGGTCGCCGACATGCCGCAGATTCAGGTATCGCAAGGGACTCTCGACTCCCGCGATCAGGGTGATGGGCCGCCCGTCGTGCCCCTATCGGGGCACCGGTCTCCCAGAGCTCTCGCCGGGTCTCCCGGAAATCTTCGCCGGCGCATTGCCGCCTGGCTACAGCCCCTGACCGGCGAGCAGCTCGTTCGTGGACGCGTCGGCGACCGCATTCGGGTTCGTGATCAGGTGGTGGCTCAGCATCCACTGTCCGTACGCGTTCCATCGCGTCGGGTCCTGCCATCCCCACGGTTTGCCGGACGCGGGGAAGAACGCCGGCAGGGTCGCGGACACGCTCGCCAGCTGGAGCCTGCGATCAAGGCCGGGATTCGCCCGCACCAGCGAGTCGACGGCGGCCGTGGGGTTGCTGCGCGCGGACTGGTAACCGCGCCCAAGGGCCTGGACGAAGCGGCGCAGCTCCTCGCCCTTGGTCGCGATCGTCGAGCGGCGCACCACCAGCACGAGCTCGTCGTAGGTGGGGACGCCGACCTGCTCCATCCGGATCACGTTGGGGCGCTTGCCGCGCTGGGCGAGCTGGATCGCCTCGTAGTTCCAGTAGCCGCCCAGCGTCGCGTCGACCCGGCCGGAGATCATCGCGGGCACGAGGTTGGCGCCGACGTTGACCTCTTTGACCTTGCTCGCGGGGACGTGCGCCTGGGCGAGGATCGTCTGCAGGTAGGCGTGCTGGTAGGGGATGCCGGCGTCTCCCACAGTCTTGCCTCGCAGCTGCGCGGGCGTACGGATGCGTTTCTTGCCGATCGAGATGATCGAAGTCAGGGGCTGCTGGACGATCGCCGCGACCGAGACGAGCGGCAGCCCGCGGTTGCGTGCGAGCATCACCTCGGGCTCGTAGGAGATCGCCATGTCGACCTTCCCGGCGGCCAGCAGCTGCAGCGGCGTCGCCGGGTCCTGAGGAACCTGGACGTGCACGTTCAGCCCGGCCTTCGTGAAGTCGCCCTCGCTCAGCGCTTGGTAGACGCCGACGTGGTCCGCGTTCGGAACCCAGTCGAGCATCAGCGACAGCGGCTGATCTGACCCCGCCGGCGCCGACAGTACGTCTTTCTTCTCGCCGCAAGCTGAGAGCGCGAGGGCGCAACTCGTGACCAGGACGGCGATCCACGGGCGTCGGTTCATTGCGAAAGCTCTCCTCCTCTGGATTGATAGGCCCACGGCACCGCCAACCGCTCGGCAAGCGTCAGCAGGCCGAACAGCGCGATCGCGAACAGGGACAGGATCACGACCGCGGCGATCCCTCGCGCGGTCAGCGATTGGTTCAGCGACAGGTTGATCTGAAAGCCGAGTCCTGGGTTCGCCGACGCCGAGCCGCCCGTCTGCTCACCGAGGACGGCCCCGATGACAGCCACCGCGACTGCGATCCGGGCACCCGTGAACACCCCGGGCATGGCGGCGGGCAGCTCGATGTGGCGGAACGTCCGCAGCCGCGTCGCGTCGAACGTCCGCATCAGCTTGATCAGGTCCGGGTCGACGGCCGCGAGGCCGGCAAGCGTCGTCACCACGATCGAGAAGAACGACACCAGCGCGATCACGACGAGCTTCGGCAGGATCCCGAAGCCCAGCCAGAAGACGAGGATCGGCGCGAGGATCGGGATTGGCACGGCCTGCGAGGCGACGAGCAGCGGATACACCGCGCGGCGAAGCGTCCGCGAGAGGTGAATCCCGATCGCGAGCGCGAGCCCCCCGGCCGCGGCGACCACGATTCCGAGCAGCACCTCCTGGGCGGTCACGAGGAAGTTGCTCCACAGCAGCGAGCGGTCATCGAACATCGCCTTCGCGACTTCGTGTGGGGGCGACAGCACGAGCGGGTCGACGCCCCCAAGGTCGACGTAGAGCTCCCACGCGCCGATCAGCGCCGCCAGCAGCAGGACGGCGGGTAGCCATCGCAGAGTCCGCTTCACCGTCATGAGCCAACTCCCAGCGCCTCGAGCGCTCGTTCGCGAAGCGCCACGACCGCTGGGTCGGTCCGACGGCGCGGCTGGGGGATGTCGACCGGGATGTCCGCAAGCGCCCGCCCGGGGCGGCCCGACATCACCGCCACCCGGTCCGCGAGCACGACCGCCTCCTCGACGTCGTGGGTGACGAGCACCACCGTGCGCGGCTCGAGCTCCAGCACGTGGGCGAGCCAGCCCTGCATCTCCGCGCGCGTGATCGCGTCGAGCGCCGCGAACGGCTCGTCGAGCGCGAGCACGGGCTTTCCCGCCAGCAACGTGCGCAGGAACGAGATCCGCTGGCGCATGCCGCCCGACAGTGCGGCGGGTCGCGAGTGCTCGAACCCGGCCAGCCCGAAGCGCTCGAGCCACGGCGTCGCCGCGGCGCGCGCGTCGAGCCGGGACATCCCGCGGGCGCGCAACGCGAGGCCGGCGTTGTCGATCGCGCTCAGCCACGGCAGCAGCAGGTCTCGCTGCGGCATCAGCGCGGCGGGCGCGGCCTGCACGAGCCCCGAGTCCGGGCGCTGCAGGCCGCACACCAGCTCGAGCAGCGTCGTCTTGCCGCAGCCGCTCGGTCCGACCACGGCCACGACCTCCCCGGGCGCGGCGTGCAGCGTCATCCCTCCCAGCGCCTCCAGCTCGCCGAACCTGCGGCTCACGACCTCGACCCTCACTCCGGCGGGTCCATCAAGATCGCGAGGCTCCTTGACGGGAGCCTCGATCATCACTCGTCTTACTCCCTCCGCGGGCATTACCCCACAGGTTCTAAGGGTCAGCGCCGGGCCGCCAACGGCGTCGGGCGCTATCTCAGCCGGCTTACCCGCCAGCCCCCCTGGGTTTTCGAATCGTGTAAGCATCCTATCGCGCGCGCCCGTTGCGATAACGTGCCGCCCGTGGGGAGCTTCAGGAAAGGCTGCTTCGTGGCCTCGTTACTCGCGGTATGCGTATGTGCGGCGCCAGCGCTCGCACGCCGACAGTTCCGCCCCCGGATCGGGGGCGCGATGGGCATCGTCCCGCCGGCGAACCACCGCGAGCTCGCATCGGGGCCGAGCATTCCGGTCGTCTACCACGCCGGAACGGTGATGCGCGAGGTCCGAATCCACACGATCTTCTGGGCGCCGCCGGGCTTTCGGTTCAGCGGGTCGCCGGCGCAGGGTGTGCTCGGCTACGAGCCGATGATCCAGCGGTTCCTGGCCGATGTCGCCAGCGACTCCGGGAGCACGTCGAACGAGTTCGGCGTGCTCAGCGAGTATCCGCAGCGTGGCGGCGCCGGCAAGTACGGCATCTCCTACAACGTCGCCACGGACTCGATCGACGACGCCGATCCCTATCCGCGGCCATCGGAACAGTGCCCCTCTCCCGCCGGGATCGCCACCTGCGTGACCGACCTGCAGCTGCGGCAGGAGATCGACAAGATGATCCGCGGGCACGAACCGAGCGCTCGCGGGTTGCACGAACTGTGGTTCATCTTCCTGCCGCCGAACGTCGACACGTGCATCTCGATCGGCTCGTGCGGAACGACGGCGTATGCCGGCTATCACGCGCTCGCCAACACCGGCCGCACCCCCACGATCTACGCCGCGATCCCCGATCCGCTGATCGAGTTCACGCCTCCCCCCGGGCAGGACCCGCAAGGAAACCCGGAGGCCGAGGTGTCGATAGACACGGTCGCGCACGAGGCGGTCGAGGCGATCACCGACCCGGTGGGGACCGGCTGGATGGACCCGAACGGCTTCGAGGTCGCGGACAAGTGCGAGACACCGCAGCTCGGCACCCCGCTTGGCTACGCCCCCGACGGCTCGCCTTACAACCAGGTGATAGGGGGCCGTCCGTACCTGATTCAGGCGATGTGGTCGAACGTCATTCGCGGCTGCGTGCAGACCGGCCAAGGCACGGGCTCGAGCCTGCCGCTCCAGACCGTCAGCCTGCGGCAGTTCAGCTCCTCGGTGTCGGGCTCGACCGACTTGCGCAAGGCCGGGATCGACGTGGCGGTCGGTCTGGCTCGCCGCGGCTACCTGATCGCCGCCGGTCTCGGGCGCACGCGCGCCAACGGGTCCTGGGGTCCCGTGTCGCTGCGATCGGAGTCGGGCGCGCCTCACGCGGCGGGCGACGATCGCGACGAGATCGCCGTCGTCTATGGCTCGCGCGAGCTCAAGCCGAACCTGATCGAGACCGGCAACGGTGGCGATCCGTTCACCGAGTCCGGCTGGACCGGGTGGTTCGTCCTCGACCACGGCTACGCGGTCCGCTCGAACTCCGTGCTGCTCGCGCCGTGCGGACAAACCGGAGTGCTGTCGCTCACGATCCGCGGCGTGCCGACGTCACCGCCCGTCGACCAGTGCGACACGGAAAGCAACGTCGCGACGGTCCCCACGGGGAGGTTGACAGCCGGAACGAGGATCGCGATGAGCAGCGACGACAACCGTGCCGTAGCACCCGACAACCGGCCCGGCGCGCTCGTGAAGCTGACGGTGCCGCTCGGCGAGCCCGGGAGCATTCCCAACATCTCAAATCCCCAGGTCCTGTTCGCGTCCTCCGGGTTCCCGACCTGCACCGCCGATCTCCGCGCGCAGTTGGTTCGCTGCGCCGGGCTCGTCCGCGGCGGGAGGTATACGCTGACGCGTGCGCGCGGGGCCGTGGGCGAGCGCGCCGGCGCGGACAAGCGCGGCCGGGCGACGTTTGCTCACTTCACGGGGACGGGTGGAATCAGAGGCGGCGACGTGTTGACGCTCACGAACGGCGCCAGGCGCGTGCTGACCGTCCTGCACGTCGCGCACCTGCGAGTGCACATCGATGGCCACGAGACGGTGATCGCATCCGGGCGATGCGAGCCCGGCGACTACTACGGCAAGCCGGTGACGACGATCCCGAGCAGCCTTGCAGTGGGCGTCGGGGTCGGCGGGAGCGGGACCATCTGCCCGTTGAAGGGAAGCGCCGCCGGACTCTCGACCGCCAACATCGCCCAGCCCGACGATCGCAGCGGCGGCCAGACCGTCACCGAGGTTCCGTACATCGTCCGCACCACCCCGATCGATGGCGAGACGCTGTACGGCGCGTTCATCGCGCTCGCCCGGGCCGGGCTGCCCGGACGCCACGGCGCGGTGAACTCGACGGAGGCGGCGGTGTCGCTGACGATCACGACCGGGCGACGCCTTGTTTTCCGCGCCCGCAATGTAGACACGGCCCGGGGCGCCGTCGTCGGCGCGCTGCACGCGGGCGCCTACACTGCGAACTGGGTACTGACGGATGCAAATGGAGACACCCGCACGCTCAGCACGCGCTTCGTCGAGGCGCCGTAAGGGTCCGGCGATGAATAAGTGCGCCGTTGAGGCGTTCGAGGAGCGAGCATGGCAAGGACGCAGGACCGAAGGTGTGGCCCTGTCACATCGAGGTCTGAGGACGCAGCCAGGCGAAGCTCATTCGGACGACTCAACAAGCAGTTATTTATCGACGGGCCCTAACGTAGTCCGCGACCACTAAGCCGCGGTCGATGCCTCGCGACCGCGACGAGATCCCGACCGGCAAGGTCGCCCGCGCAACCAGCACCACCAGCGCGCTCGGGCCGAGCGGCGCGAAGCTTGCCGGCACGCTGCTCACGAATCTTGCTCGTTCTCCCGAGCGCGCCCGGGAGGTGCTCGAGGCTCGACATATGGAGATCGCCGAGCAGGCGGCCCAGGTGCTCGGCAACCTGCGCGGCGGGGCGATGAAGATCGGTCAGCTCGCGTCGTTCGTCGACGTCGAGTTCCTGCCGCCCGAGTATCGCGACATTTACCAACAGAAGCTCGCGGGGCTGCGCGACGCCGCGCCGGCGATGAGCTGGGAGAAGGTCAAGGGCGTGCTCGAGGACGAGTGGGATCAGCCGGTCGAGCGGCTCTTCTCGGAGTTCGAGCACGACGCGCTGGCAGCGGCGTCGATCGGGCAGGTACATCGCGCCGTGCTCGCCGACGGCCGCCGCGTCGCGGTCAAGGTGCAGTACCCGGAGATCGCCGACGCGCTCGAGGCCGACCTCGATCTGGCGTCGGTGCTGGTGTCGCTGGGAAAGATCATCGCGCCGGGGCTCGACCCGCGCGTGGTCGCCGGCGAAATCCGCGAGCGAGTGCTCGAGGAGCTCGACTTCGAGCTCGAGGCGCAGAACCAGCGGACGTTCGCGCGAGCGTACCGCGGCCATCCTTTCGTGTATGTGCCACCCGTCGTTAGTGCCCTATCGCGCCGCCGTGTACTCGTCACCGAATGGGTCGACGGGATGCGCTTCGAGGAGATCCTGCAGCTCGACCAGGGGCAGCGCGACCGCGTCGGCGAGATCATCGTGCGCTTCTTCCACGGCTCGATGCAGCGGCTTGGGCGCTTCAACACCGACCCCCACCCCGGCAACTACCTGCTGCGAGACGAGCCGGATGACGCAGGCGCCGCCGGTCAGCGAGGCCGGACGCCGAGCAGGCGAGCGCCCGCACGGGTCGCGTTTTTGGACTTCGGAAACATCGCCGAGGTCGGTGATCGGGACGTCATGCGCAGGGCCCTCGACGCCGCCATCGGCGCGGACGCCGACAGCTTGACGAAGGCCGCCGCCGAGCTCGGTTACGTGCGCAATCTGCAGAAGGTCGATCGCGAGCTGCTGCTGGCGCAGGCGCTGGCGCTCGGCGACTGGTACCTGCAGGATCGCGAGCTGACGATCGATCCTGACTATGTGGCGGGCGTGATCGCGTCGCTGATCGACCCCCGCGCGATGGAGGGCTCGCTGCGCCTGGTCCGTCAGCTCAAGGTCCCCCCCGAGGAGATCTGGATGCGACGCGTCGAGGTCAGCGTGCTCGCGGTCCTCGGGCAGCTGCGGGCGACGCGCAACTGGCACCGGATCATGCTCGAGACGCTGGGCGAGGAGCCGACCACCGAGCTGGGCAAGCTCGACGCGGAGTTCTGGGAGCGCCGCGGCTGGACGGCCCCTAGTAAGCGACGCGAGCCGTCAGCGCCTTGACGAACTCCTCCAGTTGGTCCGTCCGCCAGCACTCGAACGCCCTGCAGTGCTTCTCGTACGCGGCGATCACGCTGTCGCCGTAGTTCCAGTACAGGCGCGGCTCGGGGTTCAGCCAGAACGTGCGGCCTGCCCTCCCGGTGATCGCGGCGAACACGTCGTCGCGTGGGGGCCGGCCGTTCGTGCGCGCGTCGCCGAGCACGATCACGGTCGCGCGGGGATGGAGCTCGTCCTCGATCAGCGCCAGGAACTCCGTCCACACACGGCCGTAGTCGGTGTAGCCAGAGATGTCGGCGACGCCCGCGTCCCTCGACACGGCATCGCTGGCGGCGTGGAAGTCGCGCTCGCGTTCGAACACCTCGGTCACCTCCGAGATCCGCTCGATGAACACGAACGAGCGCAGCTTGCGGAAGGCGTCGTGGAGCGCATGCAGCACGCTGAGGAAGAACGTGCTCGCGCTGGTGACGCTCGTGGAGACGTCGCACAGCACGAAGATCTCGGGTCGGCGGGGGCGCAGGGGGCGGTACTTGAGCTCGATCGGGACCCCGCCGCTCTGGAGTGAGGCCCGCATCGTGCGGCGCACGTCGACGTGCGCGTGGCGCTTTCGGCCCTTCAGCTCGTGGCCCTGGGTGGCGAGCCGGCGCTTCAGCTGCGAGACGACGCGGTGGACGGCGGCGAGGTCTTGAATGGGGCCGGTGGGGAGCGCGCGGTCAAGCTCGGTCAAGGGGCGCTTCGGCGGCAAGCTCGCAGTGCGTTCGATCAGGTCGCGCTCGAGCTCGCGCCGCAGATGCTGCTCGAAGCGCCGCAGCTGCTCGCGCGGGAGACCATGGCGCCGCGGATCCGACTCGGACAGCTCGGGCTGGGGCTCCGTGCGCAGGCCGAGCGCTCGGCGAATGCGCTGGACGTCGACGCCGAGCACGCCCGAGCCCTCGCCGCGTCCGAATGCGGCGATCGCCAGCCGCGCGAGGTCGCGCATCGCGGCCTCGGATCCGTCCTGCAGCGCCACGGCGATCTGCTGGCGGAGCGTCTCGAGGTCGATATCGGCGTCCTGCTCATCGCCGCCCTTCCCGGAGCCCTCGCCGAGCTCGCGACGGGCAGCCTCCGCCTCGGCCGCGCGGAAGAAGAAGCGGTCGAATACGAGGTCGAACACGCGCCTGTCGTCGGGCGACTTGGCGATCGTGGCGGCGAGCGTCTCCTTGAAGTCCTCGTGCTCGGCCCAGGCGATGTGGCCGAGGGCCTCGAACGCGTCGAGCATCTCCGAGGTGCCGACCGCGATGCCCTCTTCACGGAGATCCTCGGCGAACGCGAGCAGCTGCCCGTCGAACGACCCTGGGCCCTTCTCGGGAATGCCGGCGTATTGACGGGGGACAGGGTCAGGCTGCGGCATCGGTGGGCTGGTCGAGCTTGACGCCGACGCGAGCGGCCACCGTGTCGAGGTCGGTGCGGTGCTTGACGATCACGCTCATCGTGTCCCTGAAGGTGTCCTGGTCGATGTCGTCGGCACCGAGCAGCATCAGCGCCCGCGCCCAGTCGATCGACTCGGCGATGCTCGGGGGCTTCTTCAGGTCGAGCTCGCGGATCCGGTGGACGACCTCGACGAGCTTGCGTGCGACCGCCTGGTCGAGCTCGGGGGAGTGCAGCCGGACGATCGCCAGCTCGTGTTCGAGGTCGGGGTAGTCGAGCCACAGGTACAGGCAGCGGCGCTTCAGCGCCTCGGTCAGCTCGCGCGTGTTATTGGACGTGAGCAGCACGACCGGGTGGGTCTTCGCATCGATCCGGCCGAGCTCGGGGATCGAGATCTGGAAGTCGGAGAGGAGCTCGAGGAGCATCGCCTCGAACTCCTGGTCGGTCTTGTCGATTTCGTCGATCAGCAGGACGACGGGGTCGGCCGAGGCGATCGCGGTCATCAGCGGGCGCTGCAGCAGGAACTCCTCGCCGAAGATGTCCTCCTGGACGTCCTTCCAGCCGGTGCCGTCCGACTCGGTCTGGATGCGGAGCAGCTGCTTGCGGTAGTTCCACTCGTACAGCGCTTTGGCCTCGTCGAGGCCCTCGTAGCACTGCAGGCGAACCAGCGTCCGGTTCAGGTAGCGGGCGAGCGCCTTGGCCAGCTCGGTCTTGCCGACGCCGGCGGGGCCTTCGACGAGCACCGGCTTACCCAGCTTCGTGGCGAGGAACGAGACGAGCGCAGTCGACTCGCCGGCCAGATACCCGACCTGCTTGAGGCCCGCCGCGACGTCGGTGACCGAAGTGGGGGTGACGCTCATCCTCCAAATATAGGGTTCGCCGGTGCTCGCGTTCGTGCTCGCTGCCTCCTCCTCGCACGTCGGGCTGTTCACGGCGGTCCTGGCGTGCGGGCTGCTGATCGGCGTGCTCGGTCACATCATCGGGTCGCGGACGCTGATCATCATCGGGATCCTCGTGATCGGTCTGGTCAGCGCGTACTTCTCCTTCGTGCTGCAGCCGACGGGGAGGTGATGCTGGGACTCTGCCGAGCAGGGCCGACGCCGCTCAGCCCTCCGGTCGATCTCTCGGCTCGAGCGGGATCGTGAGATCCTCGCTCGGGGGTCGCCTGCGACGCTCGGCCGCCGGCGTCTGGGGCGCGATCGGTTGGGTCTCGTTCTCGTTCCCGGGAGCTTCGCGATCGGCGGCGACCGGCCTCGGCGGACGGGGAAGGTTCGACCACAGCGGCGGCGGCTCTCCGGACGATTGAGGGGGCGGCTCACCGGACGACCCGAGCGGCGGCTCGCCGACCGAACGGCACTTCGGAGTCTGAGGTTCGGGAGCAGCTGCGCTCCGATCGCGGCGCGGCGCGGTCAGCCAGCCGCGCTCCCGGCGCGGTTCCTCGTCGCCGGGCGCGATCACCGAGGCGGGCCGCGTCCGTCGGATCGTCGGCGCGGTCGAGTCCACATTGCCGGGCCCCGTCGAGGGCCGCGGGTCCGCCGAAGGCAGCGGTCCTGCCGGGGGCAGCGGTTCCTCGGGGCCGCCACCCTCTCCGGCAAGCGGTGCGCGGCCCTCTCCGGGAAGGGGTGCGCGGCCCTCTCCGGGAAGGGGTGCGCGGCCCTCTCCGGGAAGGGGTGCGCGGCCCTCTCCGGGAAGGGGTGCGCGGCCCTCTCCGGGAAGGGGCGGCTCGGGCCGGTGCGAGGCGCGGATTCGCGAGCCCGCATACGCAAGGAACGCGCCGACCCCGAGCGCGACGAAGATGCCCCACTCGATCCCGTAAGCGGTCGCGTTCTGGCCGTGCGCCGATCCGCCCTGCCTGTCGAAGATCCGCCAGACGATCAGCACGCAGGTCCAGCACCCGGCCGCCATGATCACCCAACCATCGCCACCCGGCAGGTGGAAGGCCTTGCCCTCGGCGCGCTGGAATAGCAGCGTCAGCACGCCGGCAGCCACCAGCAGCACAGCCGCCTCGACGAACGAGAACTGCGCCCAGGCGGTCTGCGAATCCGACCCGGGCGCAAGCTTGCCGCCGACGACCACGAAGAACTGCCGCTGGTACCACGGCAGGAACATCGTCAGGAACAGCCCAATCGCAGCAAATGCGGCCAGGCGCCGCTCGTGTGGCATCACCCGCCAGGCGCGAACGGCGCGCCGGGCGCCAGAGCCCAACCGACCCGCCGGGCCGACGGCTGGCCGTCCTTGCTGGCCTGCGGAACGAGTCATCGGTGGGACGTCATGATCGGGCACGGTCAGACCTGTCGATGACCACCACCCCGCCGATTGTAGGCATGGCCGGACGTCGGCCCCGGATGTGGGTCCCACCGCTACAGGATCGGGATGTCCTCGACTTCGGCGGGCGCCGCGCGCCGCTGCTCGACGCGTTCCAGATACCAGTCGATCAAGGCGCGGATCGCGAGCAGCAGCTCGCGCAGTGCCTCCGCCAGCTTCTGCTGCAGCTCCGGCGGGATCAGGTCACGCAGCGACCGCAGCACCTGAACGAGCAGTTCGATGTTCCGGGTCGAGCTGGACGCGTCGTCGGTGCGCGGGACCTGCCAGCCCGACGGCGGCGGGTGAGCGTTGGCGGGGCCGCTCGCCCTCGCGGCGGCCTCGGCGATCAGGCGCTCGGCGGCGTCCGACGCCTTGTCGAGCCGCTCCTCGAGCCGTCGCAGCGCGTCGAATGCGGCGCCGGCCGCGCCGCCCTCCGTGGCCGCGCCGCCCTCCGCCGCCCTGGCCGCGCCGCCCTCCGTGGCCGCCGCTCCGCGCCGCCCTCGGCCGCCTCCGTGGCCCCGCCGCCCTCTCCTCGGCGTTAGGCTCGAGCGGCTCGCGCTCCATTGAACCTCACCTCGAGCGCTCCGTCCTCGAATGTCGCTCCGGCCGGCTGCAGGGCGGCCAAGGCAGGGGGAGCATGATCGTCCGCCGCTGACCGTCGACGCCGACGATCAGCTCGAGGCCGATCTTCTTCAGCGAGATGTCGCCCTTGCGCGCGAACGGCAGCGTGAGGCGAAGGCGGGCCTCCCCGTCGAGCACGACCAGCTCCTGCGTGAGGGCATCATGCAGCACAGCGGCGGGATCGTGCTCGTCGAACAGGGCAGCGCCGAGGCGGTCGAGCATCGCCGCGCCGACCACCTCCTGATCGAAGTACGGCGCCCGCAGCACCGGCACCGGCGAGAAGGCCGACTCCACGAGCTCGAGGTGCTCCTCCTGCAGGCGCCGCCAGCCGGCGAAGTAGTCGCCCACGTCCGACGGGAATACCCTGTTGACGATGACCGCGTCGGTCAGGTAGCCGTACAAGTTGAGGTAGGTGAACGTGCGCATCGCCTCGCCGATCACCATCTTGTCGGGGTTCATGACCAGTCGGATCGTCGAACGCGAACGGTCGCGCAGGATCTCGTTCATCGCGATCAGGTTCTTCGACAGCCGCTGGATGTCGGCGAACACGGCCTGGGTCGGCAGCGGGATGTCGAGCAGCGAGCGCGCCAGCGGCCTGGCCGCCGCGAGGATCTGCCGCTCGAGCGGGAACACCTTCTCGATCCACCAGCGCGCGACGTCGGGAAACGACAGCAGGCGCAAGGTCTCGCCCGTGGGCGCGCAGTCGACCACGATCGCGTCCCACTCGCCGCTCTCGTGGTGCGCCTGCAGCCGCAGCAGCGAGAACAGCTCGTCCATCCCGGGCGGAATCGTCAGCTCCTCCGCCGAGATCCGGTCGAGGCCGCGCTCCATGAACAGCTCCCCGAGCCACTCCTGGACGCCCGCCCAGTGGCGCTCCATCTCCTCCTGGGCCTTCACCTCGTGGGCCCACAAGCGCTCTCCCGCGGGCGCTGGCTCGCCGGCGAGCTCGACCTCGAGCGAGTCCGACAGGCTGTGCGCCGGATCGGTGGAGATAACCAGCGTACGCAGGCCGGCGGTCGCGCAGGCACGCGCGGTGCACGCGGCCACCGACGTCTTGCCGACCCCTCCCTTGCCCGTGTACACGATCGTGCGAGGCCTCATGCCCGAGCGAGTCTACGAGCCCTGGTCCGGCCTCGCATCACGCGACCCGGCTACGACGCCCGCGCGGCGCGCTGATCCCCGCTGGCCTTGGCGTTGTCGTAGACGGGTAGTACTGCCAGACGATCTCAGAGCCGGCGAACTCGACCCGCTGTCCGGAGCCGAGCAGCGGCCCGGTCGTCCACGACTGCGGTTGCGGTCGGGAGCACGATCACCCGCGCCGCAAGCGCACCGGACGGGAGCACGCACAGCGCCGCAAGCGCCCCCCGTAGGACCGTCCCCACCCGACACCTACTCACGATTGCCAATGCTAGATTCGGCGCGGTCGGGACGCCACCGCTGAGGAGGAAGTTTCATGGATCGTCGGTTCAGGGGCTTGTTGGTCGTCGCGATGGCGTCCTTAACCCTCGGCGCGTGCGGAAGTAGCTCGCACGGAGGCGGAGACGCGATCGCGCTGCTCCGGCAGACGTTCAGCGGCTCGCACCCGGTCAACAGCGGGAATCTCAGCCTCCGCCTGACCATTACCCCGAGCTGGGTCGAGCACCCTCAGCGGCCCGGTCACGCTGAGCTTCGGCGGCCCCTTCCAGAGCCTCGGGAAGGGCAAGCTGCCGGCATCGGATTTCAACGTCTCGATCAACGCCCAGGGCAAGACCGGGTCGCTCGGCATCCTCTCGACCGGCAAGACGGGATACGTAGCGCTGGCGGGCGCTGACTACCAGCTGCCGTCCGCGACCTTCCAGAAGCTCGAGGCAGCTTCACCCAGATCGGCGCCACGCCTGGGGGATCCGGGTCCGGAGGTCTGTCGGCGCTCGGCATCGATCCATTGCACTGGCTCGTGAATCCGTCGGTGGTAGGCAGGGAAACCGTCGGCGGCGCCGAGACCACCCACATCCGCGCGGGCGTCAACGTCGCCGCGCTGCTTGCCGACGTGAGCACGTTCCTGTCGAAGGCCTCGCCCCTCGGGGTGTCGGGTGCAGGCAGCCTGCCGAAGGGCATCTCGGGCGCGACCCGCAGCAGGATCGCGAACGAGGTCGAGAACCCGAGCTTCGAGGTCTGGACCGGCAACAGCGACAAGACGGTCCGCAGGCTCGCGCTCAGGCTCACGGTGCCGGTCACCGGTCAAGCCGCGAGCGCTGCTGGGCGGAGCTCGTGCCGCCGGCATCGGGCTGATCCTCCAGTACGCGAACCTCAACGGGCCTCAGAACATCCAGGCCCCGACGAGCGTCCGCCCGTTCAGCGAGTTCCGGGCCAAGCTGCAGACGTTCCTGGCCGGCGTCCAGGAAGGCCTCGCAGCGGCACGATCCCGAACGCAACCGGTTCCGGTGGGTCGGGCACAGGGGCCAAGCTGCAGAGCTACGGCCAGTGCCTGAAGGCCGCCGGTCAGGACGTCGCGAAGATGCAGCAGTGCGCGGGGCAGCTCAATAGGCAGTAACCGCATCCGGCTTCGGGCCGGCTCCGCTCCGCTTCTGAGTTCCCGGAGACCGCTCCGCTTCGCCGGCAGCTACCACCGGCTGGCGTCCGGCCAGCCGTCTCATTCGCGCCCCACTTCCTGGTCGTCCTCCTCGAGCTCGTCGGCGGTCTCGTCGCCGTCGTCCCCGACCAAGCCAGGGTGGTAGCGGACCTGGAACGTCTCGAGCAGCTCGTCGCGGCGGTTCTCGTCGACCGGCGTCTCGTCGGCGATCAGGACCCAGTCGGCGCCTTCGAACTCCTCCATGTTGAAGATCTCGGAGTCGAGCTCGGGCGAGTCGTCGACGACGACGAGGACCTCGGTCTGAGGGTTGAAGTACATCCCCGGGCGGTTGACGAGCTCATCGAGCTCGAAGCGGCGTGGATCTGCCATATCGCGCGCAGGGTATCGCTGATCGAGCGCGCTGTGGTCCGCTAAAGTCCCGAAGATCGGCGATCTCACGGGCGATCTCGGCGTCGACGTCGAGCGGCGGCTTGCCCGCGCGGGCGCGCCGGTGGTTGCGCGCGATCACGAGTTCGCGGATCTCGTCGCGAAGCGACTCGTCGATCGCAGATGCGGTGAGGCGGCGGAGCTCCTGCTCGACATCGATCGGCGCCTCGCCCCGGCGCTGGCGGCGGGCGTTGCGCGCCTCGAGCAGCTGGCGGATCTCGACGTCGCGGTCGAGCACGGCCCCGGCCGAGCCGGGCCTCGGGTCGCTCGGGCTCTCGCCCTCCATCAGCAGACCGTCCTTCCCGTACTCCTCCCAGGTCTTGCCGCTCAGCGCCAGCGCGGCGAGCGCGGCGAGCAGACCGAGCCCGCAGACGACCCAGACCACGATTCCGAAAGCCGCGTGCACGCTGGGGCAAGTGTTGCGCACCTGCGTCCGGATCGACGCGGAAGTCGCGATTCCCGCGCGGCGATCGCCGGCGCGCGAAAAACGCCTTGGGAGCGCGCTCAGAAACAGGCTGACTATCCTAGCTCGTTGACTGACTAGTCAATCGAAGGAGACCGCCGTGGTTGATTTCACGCTCACCGACGAGCAGAAGAGCATGCGCGAGATGGCGCACGAGTTCGCCGAGAAGGAGATCCGTCCGGTCGCGTGGGAGTACGACAGGGACGGGACCTGGCCGCAGGAGATCATCGACAAGGCCTGGGAGCTCGGGCTGATGAACGGGCACCTGCCGTCCGAGTACGGCGGCCCCGGCCTCGGCTACCTCGAAGGCGCGCTGATCGAGGAGGAGCTTGGATGGGGCTGTTCGGGCATCGCGACGACGCTCACGTGCAACGGCCTGGCGACCGCGCCGATCGTTCTCGCGGCCTCCGAGGAGCTCAAGAAGGAGTACCTCGGCCGGCTCGCGGAAGCGCCGCTGCTCGCTTCCTTCTGCTTGACCGAGCCGGATGCCGGCTCAGACGTGTCGGGGATGAAGACGACCGCCACCCGCAAGGGCGACAAGTGGGTCATCAACGGCTCCAAGTGCTTCATCACCAACGGCGAGTACGCCAACTACTACACCGTGTACGCGAAGACCGACAAGGAAGCGGGCCATCGCGGCATCTCGTGCTTCATCGTCCCGCGCGACGGCGGCGTCGTCGTCGACAAGCACGAGGACAAGATGGGCCAGCGCGCGTCGAACACCGCGACGATCACGTTCCCCGAGGTCGAGATCCCGCTGAACCACCTGGTGGGCGAGGAGAACAAGGGCTTCAAGATCGCGATGATGACGCTCGACCGCACCCGCCCCGGGGTCGCGGCGATGGCGGTGGGCGTCGCGCGCGCGGCGATGGAGTTCGCGATGCGACTACTCGAAGGAGCGCGTCCAGTTCGGCGTCCCGATCGCGATGCACCAGGCGATCCAGTTCATCATCGCTGACATGGCGACGAAGGTGCATCTGGCGCGCCTGGCGACATGGAACTCGGCGGTGCTGCTCGATCAGGGCAAGCGAAACACGCTCGAGTCCTCGCACGCCAAGCGATTCGCGGCCGACACCGCGATGGAGGTCACGACCGACGCCGTCCAGGTCTACGGCGGCTACGGCTTCATCAAGGAGTACAAGGTCGAGAAGCTGATGCGCGACGCCAAGATCCTGCAGCTCTACGAGGGCACCGCGCAGATCCAGCGGCTCGTGATCGCGCGCGAGACGCTGCTGCCGAGAAAGATCGAGCAGCCCGCACCGGCGCACGCGTAGACGAAACACGGGCTGGTTGGATGCCAGCCGGTGGTAGCGGCCGCCGCGACCAGCCGGACGACTCGAGCGCCGCCCAGCTGGCGAGGCCGGATGCCGAGCGGGCGGCAAGCTCGAGGGTCTCTCGCACTCTTGAAGCGGAGGTTGCGGCGGCCCGGAGCTGGATGCGGTTATTGGGGGCTCGCCCTGACGGGCGGCCCCCCTGGGTTTGCCGTCGGGACCCCGCGCGAACATTGGCTCGTGCGCCGGACCCAGTTCATCGCGATTCTGCTATGTCTGCCGCTCGGCGCCTGCGCGATCGCGACCGGCGCCGGTACCCACCCGCCGCGGCCCGCGTCAGGCTCGTGCCATGCCCGCGGCCACGGCCGCTTCTCGCTGCCCGATCGGCATTGCACGCCCGGCGTCGCCGACCCGGCGGTCACGCAAGCGGACATCGACCGCACGATCTGCCGCCCGGGCTATACGAAGAAGGTCAGGCCGCCCGAGTCCATGACGCGTCCCGAGAAGCTTCAGAGCATGAGGGCGTACGGAGACGCCGGGTCGCCGCACGCCTACGAGTACGACCACCTGATCTCGCTCGAATTGGGCGGCGCGTCGAACGACCCGCGGAACCTGTGGCCAGAGCCCGGGGCCAGTCCGAACCCGAAGGACCGCCTCGAGAACCGGCTGCACCGGATGGTCTGCGACGGGAGGCTGGCGCTGTCGGCGGCGCAGCGCCAGGTCGCGACCGACTGGGTCACGAGCTATCGCCGGCTGTTCGGGTGATCGATAGCCTGACCACGGCCGACGGCGCGGCCGAGGGCTGACCTCGCCCCCGGCGCCTTCCCGGCGCCTACTCCGTGACGCTGAACTCCCAGATCGCGATCCCGAGCATGACGAGGCCGAGGGCGACGATCACGCCTGCCTCGAGCAGCGCCGGAACGTGCCACCCCCACCAGGTCACCCCCGGATCTAGCGCGCGGCGGGCGGCAGGCGAGATCGTCAGGTGGTTGAACACCAGCCGCCGCATCGGGTCGACGGCATAGGTCAACGGGTCGATGCGGTTCAGCACGGTCAGCCACGCGGGCAGGCCGGCGACCGGGAACAGGGCGCCGGAGATGAAGAACATCGGCATCACAACCATCTGCATCACGCCCATGAACGACTGCATCTGCTTGATCCGCACGGCGATCATCACGCCGAACGCAGTGATCGCGAACGCCAGCGCGAGCTGCAGGATGAAGATCCCCAGGATCAGCAGTGGGTCATACGGCACGTGCACGAGCCCCGCCAGGCAGATCACGATCACGCCCTGGAAACTCGCCACGGTGGCGCCGCCGAGGCACTTGCCGATCACGATCGAGCTGCGCCGAACCGGCGCCACCATCATCTCGCGCAGAAACCCGAACTCCCTGTCCCACACGATCGAGGCGGCCGAGAACATCGCCGTGAACATGACCGCGATGCAGAGGATCCCGGGGTAGATGAAGGTCTTCAGGCTGACCCCGTGGGTGCCCGCGCGCGAGAGCTGCTGCAGCCCCGAGCCGAGCACGAACAAGAACAGCAGCGGCTGCACCAGCGAGGTGATCATCCGCAGCCGGTCGGCACGGAAGCGGATCAGCTCGCGGCGCCACACGATCCGGATCGCGCGGAGCTCGGAGGCGAGGCTGCGCTTGGGGACGCTGACGCGGACGATTGGGTGCTGCGCGGCGCGCCGCGGTCGACATGCCTCGGTCACCGCCGTGCGTCCCGCCCGGCTGTCGTCGTGCTCATCGCCTGCCTCCCGTGCATCATCTGCATCATCACGCGGTTGCGGAGCTTGGACTGGTCCTCCTCGGCGTCGCGGATCGTCGTCCCGGTGTAGGACATGAACACGTCGTCGAGCGTCGGTCGCGAGACATGGACCGCCTTGATCGGGATGCCGAGCTCGGCGAACAGGCGCGGCACGAACTCCTCACCGTGCGCGACGCCGAACGTGACCGCGCCCTCGGAGATCCGGGCCTCGATCCCGAAGCGCTCGGCGAGCGCGCCGATCGCGGCGTCGTCGTCGTCGACCTGGATCGTGACCCGGTCGGTGCCGACCTGGGCCTTGAGCGTCTCGGGCGCGTCGAGCGCGACGATCTGGCCGTGGTCCATGATCGCGATCCGGTCGCACCACTCCGCCTCGTCCATGTAGTGCGTGGTCATGAAGATCGTGATCTCCTCGCGTTCCTTGAGCTCGCGGATGTAGGTCCAGATCGAGCGCCGCGTCTGCGGATCGAGCCCGATCGTGGGCTCGTCGAGGAACAGCACGCGCGGCGAGTGCATAAGCCCGCGCGCGATCTCGAGGCGGCGGCGCATCCCGCCCGAGAACGTGCCGACGATCGAGTCCTTGCGGTCCCACAGGCCGACCATCGTCATCACCTGCTCCATCCGCGGCTGCACGAGATCGGACTGGACGCCGTAGAGATCGGCATGGAGCCTCAGGTTCTGGGCGGCGGTCAGGTAGCCGTCGAGCGTCGGGTCCTGGAACACGAGCCCGATGTTGCGCCGCACGTCGTCGCGCTCGCGCACCACATCGTGCCCGGCGACCGTCGCCGAGCCGGCGGTCGGCTTGACGAGCGTGCAGAGCATGTTGATCGTCGTCGTCTTGCCGGCGCCATTGGGGCCGAGGAAGCCGAACACCTCGCCGGTGGCGACCTCGAACTCGACGCCGCGCACCGCCTCGACCTCCTCGAAGCGCTTGACGAGTCCGCTGACGGCGATCGCCGGCAGCTCCCTATTGCCATTCGCCTGCTCCGTCACTGTGACCGAGGTTACGAGGTCAGTCATCCGTCTCCTCGGCCAGGATCCGGTAGAGGCCCCGACGCGCCTCGATCAAGAGCTCTCGTGCGCGCTGGATCTGCTGCTCGTCGCCGGCCCGCTGGACCTGCATCGCTGCCGCGGCCAGGCCGCCGATCAGTTCGCGAAGCTTGCGGTTAGAGTCCTCCTCGGCGTCCTCGCCGCACTCCCACGGCGCCGGGCCCTCCTCGCGCTCGCCGATGCGAGCACGTCCTGCGTCGGTGATCTCGAACACCCTCTGGCCGTCGATCTCGGTCGCCCAGATCAGCCCTTCGTCCTCGAGCTGGGAGAGAGTGGGGTAGACCGACCCGGGGCTGGGGCGCCAGCGGCCGTCGCTGCGCTCCTCGATGGTCTGCATCAGCTGGTAGCCGTTGCGCGGCTGCTCGGCGAGCAGCAGCAACAGCGCCGTGCGCACATCACCGCGGCGCTTGCGGCCCCGGCCACCGCCGAACGGCCGGTCGAACATGGGCCCGCCACCGAAGTGACCGCCCATCACCTGCCGCAGCGCCGCCGTCCGTTCGAGGTCATCCGGTCCCGGATGTCGGCGACCGCGACCTCCGCCGCCCCGGGACATCGCCCATCCGAGGTGAAGCGGCCCGCGGGCCGCGAACCCATCGAGAGCTCATGCTGGTCCTCCGTCCGTTCGAATATCACGATAGCTCAACGATATATCGCAGAAATTGGGTCGTCAAGAGACTGGGTCGAGCAAAGCGAACGAGGAGGTTCGCTGTCTCGACCAGCCAGCGGAGGGCGAGGCTAGGCTACTCGTCGTCCGAGTTGCTGGAGCCGCCCGGGCCGCTGGTGCCGCCCGGGCCGCCGCTGCGGTTGCGCAGCCACTCGGCGATCTGCTCGGCCATCCCCCCGACCTGCGATCCCAGGTTCGTGAGGTTGTCTCCGGCCTCGCGGAAGATCGTCCGGAAGCGCTCGGCGTAGAAGTCCATCGCATCGCCCGCCTCGGCGCGGACGTTGGCCTCCTGGTCGCGCGTGCGGTATTCGCCGCGAATGATCCGGTCGTAGTCGCCGCTCTGGACCCACTTCATCACCTCGGAGACACGACGGACGGCGTCCGGGTGGCTCTTGCCGAGCTCGTTGAAGAACCGGCGAACGCGGTCGCTGGGGTCATCCCAGGTCTCGTACTCCATCGCCTGGGTCATGAAGGCGTCGAGGTTGAGCCGATCGCGGGCATCCCCGCCGACACCACCATCTGCAGCCGGCACACGATCCGTGGGTCGCGGACCGCGATCGTGGCGGCGCGGTCGCAGGAGAGCTCGGCCGCGCGGTACCACTCGAGCAGGACCGCTCTGACCGCGCGGAACGGGATGCCGAGGAACACTCCCAGCGGGCTGCCGACGCTGAGGAGGATGTTCAGCGCCGTTCTGTAGACCACGTGATCGGAAAGGACGTGGCCGAGCTCGTGCGCGATCAACGCTCGCTGCTCGCCGGTGCCGAGGTTCTGGAGGGCAACCGAGTCCATCACGAGGATCGGCTTGGTCGTCCCGACCGCCTGGGCGACGCCGAGCACGGGCGTCGTGACGTACAGGTTGTAGACCTCGGGCATGTCGAGGATCCGGCACATCGCCATGTGCGAGGCCCACAGTTCCGGCAGCTGCTGCTCACCGACCTTGACCGAGTTACCGAGGTGAAACTGTCGGAGCGCCCGCTCGAAACCCCATTCGATCAGCTTGCGGACGATCGGGTCGAGCATCGGAATCGACTTCAGCGCCGCGGTCGCGGCTCGATCGGCCGGATGCTCGTAGGCCTTCGAGGAGATGTTTAGATACGGCTCGACGCTGTCGGGAAGGGTCTCGGGCATCGGTTTGACGTCAGCCTAGTGTGCCGCCGGCCGATAAGCCAGCGATAATCGTCGCTCCGTCTCGGAGCTCGCCGAGGCCCGCGCGCGGACGCGTTGGCACACATGGCAAGCGCGGGCGACTAGACTCAGACACCGGATGAGCGCGCTCGCGACAGCGGCCTCGAGGATCGCCGAGCTGATCCGCGAATCGGACTCCGTCGTGGCCCTGACCGGAGCCGGGATCTCCGTTCCCTCCGGGATCCCCGACTTCCGCACTCCCGGCGCGGGGCTGTGGGCCGACGTCGACCCGATGGAGGTCGCGCACATTGACGTCTTCCGCCGCGATCCCCAGCGCTTCTGGGAGTTCTACGGAGGCCGCTTTCAAACGCTCGAGAGCAAGCGCCCGAATCCCGCGCACGAAGCGCTCGTCGCGCTCGAGCGCGCCGGCATGCTCGACGCAGTCATCACTCAGAACATCGACCGCCTGCACGCTCGCGCCGGGACGAGCTCGCTGGTCGAGGTCCACGGGACGATCGCGCACTCCTCTTGCCTGCGCTGCGGCTCGCGCTACGAGATCGCCGCTGTTCGCAATCGCCAGGCTCTCGACCAGAACCGGATACCGCGCTGCGACTGCGGTGAGCCGCTCAAGCCGGACGTGGTCCTGTTCGGCGAGTACCTGCCGTCGCAAGCGCTCGCGCGCGCCGAGCAGCTCGCCTCCGGGGCGGATCTGCTGCTGTGCATCGGGACCTCGCTCGAGGTCTACCCGGTTGCCGACCTACCTTGGATGACGCTCGCCGCCGGTGGCAGGATCGCGATCCTGACCCAGGGCGGGACCCCGTTCGACCGCCAGGCGGCGGCGCGCTGCGGCGGCGACATCGTCGATGAGCTCAGGGCCGTGCTGGCCGCACTCGGGCTGCAGTCGGCGTGGAGATCGTGATGGATCCGGTGGTTCGTGTCGAACTCGATCAGGACCGGGCCGGGCTGACCGTGACGGGGTCATGGGATTATTGGTACAGAGAACCGGTCTAAGCACTCGCCAAGTCGGCGAGGTCGGGGTCTCCAGGGGCCGGTACTCGCCGCGGCGGATCGGATCGGGTCGGCGAGGATGAGGTGGTAGCGGCCGGTGAGCGTGATGTGCTCGTATCCGAGCGGCGTTAGGCGCCGGATGTCGTCGCGGAGGACCTCGTATCCCTCGGCCGCGAGCTGGTCGAGCGCCCGCTGGGTATAGATGGTGTTGTAGAGAACGATGCAGTTGACGACGAGGCCGAGCGCTCCGAGCTGTTCTTCTTGGCCTTGCCGGTAGGGCTGGGGGAGTTTCTCCTTTGTTGCCGTGGCAGACGCGTCGGGCGAGTTCGTGGCGGCCCTCGCCGCGATTGATCTGCCCCAGGATCGCGTGGCGGTAGACCGGGTCGTTGCAGTAGTCCAGCAGGTGGATCGTTTTCGGCACGCGCCCGTCGGCGGCGATCGCCCGGCCGAGCGTGGCGAGATGGCGCAGAAACGCCGACACCACCGCGACCGGGGCGCCAGACTCGTCGACCAGCTCGACGCTGACGCCCCCAACCGCATCTGTAGACCGAACTCGCACCAACCGCACCTCCTGCCGCCGACCCCGTCAGCATGGCCGCACCGGCGGACGAGTTCGTCGCCCCTCCGGGGCTCCTCACTCGCCTGCCGCTCTCCATCATCTCGTCCCTCCTGGTTCGGGGCCCGCACAGCCTCCCAGGATTGGTGTGAAAAACAGGGCCAGCTCTATCGCAGGCTCAGAAGCAAACCAGGCCGCTACTCGAGTCGGCCCAATCATTCGAGGTCGCCGACGGCGAAGCCATCAACTTCCGCTGCGGCACACGCAGGCCGTGGCCCATATACGTCATGTCATTTGAGCCCGAGTGGGCCAACCGCCTGGCCGCCGAGGGTCGCCGTGGCCTGACTCCGCTGTTCTGGTCCAACGTCAACCCGTACGGCACCTTCCGCCTCGACATGGACCGCCGGCTCGACTTCTACCGCGGCCCGACGTCCTCGGCATTCGCGTGATCGCGCCGTCCCTTTGGGGATCCCTTTCGAACTGGCAGATCAGATCGCCCGGCGAGGGCCGTAGCGCTGTCGGGCAGCCTCCCCAGACGTGCCGATCAACCACCCGATTGTGCGCCAGGAGTACCCCCTGGCGCGCGCCTGCGCGACTGCGTCGACGATCGATCGTTCTGCCTCGGCGCGCGACTCGACGGCTCGACGCAGGGCGGCGAAAGCCTCGGGGTCCCGCTTGTCGCCTGGCGCGGGCTCGTAGTCCTCGAAGCGCTTGGCGAGCTCGTCGCTGTGGTCGAGGATGTCTTGGACCGTGCGCGGCATAGCGATCACCTGAGGAACTTCTCGCGTGCCGGCATGGCGTGGACAATCACCGCACCGGTGGCCGCCTGAACGACGCCGATCTCGTGAAGATCGCCGGAGACGCCGCTGCCGATGAGCATTGTCAACCCCTCGTCAAGCTCGAAGACGCGAATCGGGTTGGAGTAGGCATGCAGCATGTCCTCGTAGCTGACTCCGTGCTTGCGGGCGCTGGACGCGATGACCGGGTCGGCACGGATGACGACAAGTTAGCTTGTCGCTGCGCCGCGCGCAACACCGACGTGTCCCGTTCAGGGATCCCTGGGTTCGCGCGCGGTGGTCGCAACACTCGTTGATTGGAGTGTTGTTGATGGTCTTTACTTGGTCAGCGCGGCTTCTCCGTCTCGTAGTACGTGCCGAGGCCGTAGAGCTGCCCGTAGCGGATTACCACGCCACCCGCGTCCAGCACGGCCCGTTCGTGCTCGAGGTAGCTAACACCAGGTTTTCCGGGCAGCTCCCAGGCGATGCTTTGAGCGAAGACCCTCTGTGCCTTCGCGGCCCGGCCGGCGGCCAGCAGACCGGTCGTCTGGCCTGCGCTCGTCGCCGTCATTGCGGTTCTCCCCACAGGAGAAGTCTCGATAGGGATGGGTCCTGCTCCCGCTCACATTGCGAATGCAGCGCGTGAGGGGCGCTGCGATCGCTCGGCCCGCTTGGACCGGCGGCCGCTCCCGACGAGATCCGGAAGCCTCAGCATCCCGTGCCACCGCGCGAATGCGGAAGCCAGGATCCGAGTGGACCCAGCGCAGCGGTCGCAGGACCTACGCGTCGGCCGGCAGCAGCCGGAATGCCTTGCCCCCGGTCAGGGGTCGCACCACGCGGAAGTGCCGCTCGTCGAGCGTGGCGATGTCGATCGTGCCGAGCCGCTCGGCCAGGGCGACCAGCGATGCGTCAGCGAGTCCGAGTCCGGTATCGGCGTAGCGCTCCGCGACGCTCACCACCGACGAGATCGCGCCTGCCCACCACTCGACAAGGTAGGCGCCGGCGGCGAGGTCGGCACGGAGCGCTCTCACCGCCGTCGGTCCGCCACGGGCACCGACGAGGTGGTCGACCTCCGCAACGATCAGGGGCGTGGTCGCGAGATCGTCATCAGCATCATCGAGCCAACCACCGACGAACTCGTGGTGCTCGTCGGCAGCGTTCATGTAGGCAACGATGACGGAGGTGTCGACGACGATCACTCGCCGAAGTCTGACCCAGCGAGATGCTCGTCGGCGCGCGAGGCAAGGTCACGGGGTCCTTTGAAAACTCCGCGGCCACGAGGCTTGACGCGCAGCGATGCGCCGGCAGCGTCGCGTAGCGCCTGGCGGATCAGCTCGGCTTTGGTCGTCCCCTCAGCAGCGGCGCGGCGCGCGAGAGCCACATCCACGTCGGGCTCGATGTAGATGCTCGTTTTCTTCATGCGGCCATTCTACCACCTACCACCTACCACCTGGGCGTCAGCTCTGAAGGGAACACGCCGGGCGTGGGTCGTTCGCCTCGCCGCCAAGCTCCTTCACGCGTGCCGCGCCGGCGTTGATTTCGTCGACATCGAAGTAGACGCGCATCCCCCGCTTGCCGGGCTCCATGTCGGTGATCGCCCCGCCCGTCTGCTCGCTTACCCGTGTCATGTGGTATTCGAACGGACCGGGCATCCCCTCGAACTTCCAGCCGAACAGCGAGCCCCAGAACTCGCGTCCGGTGCTGGTGTCGTCGGCGGGGATCTCGAAATGCACTATCTGGCCGGGCATGGCCCTCCTCTCGCTCGTCGTCGCGCGGCCTCTCGGCCGTCGTGGTCATTCAATTAGACCCGGAGCTCCGCGGGAACTCATCGGTGTTGGGCAGGGCGAATGGGTGGGTCGAGGTCGCCGCGAGGGTTGGCCCCTCGCCCACGAGCGTCTCGCTCGACGAGCTGTGCACGCCCGCATTCTGGACGGCAACGGCCTGGCGACGCTCCACCGACGGAAAGCATGCTTGCCCTTCCGCGCGTTGGAGGGAGTTGGGTCGGAACCTGCGACGGCAGCCAGACGCAGCGGGAACCAGGTGCGGGTGCTGATTCGAGCGGTAGGCTGTCATCGTGCGAGGTCGAGCCCGGATCCCGGTCCTGCTAGGCGGAGCTGTCGGGATACTGCTCCTCGCGGTCGGCATCGTCTACCTCACGGTGGCTTGCGAGAACCTGCCCGGGATCTTGGGCCCGCATCCGGGCGACGCAAGCCCGCGAACTGGACTGGGGATCGTCGGGGTAGTGCTGGGTGCGGCAGCGCTGGGCTTCACATGGATCGCAACCCGTCGTGGGCCGCCGAAGGCTCCGCTTCATACCTGACCAGACCCTGTCACTGAAGTGCGCCTTCGGCGACGCAGTCAGGGCTGTCTCGGACAGCCGGACCCCCGCGCGGCTCACTGAGCGGGATCCGCGCCCGCCGCGAGGCCGCGCGGATGATCGTTCGGTGGGAGCAGCGCGTTCGCAGCGCGATGTTCTCGCAGCCCGGCGTGCCGATCGCAGTTCGCGCCTCCGCGGGTCTGCTGGTCGCAAGGACTCGGATCCGTCGGTGGAGCTGGCGTGCGGCGATCGCGATGGCGGCCACAGCCGACGTCACGGTTATGGCCGCGCCGATGATTGTTGCCCTGGTCCTGCTGACTCGCGTCTTATAGGCCGCCACCGCATCGCCGTTCGCGTCACGCTGCGTACGCGTACGGGTGGCGGAAGACGTCGAGCGCGCGGTCGCCGTCGCAGACCGGCAGCTCGAAGGCGTCTCCGGTCTTGCTGTCGTTGACCGCGACCGATACGCGGTCGTCGCTCGGGTTCCACAGCAGACGGACATGGATGCCGTCACTGATCCGGCCGTCGAGTTCGCGTGTCGCGCGCATAAGCACCCCACACGTGCGTTCGTGCATGGAGTCCTGAGCGGCGGCACCGTTGCACGTTTTGCGCGGTCCCCCGGCGCCGCGCGGCGCACCCGGGCCGCCTCCCAACCCCAACCGGGGGCAGCCACTTCCCACAACTAATACGGGCCCTGTTCTGGCGGGGCTTGAGTCAGGCGATCCACTGCTTGATCCACCGCAGCGAGAGCCCGATCGCCGCGACCGACAGGGCGAGGAAGATGCTCGCCTCAATGCGACCTGCTAGGGTTACGCAACCTTTGGTTGCACATGATGGAGGCACTGCGTGGTCCCCCAGCGGATCGAACGTGAGATCTTGATCGACGCCCCCCTGGAGGTGGTGTGGTCTGTCGTGACCGAGCCCGAGCACATCAGTGGCTGGTTCAGCGACTCCGCCGACCTCGACCTGAGGCCCAGCGGCAGGGCAGTCCTTCATTGGAACGACTTCGGCACCGTCCAGGGGCGTGTCGAGCGCGTGGAGCCGCCGCACTTCTTCTCCTTCCGCTGGGCCGTCGATCCCGGCCGGGACATCGACGAGGGCAATTCGACGCTGGTCGAGTTCAGCCTCCGCGCGGAGCAAGATTCCACGCGGCTGACGGTGGTCGAGACCGGCTTCCAGGGTCTCGCCGGGCCCGAAGACGAGAAGCAGCGGTATTTCGACAGCCACCGCCGCGGCTGGGAGCTCGAGCTCGGCGAGTTGGGAGAGTACGTCGGGCGACGGACCCGCACACCGGGAGACGGATGAGTCCCGTTGCGGCCGAGGTCGACGAGCTGTGGTCGGCGGTCGCCGATCCCACCCGCCGGCGGGTGCTCGACGTCCTCCTGGAGCGGGCGGAGGCGACCGCGACGATCCTTGCCGGCGAGCTGCCGGTCACCCGTCAGGCGGTCGCCAAGCACCTCGCCGTCCTGGATCGTGCGGGGCTCGTGGAGGGCACGCGCCGGGGTCGGGAGGTGCGTTACGCGATCCGCCCGCAGCGGCTCAACGCGGCGACGCGCTCGATGGCCCAGCTCGCCGCGGACTGGGACGTGCGGCTGTCGGCGATCAAGCGCATAGCCGAGTCAGTTGCGCGCGCACAGGCAACAGAACGTCAAAGACAGGAGGGAAGCGATGACGAACCACAAGGTCGGAACACGGGACGAGTGGCTGGCTGCCCGTAAGGAGCTGCTGGCCCGCGAGAAGGAGCACACCCGCCGCGGCGACGAGCTCGCCCGTGAGCGCCGGGAGCTGCCGTGGGTGCGTGTCGAGAAGGAGTACACCTTCGACACCGACGACGGGACGAAGACGCTCGCACAGCTGTTCGACGGACGCTCGCAGCTGCTCGTCTACCACTTCATGTTCGGCCCGCAGTTCGAGGCGGGCTGCCCCTCGTGCTCGTCGATCGCCGACGGCTTCAACGGGTTCCACGTACACCTTGCAAACCGGGCCGACGCGAACCTGATCTGCGTCTCGCGCGCACCGCTCGAGAAGCTGCAGGCGTACAAGCGGCGCATGGGCTGGACGTTTGCTTGGGCCTCGTCGTTCGGCAGCGACTTCAACTACGACTACACCGCGTCGATCAGGTCGGAGCAGTTGCGCCAGGGCGGCGAGTACAACTTCGCGAGCATTGGAGATCGCACGGCGTTGTTGGAGGTCGACTCGGGTCCCCTGTTCGAGTCGGCCACGAGCTGCGGCGCAGACCTGGCGCAGTTTCTCCAGGAGAGGCCGGGCATGAGCGCCTTCGCCCTCTCCGACGGCGCGGTTTACCACACCTACTCGGCCTACGCCCGCGGGCTCGACGGCCTGTGGGGCGCCTACCAATGGCTCGACCGCGCGCCGCTGGGCCGCAACGGCGACGAGTACATCTGGGTCCGGCACGACGAATACGAGAGGGTCACCGCCTGATGGAGTCCGCCACCCTTCGCCCCGCGCCCCCGCTGCCCCGGCTGACGCGAGTCGGGCTGACCTGCGCCCTGCTCGCGCTCGCCGCTACAGCCTGGGTCGTGACCGGCGAGCGCATGAGCGCCATGGACGCTGCCCCGGGGACCGACCTCGGTGACCTGCGCTGGTTCGCCGTCAGCTGGCTGGTGATGATGGCGGCGATGATGCTCCCCTCGCTGGTCCCGGCGGCGCTTGCATTCGCGCCGGGCGGGGAGCGCAGGGTCGCCGCCTTCATCGTGGGCTACCTGGCCGCGTGGACGGCCGCGGGGCTCGTGGCCTACCTCCTGCTCGAGGCGGTGCGCGCGCTCGAGATGCCCTTCCTCGCCTGGGACCGTGCGGGTCGCTACGTCGCCGCGGGCGTGATCCTGGCCGCGGCCGGCTACCAGCTCACCGCGACGAAGGCCCGGTGCCTGCAACGGTGCCGGACCCCGCTGAGCCTGGCGGGCGAGACGCGGCCGGGGGCCGGCGGCGGCCTGCGGGGTGCGGTGCGGCACGGCGCGTCCTGCGTCGGCTGCTGCATCGGGCTGATGGCGGCTCTGTTCGCGCTCGGGGTGATGAGCCTCACGTGGATGGTCGCGGTCGCAGCGCTGATCGCCGCCGAGCGGCTGCTGCCCTGGGATACACCTGCGGTCTACGGCGTGGCCGCCACGCTGGCGGCGCTGGCGATCTGGATGGCCATCGCGCCCGGGGACCTCCCCGGCCTGACCCTGCCAGGCTCGATGGGGGGCATGTAAGCCCGACAGCCGCAGCCCCGGCGCGTGTCCGGTCGCCGATGGTGTGGCGGAAGGCGGACCGAGAGCGGGGGAGGAGAGGGCGCTGACGGTGCGAACGCGCCGCAACCCGGCGTACTCGACGGTTGAAAGCGCCGCGACGGCAGCACCGCGCCCGCGACCAAGCTGCCCATCGTTGAATAGAGCGGCCACGGCGCCAGCGTGACCGGTGTGGGCGTCGATGGGTTGCGCACGAAGGTCGACGCCAGCGTCGACCCGGCCAGCCGAACCGACCTTGACCCATGCTGTCCGCTTCCAGCAGCCCGCGCCAACGCTGTCGACGCGGAATCGTCGCCGCTTTGGTCAACGACTCGGCAGTGCGGCCGCCAGGGCCGCGGGATGCCCAAGGCGCTTGCAGCTGCCGTCGTTCCGGCTAGCAACCGGTCGCCGCGCGCTGAATTTGATCCACCGCGCCCACCCAGTACCTGCACTCGACCCGCGGCGAGCTGCTGCGGCGCCTCGGCCGGACCGTCGAAGCGCGGCGCCGTGTATCAGCGTGCGCTCGAGCTTGCCCGCTCACAGCCCGAGCGCCGTTTCCTCGCCCGGCCGGATCGCCGAGCTGTAGACCGCCCCGGGTAACAGCCGGCCGACGCACCGTGGCTGTCCCCTCGGCGCCGGCCCGTTCGTCGTCTGTGTGTAGCGACCCCACGAACCGGGAGGTCAGCGAGATGACCCAGCCACGCACCCAGATCACACGCGAGCTCGACCGGCGCATGAGCGACGGGATCGAGGTTCGGCTGCTGTGGTGTCAGAACGACGGCCGCGTGAGTGTGGCGGTCACCGACACGAAGACTGGTGAGGCGTTCGCGCTTGCGGTGGGCGAGGACGAGCGCGCGGTCGAGGTGTTCCACCACCCCTACGCGGCGCAGCCACAGCATCGGCGCGTCCCGATCGCGCCCTCCCGTTCGTCGTAGCGAAACAAACCCGACAGGAGGCAGCGATGCAACACCACGCCACACCAACACCCGGCGTTCAGCCGCACAAGACCCTCCACCACGAGCGCGGGGAGGAGTTCGTGCGCACCGCGTCTCGGACACAACGAGCTGTGGAGGTTGAAATGAGCAAGCGAGCAGAAGAACCGGTCAGCTTTCCGGCGCGGACGGCCCAGGAGTCGACGCGTATCTTGGGTATTGCTGGAAGTCTGCGGTTGGAGTCCTACAACCGCAAGCTGCTGGAGGCGGCTCGCGAACGCGCACCGTCGGCGGTCGCGGTCGAGCTGTGGGACGGGCTGAAGCGGGTGCCGCCGTTCGACGAGGATGGACGAGCACGATCCGGGCGCGGCGGTGCGTGAGCTGCGCGATGCGATCGAGCGGGCCGATGCGGTGCTGATCTCCACGCCGGAGTACAACCGCTCGTTGCCTGGTCAGCTCAAGAACGCGCTGGATTGGGCGTCGCGGCCGTATGGGGCTGGCGTGTTGCGCGGCAAGCCGGTCGCCGTGGTCGGCGCGAGCCAGCTTCCGACGGGCGCGGCGCGTGCGCAGGCCGAGGTCCGCATCGTGTTGGCCGGGATTGGCGCACAGGTGATCGACGCGGAGCTTCCGCTCACGCGCGCGCATGAGGATTTTGACGAGCTCGGCCAGCTCTGCTCGCCGGCGCATCGTCAGAGCCTGGGCAGGCTCCTCGAGCAGCTCGTACTCGCGACCACGCGCACCGACCCGACTGCTGCCGCCGCGTAGACCCACACAACCCACATCGGTCCCTACCAACCCAACGACCACTCAAAAACAGATGCGACGCATCCATTCGATTACGGAGACCCAACCAATGATCGCTGACAATCCGCACCACTCCCGGCGTTGGGGTGCTGGTAAGAACCGTGTCACCAGCCGCAAACGACGGGTCGGCGATCGGCCGAAGCCTCCTCCTCGGGAGTCGTCTCAGTCGGGAAGGAGCGGTGCCAACGCTGCCGCTCAGCGATTCGCGAGCAGCAGGCAGCGAGCGGCTGCGGCGTGCTTCTGCTGCTCGTCCGAAGCGGCGGTCCAGGGCTCGACGGCCGAGGGCCAGGTTCGCGCTCCCTACGGCTCGAACGTCGACGCCGTGAGCTGCGTGTCCTCTGAACCCCGGTAGTACTCCACCTTGCCGTCGCGGAAGCGCCAGTAGTGGTGCAGGTGCATCGACGCCTCCTTGCCGGTGGCGGTGTTGCGGCTTCCGTAGCGCAGGAAGACCATCACGTCGGTCTCGTTCGTGGCGAAGCTCAGCGGCGTGAACTCCGTGACCTCCGAAGTCCCGGCGATCCCGGTGAAGAAGTCGGTCATGGCCTCCTTGCCCTTGTGCTCGCCCCACCACGGGGCGGTGTCACCCGAGGCGTCGCTCGCCCAGTCCACGTCGTCGGTGCACTGATCGAGGATCGTGGCCACGTCGCCCTTGGTGAAGGCGTCGTACATCAACTTGACGGTCTCGACATTCGCTTCCGCACTCATGGGCTTTTCCTCCGGTCGTGGGCGTGAGCTCGACGAGCCTATCCGCGGCGCGGCGCTCTAGCTACCCCCCGGGGCCCGCGAGATACGACCGGCCCGCCGTGAGTCGCGCCCCAGCGACGCTGGGGACCGAGAAATCGCTGCGACGCCGGAGCGGCCGCCTCGGTGATGGTCGCGGCGCTGATCTCAACGAACAAACTCCGTCCCCGGGTCGGCCCGCGGCCGCTGGTCGTGGCCGGCATGCTGCTCGGTGGCGACGGGATGCTGTACCTCACCCGGCTGGGTGTCGCCTCGAGCGACGCCACCGGCATTCTGCCGGCGCTGGTGATGCTCGGTGTCGGGTACGGGCTGGTGATCTCCACCTCGATCAACAGCGCCACCCTCGGCGTCAGGCCCACTGGTTCAGGGCCCCGGCAGCCTCCCAGGATTAGGTTGAAAAACGACGGCACCTCTGTCGCGAAGTCAGAAGCTCCTATGTCAAGTTAAGAGGGCCCAGTAGCAACCTCGTGGTTGCAGATGGACGCGCTGTGAGGCGATCTGCGGGCATGCGCGCGGGTCACCGATGTCCGGCTACCCCCTCCTGAGGCGGAGGATGGCGCCCGGCGCGATGCCGTCAAGATCGTTCGTCCGGTAGGGCGCTCCATCTTTGACTGCGTCGCGCCGCGCGCGGTCATGGAGCGAGGAGGGGAAGCTCGGCGGTGAGCCGGGCACCATCGCGGAGCATGCGGCGGTAGACGACATCGGAGAGGTGGCGCTTGAGGATCCGGCGGGCCTCCTTCTTGCTGTGGCCGTTGGCGCGCGCCTCGGCGTAGATGCGCTTGGCCCGCGGCTCGCAGCGCAGCTGCGTGATCGCCATCCGGTAGAGGATCGCGTTCACGCGCGGTTGCCGCCGGGGTTGAAGCGGTGGCGCACAGGCTCGCCGGGGCCCTCGGCGGTCGACGCGGCCAACGGCGCGGTGCCGTTGAAGCGGGCGAACCCGCCCTCGGTGAACCGGCGCACGTCGCCGACCTCGACCAGCAGCTCGGCGACCGACCGGACCTCGAGCCCGCACAGCTCGCAGAGCGTCGACCCGCTGGCTTGCACCAGCTCGCGCAGACGGGCGACGACCTGCTTCTCCTGGCGATCGAGCGCGGCGATCTGCGCGCGGTACCCGTCGAGCAGCTGCAGACGCAGGCGGGTCGCCGCGTCGTAGCGCCGACGGCGGTTGCGGTGAGCGAGCGTCTGCAGCCTCGGCCTGACCGCGTTGGTGTCGGGCAGCTGCTCGCGCAGTTCGAGCGGCAGCTCGCACAGCATGCTCTCGGCCTCGTTGAGCAGGTGCTGGCGGCTTGCGAGGAGCGACCGGCGCTGGTTGTGCCACAGCGCCAGCAGCTCGTGCAACTCGTCCGGGCCGCTGTCCTGCCCGGCGCGCTTGAACGCCCGCGGCAGCAACGGGTGCGCGAGCGCTCCCGCGCGATCCGCTCCGAGTCCAAGGTGTCGGACTTGCCGCGCTGACGCGCGCGATCAGACCGGGGCGTGCGGTTCGCGCACACATCGCGCACGTCATCGCCGGCTCGGACGAGGAACACCGCCGTGTGGCGCCCCCAGCTCGAGGCGCCCTCGACGCCGCACCGGGCGATCGGCCCGAACTGCCGCGCCCACGCCTCAAGCCCACGGTGCCCATCGCCCGAGACACGGAAGTGCTCGGAGGCGACGATCCCCCCGCGGGGATCGACCACCGTCGCCGACAAGCTCCGCTTATGCGGTCGACCCCGACCACATTGCCCGCGTGATCGGGCGTGATCAGCACGTGCGACGGGCCCGGACCTCCTCCTCTTCGACATCAGCTCAACCTCCGCTGGTAGGTTTGGTGGCGGAGTCGGTCAACAATGTCCCGGTCGGGATCGGGCTCAGCAAGTCGACGCTCCTATCAGGTCAGACCGGCTCCTCGAAGACACGGACCGAGGCCGACACTTCTGAGACAGGACACCCGGGAAAGGGGTCCGGACGCAAATCGGGTCAGACCCCGGTCCGTATTCGACCCTAACACCAGCCGTCGCCGGCGCGGGCAAAACCCATTTCAACACCGGGACGCAAACCAGAACGATAAGCGGTGGGGGACGAGGTCTGCTCGTAAGGCGGCGTCGTGCATCATGCGGCGGATCGCATAGTGGGTGCAGAGGTGGCCGTAGGCTTCTTGGTAGACGCCGTCGGGTGCCTTGGAGCGAAGCACGACCCGCGGGCCGCGCTGGTGGGTCTTGAGCTCATCGAGCGCCGATTCGAGCTCCCAGCGCTGCGGGTAGAGCGCCGCGAGCTCGCTCGCCGGCGCGGCGTCGGTTCAAGGATCGTGGTGATCAGGCGGTAGCTCTGCTCCGCTTCTGTCAGCGCGGGGTCCTCGAGCTTGTATTCGACGACGCGGGCGGGTTCGCCGTCACGCTTGGCTTTGCGGT
>CAWDYK010000019.1:0-13078 GCA_963806475.1 uncultured Solirubrobacterales bacterium
CGGCGCTGTTCCTGGCCGAGCCGCCGCAGCCGCAGGAGCTCGAGGAGGCTTTCGAGCGGCTCGAGCGGGTGGCGTCGGCGCCGGCTCGGATTGCGCTCGTCGCCAGGCCTGAGGAGATCGATGGGCAGCTCGAGGAGCTGGTCTGCGACGATCGCGCGGCGCTCGAGCGGATCGACCCGCCGAGCGCGCGCGAGGCGATCGGATCGGACCGCTTCGACCTCGCGGCGGTGCTCGTCGGGGAGGACCACGGCGACGATTCGCGCTGCTGCGCAAGATCGCCACCGACGAATCGCTGCGAGAGCTGCCGGTGATCGCGTTCGTCCCGACGGAACTGCCGAAGGCCGAGCGGGCGCTGCTCGATGGCCTGGCCAAGGGCGCGGTCATCAGCGTCGCCGACTCGCCCGAGCGACTTGTCGAGCGCGCCTCGCTGTTCCTGCACCGAGTCGAGGCACAGCTGCCCGCGCCGAGCCGCCGCATGCTCGATCGCCTACGCTCCGGGGATGCGCCGCTGCATGGCAAGAAGGTGCTCGTGATCGACGACGACATCCGTAACGTGTTCGCGCTGACCTCGACGCTTGAGCAGCGCGGGATGAAGGTCGTGTTCGCCGAAAACGGCCGCGAGGGCATCGAGCGCCTGCACCAGCATCCCAACACCGATCTCGTGCTGCTGGACATCATGATGCCCGAGATGGACGGCTATGAGACCGCCAGGGCGATCCGCTCGATGTCAAGGTTCGAGAGTCTCCGATATCTCCCTCACCGCCAAAGCGATGAAGGGCGATCGCGAGAAGGCGATCACCGCCGGCGCGTCGGATTACATCACCAAGCCGGTCAACATGGACCAGCTCGTTTCGATGATGCGCGTCTGGCTGGACGCGTAACGCAGTTGGCCACCGACGCCGAGCAGTTCGATGGCCGCGAAGCACTCGCCGAGCTGACGGCGGGAGACCTCCTGCCGATCCTGCTGGTCGATGATCGAGCCGAGAACCTGAGCGCGCTGCGCGCGGTGCTCGCGCCCTTGGGGCTGCCGGTGCACACCGCCACCTCCGGGTACGAGGCGCTGCGGATGCTGCTCGAGCGCGACTACGCGCTGATCCTGCTCGACGTGCGCATGCCCGGCCTCGACGGCCTCGAGACCGCCCGCCTGATCAAGAGCCGGACGCGGACCCACGACCTCCCGATCGTGTTTCTGACCGCGGCCAGCGATGAGGTCGCGGATATCGTCCGCGGCTACGGCGTCGGCGCGGTTGACTACGTGATCAAGCCGTTCGACTCCGAGCTGCTGCGTCGAAGGTCGCCGGTGTTCGCCGAGCTCGAGCGCAGCCGGCGTGCGCTCAAGCGCTCGGAAGCGTTGCTGCGCGGGGCGTTCGAGGCCGCTCCCATCGGCAAGACGGTGCTCGACCCTGCGCGCCGGATCGTGCTCGCAAACCCGGCGTTCGGGCGCCTGCTGCGCCGCGAGCCGGGTACGCTCGGCGGCGTCGCGGTGCTCGACCTGTGCCATCCCGAAGACCAGGTCGAGGGCCTCTGGATCGGCGCTCACTACCAGCCGGCCGGAGCCGCGACCGAGGTTGGAGGCGATTGGTACGACGCGTTCGCGCTGCCAGGGGGACGCTGGGCGCGGTGATCGGCGATGTCACCGGCAAGGGGATCCCGGCGGCATCGACGATGGGCCAGCTGCGCAGCGTGACGCGCGCCTACGCGCTCGCCGACGGCGGCCAGCGCATGCCCGGCGAGGTCCTGACGCGGCTCGGCAGCTATCAGTCGAGGCCGGCGAGGGGGAGCTGTTCACGGTGCTGTACGCGATCATCGATCCCCGCGACGCAATCGTCAGGTGGGCAAGTGCGGGTCACCTGCCGCCGCTGCTGCGCCTCGGCAGTGGCGAGACGATCTACGCCGAGGGCGGCGACGAGCTGATCGGCATCGAGCAGGTGCAGTACACCGACCTCCACCGCGTGCTCGGCCCGGGCGGGTTGTTGATCCTGTACACCGACGGACTCGTCGAGCGTCGCGGGGAATCGCTCGACGTCGGCCTCGCGCGCCTCGAGCGTGCCGCCGCCTCGGGGCCCCTTGACCCGCAGCCGCTCTGCGGCCACCTCCTCGCGAGCGCGCTGCCCGAGGACGGTTCGCACGACGATGTGACGGCGGTCGTGGTGAGGATCAGCTGATCGACCGGCGGTCCTCGGCGCTCGAGCGGATCGACAAGCTGCTCTCAGCCGCTGAGCTGCTGCTGGCGGCGGGCGGCAAACAACTGCGTGACGCCGCCGGACTCGTAATGCCGCGGGGGTGATCGCTGCCACGGAGCCGTTCGTGCGAAACCAGCTGACCTCTCCAGACCCTCGGGGCGGCCTGGCGGCGATCCCCCATCAATCCGGATCTCCGGTCAGGCACGCGAGCCGTCATGGGGAGCGAGCGCGCGACTAAGCTCCGGAGAATGAAGGTCCTTGTGCGTGGCGCGGATGGCACGATCGTCCGCACTGTCGTGCGCGCGCGAGACAGGGACGAGGTCCTTTGCGGCTCGTGCGATACAGAGCCGCGAGTCAATCTGGCCCCGGCGGGAATCGCTGGAGGGCGGGTTAACGTGGTCGCTAACGGCCAGATCATCACCCCGGGCTAGGCGGCGATGGATTCAACCCCTGGGGGAATGGCGTTATCCCAGCTGATTGGTGGTTTGTCGTATGCGCTGGATATCGCTGAGGGGCAACCGCCTGGTCACGCGCAGCGGTCTTGCTTGATCGGGATGCGCCTCGCGGAGGAGCTCGGGCTCCCGGCAGACGAACGCTCGGATCTGTTCTATGCGCTGTTGCTCAAGGACGCTGGGTGTACGGCGAACTCGGCACGCATGGCGGCGTTGTTCGGTGCAGACGATCAAGTGGCCAAGCGCTCGTCTAAGTTCATTGACTGGTCGCGGCCGCTGTCGGCGTTCGTCTGGTCGGTGAGGACGGTCACGCCCGGTGAGTCGCTGGCCGCGCGAACCCAGCGTCTGTGGGCGATCCGCAACGAGGGAGAGGTCACGAAGTCGCTGATGCTGGCGCGGTGCCACCAAGGGGCTGAGATTGCGCGCAAGCTCGGATTCTCCGAGGCGACGGCCGACGCGATTCTTGCGCTCGATGAGCACTGGGACGGTCGGGGCCAGCCACGGGGGTTGCAAGGCACGGAGATTCCGCTGGCGGCCCGGGTTCTGTGCTTGGCCCAAACGGTGGAGGTCTTCCACTTCGTGCGCGGCGTGGATACGGCGTGCCGAGTGGCGCTGCGGCGAAGCGGGCAGTGGTTTGATCCGGAGCTCGTCGCCGCGCTGGTGTCATTCCGCTCAGACGTCGGCTTCTGGGAATCGCTGGCCGAACCAGACGTCTCCGCAGTCGAGCCGCCCGACCGGGTCCTGATCGCCGATCAGGACCGGCTTGATCGAACTGCCCAGGCGTTCGGCGACGTCGTCGGCGCGAAGTCGAGCTGGACTCAGGAGCACCACGATCGTGTCCACACGATCGCGACCGACATCGCTACCGAGCTCCGGTTCGACGCCCGCACACGGCGCGATCTCGGTCGTGCGTCGCGGCTGCATGACATCGGCAAGCTGTCGATCTCCAACCGCATTCTCGACAGACCCGGTCCGCTCACCGACACCGAGTGGCGCACCATGATGAAGCACCCGCTGCTCACCGAACATGTCCTCGAGCGCGTCCCAATCCTAGGTGCTCTGGCGCCGCTCGCCGGTGCGCACCACGAGCGCGTCGACGGCACCGGCTATCCGCGCGGTTCAGCCGGTGGCGAGCTGACGATGCCGATGCGCGTCCTTGCGGTAGCCGACGTGTACGCAGCGCTGACGGTCGAACGTCCATACCGCCCGGCATACACACCTGACCGCGCACTGGAGCTGATGCGCGACGAAACGCCGCGGCGCCTCGACGGCGACGCAGTGGCCGCGCTCTCGACGCACGTTTCCAACCGGGGCGCGAGCGAGTGATCACACAACTGCGGCGCGTCGGTCATCGTTTCGCAAGACTCGCCAGCTCCCGCGGCTAACTCGGAGGGTCTCGCCGAACTCGATCCAGCCCTGACGCCGACCCCGAGCGGGGCGTACTTCCCGTCGTTTCTGGAGCCGCGCCGGCGGTGTGAGCAGGCGATCGTGGCGGTCGTGATGGAGGCGTACGTGAATGGCGTCTCGACTCGGAAGGTCGACCGCCTGCCGCCGCTACCTCTCCGAGGAATCGCTCGCGCTCGTCCTCGGTGAGAGCGGCACCGAGTCCCAGGAGGAGGTGGTCGCAGAGCTCCAAGCCGCCTCACCCCCACGCGCGCGCGAAAACCTAAAAAGCTGTTGATAACCCCTCGGGTTACCAACAGCACCACTACAACTACCGACCAGCACTCACTTACACCACTACATACGACTTGACTCGCGCTCTCGATCCGCGAGATTGCCTGCTGACTGGTCTCTACGGATTGAGAGATCTCGTCTCAGCGCCTCACGGTGCCGTCTGTGCACCGTGCGGCAGCGATCGCTGGACGGCTCAGCGCAACTCGATGATGCGGATCAGGTTGCCCGCGGGATCGCGGAAGGCGCAGTCGCGAACCCCGTACGGCTGCTCGATCGGCTCCTGGACGACCTCGGCGTCGCCGGCCTGCAGCCGCTCGAAGGCGCCGTCGAGGTCCTTGGTGGCCAGGTTGATGTGGCCGTAGGTGCCCTTCGCCATCATCTCGATGATGGTGCTGCGCTCGTTGTCGGTGATGCCGGGGTCTGCGGCCGGCGGGTGCAGAACGATGGACGTGCCGGGCTGGTTGGCGGGGCCGACCGTGATCCAGTGCATCCCGCCGTATTCGACGTCGTTGCGCACCTCGAAGCCGAGGGTGTCGCGATAGAAAGCCAGGGCGGCGTCCGGGTCGTCGTGCGGGAGGTAGGTCGCGTAAATGGTGATGTCCATGGCGGTCACGTTAGCTCCGGTTCGGGTGACCGCGCTTCTCGATTTCTGATCGGTCTGGTCACCTGTTTGGCGACGCACGGCGGCATCCCCGCCGTCGCGCTTGCCGCGTGGCGCCGGTAGGTGCTGGGCGGCACACCGACCAGTTCGGTGAAGCGCGTGCTGAACGTGCCCAGCGACGAGCAGCCGACCGCGAAACAGACCTCGGTGACGCTGAGCTCGCCACGCCGCAGTAGCGCCATCGCGCGTTCGATCCGCCGCGTCATCAGGTAGCCGTACGGCGACTCGCCGTAGGCGAGCCGGAACTCGCGGCTGAAGTGCCCGGCCGACATGTACGCGCCGCGGGCGAGCGCCTCGACGTCCAGTGGCTGCGCGTACTCCCGGTCGATCCGGTCGCGAACGCGGCGCAGCCGCGCGAGGTCGCGCAGGCGCTGCTCCGCGGCGGGTCTGCTGGTCACCTGCGAGATCGTGGCACATACGACTCTCTGTCGAACAGGATGAGGGCCGACTCGACCCTGTTGAACACGCCCCTTTACCGGTCGAGGTCGGTGTAGATGACGCCGGCGCCGTTGCAGTCGGGGCAGGCGCCTTCGGAGTTGGCGCTGAACAGCGCCGGCTTCACGCCGTTGGCCTTCGCGAACGCCTTGCGGATCGGGTCGAGCAGTCCGCTGTAGGTCGCCGGGTTGCTCCGTCGCGAGCCACGGATCGCGCCCTGGTCCATCGACACCACACCCGCGCCGGCGGGGATCGACCCGTGCACGAGCGAGCTCTTGCCCGAGCCGGCGACGCCGGTGACGACGACAAGCACCCCAAGGGGGATGTCGACGTCGACCTCGCGCAGGTTGTGCGCCGTGGCGGCGCGGATCTCCAGCGTGCCGGTGGGCGTCCGCACCGTCTCCTTGAGGGCGGCCCGGTCCTCGAGATGGCGGCCGGTGAGGGTGCCACTGGCCCGCAGCCCCTCGACGGTGCCCTCGAAGCAGACGGTGCCTCCCGCCGTGCCGGCGCCGGGGCCGAGGTCGACGACGTGGTCGGCGATCGCGATTGTCTCCGGCTCGTGCTCCACGACGAGCACCGTGTTGCCCTTGTCCCGCAGCCGCAGCAGCAGTTCGTTCATCCGCTGGATGTCATGGGGGTGCAGGCCCGTGGTGGGCTCGTCGAAGACGTAGGTGACGTCGGTGAGCGAGGAGCCGAGGTGGCCGATCATCGTGTACTTGCGGATCGGCTTGTTCGGGTCGACGAAGCCCGACGCGCTGTAGAGCCGGTAGTTCCAGCCGCCCGCCTTGTAGCCGGGAACGGTGACCGCGCCCTCGGCGAGCGACTTGGAATCGTCGAACAGCTGCGTGAGGTCGAGATCGGAGACGGTGCCCCGGCCTTCGCAGCGCGGACACATGCCGCCCGTGCGGGTGAAGGTCGCTGTCACGGTCTTGCCGCCACCGCGTTCGATCGTGATCTCACCGCTCGCTCGCTCCGAGGGGACGTTGAAGGAGAACGCGTTGGGTGAGCCGATGTGTGGCTGCCCGAGTCGGCTGAAGAGGATCCGCAGCATCGCGTTGGCATCGGTGGCGGTGCCGACCGTCGAGCGGGCGTCGGCACCCATCCGCTGCTGGTCGACGATGATCGCGGTCGTCAGCCCTTCGAGTACGTCGACCTCGGGTCGCGCCAGCGTAGGCATGAAGCCCTGCACGAAGGCGCTGTAGGTCTCGTTGATCAGCCGCTGCGACTCCGCGGCGATCGTGTCGAACACCAGCGAGCTCTTGCCCGATCCGGAGACGCCGGTGAACGCTGTCAGCCGGCGCTTCGGGATCTCGACGCTGACGTCCTCGAGGTTGTTCTCGCGCGCACCGTGCACGCGGAGCAAATCGTGGCTGTCGGCAACGTGCAGCGCAGGCGACTGCGTGTCCGTCCTCGTGGCCATGCTCATCGTGTCTCCATGTGTTGGGCGGGGCCGGCACCGGCCACCCAGACATCGATGTCGTGGGTGAGCCGATGCTCGGTGTCGCGACGACGCTGAACGCGGGAGCGGGGGTCGGCACTCATCGGTCCTGAAGCAGCCCGAGGACATTTCCATCGGGGTCGGTGACGGTGGCCACCAGCCGGCCGCCACCGACGTCGTGCGCGGGCTCCTTCACGGTGGCACCGGCAGCGGTCACCTCGGACAGCTTCGCCTCGATGTCCGGCACGTGCCAGTAGGCCACCGGTGAGGCCATGCCCTGCGGTCCGCCGCCGGGCACCAGCCCGATGTGCTGGCCCTCAGCTTCGAAGCCGACGTAGTAGGACCCGTCGGTCTGCGGCGGGACGCCGAGCAGGGCGGCGTACACCGCCTTGGCCGTCGCCAGGTCGGACACGGGATGCAGCACGGTCTTGATTCCGTGGGTGGAAGAGCTGGTCATGGTTACTCCTGAAGTCGTGGGTCACATCGACCCGGTGTGTGTGGTCGAGCTCCGTTGCCGACCTCGAAGCCGAGGGTGTCGCAATTGAGGGGCCGGGGATGCGTCCGGGTGGCCATGCGAGAGGACGGTCGAGTGAATGGTGATGTCCGCGACAGTCATGCTAGGCGCGGCTCGTGACCGGCGCTTCTCGATTCCTGACCGGTTTGGTCACCTGTTTCGCCACGCGCGACGGCATCCCCTGACCGTGAACCTTAGCGGCGGGGGTCGCGCCGTTCCCGGGATGGGCGGGTGTGAACGTGTCCGTCCAGTTCTCCTCGTTGATCTCGATCGGGCTGTCGGCGAGCTGGTTCGCCGGCTCGTAGGTGATGCCCTCCAGCGAGACGAACGAGAAGTCGCGAGCCGCCGGCGGCCGGGGAGTGATCACGCCGATCCGTCCGTCCGGTGCGATCGCGAGATCGGCGTAGGTCCCGCCGAACGTGTGCACGATCGTGTAGACCTCACGGTCGGGGCGCGCGGCGGGCGGCAGGGTCGCGATCAGCGGCGAGCCGCCTGAGACGGTCTGAGTCACGGCTCCCTGGAGGTGGACGATCCCGAAACGCGTGCTGCGGCGCGAGCTCGCCGGGGTGGTACTTGGCCGCATACCGCACCCCCCCCTCGTTCGGCGGCGCGCACCCCGCCCAGTGACCCGGTGTGGCGGCCGGTGACCGCAGCCGGCCGATGATGTCCACCAATCTTGCCTCGGACATGATGTCCTCCACTTGATCGGCCGGCCCGTGACGGCACCCGCGACCCGGAGGCTTGCATGACAACCCCAGCTTGTTTGGTCGAGGTCAGTCGCTGTCGCAAACGGGTTGGATGAGCGCGTCGATTCGGTCTTGCGCCTGTTCGCGGTCGACTAGATCGTAGAAGGGCTGTCCGGCGGCGCTGACCGACGGAACGATCACGTCGAAGTCCAGGCCGCGCATCAACTCCAGGCTCCGGAGGTAACGGTCGCGGTCGCTTGAGTCAAGCACCTCTGCGATCCACTCGCCGCCGGGGAAGTTGATCGTGTCGCCGCTGAATGCTGAACAGGCAGCGATGTTCACCCGAGTCCAACAGAAAGCAGGTCGCGCCGTGCGTGTGACCGGGGGTGGGATCACATCGCAGTCGCGGTCAAGGACCTGGCGTGCAGAGAAGGTGTAATCGACGTGACACCGCTCGGCAACCTGTTCGGCGTCGGCGGCGTGACAGTAGAGCGGCGCGTGGAAGGTTGCCGACACCCTGTTACGTTCTGGCGTGCTGGCTCGGATGTCGTGAGGTGCACGGCGGACGCGGCGGCGCTTTGAGCGGGTCTTGAGCGGCGGCTTGCCGTCGTGTTTGCTCATCGCGCCGGGACCGGCTGGGCGACGGGTCGGGCCGGCGCGGGCGCGGGCGCGCAGATCGAGGCGGGGTGATGCTCTCGCGCGAGCGTCTTGCGCAGCTTGACGAACGCGGCGCCGCCGAGCAGCGCTGGGATCCACAGCGAGATCGCGTGGTAGACGAGCACGGCGGCGGTGGTGGGGGCGAGTGGCTGGTGGTAGAGCGCGAACGTGCCGACGAGTCCTCCCTCGATGCCGCCCAGCCCGCCCGGAACGGGTAGGTTCCCGCCCAGCTGGCCGATCAGGTAGCCGAGCACGAGCACGCCAAGCGCGGGTGAGGCGCCGAACGCCCGGAAGCACACACCCAGGACGGCGAGGTCAAAGACCATCGTCCCGAGCGACCCGGCGATCACCCCGATGGAGCGCCGGCGGAGCAGCGACAGCCCGTCGCGAATGCCCTCGGCGACCGAGTGGCGAAGGAAGTGGATGCCGGCGGCAAGCCGGCTCGTGCTCGCTTCCGGGGGTGCGCTGATCGCACTGCGGCCCAGCACCACCGGAAGCGCGAGGACGAGGACCGTGGCGATGAGCGCGGCCACTCCGAAGCTGTAGGTGAGCGCGGGGTTAGGGTCGTGGCCGAGGATCCCGAGCAGATACAGCGCGGCGAACAGGATCACGCCCGCGACGTTGGCCATGCTGGTGAGAAAGAAGAACGCGGCGGTGCGGCGGGCGATGCGCTCGCGGCTCATCCCGAGTCGGCGAAGCGCCCACACGCCGACGGCCAGCCCGCCGGCGCCGCTGGCCGACACCAGCGAGTTGGCGGCCTGCTCCGAGAGCCCGAGCTGGTAGCTCAGCCGCCAGCCCATCCGCGCGCAGAACACCGACCGGAAGATCACTACATAGGACAGCGCCGAGAGCAGCTCGAGGGCGACGCCGACGGCCACCCACCCCGGCGCGGCGTGCGCAAGATGCGCGCGGAGCTTCCCCAGCCCGGGGACCGCGAGCACCAGCGCGACAACCAGGAGCGCAGCGCCGGCAGTCTCGAGCAGCCTCCGGCTCACCTGCCGCGCACCCAGCCCCTCAACCGTGGCGGAGGATCGGCGCTTCGCGACCTTGGCTGCGTGTGGGAGGGCGGACATCGCACCGGGAGCGAGTGATCAATGGGCGGTCGCCGGCGCAGCGGTCGCGTGAACGGTGAGTGCTTTGGTGCCGCGCTCGAACAGCGCCGCTGCGATCACCGCGCCGGCCGCGAAGAACGCGGCGGCCCAGGCGAACGCGGTCCTGTCGCCGTGCACGGCGGCGTGAGCGATCAGCAGCCTGGTCGGGTGCGTGTGAGCGCCCGTGATGTAGCTGGCGATCGCGCTGGTCGCGATCGTCGAGAGCAGCGCGGTGCCGAGCGAGCCGCCGATCTGCTGGGAGGCCGAGACGGTCGCGGCGGCGACGCCCGCGTCGGCGGGCCGGAACGTCCACTTGCGACCGAACAGATCAGAGATCCGGCCGCCGAGCAAGAGCAGGCTGCCGAACGCCAGCGCATACGCGGTCACGATCCACTGCCGCTCAGAGTTGGCGAAATGCAGCGCCCGCTGCGCCGAGGGCAGCGCGATATTCACAATCGTGGCGTCCAAGACGACCATCAGCTGCGCGATCGCGAGGATCGCCAGGATCGTCCAACGCCGGGAGTGGTGGGGATTGTCAGCGAACATCGGTTGCGTCTCCGTAATCGAATGGGTGCGTCGCATCCGTTTTTGAGTGGTCGTTGGGTTGGTAGGGCCGATGTGGGTTGTGTGGGTCTACGCGGCGGCAGCAGTCGGGTCGGTGCGCGTGGTCGCGAGTGCGAGCTGCTCGAGGAGCCTGCCCAGGCTCTGACGATGCGCCGGCGAGCAGAGCTGGCCGAGCTCGTCAAAATCCTCATGCGCGCGCGTGAGCGGAAGCTCCGCGTCGATCACCTGTGCGCCAATCCCGGCCAACACGATGCGGACCTCGGCCTGCGCACGCGCCGCGCCCGTCGGAAGCTGGCTCGCGCCGACCACGGCGACCGGCTTGCCGCGCAACACGCCAGCCCCATACGGCCGCGACGCCCAATCCAGCGCGTTCTTGAGCTGACCAGGCAACGAGCGGTTGTACTCCGGCGTGGAGATCAGCACCGCATCGGCCCGCTCGATCGCATCGCGCAGCTCACGCACCGCCGCGCCCGGATCGTGCTCGTCATCCTCGTCGAACGGCGGCACCCGCTTCAGCCCGTCCCACAGCTCGACCGCGACCGCCGACGGTGCGCGTTCGCGAGCCGCCTCCAGCAGCTTGCGGTTGTAGGACTCCAACCGCAGACTTCCAGCAATACCCAAGATACGCGTCGACTCCTGGGCCGTCCGCGCCGGAAAGCTGACCGGTTCTTCTGCTCGCTTGCTCATTTCAACCTCCACAGCTCGTTGTGTCCGAGACGCGGTGCGCACGAACTCCTCCCCGCGCTCGTGGTGGAGGGTCTTGTGCGGCTGAACGCCGGGTGTTGGTGTGGCGTGGTGTTGCATCGCTGCCTCCTGTCGGGTTTGTTGTCGCTACGACGAACGGGAGGGCGCGATCGGGACGCGCCGATGCTGTGGCTGCGCCGCGTAGGGGTGGTGGAACACCTCGACCGCGCGCTCGTCCTCGCCCACCGCAAGCGCGAACGCCTCACCAGTCTTCGTGTCGCTGACCGCCACACTCACGCGGCCGTCGTTCTGACACCACAGCAGCCGAACCTCGATCCCGTCGCTCATGCGCCGGTCGAGCTCGCGTGTGATCTGGGTGCGTGGCTGGGTCATCTCGCTGACCTCCCGGTTCGTGGGGTCGCTACACACAGACGACGAACGGGCCGGCGCCGAGGGGACAGCCACGGTGCGTCGGCCGGCTGTTACCCGGGGCGGTCTACAGCTCGGCGATCCGGCCGGGCGAGGAAACGGCGCTCGGGCTGTGAGCGGGCAAGCTCGAGCGCACGCTGATACACGGCGCCGCGCTTCGACGGTCCGGCCGAGGCGCCGCAGCAGCTCGCCGCGGGTCGAGTGCAGGTACTGGTAGTCGTCGAGGTCGAGGCCGTACGATCTCGAGCGCCTGCTCGGTGCGCCCGCCTTCGGCGACCGCGACCGCGCGGTTGAGCTCGACCACCGGCGAGCCGGTGATCTGCGGCTCCGGGTCGCCGAGCGCGCCGAGCGCGCCGCTCGAGTCGAACGCATCCTGAGCGCGGGGAACGGGCAGCGCTCGGTCGATCACCCGCGCGCCGATCGCGGCTAGTGGGTCTCCCAGGAACGCTGCACTCGAAACCTCATCGCTCAGGCGGCGATCAGCAGGCGTTGTTCGGCTTTGAGCAAGCGTTGATCGCGGTGGGGGCCGTTGCGGTAGTGGATGTGGTCGGCCATGGCTTTCTTGAACGTGTTCCAGTCGGGGTAGTCGGCGTTGTTGACCACGAACTCGCCGATCGCCCAGAAGTGGCACTCGATCCGGTTCAGGAAGCTGGCGTAGGTGGGGGTGAACACCAGTTCGACGTTGTTCTCCGCGGCCCAGGCCCGGATGTCGGGAGTCTTGTGCGCGGAGAGGTTGTCGGCGATCAGGTAGATCCGGATCTTCGGCCTGTAGCGCATCCGGATCTGGCGATAGAAGCCCAACACTTTCATCGCCCGCTGACCTTGGACTGATACTTCGCGCGTTTGGAGATCGACTTCAACCGCGCACCTTCCTCCGGCGAGAGCTCACGCACGACCACCTCCGGCGGACGCATGACCACCTCCAGACTCAAGGACACGCGTCTTCATTCGCCGCGCGAGCCGCGTTTCCGGTCAAACGTTTCCGGGAGACCCACTAACACTTTGCGCAGCTCTGCCTGGGCCCAGACGGCGCCAAAGAGGCTCGTGCTGGCGCCGACCACCGCCACACGGGCTTGCCGCGCGGGCAGTTGTCGGGGAACGGACGCGAGGCCCAGTCGAGCGCGTTCTTGGGAAGCGCCCGGCAAAGGGGCGTTGTGTTCAGGGGTCGGACGAGCACGGCGTCGGCTGCGCCGAGAGCCGCGCGCAGCCGGCGGACCGTCGGGTAGTGCGGGCTCGACGTCGGCGTCCTCGCTGTAGTGAGGGAATGTCCTCCAGACCGTGCAAGAGCTCGAATTCGACTCCGCGTGGGAGTTCCCGCGCAGCCGTCTCGAGCAGCTTGCGGTTATGGGAGCCTTGGCGAAGGCTGCCGCTGACCGCGACGAGCCGCACGCCTAGGGCTGTTTGACGACTTCGAGCTGGACCGTCAGCTCGACCTCCCAGCCGACAGCGTCGGCGCCGCCGGGAAGCGGCTGCTGCCAGCTCATCCCCCAGTCGCGCCGGTCGAGGACTGCTCGAAGCTCGAGCCCCGCGCCGCAGGGAGCCGTATGGATCCTCGACCGGCCGCTGGTACGTCCCCGTCGCCGTGATCGGCCGGCCGAGGCGCGTAC
>CAWDYK010000020.1:0-103902 GCA_963806475.1 uncultured Solirubrobacterales bacterium
CACACCACAACGCGCTCGACCACGACACTGTACCTGTGAATCGCGAGCGAGCTGTAATCCTCAAGCGCTTGATCGTCGCCGGACTGGAGCGTTTAAAACAAAGCACGGAAAGGATCTTCCGGAACGAGGTCAACACCTACAAGCACAACCCGGAGTTCACGATGTCGAGTGGTACGAGGCGTACGCGGATCGGCGAGGACGACGCGAGCGGTTCGAGCAGCCTGATGCGTGACGTCGCGGCGGCGGCCGGGTATGAGGGCGAGATCGACTCCAGCCGCCTTTCCGTCGCGAGACGCTCACGGACGCGATCCTGGAGCGGACCGGGATCGACATCCTCGTCGAGCGAGCGCGAGCGCTGGCGGCGGCGATCGGCGCGCGCGGGATCGGCGATCCCGGCGACGACAGCTGGCCGCAGCTGGTCGACGAGCTGTTCTCCAAGCGGGTCGAGCCGACGCTGGTCCAGCCGACGTTCCTGCTCGACTACCCGGTCGAGCTGTCCCGTTCGCCAAGCAGCACCGATCCGATGCCGGGGCTGGTCGAGCGGTTCGAGGCGTTCACCGGCGGGATGGAGATCGCCAACGCGTTCACCGAGCTCAACGATCCCGACGAGCAGCGCCGCCGCTTCGAGGACAGCGCCACGCCGGCGCCGGGGACCAGGAGGCGCAGCCGGACGACGAGGCGTTCATCCAGGCCTCGGGCACGGCATGCCGCCCGACCGGGGGGATCGGGATCGGGATCGACCGGCTCGTGATGCTGCTGACTGGACCGCGTCGATCCGCGAGGTCGTGCTGTTCCCGGCAATGCGAGACTGAATTCGGGGTCGCGAAGCTTGCGTCGCTGCGGCGGTGACAGGATCACGATCGTCGAGGCTCGCCTGTTTGCGGCGCCGGGAGGTCCAGCGCGGTCGGCCTGCTGGGATGAAGCGGGATGATCCGTCGAGGCCCCCGTGCCTGCCGATTGAGAAGCTGCACGCCGCAGCGACGCGGATGCCCGACCACTCATGAGTCACGAGCCGAGGGGCTGGTAGACTGACCCATGGCCCGAAACGAGACCGATCCACTCACACTAGCGCGTAACGGCCGATAGGTGGGTGAAACGGGATCATCGGCGTCCCTGCAGCCGGCGTACCGCATTTGACGATTCTGGCAGCGTAGGAGACTGAGACCAGATCCAGGAAAACACCGCGACCGACCAACCGCCCGAGTACCGCCCGAACAGAGAGAAGTAACAATCATGTTCGAGCGATTTACAGAGCGAGCCCGCCAGGTGGTCGTCCTGGCGCAGGAAGAGGCGCGGACGCTCAAGCACAACTACATCGGCACCGAGCACATCCTGCTCGGTCTGCTGCGCGAAGAGGAGGGCCTTGCGGCCCGCGTGCTCGAGTCGCTCGACATCACGGTCGAGCGCGTGCGCGCGCAGGTCGTGCGCATCGTCGGCTCCGGCGAGGAGGTCACCTCCGGCCAGATCCCGTTCACGCCGCGCGCCAAGAAGGTGCTGGAGCTGGCGCTGCGCGAGGCGCTGAGCCTGGGCCACAACTACATCGGCACCGAGCACATCCTGCTCGGCCTGGTGCGCGAGAACGAGGGCGTCGCCGCGCGCATCCTGCTCGACTTCGACGCTGACTCCGAGAAGATCCGCAACGAGGTCATCCGGATGCTGTCCGGTCCCGGCAGCCGCCAGCGCGGCTCCGGCGCCGGCGGTGCGGCCGGCGGCCGGCCCCCAGGGCGAGGGCAAGAAGTCCTCGAAGCTGCTGGACCAGTTCGGCCGCAACCTGACCAAGCTCGCCTCCGAGGGCAAGCTCGACCCGGTCGTCGGCCGCGAGACCGAGATCGAGCGGATCATGCAGATCCTCTCGCGCCGCACCAAGAACAACCCGGTGCTGGTCGGCGAGCCCGGCGTCGGCAAGACCGCCGTCGTCGAGGGCCTGGCCCAGCGGATCACCAACGCCGACGTCCCCGAGCTGCTGAAGGGCAAGCAGATCTACACGCTGGACCTGGCCGCCCTGGTCGCGGGCTCCAAGTACCGCGGCGAGTTCGAGGAGCGCCTCAAGAAGGTGATGAAGGAGATCACCCAGCGCGGCGACATCATCCTGTTCATCGACGAGCTGCACAACCTCGTCGGCGCCGGCGCCGCCGAGGGCGCGATCGACGCGGCCTCGATCCTCAAGCCGGCGCTGGCCCGCGGCGAGCTGCAGACGATCGGCGCGACCACGCTCGAGGAGTACCGCAAGTACCTCGAGCGCGACTCCGCCCTGGAGCGGCGCTTCCAGAAGATCACGGTCGACCAGCCGTCGACCGAGGAGACCGTGCAGATCCTCAAGGGCCTGCGCGACCGCTACGAGCAGCACCACAAGGTCAACATCACCGACGAGGCGCTCGAGGCCGCGGCCGATCTGGCCGACCGCTACATCTCCGACCGCTTCCTGCCTGACAAGGCGATCGACCTGATCGACGAGGCCGCGTCGCGGATGCGGATCAAGTCGATGACCTCGCCGCCCGTGTACCGCGAGCTCGAGGACGAGATCGAGGAGACGCGCCGCGCCAAGGAGGAGGCGATCGAGTCCCAGGAGTTCGAGAAGGCCGCCAACCTCCGCGACAAGGAGCGCCGGCTGACGCAGCGCAAGCGGGAGCTGGCCGACCAGTGGGAGGCGGGCGAGTCGACCGAGCGCCCGTCGATCGGCGAGGAGGAGATCGCCGACATCGTCTCGATGTGGACCGGCATCCCGGTGTTCAAGCTGACCGAGGCCGAGACGCCGAAGCTGATGCGCATGGAGGAGGAGCTCCACAAGCGCGTCATCGGCCAGCACCCGGCGATCGAGGTCGTCTCCAAGGCCATCCGGCGCTCGCGCGCGGGCCTGAAGGATCCCAAGCGGCCGACCGGCTCGTTCATCTTCCTGGGCCCCTCCGGCGTCGGGCAAGACCGAGCTGGCGCGGACCCTGGCCGAGTTCCTGTTCGGCGACGAGGACACGATGATCCGCATCGACATGTCCGAGTACATGGAGAAGCACGCGGTGTCGCGACTGGTCGGCTCGCCTCCGGGCTACATCGGCTACGACGAGGGTGGTCAGCTCACCGAGGCCGTGCGGCGCAAGCCCTACAGCGTGCTGCTGCTGGACGAGATCGAGAAGGCGCACCCGGACGTGTTCAACATCCTGCTCCAGATCCTCGAGGACGGACGGCTGACCGACGCCCAGGGGCGCACGGTCGACTTCCGCCACTGCATCGTGATCATGACCTCCAACATCGGGGCGTCGGAGATCGCGCGCAACACGCCGCTGGGCTTCGCCGTCTCCGACGATGAGACCGGGATCACCTACGACGACATGAAGAACCGGATCATGGGCGAGCTCAAGAAGGTCTTCCGGCCTGAGTTCCTCAACCGGATCGACGAGGTCATCGTCTTCCACAAGCTCACCAAGGACGAGATCAAGGAGATCGTCGAGCTGCTGCTCCTGCGGATCCGCGAGTCGATGGCCGAGCGCGAGCTGCAGCTGGAGCTGTCGGAGCCCGCCAAGGACCTGCTCGTCGACAAGGGCTGGGACCCGGCCATGGGGGCGCGGCCGCTGCGCCGGGCGATCCAGCGCTACATCGAGGATCCGCTGGCCGACTTCGTGCTCCGCTCGCAGGTGCCGTCGGGTTCGACGGTGCTGGTCGAGCCCGGCGAGGACGGCGACCGAGGCGAGGACGTCAAGCTCTCGGTGATCGAGCCCGCCCAGCCGCACGCCGGTCGGCGTCGGCGCCGAGGGTCGGGCGGCGCCGAGCCGGCGGCGAGCGACGCTCGAGGCCGACGCTCCGGCGCCTCCGGCCTCGAGCGGCCGCTCCGTCACGACGGCCCGGGCCTCTGGCTCGGGCCGTCGTCGTTGTGTGCCGTCCGTCACACCGGCTTGGCGTCGGGGCCCACCCGTGGTCGCATGGCCGCCGATGCCCAAGACCTCGGTCCACGTCTGCTCCGCCTGCGGCCACGAGACCGCGCGCTGGGCCGGCCGCTGCCCGGCTGCGGCGAGTGGAACACGCTGGTGGAGCAGGTCCGGCCGACGCGCCCCGCGGCGCGCGCAGCCGGCGGCGGCGGTGATGCCGGCTGCGGGCGGCGCCCGCCAAGCCGGTCGCGCTCGCCGACGTCGAGGCGGTCGAGGACGACCGCCTCAGCACCGGGATCGGCGAGCTGGACAGCGTGCTGGGCGGCGGGATCGTGCCCGGCTCGCTGGTGCTGATCGGCGGCGCGCCCGGGATCGGGAAGTCGACGCTGACCACGATGGCGCTGGCCAACCTGTCGCGGCGGGGCGCCGGACGCTCTACGTGTCGGCCGAGGAGTCGGCGGCGCAGATCCGGCTGCGGGCGCGAGCGGCTGCGCGCGGCGAGGCGCTGGCGGTGCCGGTGATCGCCGAGACCGATCTGCACACGGTGCTGGCGACGCTCGAGCAGGAGCGGCCCGAGGTGTGCGTGATCGACTCGGTGCAGACGCTGCACTCGGTGGACCTCTCCGCGGCGCCGGCTCGGTGGCCCAGGTGCGGGAGGTGGCGGGCGAGATCATGCGCGTGGCCAAGGGGCGGCGGATCGCGGTGCTGCTCGTCGGCCACGTGACCAAGGAGGGCGCGCTCGCCGGGCCGCGGGTGCTCGAGCACCTCGTCGACTGCGTGCTCCAGTTCGAGGGCGAGCGCGAGCGCACCTACCGGACGGTGCGCGCCGTCAAGAACCGGTTCGGCTCCACCGACGAGGCCGGCGTGTTCGAGATGCGCGACCAGGGCCTGGTCGAGGTGCTCGACGCGTCCGCGCGGTTCGTCGGCGAGGCGACGCGCGCGCCGGGGAGCGTGGTGCTGTGCGCCATGGAGGGCTCGCGGCCGCTGCTGGTCGAGGTGCAGGCGCTGGTGGGCCGTCCGAGCTGGTGCCGCCGCGGCGGGTGGTGGCCGGCCTGGACCGCAATCGGGTGGCGCTGGTGCTGGCGGTGCTGGGCCGCCACGCCGGGATCGGGCTCGGGCAGCGCGACGTGTTCGTCAACGTCGTCGGCGGCGTGCGGGTGGACGAGCCGGGGGCCGATCTGGCGGTGGCGCTGGCGGTGGCCAGCGCCGCCAAGCGCGTGGCGCTGATCGGCCGTCCGAGGCGGCCGCTGGCGTGCTTCGGCGAGCTCGGGCTCACCGGCGAGCTGCGAGCGTCGCCCACGCGGACCGGCGGCTGGCGGAGGCCGGAAGTTCGGCCTGCGGCCCGTGCTCCAGCCCGAGCCCCACCGGACGCTGCGGGCGGCGCTGTCGGCGGCGCTGCAGCGGCAGCGGCGCAGCGGCCTGAGCGCCTGCATCTTGCAGCGAACGGCAAGATCGGCGGGGCGCGATGCGCGCTGTGCGGCGATTGAGGGCGACCGCCGCGCGCGGGCGAGCGGCGAACGAGAGCGCTAAAATACCTTCATGCCGCCGCGTTCCGGGGAAGAGCTCAAAGACGAGCTCGAGTCTCGACAGGAGTCCCGGATCATGAGGGCGCTCGAGATGGTGGCGCCCGGAACCTCATTGCGGGAGGGGATCGACAACATCGTCGCATGCCCGGACCGGCGCGCTGATCGTCATCGGGGACGCCGAGGAGCTGGCGTTCCTGTTCTCCGGCGGGATCAAGCTCGACGTCGACTACTCGCCCGCGTTCCTGTACGAGCTGGCCAAGATGGACGGCGCGATCGTCCTGAGCACGAACGCCACCAAGATCGTCCACGCCAACGTGCAGCTGACGCCGGACCCGACGATCCTCACGATCGAGACCGGCACGCGGCACCGCACCGCCGAGCGGGTCTCCAAGCAGACGGACGCGATGGTGGTCGCGGTCTCGGAGCGCCGCGAGGTGGTGTCGCTCTACGTCGACGGCATCAAGTACATCCTCGAGGACATTCCGGTCGTGCTGGCCAAGGCCAACCAGGCGCTGGCGACGCTGGACAAGTACCGCAGCCGTCTGGACCAGGTGTCGACCCGGCTGACGGCGCTGGAGTTCGAGGGCGGCGTGACCCTGCACGACGTCCTGACCGTGCTACAGCGCGTCGAGCTGGTGACGCGGATGGCGGTCGAGATCGAGCGCTACATCGTCGAGCTCGGCACCGAGGGGCGGCTGATCGAGATGCAGCTCGACGAGACGATGGTCGGCGTCGCGGCTGACAAGGCCGCGCTCGTCCACGACTATCTCGTCGAGGACACCGACGAGAGCTTCGCCGGCGTTGGACCAGCTGGTCCGCCTGGCTCATCAGGATCTGCTCGACTTCGGGCGTCTCGCCGAGCTGCTTGGCTACGACCGCAAGCTCAACACCCTTGACTATCCCGGTCTCTCCTCGCGGATTCCGGATATTGGGGCGAATACCGCGGCTGCCCAGGCTCGTCGTTCAGAGGATCGTGAGGAATTTGGAGGACTGGAGGAGTTGCTCGCCGCATCGGATGGCGAGCTGGAGACCGTCGACGGAGTCGGCGAGATCCGGGCGAAGGACATCCGGGAGGGCCTTCGCCGACAGCAGGAGATCAACCTGGTTGATCGATACCTGCAGACGTAGCGAAAACAGCGAGCGGGTCCGTCGGCCCGCGCGCCCGGAAAGAGGAGGACACCATCACAGAGCTAATGGAAGAGCACCTGGATGATCTCGAGCCCGTCGAGACGCTCGCCGCACATCGAGTTCGAGATCGGCGACAGTGTCGTCTATCCGCATCACGGCGCCGGCAAGGTGCTTCGCAAGGAGGTCAAGGAAGTCCTCGGCGAGAGCCGTGAGTACCTGACGATCAAGATCCTCCACAACGACATGACGGTGATGGTTCCGACCGAGAACGCCGCGCTCGCCGGCCTACGCCGCGTGATCGACGAGGAGACCGTCAAGAAGGTGCTCGCCGTGCTCCAGGACGAGTGCTCGGAGATGCCCAAGAACTGGAACCGGCGCTTCAAGCACAACCGGGACAAGATCAAGACGGGAGACATCTACGAGCTCGCCGAGGTCGTACGCAACCTCGCCATTCGCGAGGCCGAGAAGGGGCTGTCCACCGGTGAGAAGCAGATGTTCACCCGCGCCAAGAAGATCCTGGCGTCCGAGCTGATGTACGCCCTGGGCATGGACGAGGAAGAGGTCGATGAACACCTTTACGAGCTGCTTGCTGAATCCGCGGCAACGGCAACAGCAACGGGAAGGTGGCCGTCGCCGCGAAATAGGGTGGGCGACCGATAGCCGAGATGGCGGCTGCGCTGATCGTGGCCGCAGGACGAGGCGAGCGCCTTGGGTCTGGCCGGCCCAAGGCGCTCGTCACGCTTGCGGGCGGCCCATGCTCGAGTGGAGCGTCGCCGCTCTGCGGGCGGTGCCTGCGGTCGCCCGGATCATCGTCGCCCTGCCCCCGGCGAGCTCGACGCGGCGCCCCGGCGGACCGTCGCCGTCTCGGGCGGCGTGCAGCGCTCGCACTCCGTGCGCAATGCGCTGGGCGCCTGCGGCGACGGCGATCCGTGATCGTGCACGACGCGGCCCGGCCGCTGGCCACGCCGCAGCTGTTCGAGCGGGCGCTCGACGAGCTGGCAGCCAGATGTCGCTGCGGTGATCGCCGCCGCGCCCGTGGCCGACACGATCAAGGAGGCCGCGGACGATGGCGCCACGGTCGCGCGGACCCTGGAGCGCTCGCGGCTGTGGGCGGTCCAGACGCCGCAGGTGTTCCGGCGTGCCGCGCTGGAGCGCGCGACCGCGGGGGCGTCCGATGACGAGCTCGGGAGGGCCACCGATGACGCCTGGCTGGTGGAGCGGCCGGCGGCGTGGTCCGGATCCTGGGCTCGGACCCGGGAACATGAAGGTCACCACGCCGGAGGACCTGCGGGTCGCCGAGCTGCTGCTGGCGGAGCGTACGGAGCGTGGAGGCGCACGCGGCGGGAGCGGCGGACGTGAGCAAGCGGGTATCGGCTACGACTGCCATCGGTTCGTCGCCGGCCGGCGGCTGGTGATCGGCGGGGTGGAGCTCGATCACGAGCGCGGCCTGAGCGGCCACTCCGACGCCGACGTGCTGACCCACGCGATCATCGATGCCCTGCTCGGTGCTGCCGCGCTCGGCGACATCGGCCAGCACTTCCCGGACACCGACCCCGGCTACCGCGACGCCGACTCGCTCGTGCTCCTGCGGACGGTCGTGGGGCCGCTCGCGGAGCCCGGCTTCGCCGCCGCCACGTGGACGCCACCGTGGTGATCGAGCGGCCGAAGCTGGCCCCGGCCCGCGAGCGCATCCGCGCGTACTCGCGGCGGCGCTCGGCTCGCCGTGGACCACGTGAGCGTCAAGGCGACCGCGGGGAGGGAATGGGGTTCGTGGGCGCGAGGAGGGCGTGGCCGCGCTGGCGGTCGCCACGATCGAGCGAGCGCCTGCACCGTGATACGTGCGCGTATCATCCGTGATACGATTCCGTATCGTGAACCGAGTCCACAACGTCATCTGTTCGTCGGGCTGGTGGTCTCGACGCGTCGAGCGCGAGCTGCTGCCGTGGGGGCTGAAGGGCTGTGAGCTCGGTGACACGATCGTGCTCGAGACGGCTCCCGGTTTCGGCGCCACCACGCGGGTGCTGGCGCGCCGGATGCCGCAGCTGACCGTGCTCGAGCTCGACGAGGGCTACTGCCGGCGGCTGCGTTGCGAGCTCGGCGATCGCGTATCGGTCGTCCAAGGCGACGCCACCCGGCTGCCGTTCGAGGACGGCCGGTTCTCGGCCGCGATCTGCTTCACGATGCTCCACCACATCCCGTCGGCGGCGCTCCAGGATCGCGCGTTCGCCGAGGTCGCTCGGGTTCTCCGACCGGGCGGCGCGTTCGCGGGGACCGACAGCCTCGGAACGGGCACGCTGTTCAAGCTGATCCACGTCGGCGACATCCTGCAGCCGATCGATCCGCAGGCGCTGCTCCGAGCGCCTGGAGGGGCGCCGGGCTGAGCGAGCCCCAGGTGAGCATCGGTGGGTCGCTCGTTTCGGTTCCGCGCACGCAAGCCCGCGTGAGCGACTCGCCCGGCGTCCCGTCCCACATCGTCGACGCCGCTCGGCACGTCCTCGCCCAGGACGGTCTGGCGGCCGCGACGCTCGAGCGAATCTCGGCGGTCGCCGGCGTCTCGCGGATGACCCTCCACCGCCGCGGCTTGTCGAAGACAGACATTCTCCGCGCCCTCGCCGAACGGCTCGAGTCTGACTACCGCGAGGCGATGTGGCCGGCGCTCGTCGGGAAGGGCACCGGCGCCGAGCGGCTGAGAGGGGCGCTGGAGCTCCTGTGCGGGGTCACGGAGCAGAACCTTGCGCTGCTGGCTGCGCTCTCCGCCGCCTCCCGCGACGCCATCTACCGGGCCCGGCGCCCTGACCCAAAAGGTGTTCGTCGAGCCGCTCGAGAGGCTGCTGCTCGACGGGGCCGCCGACCGGTCGCTGGCGGATCTCGACGCCGAGGAGACGGCGACGGTACGTGTTCAACGTCGTCGGACACATGGACACGCATCTCCGGCTCGGACATGCGTGGACTCCGGACCGAGCCCGCGCAGGCGTAATCGCGGTGGTAATGGAGGGCGTCGCCCGGCGCTGAGAGAGAGGTGGGCGTGAACCCGCGCGCATGTTTCGGTTTAACGCCCAGCTGACCGGCGGGCCGGTTGAGCTGCTGCAAGACCCATTAGGGTTGCCGCACGTTGCGCACGATCAGGCTCCACGACACCCGCACCGGGCAGGTGCGGAGCTGCAGCCCAGAGAGCCGGGCCGGGTCGCCATCTATGCGTGCGGGCCGACCGTGTACGGCCGCATCCACGTCGGCAACGCGCGACCGTTCGTCGTCTTCTCGCTGCTAAAGCGGTTCCTCGCGGCGCACCAGGGGTTCGACGTCACGTTCGTGGCGAACATCACAGACATCAACGACAAGATCTACGCCGCGGCCAACGCGGCCGGCACCGGCAGCGAGCGGCTCGCGCACGACATGGCCGACGCGTAATCGCTGATACCGACGGCCTCGGCCTTGGGCGGCCCGATCATGAGCCGCTGGCGAGCGGAACGATCGGGCCGATCATCGAGCTGATCGAGGAATTGGTGGCAGGCGGGCATGCGTACGCAGCGGACGGAGACGTCTACTTTGCGGTGCGTGCTTACCCCGATTACGGCGAGCTGTCCCACCGAAATGTCGACGACATGGACCAGGGCGAAGGGGTGGAAGGCGGCGATCGCAAGCGCGATCCGCTCGATTTCGCGCTGTGGAAGGCGCACAAGCCCGATGAGGACACGGGCTGGGACTCCCCGTGGGGGCGGGGCCGCCCCGGCTGGCACATCCAGCGCCCGGCGATGGCGGAGGAGCTGCTCGGCGTCGACTTCGAGATCCACGGCGGCGGCTCTGACCTGATCTTTCCCCACCACGAGAACGAAGCGGCCCAGACGAAGGCCGCGCGGGGCGCGCAGCTGGCGCGGCTGTGGATGCACAACGGGATGGTCCGCCTCGACCGCGAGAAGATGGCCAAGTCGGTCGGGAACATCTTCGTCCTGCACGACGCGCTCGAGAACTACGGACGCGATGCGCTGATCATGTACTTCGTCTCCGGGCACTACCGCCAGCCGATCGAGTTCGACGACGAGCGCCTCGGTCAGGCCGTCTGCGCAGGTGCAGCGGATCCGGGAGGCGGCTCGGCGCTCTGACCCGCGGGGCCGTCGCCGAACTGGTCGGGGCCGCTGCGCGAGCGCTTCTTCGCGGCTCTCGCCGACGACTTCAACACGCCGAGCGCGCTCGCGGCCGTGTTCGAATGGGTGCGAGATGCCAACCGGGGGGACGTGGGGATGGCCGGCGACGCGGACCTGCACGAGATGCTCGGCGTGCTCGCGCTCGAGAACCTGCTCGAGCCCGAGGACGTGGAGGCCCCTCACGAGGTTCTCGAGTCGTCGAGCAGCGCGAGGCGGCGCGGGCGAGGCGCGACTGGCCCGAAGCCGACCGCATCCGGGACGAGCTCCGGTCGCGCGGTTGGGAGGTCCGCGACGGCCCCGACGGGCTGGAGCTGCTTTTCCCGGCGAGTGATCGTCTACGGGCGCAACCCGGTGCGCGAGGCGCTACGCGGCCCCCGGTCGGTCATCCGGATCTGGGCCACCAAGAACGCGCTCCGCGAGCCGTGGCTGCCGCGGTCGGGGGTCCCGCTGATTCCGGTGGCAGGCGGAGGAGATCGGGCGTCGCGCGCAGTCGGACGCGCACCAGGGCGTGTGTGCGGAGGTCGAGCCGTTTCGCTACGTCGACGCTGCGGAGCTCGTGGGCGGGGGGGACGCAGACCGACGGCGGGCGCTCGGATCCACTGATCGTGGCGCTTGACCAGGTCCAGGACCCGCAGAACCTCGGGTCGATCTGCCGAACCGCCGAATGCGCGGGCGCCGCAGGCGTCGCCATTCCCGAGCGGCGCGCCGCAGAGGTCACGCCCGCGGTCTGCAAGGCGTCGGCCGGCGCGGTCGAGCATCTGCCGATCGCGCGTGTCCGGAACCTCGCCGACTTCCTCGCGGATGCCAAGGCCGCCGGCGTCTGGTGCTACGGCGCCGACCGGAACGGGCCGATCGGCTACCAGTCGGTCGACTGGGGCGGCCCGATCGTGCTCGTCCTCGGATCTGAGGGACGCGGCCTGCGCCCACGTGTCGCTGCCCGCGCCCCCCGATGCCCTCGTCGCGCTACCCGTGCGGGGGAGGATCGAGTCGTTGAGCGTCGGCGTGGCAGCCGCCGTCCTCATCTACGCCGCCGCCGGGGTCGCGGCGCTCGTCGTCACCGATTGAGAGACCGTGAAGTGTCACGGCTTGACATTGGTGCATTGCTATGTCAAGCTCGCGCCCGGGAGATAACGATCAACTAGAGCTTGAGACTCAGGCTCGGTCGGGTGCGACGGCTACGTTGCGCGCGCTTGGCTGGAACATTTCGAACAGGTGCGGCGCCAGGGGAGGTACGCGTCACGAATTCCACACGAGCCCGGCCGCCCTGGGCTCGAGAAGGGACGTCTCGTGGCTCGACTCTCAAGCAACACTCACTCTCAACCTCAGGTTGAGGATGGCTATCTGATCGCCCTCGCGAAGCAGGGGCACGCCAACGCGTACGACCGGATCGTCCGCCGCTACTACGGCTTCGTCCGGCTGAAGGCGTCGTCGTACTTCCTGGCGGGCGGGGACGCCGACGACCTGATCCAGGAGGGCCTCGTCGGGCTCTACAAGGCGGTCCGCGACTATCGCACCGATCGCGAGTCGAGCTTTCGAAACTTCGCGGAGCTCTGCATCACCCGCCAGATCATCACCGCGGTCAAGACTGCGACCCGGAACAAGCACCCCCGCTCAACCAATACGTCTCGTTCTCGACCACGCCGGCGGGCGCGATCGACGATATGGACGCGACCCTCGACGAGATGCTCCCGGGGTCGACCGTGCACGATCCGGTCAACCAGGTGATCTCGTCTGAGGAATTGCGGGCGCTCGTCGCGTGCATCTCGACGGCGCTCTCGGAGCTCGAGTCGCGGGTGCTCGCGCTCTACCTCGATGGCCATTCCTATGAAGAGGTCGGGCGGCGGCTCGGCTGCGACTGTAAGACCGTCGACAACGCCCTGCAGCGCGTCAAGCGGAAGGTCGGGCAGCACTGTCTGAACGAGCGGTGGCGGCCTGAGCGATCCCGGGGACACCGGTCGAGCAGGCCGATTGGACGGCAGCCGGTATCGAGGCTGCCGAGCCGCGTTCAGCCGGCGATTGGTCCGAGCGTCGGCTCGAGACCGAACGTGCTGAACGCACGGAACCGCGAGAAGTGCCGGTGGCGGGGGCCGTGGAAGTCGGCCGAGCCGGTGCTGAGCAACCGGCGCTCGGCGCAGTGAGCCGCGAGCAGTTCCGCCTGCTCGCGCGTGTGCGTCGCGTAGAAGCACTCGACGCCGTCGAGGCCATCGGCGACGAAGCGGCGATCGTTGCGAGGACCGCGCGCGGCTCGGCCCGTCGAAGAATGGGTGAGCCATACGGCGATGCCGCCGGCGTCGTGAATGGTCCCGATGGCGCGCGCGACAGACGGCGCGCGGCGCGCGGAACGCCGGGCGGCCCTCGATCAGATAGGCCTCGAGGAACGCGGACACCTCGGCGCAGCCCTCGGCCGCGAGCCGCGCGGCGTTCGCGGGATCGCCGACCACGGCCACCGCGACGTGCGGGCGGCCGATCGACTTCCCCTGCTCCCGGCGCTTGCGGAGCGCGTCCTCGTCGACCGCGAACCCGAGCTCTTGCACCGCGGCGATCATCGCCTCGGCGCGGGCGCCGCGCTCCCGGCGCGACTGCTCCAGACGATTCCGAAGGTCGGGGTCGCTCGCGTCGATCAGGTAGCCGAGGATGTGGAGGTCCTGCCCAGACGCGTCGATCGCCGAGATCTCGACGCCGCTCACGACCCGCAATCGGGCAGAGCCCGCGGCGCTCAGCGCCTCCCCGACGCCGTCCACCGTGTCGTGATCGGTGAGCGCGGCGGCTCGACGCCCGCCTCTGCGGCCGCCTCGACGACAGCTCGCGGCGACAGCTCCCCGTCGGAGTGGTGCGAATGGCTCTGGAGGTCGAAGACGGGCGGCTCGGCGTGGAAGCGTCGCAGCGTATTGCGCCGCAGCGGATCGAGCGCAATCCGGCCCGCTGTCGTGGACGGTGCCGTAGGCTGCGACTCACGGCATCGGGTTAGTCTTGCGCGCCGTCTCCGGACGGCGCACAGGCTTACGAGCCGCCGGAATCGAAGAAGGTATGGCCCATGCGCATAGCCTTGTTCATCACCTGCTTCGACGACATTGCTCCCCGAAACTGGGCGGGCCACCGTGGCGGTGCTCGAGCGCCTCGGGCATGAGGTGATCTTCCCCGAGGAGCAGACCTGCTGCGGACGATGCGCTTCAACACCGGCTACCACGAGGAGGCGCTCGGGCTGATTCGCCGGTTCGTGCGCGTGTTCGCGGATGAGGAGACGATCGTCACGCCGTCGGGATCGTGCGCCGCGATGGTGCGTGAGGCCTACGTGCGGGCTGCGCATTAGGCGGGCGACGCGGCGCTCGAGCGCGAGGTAGTCGACCTGGGGCCCCGCGTCCTCGAGCTGTCCGAGCTCCTGATCGGGAGGCTCGGCGTCGAGGACGTCGGCGCCTACTACCCGCACCGCGGCGCGTGCTCTGAGGTCTGCCCGGTCAAGATCGACATCTCGTCGGTGCTCGTGCATCTGCGCGGGAAGGTCGTGCGCTCGCGCAGGGGGAGGCTGGACGCGGAGGCGGCGGCGATGAAGGCCGTGGCGAGGGCTTTCGCCACGCGGCAGCGCTTCGAGCGTGCCCAGCGCCTCGCGCGGACTCGTCGGCTCGAGGTGTTCATACTGCGCGGTCCCGCTACGCCCGGGACGAGCGCCGCGCACTGACGGCGTCGCTAGAGTCCGCATCCCAGCGGCCGGGCGCCGACATGGCTCCCGGAGTCCTCACCACGCCCGGCCTTGCCTGATCGTTCGTCAGCCGCGATGAACGGCCGCGAGCAGCGCAGCGTAGGAGCGGACGAGCGCGGCGCGCTCCCCCGGTACGAGCGGGCTGTCCGGGACGCAACCCTGCTCGACCCACTGGTCCGAGTAACGCATCGCGAGCGCCCGTTGCTCAGCTGCGACACGCACGTCCTCTCGCGCCACTCCGTACACGTACGCGTACAACGATGAGAGCGCTTCGATCAACGGCGCTTCGTCGGCGCCGTCAGGCCCCCGCTGATGCTCGCGGTGGACTCGCCACCAGTCGACCTCGAGCTCGGACGCGCGGATCGGATCGAACGACTCCCCGTGCTTGCGCGCAACCAGTTCATAGAAGCGCCTCATCGCCCGTCGCGCGCCGGCAGGGTCGTTGTCAGGGAACGGCGCCCACAGCTGATTCGCGCGCAGCACCAGCCCAGCGCCCTGGAGCGTGGCGGGCCACGACAGGCCGAATGTGTGCCGGGTCAGCGAGATCGCGGCGCGAAGGAACCGCGGCCAATCCCGGCGGTAGTACGCCACCCACGCATCGCATTCGAGGTTGCCAACCTTCCGCGGGTCGAACGACCTGTGCGGCTTGACCGCCTCGTTTGCTCGTGGTTGCTGCACCTGAGTCGCCATCTTCGTCACCGGTATACGCGCGAGGCAAGCTACCGGATGCGTGGACGCTCATTCGTTCAACTCGAGCGCGTACTGACAGAGCGCGAGCGATGCCGCAAGACGTGATCTCCGGCAGCGCTCGTGCCCACTGATGCCCGACGTCATCCGACGCGTCTCCGCTCCCGCTCGCCGTCGAGACTCGTTGCGTGCTTGCCGTTGGTCGTGTCGCACCTAGAACACCGGACCGTGTGACATCTACCACGAGCGAGGCGGCGAAGGACTCCGCCCGCTGCAGCGGCGCCGCGCATAATCTCTGCCGTGTCGATTCACGTTCAGCCGCTGCTCGAGGACGACGTCGATCCCGATCCGCTGCGGCAGTTCGTCGCCTGGTTTACCGAGGCGCAGGAAGCGGGCTCGGAGATGCCCGAGGCGGCAGCGCTCGCGACAGCGGACGCGGACGGCTCTCCGTCGGTGCGGATGGTCCTCGTCAAGCAGTTCGACCAGCGGGGGTTCGTGTTCTTCACCAACTACGAGAGCCGCAAGGGCGAGGAGCTCGCCGCCAATCCGCGGGCCGCGCTGCTGTTCCATTGGCAGGCGCTTGGTCGACAGGTGAGGATCGAAGGGCCGGTGCAGCGCACGTCGGCAGAGGAGTCAGCGCGGTATGTGCAGAGCCGGCCGCGGGGGAGTCAGTTGTCCGCGCTCGCCTCGCCGCAAAGCCGTCCCATCGACAGCCGGCACGAGCTGGAGGAACGCGTGGTCGAGCTGGCCACGCGCCACGCCGGCGAGGGGCTGCCGCTTCCAGAGGCATGGGGTGGCTATCGCGTCTCGGCGGAGAGCTTCGAGTTCTGGCAGCACCGTGCGGACCGGCTGCACGACCGATTGCGATACCTTCCGGTCGCCCCGGGCGGCTGGAGGATCGACCGGCTCGCCCCCTAGCGTCGCCCAGCGCGAAGGAGGGGTGACAAGTCGGCAATGGTCACGAGTATGCGCCAGATCGACGCGCCAGCGTACATACCCCGGGATGACGGAATCGGGACCGAACCACTCTCGCATGCCCACCTTGATCCATCCACGCTCATCAGCTTCCGCAAGCTGATCAGGATGTACCTTATCCAGGGTCGGATCCTTCCTGGACTACGCGTGCGGCCACTACGCTCGAATGAGCGCGGAAGACGGTCCGTCCTGTGGCTGATCGGATCGGCTTCTCGGTGGCGGTCCTCCTTTCCGTTCGAGCGCGACCGGATCGTCAGGATCGAGTCGGGCAAACGCTGGTAGCGCCAGCCATCGGCATCCGTGATCAGCACCCGGTTGCGTCCGTACTGCCGTTCGACGACCACCTGATCGACAACGAGCCCGGCAGTTGTGCCGTTCTCGATGCGGTCGCCGTGCTGTAGGTCGGCGGCGTAGACCGCTTCGATGGTCATGCCCGCTTCACCGTTGAGACTGCGCATCTTGCGCTCCTTCTTCCGTCGATGTCGATGTAAGTGCCCAACCATGCGAAGACGCCAGACATCCTGAAGCGTGGCATCAGTCATCGCGTCTGCTGAGCGCGTTGGGCCAGTGCGGCTCGCAACAGAGGTGACGCATCCCACCCGAGGCGAGGCGTATTCGTATCGATGCGTCGTACCACCCCGAAGCTATCGGTGCGTCGTACCACCCCGAAGCGCGGGGGATCCACCCCAACGCGATTCCCCCTTCCTGGAAGATCCTCCTCGATACCTAGCTAGCCCGTTGCAACATAATCGCGTTCGTGGGCGAAGGACAACGGTAGTACCCACGAAAGTGCGTAAGTAGAAGTGCGCAAGAGCTTGCGCCACACGATGCTGGAGGTGGCCGGAGGCTAGCCCTGTATCCCTGGCGCTAGCAAGGACGCGACGAACGGTGCCGGAAGTCATTGGATTCCGGGCACGTTCTTGCCCCATTTCTTGCCCCAGGGCTCCGCCGGCTGCCCGGAAGGACAAAAAAGTCCTGCTAATCGAGCAAAAAGCCCGCCTCCGGACTCGAACCGGAAACCCCTTCATTACAAGTGAAGTGCTCTGCCAATTGAGCTAGGCGGGCACGGCGGTCCAGTGTCGCATGGACGCGCTGGGAACGTTGATCCGGACAAGACGCGTTATGGTTAACTTGCGGACGTTGGCGGGGGCAGGTCAACTCGTCTACGCGGGACGGATCCGTCCGCCGCTGGCGCGAGCCGCCGCTCCCACCACGCCACCGTGTCTCGCATCGTGTCCGCGAACGCGATCTCGGGCTCCCATCCGACGGCGGACCGAATGCGCTCGTTCGAGCCGCGCAGATCCATCACCTCACTGCCGCGGACGCGGGCGGGATCAACCTCGTGCGCGATCTCGAGCGGGGCTACAACCTCGGCCAGCACGCGGACCTGCTCGGCCGCGGAGATCGATCGACCCGAGCAGACGTTGTAGATGCCGGGCTGCGCGCGCTCCGCGAGCAACCGGTATGCCCGGACGACATCGCGCACGTCGGTGAAGTCTCTTCGTGTGTCTGGGTTGCCCGTTGCGATCCGGATCCGCGTGCCCCTAAGCCGACCCTCGGCGGCCTGCTGCGCAAGCGAGGAGACGATGAACATCGGGAGCTGGCCCGGCCCGGCATGGTTGAAAGGGCGGGCGCGGACCAGATCGAGTCCGTGGGCATCGGCGTAGACGCCGGCGAGCAGGTCACCTGTCAGCTTGGAGACTGCGTAGGGATTGGCGGGGTGTACCTGCGCATCCTCGTCGATCGGCAGCCGCCTCGCGGCGCCGTACACCTCGCACGAGCTGACCCAGATCATGCGGGCCCGCGGGGCCTCCAGGCGCCAGCCCTCGAGCACGTTGACCGCCGTGCCGACGTTGACCTCGATCGTCTCGGCCGGTTGCATCCATGAGCGACCGACCGAGCTCTGCGCGGCCAGGTGATAGATCACCTCCGGCCGGACATCCTCAAGCGCCGACCGGACCGCCGCACGATCGCGCAGATCGAGCCGTCGCCCCTCGCCGCGCCTGCCGGGGAGCGAGCTTCCGCGGGAAACGGCGACCACCTCGTCTCCGGCGTCCACGCACGCGCCCACGAGGTAGCTCCCAGCGAAGCCGGCTGCTCCCGTGATCAGAACCCGCAAACGACCCGCAAGAGACTAGGAGGCCTCGCCCGATCCCGAGACCGCGACCGCGTGCTCGAGCGAGCCGTGACCGTTGCTCGAGAAGTCCGCGTCTGGCTGGGGCGGCGCCGGCTCGGGCGCTGCGTTCAGTCGCCGCTCGAGCTCACCGAGCACGACTCCGAATACGACATGCCGCCATGCCGACTGGGCGAACGCCCGGCGGTTGCCGGAGAACGGCGGCAGCTCGCTGCGCGCTGGGTGCAGCCGGTCCGAGAGCGCGCCGAGCGGCCACAGCGCGAAGTGCTCGGCGAGCGCCAGTGCCGGCCCTCGCAAGACCGGCGCTAGCGGCAGCAGGGGCGCGACGTTCGCGTAGGCGGCACCGAACACGGCACCGTTCTGCATGTGCAGCGCGAGGCCGATCGGGTACCACTCGTCGTCACGGGTCACCGCCTTGCCGAGCAGTTCGACATCGTCGTATCGGCTCGCGAACACGAGCTTGTCGAGGGGCTGCTGGAGTGCCCACACAGCGGCGGCCAGCGCGCCGCAAACGGCTCCTCGGAGCGTACGAGTCCGGTCGATCCCAGGGCTCACCGCTTGCAACTGTAACGGGCAAAGCCACATCGGGTACGCCAATGTGCGATGGATCACGAAGTGCTGCACCGGCGCACCCGCGAGCGGGGCGCCAACCCGCTGGTTTACTGGCTGGCGCGGGCGGTCCTGCAGCCGTTCTTCCACATTTACTTCCGTATGAGCCGGATCGGCCGGGAGCATATTCCCGCCGAGGGACCGGTGATCGTCGCCGCCAATCACCGCAGCTTTCTCGACCCGTTCGTGATCGGAACGATGGTCCGCCGCCCGATGTACTACGTCACGAAGAAGGAGGCGTTCATCCACCCGATCGTGTCGTGGATCCTGACGGCGCTGGGAGCTTTCCCGGTCGACCGAGGCGCCGGTGACACGGACATGATCGGGACCGCCAAGGCGATCCTCGGACGGGGCGAGGTCGTGCTGATCTTCCCCGAGGGCACCCGTACGCGGCCGGGCTCGCTCGGCCGGTCCAGACGCGGAGTCGGACGGCTCGCGCTCGAGACCGGCGCCCCGGTCGTGCCGGTCGCCGTGATCGGAACCGAGGACGTACGGCGCGGGTTCAGGATCCGGCCCCGGAAGGTGCGCATCCGGGCGGGTCGGCCGCTGCGCTTCCCGCAGGTCCAGAACCCGTCGCGGGCGCTCGCGGGCGCGATCACCGACCGAATCTGGACGTGCGTGATGCTCCAGTGGGAGTGGTTGGGGGGCCTCTCGCCGATCCGGCGCGCCGCGATCGTCGGCGCCGGCAGCTGTGGGACGAGCCTCGCGGTTTGTCTCGCGCGTGCCGGCTTCGACGTAGACCTCGGCTGCCGGACAGCCGAGCAGGCGGCGGCGCTGTCCTCGACGCGGGTGAACGAGGACTACCTGCCGGGAGTGCCGCTGCCTAGCTCTGTGCGCGTGAAGCGGGCCTCGCAGCTCGAGCTCGGCGGCCACGACCTGGTGTGCATCGCGGTCCCGGCCCGGTCCCTACCCGCCGTGTTGGCGACACACGGCGAGCGAATCTCGCATCGAGCGGGACTGCTCTTGCTCTCCAACGGGCTCGTGCCGCCGCTCGGCACGCTGCCCTCCGCGTTCGCAGCCGAGCGCTGCCACGCACGCGCGGTAGCGGTACTCGGGGGTCGCTCGGAGCCTGTCGACGTGCTCGATCACGGCGCCTCGGCCGTGCTGGGGTCGTTCGAGCGCGGGTTCGCCCGTCAGCTTGCCGATGCGCTTGGCCTCGCCGGGCTGGACATCTCGATCACCTCCGACGTGACGGGCGTCGAACTGGCGGGCTGCGCGACCAGCGTTGCCGGGCTGGCCTCGGCCGCTGCCTCGGCGGCCGGACCGAACGTGGCCGGCGCGGCTGCCGGCAGGGTGTTCGCCGAGGTGGATGCGATCGCGCGGAGGCAGGGCGCCAGCGCCGAGACCTTCGCCGGCCTGGCGGGGGCGGGCGACCTCCTCGCCACCGTCGTCGCGACCGGTTCACGCAACCGGCGCGCCGGTGAGCTTCGCTCGCAGGGCGTGCCGCCGAGCGAGATCGGGGCCGTCCTCCGTCATGCGGCAGAGGCGGTCGAGAGCGTCGCATTGCTGGCGAGCATCGCCCGCGACGCCCGCCTGCGCACTCCCGTCCTCGACGGTCTCGCCGCGCTCGTCGAGGGCCGAATCGAGCCCGAGCAGTGGACCGCGACGGTCACTGCGCCGGCGCGGCAAAAGCGAATGCCTCCTGTGCGAGCGGCCTGAGCGAGGGTACGCTCCCATGCGGTGGCCGACGACGTACCCACGACCAAAGCGGAGCTCGACGCGCAGTTCTCGGAGCTGTACCGGTCGCACCTGCGCGACGTCTACTCCTACAGCTATTACCGCGTCGGCAACCACCACGACGCCGAGGATCTCACCGAGCAGACGTTCCTCCAGGCCTACCGTCATTTCGAGCGCGCGCTGCGCGAGTCCAACGGGCGGCCGCTGCGGCCATGGCTCATCCGCATCGCCCATAACCTCGCCGCGAACTTCTACCGCGATCGCTCACGCAAGCCTGAAGCGGCGATCGAGGATGCCGGCATGATCTCGGCGCCGCACACGACCGAGTCGCTCGTGGAGGGACGCGAGGAGCTGAAGTCGATCCTGTCGGGAGTCCAGCAGCTGCCGGACGATCGGCGGGAGGCCCTGATCATGCGCTTCGCGCTCGGGATGGACAATCGGGAGATCGCGCGCGCCCTCGGTCGCACCGACGGGGCGACGAAGGTGTTGCTGCATCGCGCGATCCGCCAGCTCGAAGGCATGATCACCGAGGGCGAGCCATCGGTGCAAGAGCAATGAGCGCCGGAGCAGCGGACTTCGAAGCGCTGCTGCGCGAGGCCCTCACCCCAGTCGATCCGCCGGACGACCTCGTCAAGCGCCTCGAGCTGACGCTCGTGAACCTGACCGAGCTCGCGCAGGATGAGCTCGAGGCGTGGGAGCTCTCTGCGATGCGCAACCCCCGCAATTGGGTACGGCCCGCGGCGGCTGCGGTGATCGGCGCCTCGGCGGGCGCGGCGCTCGTGGTCCTGCGGGTCCGGGCCCGCCACCGCTCGCGAAAGCAGCAGTCGGGGAGTTTGCTCGAGCTCGCACAACGAACGGCTCACGACATCGCGGAAGAGGCCAGGCGGGTCGTTCCCGACCGGTGAGTCGACCCAGGCGCGGGCCGTCGGCAACGTACCAAACGTCGTCATTGCTAGCTTCAACGACGTGGCAGTCTGCTATCGGCACCCCTCGCGCGAGACCGGCGTCTCGTGCTCGTCGTGCGGGCGGCCGATCTGTCCGGACTGCATGACCCCGACACCGGTGGGCATGCGCTGCCCGGAATGTGCGCGCGACCGGACCAAGGTCAAGACGATCAGGACCGTCGCGGCGACCCCGGTCGTGACGCAGGCGCTGATCGCGATCAACGTCGCGGTGTTCATCGCCGAGCTCGCCTCAGGGGCGACGATCAACGGCGGGGGATCGCCGGGGACGGTGCTTGCGAAGGGCGGCCTGCTCGGTCCCGCAATCGAGCATCAGCACCAGTACTACAGGATCCTCACCAGTGGCTTCCTGCACTACAACATCCTCCACATCGCGTTCAACATGCTGTTCCTGTATGTGATGGGGACGATCCTCGAGCCGGCGATCGGACGCCTGAACTTCGCCGCGGTCTACCTCACCTCGTTGCTGGCGGGATCGTTTGGGGCGCTCCTGTTCGAACCCGATGTGCTCACCGTCGGCGCCTCCGGCGCATGCTTCGGCGTCCTCGGCGCGCTGCTGGTGGTCGCCCGTAGCCGAGAGATCCCGATCTGGCAGAGTGGCCTGGGGCTCACGCTCGTGATCAACATCGTGTTCTCGGTCAGCGTCGCGGGGATCTCGATCGGAGGGCATCTCGGCGGGCTCATCGGCGGGCTGATCAGCGGCGCGCTGATAGTCGAGGTGGCAGAGCGCAGGCGCAATGAGCCGCTGGCGCTGGCGGGGTGCCTGGTGGTGGCGGCGATCAGCGTTGCGGGCGCGGTCGCGGTCGCGGGCAGTCACGGCCTGACGCCCAACGGCGTCGGCTTCACGGTCTAGGATGGCGTCGCATGCTCCGTGGGCGCTCGGTTCGAGTCGGGAGCGCCCTGGGAGGGGTGCGCGCTCACAGCTCCACGATCAGGGCCAGTCCGGGCGCATCGGGGACGAGCTCGGGGTGGAGGATGTGCGCGAGCAGCTCGAGCCCATCGACGATTCGGGGCCCCGGCCGCGAGAAAAACGAGGCGGCATCGACGGCCACAACCTCTCCCGCGCGCACCGCTGCGAGCTCGTCGCGATGCATCTCCGCCTCGCGATGCGCGATCTCCGCGTCATAGCCGCACGGCATCACGATCACCACGTCGGGCTGCGCGGCCTCGACCTCGGCCCAGGTGCGCTCCTCGGAGTGCTCGCCGGCGAACCCCAGCACATCCTCGCCGCCCGCATACTCGATCAGCTGGGGCGTCCAGTGCCCGGCGACGAACGGCGGGTCGAGCCACTCGAGCGCGACCACGCGCGGGCGTCGCGCGCCCCGCATCGCTATGCGGATCCGGTCGATTCGTGCCGACGCGTCGCGTACCAGGGCGACAGCAGCGTCCTTCGCCGAGGTGGCGTATGCCAGCGTCCGTGCGTCGCTGAGCACCTCGCCGACCGTGTGGGGGTCGAGCGCGATCACCATCGGCTGGGTGTCGATCTCCTCGGCGATCGCACGCACGTCGTCGTAGGAGACCGCGCAGACCTGACACAGCGCCTGCGTGACGATCAGGTCCGGTCGAAGGTCGTGGAGCATCTCGGTGTCGAGCTCATAGATCGATGCACCGGCAAGCGTGCGCTCCTTGACGGCCGCGTCAATTTGAGCCGCGCTCAGGCCGGGCGGCAGTACGTCGCGGGTCACCTTGGGCAGCTCGAGCGCCGCCGGCGGATAGTCGCATTCATGAGTGACGGCGATGAGGTCCGCTCCCAGCCCGAGCGCGAACAGCATCTCGGTCGCAGACGGGACAAGGCTGACGATTCTCATGGTGCAACGAGAACGATATGGCACAGCTGCCGGCTAGCGTCGGCCCGGATTGGAACTGTCGATCTGCGTGAGCCGGCCGTCCCTCGTGGCCACCCAGACCGACTGACTGGAGACCGCCAGTCCGATCGGGGGGCCGGCAAAGACGGCGTCAGCGTTCGGCAGCCCGTGTCCGTTCGCGTCGAGCCTATAGACGGAGTTCGTCGTCGGGCTTGACACCCACACGTATAGGCCCTGCTCGGCCGCCGAGATCGCGTTCAGCCGGCTCGTCACGAGGTGGTTCAGGCGCGGCCGTAGGAAAGCCGGTCTCGGATCAAACTTCGAGACGCGACCGTCGGCACCGGCTGTCCACACGCCCTGGTCGAACGCGACCGCGACCGGGTTCGGTACGGCCGGAAACTGTGTGGTCGAATGGTTGCCGGAGGTGCCGATCCGCGTCAGTGGAACGCCACCCACCGCCCACAGCCAGCCCTCGCCGACGCCCATTGCCGACGGCGCCCGCCCCAGCTCGGCGGTGCTCGGGTCGGGGCGGCCGGTGGCGTCGAAATGGGCGATCGTGCCGTCCGGCTCGGCCGCCCAGACCGAGCCGTCCGTGCGGTCGGCTGCGAGGGCGGCCGGCGGGCTCGCCAGCGTCGCGTCCGCCACGGGCGATGCGCCCCTGCCGACATCGAGCCTCTTCAACGTCGTACCGGTGCTGCCGCTGACCCAGACTCCTCCCGCGACCGCGGCGAGCAGCTTCGGTGCGCCACCCACGTGGAGCTCCTCGACCCTTCCGGTGGTGGGATCGACCCTGGCCACTACACCCTTCTCCGGCTCCGAGATCCAGACGCTGCCCGCCGGGTCGCTGACCACGGCTCCCGGCTGGGTTCCGAGGTCGAGCACGTGGCCCACCGACAGCCCTGCGGTGACGGCCGGCGGCCGAACGTGGCTACCGCCCCCCGAACCGCTCGACGCGACGATCGCAGCGACGGCGAGGATCGCCACGATCGCGACGCCCAGCGCCACCGGCCCGAGGCGCCGAGTGGATCGGGTCGCAGGCCGTCGGGGCGGCATCGGACGGTTGCCGATGCCGCCGGGCGGTGGGGCCACTGTTGCGCGCTCGCCTGCAGCCGGGTCCGTGTGATCGTCGAGTGCGAGCGGTTCAGGTAGGCGGCCCGGCTTGCGTTCGGCCCTCACCGCCTGGAAGGGGGCGTGGGTCCCGTCGTCTGCCGTGCTCGCGTCGACTGCTTCGACCTCGGCGAGTACGCCGCTGAGGGCGCTCACCAGCTCCCCGGCACTCGCGTACCGGTCGTCCGGCCGCTTGGCCATCGCCCTGCCGACGATCGCGTCGAGCTGCACGGGGAGCTCGGGCACCTCGGCGCGGACCGACGGCACCGGGTCATTGAGGTGAGCGTGCAGCTTCAGCAGGCCGGCCGCCCCGTTGAACGGGGCGTGGCCGGTCAGCGCCTCGAACAGCATGCAGCCGAACCCATAGATGTCGGACGCGGGGGTGCCCCTGCCGCCCTCGATCCGCTCGGGCGCCGTGTAGTCCATCGTCCCCACGAGCACCCCCGCGCGGGTCAAGCCTCCGCGCGTGTCCGTCCGCGTGGCGATCCCGAAGTCGGTGAGGTACACGTGCTCATCCTGATCGCCGTCATCTCGGGCGATCAGGACGTTGGCCGGCTTGACGTCTCGGTGCACGAGACCGCGGCGGTGGGCAGCGGCGAGCGCCGAGGCCACCGGTCGCAGCAGGCGAAGCGCACGACCCGGCTCCAGTCGCCCCGGCTCCTGCAGCAGCGCGCGTAGATCCGTGCCCTCCACCCAACGCATGATCAGGAAGAGCGTTCCGTCGACCTCGCCTGCCTCGTATACCGGGATCACGTTCGGATGGTCGATCGACGCCGCGATCTGCCATTCGCGCTGGAACCGCTCGCGGAAGTCCCCGTCGGCCGCCAGCTGCGGCGCGATCGCCTTCACCGCAACGGTCCGGTCGAGCGCGACCTGCGTCGCCCGGTAGACGACGCCCATCCCGCCACGCCCGGCGACGGACTCGAGCCGGCAGCCTGCGATCATGGATCCGACGAAGAGGTCAGACATGTCCCCTGTTTATAACGAGGTCGGTTGCCAAGGTAGGATCGACGGGAGATGGGCGAGAACATGGGTGCGGCTCCGGTGCAGACCGCCGGCGAGCTGAAAGCGCAGATCGAGGCGGAGCGGGAGGGGCTCCCCTTCCTGGTCTACCGCGACCGGGAGGAGCGGCAGCAGATCCTTCCCCTCTCGGGCGATCTCGAGCGCGTCACAGTGGGGCGGGCCTCGTCGACCAACATCTGCTTCGATTGGGACACCGAGGTCTCGCGGCTGCACGCTGAGCTCGAACGGATCGGGGACGACTGGACGGTTTCCGACGACGGCCTCTCGCGCAACGGGACCCACATCAACGGCGAGCGGGTCGTCGGCAGGCGGCGCCTGCACGACGGCGATGTCGTGCGCTTCGGCCGGACGCTGGCGATCTACCGCCAGCCGCTGGGCGCCAACACGACCGAGACCGTGGTCGCCTCCGAGGTGATCGACCGAGCGAGCCTGTCCGACGCCCAGCGCCGCGTGCTGGTTGCCCTCTGTCGGCCGTTCAAGGCGGCCACCGGCTACGTCACGCCCGCCACCAACCAGCAGATCGCCGACGAGCTGTTCCTGAGCGTCGACGCGGTCAAGACCCATCTCCGGGCGCTGTTCTCGAAGTTCGGGATCGAGGACCTGCCGCAGAACCAGAAGCGGGTGAGGCTGGTCGAGCTCGCTGTGAAGAGCGGAGTGGTGACCCCGCGAGATCTCTAACGGACTAACGGAGTACCGGCGCAAAGCGGGCCAGATCCGTCCTGGCGACTGCTACCGTTCGCTTGGTCGCTGGAATGAACGACGACCCACCCCGAAGTAGCAGCGCGCCGATGGAGGGCCGTGCCGCGCAAGGCGAGAGGTGCACGGCGCTTCGCGGCCGACCCGGCGGGAGCGCTTGGTCCTTCCCGGGGGAACGTCCCCCCCGAAAGACGAAAAGCCGGCGGGAGGGATGGCGCGCGCGGGCGGCCCGGTGAAAGTTCTGTTCATCGTCCTGACGGGTCTGCTCGTCCTGGTCAACGCGTTCTTCGTGATCGCCGAGTACGCGCTCGTGCGCTCGCGACGCGCGCGGCTGGAAGCGCTGGCCGATCAGGGGGCGCGCGGCGCGAGGCTCGCCTTGACCCAGCTCGAGCACATCGGCGACTACATCTCCGCGTGCCAGGTCGGAATCACGATGGCCTCGATTGGCATCGGTGCGCTCGGCGAGCCCGCGATCGCCCATCTGCTCGAACCCGCCCTCGGCCCCACGATCGGACACGCCGCAGCCGTCGCGATCTCGGTGATCATCGCCTACCTGCTGATCACGGTCGCCCAGACGATCGTCGGCGAGATGGTGCCGAAGCTCTACGCGATCCAGCACGCCGAAGGGGTCGCGCGCCGGATCGCCCGGCCGCTTCAGTTCTTCCGGATGATCTTCCATCCGTTCATCGTCGTGCTCAACGCATCTTCCCACAGGATGCTCCGGATGCTCGGCACCGACCCCGATGCGGAGCCCGAAGGTGGGACTCCCGACGAGCTCAAACGGATCATCGCCGAATCCCAGACGGGCGGTCAACTCGACGTCGGCGAGGCGAACATGCTCACCGGCGTGTTCCATCTCCACGAACAGGAGGCAAGGAACGTGATGACGCCGATCCCGGCGGTCGTGACGATCGACCTCGCCGATCCCGTCGAGGAAGCCCTGCGCCGTTGCGTGTCCACGGGCCACTCGCGCCTGGTCGTCACCGAGGACGAGAATCAGGATCACGTCAAGGGCATCGTCCACGTCAACCAGCTGGTCAAGCTCCTGATGTCGAAGGGCGGGGGAGCGCACTTCGACGGGCTCGTCCGCGAGGCGCCGATCGTCCCTGAGACGAAGCCACTCGACGACCTCCTCGGGGACCTCCAGCGAGAGCGCACGGAGCTCGCGATCGTGATCGACGAATACGGCCGGACCGCCGGGATCGTCACGATCGAGGACATCATCGAGGAGGTCGTCGGCGAGATCTCCGACGAGACCGATCCGGCAGGCGGGGCCGTCCGGCGACTGGCGAACGGCGACTGGTTCGTCCGTGGACACGTGGCCGTGTCCGACCTCGAAGACTATGGCCTCGAGCTGCCCGTCGACACCGACGCCTACAACTCAGTCGGCGGGTTCGTGTTCGCGGAGCTCGGCCGGCTCCCGAAGCGCGGCGACACGATCTCAGCCAACGGCTACTCGATCAGGGTCGAGTCGGTGCGCCAGAACCGCATTGAGGCGGTCCGGATCAGGCAGCGCCGCGCAGCCGCCTAGCGTCGCCGATGCTCGCTTCACGCGCCCCGCAGTAGCCGACGCGGGAGCGGCGTCGGAAACCCGAGTCATCGGCAGCCACGCGTTCCGGGTCGCATCTCTTCGCGACATTCGTTACATTTCGGCCTGCGCAATTGCCGGGTTATCGCTAGCAGGGCTTCCATTTCTTCCCGGTGGCTGAGAGGAGAGAGAAGCCGGCCCTCTGGGCCGGCTTCGCATTTGCTCGGGCTTCGCATTTGACTCGGCGTCGCTGTGGCAGCCCTCGGAAAGAAGAAGCCGGCCCGCTGGGGACGGGCCGGCTTCGTGCTTCTGGGGAGGAGGTGCTGCTATGAGGTACGTCGCGGTGTGAATTGTGTGGTTCGGAGATGAACGCGTCCTAAATACTTACTCGTAGGAGTAGAAGCCTCGGCCGGCCTTCTTGCCGAGCGCTCCGGCTTGCACGAGCTCGGTAACGCGCGGGGGAATGTCGATCTTCAGCTCGACTCCGATCGCCTGCGCGACATCGAGGCCGACGAAGTCGAGCAGTGCCAGCGGCCCCATCGGGAGACCCGCGCCGAGCGTCATGCACGCGTCGATGTCCTCGGCGGACATGCCCGTCTCGGTCTGGAGCTGGACCGCGCTGAACAAGTACGGGAACAGCAGGCGGTTGACGACGAAGCCGGCAATGTCGGGGACCTCGACGGGGGTCTTTCCGAGCGCTTCGCAGAACTCGATCGAGCGCTTGCGGGTCTCCTCGCTGGCCTCGGGCGGGAAGGCGAGCTCGACGAGCTGCATCCTCGGTACCGGGTGGAACACGTGCAGCCCGACGAAGCGCTCGGGGTGCCCGCTCGCCTTCGATAGCTCGGCGACCGACAGCGAGGAGGTGGTGGTCGAGAGCACGGCGTTGTTTCCGGCGTGACGGGCGAGCTCGCCGAGGTCCGCGAGCATTGCAGACTTTTGGCCGTGGTGCTCAAGGATCGCCTCGACAAGGAACGTGGCGTGGCGAAGCTCGTCGAGATCTGTAACCACGCGGACGTTGTCGCAGTCGACATCCTCGAGCTTCGAGCACACCCTCATTACGGTCGCTCGGGCGCGCTGCGCGGATGCGTCCGAGCGGGCCCACAGGAGCACTTGACCAGCGCGGGCGGCGGCGGCGGCGAGTCCGCACGCGATCGTTCCCGCACCCGCGATTCCCAGTGTCTCGTCCAAGGCTTCTCCAGAGTCGATGTCGTTCATACCGGCCGCGAGCAGTTCGCGGCACACGTCACTCTCTAAGGTAGCCGTTAGCGCGGCCGATCGCGGAATGGTGGATCGGGCCGCCCGTCAATACGCCGCAGCGATGCGCTGAACGCGCCGATCTCGCGCCTGGTCAGGTTGTAGACGCCGCTCCTCTGCGCACGACGCGACCGGCGACAACCCTTACGTTCACGATGTCCTGCCAATCAGATCGCCTCCCAACGAAATCCGCAATCGCTTGGCTGGGGGGCAAGCGGGCTGCTCGGCAGCCCCGGCGGTGGATCGGCGACGTTGTACCCGGACGGGGCCAGATCATTCGGAGTGTCGGGATGGAACAACGAGGCGAGGTACTGGGCCTGGCCGCGTCCCACGCCGAGCTCGAACTGGCCTCCGCCGTACGCCGCGGTTTCGTGCTCGGCACAGTAGTCATAGGTCTCGCACAGCTTCGCCAGGCCACCGACTCGTGACGGCTTGATGTTGACCATCCTCGGAGGGAACGGCAACGCCTCGATGTCCGCGATCGAGTGGATCGGGGCGTCCCACGTGATGCGATCGTGGTGCTCGGCCAGCACCGCCGCGGTGTCATCGCTGACGACGTCCGGATCCTCGATCCACGCGCCAGGGAACGCCTCGACCACGCGCCTGTACAGCACCGGGTCGGGCGGCTGGTCGACAATGGTTCCCCGGTACAGGCTCTTGAAGTCGACCGAGTCGACCGCGCCGGTCGCGACCAACGCGTCGATCAGCTCGGGCGTCCACGAGGTCGTCGGGTCGAGCTTGAAGCGAAGCGTCGGGTAGTGCGCGACGCGGCGCTCGACCGGCCCGAAGCTCGCCGGCTCACCGAGCCGCAGCGACACAACGAATGTGACCGGCTGCGGCTCGCGCTCGAGCGCCTCGTGCAACGGCCGCTGCGCCTGCCTGAGCGCCAGGTCCAGCGCGGCGCTGTGAAACGTCCAGCGACGATACAGCCTGGAGACCTCGCGCTGGGGCGGGGTGGGGAACAGGTCGAGCGAGTCGATCTGCTCGCAGAACTCGCCGAGCGCGTAACGGCCGGAGAGCTCGTGCAGGGGCCCCGCCGCCTGGAGGGCGACGTGATCGACGGCGTCGTAGACGACGTCCTCTCCGATGCCCTCGACGCCGCCGCCCCGGAGATGCACGACCGTCGTCAGGCGGTCGAACCCGCTCGAGACTTCCGCGCGCAGTCCCTCCAGCGTGTAACCATCGACCTCGAGCGGCAGGTTGGCGATAAGGTCGAACGTGGCCACGGGCCGAGAGGATATTGATCGCTCAACGCGGGCCCTTAGTGCACGACCCGGGCGGAAAGGTCATCATCGCCGGCCGGTCACGAGCGCCGGGGGTCATTGCGCGACGGACGCGTGAGGGGTGGGAATCACGAGTACGGGCCGGTCGGCGAGATGCAGCAACTTGTGTGCTGTCGAGCCGAGCAGCGCGCCCGTCAGGGGACTCTCGCCTCGGGTGCCGATCACGATCACGCGGGCGTCCCGCTCGTCCGCCAGCGCCACCAGCGCCTCGGCTGGAGCGCGTTCGACGATCGTCGCCTCGACATCGGTCCCGGCGCTCTCCACCGCCTCGAGCGCCTCGGAGAGCTTCTTGTCCGCGAGCTCTCTGACGGCGGCGTGGTAGTCATGGATCTCGCCTGCGACCGGATTCAGGTCATAGCCGAATGCAACGATCACCTTGTCTCCATAGGCCTTTCCGACATCGAGCGCGGCGTGGAGCGCCGCCTTGGCGTGGTCGGAGCCGTCATATCCGACGATGATGCCGCTGCTCATGACGAGCGACCCGCCGGAGCGTAGGCGACGATCGCCGGATCGACCACCTCCGGCTTGCGTCTGAAGAACTCGGGCATCCACAGGCGCTGGATCACCATCGCGATCAGGCCCATGATGATCGTCAGCAGAGCGATCGCGATCGGCGAGCCGATTCCGAGGAACGGCTTGGCATATCCGCCGTCGGCCTTCGAGTAGTCGATCATGGCCTTGATCAGGACCCAGGTGAGGATGGCGCCGCCGGCGAATGGCAGCACCCCGATCACCACGAAGTTCTTGAGGCTGTCGAACAGATGCCTGCGGTAGAAGACGACGCAGGTGAATCCGGTGATCCCGTAGTAGAAGGCGATCGTCAGCGACAGCGAGGTGAACGCGTCCGCGATCAGGTTGTTGTGGCTTGTAGCCGAAAGCAGGATGTAGACGAGCATCGACGTGGTGCCCATCCAGATCGTAGAGAAGCCCGGCGACAAGAAGCGCGGGTTGACGGTGCCGAACTGCTTCGGGATGGCGCCCGCGCGCCCCATCGACAGTGTCGTTCGGGCGGTCGGCAGAATCGTCGTCTGCGTCGAGGCCGACGCCGAGCTGAGGACCGCGATGATCAGGATCTTGTCCCAGGGCGAGCCGAGCACGCTCTTGCCCAGCGGAGCGAACACGTCGGCCTGGTTGTTGACCAGGGAATCTACGCCTCCGACCGCCTGCGCGGCCGTCGCGACCAGCAGATAGATGGCGACCAACACGAACGTCGAGATGATCGCCGAGCGGCCGGGAGCGGTCGTCGTGTTCTCGGTCTCCTCGTTGATGCTGACGCCGGAGTCCCAGCCCCAATAGATGAACACAGCGAGTAGGATCCCCCCGTTCAGGGCGCTGACGCTCGAGATGTCAAACGGGTTGAACCACGAGGCCTGCGGCGTGATCGAATTGGGGGGGTGGTTCGCGTAGACCTTGATCAGCGCGACGAACGCGAACACCGTGAGCGTGACGAACTCCATCGCCAGCAGCGCCTGCTGGGTGCGGGCCGACAGTTCGATGCCGATGTAGCAGATCGCGGTCATGATGATGATCCAGGCGATCCCCACAATCACGACATCCGTCGTCGACGGGTTGTTGTTGCCGAACAGCTGGAAGGTGTAGTTGCCCGCCACGTCGGCCAGGCTCGGCATCACGAGCACGTCGGCGACGACGATCGCCCACCCGCCCTGCCAGCCGAGGTATGGGCCCATCGCCTTGGTCACCCACGCGAACGTGGTCCCGCAGTCCGGATCCGCACGGTTCATGTAGTAATACGCCGCGGCGATGAACGCCATCGGGAAGAACGCGACCAGGATCACGGCGGGAGACTGAACGCCCAGCCCGCCGACGGCGGCGATGAACCCGAGCGTCGCCGCGAGGCTGTAGCCCGGCGCGACCGACGCGACCGAGATCACGATGTTCGAGACGAAGCCGATCGCACCCTTCTTGAGGGTCCGCTCGATCTGAACCCCTTCCGACGGTTGTGCCAATGACGCGCTTTCCACGAAACCTCGCTCTCTTCTACTACGTTTTGGTTGGACCGATCCCGGCGCGCTTATACGAACCGTCACCGCTCGCGCGTGGGCGGCATTCTGTGCCGCCGTCAGGGGGAGCGCAAGCGTCGGATGGCCGAAGTGGTGGTGAGGATTTGTACTCTCGGGATAAGGCGATGCGGCCCGAGCCGTCGGTACGGTCCGTAGCGATGACCGCTGACTCGGTCGACCCGATGGCCGTAGCCGTGCTCGGTGCCGGGGGCACGATCGCGCCGGCGATCGTCCGCGACCTCGCGGAGTCGGGCGAGGTCGAGCAGATGACGCTGCTCGACCTCGACGGCGATCGTGCGTCCGCAGTCGCCGACGCTCACGGCGGCGGGAAGGCGGTCGCGGCGGCGATCGACGCTCGAGCCGTCGACCACCTCGCGGCGGCTCTGGATCGGATCGACGTGCTGGTCAACACCGCCTCCTACCGCATCAACCTCGATGCGATGCGAGCCTGTCTCGCCGCCCGCTGCAACTATCTGGACCTGGGCGGGCTGTACTGGATGACCGGCCGTCAGCTGGAGCTGAGCCCCCAGTTCGAGCGGGCCGGTCTACTCGCTGTGCTCGGGATCGGTTCAAGCCCCGGCAAGACCAACCTCATGGCGCGGCGGGCGGTACGAGAGCTCGAGGCCCGTGGAGACAAGGTCCAGTCGATCGAGATCGCCGCAGGCGGCCGTGACCCGGGCTCGCCCGCGGACGGCAGGCTGCGGTCGCCGTACGCGATCCAGACGCTCGTTGACGAGCTGACGCTGAAGCCCGTTGTGCTCGAAGACGGCCGGCCGCGTGAGATCGATCCGCTGACGGATGGTGGCACCGTTGATTTCGGCGACCCGATCGGCGAGGGGGACACCATCTACACGCTGCACTCAGAGCTTGCGACGTTCAGTGACAGCTTCGGCTGCCGCGCCGCCACGTTCCGCCTGTCGCTGGCGCCGGCTGTGCTCGAGCGGCTGAAAGAGCTGGTCGGGGCCAGCGACGAGCAGATCGCGTCGGCCGCGCGCGAGGCGGCCTCGCCGTCATCGCAGACCGTCTCGGTTCACCTGGCGAAGGCGACCGGGACGTCGGGCAGCTCGGTAACGCTGCGGGCGCTCAGCCGGCCTCATTTCGGGCTGGGAGGTTCGATCGTGTCGACTGCGGCCCCGGCCGCCGCGACCGTGCGCCTGCTCGCGCGCGGATCGCTTACCGCGCGAGGCGCCTTGCCTCCGGAGCGCTGCATCGAGCCGGCCAAGATGTTCGCCGAGCTCGAGACGCGGGGCTGCACGTTCAGCGTGGCCGCCGCAGGTTGAGGCCCGGAGCCGAACCGGTCACGTCGGCGGGGATGCCGCGGCTCGAGATCTCGTGCTTGAGGAGCTCCACGTCGGCGTCGACCATCATCCGGATCAGCTCCTCGAAGTTCACCTCCGGCTGCCAACCGAGCAGTCGCCTGGCCTTGCTCGCATCGCCGATCAGGTGCTCGACCTCTGCGGGCCGCAGCAGCTCGGGGTCGATCACGACATGGTCCTCGATCGACAGCTCGGCGTGGTCGAACGCCACCTCCACAGCCGTCCGGACCGAGTGCGCCACGCCGGTCGCGATCACGAAGTCCTCGGGCTCGTCGAGCTGGAGCATCATCCACATCGCGCGGACGTAGTCGCCCGCGAAGCCCCAGTCGCGCTCGGCGTCGAGGTTGCCGAGCCGCAGCTCCTTGGCGAGCCCGAGCTTGATCGCCGCCGCGTGCCAGGAGATCTTGCGGGTGACGAACTCGAGGCCCCGGCGGGGGCTCTCGTGGTTGAACAGAATCCCGCTGGTCGCGTGCAGCCCGTATGACTCGCGGTAGTTGACGGTGATGAAGTGCCCGTAGGCCTTGGCGACGCCGTACGGCGAGCGCGGATAGAAGGGCGTGTGCTCGCTCTGGGGGACCTCGCGGACCTTGCCGAACATCTCCGATGAGGAGGCCTGGTAGAAGCGGGCCTGCGGGCAGACCTCTCGCATCGCCTCCAGCAGCCGGGTGACGCCCACGCCGGTGAAGTCGGCGGTCAGCGTCGGCTGAATCCACGAGGCCGCCACATACGACATCGCGGCGAGGTTGTAGATCTCGTCCGGCTCGCTGGCGCGGAGCGCGTCGACGAGCGAGCGCTGGTCGAGCAGGTCGCCCTGATGGAAGGTGATCCGGTCGCGGATGTGCTCGATCCGGTCGAACTTCTCGGTCGAGGAGCGGCGGACCATGCCGTGGACCTCGTAGCACTTCGCGAGCAGGAACTCGGCTAGGTAGGAGCCGTCCTGCCCGGTGATCCCTGTGACCAGCGCCCGGCGGATGCTCATCGCGCCGCCTGCTCGGTGACGACGTGCCGCTGGCGCAGCCACTCGGCGGTCTGTGCGAGCCCGTCGCGAAGGTCGACCTGCGTCTCCCAGCCGAGCATCGTGCGGGCCTTCTCGACCGAGGGCCAGCGGCGCTCGACGTCGACCTCGAAGCTCGGCAGGTGCTCGAGCTCGAGCGTGTCGCGGTCGTTGCCGCAGACCTCCCAGATCAGGCGCGCGATCCCGGCTACCGTCAGCTCTTGCGAGGCCGAGATGTTGAAGTCCTGGTTCTCACCGGCGGCCGTTGCCATCGCGGTGACGATACCATCGGCGATGTCGTCGACGTGCGTGAGCGTGCGAGTCTGCTCGCCAGTGCCGAAGATCTGAAGCGGCCGTTGCCCTGACAGGACCTTGGCGATCAGATCCGGCACGGCGTGTGCGATCCCCGGTTCGTCGAAGTCCGGGACCTCGCCCGGCCCGTAGGCGTTGAACGGCCGGCAGATTGTGTAGCGCAAGCCGTGCTGATCGTGCGCGGCGCGAGTGTAGACCTCGCCCGCGAGCTTCGAGAATCCGTACGCCGAACGCGGCACCGGGCACTCGAGCAGATGCGACTCCGTCGTCGGGAACACGGTGGCGCGCTCGAACACCATCGACGAGGAGACGTACACGAAGCGCTCGACGCGCTGCTCGATGGAAGCGGTGACGAGCGCCCCGATCAGTGAATTGTTGGCCTCGGTCAGCGTGTAGGGGAGCTTGTGGAAGTTGGCGATGCCGCCGACGATCGCGGCCAGATGGATCACGTGCGAGCAGCCTTCGACCGCAGCACCGGCGACGTCGCGCTCGCGAAGGTCCCCGGTCTGGACCTCGCACCCCTCCCGGATCCAGGCCGGCGCGGGGCGGTGATCGGAGACGCGGATCTCCCAGGCCGGGTCTGCCAGCAGGCGGCGAACGACCGCCGAGCCGATCATGCCGACTCCTCCGGTCACCAGAACGCGGTTCATCTGAGCTCGCGCAGACCCTCGGTGACCGCGACACCGAGCAGCGCCGCCGACTCCGATGCGTAGGAGAAGACCTGTCCCGTGCCCAGGCAGTTCCAAGGATCGACGAGCAGGCAATCGTCAGCCGCCCGCGCAACGATCTCTCTGACCGCCGCGGGCCGCTCGAACGCCGAGTGATTAGTCGCCACGATCACGACGTCGGCGTCGTCGACCGTCTCGCCGAGCGGCTGCGTGGGAGAGCGGGCGTGCGGATCGCAGACCGCGACGTCCGCGAGCTCGCGTTCGAGCAGGCGGATCAGCTTCGGTGAGAGCGAGTCACGCTCGTCGTCGGTGTCGCGTTTGAAGGACAGGCCCAACACCGCGACCTTTCGTGCCGACAGAGTCCCGAGCCGGCGCTTGACGCCCTCGACGAGGAACAGCGGCACCGATTCGTTCACGCGCGAGACCGCGAGCAGCATTCCGGGGGAGTTCGAGCGCTCCTCGGAGAACGCGAAATCCTTGCGCAGGCAGGTCCCCGCCGTCATCCCTGGCATCGCGATCCCGCCGCGGGGGTAGTCATGGTTGATCAGCTCGATCACCTCGAACACATTCGCCCTGTAGCTCTCGCAGTCCATCATCAGCAGGTTCGGCAGCGCGAACGTGGTATAGCGGAGGATGTTCGTCCAGATCTTCGCCAACTCGGCCTGGACGGGTGTCGTCCGGACGATCGGGGCGCCGAACACGCCGAACACCTCGGCCGCCCGATCGGTCGAGGCTTCGCCGACGCCGGCGACGATGCACGGAAGCGTCGTGATCTCCTCGAGGAACCGTCCCGCGGCGATCCGCTCGGGCGCATGAGCGACAAACACGTCCTCACCGACCCGCAGTCCGCGACGCTTCTCGAGGTAGCCGGCGACGAACTCGGTCGTACCGGGCGCAATCGTCGAACGTAGGATCAGCGCGTGTCCGGGGCGCAGCAGCGGCAACAGGTCATCGATGGCCGCTCGCACCTGCCGCAGATCGCTCTCCACGTGCGAGAAGGACGGAGTGCCGATCGTGATCACGATGTCGTCCGCTTGTGCGGCGTCGGCCGCGTGCTCGGTCAGCTCGAACCTGCCCACGCGAGCCACGCGCTCGAGCAGCGCTTGGGTTCCGGCTTCGGCGAACGGCATCCGCACGGCGCGGATCGACTCGACCACCGCCGGATCGTGGTCGATCCCGAGCACCCGCAGGCCCCGGTCGGCGAAACACAGCGCCAGGGGAAGACCGACGCGACCGAGGCCGATGACCGAGATTGATCGTTGGTTGCTCATGCCGGCGCTCTCCAACACGTAGCGGGGCCTGCGATATGCCGGTGTTGGCGCGTCAGTGGCCGGTGTCGCTGAGGCTGGGGAGCGGTTCGAGCCCGGGCTCGTGCTGGTGGCCGCGGATCTCGCCGTCGAACGCCAGCTTGTCGAGGCGCGCGATCTCCCGCTGGCCCTCGATCCAGGCGGGATGGTCGGGTGGGAGACCGCGAATGAGCCTGCGGATCCGGTCGCGCAGCTGTAAGGCGAAGTGCGGGGTCGAGGCTCCCATCAGCTGGCGGACATCGTCGACCGTCACCTCCCGGCCGTGGCGCAAGCGATCGGGATGCTCCGCCTGGCTCATTTCTGCGGTACCACCTCGAGCAGGGCGTCCATCTCCGCCTGGACGGGGACCGAGATCGAGGTCGTGTCCCCGATCACCCAGCCATGGTTGTATACGGCGGCGGTCGGCCCTTCCTGGGTGTAGCCCGGGGTCGCGTAGTCGAGGAAGTAGTTCAGCACGGAGGACGGGAGCTTAGACGGATTGTCGATCAGCAACTGCGGACCGTAGCTGCCGCTCGCCGACAGCGCTGCCGAGGCGGCGGCATCGAGCGGCCGCTTCGAGTTGAGCAGGGTGTACCCGTGCCCGGGGCTGCGTATCGCCCAACCGAAGCTCCCGGGGACGTGAGCACACGGCTGGCCGAACGTGCACGGAGGGTCGCGGTAGATGGTGAACGCGACCGAGTTGGCGCTCGGGTCTGACCCGGCGATGCGCTTGACGTTGCCGTACTTGCGCAGCCCGGAGAGGATCGAGTCGGGAATCACGTTCGGCGGGCCGACCACGTAGATATTCGGGTGCTGGTGCGAGAGCAGGGCCTGACGGGTGGCTTGCGGAATCGAGCCGTGGGTCACGAACAGCACCGGATCGCCGCTTTCCGCCGCCCAGCCCGCCGCCGGCATCGCGTATGCCGCGTTGTCTCCCGAGGCGATGACGACGTCCGCACTCGGCTTGCCGCTCGTGGCGCTCGCGAACTGGTCGATCGCGGCGGCCAGCGCGTACGGGTCCTTGCCCTTGATCGCGGCCGCCTTGTAGCCGGCCGGGCTGGGGACGTCGCCGACCCTGATGATCTGGTCGCCGCCCACGGCGCCCGACCCGGTGGGCGCAAGCGTCCGCAGCGCCCCTGCCGTTGCCGAGGGCAGCGACGAAGGACCCGACAGCAGCAGCGGCGCCTTGATCGGCGGAGCCATCAGGATCGACGCCGCGAGCGCCGCCTGCCAGTCCTCGGTCGGGGCGAGCACGACCGCCCTCGGATGCGTGCCGCTGCCGGCCGACGGGTACACGGCGAGCGCGACGCCGGCGGCGTCGGCGATCGGATCTGCGCCCGCGACGCGGGTCGTGTTCTTGGTCGCGATCGTCGGGACCCCGAGCTTGGCCGGAGCATCCGGGGCCTTCGAGGGGACCCCCAGCGCCGGCGGGGCGGCTCCGGTGACCAGCTTGGTCTCGCCGCCGCAGCCGGCCAGGGTTGCGATCACGAGCAGCGCGGCCGAGACGATGGCGAGGGGTGCGGCTCTGACGACGCCGCGGGGCGCGGCTGAATCCTTGGTCGCCTCGGCCGCGGCGCCGACCGTCGACCGGCGCGGGTGAGCACCCCGGAGGGTCAGAGTCGCTCGGTACAGATGCGCGCGGACGTTCGGCTGCATGTGTGCGCGGACGTTACAGCCGACCTGACCCCCGGGGCGCAGTCGGCGACCGCGCCGCCTGAATCTGTATATTGCCGCGGCGCCGAATCCGCGGGTCACCGAATTCGAGATCGCGGGCATCCGGTGCCGCGTGGCCGACTCCGATACTGCTTACCGTCCATGCGCGCAAACCCTACCCCGTGCCCTGTGTACGCTACGTAGCTCGTTCAGTCAGCCGCGAAGGAGGGTGCGATGCCGGGCCTGTCCGGACGCATGTCGACAGTCATAAAAGCCAAGATCTCGAAGCTTCTGGACCGCGCCGAGGATCCGGGGGAGACGCTCGAGTACAGCTATCAGAAGCAGATCGAGCTTCTGCAGAACGTCAAGAAGGGGATCGCCGACGTCGTCACCTCCAAGAAACGTCTGCAACTGCAGGAGCAGAAGCTCCAGGAGCAGGTCGTGAAGCTCGACACGCAGGCCCGGCAGGCGCTGTCGGCGGGTAACGAGGACCTCGCTCGGACGGCGCTCGAGCGCAAGAACGTCGCCCAGACCGAGCTGCAGTCGCTCGACAGCCAGATCAGGCAGCTCGAGCAGCAGCAGGAGCAGATGACCGCCTCCGAACAGAAGCTGCGCGCGAAGATCGAGCAGTTCCGCTCCAAGAAGGAGGTCATCAAGGCCCAGTACTCGGCGGCCGAGGCGCAGGTGCGGATCTCGGAGGCGGCGACCGGCGTGGGCGAGGAGATGGCGGACGTGGGCCTCGCGATGCAGCGGGCGCTCGACAAGACCGAGAACATGAAGGCGCGCGCCGATGCCGTGCAGGAGCTCGAGTCTGCCGGCACGTTCGAGGACCTGACCGCGCTCGGCCCGGCCGAGGACGACATCGATCGTCAGCTCAAGCAGCTCTCCAGCCAGAGCGAGGTCGACTCCGAGCTCGAGAAGATGAAAGCAGAGCTCGGAGCGGGATCGAAGCCGTCGGCCGGGGCGCTCGGCGCGGGCAGCGGCGGCGTCGAGGAGGCCGGCGCGACCCAGGAGCAAGCTCCGTGATCGTTCGGATCGCAACCGAGGGCCAGTACGAGGTCGAGGACGGCACGGTCGCCAAGCTGAACGAACTCGACAACGAAGCGGTCGCGGCCTGCGAGGCGAACGACGACGAACGGTTTCACAGCAGCTTCTCGAAGCTGCTCGAGCTCGTCCGGACCGAGGGAAGGCCCCTCGACGAGGACGAGCTCGAGGGCTCTGACCTGATCCTGCCGCCGCCCGATGTCTCGCTCGAGGAGGCGATGGCGGAGTTCAGCGGGGAAGGGCTGATCCCTGGCTGAGGAGGCGTCGCGTCCGCCCCTGCGCGGACGCAGCTCCGGTCAGCGCTCTAGATCTGCATTAGATCGCCCTAGAACCTAGATCGGGATTCCCCACAGCGGGAACCAGCGGTCGAGCTCCTTTTCGACCGGCAGCTCGGCTCCGATCTGCGCCTTCAGCACCAGCTCGCGCTCGCTGTCGCGCTGCTGCTCGCCATCCGAGGGGACGAACGGGTAGAAGGCCCCGCGCTTGTAGTTGTAGATCCAATAGAGCGGGCGCTCCCGGGAGTCCTCGAATGCGAACACCGCGCACAGTAGGCGCTCGCCGTAGCCGCCTGCCTCGAGCGCGCTGCTGACCGCGTTGATGCCTACGACCAGGCCGTCGAAATCGCTTCCACGCATGATCAGCCATCGGAAGCCGTAGGTGTCGTCGGAGGTCTCGATCGTCGTCCCGCTCTCGCCGGCCGTCGCCTTCACGACCTCCTCCATGTCGCGGACGATCGATTCGAAGTCGGCGGTGGACAGCGGCTGGAACACGATCGCCGCGACGCTCCGCGAGGTGATGTTCAGGCTCGTCTGGAACGTGACGTACGAAGTGCTCATCGCGAACAGCCGGTCGGGCGCGGGCGGGGCCAGCTTGCGCTTGCCGGTGAGGACGTCGAGGAAGCCCATCGGTGGCGGATGTTAGCCGGGTGTCGCTACGCGCCGGCCGGGCGTCTGGTGATGGGTGGGTGGCTGGGGGTGGGGTGGGTGTCCGCTACCTGGTGCCCTGGAGCTGTCCCTCGAGCCGTTCGAGCGCCGCGATCCGCTTCTCGAGCGGAGGGTGGGTCGAGAACAGGTTCGAGATGCTCTGCTTGGCCTTGGGCGGGAAGATGTAGAAGGCAGCCAGCTCGTTCGAGGCGGCACGCAGATCGCGTTGGGGGATCGTCGCCATCCCGCTATCGATCCTCTGCAACGCCGAGATCAGCGCGCTGGGGCGCCCGGTGATGATCGCCGAGCCGCGGTCGGCGGCGAACTCGCGGTAGCGCGAGAGTGCCTGCAAAAGCAGCCACGAGATCACGTACACGGCGGCGGACACGAGGATCACGACGATGAAGGCGGGACCGCTGTCGCGGTTGTCGCGGTTGTCGAACGCCCCGCCGAACCAGAAGCCCGTCTGCACGATGAACGATGCGATCGCGGCGAAGAAGCCGGCGATCGTCATCACCATCACGTCCCGATTGGCCACGTGCGTGAGCTCGTGGCCCATCACCCCCTCGAGCTCGGACGGCGTCAGCAGGCGCAGCAGCCCGGTGGTCGCGCACACCGTGGCGGTCTTCGGCGAGCGGCCGATCGCGAACGCGTTGGGCATCGGCATGTCGGCGATCGCGACGCGGGGCTTCGGCAGGTTCGCCTGGATACACAGGCGCTCGATCAGAGCGTGAAACTGCGGGGCCTCCTGCGGGCTCACCTCGCGTGCGCCCATTGAGTACAGGGCGATCTTGTCGGAGGTGAAGTACTGGATCAGGAACAGCGCCGCCGCGATCACGGCGATCGTGACCGCGCCTGCGCCGGCCGCGAACAGCACGCCGATCAGGAGTGCGTAGACGAGACCCAGAAGAAACAGGGTCAGCAGCATCCGGAACTGGAGCCCGGGATCTCGTCCGAATGACTTGGACTGCGCCATGGTTACGACTATGTTGGCAGACTGGTTAAGCGGGCCGTCAAGGCTTCGCGTGGGGACGATAAGCGGAGGCTGCTTGTGCGACGGCGTCGGACGGGTGCGCTGGGAATCGTGACCGGCGCCAGCATGCGCGGGATGGGCTCGGAAATATGCTGCGCGGTCGAGATGTCGCAGCTCGTCGAGCGCTACTTCGTCGTCCCGCACACGCACTGGGATCGCGAGTGGTACCGGCCGTTCGAGCATTTCCGAATGTTGCTCGGCAGCACCGTGGACGAGGTGCTCGACACGCTCGAGCGCGACCCGGCGTTCAAGTCGTTCACGCTCGACGGGCAGGCGATCGTGCTCGAGGACTACGTGACGGTCCGGCCGGAGAACGAGTCACGGTTGCGGCGGCTGATCGCGGCGGGTCGGATCGAGGTCGGCCCGAGCTACGTGCTGCCCGACGAGTTCCTTGTCAGTGCAGAGTCGCTGGTGCGCAACCTCTTGATTGGCCGCTCCGTGTGCGAGCGGTTCGGGGGCCGCCCGTCGGTCGCGGGCTATCTGCCCGACAGCTTCGGTCACCCGCTCCAGCTGCCGCAGATCCTCGCGGGCTTCGGGATCGAGACATTTCTGTTCTCGCGCGGCCTCGGAGACGAGGTTGAGGAGGTCGGCGTCGCGTTCAACTGGGTAGCTCCGGATGGCAGCCGCGTGGTGGCCCTGCAGCTGCTCGGCGACTACAGCAACTTTGCGAACATCGCGAGCGAGGACGATGCCGAGGCGCGCGTCCAAGCGATGCTCGAGCGGTTCGGTCCCGCGCTCGAGCGGGCCGATGTGCACGAGGTCGTGCTCTGCAACGGGACCGACCATTGGCGGATCCAGCCGCAGATGCCGGCGGTGTGCGCCGAGCTCGAGCGCCGCTTCCCCGGCTCGACGTTCGTGATTGCGGGCTACGGCGAGTACGTGTCCGAGCTGCGGACGGGCGAGCTCCCGTCGTGGAGCGGAGAGCTGCTCGGCAGCCGCCTTTGGAATGTGCTGCGCGGGGTCAACTCGGCGCGCCTGTACCTGAAGCAGGCCAACGAGCGTGCAGAGCAGCGGCTGCTGAGCGCCGAGACGCTCGCGGCGCTGTGCTCGCTGCGCACGGGCCGGCGATTTCCGCTCGCGGACTTCACGTTCGCGTGGCGGGAGCTTCTGAAATGCCACCCGCACGACTCGATCGGCGGCTGCTCGTGTGACGAGGTTCACCGCGACATGCTCGTCCGCTACGCCTCGCTCGAGCGGACGCTGGAGCTCCTGATCGAGCAGGCGCGCGCGGGACTCCCTCCGTTCGAGACCCTGTCTGAGGGTCCGTCCGAGACCCTGTCCGGGAGCCTGACGGAGGCCCCGTCCGAGACCCTGTCCGGGAGCCTGACGGAGGCCCCGTCCGAGACCCTGTCCGGGAGCCTGACGGAGACCCGGTCCGAGCCCCCGTTGGAGGGTCCGGAACGGGTCGGGGTCGTCAACCCGCTGCCGGTTTCACGCTCCGGCTTGGTTCGGGTCGACGGGGCCGGGCCGACGCCCGTCGCTCTCGCCGGGTTCGAGGCGAAGGCGCTCGAGCTCGCGCCGGCGATCGCGGTGGCGCCGACCGCAGGAACCCGGATCGAGAGCGATAGGTTCGCCGTGGAGGTCGCCCCGGACGGGACGATGACGATCGATGATCTGCTGCGCGGCCAGCGCTTCCAAGGGCTCCACGCGGTCGAGGTCGAGCTCGACATGGGAGACCTCTACAACTTCTGTCCCGTCGAGGGAACGGGCGTGTGGCGATGCTCGAGTGGGTCGTCGCGGATCCTGTGCGACGGCCCGCTCTGCTGGGAGCTCGAGGTCTCCTGCGAAGGGGAGCGACCCGCCGGGCTCGACGCAGCGCTACGACCGCGCTCGCAGATGGTCGCGTTTTCGCTGAGGACGGTTGTTCGCCTGATCCGCGGCAGCGACCGGATCGAATTCGAGACTGCGATCGACAACGCGGCCGAAGATCACCGGCTCCGGGTTGTGTTCCCGGTCGGCGACGCTCCCGGCCCGGTGCGCGCGGAGGGCCATTTCGCCGTCGTCCGACGGCCGGTCGTCGCACCCGAGCCGCGGGCCGAGTGGTGCGAGCCGCCTGACCCGACGCAGCACACGCTGGGCGCCGTAGCGCTGGGCCGGCTCGCACTGATGAGTCGCGGGCTTCCCGAGTACGAGGCCCGCGAGGCCAGCGGGGCGCCGGACAGGGCCGAGCTGTGCCTGACGATCCTACGCTGCGTCGGCGTCATCTCGCGGCCGACGGGGGCGCTCGCGACGCGCCCGCTCGGAGCCGGGCCGGGTGTGGCGACGCCCGAGGGGCAGTGCCTTGGCCACCACTTGCTCGAGTACGCGCTGCGCTTCGATGCCGACGAGCTCGACGACGTCGCGCTGCTGCGGGCATCCCAGGACTACCGCTGCCCATTGATGGTGGTCGCGCCGGAGGTGCGGTTCGGGCCGCCGCTCCAGCTCGAAGGCGATGTCGTGTTCTCGTGCCTGAAAGGCGCCGAGGACGGCGACGGACTGGTGATGCGCGTGTTCAACCCGAAGCCCGACCCGGCGACGGCACGTGTGATCGGGGCGGCGACGGTGGAGCGGCTGAGGCTCGACGAAGCCGGCGCCGCCGCGGTCGCGGATGGAGTCGCGGAACTCCGCCCAGGTGAGATCGCGACGCTTCGGATCAGACGGTGACGCGCTCGGACCACCGCTCGGGCGTGCTCGGGCGCGCCCCGGCCGGCGTTGATGGCACGCGCGGCCGTGCCGGCGCCGCGGCTAGGAGGAGCCGAGTGCCTGCTCGATGAATCTCAGGCTCACCGCCTGAAGCTCCGCGTCATGCTGGATCGAGCGGTGGTGTCCGCCGGGCACGGCGATCAGGCGGCTCCCCGGCACCGACATGTGGTTCGCGAGCTCCCGTGAATGCTGGGCGGGTACGACCTCATCGCCCTCCGCGTGCAGCAACAAGAGCGGCGCGTCGAGCAACCGGACCGTCTCGGCGAGATCGTGCTCGGAGAACAATGCGTCGAGCGTGGGAACGTCGGCCTCGAATTGCAGCGTCCGCTCGGCGATCCCGCGGCGCAGGCCCGCCACGGCGGCCGGGCAGATCGCGACGACCGCGCGGGCACGCACGATCGGTGCTGCCAGGATCGCCAGGGAGCCGCCCATGCTCGATCCGCGAATCGCAAGCGGCGCGTCTGCCCCGCCGATCCGCTCGCGCAGCAGCGCTGCGATCGCCGCGACGTCGTCGAGCGCTCGCCCGTCCATCGGGCCGTCGCTCGCCCCGTGGCCGCGCTGGTCGAAGACGATTGCCGCGAACCCTGCTGGCAGCCCGAATCGGGCGTAGTCGTGATGGCTCTCCTTGCATGAGGCGGCACCGTGCAGGATTACCACGCCGCCCCGAGGCTCTCGGTCCGGAAGCCACAACGAGTAGGCCAGGCCGTCGTGTACGGCCATCTCAGCGGGCTGTGCGATGGTGGCGGTACGCATCCGGCGCACTCCGCGATCATGTCAGGCGCGCCGCAAGCGTGGCATGATCGGCGCCGATGACGACGGTCGCATCCGCGCTCTCACACGTTTTCCCGCTCGGCACGCGCGTGAACGAGCGCGGCCATCTGGAGATCGGCGGCTGTGACACGATCGAGCTCGCGCGGGAGTTCGGGACGCCCGCGTACGTGGTCGCCGAGGACGACCTGCGGACGCGCGCGCGCGGGTTCGTCGATGAAGTCGCCGCTCGTCACCGCGACTTCGACGTGCTGTTCGCCTCGAAGGCGTTCCCGTGCACCGCCGTCTACCGCGTTCTGGCTGAGGAGGGGCTCGCGTGCGACGTAGCGTCGGGCGGCGAGCTTGCGCTCGCGCTACGCGGCGGCTTCGACCCCGCCCGGATCTACTTCCACGGCAACGCCAAGTCGGCGCGCGAGCTCCGCGAGGCGATGGCCGCCGGCGTCGGACAGATCGTGCTCGACTCGTTCGACGAGCTCGACCGCCTCGAGCAGGTCGCGGCCGAGCTCGACCGCCGCCAGCGGGTGCTGATCCGGGTGACCCCCGGCGTCGCCGGCGACACCCACAAGTCGATCTCGACCGGGCAGGCGGACTCGAAGTTCGGCTTCTCCGTGTCCGCGGCGCGTGCGGCGATCGAGCGGCTGGCCGATGCGCCGCACTTGCAGCTCGTCGGGCTGCACTTCCACATCGGCTCGCAGCTGTTCGAGCTGGAGCCGTTCCGGCAGGCGATCCGCGCGATCGCCGAGCTGGGAGACTTTCCGGTCTACAACGTCGGGGGCGGGCTCGGCGTCGCCTACACCTCATCCCACCGTCCGCCCACAATCGTGGAGTACGTGGACGCGCTGGTGAGAACCGCGCGCGAGGAGTTGGGGGAGGGGAAGCGGCTGCTGCTCGAGCCGGGACGGACGCTCGTGGCGAACTCGACGGTCACGCTGTACACGGTAGAGAGCGTCAAGCGCAACGTCTCGACATGGGTCGCGGTCGACGGTGGCATGTCGGACAACCTGCGGCCGATGCTCTACGGCTCGGTGTACGAGGCGCTGATCGCTAACCGCCCGCTCGCGCCCGGGGGCGAGCGCTGCCAGGTTGCCGGCAAGCACTGCGAGTCGGGCGACGTGCTGGTGCGCGACGCGGTGCTGCCGGACCCCGCCACGGGCGACGTGCTGGCGACTCCGGTCACGGGCGCCTACGGCTACTCGCTCGCGAACAATTACAACGGGGTCCCCCGCCCTCCCGTGATCTTCTGCTGCGGCGGCTTGGCCCGGCTCGTCGTCCGCCGTGAGACCTACGAGGATCTGATCGCGCGCGATGTCCAGATCGCAGGCGGCGTCGATGTCCCCGGCGACGTCCGGATCGCAGGCGGCGTCGAGATCGAAGGCGGCGTCGACGTCCCCCGCGACGCGCATCCGGCCACAGGACGATGAGCTCGGCCGACAGCACCTTCCGCATCGGGCTGCTCGGGCGCGGCACCGTGGGCGGCGCATTCGAGCAGCTGCTGCCGCAGCGCGCGCGCCGGATCGAGCTGCTCACGGGCCTCAGGCCGGCGCTGTCCGGCGTGCTGACCCGCACCATCGGCTCGTTCGAAGAGATCCTCGACGACTCGGATCTCGTCGTCGAACTGATCGGCGGGATCGAACCGGCGCGGGAGTACGTGTTGCGAGCGATGCGCGCGGGCCGCCACGTCGTCACCGCCAACAAGCAGCTGCTCTCCCAGCACGGTGAGGAGCTGTGGGAGGTCGCCCGCCGCCACGGCGTGCAGCTGCGGTTCGAGGGCGCGGTCGCCGGCGTCGTGCCGGTGATCCGGGTGCTCCAGGAGTCGCTGGCGGGAGCGCGGATCGATCGCGTGCACGGGATCGTCAACGGCACCACCAACTACATCCTGTCGGAGATGGCTCGCACCGGGATGACGTTCGAGGACGCGCTAGCGGAGGCGCAGCGGCGCGGCTACGCGGAGGCAGATCCGTCCGAGGACGTCGACGGGCGCGACGCGGCCGCGAAGATGGCGATCCTCGCGCGGCTTGCGTTCGACACCCCGGTGCATCTCGAGCAGGTGCGCTACGAGGGGATCGAGCAGATCCAGCCCGATGACCTCGAGTACGCGCGCGAGCTGGGGCTGGGGCTGAAGCTGATCGGGACCGCCGAGCGGGTGGGGGAGGCCCTGTCGGTCCGCGTGCACCCGGCATTTCTGTACCCCGGGCACCCGCTGGCGTCGGTCAGCGGGCCGTTCAATGCGGTCACCGTCGAGTCGGCGGCGATCACCGAGATAACGATGTCGGGACCGGGCGCCGGCGGGCCGCAGACGGCCAGCGCCGTCCTCGGCGACGTGATCAGCGCGATGATCCCACCCGCGTCGACGCCGCCGACGAGCGACGTCCTGGAGATCATCCAGGACGTCGTCTCCTCGTTCTATCTACACCTCGAGGTCGCCGACCGCCCGGGCGTGCTCGCCCAGGTCGCCGAGGCGCTTGCGCTCCACGAGGTGTCGGTCAAGTCGGTGGTGCAGAAGGGACTCGGTGATCAGGCGCGGCTGGTGATGGTCGTTCACCCCGTGCTCGAATCGCGCTTCGAGGCCGCCACGGCCGAGATCGGGCGCCTCGAGGTACTACGCAGTCCGCCGCGTGCGATCAGGGTGCTCGAAGAAGAGTTCGGATAGCGAGGCGTGAGGCCAACCGCGCCGGCGGCCATCACCGCCTTCACCAGGTGAACGGTCCCGCGCATGAGCGTCAGCCGCACGACCTCGCGATCGGTGACCATCCTTCCGTTCCGTCTCGTACGGATCCGAGCCGCCGCGCTCTGACATGCTGCGCGCCATGCCCGGCCTGATCGAGCGCTACCGCGCGCGCCTGCCGTTCGCACCGGAGGATCCGGTGGTGTCGCTGGGTGAGGGCTCGACGCCGCTCGTGCTCGCTCCGCGCCTGTCGGCTCGAGCAGGGACCGAGGTGTGGCTGAAGCTCGAGGGCGCCAACCCGACGGGGTCGTTCAAGGATCGCGGCATGACCTGCGCGGTGTCCGCGGCGGTGCGCGAGAGCGCCAAGGCGGTCGTGTGCGCCTCGACCGGCAACACCGCAGCATCGGCAGCGGCGTACGCGGCGCGTGCGGGGCTCCGTGGCGCCGTGATCGTACCGGAGGGCAAGATCGCCGCCGGCAAGCTCGCCCAGGCGCTCATGCACGGCGCCCGCGTGGTCGCGCTCCGAGGCAACTTCGACGAGGCGCTGGCGCTGGTTCGCGAACTGGCCCGGCGCCACCCGATCGCGCTCGTGAACTCGGTCAACGAGTTCCGGATCGAAGGCCAGAAGACCGCCGCCTTCGAACTGGTCGAGGCCCTCGACGGCGAGCTCGACGCACTCTGCATCCCGGTCGGCAACGCCGGCAACATCACAGCCTTCTGGCGCGGCTTCAGGGAGGCAGGCACAAGCCCGCGAATGCTCGGCTTCCAGGCCGCCGGCGCGGCGCCGCTGGTCCACGGCGCGCCGGTCCCTCACCCCGAGACGATCGCTAGCGCGATCCGGATCGGCAACCCTGCGCGCTGGGAGGACGCGATGGACGCGATGACGTCCTCGGGCGGCGCAATCCGCGCGGTCACCGACGAGCAGATCCTCGACGCCTACAGGATCCTGGCCAGGGAGGAGGGGATCTTCTGCGAGCCAGCGTCGGCGGCGAGCGTCGCCGGGCTGCTGACCCACGGAGCGCCGCACGTCAGGCGCGTCGTGTGCGTGCTGACCGGCCACGGGCTGAAGGATCCGCAGACCGCGCTCGCCCAGGCGGGAGCGGTGATTCCGTGCGAGCCCGAGATCGAGGCGATCGAGCAAGCGGTGCTCGAGTGATGCTGGGACGGCGCCGGCTCGTGCGCGTGCCCGCGTCCTCGGCCAACCTCGGCCCGGGGTTCGACGTGCTCGCGGCCGCACTGGCTCTGCACCTCGAGCTCGAGGTCGTCGAGACGGGCGCGTTCGCGGTGCACACCGAGCTCGGCGTCCCGCGGAACCGCGACAACCTGATCGTGCGAGCGTTCGAGCGCCTGCACGCGGCCGACGCGTTCGAGTTCAGGATCAGCTCGCGGATCCCGCTGACCGGGGGGCTCGGTTCGAGCGCGGCGGCGATCGTCGCGGGGTTGATGGCCGCCGACCACATCTTCGAGCTCGACGCCGACATCCCGGGCCTTGCGCTCGAGCTCGAGGGTCACCCGGACAACATCAGCGCCGCGATCGAGGGCGGCGTCGTCGTCTGCGACGCCGTCGGCGTGCACCGGCTCGAGCCGCCGATGGGGCTCGAGGCGGTGCTGGTGATCCCGGCCGAGCCAGTTCGTACCGAGCAGGCGCGCGCCGCGCTCCCGACGGAGGTCCCGATCGGAGACGCCGTGTTCAACGTCGCCCAGACGGCCAAGCTGGTCCTCGGCCTCTCGACGGGCGACTGGGACCTGATCGCCGCCGGCCTCGACGATCGCCTGCACCAGCCGCACCGCGCCCACCTCTATCCGCGCTCGGCCGAGCTGCTCGAGCGCGCCGACGAGTACGGAGCGCTCGGAGCGACGATCTCGGGCGCCGGGCCGGCCGTGATGGTGTGGACTCGCTATGAGCAGACCGGCGCCGTGGTCGAGCGTCTGCGACGACACGCCGGCGGCTGGGCACGGGTGATCCGCGCCCCGTTCGAATCCCAGGGTGCATACGTGCGCCGGCTCGCGTAGCGGCCGCCGGGTTCCTGGTGGCGCTGCGGGCGCTGTGCCTGATGTTCGCGACGAGGGCGTTCCGATCGTATAGCGGTCGGTTTGATGGGCCTCGCTTCGCTCGGCGTCCATGGGACCGCTGACCCCATCCGGACGGTCCGGATGGGGCCCGCCACGAGTCGTCCGGCTGGACGCCGCCGGAGGCGGCCCAATCATTACTCGGGCACTCGCGCGCCGACGGCCCCGTTCAACAGCGCCTGCACCCGCCGGCGCGGGCCGTCCATCTCGAGCCGGCGCAGCACCTCGTCGGCGACATGGAAGTAATCGGTGGCGAGGTCGGGGCGGTAGTCGAGGATCGACATGGCTCGCTCGGCTGACTCGGCATACGCGATCGAGGCCCTGATCGTCGTATCGAGGAGCTTGTCGCCGAAGTGCTCGCGCAGGGACGCGCATGCCTCCCGGGAGTGGCGCGTGCGCATGTCGGCGATGTTCAGAACGACGCCGAGCCATTGCAGATTGGGGTTGAGGCTGTCGCGCGCGAGCTCGATCACCTCGAGCGCCTGCTCGACTCCCTGCAGCGCGAAATACTGCGCCTCGGCGGAAAGCAACGCGTACTCCGCAGCCACGAGCGCATTGACGGTCAGCAAGCCGAGCGCCGGCGGGCAGTCGATCAGAATCACGTCGTAATCGGGCTTGAGCTCGCGCAGCGCCTTCTTGAGGGTCAGCTCGCGTCCCAACTTGCCGCCGAGCATCAGCTCGGCCTCGGCGAGCCCGAGGTTCGCCGGGATGATCCCCCCGTGGACCGCCTCCGTCGGCTTGGCGCGACCGGCCAGCACGTCGCCGATCGTGGGCTCGGCGTCCGGGTCGACGTCGAGGTAGTCCGAGAGGTTGGCCTGCGGGTCGAGATCGACCGCCAGCACCCGCAGGTCTATCCGCCGCAGGATGTCCGTCAGCGTGCGGACCGCGGTTGTCTTGCCGGTGCCACCTTTCTGGGAGAGGACCGCGATCGTCGCCATGTCGGCGCCACTATAGACACTGCCGAAGCAAGGTCCCGATCAGTTCATGAATAGGGTCCGGCGATGAATAAGTGCGCCGTTGAGGCGGCCGAGGAGCGAGCATGGCAAGGACGCAGGACCGAAGGTGTGGCCCAGCCACATCGAGGTCCGAGGACGCAGCCAGGCGAAGCTCATTCGGACGCGTCAACAAGCAGTTATTCATCGGCGGGCCCATAGTTGAGACCGGTGGGCACGAGCCCCGGCGCGCTTACCGCGTGCCGGTGCTCGTGCTGCGCTCGGCCGCGGCGGTGAACCGCATTCCCGAGATCATCGGAACGTCGACGAAGTGCAGGTGGTGGCGACCGATCACGATCTCATCGCCATTCGCCAGCGTGCTCCACTCGACGCGCTCGCCATTGACGAACACGCCGTTGAGGCTGCGGTCGTCGAGCACGCGCAGCCCATCGGGCTGGCGTACGATCAACGCGTGCCGACGGGAGACCGTCGGATCGTCAAACCGAATGTCGGCGGCCAGGCTGCGACCGATCCGCGTCCACTCGCGCTGCAGAGGGAACACGGTCGCGTCGTCGTCACCCGACCGGTACGCGAGGTACTGCCCCGGTTCTTCGAGCCCGTCGCGGAGCTCGTCGAGCCAGACGCGGTCCTCCACGTCTGAGTTCATGTCGACGACGCTTGTCTGGGCCGTCGTGAACAGCGAAGCGCGGACGAACTCCTTGCCGCCACAGTTCGGGCAGGTTGGTAGCTCGTCGACGGCGTCGAGAGACACCGGATAATCACAATCGGTGCAACGAAATGTTCCGGTCCCCGCGACGTTGCCCGTCATCCAGGCTTTCATGTGGTGGCGCAATCTCCTTGTTACGGGCCGAAAGAGACTCACCGAGCCGTATAACCCGGCTGATCCATGATAGCCGCTACGTCAAAGCGCACGTAAAGAGTTCGGAAATTGGGTTCCCTTCTTTCGAGGCGCAGCGACTATGTAGAGCAATTGCGCGCTAACAAAGATAATCTTCGGCCCGCGCCTTGCAACGGAGGAAGGCGTCCCGAGGCCTCGAAACCCGGGTCATGGAGAGTTCGGTTCGCGAGATGCCGGCGTTCGAGCTGGCGCTCATGCAGCGGGGCGTGCACGAGCTCGCCGCCGGCTGCGAGCGGTGCGCGCGTTGCCGCCGCACGCCGCTGATCGGAGAGCGGATCTACGTCTACGAGGGTGGCGCGCTCCTGTGTGAGCTGTGCCGCGTGGTCGAGAAACGGGCGCCGCTCGAGTCGCGGATCATCCACGGACCCGAGTTCGGGCACACGCTGCGGATCACCGATCAGCGCGCGGCCGCATAGAGGCGGCACATACATGGAGGTGGCACATAGAATCGTCGGCGTGGACCCCTTCACCGTAACCACGACGATCGACAAGCCCCGCGAGCAGGTGTTCGAGTACCTCGCGGACATCGCGAACCATTCGGAGTTCAGCGACCACTATCTCGTCGACTGGCGGCTGACCAGGGAGGATTCGTACGGCACCGGAGCCGGCGCCCGCTTCAGGATCAAGGCGCCGCTGAGCCGCTTCGCATGGGCCGACGTTACGATCGCCGAGCTGCAACCGCCGCTCCGGATCGTCGAACGCGGCCGAGGTGGCAAGTTCAACCGGGTGCGGATGTTGGGGACGTACACGCTCTCGCCCGGCCCGAGCGGAACGACCAGGGTCGAGTACTCGTTCGAGACGGTGCCGGCCCTGCTGTCGGACCGGCTGATGGAGGCGTTCGGCGGTCGGCGGTGGAGCCGCCGGCACGCCGCCAAGGCGATGCGCCGCCTACGGACGATCCTCGAAGAGGACCGGGGTCGCGGGAAGCGGGCATCCGTCGCAGCCAGGTAGGTCGGCGGGGGTGCGGCCAGGTCGGTCGGCCGATAGCGCAGCCGCGCGGGTTGGCTAATAGACTTCGGCCGCCTCGTGAGTGATCGCCTGAAAGCCGCCCCCATTCGCGTTCGCCGGCTGTTGCTCCTCGCCGGCGCGGTCGCGGTCGTACTCGGGACCGCTGCCTGCGGACGGGTTGCGCATCCCACCGAGGCGGATAACGAGGGCGTGTATGTCGACGTCGGCCCCCTGACCTACCAGGTCCAGATCTCGAGGGAGCTGAATCTGTACAACATCGAGGACAAGGAGTACTTGAGCGGCGTCAGCTCACCCGCCCCCGCCCCGGATCAGGAATGGTTCGCGATCTTCCTGTGGGCCAAGAACGAGACCCACTCCGACCACGTGACCACGGACGCGTTCGACATCGTCGATACGCAGGGCAACAAGTACTACCCGATCGCGATCAACGCGGCGGTCAACCCGTACGCCTGGACCCCGCGGACGCTCAAGCCGCTCGGGACCGAGCCCGCGCCGGACAGCACCGCCTACTTCGGTCCCACCCAAGGCGCTGAGCTGCTGTTCAAGCTCAACAACTCGGTCTACTCGAACCGGCCGTTGACGCTCGAGATCTACCCACGGGGTCAGGACCATCCGTCGTCAGTCTCACTGGACCTTTGACCGACGACGACCGGTGGCACCGTACCGAGCCCCCGTCCCGCGGGCCATCGGCCCCGCCCGACCTGCGCTTCAACCCGTTGGCCACCGGGATCGGGGTGTTCGCCGGCGTATCGATTCCGATCGTGGTCGTCGGGTACGCGCGCCCCTCAGGTGTCAGCATGGCGATCATCGTGCTCGGCGTGATCATCGGCCTGATCGCCGGCCTGCTCGTCGGCGCGTGGGTCGATCACCGCGGCGGCCGCGTCTGGCGCGGGCCTCAGCTCTAGCGGTCGACAACTTCCGTCCAGCCGATCGTCTGGCCCCGCCGACGCGCGCCGCGAGCGTCTGGGCCGCGGCGGCGCTGGCGCTTGCGATCGCACTGGGCGCCGCGTCCCCGGCGGGGGCGGCCGGCTGGAAGCACCCGTTTCGGATCGCCGGCCCCGTCGCGCTCGACGTCGTTCCCGTTCAGCTTGCCTTCTCCGCAGGCGGCGAGGCGGCGATCGGATACGGCGTGGACGATGAGGACGACCCTGCGAACTCGAACGCGTTCGCGGCGAAGCGTTCGGCTCGTGGCCGGCTGTCCGGCCCGCGCCGGATCCCCGGCGCCCAGCAGGTCTTGGCGTTGGTCTATGAAGGCCCGACGCTCGAGCTGCTCACCGGCACGAGCCCGAAGACCGAGCCGTGCTGCAGCTCGGTGAGCGCGGTGCGGACGAAGGACGGCGGTTTCGGCTCGCGGCAGACGCTGCTGAGCGGGCTCGCCGGGGCAACGCTCGGGCGGCTCGTGGCGCTGCCGAGCGGACTGCTTGCGGCGTTTGCGACCGAGCACGGGGTGTGGGTCGCGCAGTCGTCCGGGACGAAGCGTTTCGCCCGGACACGTCGGCTGACTGCATCCCGGGCCTTGCCCGAGTCCCTCGACGCGGCGAGCCTCCCGGGGGGCAACAGCATCGTCGTGTGGACGGCGCGGCCGAGCCCCGGCGCTTCCGGCACCACCAGCGTATTCGCCGCGCGGGGTACGCAGAAGTCGCCGCCGCGCCGAGGGTCCGCGGTCCTCGCCGTCCCCAGCGGGCACCGCGTCGACGAGCTGGCAGTCGCTTCCGGGCCTTCGGTTCCGACTGTCGCCTGGATCGAGAGCTGGTTCGACAGCGCCGGCGCTTACCACTCGCGGACGATCATCTCCGATCTGCGTCGAGGGTCGCGCCCCAAGTTGCTGTCGGCCCCAGATGCGCTGGCTGCCGGGCTGTCGCTGACGGGCGATGCTGCGGGCGATCAGGCGGTCGCGTGGAAGGAATGCACCGTCGCGGGCGACTGCGCCGTGCGGGCGGTGTTGAGGCCGGCCCGGCGACGTTTCTCGGCGACGTCCGTGCTGTCCGACATCGACGCCTCGCAGACCCCCTCGATGGCGATTTCATCGAACGGCGACGCCGTGCTCGCCTGGATCCAGCAGGGGCATGTGCTTGCGGTGCAGGCGCCACCGCGTGCGGCGAGATTCGGTCCGGTGCAGGTCGTCTCGGCCACCAACTACGCCGCCGACCTGTCGGTCGCGTTCGGCACAAGCCGTCAGGCGCTTGCCGCGTGGACGCAGGGAACCCTGAACCAGTCGCCGATGGGAGCCGTGTACAGCGCTCGGTAGGGCTCGCGGAAGGATCGGCGACGTGCAGGCGTCCTCTGCATGCGAAACCCCAATTCACAAGCGGAGGGCGCATGAGACTTGAAAGAGCCGGATTCTTGCCGCTGCTGGCGATGATCGGCTTCGCCATCGCGGGCTGTGGCAGCAGCAGCAGTTCCACCCGGGCCGCGGCCCCGTCGACCAGCGCGACCAGCACAAGCGCGAGCGCTTCCGCGAGCACCAGCGCCGCGTCGAGCGCCGAGCCAGTGACGATCAGCACCAAGCACGCGAAGAAGCTCGGCACGATCCTCGCGGCGGGCAACAAGAACAAGACCGTGTACCTGTTCGAGGCCGACAAGGGGTCGACCTCGGCGTGCACAGGCGAGTGCGCGAAGGCCTGGCCGCCCGTCAGCGGCAAGGGCATCGCGAAGGAGCTGGCCAAGGCATCGGACCTCGGCACGATCACCCGGTCGGACGGCACAACCCAAATCACCTATAAGGGCCATCCCCTCTACTACTTCATCAAGGATAAGGACGAGGAGGACGCCTACGGTCAGGGCCTGAAGGCGTTTGGAGCCGACTGGTACGTGCTGGCGCCGAGCGGCAACAAGATCGACGAGTCGTAACGAGCGAGGCCGGGCTCGAACTCTGCGGGGCGCTCCGCCCGGGCGGGCGGGGTCCAATCGGCCCGCGGGCGGAGCGGCCCCCGCAAGAGCAGCCGCCGTCCACGCCGGCGACTCGCTTTCGCTGGGGCGGCCCACTGGCTCCGCTCGGTCAGTGCGCCCGGAGTCCGGCGACGAGCACGCCGTGGGCGGCCGGCGCCGCCGTGGCCCCGCCGGCGCCCTGCTCGGGGAACAGCGCGCCGACGACGATCCTAGGCGCGCCCACCGGGGCGTACCCGACGAACCATGCGTCCGTGTTCTGCGGCGAGCCGGCGTTCGGGTTGTTTGGGTCGGTGGTGTTGCGCAGCTCGGCGGTGCCGGTCTTGCCGGCAACCTTTACGCCCGGAATCTGCGCGGAGGTGCCGGTCCCGAAGTCGACGACGGCCACCATCATCCGCTCGACTTCGGCCGCCACGTGCCGGCTGGTCACAGGGACGAACCGGGGCCGCTGGTGAGCAAGGAGCGTCGGGATCGGCCGCCTGCCGCCCATCGCGATCGTCGCGCCGACATCCGTCATCTCGAGCGCCGTGCTCTGGACCATCCCCTGGCCGATCGCCGATGACCCGACGTCGGTGTCGCCCCCGATCTTCGCGGCCGACGGTATCCGGCTCTCGGCGGCGCCCGGGATCGAAGGCGGCTGGTTGAACCCGAAGCGCTCGGCGACGTCGACCAACCGCTTCGCTCCGAGCTTGGCTCCGAGCGGCGCGAATACCGAGTTGCAAGAGACTGCGAACGCGTTCAGGAACGTGCCGCCGCAAGCCTCGTCGTTGGCGTTGTGCAGGATGAAGCCGCCGACGTTCGCCGACGTCTCGATCGGGAAGGTGTCGGTCAGCTTCACGATCCCGGCCTCGAGGGCTCCGGTCGCAGTGATGATCTTCATAGTCGAGCCGGGGGGCTGCAGTGCCGAGAACGCGACCCCGGCGAGCGCGAGCAGGCCGCCGGTGCGCGGATCCACTGCGGCGATCCCCGCATACCGGCCTCCCATCGCGGCGATCGCGGCCTTCTCGATTGCGGGGTTGATCGTGGTGGTGACGTCGGCGCCTCCTACTGGCGAGGAGCGTGCAAGCACGCGCTTGCCGGCGAGCAGCGTGCCGCCTGGGGTTCCGGCGAGCTGGATCTGGAACACGCGCTCGAGTCCGTCGATGCCCACCTTCGTGCCGGGCGGATAACCGAGCGCGGCGTAGTGCGCGGCGGCCGCACGGGGGATCGGCTCGAGCGACCCGGCGATCTGGCTGGCGACATCCGGGATCGGCGAGGTCCGATCCGGGCCGCGAGCGAGCGGCGTCCCGTCGCTCGCGAAGATCGCAGCGCGCGGCGGCAGCGACACGCGGCGGCTCAGGCGCTCCCCGGGCCTGAGCCCGGGAAACAGCAGCGTCCCCGAGTAGCGCACCGACGCGCGCGAGCCCCTGCCGGCCAACGGAACCTCGAGGATCTCGACCAGCGTTCCGAACAGCCGGGTGCGCACGCGGACGCTGACCGGGATCGCGCTGCCGACGCGGCTGCCGACACCGCCGGGCGCGATCGAGGTCAGCGTGGCCGTCGTCGCGGCCGCGCGATACGCGGCGACGAACTGCGCCTCGGAGGTCCGCGCGCGTGACGCCGAGTCGAGCATCGAGTACATCCGTGGGTAGTCACCCTTGGCCCAGGCGTCGACGTAGCGCGTCACCAGGTGGCGCTCCGCGCGACCGGGCGCCGTCGCTGCGACCACTCCGATCGCGAATGCGAGCACGGCGATGCCGCCGATCGGCGCTGCCCGCGTCAGCAACCTCTTGCGTCGCGCGCTCCCGCTACCAGGGCGCGACCGCTCGCCCACCGCCACTAGCGCCCACCACAATTAGACCTCAAGGAGCCACCTTCAGCCCGAAACGGTAGAAGATGCACGCCGCGCCCGCGCCGGCAACGGCGAGCTTGCGCGGAATTCAGCCATGGCGTAAGGCAATTGTTAGCCGGTACGTAAGCTCCGAGCAGTGACGACGATCGACTGGCTGATAGTGGCCTTCACGGTCATGCTCGCCTTCTACGGCTACCTGCAGGGGTTCATCGTCGGCCTGCTGTCGCTCCTCGGCTTCGCCCTCGGCGCATTCGTCGGCACCAGACTGGGCCCACTGCTGCTGGCGAGCGGCTCGCACTCGCAGTACGCACCACTGTTCGGCCTGGTCGGCGCGCTGCTCGCCGGGGGCGTGCTCGCGAGCGGCCTCGAGGGCGTCGGCGTCCGCGTTCGCGCGGCATTGCGCCTGCCGGGCCTCCGTGCCGTCGACGGACTCCTCGGCGCCGCGTTCACCACCTGCGTGGGGCTCGGCATCGCCTGGATCGTCGGCGCGGTGGCGCTGCAGTCGGCGGGCTCGCAGCCGTTGCGCCACGACCTCCAGCGCTCCTCGATCCTGCGCGGGCTAGACGAGCTGCTGCCTCCGTCCGGGCCGATCCTGCACGCCTTGGCGCGCTTCGACCCGCTGCCGTCGGTGCACGGGCCCGCGGCCGACGTGCCCGCGCCGACCCGCAAGATCCTGGCCTCGCCCGGCGTCCAGACGGCGCGCCCGAGCGTCGTGCGCGTCGTCGGCTTGGCGTGCGGCCTCGGGATCGAGGGCAGCGGCTGGGTCGCCGCGCCCGGCATCGTCGTCACCAACGCGCACGTGGTCGCGGGCGAGAGCGACACCCTGGTGCAGTTGGGGGGTCATCCGCCCGGCCTGCAGGCGACGGTGGTGGTGTACGACCCGCACGACGACATCGCGATCCTGCGCGTCTCGGGCCGGCTCCCGCCCGCCCTCCAGATGGCGGGAGGCCCGAGGGCGGGGACCGCGGCTGCGATTCTCGGCTATCCGCTCGACGGACCGTTCGACGCCGAGCCTGGCCGGCTGGGCCAGACCCGCCGCGTGACCACGGACGACTCCTACGGCAACGGCCCGGTGGTTCGCTCGATCGCGTCCCTGCGGGGGCGCGTGCGACCCGGGAACTCGGGCGGCCCGATGGTCGACGCGAGCGGCCGGGTGCTCGCAATGGTGTTCGCTGCGATCACCGGCCCCGGCTCAGGTCACGGCGGCTTCGCGGTCCCCAACGAGCTGATCCGCAGAGAGTTGGCGGTCGCCAGGACCCGCAGCGTCCCCGTGAGCACCCAGAGCTGCTCGGAGTAGCCGCGCGGCCGTACCGCCCCCGGAATCCGGTCGGGCACGCCGGGGGCGGACGGTGGTCTGCAGCACCGTCCGCCCTTAGGCGTTATTGCCCCCCGACGTCCTCGGCCATCTGATGCACCGTCTCCAGCTCCAGCGCCCCTAGTAGCTGTGGGTGATGATGAGCGAGGTGCCGCTGTGCAGCGTCGAACAGCTCCTGCTCGGAATCGCCCGCGAGTTGCGCCCCACATTCGCAGAAGGCGATCCGCCGGTGCCTGTTCGCGGGCGTCGTCATGTGACGTTTGCTTCGCTTCACCTCGTACGCCCCACCGAGAGCGTCGGTTTGTGAGGCCCCGGTCTCCACGGTCGGCAAGATCCCTTGCAGCCGTTGTCGATACGTTTCCAGATCGTTGCCGGTGTCCGGTACCGCGACTGAGAGAACCCGGATTCAGCTTTGCGGGCGACTGTCCGTGGAGATCGATGGCGGGCAGCGCGCCGGGGCGTTGCGCGGCAAGCAGGTCCCGCTGCTGCTTGCGTACATGTTGCTGAACCGCTCGCGGCACATCGGGCGCGAGGAGCTGATCGGCGCCCTGTGGCCGCACGAGGCGCCGGTGTCACAGGATGCGGCGCTGCGGACGCTGCTGTCGCGCTTGCGCTCCGCGCTGGGTTCGTCGTCGGTCGCCGGGCGTGACGAGCTGATCCTCGAGCTGCCCTCGCCGGTGTGGATCGATCTCGAGGCCGCGGCGCTCGAGGTCGAGCGGGCGGGGCAGGCGCTCGATCGCGGCGACGCACGCAGCGCCTGGGCGATCGCTCAGGTGCCGCTCAACATCGCCGGACGCGGCCTCTTGCCCGGCTCCCAGGCGGTCTGGCTCGAACCCCGGCGCCGTGAGCTCGAGGACGTGCGGCTCCAGGCGCTCGAGGTAATCGGCCGGGCCGGGCTCAAGCTCGGCGGCTCCCAGCTCTCCTCGGTCGAGCGCGCCGCGAGGAGTCTGATCGAGTCCGAGCCCTACCGCGAGTCGGGGTACGTGTTGCTGATGGAGGCGTGCGCGGCCCAGGGCAACGTCGCCGAGGGGCTGCGCGTGTTCGAGACGCTCCGGACGCTGCTGCGTGAGGAGCTCGGGACTTCGCCTTCGCCGGAGACGATCGCCGCGCACGAGCGGTTGCTGCGTCCCTCAGCGCGCGTTCACGAACGTGAGGCCGCGGGAGACAGGGGCGGCCGCAAGTACAGAACCGAGCTGCCGGCCGAGCTCGCGGTCCGCGGCGCCGCCCCGCTGGTGGGCCGCACCCGCGACCTGGAGCGGCTGGGCAAGCTGTGGAACGCGGCGACCGAGCCTCACGGCGGCACGAATCGCGCCGCGGCGACCGTGCCGCACGGCGGCGCCGATCGCGGCGCGCCGTCCGACCCGGTCGGCCGTCTGGTGCTGCTGACCGGCGATCCGGGAATCGGCAAGTCCCGGCTGGCGGCCGAGATCGCCCGTCGCGCGCAGGACGCGGGCGCGTTCGTGCTGGCGGGCCGCTCGCCGCAAGAGGCGCTGGTCCCCTATCAGCCGTTCGTCGAGGCGCTCCGCCACTACTTCCTCGGGGTCCCGTTCAGCGAGCTGGGTGCGAGCGCCCGCGAATATGGCTCCGAGTTGGCGCGGCTGGTGCCCGAGCTGCGGCGCCGTGCGCCGGAGCTACCGCCACCGATGGACAGCGAGCCTGAGACCGAGCGGTATCGGCTGTTCGAGGCCGTCGTCGGGCTGATGAGTGAGATCTCGGCGACCGCGCCGGTGCTGCTCGTGCTCGACGATCTGCAGTGGGCCGATCGCCCGACGTTGCTGCTGCTCCGCCATCTGGCGCGTGCCCCAAACCGCGGTCGGGTGCTGGTGCTCGGCGCCTACCGGGGCACCGAGGCGCGGATGGGAGGGCTCGCCGACGCGCTGGCCGAGCTGCGCCGCGACCGGCTCGTCACGCAGATCGACGTGCCGGGACTGGGCGAGAGCGACACCGCCGAGCTCGTGCGACTGCGCACCGGAACCCAACCGGCGACTTCGTTCGGCCGCGCCCTGCACGAGGAGACCGAAGGAAACCCGTTCTTCATCGAGGAGATCGTGCGCCACCTGGCGGAGGCGGGTGTGCAGACCGACCACGCCGGGGCCCGAGCGCTCCAGCGCTTCGGGCTGCCCGAGGGCGTCAAGGACGTGATCGCCCGCCGTCTCACCAGGCTCGACGCCCAGGCGATGGAGTTTCTGCGGGCGGCAGCGGTGATCGGTCGCGATTTCGACGCCGGTCTGGCCGAGCGAGTCGCTTCGCTCGACGAGGACGCGTTCCTGAACGCGCTCGAAGAAGCGCTCGCCAGTGGCCTCGTACTCGAGGCCCCGGTCTCCAGTGGCCGCTACAGCTTCTCCCACGCGCTGATCCGCGAGACGCTGTACGAGGGGATGTCGGCGCCGCGGCGCACGCGCACGCACCGGCGCGTCGGCGAGGCGCTCGAGGCGTCGGGTGGGGACCGGTACCTGACCGCGCTCGCCCTGCACTTCACGCGCGCGGCGGGGCCCGAGGACGCCGAGAAGGCGATCGAGTACGCGACCCGCGCGGGCGAGCAGGCGACCACGATGCTTGCGCACGAGGAGGCGGTCGACCACTACATGCGAGCGCTCGAGGTGCTGGACCGGTTCAACCACGACGCCGACTCGAGGCGGTGCGAGCTGTTGATCCTGCTCGGCGAGGCACAGGTCCGCGCAGGCGAGCGCCCGCCGGCGTGGGAGACGTTCCGCGAGGCGGCTGCGATCGCATCCCGGCTTGGGGACGGCGAGCGGCTTGCTCGGGCGGCGATCGGCGCCTCGAGCCGCTACATCCTGCCGGCGGGCGTGGTCGATCACGAGCTGATCGCATTGCTCGAGCAGGCGCTGGCGATCACGGAGGGCGAGCACAGCGTGGTGCGGGTCGGGCTGCTCGCGCGGCTCTGCGGGGCGCTCTACTTCTCGCTCCGGCGGGAGCGGATGACCGAGCTTGCGGCCGAGGCGACCGAGATCGCGGCCGAGCTGGGGACTCGCGAGGCGCGCGCGCTGGCCGCGGCGGCGCGCAGGCGGACGTTCTGGAGCCCCGCCCATCTCGAGCGGCGGCTGTCGGACTCGACCGAGCTGCTCACGCTAGCGCGCGAGGCAGGCGATCTCGAACTGGCGCTGCAGGGGCACGGCTGGCTTGTGGTCGACCTGCTCGAGAACGGCGACCCTGAGGCGGTCGACATCCAGATCGCCGCGTTCACAGAGGGCGCCGAAGAGCTTCGTCAACCGCTGTACCGGTGGAACGCGGCCGTGTGGCGGGCGATGCGCGCGCTGCTCTCGGGCCAGCTCGAGCTCGCAGACCGGCTCGCCGCAGAGGCGCTGGCGACCGGCTCCTACGCCGAGGCGGTAACGGCGCCGCAGTACTACGCGACCCAGCTCCTGGCGATCCGCCACGAGCAGTCGCGGATCCACGAGCTCGAGGGGCCGGTTAGGGAGATGGTCAAGTCGAACCCGACCCGCGCGGCCTGGCGCGCCGGACTTGCCACGCTGCTGTGGGAGTCCGGTCGGACGGACGAGGCACGGGCGGAGCTCGAGACGCTCGCCACCCACGACTTCGCCGACATCCCGGTCGATGGGGACTGGCTGATCGCGATCACGCTGCTGGCCGATACGAGCGTTGCGCTCGCCGATGCCGACCGCGCTGCAAAGCTGTACGAGCTGCTCCGGCCCTATCGTGAGGTCAACGTCGTGATCGGGCTCGCTGCGGTGTGCCTGGGGTCGGCGGCCCGGTACCTGGGCCGGCTGGCGGCGACTTTGGATCGCCGGGAGGAGGCAGCCGAGCACTTCGAGCGCGCACTTGTCGCCAACGCCCGCCTGAACGCCCCGATCTGGCTGGCCCACACGCGTCTCGACTACGCCGAGCTGCTGGGACCCGGCGATCGCCGCTCGAGCGAGCTGATCGAGGTCGCCTCGCAGACCGCCGCCGAGCTCTCGCTGCCGGCCATTGCGAAGCGTGTCGCAGAACTTCGGGCAGCTTGAGTCGAGTGCAGCCCGAAGCGGGGCCACTAGAGCGTGGGTCGTCGGACGAGCGGCACTTGCACGAGCGCCACGGCCTCCGCGTAAGCGATCGCAAGAACGGACGCGAGCGCGCGTGCCTCCCAGGTGACGGCCGACGCGGCCCGCTACCCTCCCGGCACTCATGTCCAAGACGCTCGTCATCGCAGAGAAGCCATCGGTCGGACGCGACCTCGCGAAGGTGCTGTCGGGACCCTTCACCAAGGGCGAGGGGTACCTGGAGGGTCCCGAGCACATCATCACCTGGGCCGTAGGCCACCTCGTGCAGCTCGCCGACCCCGACGAGTACGACGACCGCTTCAAGAAGTGGCGGATGGCCGATCTCCCGATCGTCCCGGAGCGCTTCAAGCTGGTCGTCCGCGATGAGCGTTCGAAGAAGCAGGTGAACGTCGTCAAGCGCCAGCTTGGGCGCGACGACGCCGATCTGGTCGTCAATGCGTGCGACGCGGGGCGCGAGGGCGAGCTGATCTTCGCCTACCTGTACGAGAAGATCGGCTCGCGCAAGCCTGTCCAGCGGCTGTGGCTGAACTCGATGACGCCGAAGGCGATCAGGGAAGCGTTCGAGGCGCTGCGGCCGGCGGCCGAGCTGGCGACGCTCGAGGCGGCCGCCCGTTCGCGCTCGGAGGCCGACTGGATCGTCGGGATGAACGCGACCCGCGCGGCCACGATCAGACTCCGCTCGTCGTTCGACGGGGCGGTGTCGCTCGGGCGGGTGCAGACGCCCACGCTCGCCATTCTCGCCAACCGCGAGAACGAGATCCGCGCGTTCGAGCCGGAGCCGTACTGGGTCGTCGACGCGCATTTCGACACCGTCAGCGCTCCCGCTCGCGCCTACGAGGGGCGCTACCACGCCGGTCCTAACCCTCGCATCAAGACCGCAGCCGAGGCCGCGGCGATCGTCGCGGCGTGCGAGGTCAAGAGGGATGGGGTAATCACCAAGCTCGAGAAATCCGAGCGGCGGGAGCGCCCGCCGCTCTTGTACGACCTGACGTCCCTGCAGCGCGATGCCAACAGCCGCTTCGGGTTCTCGGCTCGACGGACACTGGCCGCGGCCCAGCGTCTCTACGAGGAGCACAAGGCGCTCACATACCCCAGGACGAACTCGCGCTACATCACTCGCGACATGGTCGGCGACATCAAGCCGATCGCGAAGCTGGTGGGCGGGCAGGGCGGGTATGCGCAGGCCTCCCGGTACGTGCTGGGGCTCGACGTGCTGCCGCTCGGGCGGGTCGTCAACGACGCGAAGGTCACCGACCACCACGCGATCATCCCCACCCGCGCGGAGCGCCATCCGGTCGAGAAGATGAACGAGGACGACCGGCGGATCTATGACGTCGTCGTGCGCCGGTTCCTTGCGATCTTCCATCCCGACGCCGTGTTCGAGAACACCCGCGTCGAGACGACCGTCGCGGGCACCGCCGGCGAAGCCGGTGGTCACGTGTTCCGGACCCGAGGCAAGCTGATGCTCGTCCCCGGGTGGCGCGGGGTCTACGGCGAGGCGGCGGATGTGAACGGCGCCGACGATGACGAGGGTCGCGAGCAGCAGTTGCCGAAGCTCGAGAGGGGCGAGGCCGTGAACGTCCGCGACGTGTCCTCCGAGGAGAAGGAGACCAAGCCGCCGCGCCGCTACACCGAGGGAAGCCTGCTGGCGGCGATGGAGACCGCCGGAAAGCTCGTCGACGAGGAGGAGCTGCGCGAGGCGATGAAGGACTCTGGGATCGGCACGCCGGCGACCCGTGCGGCGATCATCGAGCGCCTCCTTCAGGTCGGCTACGTCGAGCGTGACGGCCGGGCCCTCGTCGTCACCGAGAAGGGCCTTAACGTCATTCGCCTGCTCGGCGAGCATCCGCTCACATCCCCGGGGCTGACCGGCGACTGGGAGCACCGGCTCGCCAAGATCGAGACCGGCCAGGACTCGCGCGAGGCGTTCATGGGCGACATCGTCAAGTTCACGGAGGACACCGTCGGCGAGCTCGACACGAAGCTGAAGGACGTCCGCATCCCCCGCGCCAACCTTGGCCCCTGCCCGATCTGCGGCCGCGACATCGTCGAGAACCGCAAGGGCTACTCGTGCTGGTCGCGCGAGGATCCCGGCTGCGGGTTCGTGATCTGGAAGGCCAAGGCCGGCAAGCAGCTGCCCGTCACGGTCGCGCGCGAGCTGATCAAGACTGGTCGCACCCAGAGGCCCGTCAGCGGCTTCAAGGGCCGCTCAGGCAGGAGCTTTCGGGCGCGGCTCGCGCTGCAGCAGACCGAGGACGGCAAATGGCGCGTGGAGTTCGACGAGCCGTGGGCGCGCGAGGGCGCCAAGCCGCCCGAGGTCGAAGAGGGCCAGGCCGACGGCCAGGCCGAGCAGGAGCCGGCGGCGGCATAGTCGCCAGACGACCCGAGCTCTGGCGTTTGACGGCCACCGCGCGGCGCCGAATCGCCATTCACCGGCGGGAAGTCGTCGGGTCGGCGCGCCACCATAGGACGCGTGGCTCTCACGCTCGTCCTCGGTCCGGCCAACTCCGCGAAGGCGGGACAGGTGCTCGGCGCGTTCGCCGAGGCCGCGAATCGGGGTGCGCTGCTGGTCGTGCCGACGGCGCTCGACGCCGAGCACTACGCCCGAGAGCTCGCGCAGCGCGGGGCGGTGCTCGGATCGGCGCTCACCTTTCGGGGACTGGCGCGCGAGATCGCCCAGCGGACGGGGTACGACGGGCGGCCGCTCTCGGCGCTCCAGCGGGAGGTCGTGCTGCGGCGCGTCATCGATCGCCTCGAGTTCATCGTGGTGGGACGATCCGCCGAGGCGCCTGGATTCGTCGGTGCGGCCGGTGAGCTGATCGCCGAGCTGCAGCGGTCGCTGATCACGCCGCAGCGCTTCGATCAGGCGCTGTCGGCCTGGGCCGCCGCGGACTCGCGGCGCGCCCGCTACGCCCATGATGTCGCCGCGATCTACCGCGCGTATCGCCGCGAGCTCGAACGGATCGGCCGCGTCGATGCCGAGCTGTACGCGTGGCGGGCGCTCGACGCGCTGCGCGGCGATCCGGGGCGCTGGGGCTCGGAGCCGGTGTTCATCTACGGCTTCGACGATCTGACCGCGATCGAGCGCGACGCGATCGAGACGCTGTGCCGGATCGTCGGGGTCGACGTGACGGTCTCGTTGACATATGAGCCGGGCCGCTCCGCCCTCAGCGCCCGCGCCGAGGTCGTCGAGGAGCTTCGAGCGCTCGCGGCGCGTGTTCGTGCGGTGCCGGCGCTCGATGAGCACTACGAGCCCTCGTCGCGTGCCGCGCTTCATCACCTGGAGCGCTTCCTGTTCGAGCCGCGGGCGCAGCGCATCGATCCGGGAGACAGCGTCCGTCTGCTCGAGGCGGCCGGCGATCGTGCCGAAGCGGAGCTCGTCGCCGCCGAGGTGATTGAGCTGCTTAGAGGCGGAGTGCCGGCGGACGAGATCGTCGTCGTATACCGCTCGCTGGCGCGACCGGCCTCGGTGATCGAGCGAGTCTTTGCGCGCTACGGCATTCCCCTCACCAGCCACCGGCGCCTGCTGTTTACGCACACCGCGCTGGGCCGCTCGGTCCGCGCGCTGGCGCGGTGCGCGCTGCTCGGCGACGGCGCCGCGCGCGCCGAGGATCTGCTCGACTACCTGCGGACGCCGGGGTTGCTCGGACGCCCCGAGCTCGCGGACGCGCTCGAAGCGGAGATCCGGCGCGAGCGGATCGCAAGCGCCGGTCAGGTTCGGGAGCGGCTCGGATGGAGGCTCGAGGAGATCGACTTGCTGAAGGCGGCGAGCAATCCTCCGGCAGAGCTGGCACGCCAGGCCCGGAGGCTGTTCGCGCTGCCCCACCGCGGATCGGCGGCGCTGCTCGACCGCAACGAGGAGCAGGATGCGCACACGCTGGCCGCGCTGCTCAAGGCCGTCGCCGAGCTCGAGGAGGTCGGCGAGCAGCCGTCTGGCGCTCGGCTGCTGCAGATGCTCGAGCAGCTTGAGCTGACGCCGCGCCCGGTGGTGCTGTCCGGGGCGGTGCTGCTGGCGGAGCCGCTTGCGATCAGGGCTCGTCGCCTCCGCGCCGTGTTCGTGTGCGGCCTCGGGGAAGGGGAGTTTCCGCTCGCGGGCGCGAGCGAGCCGTTTCTGTCCGACGATCAGCGCCACGAGCTCGCGCTCGCATCGCGGCTGCGGCTCGCTCCGGCCGAGAGCGCGCTCGACCGCGAGCGCTACCTCCTGTACGCGTGCGTCTCGCGGGCGAGCGAGCGGATCGTGTTCAGCTACCGGAGCTCGGACGAGGAGGGCAATCAGGCGCTGCCCTCGCCGTTCGTGGCGGATGTCGCCGAGCTGTTCGTGCCGGAGTGGTTCGAGCGGCGCCGCCGGCGGCTGCTCGCGGACGTCGTGTGGAGCGTCGCTGAGGCGCCGACGGAGCGAGAGGTGGCTCTCGCCGTTGCTCATGAGCGGGCGCTGGCAGACGGCCCGGTCATTGGTGCGCCCCGTGATGGCCCCGGTGTGCGGGTCCTTGGCGAGTCGGCGCTCTCGCGCGTGCGCCACAGCGAGGTCGTATCGGGAGGGGCACTGGAGCGCTTCGCGGACTGTCCCGTCCGCTGGCTGGTCGAGCGTGAGCTGGCTCCGGAGCGGTTCGAGCCCGAGCCGGACGCGTTGACCCGCGGCAGCTACATGCACGCGGCGCTCGAGGAGGTGATCGGGAGGCTCGAGGGTCCGGTGACGAGCGCGTCGTTGCCCGACGCGCTGCGGATCCTCGATGACGTGGTCGAGGAGGTGCCGCCGACGATCGCCGCCGGGCGGCCAGAGCCGGTGCGCGAGGCGACGCTGCGCGCGATCGCGGCCGATCTGAGGCGCTATCTCGGGCACGAGGCGGCAGGTGGCGCCGGCTGGGAGCCGCGCGCGCTCGAGCTGCGCTTCGGCTTTATCGCAGAGGAGGGCTCGTTGCCGTTGCTGGCGCTCCGCCGCGGCGACGAGCGGGCGTTCCTGCGCGGCGTGATCGACCGCGTCGATATCGATCCCGATGCCGGACGCCGCGCGATCGTGCGCGACTATAAGAGCGGCAGCGCCCGCTCCGAGCACCAGGGCGCGCGCTGGCAGGCCGACCGCCGGCTGCAGGTCGCGCTGTACATGATCGCCGTGCGCGAGCTGCTCGGCGTGGAGCCCGTCGCCGGGCTCTATCAGCCGCTGGGTGGCGCGGATCTGAGGCCGCGCGGCGTGTTCCTCGAGGGGACGCCGATCGGAAGCGGTGTCGTCGCGAACGACGGCCGCGAGCAGGCGGAGCTCGAAGAGGTGCTGGCCGAGGCCGAGGAGCGGGCGGTGGGGCTGGCGATGCGGCTGCGGAGCGGCCGGCTCGAGCCGTGCCCGCAGACGTGCTCGCGCGACGGCTGCCGCTATCCCGGGATCTGCTGGGCGGCGTAAAGATGGAGTTCACGCCGGAGCAGCTGGCGGCGATCGACCGCCGTTCGGGCGATCTGCTCCTCGACGCGAGCGCCGGCAGCGGCAAGACGTCGGTGCTCGTCGAGCGGTTCGTCCGCGCCGTGCTCGAGGATGGCGTCGACGTCGGGGCAATCCTGACGATCACGTTCACCGAGAAGGCGGCGGCCGAGCTGCGCGACCGCATCCGGGCGCGGTTGCGCTCGCTCGGAGCGGACGAAGCGGCGCGCGGCACCGAGGGCGCGTTCATCTCGACGATCCACGGCTTTTGCGCCGGGGTCCTGCGCGCGCACGCGCTGACCGCCGGAATCGACCCGGCTTTCGTGGTGCTCGACGAGGGCCAGGCGCAGCCGCTCGCCGACGCGGCGTTCGACGATGCACTCGAGAACGTCGCGCTTGATGAGTCCGGCGGTATCGACCTGATCGCCGCGTATGCGCCCGGGCTGCTGCGAAGCGCGATCCTCGGCGCGCACTCCGAGTTGCGGGCCCACGGTGAGGTCCATCCGTGTCTCCCGCCGCTGCCGTCGCCGGCCGAAGACCGAGGAGATCTCGCCGCCGAGCTCGAGGCAGCGGCAGGGCGCGCGGCGGCCGAGCTCGGCGCGATCCCCAATCCCGCGGTGCGCGTGGTCCAGGCACTCGAGCGGCTCGAGCGCTGCTCGGCTGTGGTCGCGGCAGCGGATCCATGGCCGGGCGAGCTCGAGACGATCGCGTTGCCGGGCGGCAACGGCGCGGCGCTGTGCACCGACGTCTGCCAGAAGTACGCCGAGGCGCTCGCGCGGTTCCGGCGTGCCTGCGAGCGGCGGCGGGCTGAGCGGGTGCATCGCCTGCTCGATCGGTTGCTCACTGGGTTCGGTCAGCGCTACGGGGCGCTGAAGCGGGATTGCTCGGGACTCGACTTCGAGGACCTCGAGCTGGTGTGCCGCGAGCTGCTGTCCGGGACGAGCGAACTCGGCGAGCGTTATCGCCGCCGCTTCGAGCACGTGATGGTCGACGAGCTGCAGGACACGAATCAGGTCCAGCTCGAGCTGATCGAATCGATCTCCCGCGGGAACCTGTTCACCGTCGGCGACGCGCAGCAATCGATCTACGGTTTCCGGCACGCCGACGTCGAGCTGTTCGAGCGACGCGGTGGCCGACTCGAAGCGCAAGGGGCACGCGCCACCTTGCAGACGAACTTCCGCTCGCGCCGCGAGATCCTGGAGGCGATCAACGCGGGCTTCGGCGTAGCACTCGGGGAGCGCTTCCGGCCGCTGCGAGCCGGTCGCCGCGATCCGCCCGCGAGCGAGCCGCTGGTCGAGCTGCTGATCGCGGACAAGGCGGCCGACTGGGCGCTCGAGGGCATCGCCTCGCCCTGGCGGATCGCCGAGGCGCGCGGGCTGGCGCGGCGTGTGAGCGAGCTGATTGCCGGCGGCGCCTCGGCACGGGAGATCGTCGTGCTGACGCGCGCCACGACGGACCTGCGGGCGTACGAGCGGGCCCTCGAGGACGCGGGGATCCCGACCTACGTGATCGGCGGCAGGGGGTATTGGGCGCATCCGCAGGTCGTTGACCTCGTGGCGTACCTGCGGGCACTGGCCAATCCGCGCGATGAGGAGGCGCTGTACACCGTGCTTGCGTCGCCGCTGGTGGGCGTCACGCTCGATTCGCTGGTTGTGCTCGGGGCGGAAGCCCGTGCCTCTTCACGCGATCCGTGGTGGGTCTTGCGCGAGCCGGAGGGGCGGCTCGACGAGCTCGTGGCGGACGATCTGTGCAGGCTGTCCGCGTTCGCCGAGTGGTTCTCCGCGGAGCGATCGGTCGCCGCGCGTGCGGGCGTCGAGGAGCTGATCGAGCGGGCACTCGAGCGAACCTGCTATGACCTTCGAACCCTTGCGCTGCCGGGCGGCGAGCGCCGGCTCGCGAACGTTCGCAAGCTGATGCGGTTGGGTCGCGAGCACGAGGCCACGGCCGGCCCCGACCTGCGCGGGTTCCTCGAGCTCGTCCGGGGCCGGGCAGCGGGACGGGGCGCGGGCGCCGCCGATAGTCGCGAGAGCGAGGCGCCGGTGGAAGGGGAGGCGCTCGATGCGGTGCGGCTGATGACGATCCACCGGGCCAAGGGGCTCGAGTTCGAGATCGTGTGCGTCGCGGACCTCGGGCGGGGTCCAATGTGGCGCACGGAGCTGATCCGGGTGGGCCGCGACGGCCGCTTCGGCGTGCGGCTCGCCGAGCCTGGGACCGGTAGGCGCGAGCCCGCGCTCGACTACCGCGCGCTCGGCGAGGAGCGCCAGCGACGCGAGGACGAGGAGGAGCGGCGGCTGTTCTATGTCGCGATGACGCGGGCGCGGGAGCGCCTCGTCCTGAGCGGGGCGGCTCGGCTCGACGCGTGGCAGGGCAGTGGAGCCGGAGGCCCGATCGGCTGGATCGGCCCGGCGTTCATTCCGGACATCGCCGCTCGGGTCGCCGAGGAGTCGCGCTTCGTCGAGAACAGGATTTCGGTGCGAGTCGACCGGGGGCTGCCGGCGGACGACCCGCCGGCTGAACCGCGGGCCCGTGCGGACGACCCGCCGGCTGAACCGCGGGCCCGTGCGGCCGGATCGTTCGCGGGGCCGCCCGAGCCGGGGGACGACGTGTCGGGATCGTTGGCGGCGAGGCCTGAGCCGGGGGGCGGCGCGTCGAGATCATTGGCGGCGCCGGCCGAGCTGCGATCGACGCCGCCGCGGACTGTCCCCCCGGTCTCCCGTCTCAGCTACTCGTCGCTCAGCGAATACGCGCGCTGTGGTTACCGCTTCTACGTCGAGCGGGTGCTCGGCCTGCCGCCGCTCGAGCTCGCAGCCGCGGATACGAGCTCTACCGAGGCCAGGGGCGGTCTCTCGCTGGGTGGCACCGAGCGCGGCATCCTCGCCCACGCGCTGCTCGAGAAGCTCGACTTCCGTCGGCCGCTGGTGCCGAGCGCCGCGGCGATCATGGAGGCCGCGGACCGCACGCCGAGCACCACCGAGGCCGAGGAGCTCGCGGAGCTGATTCGCCGGTTCGCGAGCAGCGAGCTGTGCGCCCGGCTGGGTCGAGCCGGCGACTCTCGGCGCGAGGAGCGCTTCGCGTTCCTGCTCGACCCCGGCGTGCTGATGACCGGAGTGTTCGACGTGCTGGCCCGCGAGCCCGGCAACCGGCTGCTCGTCGTCGACTACAAGAGCGATCGTCTCGAGGGCGCCGAACCCAGGGCCGTGGTGGCGAGCTCGTACCGCACGCAGCAATTGCTATACGGGCTGGCCGCGATCCGCGGGGGAGCCCGGGCAGTCGAGGTCGTGCATGTGTTCCTCGAGGCTCCCGACAATCCGGTGATCGCGGCGTTTTCGGACAGCGAAGGCGGCCGCCTCGAGACCGAGCTGACGGATCTGGCCGGCGGTGTCCTGCAGCGGCGCTTCGCGGTCACCGAGACGCCGCATTGCGCCGTCTGCCGCGGCTGCCCAGCTGAGGGCGGCCTGTGCTCTTGGCCGCTCGAGATGACACGCCGCGAGCAACCTGACAGGCTGTTCTGAGCCGAGCTAAGGGCTCACGTCAGAATTACTGACGTCTCTGACGGCGTCTGGACGCGCCTGACGCCACCGGCTCGCCCTCACATACTCCCGGGTATTATCGGGGCGAGCCGGCGGCGCCAGACACGCCCAGCCACTCCTCAGATCCTGCCACTAATTCTGACGCGACCCCTAATCGGAGGTTTCCGGGGCTCGGATTGTCGCCGTGCGTGTGCCGGTGAGACTTCCGACCCTCAAGACTTCGTCAGCGCTCGAAGCGCACGTCGATCTTCTCCTGCTCCGCCCGCTCCTCGACCTTGGCCAGTGCCCTCAGCGTCTTCTCGTCGGCCGGGACCGCCGGGCTGAACAGGCTGCGGGGCCAGAGCTTGCGGTTGAGCACGACGTTGATCTCGGCCGCGAACAGCGTCATCTGCGCGCCCAGATGCAGCCACAAGAGCAACGCGATAACAAGTCCGAACTGGGCGTAGGTCCCGCTGGTGTTCTTGAGCACGTGACCGATGTAATAGCCGCCGACGATCTGGAGGATCTCCCAGAACACGGCGGCGAACACCACGCCGACCAACAGACAGCGGGTGGCGACGGTGTCAGAGGTCATCAACCGGAACGCGGCGAGGAACAGCGCGAAGTTGAGCAGCAGCGAAAGCGCGATCCCGGCTACCTTCAGCGCTGGGCCGCCGAGACCGCCCGTGACCAGCCCGGAGGCGAGCGAGGCCACGAGGAACAAAGCCCCGAGCGTGATCAGCAGTGCCAATCCGCGCAATCGGGAGTAGAGAAAGTCCGGGCGGTGCTTGTACGGAACCGCCCACACGCGGTCGAGCGCGTTCTGCGCCGCCTGCGTCACACCGAGCCCCGCCCACAACGACGTCGCCATCCCGACCACCAGGGCGAGCGTGCGGCCGTGCAGCGAGTGCACCTTGATCTGATCGCCGATGATCGGGAACTGGGCCAATACCGAGTTCTTGACTGACTCCTGCGCTCCGGGATCGCCCTGGAGCACGAACCCGAGCACGGTGACGAACACCAGCAGCAGGGGGAACAACGAGAAGAACGAGTAATAGGCGACCAGCGCCGCGAGCTGCCGGCCCTGATCGTCGCCGAACTTCTTGATCACCGCGATCGGGATCGCAAGCCACGCATGGGCCTGCTGCCGTTTGTCGAAGGCGCGGATCGGTCGTAGTAGATCCACGCCGATGTTCTACCCCGACGCGCGGGTCGGAACTCCGATCTAGCGCTGATCCGATCGAGGTCGACTCGAGCCGCGGCGGGCACCACGGTGATTGTGCGCGCGACCTCCTCGGATGTCGTGCCGCACTTCGTGCGGGTCAGGCGGTTACTGCCAGTGCTCGGTCCGCCGGCCTGGCCGCGCGGGACGCCGAGCGCTCGCGCAGCACCACCGCCCCGGATGGAGCACATCCAGGACGCTCGGATGCTGGGTGCTTCTCACCGGAATATGCGTCCGGCCGGCGAACCCGCCGTGTGAGATATGTCACGCACGCGACGCCGCATCGGGCGGCGGCGCGTTCACCCGAGCCCGGCGGCGGTGGCCGGCGCGCTTATGTCGGCATAGCGCCACCACGCCCGCGACACCCCCGACATAAGCGCGCCCAGCGCGCTCATCTCCGGTTTCCCAGCGGGTCTTCGCCGTTTCCCGGAGATGAGCCCGCTGGTCCTCCGGATTTGCAAATCAGCGGCCGATGGTCACGAGGTCGGCCGTCCCTCGACCGCCAGTAGCACGCGCTTGCGTTCGAGCCCGCCCGTGTACCCGCCGAGCCTGCCGTCGGAGTGCAGCACCCGGTGACAGGGGACGACGATCGGCAGCGGGTTGCTGCCGAGCGCGTTACCGGCTGCGCGGAAGCCGCGCGGGCTGCCGGCATCGGTCGCGACGCCCTTGTAGGTCGAGACCAGACCGTAGGGGATCCGAGCGGTCGCCTGCAGGACCCGGCGCCCGAAGCCATGGGAAAGCTGCCAGTCCAGCGGGAGCTCGAACCGGCGACGTCGGCCGGCGAAGTACTCGTCGAGCTCGCGGCGTGGCCGATCGAGCCGGCGCGGCGACTCCAGGAGCCGAGGCGAGAGCTTCGCGGCGAGTTCCGACAGCGTCGCATCCTCGCCGTCGTCAAGGTAGGCGACGCGAACCAGGCCGCGCTCGGTCGCCGCGAGCAGGATCCGGCCGACCGGTGAGTCGAGCGTGACGTATGCGACGTCGAGGACGCCGGCCGCGGCAGCGGCCTCGCTCAGATCGGGCAGGGGACGATCGGTCTCGAGCCCCGAGGCCACGGCGAGTGCCCGCTCGAGGGCGTGGTTGTCGTTGGTCATGGCTGGTACTCCGTTCGCAGTCGCTTCAGTCCTTCGTGCACGTTTCGCCGGGCCGCCTCCTCGCTGGTGCCCATCACCGAGGAGATCTCCGCATATGGTGCGTCGGTGACGAAGCGCAGGGCGATCGCCGTCCGCTGCTTGCTGGGCAGCTCCCGAACACGGGCCCAGAGCTCGTGATCTCGCTCCGCCGATGCACCGGCGGTCCCCGAGCCCGCCCGCTCGGGCAAGTCGGCGAGCGGAAGCGCCCGTCGCCGGCGCGCCCGGATGTGGTCGATCGCCTTCCGATGGGCGACAGTCAAGATCCAGCTGCGGAGGTTCGAGGCGTCGCGCAACCGCGGGTAGGCCCGGAGCGCGGCCAGCCAGGTCTCCTGGTAGCAATCGTCGGCGTCGATGCTCCCGACGGTCGCAACCAGGAAGCGATGGACGTCGCGCCCGTGGGCGTCGACCAGCCTCTGAAAGGGTGGGAGCTTCACGAGCGATGAAACGTGCATCAGGGGCATTTCGTGAGAGGCGACCGATTCTCCGCCAACGTGAAACTCAGCCCGGCCCTCAGTCGAGCCAATCGAGCCGCGGCCCAAGCAGAGCACTGAGACATGACCCTCCATCGGCGTATTGACGCTGGCGGTGGTCGTGGCCGTCGCGCGCACGCTAACGGTAAGCACCGCGCCGACGATTCAGCAGACTGCTGCTCTGGAGCTTGAACAGGGCTTGACGTAACCCGTGCCGTAGCACCGGAGTTCCGACGAAGTGGGCTATCCACTTCCGTCCCCTCGCTGTGTAGCTTGACCGAGTGGCTTCGGAGCATCCTCGAGCGGGTGTCGACTACCCGCGCAACTGGCATGAGCTGTTGGATTGGTTCCCCGACGATGGGGCGTGTCTGCGCTACCTCGAGCGGCTGCGGTGGGGCGACGGGTTCGCGTGCCGCTTCTGCGGCACGGCCGGCGGCGGCTGGTGGCAGATGGCCGACGGATTGCGCCGCTGCGCGGTGTGTCGGTCCGAGACATCGGTGACGGCGGGCGCGATCTTCGCCGGCACCCGAACGCCGCTGGTGAGTTGGTTCGCGGCGGTCTGGTACGTGGTCAACCAGAAGCAAGGGGTGTCCGCGCTCGGGCTGCAGCGAGTGCTCGGCCTGGGCAGCTACCAGACAGCGTGGGCGTGGCTACACAAGCTGCGCAGGGCAATGGTCCGCCCCGGCCGCGACGCGCTCGAGGGCATCGTCGAGGTCGACGAGACGCTCATCGGCGGCGTGAAACCAGGCAAACGCGGCCGTGGCGCCGACGGCAAGGCGCTCGTCGCGGTCGGCGTCGAGGTCTACGAGAGCGGCCCGGGACGCGTGCGGATGCGCCGCATCGCCCGCGGGCCCGGCCGGCGGGTGCCGAGCGCCATCCGCAGCGCGTCGAGCACGAGCGTGGTGTGCATGTTCGCGGCGAGCTGCCAGTGCAGCGCGACTTCACCGCCGACGCGCCGGACCGGCTGTGGGTAACACCGAGCCGGCCTTCAAGATCTCGTTCGCACCGAGTCGTTCGTCGACAGCTACAAGACCGAGCTGATCTCAGACCGCGGGTGGCGCACCAACGCGCGGCTCGAGCTCGCGACCGTCGACTACGTCGGCTGGTTTAACCACCGCCGGCTGCACGCCTCGATCGGGAACCGGCCGCCCGTCGAGCACGAACGCGAGTACTGGCAGCGGGTCGCGCTCGGGCTCGAACCGCTCCCGGCTCAGGCCGCCCCAACCGTCACCGATCTACGAACCGTAGTTCACCACGCCGGCCGCTCCGCTGTCCTGTTCTGAGGATTTGCACTGACTGATATAGTTAACTACTCAACTACCAACGACTCTCGGTCGAACCCAGGTAAGTCCAGAGCTTCATCGCGCGGGGGGCGCACCTGGAGGCGACGCGACGAGAGGGGCTTCGGATCGAGGGCGGCCCTGACCCGTTCCTTCTCGAGGACGTCCGCGTGACGGATGATCCGGGCGAGCTCGGGCCGGTCGATTTGGTCATGGTGTGCGTCAAGCTGTGGGACACGGAGCCTGCTTTGGAGCAGCTCCGGCCGCTGGTCGGGCCGGAGACGACGCTGGTGTCGTTTCAGAACGGTGTACTGAAGGACTCGTTCTTGAGGGCGGCCGATGACGCGTCGCAGCTGATCGGCGGGGTGGCGTACGTGGCCTCGACCCTGTCCCGGCCGGGAGTGATCACGCGCACCGGGCCACTGCAACGCCTGATCTTCGGAGAGTTCGACGCCACCGCTCTCCACGGGTGGAGGCGTTTCACGCGGGCTGCGTGGCGGGCGGGATCGATGCGGAGCTCGCGACGATATTCGTCGCGCGATCTGGGAGAAGTTCGTATTCCTGGCTGGGCTGTCGGCAATCACGGCGACGATGCGCCTTCCGATCGGCCCAATCCGGGCGCACCCGCAGTCACGAGCGTTCCTGCTGGATCTGATGCGCGAAGTGGTCGCGGTAACCAAGCGGCGTGTCGAACACCGGCAGCGTCGACCCGTCCCCGAAACCCCACACGATGCGCTCCGCCGCTGTGGGCATCAGCTTGCGGTGCTTGCCCAGATAACCGTCAGGCGAGAAGAACAAGACCGTGCAGTACAGCGTCCCACCGGCGCGCTCCACCACACCGATCACCAAGTGCAGCGCCGTTTCGGCCGCGACCCCTGCGAGCCGATCGACGACCGGTCCGGGGACACCGACCGAGGCGTCGAAGTAGCGACGGAAGTGCTCTCGCCCCTCGCGAGTGCGATCACCGACAACAGTCCCGAACGTGATCCCACGCGGGTACCCGGGCAGAAACGCCTCCGGGAACACCGCGAGTGCGGCACCACCCCCGCTTGCCTTCTCCGAAAGCCGTGGCGAAGGGGCGAGGCAAACTCCACGTCGGCGGGGCGAAGGGTGCGCCAGCACCGCAGTTTCGCGGCCCAGCGCGGGTAACGCCCGGGTTGGGCAAAGGGGCTCTGGGCACTCGGCGGCCATGGACGATGATGTGACGGGCGGGATGGGCACGCAGCCAGACTCAGAGCTGGATCCTGCGGTGCCTGTGCCGTGGCGAAGGGGCGAGGCAAACTCCACGTCGGCGGGGCGAAGGGTGCGCCAGCACCGCAGGGCGGGCCTTCCCCCACGCCGCGCGCGGAGGACGTAGATACCGAAGCCCAATCTAGACGGGTTCGACGCGCGAATATCCCCCCATATGGCATCGCGGCTCGTCACGGGTTGCGCCGCTCGAGCGTGGTTTCGACGTCGACGACCGGTGAGCCGCATGCACATCGCGGGCGTGACGCCGGTGGCCGCGTACAAGAACGAGGTCCGGGAGTGCAGCTTGCGGATGCCGGTCGCGGGGAACGGCTTGATCCCGTCGCTCGTGACGAGCGGCGGCGGCGTCTCGAACGTGTATCCGCCGACCCACAGCATGTTGAACCACCCCGAGCCGTCGTAGTAGGCGAACTCTTCCGATGCGCGCGGGTCGAAGAACAGCGCCCGCGAGGTCGCGGATCCGACGGCGGCCGCCTCCTCGAGGGTGCGCCGCATCCGCTCGTCCGGCTCAAACGGCTTGGCCTTGACGATCCCGATCGCGGCCAGCTGCCCCATCAGCTCGGCATCAGTGCTGTCCGCCGGCTCGTCCTGTACCACCTCGTTGATCAGCTCGAAGAAGCCGAAGTCGCTCGGCGGCACCGTGTTGAACGCCTTCCCGGTGCCCTCCACGAACACCGTCTCGGGCACCTGCGCCGGTGGAGCGGGCCGCACGTGGCCCTCGAGTAGCGTCGCGATGCTCGTGCCGGCGTTGCCCGGCGCGTAGGGGTAGAGCTTGAGCGTGCGCTTGATCGTCTCGACCGTCGGCGCCGGGTTGTCGTCGGTCAGGAACGACCGCCCGAGCAGCAGCGCCCTCGAGGTGCGCGAATGTCCGACGTGGTAGCCGCTGTCGGGCAGCGGGCCGTCGTAGCCGGTGTCGGGTCGCAATACCTCATGACCGTTAGGGACGCCGCCGGCGATCCGCTCGACGGGGCAAAGAGCTACCGGGTAACGCTCCCCCTGGACATCCCGGCGGCGCGATTCTGGTCGATCACCCTCTACGACAACCAGACGCGTTCCATGCTAGAGACACCGCAGCGCTTCCCGCGGGCCGGGAGCCAGTCCTATCCGACACCGGCGGCGACCGCGAACGGCGACGGCTCCACGATCGTCACGTTCTGCCCGGAGCGACCCTCGGACACCCCGGAGGGCAATTGGTCCAGACGACGGAAGGCAAGGGCTGGTTCCCGATCCTGCGCCTCTACAGCCCTCTCCAGGCGTTCTTCGACAAATCCTGGCGGCCGAGCGAAATCGAGCCGCTGGCCTAGAACGACAAGCCGGCGAGCGCAGACTGAGTGGGCCCTGCTGATCGCGCTGCTCCCCGTACTCGGCGTCGACGTGATCGTCCTCGTCGCGTTCGACGCGATCGTGCTCGGACGCATACGCCGCGTCAAACGGCAACCCGGCGCGTCCCGCGGCTCGATCAAAGTCGCAATCGGAGAGATCGACGGCCTCTCGCCGAAATGGCGTCGAGGCTACGGCCACTGGATCCGCGAAATACTCGTCTGGACGAAGGGACCGTTCCTCTTCCGAAACCACCTCGTCGCGACCGATGGCATCGACGAGCAACGGCCCGCAGTCAAACGCCTCGGTTAACTGTTCCGACACGCGGCTTCGCCGCCACCGCTCAGCCCAGCGAGCGCGACGCGGCGAGATCGACGCGAGCGTCCCCGAGCGAAACGCGCAAACCGCTCGTTCTCCCGCCGCAGCTGGCCGGCGGACTTTCGACCGTCCATTCAGCGGGCCGCAGGCCTACCAGCGCTGTGGGCAGGCGAGCGGACAGCTCCGACGCAGCGGCCGACGTGCATGCCCGTGCCGACACCGAAGCAGGGCTCTCGACCCGGCAGTACGGGAGCCCCCGTATTCGCCAGCTGCGCGTCGATCACCGTCCGCGGCGGCCTGCCCTGCATCCGTGACGAGGCGCGTCTCGCGTGTCTGCCCTGCTCCGCCGGCATTGCACGTCTCCTGCCGCCGGCGACCCCGGACCTGCACCGCGCGGAAAGCGAGAGCGGCTCGTAGTTCGCCTGGCGAAGGAGTGATCTGGTGCCGAGCGCTGTCGCGCCCTCGTCCGGCCGTCAATGAAGCGACGGTCGCGGCTCTGCGCGGGGAGCAGGCGCCCTTCCAACGCCGCCTCCCGCTGGGTTACTCCCGATCTGGCGACGCCCGTCCAGGCCGTCACCAGATCGGGAGTGGATGCTCTGCTCTGCGGGACGAGGGAATCGCTCGCAAATAAGGAACGTGAAGGGAACAGCGACCCCACGGTCTCGAGGGCGAACGCCGTCAACGAGCAACTCAGGCTCGGCGCGGGTACCAAACGGGTACATGCGTACCCGCGCAAAGGACCTTCGACGAGACGCGTCGAGAGCGGATCCCCTTACATAGAAGGGATTCGGAGCCCGCGGTGGCCCCTCGCATCAGCGCCTGGATCGCACCCAGGAGATCGCCGGTTCTTCTTCAGGCCATTTCGTGAAAGGCAGGCGATGCTCGCCATCGCCGCCGGGGCAAGACCGCGCTCAACGCTTGAACGCCCCGCACCATGCGCTATACAAAGAGTCCCATGGCTCGCCCAATCTGGTCAGGCGCGATCAGCTTCGGACTCGTCAATGTGCCAGTCAAGCTGTACAGCGCGACGTCGCCGAAGGCGGTCCGGTTCCACCAGCTCTCGAGCAAGACCGGCGCGCGCATCAAGCAGAAGCGCGTCGACCCCTCGACCGGCGAGGAGGTGCCGTTCGAGGACATCGTCAAGGGGTACGAGGTCACCCCCGAGCGCTACGTGATGATCGACCCCGAGGAGCTCGAGGCACTCGACCCGAAGGCCACGCGGACGATCGACATCGAGGAGTTCGTCGAGATCTCGGATATCGACCCGATCTACTACGACCACACCTACTACCTCGCCCCCACCGCCGGCGGCGCCAAGGCCTACCGCCTGCTGCTCGACGCGATGCGTCAGTCCGGCAAGGTGGGCATTGGGCGGGTCGTGATTCGGTCGAAGCAGCAGCTGTGTGCGCTGCGGCCGACCGACGATGTGCTCGCGCTGACGACGATGCTGTTCGGCGACGAGGTGCTGGCGCCGGGGCGGATCGACGAGCTCGAGTCGGTGAACGAGGCGGGGGCGAGCGATCGCGAGCTGACGATGGCCCAGCAGCTGATCGACTCGCTCTCGAACGAGTTCGACCCCGACAAGTATCACGACGAGTACCGCGAGCGGGTGCTCGAGCTGATCGAGCGCAGGGCCGCCGGCGAGGAGGTGGCGATCCCGCCGCAAGCGGAAGAGCCTGCACCCGCCCCGGACCTGATGGCCGCGCTCGAAGCGAGCCTCGCCGCCGTCAAGTCGGGGGAGGACGACTCGCCGGCCCCGGCTGGCGCCCCGAAGCCGCGCAAGCGGCCCGCGGCGAAGGCGACCGACGGCGCCGGCACGAAGACGAAACAACCCGCCAAGGCTAAGGGCCCGTAGAAGAATGAGCGCTGAAACCGCGCGCCTGCCCCTCGGCACGACACTAATAGTCCGCTAACCTTCGTCGCCCGTCGGGCCGCCGCAAGCAGCGCCTTCTTCCAAGGGGGCGCTTGGACTCCTGAACAGATGAAACGTCTCGCTCCACCTGGAGCCAGTGGGCTCTACGACCCCGCCAATGAGCATGACGCCTGCGGCATCGCGCTGGTCGCCAAACTGTGGGGCGAGGCGAGCCATGCCGTGGTCGAGAAGGCGCTCGACGCACTCGAGAACCTCGAGCACCGGGGCGCCGAGGGAGCCGACCCGAACACCGGCGACGGCGCCGGGATTCTGCTTCAGATCCCCGACGCGTTCATCCGCGCGACCGCCGGCGTCGAGCTTCCCGCGCCCGGCCGCTACGGCGTCGGGGTCTGCTACCTTCCGCCCGACCCCGAGCGACGGCTCGTGGTCGAGCGGCTGATAGAGGAGACGATCGCGGCCGAGGGACAGCGCACGATCTGGTGGCGCGACGTGCCGGTCGACGAGCGCCACGTCGGCGACACGGCGCGGCTGTCGGCGCCGTTGATCCGGCAGGTCGTGATCGAGGCTTCGGGGGACGTCCACAGCCAGGACGCGTTCGAGCGCAAGCTGTACGTGATTCGCCGCGTGATCGAGCGCGCGGCCGGTCCCGAGCTTGCGCTCCCGAGCTTCTCGAGCCGCACGCTCGTCTACAAGGGGATGCTGACCGCCCCCCAGCTTCCGCGCTACTTCACGGATCTGCGCGACCCGCGCGTCGCTTCGCGACTGGCGCTCGTCCACTCCCGCTTCTCGACGAACACGTTCCCCAGCTGGGAGCTCGCGCATCCCTACCGGATGATCGCTCACAACGGCGAGGTCAACACCCTGCGCGGAAACATCAACTGGATGCGCGCGCGCGAGTCGCAGCTCGCCTCCGAGCTGTTCGGCGCCGACCTCGAGAAGGTGATTCCCGTCGTGCGCGAGGGGGGCTCCGACTCGGCGATCTTCGACAACGTGCTCGAGCTGCTGGTGCTGAGCGGGCGCTCGATCCCGCACGCGGTGATGATGATGGTCCCCGAGGCCTACCGCACTCGAAAGGACCTCGATCCCGACGTCAAGGGCTTCTACGACTTCCACTCGTGCCTGATGGAGCCGTGGGACGGTCCCGCCGCCGTCGTGTTCACGGACGGACGGCTGGCCGGCGCGGTGCTCGATCGAAACGGGCTTCGCCCCGGGCGCTGGATCCAGGACACCGACGGATACGTGGTGCTCGCGTCCGAGACGGGGGTGATGACCGTCGCGCCTGAGCACATCCAGCGGAAGGGGCGGCTCGCACCCGGCAAGCTGTTCCTCGTCGACCTCCAGGAGGGCAGGATCGTCGAGGACATGGAGGTCAAGCGCCGTGTCGCCCGCCGCAAGCCCTACGGCGAGTGGTACGAGCGGTCGGTCGTCCACATCGACGACCTCCTGGAGCGCGAGCCCCGAACGCCGCGGATCGAACCGCTCCGCAGCAAGCAGCTCGCGTTCGGCTACTCGCAGGAGGACCTGCGGTTGATCATCGCCCCGATGGCCGCCAAGGGCGAGGAGCCGGTGGCGAGCATGGGCAACGACGCCGCGCTCGCGGTCCTCTCCGACCGCCAGCCGCCGCTGTTCAGCTACTTCAAGCAATTGTTCGCCCAGGTCACGAACCCGCCGATCGACCCGATCCGCGAGGCCGTCGTGATGAGCCTGCAGGCAGGGGTCGGCGCGGAGGTCAACCTGATAGGCGAGTCGCCCGATCAGGCCCACATCCTCGTGATGGACCAGCCGATCCTGCGAAACCACGAGCTCGAGAAGCTCCGCCAGGTCTCGCATGATGTGTTCGACGCGGCCACGCTCGACATCACTTGGCCGATTGAGCAGAGGGCGGATGGGATGGAGCCGCGCATCGAGGCGCTCTGCGAGGAGGCCGCCCGCTACGTCGACAACGGCGCGAACATCCTCATCCTCTCTGACCGCAACCTCGGACCCGAGCGGGTCGCGATGCCCTCACTGCTGGCGGTCGCGGCCGTCCATCACCATCTGGTGCGACGCGGCACGCGCCTTCGCACCGGGCTCGTGATCGAGTCCGGTGAGCCGCGCGACATCCACCACATGGCGACGCTGATCGGCTATGGCGCCGCTGCGATCAACCCGTACGTGATGTTCGAGTCGCTCGACGAGCTGACGGACCGATCGCTGCTGCCGCTCGATCTCGATCGCGAGGAGGCCGAGAAGCGGGTCGTCAAGGCGATCGGAAAGGGCCTGCTCAAGACGATCTCGAAGATGGGGATTTCGACGATCCAGTCATACTGCGGCGCGCAGATCTTCGAGGCGGTGGGGCTCGATCGGGCGCTGATCGACAAGCACTTCACCGGCACGGCCTCCCGGATCGGTGGCGTCGGCGCGCGCGTGCTCGCCGAGGAGGCGCTCGAGCGTCATTTCCGTGCGTACCCGCGGACAGACCGCGAAATCCTGCCGGTCGGCGGCGTGTTGCAGTGGCGTCGCGATGGGGAGATTCACATCTGGAATCCGGACACGATCGCGAAGCTCCAGCATTCGGTCAGTGGGCAGAACGGGGATCGCCGCCAGACCTACGCCGAGTTCACGCGCCTGGCCAACGAGGAGTCCACACGCAAGGCGGCGCTACGCGGGCTGATGAAGCTAAAGACGCTGCCCGAGCCGATCCCGCTCGACGAGGTCGAGCCTGTCACCGAGATCGTCAAACGCTTCACGACGGGGGCGATGAGCCTCGGCGCGCTCAGTCGCGAGGCGCACGAGACCCTCGCGATCGCGATGAACCGGATGGGGGCGAGGTCGAACACCGGCGAGGGGGGAGAGGATCCCTCGCGCTACACCCCGGACGACAACGGCGACCTGCGCCGCTCCGCGATCAAGCAGGTCGCCTCCGGGCGCTTCGGCGTCCACATCCACTACCTGGTCAACTCGGACCAGCTGCAGATCAAGATGGCCCAGGGCGCCAAGCCCGGCGAGGGCGGTCAGCTGCCCGGTCACAAGGTCGACGGATACATCGCGAAGATCCGCAACTCGACCAAGGGCGTGGGTCTCATCTCGCCGCCGCCGCATCACGACATCTACTCGATCGAGGACCTCAAGCAACTGATATATGACCTGCGCTGCGCGAACCCGCCAGGCTCGGTGTCGGTGAAGTTGGTGAGCGAAGTGGGCGTGGGCACCGTCGCCGCGGGCGTTGCCAAGGCGAACGCCGATCACGTCACGATCTCCGGTCACGACGGCGGCACCGGCGCCTCGCCACAGTCGTCGATCCAGGCGGCAGGGGTGCCGTGGGAGATCGGGCTCGCCGAGACCCAACAGACGCTGCTGCTCAACGATCTGCGCTCACGGATCACAGTCGAGGTCGACGGCCAGATGAAGAGCGGCCGCGACGTGGTGATCGGGGCGTTGCTCGGCGCCGACGAGTTCGGCTTCTCGACCGCGCCGCTGATCGCGATGGGCTGCATCATGATGCGCGTCTGTCACCTCAACACCTGCCCGGTGGGGGTCGCGACTCAGGATCCCGAGCTGCGACGACGGTTCCGGGGAACGCCCGACCAGGTCGTCAACTACCTGATGCTGGTCGCCGAGGACGTCCGCGAGATCATGGCCTCGCTCGGGATCCGGCGCGTCCAGGACATGATTGGCCGCACCGAGCTGCTCGACATGGACGACGCGATCGAGCACTGGAAGGCGCGCCGAGTCGACCTCTCGATGGTGCTGAAGACGCCCGACCTGCCCGCCGAGGTGCCGCGCTGCCGGACCCGACCTCAGGTTCCGGTGCTCGACGACGCGCTCGACTGGGAGCTTGTGCGGCGGTGTTCGCCGGCGATCGAGCGCTGCGAGCCGGTCCGCCTCGGCCCGGTCCCGGTGCGCAACGTCAACCGCACCGTCGGCGGCATCCTGTCGGGGGAGATCGCCCGGCGCCACGGCATCGAGGGGCTCGCGGAAGGGACGATCGAGATCTCGTTCTCGGGATCGGCCGGGCAGAGCTTCGCGGCTTGGCTTGCGCCCGGCGTGACGTTCTCGCTGCGCGGCGAGACCAACGACTACACCGGCAAGGGCATGTCGGGAGGTGTCGTGTCGGTACGCCCGCCCGAGGCGGCTGTGTTCCGCGCCGAGGAGAACATGATCGTCGGCAACACCGTGCTGTACGGTGCGACCGCCGGCCGCGCGTTCTTCCGCGGGCTGGCCGGCGAGCGCTTTGCCGTGCGCAACTCGGGCGCCTGCGCGGTGGTCGAGGGGGTGGGCGATCACGGTTGCGAGTACATGACGGGAGGCCGGGTCGTGGTGCTGGGTCCGACCGGCCGCAACTTCGCCGCGGGTATGAGCGGCGGGATCGCGTACGTGTTCGACCGGGACCGACAGTTCGCGGGCCGCTGCAACACCGAGCTCGTCGACCTCGAACAGATGAGCGATGAGGACGCCGAGGAGGTCAAGGAGCTGATCTCGGAGCACGCGCGGCGGACGGGGTCGCTCGTCGCGCGCAACCTCTTGGCGTCGTGGGATCGCTCCCGCGAGCGGTTTGTGAAGGTGATGCCGCGCGACTACAAGCGGGCGCTCGAGGAGCAGCGCCTCGCGCTCGAGTCAGCGCCCCTCGAGGCCGCGGGCGGCGCGATCGCCGGCTAGTAGTGCTTTGGTAGATTGGAAGGATTGTCGTGGCTGGCGGCGAATTGGGCTGTCATGGTTGCCGCTACCGTTGGATGGTGCGCGGCGATGAGGAGCTGGTTGGGGTCGCGCCCGGAGGTGCGGGAGCGTTTGGCGGCGTACATCGCTGATGTCGCGTCGGGGTTGGGGCGTGTGGGGCATCGTCGTTTGGCGGGGTTGTATGCGCGTGGGTTGATCGAGGCGGGGGCGCGGAAGTCGCTTGAGCCGATCGTCGCGCGGCTGGGTGGCGGGAAGGTCGAATACGAGGGGCTACAGCATTTTCTGGCTGACAGTCCGTGGGATTCGGCGGTCGTTGACCGGGCGGTCGCTGAGCGGGTGTGCGCGGTGATCGAGCCTGAGGCGTGGGTGCTGGATGACACCGGGGTTCCGAAGGACGGCAAGCATTCGCCGGGGGTCAAGCGCCAGTACTCCGGGACGCTTGGCAAGATCGGTAACTGCCAGATCGCGGTCTCGTTGCACGCCGTCGGTGAGAACGGCACGGTCCCGTTGGGGTTCCGGCTGTATCTGCCCGAGGAGTGGTGTAAGGACGCCGAGCGCCGCCGAAGGCGAAGATCCCCGAGAGCGTGGAGTTTGCGACCAAGCCGGCGCTCGGCGGGGAGCTGGTCGCGCGCGCGGCGGGCTGGGAGATCACGCGCGCGCCGGTGCTCGGCGACCAGGCCTACGGCAACGACAGCAAGCTGCGCGCCCGCCTGCACGACGAGGGCGATCGACTATGTGCTGTCGGTCGGGCCCGGAACGACAGTGTTTGATGCCGCAGCCGGGTTCGCGGTACCGCCGCGCAAGCCGGGTCGCGCGGCCGACGGCCGAGCATGCCCGCGCCGACCGCGAGCCGCAGTCAGATCAAGGCGCTGGCCGCTCGGCGTGAGCGAGAAGGCTTGGCAGTACGGTCGCCTATCGGACCGCGACGGCCGGCTGGTCCGTCCGGTACGAGTTGAGCGGGTGATCGCCGCGCGTCCCGATCGACGGAGCACCGACTCGCGCCGCGCGAGGAATGGCTGATCATCGAGTGGCCCGAGGGCAGGACGAGCCGACCGACTACTGGCTGTCCAACCTGCCCGCCGACACCGAGCACGAGCGGCTCGCGCGCCTGGCGCGATTACGCTGGATGATCGAGCTCGACTACCGCCAGCTCAAGGGCGAGCTCGGCCTAGACCACTACGAAGGCCGAGGTTAGCTCGGCTTCATCATCATTGCGCGATGGTGATCGCCGCACACGGGTTCCTGACCCTGGAGCGGCAGAACCCAAATCGCCAGCGGCCGGCCTGACGCTCCCTCAGGCAGTTCTACTGTTCCAGCCGCTCTTTCAAATGCTGGACCGGCCGCTGCTCCACCTGCAAGCAGGACGATCGATCTCATCAAGCTACCCCTACACAAGCCACCCCAGCGCGAGTGACAACGCTACCAAAGCACTACTAGGCGTATCAGCACCGTCGCCCACGTGCGGAACGGCCGCCACGCCTCGGCCCTCTCGGTCAGCTGGTCGAGCGTCATCGGCTGCCCGAGGCCATAGAGCTCTCCGGCACGCCCCAGCAGCCGCGGCTCGGGCGTCTGCAGGAGCGCGTCGGCGAACCCGGTGCCGCGGACGACGACGAGGCCGGCGTAGAACGGGCCGATGCCGTTAAGGTGCTGGACCTCCTCGGTCGCGCGCTCGAAAACGGCCCCTGCGGAGCGACCTGCCTCACGCCCCCAACGGTAGCTGGGCGTCTAACGCAACCAGGGCTCGCGCTTAACGCCCAGCTGCGCCGCCTACAGCAGCGACGCGGTCACGCCCTGGATCGTGCTGATGCCGTAGCCCATCGACGGGTCGCCGTCGGTCATCACGGCGATCGAGAACGTCAAGTGGTGGCGCTCGAGGCGGCCGACCTGGTGGACGAGCTGGCCGAGCCCGGTGCCGCGCCAGCCGCCCTTGAAGAACACCTGGTAGCCGCGGGGCCGCGCCACAGCCGGGATCCCCCAGCTCTCGTAGCCCGCGATCGTCGACAGCAGGAAGCGCGCGTAGCCGACGAACTCCGTCGGTATCAGCGAGTCCATCTCGAAGAAGAACTTCGCCTGGTCGGCGGCGCTGATCTGGGCGTTGGCCCAGATCCCGACGATCGAGAAGTCGGTCATTCCGGCCGCGTGGGCAACCGCATACAAGCCCCCGTCGCCGACGATCGACCACGTCTGCGTTGCGGCCGAGTTGTCCGAGACGTGGATCATCGGGTACAGGAACGAGTTGCTGAACGAGTCGATGTGGTGCTGGCCGCGCGCGTCGAGGCGGTGCAGGTAGGCGACCAGCAGCATCGCCTTGACCACGCTCGCCGAGACGAACGTCCGGTGCTCGTGGACGCCGGACATGCGTCCCTCGCTGTCGACGACGGCGAATCCGGTCCGCCCGGCGCGCCTCGCCAGATAGCCGGCAGCGTGTGCGACGGCGGCGGGGCCTGGGAAGCCGTTCGGCAGGTAGCCGCTTCCGTGGTAGCCACGGCCGGTGCAGCCGTGTGGGCGGCGCGGATTGAGCAGCGCCTGGTCACCCGAAGCGTGGAAGCAGGCCAGCCACCGAAAACGCCCAGCGGGCAGCGCGATCGTCGTCCGCAGAATCACGACGTGACGGCTGACCTGCTTCGCCAACGTGCTCGGCGCCGGCCTGAACGGCCCGTGGAAACCGGTCGCGAACGACCAGGTGACGCGCGCACCTCCCCACTGGAGGTCGGCCGGGTGGAACGCGACGACCACGACGCTGGCGCGACCGAGCGGAATCGCTTTGACCTTCGTGATCTGGCGACCGATCACGAGCACCTGGACGACGTTCGAACTGGCGGAGGTCCCGACGATCGCGGCGCGGTAGCGCGTGTTCCGATCGGGGATGATTCTGAACGAGTACGAGCCGTCGGCACCCGCGACGGTGCTCATCAGCGGGGTCGCCCGGGGGTACGGGTACGGGCTCCTGAACAACCGGACCTGGGTCCCCGCGGGAACGCCCGCCACTCGTCCCGACAGGGTGACGGCCTGGCCGTCGTCGATTCGCCCGCGCGACGCCACCAGCGCGATGCTCGGGGCCGTGGGCGTCGGCGGTACGCTCACCGGGCCCGACGGGCGTGCTGCCAGGGCCGGCGACACGAGGACACACGCGGCGAGCACCGCCAGCACGGCCGACCCAACGCCGACCATGCGTCTCCCCACGATGAGCACGCGCGAACTCTATGCGCTGGGCCGATCCGGTGCGTTGGTACGCTCTCCCAGCCGATGGGCGAGCTTGGCGCATTCCTCAAGATCCATCGGGTCGGCTTCGACAAGCGCGACCCGCGCGAGCGCGTGCGCGACTACAAGCAGTACTTCTCGCTCCGGCCCGAGGAGGAGCTGAGCCGGCAGGGCGCCCGCTGCATGGACTGCGGCATTCCGTTCTGCCACGAGGGCTGCCCGCTCGGCAACCTGATCCCCGAGTGGAACGACCTCGTCTACCGGGGCAAGTGGCGCGACGCGATCGATCAGCTGCACGCGACCAACAACTTCCCTGAGTTCACCGGACGCATCTGTCCGGCGCCGTGCGAGTCCGCCTGCGTGCTGGCGATCAACGACGAGCCGGTGACGATCGAGCAGATCGAGATGGCGATCGCCGAGCGCGCGTTCGAGGAGGGCTGGGTCGTGCCGGACACGCCGGCGCGCAGGACCGGAAAGAGGGTCGCTGTGATCGGCGCCGGTCCCTCCGGTTTGGCCGCGGCCGCCGAGCTCAACCACTGCGGCCATCACGTCACCGTGTACGAGCGCGACGAGGGCCCCGGCGGACTGATGCGATTCGGCGTGCCGGACGCCAAGCTCGAGAAGTGGATCATCGATCGCCGTGTCGACATCCTCCACCGCGAGGGCATCAAGTTCGTCTACCACACCGACGTCGGGCGCGACATCGCCGCCACCGAGCTTGCCGAGCGCCACGACGCGCTCGTGGTGACGATCGGCTCGCGCGTCTCGCGCGATCTCGACGTGCCTGGACGCGAGCTGGAGGGGGTCCACTTCGCGATGGACTATCTGTACCAGCGAAACCGCTGGGTCGCCGCCCAGGAGGGCCGCCCATACAAGCCGACCGAGCCCGGCTCCGAGATCAGCGCCAAGGGGAAGCGCGTGCTCGTGATCGGCGGAGGCGACACCGGAATGGACTGCATCTCGAACTCGCACCGCGAGGGCGCGGTCAGCGTGGTGATGCTCGACGTGTACGCCGAGCTCCCGCCCGACGGCCGCGATCCGCGGCATCCCTGGCCGCTGCCGCCAAAGCGCACGTACACGACGTACGCGCTCGACGAGGGCGGCAAGCGACGCTGGGGAACGGCGGTGACCGGTTTCATCGGCACCGGCGGACGCGTCAGCCAGGTCTGGGCGCGCAAGGTGACCGGCACCTCATCGCGCGACCTGACGCCCGTGCCCGGCACCGAGTTCGTGCTCGACGCGGACCTCGTGCTGATCGCGATCGGCTTTGAGCACCCTGAGCATGATGGGCTCGTCGCGCAGCTGAACCTCGATATCGATCGCCTTGGCAACATCCGCACCCGGCAGACCTACCGCACCTCGATGGACGGCGTGTATGCGTGCGGGGACGCGCGGATCGGGCAGTCGCTGGTCGTGACGGCGATCGCCGAGGGGCGCAAGTGCGCCCGAATCGTCAACAAGGATCTGGGCGGCAGCGCGATGGACGCCGACCGGGAGAAGCTCGCGATCGGCGCGTGGAGCGGCGAGCCGGACCGTACGCTGCGGCACGAGGCGGAAGCCGCCGGTACAGTCAGGCCCGGCGAGGAATTCTTCAGCGGCCCCGGAACACGCACGCGCTGAGCACTGTTGCGGCGCCCGAGGCGCGGCTGCTAGCTTTAAGCAGCGCGGGCAGTTTACTGTGCCGTCACTGGCGCTTTGAGGAGGATTTAGGTTTACTGCAGGCTTGGGACGGGGAAACTCGCCCCTGTCGGTCAGGGAACTGCGCCCCCACTTCCCTGACTCTCCGGGGGGCCCAGATGGATCTGGGCCCCCCGGGCCTTTAATCGACCACCTGGGCCCGTAATCGGCCAGCCGGGTGGTTTCTTTAATGGGCGCGCTCGCGCGCGCCTTGGATCGGCGAGCAGGATGCTGGCCCGGTGGCAACTGGCTGCGCGCGCGGAGCGGTCTCCCGGAAACCTGGAGCGGAGCGCGCGTAGGGCCCGGAGCCGGATGCGGTTATGCGACCGTGCCGGGCGGACCGTTGCTGCCTCTACCGTGTACTGAAGCATGGAAGTCGTCGCCTCTGCCTCCTCGATCGGCAGCACGATCACCTCTTTCCTCGACTCGGCCGGGAAGTTCTTCTCGCAGCTGGCGAGCCTGAGCTGGGTGTCGCTGCTGATCGCGATGGCCTTCTACGCGCTGTACCTGACGCTGCGCTCGCGGGCCCTGTTCAACTCGGTGCGGGCCGCGTATCCGGGGGTGCGGGTGCGCTGGCGCGACGTGTGGGGCGGCTACATGGTCGGCTACGCGATCAACAACGTGTTCCCGCTCGGGGGCGGGAACCTGGCGCAGCTGTTCCTGGTGAGGGTCTCGATCCCGGAGAGCAGCTACCCGACGGTCGCGACCGCGCTGTGGACCGGGACGATCTTCGACTGGCTCATGGGCGTGTTCGTGATGATCTTCGCGTTCACGCAAGGCGTGTTCCCGAAGCCTCCGGACTTCTCGAAGCTGCCCGCGTTCGACATCAGCTTCTTCGCCTCGCACATGCGCTTCACGCTGTTCTTCCTGACCGTGCTCGGGGTGCTGTTCCTGGTCGGCTTCGCGCTGCTGTCGGCGAAGGTGAGAGCGTTCTGGCAGCGGGTGCGGCAGGGGTTCACGATCCTCACCGACCGGCGCCGGTACATCCGCGAGATGGCCAGCTGGCAGTCCGCGAGCTGGATCGCCCGGTTCGCCGCCTACTGGGCGCTGCTCGACGCGTTTCACATCGACGGCTCGGGCCGCAATGCGCTGCTCGTCCTCGGCGTGCAGGTGATCGCCTCGGTGTTCCCGTTCACGCCGGGTGGAGCCGGGGTCCAGCAGGCACTGTTGCTGACGATCTTCGCGCACAACCCCGACGTGGCCGCGTTCTCGGTCGGCCAGCAGATCGCCACGGCGGTGCTGAGCGGCGTGCTCGGATTCGCGGCGCTGGTGCTGATCTTCCGCTTCAAGAGCTTCAGAGAGGTGCTCGAGCGCGGCCGGGAGCACCGCCGCCGGGAGGCGGTCGTGGCGGGGTCGGAGCCTCTCGCCGAAACTTGACGCCCCCGTCATTTTTTCTTGCATCGAAACGCCGGCGTGATCCGCTCATCGTTCGGCGACCCGATCCTCGGTGCGGGGGCGCTTAGTCGGGCCGAGCTGGCCTAATCTCAAGGACACGATGCCCACCTTCTGCCGCCACAGCCGCCTGATCCAGAACTGCCCGATCTGCTCGCGCGAGCAATCGATCGAGCTGCGCCCGATCGTGTCGTCGAGCGCACCTCGCTCGACCCTTCCCCGCACCCCCTCGCAGCGCCGGACCGGCACGCGCCCGGGCTCCACTCGCTCCGCCTCGACCCGCTCCGCTCCCGTTCGCGCGTCGGGCTCGGGTGGCGGGGTGCGCGTGCGGAGGCTGGCCCGAAGCGCCGACGACGGGTACCAGAACCGCCTCGTTCCGGGCTTGCGCTCGAGTGTCGACGCCGAGCATCTCGCCGAGGAGCTCGCGTTCGCGAGCACGCGGCTGAGGGCGCTCGAGCAGGATCCGGCCGGCCTCTACGCGGAGGTCGCCGCCGGCGAGGGCGAGCTCGAGGAGCGGACGTGGCTCGCGTTCCTGATCGCATACATCTCACCGCTCGACGGCGACGATCCGTTCGCGTCGATCGAGGCGGCAAGGTCGTCGTGGGCGTCGGGCGAGCCGCCCGCGCTGGACGGCATCGAGCTCGGGCCTCGCACCGCGCACGATCCCGCCCGCGGGACGCAGGCGGTCGACGCCTACCGCGCGTGGGCCGCCCGCGCCGGCTCGCAGGCGGCGGCCTTCACCGGTGAGAGCGCATGGGCGCCCGAGCGGCGTTTCGCGAGGGTGTTCGAGCGGCTCGCGCTACCGGGCTTTCACCGTGACGCGCGGTACGACCTGCTCGTCACCCTCGGCCGCCTCGGCGTCTACGAGCTGCGCCCGGGCGCGCTCCAGTTCGGTGGGGAAAACGAGGTCACGATCGCCGCCAAGCGCGCGCTCGGGATCGGCGACACGATGCTCCTCGAGCGCCGCGCCGCCGAGCTTGCCGGCGCCTGCGGACTACCGCTGGAGGCGCTCGATCTCGGCCTCTACAACTGGGAGCGGGGCGCGCGATCGACCCTCGGCACGGGCGCCGCTGCCGAGCCGGATTCCGACGCGCTGGAGGCTGCACGGAGCGCACTCGGCCTGTAGCAGCGAGCGGCGGCTGTCGCGCCAAAGCAAGCTCCAGCACGCTGATGCGACGACCACCGACGCCCGAGCGGCGTCTCAGGTCCGTCCGATGCACTCCCTACCTTGTCGGGCGTTCGCATCCCCAAGCCGGAGCTGCAATGCCACTCTGCTTCATCGAACCGCAGAACGCGATTCGGGTCATCGCCAACTCGGTCGGGCGGGAGGCGCGCCGCCAGATCCTCGGCGAGGTGGTGCGCGCGTGGGTCGACGAGATCCCCGACTCGGAGCTCGAGTCCCACTACGCCAAGGCCGTCGCCGACCTCGACGAGCACGACCTCTCGATGCTGGCCGCGTGGCACGCGTCGCTCGAGGTCGGCGGCCACCCGCTTCCGAGCAAGGAGTTCCTCGTCAACGTCTTCCCGTCGCTGGGCGAAAATCGCCGCGAGGCGCTGAAGATCGCCGCCGGGTTCCGTGGCGAGGAGGCGTTCGAGGCGGGCGTGGGGGAGGAGCAGGCGTTCGACACAGTCCTGCCGTGGCTCTCAGAGGAGCGCTGCGTGGCGCTCGCGAGCGAGTGTCTCGGGCTGTACTGCTGGGACCGGCTCGGCGGCGAGAACTGATCTCGTTTTCCGGGCTGTTCGTTGTCGGGATGGGTTTCGGGCGGTTTTCGGGGAGAGGATGCGTGCGAGCGGGCGTTGTGGGATATCGTTGCCCCTATAGTATAGGGACACCAATCTCCCAGAGGGTCACTCGGAGAGGGCCGCCTCGATTTCCGCGATCGCCTGGCCGCTTGACTTGAACCAGACGCTGCGGATGCCGAGGGTCCGGGCGGCCTCGCAGTTGATCTCGATGTCGTCGATGAACACCGCCTGGTCGGGCGAGGCGGCCAGCCGCTCGAGCGTGATCTCGTAGATCCGCGGCTCGGGCTTGCGGGCGCCGACGAAGGCGGAGTCGACGACGACGTCGAAGATCTCATCGATCGGGAGCATCGCGCGCCAGCGGCTCTCCCACTCGCGGACGTTGTTGGTGCAGATCGCGAGCCGGTGGCCGCGGTCGCGCAGCGAGCGCATGTGGTCGATCATCTGGTCGTTCGGGTGCAGATTCGCGAAGTACCGCTCGCCGAACCCATCCAGCTCGACCTTGCGCCCCAGCTGAGAGGTCAGCTCCCGGGCGAGCGAGTTCAGGAACTGCGCCTCGGTGATGCGGCCGGTTTCGAGCTCGAACAGCGGGTTCGCGCCGTCGCGCGCCCCGACCGCGGCCATCGCCTGGCCGAGCGACCGGAGCAAGATGCCCGAGGCGTCGTGGAAGGCGGCGAACGAATCGAGCAGCGGCGAGGTCAGCACGCCGCCGAAATCGGTGATGACCGCCTCGATCCGGGTCATCTGGTGCGTCCGAGCAGGTAGACGCCGAGTCCTTCCTCGCCGCGGCTCAGCCAGCGCAGCAAGTACGCATCGAGTTCGGCTGTGGACTGCGCCCAGGCGGCCGCGGCGCCGAGCGGCTCGGCCGCAGCGCGACGCGGATACTGCTCCTCCGAATCGTCCTGATCGAGCCATAGCTCGAGCCCCACGCGGGCGGGATGCCCGTCCGCCGAGTAGGTCGTGGACAGCCTCGGGTCCGCGACCGCGATCGGGCCGCCGGCCTCGAACACCGTGGCCGAGATCACATCCCGGTCATGGCCCTTCGCGCCCCGGGGACGCAGGGACGTCAACGCGATGCCCTCGCCCGACGCGAACCAGGCGCACACTTCGCGAACGGATTCAAACCGTCTCGGATCGAGGTCGGCGCGGGTGCTCCGGCTTCCAGGGATGTCGAATTCGCGGCGCACGCCGTCGAGGGCCGCCGCGCCGTGCACCCGGCACAGCTGGTGGAATCCATCGATCGCCGACGACGAAGCCGCCTCGGTCTTCGGCGAGACGACCAGCTCCACTCCCTCTGCGCTGACCGTCCACTCCTCGCCCGGACAGGAGCCGCCGATGCTGACCGCCGCCCCCTCCAGCCGAGCCCCCGTTTCGGGCCTGCCGATCGCGAGCAGCGCCGCGGCGCTGCTCCAAGCGCACCCCCAAACGCCTGTGGCGAGATCGCCGAAAGCGAGCGTTCGGAGCGGCGCTGTGGCGCCGTCGCTCACGAGTGAAGCTGCGGCTGGTCGATGTCGGTTGCGCTCGAGTCGACGTCGTAGGAGCGCGCGCGTCCGAATCGAGCCGCGCGCGAGAACAGCCGGCTCCTGGCGTGGCGCACCAGGACCGGACGCAGCAGCGCCCGGGTCGGCGCCAGCAGCAGGATCCCCAGGAGGTCGGTGATGAAGCCGGGCACGATCAGCAGCATGCCGCCGAGCAGCACGAGCGCGCCGTCCACGGCCTCTAGCGCCGGCGTCCGCCCCTGCTCGATCGCTCTGGTCAGCCGGCGCCAAGCGGCGGCGCCCCGTGAGCGCAACGCCCACGTGCCGAGCGGCCAACTCGCGATCAGCAACAGGATCGTGGCGAGCGCGCCGATCGCCTCGGCGACCTTGATCACCACGAACACCTCGGCGACCGCCCAGAGGATCAGTAGAAGCGCAGCGGGCATACACGGAAGGCTACCGGTCGCCTGGAACGCCATCCCGAACGCACGGGCGCTTCGCGCAAGTGCGTTCGGTCCGCCGTCCCAGGCTCTAGTGGGCCTCGAGCCTCTGTACCGGTCTCGACGGTGAGCCCTTAGGCGAAGGCGCGGGGGGTGTCATCGAGCCGGACGCCCGGCAGCCGGTGCAGTCCGACGATCTCGATCATCGTCCGGATCTGGGGCTGCGCGCCCCGCAGCAGGATCGTCCGGCCGCGCACGCGCAGGCGACGCGCGATCATCGCCAGGTCGACCATCAGCGAGGTGTCCGCGAACACGAGCTCGCTGAGGTCGACGACCACGTCGTCGCCTGCGGCGATCGTTCTGACCAGGGCGGCGCGCCGCCCTCCCTGCGTGGTCCGGTCCTCGTCGCCGCTGCAACGAAGGACGGCGAGCTTGTCATCGAACTCGACGATGGGCGGGAAGCTACAAGAAATCCCCGCCGCTTGCGAGGCCCGCAATGCTGCTGTCCTAGAATCCCCTATCGATGCTGACAGTTGACGACGTAACCGAGGCGCTGCGAGACGTGATCGATCCCGAGCTGGGACTCGATTTCGTCGAGCTCGGCCTGATCTACGACATCGAGATCGACGATGCGGGCCTGGTTCAGGTCACGTACACGCTTACCAGTCCCGGGTGCCCCATCGGGCCCCAGGTGTCCGAGCAGATCGCGGAGTTCGTGGGCGAGCTCAACGGCGTCACCGACGTCCGCTCGACGATGACGTTCTCGCCTCCCTGGACGCCTGAGCGGATGAGCGAGGACGCCAAGTTCGCGCTCGGCTTCTGATCTCACACCTCGAAAGCCGGGAGCGGGTCGGAAGTTGGGGCGGCTGGGCCGGTCGGGCTGGTCCGGCCGTTCCGGCTGGTCCGGGCGCTCCCGCCGCGACTACCCGTGCCTCAATCCGCGCAGCTCCCGAGTCAGGTCGATCGCGCGAATCTCGTGCTCATCGGGGAGCTTGGCGAGCACCGAAGCGACTACTTGCTTGACGTCGCGCTCCTCGTGGCCGAGATCGTCGAACAGCGCCTTCAGCGCGGTGTGTACGACCTTCAGCTGTGCCGCGGTCAGCTCGAGCCGGTATGCGACCTCGCCGGGCTGGATCAGATCGTCTGCCATGTCAGCGCAACGGTACTGGCCGAGGATCGGTTCGGCAATCGCGTACGGTGTCGCGGCGCCTCGATCGGCTGGCGCCGTGTCGCAGGCGCAGGCCCCGCGCAGCATCCGTCGGCGCACGTTCGGCGCTGCCTCAGTCTGAGGGCCGTTTGTGTTCGGGACGGGAGCCGCTGGTGCGCTTGGCGCGCATGTCCGCCGCGGGGCCCCGCTTCGGGCGCGCGTGTGCGGGGGGCAGGATCGGCGTGGGGCCGCCGTTGGTGGTGACCGGAGCCGGGCGTGCCACCCGAGGCTTCGAGGTGCCGCGCGCCGCCTGGAGCAGCTCCTGCAGCGATGCCTCGATCCCCTCCGCGATCAGGCCGATGTCCGGCAGCGCGTCGTAGTCACCGAGCAGCCCGAAGTCGATGCTCCCGTTATAGGACATGATCGCGATCGCCAGCGCGTGGTTCTCGGGCAGGAACGCGATCGGGAACAGGTCGCGCAGCTGGCGGCCGAGAACATATAGAGGCAGCTGCGGGCCGGGGATGTTGGTCACGATCAGGTTGAACAGGCGCGTCGAGAAGTTCAGCCGCGACGCCTGGGCCAGGATCGTCGGCGGCGCAAGGTTGTTGACAGCCGCGATCGTGGCGGCCCCAACCGCCTGCTTGGACTCCTTCAGCCCGGCCATCGCCGTGCGGACGAACCGCAGGCGCGCCACGGGGTCGGGGATGTACACCGGGAGCGGCCCGCGCATCACGGTCAGGCGGTTGCCGAGCGTTCCGCGCTCGTTCTGGTCGCGTACCGACACCGGGACCAGCGCGCGCATCTCGAGGCCCTCAGTGCGGACCCCGCGCGAGCGCAGCCACCGCGCCAGCGACCCGGAGACGACGGTCAGCACGACGTCGTTGACGGTGCCGCCAAGCGCGTTCTTGACCTCCCTGTAGTCGGCGAGCTGCTGGCGCACGACCGCGTAGCGCCGGTGCGGGCCGATCCCGACGTTGAGCGGGGTCGCCGGCGCGGGGTTCAGTCCCGCCCACACGATCTCGCCAAGGCCTTCCGCCGCGTCGCGCAGCTTTCCGAGCGACGACGCCGGCCGGGTCGCCGCGCCGAGCGCGCGCCCGAAGATTTCGGCGGTCGCGTCCAACGCGCCGCGCACTCCGGCGAGCAGCAGCTCCGCGGAGGAGGGCTCGGGCTTCGGATGCCATGGCTCGAGATCGCTGGGGGCGGGCGCGGGCGTCGGGGCCAGGTCGAACAGCACCGTCGCCAGGTCCACGCCCGAGACGCCGTCGACGAGCGAGTGATGCGTCTTCAGGATCAGCGCGAACCGATCGTCCTCGAGGCCCTCGACGAGCCAGCTCTCCCACAGCGGCTTGGACCGGTCGAGCTGCTGGGAGACGATCCGCGAGGTCAACTGGAACAGCTGGTCCTCGGTTCCGGGAGGCGGAAGCGCCGTGTGGCGGATGTGATACTCGAGGTTGAAGTTCGGATCATCTGCCCACAGCGGCCGCCCCGAGTCGAGCGGCGGCGTCAGGAGCCGCTGGCGGTAGCGAGGAACGAGATGCAGGCGCTGCCTGACGTGGTCGAGGTAGTCGTCGAATCTCGGGGGTGGCCCATCGAACACCTGCACCGCGCCGATGTGCATGTGCGAGGCGGAGCCCTCCTGATGAAGGAACGAGGCGTCGATCGAGGTGAGACGGTCTAAGTGCTGTTGTGGCATCCGTGGGCCCGGGATGGATTTCACCGCCGACGGTCGGCGACTCTGAAGGGTACGCTCCCGGCGATGCGCTGGGACTTCCCGGCCGGGCCCGAGTACGGGCGGTGCCGCGGCAGGTCGCCGGCGTGCTCGAGGCGTGATGGCGAACGACTCAGGTTCGCCTCCTACACTGTCCTGGATGGGAGCCGCCCCGGAAAAAGTGCTGCTCGCCTCCCCCCGCGGCTACTGTGCCGGCGTCGACCGTGCCGTGCAGACGGTCGAGCGCGCGCTCGAGCGCTACGGGGCGCCGGTCTACGTGCGCAAGGAGATCGTCCACAACAAGCACGTCGTTCAGCAGCTGCGCAAGCGCGGAGCCGTGTTCGTCGAGTCGGAGACCGAGGTGCCGGAGGGCGCGATTGTCGTGTTCTCGGCCCACGGCGTCGCTCCCAGCGTGCACGCCAACGCTCAGCAGCGCCGGCTGCACACGATCGATGCGACCTGCCCGCTCGTGACCAAGGTCCATGTCGAGGCGAAGAAGTTCGCGGCGCAGGGGTACACGATCGTGCTCGTCGGCCACTCCGGGCACGAGGAGGTCGAGGGTACGATGGGGGAGGCACCGGACCACATCGTGCTGATCGAGAGCGAGCGCGATGTCGACGCGCTCGAGGTCGAGGACCCGGGCAAGATCGCCTACATCTCGCAGACGACGCTGTCGGTCGACGAGACGCAGGCGATCATCGCCCGCCTGCGCGAGCGCTTCCCCGCGATCGTCGGGCCTCGGACCGACGATATCTGCTACGCGACCACGAACCGCCAGGCGGCGGTGAAGCAGCTGGCCCGCCACTGCGATCTCGTGCTGGTGATCGGCTCGCGCAACTCGTCGAACTCCAACCGGCTCGTCGAGGTGGCCCGCGAGTACGGCGCGGACTCCCACCTGATCGACAACGAGGGGCAGGTGCAGGAGGACTGGCTCGAGGGCAAGCGCGTGGTCGGGATCACATCGGGGGCCAGCGCCCCGGAGGAGCTGGTCCGGCGTCTGGTGGACTTCTTCAAGGATCGCGGCACCGCCGACGTGGAGGAGCTCGAGGTCGTGCAGGAGGACGTTCGCTTCATGCTCCCCAAGCCGATCCGCCAACCGGTGGCGGCGGCCTCCCCCCGGTAAGGCTGGACGCCCGCTGCGCACGCTGGTCGTCTCCGACCTGCATCTGGGGACACACACAGGCGGCGACGTACTGCGCCGCCCACATCTGCGATCGCAGCTGCTCGATGCTCTCCTCCGCGTGGACCGGCTGGTTCTGCTCGGCGACGTGCTCGAGCTGCGGCACGGCCGGTGCCGATGTTCGAGCGGCTGGGCGCGGGCGCCATGGCCCGGATCGTCGGCGAGCCCGCGAGCGGACCCGAGCGGGTGGAGGACTACGAGGCGATTTTCTCCCCGATCTACTCGTGGATTCACGCGATCGCCCAGAGCGGCAGTCCCGCCCTCGGCCGGAGCTCGCACGGCGCCTCGGCGCAGGCGTGGCGGACGCTCGGTCGGGGCGGCAGCGACGGTGCCGGGCGCCGCGACCGGCTTCGGCGCGGCCGCCGGCGTGCGCTGATCGCGGGCTTTCCCGCCGCGGTGTTCGCGCTGAACCGGGCCGGGCTGGGGCCGCTCAGCTCCGACCTGTCCGGACCCGAGCTCATGCGTGCAGCGCTGCGGGCGTTTGGCGAGGTGCTGACGAGACTCCGCGTCGACGCTCCACAGGTGATCTTCGGCCACACACACCGGGCGGGCCCGCTGCCCGGCGACGATCCCTGGGAATGGGTCGGGCCGGTCGGCGCGTCGCTGATCAACACCGGAAGCTGGGTGCACGAGCCGGGCTTCCTCGGCCCGCGGCCGCGGGAGAGCCCCTACAGGGCCGGGTTCTGCGTGCTCGTCGAGGACGAGGGGCCACTCAAGCTGCGAAACCTGCTCGACCGCGTCAGCGAGCCAGCGCCGGCGTGAAGCAGACGGCGTGACAGCGCACGCCATCGCCGACCGTCAGGTCCAGGTGCCCCGCCGTGCTGCGCGGGTGCGAGAGCAGTTCGTAGCAGCCCGGGTGATCGACGCTCAGTTCGCGCCCGTTCGCGTGGACCGTGCCCGCGCCGTCGAGCACCGCCCACACGCCGCCCGCGTCGTAGGGCCCGCTGTAGGGGCCTTCGACATCCGCGCTCTGCGGCGCGAGCAGCGCACCGGGAGCGTCCTCGGGGCGGATCGGATCGAGCGTCTGGCGCTCGATCCGGAGCAGCTCCTGAATCGCGCGCTCGGTCTCCTGGTAGCCACCCTCTCCGTAGTGGTAGTCGAACAGCTTGCCTTGCTGGTTGAACAGATAGCGGGCCGGCCAGCCGAAGTTCCCGTACAGACCCCAGATCTCGTGCTCGATGTCGACCACGACCGCATAAGGCACCCCGAGCCGCGCGACCGCCGCCGTGACGGCCTCGGGATCTTCAGATGGGGGGAACCCGGAGTCGTGGACTCCGATCACCCTCAGACCGTCCGCTTGATAGCGCTCGTGCCACGCGGTCATGTACGGCAGCGTCCTGATCGAGTTGGGACGGCAGAAGTCCCAGAACTCGATCAGCACGGGATGGCCGCGCTCGTGGTCCATGCGCAGCTTCGCGACGTTGATCCACGGCAGCTTCGGCGGGAAGCTCGGCGCGTCGATGTGGTCGACCGGCGGTCGCATCGCCCGGCGATGGTAGAGGTACTGCGCCGCCGCTATACTCGCTGAAGTATTGAATCCCGACCGCAATTAGAGGTTTTAGCGATGAGCCCCTCCGGCGCGGAAGTGTTGAGGCAGATCAAGAGCAGGATCGATGAGGTCGATCCGGCTGAGGTCCGTGAGCAGGCTGCCAATGGCGCGGTGGTGATCGACGTCCGCGAGGTGGACGAATGGTCGAGCGGGCACATCCCCGGCGCCAAGCACGTGCCGAAGAGCTACCTCGAGTCGCGGATCGAGGGCGCTGCGCCCGACCGCTTTCAGCACGTGATCCTCTACTGCCAGTCCGGCAACCGCTCTGCGTGGGCGGCGCGGACGCTGATCGACGACCTCGATTATGAGCACGTCGAGTCGATGACCGGCGGGATCACGCTGTGGAAGGACCGCGGCTATGAGGTCGAGGTTCCGCGAACGCTGACGCCCGAGCAGCGTGAGCGGTACTCGCGCCACCTGCTGCTGCCGGAGGTCGGCGCCGAGGGCCAGCAGAAGCTGCTCGATGCGAAGGTCCTGCTGCTGGGCGCCGGTGGGCTCGGCTCGCCGGCGGCGCTGTACCTGGCGGCGGCGGGCGTCGGGACGCTCGGGATCGTCGACAACGACGAGGTCGATCTCTCCAACCTCCAGCGGCAGGTGATCCACTCGAACGATCGGATCGGCGTGCCGAAGGTCGACTCGGCCGAGATGACGATCAACGCGCTCAACCCCGACGTGAAGGTCATCAAGCATGCGGTCCGGCTCGGCCCGGAGAACATCATGGAGATCCTCCCGGGCTACGACATCGTCGTCGACGGCCTCGACAACTTCCCGACGCGATACCTGCTGAACGACGCGTCGGTGCGGCTGCAGATCCCGGTCGTCTCCGCGGCGATCCTCGGGTTCGAGGGGCAGTTGTCGGTGTTCAAGCCCTACGACGGCCCGTGTTACCGCTGCCTGTTTCCGGTGCCGCCGCCGGCTGAGCTTGCGCCCTCCTGCGGCGCGAACGGAGTCCTCGGCGTGCTCCCCGGCACGATGGGCCTGCTGCAGGCGACCGAGGTGATCAAGCTGATCATCGGCGAGGGTGAGCCGCTGACCGGGCGTCTGCTCATGTACGACGCGCTGGCCGCGCGCACGACCGAGGTCAAGGTTCGCCGCGACCCGGCGTGCCCGATCTGCTCCCGTCACCCCGAGGCGATCGCCGACGAGGAGATGGGCGTGTTCCCCGACTACGAGGCATTCTGCGCCGGCGCTCATTAGGGTTCAGGCCGTGGCCACCGTGAAGATCCCGCCCGTCCTGCGCGCCGCTGTGGGCGGAGAGAAGGAGCTCACGGCCGCCGGGTCGTCGGTCGGGGAGATCCTGCGCGCGGTCGCCGAGAGCCACCCTGAGACCCGGTCGCAGCTGTTCGCCGCCGACGGCGGTCTGAATCGCTATGTCAACGTCTACCTGAACGACGAGGACGTTCGGGTTCTCGAGGGTCTCGAGACCGCGGTAGGCGACAGCGACACGCTCGTGATCCTGCCGGCGATGGCCGGCGGGGTGTGCTGAGCTGCGTTTCGCATCCGCCGTCGCTTCGGAGCCGTTCGACGAGCCTCGCTACACTTCGTAAAGCGATGGCGGCCGAGCGCCTTCAGAACAAGCCTTGCGGGGGTCGCTACGGCGATATCGTCCAGGCGATCGGCCACACCCCGCTGATCGAGCTCAAGCGGCTGAGCCCGAAGCCAGGGGTTCGGATCTGGGCCAAGCTCGAGTCGCACAATCCCACCGGTTCGGTCAAGGATCGCGTGGCGCGTGCGCTGATCGAGGATGCGGAGGAGAAGGGACTGATCCGGCCTGGGCAGACAATCCTCGAGCCGACCTCGGGCAACACCGGGATCTCGCTGGCGATGATCTGCGGCCGCAAGGGCTATCCGGTCACGGTCGTGATGCCGGAGAACGTGACCGCGGAGCGCACGCAGCTACTGCGCATGTACGGCGCCGAGATTGTCTACTCGGAGGGGTCGAAGGGATCCAATGGGGCCGTCGAGCTGGCGCTCGACATGGCCCAGAGGGATGCCTCGTACTACATGCCCTACCAGTACGGCAATCAGGCCAACCCGCTTGCCCACTACAACGGCACGGCGCTCGAGATCCTCGAGGAGCTCGACGAAGTTGCCGCGTTCGTTGCCGGCCTCGGTACAGGCGGCACGTTGATGGGCAACGGGCGGCGGCTCAAGGAGGAGCTCGGCGATGACATGAAGGTCGTCGCCGCCGAGCCGATGCAGGGTGAGCCTGTGCAGGGCCTGCGCTCGCTCGAAGACGGATTCATCCCGCCGATCATCGACCTCTCGCTGCTCGACCGGAAGATCTTCGTGACGAACGCCGACGCGGTCGTGTTCACGCGGAAGCTGCTCGACGAGGAGCGACTGTTCACAGGGGTCTCGACGGGCGCGATCGCGCGCGTCGCCGTGCGGATCGCCGGCGAGCTCGACGAGGGGAACGTCGTGTTCATCGTCGCCGATGACGGATGGAAGTACCTGTCGTCCGGCATCTACACCCGTCCGGTCGAGGAAATCGAGAACCTGGACGCCACCGTCTGGTGGTGAGCCGGGAAGCCGGCGCCGTCACCAGCTCGCGGCGTACGCTCTTAAGCAGGTCCGCCGGCGGGATGGCGGCGGGCGCCGCCGTTCTCCTGGGCGCATGCGGGAGCAAGTCGAACCTGCCCAGCGTGGAGAAGATCCCCCCGGCCGTCCGCACCGCCGACGTCGAGCTCCTCAACGGGCTGCTCGACCTCGAATACAAGGCGATCGCGGCGTACACAGCCGGGAATCCCGTTGCTAGAAGGGCGTCACGTTCGGACGGCAGCCCGGCAGTTCCTGAGTCAGGAGATCTCGCACGCCGGCGAGCTCTACGCGCTGATCAGGAAGGCCAACGGAACCGCCGGTCATCAGAAGTCGAGCTACCCGTTCGGCCAGCCCCGTCGGCATCAGGACGTCCTCGAGCTGCTGCAGGGGCTCGAGCAGGACCAGATCGCCGGCTACCTCGATGCGATCCCGAACGTCTCGCCGGGTTCTGTGCGTGCTGCGCTGGCGTCGATTCTCGCCAACGATGCTCAGCATCTCGTCGTTCTGCGCCGAGCGCTGCGAGTCGAGCCGATCCCGAACGCGTTCGTCACCGGCGGCGAATAGCGCCTCGCGATGGACCACCTCCAGACAGCCACGAGGCGCGAGCTCGTTTCCGGACTGCTCGCGTTCGGCGGGTTAACGGCGCTGGGGGCGACCGCGATCGTCGCCGGCGAGCCCGACTGCGCCGACGCGGTGGTCCCTACCCCGACTGACGCCGATCTGCTCCACGAGCTGCTCGCGGCCGAGGCGCTCGCGATCGCGGTATACGCGGGCGTGCTCGGGTCCGGGCTGCTCTCGCCCCAGCCCGAGCACACGGCCAAGCGGGTACTTCGACAGGAGCGCGCTCACGCTCGGGCGCTGAGGCCGGCCCTCGAGAAGCTCGGCGGGACGATGCCCCCCAGCTTGATCGGAACCGCGGCCGTCGACAGGGCGCTCGCCGATCGCCGCATCGCCGGCCGGCTCGTCGAGCTCCAGACCGAGCACGACTGCGTGAGCCTGCTGCTCGACCTCGAGGCGGTG
>CAWDYK010000021.1:0-96029 GCA_963806475.1 uncultured Solirubrobacterales bacterium
GGCCGTCGCCGACGGGCGTTGCGCTCAGGTCGGCTGGCGCCTCGAGGCCGCCGCGGTCGAGAAACTCGAGCAGCGGATCGAGAACCAAGAGCGGCTCCCGCGAGTTGGCCTCGCCTTCGGCGTGGGTCTGGACGATGTCGTCCGGAGCGAGGCTGACGGGCATGCTTGCCCGGCAGCGTACCGACGCCCGGGAGCCGGTGTTGGCGAACTGCGGGACGCCCGGGCAGCCGAAACCCGGGCGTCGAGATTGCGTGGGCGCTCCGCGCGGGGACGCGCTATGCGGCGACCGGTATGCGCCCGCCGCTGACGATTCGGTCAAACCGCCAGCCGCGAAGCTGCTCGCGATTGCCCGCGAGCCCAACCACGACCGCGCCGGTGCGCGTCTCGATCGAGCTGAGCAGCAGCGCGAGCCGCTCGCGGATCGCCCGTCCTTCAGCCGACTCGTCCGTCGCCCAGTCCGGATGCGAGTCTTCGACCAGCACCGTCACCCGAGTCGGCCTCCGCTGCGCGATCTCCTGCAGCAGCTCCTCGTCTGCGCCCGCCGATCCAACGATTGCAAGTAATTCACTCATGATCCGCAGTCTCTGGCGCGCGCGTAAAGCGATCCTGAACGAGGCCGAACAATCCGATCAACCCGTTGGACCTGAGTACGCTCAGAGCTGGAAGATGCCTGAGCTCCCCGAGGTCGAGATCACCGCCCGCTTGATCGGCAACGCGATCGCCGGCGCCCGCGTCGAATCGGCGCTGGCGCCCGGCGTCAATGCGCTGCGGAGCTACGACCCGCCGCTGTCCGCGCTCGAGCGTCGCACGCTCGCGGGCGTGCGCCGCCGCGGCAAGCTGTTCCTGCTCGACACCGCGCCCGATGGCGACGGCGGCCTGACGGCGCTGATCCACCTGATGTCCGCGGGCAGGCTGCAGCTATTCGACACCCGCACCTCGCTGCGCGACCGCACCTCGAGGCTGCTGATGCGCCTCGACGACGGCCGCGAGCTGCGCCTCAGGGAGTTCGGCAGCAAGCAGGCGGCATGGGTCAAGCTGCTGCGCGCCTTCGAGGTCGACTCCGAGGAGACGATCGCCGAGCTGGGACCGGAGGCGTGGCCCGAGCCGCCGCCGTTTGACGAGCTGCTGGACGTCCCCCGGCCGCTGTACGCGCTGATGCGCGATCAGCACGTGATCGCCGGCATCGGGCGCTCCTGGGTGGACGAGATCCTGCACACCGCGAGGATCTCCCCGTTCAAGCGCGGCTCGGACCTCGCTCCGGACGAGGCCGAGCGCCTGCGGGAGGCGACCGTGCAGGGTCTCGGCGACGTGATCGCTCACTACGAGGAGACGATCAAGCTTCCGATCCCCGACAAGCTGCCGATGCCGTTGACCGTGCACCGCCGCAACGGCGAGCCCTGCCCACGTTGCGGCGACCGGCTCGAGGCCGTGTTCTACGAGGACTACGTGATGTGCTACTGCCCGACCTGCCAGACCGAAGGCAAGCTGATGAAGGACAGGCGGCTCTCGAGGCTGCTGAAGTAGGCTCTCGAGGATGCTCGCGGTAGGCGAACAGGCACCGGACTTTACGCTGCCCGACCAGCGCGGTAACCCGGTGACGCTCTCGCAGCTGCGCGGCAAGACCGTCGTCCTCTATTTCTACCCGAAGGCGGACACCCCCGGCTGCACCACCCAGGCTTGCGGGATCCGCGACCACCGCGCCGACCACGAACGCGCGGGGGCCGTCGTCCTCGGTGTGTCGCCGGACTCGGTCGAGGCGATCGCGGAGTTCGACAACAAGCACGGCTTGGATTTCCCGCTGCTGGCAGACGCCGATCATGCGGTGACCGAGGCCTACGGCGTCTGGGTCGAGAAGTCGATGTACGGCCGGAAGTACATGGGCGCCCAGCGCGCGACGTTCATCATCGACGGCGCTGGCGTGATCCGCCACGTGATCCCGAAGGCGTCGCCGAAGACCCACGACGCGGACGTGCTGGCGGCGCTCGATTTCACGAAGGCGGCTGCGCCGCCGGGCTGATGTTTCGGAGGTGTACGGCGGCGGCAAGGCGCCCGCCATCGCACGCACGCTTCACGGCCGCGGAGTGGCGCGCACGCTAACGGCGGGTTTGCGCGGCTTCAGACCCTGCTCGGCGGCGTCACCTCGCGCCGTGAGGAGGTGAACGGGCAGCCGGGTGCGCTGTTTTTCGACCGCGAGGGCAGGCTGATCAGCCTGGTCAATCGCCGTGACGGGAGTGGTCTAGGCGACCAGCCGGGCCATGAGCCGCGGGTGGCCGTCGACTTCCACGTTGATGAGCGACTCGACGCGCGAGAAGCCGGCAATCCGGGCAAGCCGCTCGAGGCCGGCGTCCCCGAACCCCCAGTAAACGAAGTCGTCGCGCGCGTAGACCTCCCCGGGCTCGGAGACGCGGATCGTCGGGCCGTTTCGATCTTCCGGGGTGACGCCGTAGGTCTCGACCAGCACCGTGCCGCGATCCACGGTCCGCCCACGCAGCACGCGCAGCAGCCCGAGTGGGTTCTCGACCCGGTGCAGGATGCCGAAGCAGTAGACGAGGTCGAAGCGCTGCTTTAGCCCGTCGAGCGCGAACGCGTCCATCCGCCGGTACTCAACCGCCGAGCCGAGCAGGCGATGGATGGCATGGAAGCCCTCCCCGCCGTGCAGCTCAACGCCCCACCGGGAGGCGACCCAGAGCCGATACTGCTCGTTGTCCACCGCCACGACCTTCTCGGCTTCCCGGTGTTCGGCGAGGAAGGCGTAGAAGCCGTCGAAGCAGCCGACATCGAGCACGCTCATCCCGGCGAAGTCCTCCGGTAGCGCGCAGACGCGGTAGCGATGGTCGCGCGCGGCGCCGGGCGTGTAGATGCCCTCAGCGCGGTTCAGCGCGAACGTGTGAAACCAGAACGGCACCGTCTCGACAGTCGCGCGAGCGAGGACCGGGACGACGTCGATCGGCAGCAGGTCAGCCACCTGCCGCTCAGCGTCCGTGACGACGAACCGCTCCGGCGCGCCACCGTGCGCCGACCCCGTCGTCCCCATTTACACACCTCCTCTCGGCGGGTTCCGCCTGGCTCCGTCCCGACCTGTCGGCGGACGTCGCGCGAGGCATGTTCGGTTGTCGATCAGCGCTCGGGCCTGCCCACCCGTGACGGTCGGTAGGCGAGCGGGGTCGCTAGACCAGCTGGACGTTGACGGCCTTGGGGCCCTTGTCCCCGGCCTCAGCTTCGTAGGAGACCTTCGCGCCCTCCGCGAGCGAGCGATAGCCCCCGCCGACGATCGCCGTGTGGTGGACGAACAGATCCTTTGACTGGTCGTCGGGGGTGATAAACCCGAAGCCCTTCTCGTCGCTAAACCACTTCACCGTTCCGGTAGCCATTGTGCTTCCTCCCGCGTCGTTACGTGCTGCGAACGCCGAGATTGCACAAAGCAAAGGCTACGAGCGCCGGCACTACATGCGTCGGACAAGCTGCCCAACCTGAGCGCACGACGATACCAGCCCACCGACCCAGCGATCGCGCGGCTGCTATCGGATCATCGGAGCATTGCGCAGAACGACCCGTGGCCCGGCGGTCCGATGAGGCGCGGCTGACCGACCCCGACGTGACGCTCGAGGAGCTGGCCTGTCGCTCCGTCGTGAGGCATCGGCGCTCTAGACTTCGGCGTCGTGACAGGATCAGCGGCTGCCGTCCAGGACGACGTCGAGCCGGTGGTCAGCGAGCGACGTGACCGGGTCATCGCTGGGATCGTCACGGCCGTCCCGATCCTCAGTCTGTTCTTCGTTGGCTGGCAGCTGTGGGCCAGTTTGTTGGGCTGGAACGACATCTTCGTGTTCCTGTTGCTGTATGTGCTTACCGGCTTCGGTGTGACGGTCGGCTTTCACCGCCTGCTGACTCACCGCGCGTTCAAGACCACGCGCCCGATCCGCGCGGCGCTGGCGATCCTTGGTTCGGCGGCGATCGAGGGCCCAGTCATCTCGTGGGTGGCCGACCACCGCAAGCATCACGCGTTCGCCGATCGGGAGGGCGACCCGCACAGTCCGCACGTCGACCACGGCCATGGCTGGCGCGGCGCGCTGCGCGGGCTGTTGCACGCGCACATCGGGTGGCTGTTCATCCACACCCACCGCGGGCGCCGCACACGCTACGTGCCCGACCTGCTCGCCGACCCGGTCGTGAGCTGGGTCGACCGGACGTTCCCGGTGTGGGCGTTCGGCGGGCTGCTCGCCGCGTTCGGGCTCGGTTGGCTGTTCGGCGGCAGGCTGCGCGACGGCTTGACGGGCGTTCTGTGGGGCGGCGCGGTGCGGATGCTTGTCGTCCACCATGTGACCTACAGCATCAACTCGCTGTGCCATTACTTCGGGCGCCGGCGCTTCGACACCGGCGATCAGTCGCGCAATCTCGCGTGGCTGGCGCCGTTGTCGCTCGGGGAGGCGTGGCACAACAACCACCATGCGTTCCCCACCTCCGCCGAGCACGGTCTGCGCCGCTGGGAGCTCGACCCCTCCGCGCTGCTGATCGGCGCGCTCGAGCGGCTCGGACTCGCCTGGGACGTCGTCCGTGTGACCCCGGAGCGCCAGGCGGCCAAGCTCGCGTCGCTTCAGGCACGGTGAGCGTCAGGCACGTCACCGCCCCGCTGCGCGCGGCGCTTGCGCACGCGCTTCCCGAGCGCCCGTTCCGCGTCGAGCTGTGGGACGGCAGCACGCTGCCGGCGACCAACGGCGCCGTCGGGCCGACATTCCGCGTACGCTCGCCGCGTGCGCTCGGGCACCTGCTGCGCGCGCCGGGCCAGCTCGGGCTCGGCCGCGCATACGTGAGCGGCGAGCTCGAGGTGGACGACATCGACGCCGTGCTCGAGCTGCTGGATGGGTACGCGCTGCCGCCGCTGGACGCGCGCGGCAAGGCGCGCCTGGCGGCCGGCGCCGTGCGCGCGGGCGCGCTGCGCTCGGTGCCGCGCGCGCCCGCGGCCGAGATGCGCCCGCGCGGGCGACGCCACAGCCGTGAGCGCGACCGGCGCGCGGTCACGCACCACTACGACGTCTCGAACGAGTTCTTCAGGCTGGTGCTCGGCGAATCGATGACCTACTCGTGCGCGATCTTCTCGCGCGCCGCGCAGACACTCGAGGAGGCGCAGCGCGCGAAGCTTGAGCTCGTGTGCACGAAGCTCGCCGTGCGCGCCGGCGAGCGCGTGCTCGATGTCGGCTGCGGGTGGGGCAGCTTCGCGCTGCACGCCGCGGGCGCCCACGGCGTTCACGTCACCGCCATCACGCTGTCCGAGCCGCAGGCCGCGCTCGCGCGCGAGCGGGCGGCGGCGGCGGGGCTCGCCGACCGGATCGAGATCCGCATCGGCGACTACCGCGACCTCGCCGGCGAGCAGTTCGACGCGATCGCTTCGATCGGCATGGTCGAGCACGTCGGCAGCGCGAACATCGATGCCTACGCGCGGCAGCTCGCCACGGTGCTGCGCCCCGGCGGGCGGCTGCTCAACCACGGCATCGCCCGGCTTCGCCACGGCGACCCTGAGGCAGGACCATTCTCCGAGCGCTTCGTGTTCCCCGACGCCGCACCGCTGCACCTCTCGCGGGTCCTCACCGCAATCGAGACCGCCGGCCTCGAGCCGACACACGTCGAGGGCTTCCCGCAGGACTACGCACGCACGCTGCGCGAGTGGGCCCGCAACCTCGACGAGCACGCCGAGCATGCCGAATCGCTCGCCGGCCCGGAGCGGATGCGAGTCTGGCGACTGTACCTGCGCGCCGCGCGACGCGGGTTCGAAAACGGCTTCACCTCGATCTTCCAGATCGTCGCCCACCGCCCGCAGCGACGCCGCCAAACCCACCCCTCCGAGCCACGGCCGGCTTATCTTGGCTGTACCCCTAGAGGAGCAGGTTGGACGTTACTGGAGGCCCTCGCGCGCCTCGCGCACGAGCGTGACGGCCTCGGGGAACACGATCGCCATCACCGACCGCAGCTGCTCGGCCTGCTGCTCGGTGGTCCCCTGGATGTTCATGCGGTTCATTGCGGCGACGGTCAGATCAACGGCCAGCTTGATCGCGTTGTCAGCCCACGCCAGCCGCTGAGCCCCCTGCATCTGCTCCGCGAATTCGCCCAGCCTGCGCTGGAGCTCATCCGGATCGCCGAACAGGCCGCCGAAGCCGCTTCCTTCCATACCTCACATGGTACTGGTCGCGAGCGAGGTGCAACGGCCACCGGCCAACCCGGCCCAGGCGTCTCCCGGCCAGACGTCTCCCGGCCACCGCTCCCGGCCTAGGCTATAGCTAAGCTCAGCGCCATCCTCGCCGGGCGCACCCTACACTCGTCCGGAACATGACCGGGACGACGCCGAATGCCGCATTGAGGCGGCGCATCGAGATAGCGATCCGGATCGTCTCACCGCTGCTGGACCTGGTGATCCTCGTCGGCGATCGCGTCTCACGGGTACTCGAACGGGACGATCCAACCTACGTGCCCGCACGGACGCCATATGAGGGCGAGACGGTGCCGCGTGGGCTGAGGCGACGATGAGCCCCGAGGAGGCGCTGGAGTACGAGTCGCACGTGAAGGTGCGCCAGGCGGTAATCGCGGCGCTCGCGGGGGTTTTCCTGCTCGTTGCGGCAGCGCTTCAGGTTGCGGGCCCGCAGCCGAAGGTCAGTGAGCTGACGATCGACCTGATCACTCGGCACAAGCGCGTAGCGCTCGATGTCGTCGCGGCCGTGATCAGCGGCCTTGGACTGTGCGCGCTCGCGTGGACCCTCGCCTTCCTGTTCGGGATTGCCCGTGCCCGCAACCCGCGCGCGCAGCCTTTCATCCGGCTGGTGGCGATCGCGGGCGGACTCCTGGCCGCGATCGGCGCCATCGTCTACCCGATCCTGCTCGCGACGAAGGCCAACCAGTTCGTCACGCACGGCAGTCAGACGTATCAGGAGGCCAAACAGCTGACGAGCGGGTCGGGACTCGTGCCAGTGCAGCTCGCCGGCCTGCTGGGCGCACTGCTGCTCGCGGTCGGAATCGTGATGACGTCGCTGACCGCGATGCGCGTGGGTCTGCTGACCCGCTTCACAGGCTATCTCGGGATCTTCACCGGGGTGCTCGTGCTGTTCCCGATCGGTTCACCGGTGCCGATCGTTCAGGGCTTCTGGCTGCTGTCGCTCGCGTACCTGTTCACGGGACGTTGGCCAAGCGGCTTACCGCCGGCGTGGAGCAGCGGCAAGGCCGAGCCCTGGCCGTCATCACAGGAGATGCGCGAGCAGCGCATGAAGGCCCGGGGGCAGAGCGCCGGCGGCGACGTCGGGCGTCCCAAGCCAGAGCGGCCGTCGAACCAGCCAGAGCCCGCTCCCGAACCGGTCGCGTCTCCGACGCAGTCTCGCAGCCGCGCGAGCACGCCGAAGCGCAAGCGCAAGCGCCGGGGCTGACGCGCCCCGGCGGGGGCGCCTGCCGCCGAGCGGCCGCCGTTCGTCGCGATTTACCGACCGCTCACGGATCTGATTTGCCGTTCGCCGACTGCGCCGTTGTCTAGCGGTCCGGCCGGTACGAACGTATCCGTCCAACTCTCAACTATCGAGGAGGAGGGACAAGATGGAAGCTGCAAACATCGGAGCAGGCGGGGCCCGCGAGGCTGACGTGGCACCCGCACCCGCGGCCGACCCGGCGGGCGGTCGTGCAGCGGGCTGGACGCCTGCGGACCCTGGTCCGCTCGGGCTGGCCGGGTTCGCCGCCACGACGTTCTGCCTGAGCATGCAGAACGCGAACCTGGTCACCGGCGCCTTCCCGTTCATACTCACGCTGGCGCTTGCGTACGGCGGGATCGCGCAGCTCGTCGCCGGGATCTGGGAGTTCCGGACCGGGAACACGTTCGGCGCCGTCGCCTTCTGCTCGTACGGCGCCTTCTGGCTCTCAGTCTTCTTCGTGTTCCACGTCCTCGAGGGGGCGATCGTGGTGACACACGTGCACAGCGGCTTCGGCCTGTACTTGTGGACGTGGTCGATCTTCACCGTGTACATGTTCGTCGCATCGCTGCGGACGTCGGCTGCGGTCGCACTGACGTTCTTCCTGCTGTCGATCACGTTCATCCTGCTGGCGATCGGCGAATCCTCCCTGCAGGGCGGCACCGCCACCACCAACAACACGTTCAAGATCGGCGGCTACTTCGGCATCGCGACGGCGGCCGCGGCGTGGTACGCCTCGTTCGCCGCGGTGGTCAACAGCACGTTCGGGCGCGTGATCGCCCCGGTGTTCCCGCTGCGGCGGTGATCACGAAAGCTCTATCCGTGATCGCGAGCGGCTGGTAGTTAGGATCTACAAATCCCGCACGCTCAATGGCCTTTCGGGCGCCGGCGAACATCGTCGGCGCCTCGGCCTACCGCTTGCGGGACGCAAGCATCGGAAGGAGAGGCTTTCGATGGCAGACACGGTTGAGACTCCGGCGGGGGCGAGGAGACGCTCGAGGCGACGCTCATGGGTGCCACGCGGGAGGCACGGGCGCTTCGCGCAAGTGCCTCCCGGGCCACTCGGCCGTAGAACCCTCTACACCCCCAGTCGCCGGCCGAGCTCGGCGACGTGGCGGCGGGCGACTGGGATCGTGTGCCCGTCCGCGAACGCCAGCTCGGCGGTGCCGCCCAGCAGCGGCCGGAGCTCGACCGCACGCGTCAAGTTGGCGACGTACTGCCGGTGCACGCGGACGAAGCCGAACTCCTCCCAGCGGCGTTCGACGTCGCCGAGCGTGGCGCGGATCAGGTAGCGGCCGTCCTCGGTGACGATCCGTACGAAGTCACCGCACGACTGCACGTAGAGGATCGAGCTGCGGGGGATCAGACGGGTGGAGCCGGTGCGCACGTTCGCGGCTGCGACCATCTCGCTTTCCGCCGGCGGGTGGCCGGACGGACGAGCCGTGGAGCCGCCCGACGCCTCGCGCTGCGCCGCCTCGACGGCGGCCAACACGCGCTCGAGCGCCTCGCCGAGGCGCCGCCGCCCGACCGGCTTCATCAGGTAGTCGAGCGCGTTTAGCTCGAACGCCTCGACCGCGGCGGTGTCGTATGCGCTGACGAACACGATCTGCGGCGGGGAGGCGAACCGGCGCAACACACGGCCGAGCTCGAGGCCGCCCAGATCCGGCATCCGCACGTCGAGGAAGATCGCGTCGTAGCGCTGTGAGGAGGCCTTCGCGAGCGCGTCGTGGCCGTGGAAGGCGCACTCCACGTCCTCGACCGAGGGAAAGCTCCGCAGCAACCGCGCGAGATCTTCGAGCGGGGGGCGCTCGTCATCGACTGCCAGGATCGTGAGTCCCTCCACGCTCACACCGTCTCCACGAGCTCCCGGGGCTGGTTCGCCTCGCCCCGGAGGTTCGGCACGGTCATCACCGCGGTGGTCCCCGCGCCGCTCCGCGACTCGATCCGCAGCGCATAGCGCTCGCCGAACGTCGCCCGCAGGCGCGCGTCGACGTTCGAGAGGCCGATGCCGCCACCGATCCCCGCCAGTGCCGCCGCAACCCGGTCGGGAGCGATCCCGACGCCGTCGTCGGTGACTCTCAGCTCGACGTCGCCTCCCACGACGGTGGCGGTAATCGCGACCTGACCTGTCCCCGCCCGCGGCTCAACTCCGTGGCGGACCGCGTTCTCGACGAGGGGCTGTACAGACATCGCGGGGACGACGGCGCCGAGCGTCTCGTGCGGGACGTGGACGGTCACGTCGAGGCTGCCGCGAAAGCGCGCCTGCTCGAGGCGCAGGTAGCGCTCGACGTGCTCGAGCTCCTCGCCGAGGGTGACGTAGGAACGTCCGTCGCGGAACAGATAGCGCGTGAACTCGGCGAAGTCGATCAGCAGCTCCCGCGCCTCGTCTGGGCGCGCGTGGATGTCGCCGGCAACCGCCGCCAGCGCGTTGTAGATGAAGTGCGGTGAGATCTGCGCGCGCAGCGCCCGCAGCTCGGCGCGGGCCAGACGCTCCTCCTGGTCGGCGAGCACGGACAGCTCGACCTGCGCCGAGACCAGGCTTGCAGCCTCCTGGACGACCCGCAGCTCGCTCAGACTGGGGTTGCCCACGCTCCGGTAGAACGCGATCAGCGTGCCTCCGCGCCTGCCCTGCACCGTCAGCGGGGCGAGCACGGCCGAGCGCAGCGGACACGTCGGATCGGACGAGATCAGTCGCGGCACGATATGGATCCGTTCATCCGGTGTCCGGGCCAGCAGCCGAGAGAGCAGGTCACCTGGGCGAACCTGCTCGCGCCCCTCGCCCTCGATCGCGAGCACTGCCCGCGTGTCCGCGAGCGCGATCGCGGCGGCGCCGGTCAGCGCCCGCAGGTGCGGGACGGCCGCCTCGGTGGTGCGCGGGTTCAACCCCCGGCGCAGATGGGGAAGCGTCGATGTCGCCGCATGCAGCGCCGACTGCATTCCCACCGCCTTCGGCGTCGGTGCCGTGCGACTCGAGCGTGTGGCTCTCCATACCGCGACCACGACCGCGGCAAGCCCCGTCCACAGCAACACGCCCAGCGCGAGATCCATCGGACTCGGTGCTGGAGCTTACCCGGCCGGCGGACGCGGCAACAGCCCTTGCGCCGACCACGCGCCCGAGCGCGTGAAGACGTGGTGAGCGGGTCGCGGGCTGCTGGGCGGGTCGCGGGCCCTCCTTGGCGGGTCGCGAGCCTGCTTTCCGGGTGGCGGCTCTACTTCACCCTGCCCCCCGTGCTGCTGATCGCGAACCACGTGCCGCCGAACTGCGGCGCGCCGACGTAGTCGGTTTCGTGCGGCATCACATCGCCCGTGTACGTGTACAGCGGATGGCCCGCGTAGGTGACCTGCCTGGCGCCGCCCGGAAGCTTGATCGTGCTGAGCAGCGACGCCCGGGCGCCGGCGCGGGCGCGCGGCTTGCCGGTGGTCGTCAGGGGGGGCCACACCGATGTGCAGCCGCGGATCGCGACACAACGGTCCTTGTTCCGTCCGTCCTTCGTGAACGTGTAAAGCGTTCGGCCACCGCCGGTGACGAGGATCTTCCCGAGGCTCGAATTCGAGACCTTCACGGTCGCCGTGCCCTTGGCGGCGGCACCGGCGGGCGTCGCCAGCGCCAGCCCGGCGAGGGCGGCCAGGGCGACGGGCGGAATCACAATGCGCTTCAAGACGATCACCTCTCGGTCGTTGATCCGGCCTTCTCCGTACCAGGACGCCCCGGGCAGCCTTCACCTTCCCGCGCGGATCCTGGCCGAGGACAGGCGCAATCGAGCGGCGTGAGCATCGGTCTGCGTCCGGAGCGGACGCGAACATGCCCCCCCCAACACCACCAGCTCCGAGGACTGCCACCATGAACGCAACCCAGGCCCCGGCTGATCCCAAGCCAAGCACGACGCCGATGCGCGAAACGACCCCAAGCGTCTTCCTGATCGCCCGACCGTCTGTCGATCTACAGGCGATCGGCGAGTACCTGGAGGACGTCGGGGGCGCATCGTGGCTGCAGCTGCGCACCGGCGCCGGGGAGCCCCGGAACGAGGCCGAGCTGCTGGTCGAGTTCGCGGGCCGAATGTGCTACCGGAGCTGGGAGCCCGGGCTCAACCGGAACGTCACGCGCGTGCGCACCGACCGGCAGCAGTACTTCGCGAACCTGCTCTCCAGCTTCCACGGTAGCGTGCTCGAGCACGCGAGCTACAGCTTCGCCTTCCGCCAGGTCTCGCGCGCTTTCACGCACGAGCTCGTCAGGCACCGCGCGGGCTCGGCGTTTAGCCAGGAGAGCCTCCGCTACGTCCGCCTCACCGACATCGGCTTCCGCGTCCCGCCGGCGCTCGAGCCGATCCGCGATCAGGTGGTGACGCTGGTCGAGCAGCTCGACGAGTTCCAGCTCAGCGCGGCCGACGCGCTGGGCCTGGACGCGGAGGGCCTGCCGTTCGCGGTCAAGAAGGAGATCACCTCGGCGCTCCGTCGCCTCGCGCCGATCGGGCTCAGCACCGACATCATCTGGACCGCGAACGTTCGCACGCTGCGGCACGTGATCGAGATGCGGACCGCGCCCGGCGCGGAGGAGGAGCTCCGACTCGTCTTCGATCGGGTGGGGACGATGATGATGCGCGAGGCGCCCAACCTGTTCCAGGACTTCACCCGCCGGGACGACGGGTCTTGGGTCCCGGAGTACCGCAAGGTCTGAGGGTCGTGGGATGATTGGGCGCATGCAACAGCGTGATACGAGTTCGCTCCGCGCGGCGCTGGAGCCGTCGGCTCTGAGAGAAGCGCTCGTTCCGCGTCGCCCCGTGTTCGGAAATCCGTGGGATTCCACGGAGGACATGTTCGCCTGCTGCGTGGCGGTCACGTTTGTCGATCCGTTGCTCCTGTGGGCCGGTGGCGCGCTGATGAGCTCGATCTTCGGCTTCGACTCGCACTGGCCTTTGGGCGTGTACATGGCCGCAGCCGTGGTCGGGGCGGCCGGCTACATCACGATCGTGGGACGGGAGCGCACGCGTCTGTCGGTCGACGTGGTGGCGATCGGCGCGTGGCTTCTCCTCGGTCTGGTCGTCGCGCCGGTCATCGGGTTGGGGCTTCCGGCGGGGGCGGCGGTCGCCGTCTACGCGGCTCTGCTGGTGGCGATCTTCGTCTACGTCCTCTTCCTCGGCCAGTGGAAGACCGCGTTTCTACGCACCGTGAGCTGGCCGATCACATGGACCTCGATGGCGGTGCTGTTCGCATACCTCGCGCACCGCCTGATCCTGTATCAGTAGCGATCGCGGTCGCCGATCGCGTCCTCGTCCTGCGCGGACGCGGGTTCGTTTGTGGGTTATGGGCATGCTCGCGCATGCCTGGTGGTTTGGCCCGCGCCAGTCGGTAGCGCTCGCGGCCCGCTAGAAGATGCCGGTAAGGGCGTGACCGGCGTGGGCGGCGAAGTGGAACAGCGGCGACGGGAAGATGCCGAAGAACAAGCTCGCGGCCGCGAACACGACCGCCACGAGCACGACCTCGGGCTGAGCGGCGGACTCCGCCGGGCCGGGCCAGCCTTGGACGGTCGCCGGGGGAGCGGTTCCGCCCGCCCCGCCGCCGCCAGGACCCGACGCGCCGCCCGCCACAGCGCCGCCAGCCACCTCGTCGGCCTCCTGCGAGCCGCCCGCGATCGGAGCGAGGCCGCCGGAGCCGGTCGCCGCGGCTGCTGCCGTGGCGGGAGCGCCGGCGCGCATCCACATCGTCGCGATCACGCGCAGGTAGTAGCCGAGCGAGATCATCGACCCGACCACAAGCACGATCGCCAGCCAGGTGTAGTCGCCGTCGACGAGCGCATGGATCAGCTGGAACTTGCCGATGAACCCGACGGTGCCGGGGATCCCCGCCAGGGCTAGCATTGCGATCGTCATCGGCCAGGCGAGCCACGGGCTGCGCGCGCCCAGGCCGGCCAGGCCGGAGATGTCGTCGCCGCGGCCGGACTCCCTCTCCGCGGCGGCGATCACCGCGAACGCGGCGAGGTTCATGAACAGGTAGACGCCGAGGTACAGGACGGTTGCGGACACGCCGAGCTGGGTGCCGACGACGAGGCCGCACAGCATGTATCCCGCCTGGGCGACGCCCGAGTAGCCGAGCATCCGCTTCAGCGACGACTGTCCGAGCGCGCCGACGTTGCCGACGATGATCGTGATCGTTGCGATCGTCGCGATGAGGGGCGCCCAGGTGTTGTAGGCGCCGACAGCGGCCACGAGGAAGAAGCGCAGGAACACGCCGAGCGCGGCGGCCTTCGTCGCCGTCGCCATGAACGCCGTCACCGCCGTCGGCGCTCCCTCGTACACGTCGGGCGTCCACTGATGAAAGGGCGCGACCGACGCCTTGAACGCGAACCCCACGATCACCAGGCCGAGCCCGGTCAGGAGCAGCGGGTCGGTGCTGACGCTGCCGCTACTGATCGCGTTGGCGATCCCCGAGAAGTCGGTCGAGCCGCACGCGCCATATACGAGCGCGAGCCCGTAGACGAGCGTCGCCGAGCCGACCGAGCCGATCACCAGGTACTTCAGCCCCGACTCGAGCGAGCCCTCGCGCCGGAACTCCGACGCGCACATCACGTACAGCGGGATCGACAGCAGCTCGAAGCCGAGGAACAGCGTGACCAGGTTCTGCGCGGACACGAGCACCGCCATCCCCAGGACGCTGAACAGCAGCAGCGAGTAGAATTCACCGTGCCCCGCCGACTGGGGCGCCTGCGCGCGCAGCGACAGCAGCACGGCCGCCATCGCCGCCACGACGAAGATCAGATCGAGGACCAGCGCCAGGTCGTCGACCGCCAGTGCCTTCGAGATGATCTCGGCGCGATCGTGAAAGCGCCCGATCTCGAAGCCCATCGTCACGCCCAGGGTCACGATCGTGAACAGCGGCACGACCCGCTCGCGCACGAACGATGCGCGCAGCAGCCCGAACAGCAGCACTACCAGCGCCCCCATGGTCAGCGCGATGAACGGCGCCAGGCTCTCCCAGTCGATGTGGGGCCCCTTGATGTGCTGGGTCGCTGCGAACAGGAGTGTCATGGCGAGCTCCGGCTTGCGGTCAGGGGAGCGGTCGGGTTGGTGCCGCCACCGCTCAGGACCTGGGCGGGGAGGATCGTCGCTTTCAGCGTCGGCTCGGTGCGCTTCAGGACGAACTGCGGGTAGAACGCGAGCACCAGGATCACGGCGACCAGCGGGACGAGCCCGGCGAGGTCCGAGAACCCGATCTCCCGAGAGGCGACGTCCGGCCCGACCCGGTTATGCATCGCGCTGACGAACACGCGCAGCGCGTAATAGGCGGCCCCGACGACGCCGACGAACGCGATGATCGAGATCACGAGCTTTGCCCTGAACACGCCGAGCAGGATGAAGAATTCTCCGATGAAGTTCGCCGAACCTGGCATCGCCAGGTTCGCGAACGTGACGATCAGGAACAGCGTCGCCAGTACCGGTGCGCGGAACGCGATCCCGCCCATGTCGCGCAGCTTCTCCGAGCCGCCGGACCGCGCCGCGAGCGCGGCAACGACGAAGAACAACGGCGCCGTGACGAGTCCGTGGTTGACCATCTGCAGCAGCGCGCCCTGGCCGCCCTGCGGTCGCAGCGAGAAGATCCCCAGCGTGATGAACGACAGCTGGGCGACGCTCGAGTAGGCGACCACCAGCCGCGCGTCCCCGGTGGTGAACGCCAGCGAGGTCGCCCACAGGATCGACACAAGCGCGACCAGCAGCATCAGCATCTGGAAGTGCACCGACGCGAACGGGAACAGCGGCAGCACGACCCTCAGGAAGCCGTACGCCGCGACCTTCGAGAGCACGCCGGAGAACACCGCGACCGCCGGGATCGGCATCGCCTTGTAGCCGTCGGCCAGCCAGCCGTGAAACGGGATGATCGGCATCTTCACGAGGAACGCAACCGCGAAGCACAGGAAGATCCACTCCTGCGAGGCGTGCGACAGCGGCAGGTGCTGGAGCGCCGTGAGCGCGAAGTTCAGGCTCGTGTCGTGCTGGTCTGAGGCGAGCACGCCGGTCGCGATCGCGCCCGCGAGCATGAAGAACGAGCCCACCAGCGTGTAGACGACGAGCTTCGTCGTGGCCCGCACCCGGTCCGGGCCCGATCCCCACATGCCGATCAGGAAGTAGAACGGGATCAGCATCAGGTCGAAGAACGCGATGAACAGCGCCAGGTCCTGCGCGCAGAACGCGCCCAGCACGGCGCTCTCGGCGAGGCCGAGGTGGAAGTAGAACACGGCGGGCGGTCCCACTCGCGCAGCGACGCCCAGATCAGCGCGGCGCTGAACAGGATCGTCGTCAGCAGGATCAGCGCGATGTTGAGTCCGTCGAGCCCCAGCTTGTAGTGGATCCCGAGCGCCGAGATCCACAGCCTGTCGGTGAGGAACTGGAGCCCCGAGTGCCCGAGCTTGAACCGCGCGAGGAACGAGATCGCGATCCCGAGCGTGGCGATGCTCCCGACCGCGGCGAAGCGCCCGACCCAGCTTGCGCGGGACCTGCGAGGCGACGAGCGAGATCGCGAGCGGGAGCCAGATCAGGATCGACAGCGTCATTTCACGTTGATGCAGATCGGGAACCGGAGCGTGATCATCACGTGCTCGAGATCAGGAAGTAGAGGGCGATGCCGGACAGGCCGACCACGATCGCCGCCGCGTAGTAGCGCAGGAAGCCCGTCTGCAGGCGGCGCACCGCCGCCGAGCCGGCGCGGACGACCCCGAGCGTCCCGCCGGTGATCGTGCCGGCGACGAAGGTCGCGCTCGAGCACCGATTCGGCGAACCGGCCGAACCACAGCGCGGGGCGGACGATCAGCAGGTCGATCAGCTCGTCGAAGTACCACTTGTTCGACAGGAACGTGTGGATCGCCGCGAAGCGCTTCTGCAGCGCGGCCGCGGTCCCGGGACGGAGCACCCAGATCCGGTAGGCGACGGCGATGCCCGCGATCGCGATCACGGCGCCGATCACCAGGCCGATCCAGTCGGCCTTCGTCGACGGAACTCGGCGCGCGAGATCGAGTCGGCGAACGACGGCTCGAGGAAGCGCTCGACTGCCGCGGTCGACGCCGGGGATCTGGAGCGCGCCGCCGACGATCGCGCCCGAGCGCCAGCACCGACATCGCGATCTTCATCGGCATCTCGCGCTCGGCGATGTAATGGCCCGGGCCGGGGAAGCCGACGTCGGTGTCCTCCTCCTCGCCGGTCATCGGGTTGCGCGGGACGTCGGCATGGTGCGAGGTGACCCTGCTCGAGCTCGACGCGCCTCGGGGACCGGGTCGCCGAAGAACGCGCGGAAGATCATCCTGAACGTATAGATCCCGGTCAGGAACGCGCCGAAGTAGCCGGCGATCCCCAGGATCAGGAAGCCGCCGCCGCGGTGGTCGAGCGAACGCAAGGATGTCGTCCTTCGACAGCCAACCCGAAAAAGGCGGCAGGCCCGACAGGGCCAGGCCGCCTATAACAAAGCAAGCGAACGTGAACGGCAGCGCTTTGCGGAACCCGCCCATCCGGTCGAGCGACTGGACGCCTGCCATCGCGCCGATGATCGAGCCGGCGGCCATGAACAGCAGCGCCTTGAAGAACGCGTGCGTCATCAGATGGAAGAGGCCCGCGGAGTACGCCCCGACCGACACGCCCACGATCATGTAGCCGATCTGGGACATCGTCGAGTACGCGATCACGCGCTTGATGTCGGTCTGCACGAGCGCGATCGTCGCGGCGATCAGCATGGTCAGGCCGCCGCCGATCGCGCCCACGTCGGCGGCCGTCGGCGCGCGCTCGAACAGCGGGTGCATCCGCGCGATCAGGTACACGCCGGCGGTCACCATCGTCGCCGCGTGGATCAGCGCGGACACCGGCGTGGGGCCCTCCATCGCGTCCGGGAGCCAGGTCTGAAGCGGCACCTGCGCCGATTTCGCGAACGCCCCGACGAGCAGCAACAGGCAGGCGACGACGAGGTCGGTGCCGTTGTGCGCGAACACGTGATCCACGACCGCGAACGTCTTCAGGAAGTCGACGGTGCCGGTGTGCTTGAAGCAGGAAGAACGTACCGAGCACGAGCCCGACGTCGCCGACGACGTTGATCACGAACGCCTTGATGCCGGCGCGGGTCGCGGTGCGGCGGCGGTACCAGAAGCTGATCAGCAGATACGAGGCCGCCCCGACGAACGCCCAGCCGACGATCAGCAGCACGAAGTTCCCAGCGAGCACCAGGAGCAGCATCGAGAACACGAAGTAGTTCAGGTACGCGAAGTAGCGCGTGAAGCCGCGGTCGGCCGTCATGTAGGTGACCGAGTACAGATGGATCATCGTCGAGACGCCCGAGACGACGAGGATCATGAACACCGACAGCGGGTCGACCAGGATCTGGACCTTGGCGTCGACGCCGACGCTGAACGCGTAGTCCCACAGCGAGGAGGTGTACTGGCGGTGCTCGGGGCTCTTGCCCAGGATTGTGATCAGCGTGATCACCGCGAACACGAACGAGAGGCCGATCGCCGCGGTGCCGATCCAGCCGGGGGCGCGGCCAGGCCAGACCCTGTACCCGGCGGCGATCACGACCGTGCCGACGAGCGGGCACAGCAGCACCAACCAGGCGGACGTGGTCACGCTCACGGAAGGGTCACCCGTTCAGTTCGCTCAGCTCGTCGACGTCGATCGGCAGGCGCCGGCGGTAGATCGCGACGATCAAGCCCAGGCCGACGGTCACCTCGCAGGCGGCGACGACCATCACGATCAGCGCGAACACCTGGCCATCCTCGCCGCCCCACATCCGGCTGAACGCGACCAGCGCGAGGTTCGCCGCGTTCAGCATCAGCTCGAGGCACAGCAGGATCACAAGCGGGTTGCGGCGCGTGAGCACGCCGGCGGCGCCGATGCAGAAGATCAGAGCGGAGACCACGAGGTACCAGCCGATCGCCACTACCAGCCTCCCTCGTCGGTCCGGCGCCCGACGACCTCGACCTCGGGCCCGATCTCCTCCTCGGCGGCCCCGATCGTCTGGCGCACACCGGCGGCCTCCGCCATCGTGCCGGTATAGGCCGGACGCGGTGCGCGAACGCGACGCTCCAGTTGCTCGTCGGGCTGAGGCCCCGGCGCCGGCGCGCCAGCACGACCGCGCCGATCGCCGCGACCAGCAGCAGCAGCGACGCGACCTCGAACGGGAACAGGTACTTCGTCAGGAACAGCGTCCCGATGTGGCGCGGGGTGCCGAACCCGAGCACGTAGGGCGCGCCCTTCGAGGAGACTCCCTTGAGGGCCGAGCCGAGCATCGCGATGCACAGCTCGATCGCCACCGCCAGCGCGAACAGCGGCCCCAGGATCCGCAGCGCGGTGCCGGCCGCGAGCTCCTCGCCGCCGCCCACATAGGCGACGACGAACACATACAGGACCATCACCGCGCCCGCGTACACGAAAACCTGCGCGGCGGCGACGAACTCGGCGCGCAGCAGCAGGAACAGGGCCGCCAGGCAGATCAGGTGCACGACCAGCAGCAGCACGCTGTAGAACGGGTTGCGGACGGCGATGACTCCGATCGCGCCCGCCAGCGCGCCGATCGCGGCGATGAAGAAGATGACCTGGCTCACTCGCCCTCCGCGCGCAGCGGCGTGCGCTCGATCGGCTCGGCGAGCAGCATCTCCTTCGTGAAGATCAGGTCCGAGCGCGTGTAGTCGGACATCTCGTAGTCGTGGCCCATTGTGATCGCGTCGAACGGGCAGGCCACCTCGCAGTAGCCGCAGAAGATGCAACGAGAGAGATTGATTTCGTACACGGCCGCGTAGCGCTCGCCCGCGGACACGCGGTTCTCCGGGGTGTTCTCGGCGGCAACCACGCGGATGCAGTCCGCCGGGCAGGCCGCGGCGCACAGCGAGCACCCCACGCACTTCTCGAGGCCGGTGTCCTCGAAGCGGTGGAGCTTGTGGCGGCCGCGGAAGCGGGGGTACACCGGTGTCTTCTCCTCCGGGTACTGGATCGTGTGTGGCCCTTCGACGATCCGCGCGAACGTCGTCTTCAGGCCCCGCAGGGTCTCGCCGAACGCCCGGTACGCGCCCGCTACCGGCCCGGGAGCGGGGTGGCGGACGACTTCGATGACGTCGGCGCCGAGATCGTAGGGAGGGGTCATGGCTAGGAGTGGCTAGGAGACCACGACGATTGCCGTCACGAGCAGGTTGAGCGTCGCGAGCGGGAGCAGGATCTTCCATCCCAACGACATCAGCTGGTCGTAGCGAAGCCGCGGGAGCGTCGCCCGGATCCAGATGAAGAAGGTCACGAACACCATCATCTTCGCTAGCACCACGATTGGGTCGACCCAGCCCGGCGGATGGATGCCGAACGGCAGCAACCAGCCACCGAAGAACATCGTGACCACGATCCCGGAGACGACGAACATGTTCATGTACTCCGCGAACAGGTACGCGACGAACGGTGTGCCACCGTACTCGGTGAAGTAACCGGCGACGAGCTCAGTCTCGGCCTCGGAGAGGTCGAACGGCGAGCGGTTGGTCTCGGCGAACGAGGCGACCATGAAGATCAGGAACCCCGCGAACTGCGGGATGAAGTACCACATGCCCATCTGCGCATGAACGATCCTGGTCAAGGACAGCGTCTGGGCCGTAATCACCACGCCGATCAGGGCCAGGCCCTGCGAGACCTCGTAGGAGATCAGCTGTGCCGCGCCGCGCATCGCGCCGAGGAACGAGTACTTCGATCCCGATGCCCAGCCGCCGACCATGATCCCGTAGAACGAGATCCCGGCGAGCGCGAACACGTATAGGGGCCCGATCGAGACGTCGATTCCGTACAGCCCCACCTTCGTGCCGAAGATGTCCTGGACATCGCCCCACGGGACGAGCGCCAGGGCGGCGATCGCGGTGAGGATCGCGATGACCGGTGCGATCCGGAACAGGTAGCCGACCGATGTCGTGGGGCGGAAGGGCTCCTTGGTCGCGAACTTGATGATCTCGGCAACCGGCTGCAGCAGGCCGAACGGCCCGACGCGGTTCGGTCCGTAGCGAGCCTGAAAGCGGCCGAGGAGCTTGCGCTCGTAGATCGTCAGCATCGGCAGGATCGCGAACGCGACGATGAAGATCACGAGCGCCTTGACGATCTGGATCCACCAGGGCTCGAAGTAGTAAGCGTCGGCGAACGGGATCACGGCTTGATGACCTCGATCAGCGGCTCGGTCAGCGCATTCGCGGAGTCGTCGGCGATGCCGTCGGCGAGGAACGCCGCGCCTTGCGGGACGCCGGAGCGGACGGCGGCGGTGGCGCGCAGGCGGGTCCCATTCTGGGCGACGTCGACCGTGTCGCCGTGGGTCACGCCCAGGCGCTGGGCGTCTTCCGGCGAGAGCTCGATTTGCTGGTGCGCGATCGTGTATGGAGCGCCGGCGAGATCTCGACCTCGGGGGCGGCCCAGATCGGGCGGTAGCGGCCGAGCGCAGGCGCCCCGTTGGTGGGGGCTGCGGTCTCGCCCGGTCGCGGGCGGCGTCGGGAGGGCGTCGTCGCCGCCGTCTCGGCATCAATTCGTCCGCCCGCTCCGGCCAACGCACGCCGCGGCCGCCGATGTCCTCGAGCGTGATCCCGGCGTAGAACGGCACCGCCTCGGCGAGCTGCCCGAACCCATCGGGCTCGTAAGCACGCCCGGGTCGAGCCCGCATCGCTTGGCGATCTCCGCGATCGCCCCAGCCAGGACGGACCTCGCGGGGATGGGCGATCGCGATCCGCAGGCGTTGCAGGCGCCCGTCAGGATGCACGACCGTGCCCTCCTTCTCGGCGTGGGACTCGGCCGGGAACACCACGTTCGCGTGCTCCTTGATGCCCTCCGTCAGCACCGTCGCGTGCGCGACGACCAACCCCGCGCGATGAAGCGCGGCCTCCCACAGCGCACGGTCGGGCTGATCGCGCACCGGGTCGGTCTGGAGCAGGTACAGCGCTGGACGTCGCCATCGGCAGCTGCGCGCGCGATCGCCTCCGCGCTCCGGCCGGCGTGCCCGACAGGTTCGCATACCCGGGTCCGGAGTTCGGGAGCACGCCGACTTCCCGCAGGCCGCGGCCGTTCGATCCCGCCGGGATCTCGAGCAGTCCGGCGCCTTCGCGGTCGCCCAGGCCGAGCGACGATGCGATGTTCAGCAGCAGCGCCGCGGCCTCGCCGCCAATCCGCTCGCCCCACACGATCACAACGTCCTCGCCGCCTTCGCGCAGCAGCTTCGCCAGGTCGCTGCGCGCTTCACCGGCGAGCGCGGCTGCCAGCTCGGCCAGGAACCTCGCTTCGTCTCCCGGGGCGTAGCGGACGACGAGCTGGGCGTTCGGATCGAGCGCACTCGGCCGGGCCGTGGCAATCGCGAGGCTCACGCCGCGGCGGCGAACGCCCTTGCGGATTCGCAGGTCGAAGATCGGGGCGTCATCGAGCGGCTCGCAGCCGACCACCAGGACCGTATGCGCGAACTCGAGGTCCGGGACAGTGGCCTGCAGGCTCGGGTCGGCGAGTGCGAGGGCGACATTCAGATCGACGGGGCCGCCGACGCGAGAGTCGATGTCGTTCGAGTCGAGCGCCTCGCGCACCAGCCGCTGGAGCAGGAAGCCCTCCTCGTTTGTGGTCTGGCCGCCGACAAGCGCACCGACGTGCCCGTTATGTCGCGCCAGGCCGCCGGCGACCTCCAGTGCCCGCTCCCAGGAGACCTCGCGCAGCTCGCCGCCGTCCCGGACGAGCGGCGCCGTGATTCGCTCGTCAACGTGCATCGCCTGATAGGCGAAGCGCCCCTTGTCGCACAGCCAGCCGTCGTCGACGGCGGGGTGTCCGGGGTCGCGCGCGAGCACGCGCAGGACCTTCTCGTCGCGGACCGTGAACCTGACGTTGCACTGCGACGGGCACAGCGTGCAGATCCCGCCAGCGTCCTCGATGTCCCAGGGCCTGGCGCGGAACCGGTAGGGCTGGACTGGTCAGCGCCCCGACCGGGCACAGCTCGATGATGTTGCCGCTGAACGGCGCGACGTACGGATGGCCGTCATAGGTGGAGACGAACGTGTGCGCGCCGCGTTCGGCGAAGATCAGCTGAAAGTCCTCGGCGATCTCCTGGGAGAAGCGCACGCAGCGATAGCAGAGGATGCAGCGCTCGCGATCGATCGCGATCAGCGGGCTCAGCGCGAGCGGCTTCTGGAAGTGACGCTTGGGCTCGATGAACCGGGAGCGGCCGAGGCCCCAACCGAACGTGATGTCCTGCAGCGGGCACTCGCCGCCCTTGTCGCAGACCGGGCAATCGAGCGGATGGTTGACGAGCAGGAACTCGACGATCGCATTCTGGGCGTGGCGCACCCGGTCGGTCTGCGTGTGAACGACCATCCCGTCCTTGACCGGGGTCGAGCACGAGGTCTGGAGCTTCGGAATCCCCTCGATCTCGACGAGGCACATGCGGCACGCGCCGACCGGCTGACCGAGCTTTGGCTCATAGCAGAAGTATGGGATGTCGACGTCGCCGTGCTTGGCCGCGTCGACCAGCATCATCCCCTCGAGAGCACGGACTTCGCTCCCGTCGATCGTCAGCTGGATCCACTTCTCGGGCGGTCGGGGCACGTGTCAGCTCTCGGTGGTGGGGCGGCGCATCCTAATGGTCCAGTCGGTAGCAGGGCCTACTGGTGCACTGGGATGGGGCCGGCGTGCTCGTCGGCGGCGCCGATCGGGATCACGTCCTCCAATGCGCCTGCCCCGGCGCGCTCGCGTGCCGCTTCGATCTCCGCCTCCAGCTCCGGCCTGAACTTCTCGATCATCGAGCCGATCGGCATCGCCATCGCGTCGCCGAGCACGCACAGGCAGTGGCCGATGATCTGCTCCTGCACCGAGGCCATGATGTCGAGGTCCATCGGCGTCGCCTCGCCGGACTGGATCCGCTGGAGCATCTTCAGCGTCCAGTTGGTCCCCTCGCGGCACGGCACGCACTTGCCGCACGATTCGTGCGCGTAGAACTTCGCGAGCTTGAGCGCGACCTCGAGCACCGTGTGCGAATCGTCGACAACGATGATCGCCCCGGAGCCGAGCATCGAGCCCGCCTTCGCAAGCGTGTCGAAGTCGTAGGCGAGGTCAATGTCGTCCTTGGTCAGGACCGGTGAGCTCGAGCCGCCCGGGAACCAGAACTTGATCTCGCGCCCCCCGGACGGACCGCCGGCGAGCTCGTAGATGATGTGGCGCGCGGGCACGCCGAGTTCGATCTCATAGTTGCCGGGCCGCTTCACGTCGCCGGACACCGACACCAGCTTCGTCCCGGTCGAGGTCTCGGTGCCGATCTCCGCGTAGTGCTTGCCGGTCAGCCGGATGATGCTCGGCACGGTCGATAGCGTCTCCACGTTGTTGATCAGCGTGGGCCCGTTGTACAGGCCCTCGATCGCCGGAAACGGGGGCTTCAGCCGCGGGTTTCCGCGCTTGCCCTCGAGCGAGTCGAGCAGCCCGGTCTCCTCGCCGCAGATGTATGCGCCCGCGCCGCGGTGCAGCACGAGGCCGAACGAGTGCTGCGAGCCGAGGATCTTCTGACCGATGTAGCCGGCGGCCTGAGCCTCTGCGATCGCGGCCTCGAGGATGTCCGCCTGCAGCACGTACTCGCCGCGGATGTAGATGAACGCCCGGTCAATTCCGACCGCCCAGGTGGTGATCGCGATCCCCTCGATCAGCATGTGCGGGTTCTTCTGCATCAGCTCGCGGTCCTTGAACGTCCCGGGCTCTGATTCGTCGGCGTTGCAGACCAGGTACTTGTCCATCGTCCCATGGGGCAGGAACGACGCCTTCTGGCCCATCCGGAAGCCCGCCCCGCCGCGGCCCCGCAGCCCCGAGTCGACGATGTTCTGAAGGACGTCCCCGGGCGCCATGTCGAGCGCCCTGCGCAGCATCTCGTAGCCCCCGCGCGCCATGTAGACCGGCAGCCTGTTCAGCCCGGGCTCGTCGATTCCATCGAGCAGCAGCGGCTGCCTCACCGCGTGTCCTCCTCGCTTTTGGCCTTGTCGACGGGCTCCTCGATCGCTGCGGTCGGTCCCGGGCGATCGACGGTGTCGCCGCGGGGGCCGAGCCCCGCCGCGTCCGCCCTCCGCACCTCGCCGCGGTCGGGAGCGCTGAACTCGCCGGCTCTCGCCGCGAGCTTCGGATCCACGGAGCGGCGGTAGCGGAGCTGCTTGTGCTCGAGCACCGGGCGGCCCGCTCGCAGGTCTTCGATGATCTGGTCTGCGTCGTCGCTCGTGAGCGGGCCCACGTACTCGCCGTTGACGGACGCCATCGGCGCGATGTCGCACGCCCCGAGGCACTCGAACGAGCGTACGTTCACGTCCCCGTCCTCGGATGCCGCCGCGATCATCGCCTCGAGCAACTCGTCGGCGCCGCGCAGCGAGCACGAGATGTTCGTGCAGACGAAGACGTCGTTCTTCGGTTTGGGCTCGGTCCAGAACATGTCGTAGAACGTCGCCACCGACATCAGGTACGCAGGCGTCAGCTGCATGACCGCCGCGACCTGGTCGATCGCCTCCGGGGAGCACCACCCGTACATGCGCTGCGCCGCGTGGAGCGCCGGAATCGCAGCGGAGCGGCGGTCCGGATACTTGGCCATCGCGCTCACGATCTCGTCTTCGAGTGCCTCGGGTACCCGCGTGGTGGCGGGGTCCGGGACGACCGCCGGCTCCTTCGTGAGGTCGACCGACTCGTCCCAGCCGGGGACTCGCGATCCGTGCCCGAAGCGAGGCACGGGAGCGATGGTACGGCGGGGGTCGGCCGGGCCCTCGCGTCCCTGGCGGCTGTCCGGATCGAGCCGTGGATCACCTGTATGGAGGTTCACCTGTCGATCCCCCCGAGGATCGGGTCGAGCATCGCCAGCGTCGCGATCAGGTCGGCGATGTAGCTGTCGCGGATCATCGGCGCGAGCGCCTGCAGGTTGACGAAGCTCGGGTCGCGCATGTGAACGCGCGCTGGTTTCGCCGAGCCGTCCGCGCGTACGAAACAGCCAAGCTCACCGCGCGGGCCCTCGATCGGGTAGTAAGCCTCGCCTGGAGGCACGCGGAAGCCCTCGGTCACGAGCTTGAAGTGGTGGATCAGCGCCTCCATGCTCGTTGCGAGCTCGTGACGTGGCGGCAGCGCGATCTTGCGATCGGCAGTGATGTGCGGGCCCTCGGGCAGCGCCTCAAGCGCCTGATCGATGATCTTGACGGACTGGTAGATCTCGGCGTGGCGCACGCGGTATCGGTCGTAGTTGTCGCCGACGGTGCCGATCGGGATCTTGAAGTCGAAGTGGTCGTAGCTCGAGTAGGGCTGCGCCTTGCGCAGGTCCCACGGGTTGCCCGCCGCGCGCAAGAGCGGCCCGGTGACGCCGAGGGCCAGCAACGTCTCCGGGTCCAGCGGGGCGACGTTGCGCAGCCGCTGCAGCACGATCTGGTTCTTCTCGAGCAGGTCCGCGTATTGGTCGGCGCGGGTCGGCATCTCGCGCGTGAACTTCCGCACCTTCTCGGCGAAGCCGAGCGGGATGTCCTCGATCACGCCGCCGATCTGGAAGTAGCGGGTGTGCATCCGCTGGCCCGAGGACATCTCGAACAGGTCGAGGACCTTCTCGCGCTCGCGGAAGCAGTACCAGAACATCGAGATCGCGCCGAGGTCGAGCGCGCTCGTGCCGAGCCACACGAGATGGGATGCGATCCGATTCAGCTCGAGGTGGATCACGCGCAGGTACTGCGCGCGCGGCGGCACCTCCAGGTCGAGCAGCGTCTCGACCGCGCCGCAGAACGCCATCGCGTTGAAGTAGTAGCTGACGTAGTCCATCCGCTCGATGACCGGGATCGCTTTCCAATACGACTTGTCCTCGGCGGTCTTCTCGATGCCGGTGTGGACGTAGCCGATGACGGGCTTGATGTCGCGGACGACCTCGCCCTCGAGCGTGGCGATCAGCCGCAGCACGCCGTGGGTGGCGGGATGGTGCGGGCCGATGTTGAGCGTCAGCAACTCGTGCGTCTCGGTGTCGCCGGCCGGCTCGGAGGTGAGCGTGATCGACTCTTCGCGCTTGCCGTAGTCCTCCGTGAGCGTCGCCGCCGGTTGCTCGTCAGGCGTCACTGCCATTTCCCGTAGTTGTCCTCTTCGTTGTACGTGAACAGGACCGGCTCGCCGCCGACCGGGAAGTTCCGGCGCTGGGGATAGCCCTCGTAGTCCTCGGGCATCAGGATCCGGCGCAGGTCGGGGTGGCCGTCGAACACTACGCCGAACATGTCGTAGACCTCCCGCTCGGGGAAGTCGGCGCCGGGGAACAAATCGATGACCGAGGCGATGTGCGGGGCCTCGGTGTGGACCCGAACCTTGATGCCGATCCGGTCGACGTTGTTCATGTCGAGCAGCTCGTAGAACACGCCGAGGCGCGGCTCGTGCGGGTAGTAGTCCACGCCGTGGAGGCTGGCTAGGAACGTGTAGCCCTTCGCCTGCAGGTGGGTGAGGACGGTCTTGATCCGGGTCGGCTCTGCGATCAGGCACGCCCTGCCACGGTGAAACTCGGTGTCCAGGATCGACTCTCTGTCGATGTCGCGAAGCTCCTGGGCGGTCAGCTCCAGGCCGGTCGCGTCAGGCACCGGCGGTGTCCCCGCTCGGGCTTGCGGCCCGCTCGGCATCCAGCCTCGCCTGATCGGGCCGCGCCCGAGTCGTCCGGCTGAACACGTTGATTTCGGCGCTGTCCATGTCGGCCTCTCCGGGAAGCAGCTCCTCGGTGCCGATCGCCCCATAGCGCTCGCGCCAGCCGTCCGGCGGGTTCCCGTGAACCTTGTCGCGCAGCCTGAGAATCCCGTGTGCGAGCGCCTCCGGCCGGGGCGGGCAGCCGGGAACGTGCACGTCGATCGGCATGAACTTGTCCGCGGGGACGAGCGCGTAGTTGTTGAACACGCCCATCGACGAGCAGCACGCGCCCATCGAGATCGCCCACTTGGGATCGAGCATCTGGTCGTACAGGCGGCGGATGACGGGCGCCATCTTGATCGAAACCCGCCCCCCCAGGACGATCAGGTCCGCCTGCCGAGGCGACGCCCGGCCCGCCTCCCATCCGAAGCGCGCGATGTCCATCCGCGAGGCGAACATGTGGATGAACTCGATCCCACAGCATGCGAGGCCGAAGGTGAGCGGAAAGAACGAGTTCCCGCGCGCCCACGCCACAGCCTTGTTCATCGTGGTCATCCCCACCTGCTCCTGGACGTACTGCTCGAGCGCCTTGTCGTCGAGGTCTCCTCGCAGCATGTCCCTGGCCTGCAGCTGGCGCAACCGGAAGTCATCCGTCGCGAGCCGCTCGCGCTTTATCGCCATTCGAGCGCCCCTCGCCGCCACACGTACACGAACGCGATCATCAGCAGCACCACGAACACGACCGTCTCGCTCATCGCGAACGTCCCGAACGCCCGCAGCTGCACCGCGATCGGGTAAAGGAAGATGACCTCGATGTCGAACAGGATGAACAGCATCGCCACGAGGTAGAAGCTGATCCCGAAGCGGAAGCCCCGCTGGATCTCGGACGGCAACCCGCACTCGTACGGCGACTGCTTGCTGCGGTTCGGGTGGCGCGGGCCCAGGTAGAGATTGAGGATCGCGAACAGCGTTCCGATCAGGCCACCGAGAACCAGGAAGACAATCGCGGGTAAATACGTACGCAGCACGAGAATGCGTTATAGCACCGTGGCGGTGCTTGTAACAGAGTGTTACTTAGTGCGAAATGCGGCTATCTCCAGAGGCCGCCGGGAACTCGCTGTCGCCCGGCACCCGCCTCGCAAACCCTAACGTGTTCCGCGACGTGAAGGACGTTCACATCGTGGTCGGCGTGCTCGCGCTCGCGCTAAGCGCGGTCAGCGCGCTGCTGGGCGCGTGGTGCTGGTGGCGCGCGCAGCAGAACGCCTGGTTCTGGCGCCTGTTGCGTTCGATGCAGGCCGTGCTCCTGCTCGAGGTCGTAATCGGCGGTGTGCTGCAGCTGACGGGTCGGCATGCGTCGAGCCTGCACCTGATCTACGGGGTGCTTCCGCTGCTGGTTTCCCTGTTCGGCGAGCAGCTGCGGATCGCGTCGGCACAGATGGTGCTCGACTCGCGCGGGTTCGGGTCGGCGAAGGAGGTCGGCAAGCTGCCCGAAGACGAGCAGCGGGCGATCGTCGTCGCGATCCTGCAGCGCGAGCTCGGGGTGATGACGCTGGCCGCGATCGTGATCGTCGTGCTCGTCGCCCGGGCCGCCGGCACGGCCTGACACGGCTCGCTCCGATGAATGGCGATTCAGTTCCGGCGTCCGGAGCCAGAACGCCGAGCTTCTGGCTCACCTGCCGTTCCAGGAGTGGTAGCGGCCCGAGTACCAGAGCAGCGGCTCGCCACCTCCGAGGCCCATCACGATCACCTCGCCGATCGCGATCGTGTGGTCGCCGCCGGCGATCAGCTCGCGCAGGTCGCAAGCGGCCCAGGCGAGCGCGCCGTCGATGATCGGCATGCCGTACTCGAGGTGATGCTCGACACCCTCGAGCTTCTCGCCCTCGGGCAGCTTCGACGCGAACACACCGGCCAGGTGCTCTTGCGAGGAGCTGAGGATGTTGACTGCGAAGCGTTCGGCCTCGCGGACGATCGGCAGCGTCCGGGCGCGGTTCTGGAAGCACACGAGCGCCAGCGGCGGTTCCAGCGACAACGAGCACAGCGCGTTCGCGGTCATGCCGCCGGCGCCGGCGGGACCCGAGCTGGTGATCACCGCTACGCCCGTGGCAAACCGACCGAACACCTCACGGAACAGCTCGTGATCGGGTTCCCGCGCCACGCCGGCTGTTATATCGCCCCGGCGCCAACCTCTTTGGTTGCCGCCGTAGAAGGACGATCGCGTTGCTAAGTGTGGAGCGAACGTCTGTGTGACCGGCGCCGGGGCTGGGGCATTGTTCGCCGCCGGGTGGCGCGCTCCTGCATGAGAATCGCGGCCGGAGAATCGCCCTCGGGTCGGACCGGCGGGCTACTTGACGGTCAGCGTCCCGTACGCGCCGAGCGCCTCGTCGGACAGGATCGTGGACGCCATCTGGTAGGTCCCCGGGGCGAGGTCGAGGTCGAGCTCGGCCGTCTGGCCCGGCGCGATCGGCGTCGTGCCCGCCACCGATTGTCCGTTCGCGGAGACGACGAGGTTGTGGGTGAGGCGGCCGTAGTTGTGGACCACGATCGCGAGCACGCCCGCGCTCGCGTCGACGCTCTGCGGGTTCAGCCGGTACTCGTTCACCGACATCTGGACAGTTCGGGTCGAGCCCACCTGTCGGGTGTGGCCGCAGCCGGCGAGCACGGTCGCGAGCGCTAGGCCCGCGAGCGCGGTCGCGAGCGCGACGCTCTCGATGGGAAGCTTCCCTGCGCGGCCCGCCGACACGCGCCGATCGTAGCCACCCCAGGAGCGCCAGTGGCAGGCCGGCGGCGACGCGCCCACCACGGCCCGATGCGCGAGGGCGCGGCTCACTTCCGTATGATCTCGGCCCCCATGAGCCGGCCGATCAGGGTCCTCCTCATATTGAGCGCATCGGCCGCCGTCGCGGCGCTGGTCGTCGCATGCGGGTCGCAGAAGATCAGCGTCCCGAAGTCCGACCCGACGGTTGACCAGGGGGCCGTACTGTTCAATCAGCGCTGCGCCGGCTGCCACACGCTGTCCTACGCGGCCACGCAGGGATCGGCGGCGAACGTGCGCCAGCGGGAGATCACCAACGGCCCGAATTTCAACGTGCGCTGCGAGCGGCCGGTGACGCGCGTGCTCTACGCGATCGAGAACGGGGGCTTCTCGGGCGCGATCATGCCTCAGAACGTGGTGGTCGGACAGCAGGCTCAAGCGGTGGCGGAGTTCGTCGCCAAGTACGCCGGACGTCAGGCGCGCAAGGTCGTCGGGCAGACGCCTTGCCAGGTGCAGCCGATCGGCATGTTGCCGGTGGCGGCGACCACCGCCACCGGCGCCTCGACGACGTCTGCCACGACTGCCGCCGGCAGGTCGACGACGTCTGCCAGGACTGCCGCCGGCAGGTCGACGACGTCTGCTAGGACCAGCACCAAGAAGTAGACGGCCACCCGCGGGTAGGGCTGATTCTCGATATCAGACTGATCCGTCGCAATCCCGACGCCGTACGCGCGGCGCTCGCGCGGCGCAACCCAGAGTCGGCGGCCGCTGTCGACCGCGTCCTCGAGTACGACGAGCGCTGGCGCTTGCTGACCGCCCAGCTGGAAGAGCTCCGCGCCGAGCAGAACCGCGCGAGCAGGGGCCGGACCGGCGCGCCTACGCCGCAGGAGCGCGAGCAGCTCGCGGCGCTCGCCGCCCGCGGTCGCGCGCTCAGCGAGGAGGCGGAGGCGATCCGCAGGCAGCGCGACGACGGGCTCGCATCCCTGGCGAACCTTCCGGCCGACGACGCACCAGACGAGGACGAGGTGATCAAGGAGGTAGGTCAGGCGGGCGCGACCGGTAAGGATCATCTCGAGCTCGCGGGCTGGCGCATCGACATGGAGCGAGCCGCGCTTGTATCCGGATCGCGATTCGCGTATCTGCGCGGCGAGCTGGTACTCCTCGAGTTCGCGCTTGTGAGGTATGCGCTCGGGAAGCTCCTCGAGCTGGGTCACGAGCCCGTGGTCCCACCGGTACTGGTGCGCGAGCAGGCGCTGTATGGGACCGGCTTCCTGCCCGACACCGAGCAGCAGATCTACGCCCTGCGGGACGACGATCTCTACCTGGTCGGAACCGCCGAGGTCCCGTTGGCCTCCCTCCACAGCGACGAGATCGTGGCCGGCGACGCGCTGCCGCTGCGCTACGCCGGGTTCTCCACCTGTTTCAGGCGCGAAGCCGGCGCGGCCGGGAAGGACACGCGTGGGATCTTTCGCGTTCACCAGTTCGACAAGGTCGAGATGTTCTGCTTCGTCGACCCCGAGCAGTCGCCGGCCGAGCACGAACGGCTGCTCGCGATCGAGGAGTCGATCCTGCAAGAGCTCGAGATCCCCTATCGGGTGCTCGCAATCTCGGTCGGCGACCTCGGTGCCTCGGCGGCCAAGAAGTACGACTGCGAGGCGTGGCTGCCGGGCCAGGGCCGCTACCGCGAGCTGACGTCGTGCTCGAACACCACCGACTATCAGGCCAGGCGGCTCGACATCCGCTACCGCGGGCCGGACGGCAGGCCGGCCCACGTCCACACGCTGAACGGGACAGCCGTCGCGGTCGGACGCACGATCATCGCCTTGCTCGAGAACGGGCAGCGCGAGGACGGGTCGGTGGCGCTGCCGTCAATTCTGCACGGCTTCGGCGCGCCCGAGCTGCTGGAGCCGGCGAGCGGCTAGCCGCTAGCGGTCTTCGACAGCGCGCAGCGTGCGGGCCGGAGAGGCGTCGAGCACGATCAGCGCGGCGCGGGGAGGGCCGCAGGCGCCGATCCGAGCGCGCATCCGCACGCCGAACGTGTTCCACGGACGGACGAACTTGGTGACCAGGGCGTCGCCGCCGCCGACTGCCTCGGCGATCGCGGCCGCGAATCCCCCCGGTGCTCCCGCCTCAGCGTCGGGCGCCACCAGCAGCTCGCCGACGGGGCGGTTGATCGCCGCCTCCTCCTCGAGCGCAAGCAGCTCCTCCGCATAGCGCGAGACGCCCTGAATCAGCATCGAGGAGTCGACCACTAGGAACGCATCCTGGTCGCCCGGGACGATCTCCGAACGCGCCTCGAGCATCACCCCCAGGCCGCACGAATTGCACACGCGCGCCACAGGGGTCGGCACTGCACCGCCAGGTGCGGGTGCCGCGCAGTGACCGCAGAACCAGACGTGCTCGACCGGAGCTTCCTGCGGCGCCCCCTGTATGAGCCTCAGTGCCGGTCGTGAAGAAGTGAGTCCGTTCATTTTGCCCCTGATGCCTCAGTATATTCATGCTGCCATTTCGGGGAAGGGGAGCCGCCGGTGGATGCAACTTCTGTACAAGGCTGTGGCCAGAGGCGCCCGAGAAGCACAGGGTGACCTAAATTCTGGCATTTTGCACGGGACGAAATGTCTAATGCATAGCGCATCCTTTCGACGAGCCGTCCAAGCACGGAGAGGGGGGGATTCGAACCCCCGAACGAGGTCAACCCCCGTTACGCGATTTCCAGTCGCGCCCGTTCAACCGCTCCGGCACCTCTCCGGTGGGACCGCGGTTAGCGTATCGCGGCAGCGGGGCGGGCAGGCGGCGTAGCGTGACGGATAAATGGCGCGGCGTGGCGAATAGGCGGCGCGGCGGGGCGGGGCGGACAGGCAATCCCGCGGTGATGTGATCAGATCTGCCAGGCGCCGTCGCGGAGCAGCGGCAGCGTGAGCCCGTCGCGGGTGGTGGCGGTGACAGACACCTCAGCGGAGCCGATCATGAAGTCGATATGGATGTCGCTGTGGTTGACGCGGTCAGCGTGAGCCTCGTCGAGCGCGAAGGCGAACCCTTCGCCGAGCGCGATGTGGCTGGCAGCGTTCTCGTCCAGCAACGTGTCGCAGAAGACCGTCTCGAGGCTGCCGATGCGGCTCTCGCGGTCGACGAGCGCCACCTCGCCCAGGCGGGCGGCTCCCGGGTCGCGCGCGGCCAGGGTGCGGAGTGCGCCTGCGCCGTGGTCGGCCTCGATCTCCATGGCCCGGCCGCCCTCGAAGCGCACGCGGAGCCCGTCGATCACGACGCCGCCGTTGTACAGCGGCTTGGTCGCGGTGACGATCCCATCCACGCGTTCGGGGTCGGGGGAGGTGAAGATCTCCTCCGTCGGGATGTTGGGAACGTGCACGATCCCGCCGACGGTCGTGAGGCGAGCCGCGAGCCACCGGGTTCCTGGAAGCAGGCCCACCACAAGATTGGTGCCGGGCCCCTCGAAATGCAGCGAATCGAGGTCGAGCTCGCCGAGCCTGGCGGTTGTCGCCACCAGCCGGTCGAGGCGCGCGCGCCAGGCGGCGATCGGATCGTCTTCGTCGAGCCGGCAGACATGGGCGATCTCCGTCCACAGGCGCTCGAGCGCGGCGTCCGGCTCGATCTCGGGATGAACCAGCTTGGCCCACCCGAGCGTGGGGCACGGCACGACCGACCAGTTCAGCGTGCGCGCGTTCAGAACCTCGTTCGACTCCCGCAGCCGCGGCAGCATGTCCTTGCCGAGGCGCGCCGGATCGACGCCGTCCATGATGTGGGGTTCCTCGGGTCCGGTGAGCGAGATCGCGGCGCAGCGGTGCTCGCCGAGGGCCAGCATCGTCTCGCCATACCACGGTGGCACGAAGCCGAGCGTGTCCGGATCAGCGTGAAGGGCGCGTGCCCGTTTGAAATGGAGGTCGAACACGCGGAGGTCGACGAACTTCGCGCCGCGCCGGTAGGCCGCCCCGGCCACCGCACGCGCCAGTGGCTCCTTCCCCGGCTCCGATGAGACCGTGACGATCTGTCCGGGCTGAACGTTCGCTCCGAACTTGACGGCCAGCTCGGCGAGGCGTTCGAGGTTGGGACTGTGTGGATCGCGGTCGTCGCTCTTTGGTTTAGGTCGTTGCGAGATCGCCATCCCGGCAACGTATCGCTCGTGCAGCCGACGCGGTTTCCCGATAGCCGGGCGGGTGTTTTCGCGCCGAGCTCACGGATCAGGTACCTGAGGCCGCCCCGGGCGAGGAGGACGAGGCTCATGATCAGTCACTACGTGAATGACGCCAGCACGATCTGGCCGCCGGCGATCGTGCCGCCGTCGTTGACTGTGACCCTGGCGCCCAGCTGGTTGCCGCGGGCGTGCGCCAGCAGGGTGCGGCCGGCGCCGGTCAGGCGGAAGATCAGGTAGCCGAGCTCGTTGACGCCGAGGAACTCGGGTGTGGTGCGGGCGACCACCCTGCCGGCGACGGTGATCGTCGTGCTCGGATGGCAAGGGAACGTAGAGAAGCACGCTGCCAGGATCCCGCCCACGCCGGCGTGCGAGACGAAGTCGGTAGCACCGACGATGCGGAGCGTTGGAGCCTGGTTGAGGCTGCGCAGCGCGCTCGCGCCCGAGGTGGCGAACGGGATCAGGTTGAGCGGGCGGGTGACGCTCGAGCCCGAGACGTCGCGCACGGTGATCCTGACCGCCAGCCGGCGGTGGCGGGCCTTTAGCACCAGCCGGTGGGCGCTCGGCGAGAGTTTGAAGTAGGTGAGCCCGCCGCCGGCGGGGATGTGCTCGGGCCCCGTCGCCGCGAGGCTCGTCCTGCCGGCCGTGATGGTCGTGATGGTCGTGCTCACGTGGCATGCGACGGTGTTGAAGCAGCCAACCGGCAGGCCGCCCAGCCCGCGCGACGGCACAAACGCGCTGTTACCGACGATCGCGACGTGGGGAGGGGTGGCGACCGGCGCCGAGCTGCCGAGGGTCTGTCCAGTCGCTCCGAGCGCGAGCACGCCGAAGTACGCGAACGCGCTGCGTACCCGGATCGGCGGCCTTGCGTTGGCGCTGATCGGGAGCGACACGGGTGACAGCGTTGTCGGCGCAGGGCCACCGACCACCTCCCAGGAGCTGATGCCGGCGAAGCCGTTCCAGCTGGGCCGCAGCTCGATGCCGCCGTCGGCAGTGGGCGACACCGACAGGCTCGGGGCGGCCGCGACCGCCGAGGGCAGTGGGGCGCCGGCACCGGCCGCCGCCGTCGCGGCGTCGACATAGTCGCCGTCGATGTTGAGCCTGACCCCGCCGTGGGTCTCGTTGTGGCCGCCGTCGTACTGGTGAATGCGCTGGTGTGCCGCCCACGCAGTCGGCGGCACGTTTGGCTCGATCGTGTTCTGGGCCTCGTTCCAGCGGGCAATCCAGATGTCGTCGGGCTCGAGGTATGCGGTCCCGTACTGGGCGGCGAGATCGCGGATGCCGGAGTCGGCGCTGGCGTATACGCCGGACTTGTACCCCGCGGCGTGAAGCTGAGCCGTCCAGGCGGAGAGGAACGTCAGCACCGCGCCCGTGTTGACCGTCCCGGGCGAGTACGCCTCCATGTCGAAGTAGACGGGGTTGCCAGGACCGAGCCCGAGCGCCTGCGCGCTCGCGACCGCGTCGGCGGCGGCAGCGGTTCCCTGGCTGGGTGCCGCGGCCGGCGAGATCGCGGCGCATCCGCAGGAGTTCGAGGGGGCCTGGAGGCCGACGTAGATCGGGATCATGTGCCACCCGACCGCGGACTCCTGAGACACCCAGGCGGCGGTCAGGTTCGGCTGGGAGCAGGCCATGTTGGCGCCGCCGACATAGATGCCCAACGCCTGATAGCCGGAGGTGGCCCAGGCCGACATCGTCGCGGCGCTGGGGGTCGCGCACGCGTCGAACCCGAGCCCGGTATAGACGGCGCCGGCGGCAGCGGCAGCGGCGCCGGCGCGCGCATTCGCGGCGCGTCCGCCCGTGGCTCGCTGAGCGGGCTGAGCGCTTGCGCGCGCCGGGGCTGCACGGACGCCCGTGGTTCGCCGAGCGGCCACAGCGCCCGCGCCGCGCTCCGGGGCCGGACGAAGCCCGCGCACGTGGAGCGCTCGCCGGATCACTGCCGAATGCCTTGCCCAGGTCGCCGTCACGACGACGCCGCGCGGCGCTCGCAGGACCGTAGCCTGGGGACCGGCAACGGAGGCCTCGCGGGGCCCGGGTGCCGGAGGCTCGATCAGGATCGATTCGGTGCGGCCAGCCGCATGAGCGGGGCACCGCTGCTGAGCGCTCGGTCGGCCCAGGTACACAGCGTGGCGGTTGAAGCGGACACACGTGGTGGGCTTGGCGCTGAGGCGGAAGACCGGCCAGTTGGCCGGGACCGCAAGCCGATAGCTGTGATAGCGCACGACCTTCGTCGAGGCGCTGCCGAGTGCCTGGCCCGTGACGAGGTGCAGGAACGCGAGCGCCGCGAGCAGCGCGAGCAGCGCGAGACCGAGGCTCAGCCCGTGGCGCGACCTTGGTAGGGGACCGGCGATCGCCTGACACCTCCAGCTTCGGCGACTCGACACCTTCTAGAACAGGAAACTGCTGCGAACGTTGCGGAGATACGTTTTAGCGTGCTGTGGCCGTCAGCTCCGCAAGGAGCTGTTCACCGATTAACGATTAGGGTCCGGCGATGAATAAGTGCGCCGTTGAGGCGGCCGAGGAGCGAGCATGGCAAGGACGCAGGACCGAAGGTGTGGCCCAGCCACATCGAGGTCCGAGGACGCAGCCAGGCGAAGCTCATTCGGACGCGTCAACAAGCAGTTATTCATCGGCGGGCCCTTAGCAGGGGCCGGAGCGCCGGAAAGACCGGTCCCTTGCCTACAATGAGCGATCGTCGGACCCGTCGCCGCGAGGTCCCGCAGCGGCTATAGGCGGTATCGACGACGCGTACGATCGGCGGGCTCGTAGACCTGGCCGAGCTATTCCCCCGCGAGTACGACTCATCCCGCTTTTGACCAAGGAGATTGCTTGCGTATCCTGATTCTCGGTGGTGACGGCTTCTGTGGCTGGCCCACGTCCCTGCACCTGTCGGCATGCGGCCATGACGTCGCGATCGTGGACAACCTCGCCCGGCGCAACGCCGACGTCGAGCTCGAGGCGGAGTCGCTGACGCCGATCACGCCGATCGGCACGCGCCTGGCTACGTGGCGCGAGCTGACCGGCTGCGAGATCCCGTTCCACCGCTTCAACGTGGCCGTCAATTACCGGGAGATGCTCGACCTGCTGCTCGACTGGCAGCCGGATGCCGTGGTCCACTTCGCCGAGCAGCGCGCCGCGCCGTACTCGATGAAGAGCTCGTGGCACAAGCGCTACACGGTCTCGAACAACGTCAACGCGACCCACAACCTCCTGGCCGCCCTCGTCGAGGCCGAGCTCGACGCGCACGTCGTGCATCTCGGGACGATGGGCGTGTACGGCTACGGCACTGCGGGCGTCAAGATTCCCGAGGGATACCTGCGGGTTCGCTTCGACAACGACGACGGCCTCGAGGTCGAGCAAGAGATCCTCTACCCGGTAAACCCGGGCAGCGTCTACCACATGACCAAGACCCAAGATCAGCTGCTGTTCGCGTTCTATAACAAGAACGACGGCGCTCGCGTCACCGACCTGCACCAGGGGATCGTTTGGGGCACGCAGACCGCCGAGACCCGGCTCGACGAGCGGCTGGTCAATCGCTTCGACTACGACGGCGACTACGGCACGGTGTTGAACCGCTTCCTGATGCAAGCGGCGATCGGGTATCCGCTGACGGTCCATGGGACCGGCGGCCAAACCCGGGCGTTCATCCACCTCCGGGACACCGTGCGATGTATCCAGCTGGCGATCGAGAATCCGCCGGAGCACCGGGAGCGCGTGCGGGTGTTCAACCAGATGACCGAGTGCCATCGCGTTGCCGAGCTGGCCAAGCTGGTCTCGAGCCTCACCGGCGCCGAGATCGATTACCTCGAGAACCCGCGCAAGGAGGCGGCCCAAAACGATCTGTACGTCGAGAACCGCCAGCTCGTCGACCTCGGACTCGATCCGATCAGACTGGCGGACGATCTGCTCACCGAGGTGACCGAGATCGCTCGCGCCTATGCCGACCGGTGCGACCGGTCGAAGATCCCGTGCAGCTCGAAGTGGACCCAGCGCAGGAAAGTCCCGGCTCCGGTCGCGTAGCGCCGGCAAGTAGGCCACCCGCCGAGCGGATCTGATCCATCGGGCGGTTCGCGCCCAGTTGACCGAGGCGCTGATCGGTGTGATCGGGTCCAGTGTCATCACCGGGCGGCCTGGGGCAGATTGTGTCCCAGGCCGCGGAACGCCCAAGCCTCCGATGTCGTCGGGGTCGACGCCGGTCTCCTCCGCGAGCAGGCGGGCCAGTGAGGCGGTGTAGCCGTCGAGAATCTGCTGTTCACGAGCTAGCAGTGCGGGGCTCTCGATGATCACGCGGGTGATCGCCGTGAGCTGCCGGCGCGCGGCTTCGTCGATCCGGCCGAGCAGCCCGCGCTGCGCCAGCACGAAGCGGCGAAATGCGCCGAGCGCGCTCTCGCCCGTCGCTCGGGCGCGGACCGTCTCCAGCAGCTGCTCCTCGAAGTCCCCCAGCTGCCAGTAGACCAGCTCCTCTTTCGTCGGGAAGTAGTTGAACACCGTCTGCTCGGAGACCTCGGCCGCCTGGGCGATCTCGGCCACCGTGACGCGCTCGAACCCGCGCTCGCAGAACAGCCGCCGCGCGGTTTCGGCGATGTGATGAGATTCGCAGCACCACTGATCGGTGCGTCCCCAGTTCGCAGCACCACGCGCTACAATCTGTCCAGTCTGTCCAGAATAGTGGTGCGTCGTGACCTGGCAACTACAAGCAGCCAAACAGCGGTTCAGCGAACTCGTCGAGCGCGCTCGGCGTGACGGCCCGCAATTCGTGACCAAACACGGCAGGGAGGCTGTCGTCGTCGTCTCGGCCGAGGAGTATCGGCGGTTGCGGCGCGAAGAGCCCAGTCTCGTCGAGTTCATTCGCTCGGGTCCCGATTTCGAGGTGCTCGACCTGGAGCGTGCCGAGGACCGTGGCCGCGACGTCGAGTTTTGAGCTTTCTGCTCGACACGAACGTCGTCTCGGAGATCCGCCGCAGCCGCGATCCGCACGTTCGCGCCTGGGCGGAAGCGGTGGACGACCAACCTCGTGCCTACGCACTACCGGGGTCCATGACCGCCGCAAAGCCGGTCGACCTGGCTGCTGTCGGCCGCGGGTGCACCGCCGGATCGCTTGGCTAAGCGAGGCACGGACAGCGGCGATGCGCCGACGTGGCCAGCAGACGACGCGGCACTCAGGAGCGGGGAGTCTTCTTCGTGCAGCCCGGCGCTGGGATTGTCCGCGCACCCCGGCGGGCCGTTTCCGTTCGAGTGGGTGACGCCACCACCGGGATCGCCTCCGGATGACTGGCCCTGGCCGGTCGAGTCTCCGGGCCCGTTGCCGGAGGCGCCCGACGACGCGCCCGACGTGCCCTGACCCACGGGGGAGCCGGATGACGACGCCGCGGAGGTAGTGGTTGGCGAGGAGGGTGTCGTGGTGGTGGACGTGCTCGTGCCGGAACCGGTGGGCGAGGAGGCTGTAGTGGTCGTGGTGGCTGTGGTCGTTGTGGAGCTACCGGGGGAAGGCGCTGTCGTGGTGGTCGAGTCGGCGGAGGGGGCGGCGGGCGGAGCGGAGGTCGTGCCCGTCGGGGAGGCGGGACCGCCGGTGCCGGGGGTGCTCGGCGTGCTTACCGCAGCGGGGTCCGCCGCGAAGGATGGCGTTGCGTCTGACGGCGGAACGGGCACGCTCGCCGTTCCCGTCGGTGCACCAGCGGGCGCTACTGGGCTCGTGGAGGGCTGCGACCCCGGCTGGTTCGCAGTGGCCAGGGGGTCGGCGATCCCGGATCCCAGCGGCTGAAGCGGCGAGCGCAGCGGTGCTGGCTGCGCCGGCTGACCGGCGAGGAACGAGACCTGGGGCCGGGACGATGGCGCAAGCGCGCTGCGCGTCACGCCGCCGACGCCGACGGCTACCGCGACAACCGTCGCGAGCTTCGCCACCGTCCCGGCAGAGACCGAGGAGGTGAGCGCGGCTGCGCCCGCGCCGAGGCTGCCCGATCCCGCGGCTACGCCCGAGCCGGAGGCTGCGGCGGTCGGGCCCGCAACCGAGCCTGCGCCGCCTGCCCCGGTGACGCTCGCGGCGCCCGCGCTGACGCTGCCGTGCCCAAGTGCGGATGAGAGCACCAGCGCTTTGAGCTTTCCGCTCAGCGCAACGGGGAGGACCAGCGCCAGCGCCGCCCGCTGCTTGCGCACCTCGCGTTCGAACTCTTGGCAGGGCGCACAGCGGTCGATGTGGGCGCGCACAATACCGCGAGCAGGGGCTTTCCCGCGCGTGTTCGCAAGCCGCTCGCGAACCTCCGAACAGGTGCTCTCGCGAGCGCTGCGCCCGCGCTGCAGCCCCTCACGCGCTTGGAAGATGAGAGCCTTGACCTTCTCGCGACCGACGCCGAGCACGGTCGCGATCTCCTCGTGAGATTGATCGCCGAGCTCGAACAGTACAAGCGCGGCGCGCTGATCGGCGGGCAGCCGCTGGATGTCCTCGAGGATCTCGCGCAGCTGCTCTCGGCGCGCGAACAGGCTCGCGGGACCATCGACGGCGGGACGATCAGCGCTCACCCAGTCGCTGTCAGGGATCTCGCGGCGCGCGCGCAACTCCGACAGACACCGGTTACGCGCGATCGCGTACAACCACGGTCGCAGCGCACCATCGCACCCCCCACGACGAAGCGCCTTGTATGCCGCCACGAACGTCAACTGCAGCGCATCCTCGCCCCACTCCCGGCTGCCCAGCATGTGCACGCAGAAGCTGAGCAGCGCAGGACCGTGACGGTCGAAGATCGCCTCGAACGCGTGATCGTCCCCGGACGCGACCCGCGCCACCAGCAGCCGGTCACTGAGCCTGTGCGTGCCCCGCGGTACCGGTGGAGGGATCGCGCGGGACGCTACGGCCACGAGAGGAAGTGTAGGCGTCACGCGCTTCACTGAACGCCCACGGTCAGTGAACTGACGCCCGGAATGCGCCCCATCACCCCGGGCGTCGTTCGACCTGGCGTCACGCACGGCACGAGCACTGTTACCAGACCGCCCCCCGGACCTTCACACCGCCCATGCCGTCACGCCGACGCTGCGCCCTCTTACCCCCCCATAGACGCACGCAGCGGCGCAAAGGTTGGTCCGGGGAAGGGATTTCTCGCGCCAGCACGAATTTCTCCGAGCCGAAGACACCTCTTCGAGCGACAAGACACGGGGAGCCGAGTAACCTCATCTTCTCCGCCGGAACGATTCCGGCGCTGCGTCGACGCTGCGCCCCCACCGTCGGCGCACGGCTGGGGTCGGGGTGCTACGGCGCGCCGGCCCCAGCACGCCCGCCGTCAGCAGCCCAAACCAGCACTCGCGACGTCAGCGTCCTTGGGAACGTCCGCGCTTACGCTTGACCGCCCTTTGCTCAGGGAGCAGTAGCGGGCCGGTCGGGCCCGGGGTCGCACACGCGCACGTCAACTCGCTCGGACGCTACAAGCTGCACCGCCAACCACCGCCCGCAGGACACCTGCTACCGCTCCGCCGTGGCCGGGCGATCGAGCACTGGTCGGGTGCGCGAGGACCTCGGCCAGGCGCTGCAGCTCGGGCTGCTCGGCCGGCCGGGGTGAGACGTCGGCGGGATGCCTTCGGCCTCGTCTCGGACCGATGCCCGAGACGAGGCTCGATGCGCGCTATGCCAGGAGCTTCCTGACGAGGTTCTTCCATGCGCGCTTGCAGTCCTTGATCGTCATCCCGCGCTCTAGTTGGTGGAGCACGAGCTCTGGCGCGAGTGCGGCGAGCAGCACGTCGGCCAGATAGTCGGGGTCGGCTGCCCCCAGCTCTGTAAGCAAGTAGGTGGCGTGGGCTCGGTAGGCGGTATAGACGGAATGCCGGTAGCGACCCATCGGCTCTGACGGCCGCGCGGCGAGCAGGAGGTCGCCGCGCTCCTGGGTGAGCTCGAGCAGCGCCCTACCGAAGGCGATCAATCGCTCGGACGGCGGCGCGCCCGGACCGAGCGGCGCCGGGCCACGGATAAATCCTTCTTGCAGGCGGCGCTCGGACTTGTCGAGCAGCGCGTGGAAGAGGTTGGCGCGGTCGCCGAAGCGGCGGAACAGCGTGCCCTTGCCCACGCCTGCCTCACACGCCAGGCGGTCCATCGTGATCGCATCCGCACCGTACTCGCGCAGCAGGCGTTCGGCCGCCTCGATGATCGCGGCGCGGTTTCGGGCGGCGTCGATCCGCTCGGCGGGCATGTCGGCGAGGAGGGGCAGCTCGGGAGGGCGGTCGGCAGCTGCGGGCACCGACCCATCGTATGCGGGTTGTGGTTTGTTCACGAATTATCCGGACCATGGTCCGGATAATTCGTTACACTGCTCAACTACCCAATCGGACCACGGTCCGATTGTCCCAAGCCCCAGTGTTCGCGTAAAGGAGCCTCAGCATGTCCGTCACAGACGTAGCACTCGGCAGCACCGGCCTCCCGGTCGGCTCGTGGCAGCTCGATCCGACGCACTCGTCCGCAAGCTTCGCGGTCAAGCACATGGGCGTCGCCACGTTTCGCGGCCGCTTCGAGAAGTTCGACGCGAGTCTGACGGTGGAGCAAGCCTCAGCCGAGCTGGTTGGCTCGGTCGACGGCAGCTCACTCAAGGTCAAGGACGAGAACCTCCAGGCCCATCTCGGTTCGCCGGACTTCTTCGACCTCGAGCGCTTTCCGCAGATCGCGTTCCGATCGGACTCGCTCCGCCGCGACGGCGATGAGCTGATCGTCGACGGCCAGCTCACGATCAAGGGCTACACCCGCGCGGTCGAGGCGCGCGGAACGATCGCCGGTCCGGCGGTCACCCTCGGCGACGTCACGAAGCTCGGCGTCACGCTCGAGACCGTGATCGACCGCACCGAGTTCGGCCTGAACTGGAACGCGCCCCTGCCCAAGGGTGGGTTCGCGGTCGCCAACGACGTCAAGCTGACCGTCGAGCTCGAGCTCGTCCAGAGCTGACGGACCATGAACGTCCTCGGGGTCGCGGGCTCACTGCGCCGCGGCTCACACAACCGCAGGCTACTCCGGGCGGCAGGAGCGCTGCTTCCGCCCGGAGTGCAGTTCACCGAATACGAGTCGCTGAAGCAGATCCCGCCGTTCGACGAGGACGACGAGCCCGCCCCGCCACTCCCGGCAGGCCACTGGCGATCCGCGATCGCTCAGGCCGACGCGGTCCTGTTCGCGACTCCCGAGTACAACTCATCGATCCCCGGCCAGCTCAAGAACGCGGTCGACTGGGCATCGAGGCCGTTCAGCGACACCGTGCTCCGGAACAAACCGGTCGCGGTCATCGGTGCCAGCACCGGAATGTTCGGCGCCGTGTGGTCGCAAGCCGAGCTGCGCAAGGCGCTCGCCGCCGCGGGCGCGCGCGTGATCGACCGAGAGCTGCCCGTCGCCACGGCTGACGGAGCGTTCGATGACGGGGGCCTGAGGGATCGCGACCTCACGCTCGAGCTCGAAAACATCCTCGTCGAACTGCTCGACGCAGCCAGAGGCAGACAGGCCGTTGGTGCTGAGGGCGGCGCGAGCGCCGGGACGATCCGGGGGACGGCTTAGATTTGGGCTCAGCCCAAGTGGAAGTGGACATCAAGCGGCGCTCGGGGTGGCCGCTGTCCGCTTGGGCGCCGACCGAGTTGTGGAACTCCTGGCTTGTGTGGTGGGTATCGGTCGAGATCGTGACGATCTTGGTAGTGAGCCACTGGCGCAGGAGCGTCGGCCAGCTACTCGACAAGCACACCGCCGCGGCTGCAGCTAGCGCGAGCGCCTCCCCGATCCGCACGCCGCTGACGGACAAGAGCCCGATCAGCGTCGTGAACGTCACCGCGCGCAGTGGCGGCGTCAGCGTCCGCGCGGCTGCGATCAGCGCCGTGATCTGTTCCTGCGAGTAGATGTACGGCACCACCCGCGGGCGGTGGGCGGGCAACAGATCCTTGGAGGGGATCTCGCTGGCGGGGTCGATCATCGCCAGATGACGGGCGAAACCGCGGACGATGCCCAGCCGTCGGCGCCACCAGTGCGGGTGCGCGTCGACTGGGAGCCTCGCCCACATCAGCGCTAGCTCGATGCTGATCCGAGCGGCTCCGGCCTGTTCGAGGAACTCGACGAACCGCTCGAGCAGCCGCCCGGCGGCCTTCAGCTCGAACCCCAGCCGGCGGCGGATACGCAGATAGTCGCGCAGGGCTTGCTGGAGCGGGGTCATGCCGCCAGCACCGGCGCACCCAGCGCGAGCGCTGTGAGCGCCCCGCGGTCGACCCTTCGCGTACTGTGCGGTTGTCTTCTCGTCGCGGTGGCGCAGCACCTGCCCGATCTCCGCAAGCGACGCGCCTCCCTGAGCATCCCGGTCGCGGCGGTGTGTCCCGGCCGGTGGGGACCGACCGGAGGGATCCCGGCGCGCGCACGCATCGTGCACGACCCCCCAGATCGCCTCGCCGCTCAGCGACCCCGCGGGCGCGAGCACCTTCAAGAACACCGTCCGGCACTCGCTCCGTGGCCGGCGGCGCAAGTACGACACCAGCGCCTCACCGACATCGCAAAGCAACGGCAGCAGATCAACACGGCCACCCCTTGCCATCGATCAGAACCTCGCCACGGCGCCAGTCCAGATCCCCCAGCCCGATCGCAGCGACCTCACCGGCGCGCAACCCCAGCCTGACCAGCAACAACAAGATCGCATAGTCGCGCCGACCGACCGGCCGCCGCCGGTCACAGCCCGACAGCAGCTCGGCGACCGCTGCCGACCCCAGACCCCGCGGCAGCGACCGACCCCGCAAGCCAGCCAGCGACTCCGGTGTAAATGGAGAGCGTCAGGTTAACTTTGGTCTTGATCGCGTTGCGTAGCTGGCGGTTGAGCCCCTCGATCGCGTTCGTCGTGTAGATCACGCGCCGCACTTCGGGCGGGAAGTCCAGGAACGGGATCACGTTCTCCCAGGCGTTCAGCCACGCCTGCGTGATGACGGGGAACCGGGCGCCCCACTTCTCGTCGAAGGTCTCGAGCTCGGCGTGGGCCTGGTCGGCGTCCTTGGCGGTGTAGATCGGCTTGAGGTCCCGGGCGACCTGCTCGCGCTCGCGGCGCGGGACGTACTTGAGGCTGTTGCCTGCTTGCAAAGAGGGTGCAGGGGCTCTCAGCTGCCGGTGCGATGCCGATTTCGCCCCGTAGATACGGGCTTGCGCTTCGGCTGTAGATCGGCTGGGGGCGTGATCGCGGCGCCTGAGGCCTCCATCAGGCTTCCATGTCGTTGACCCACCCGGTGCGGCAGCTCCAACGCAGCTCAAGCAGCTCGAAGGGCACGTCGATCATGCCCAGCGCCTCGCCTGGCAGCGCGTCTTCGGAGATCTCGACCAACGCACCAGCGTCGTAGATGCTGATCGCGGTACCGACCGTCCCGGCCGGCCAAGGGCCGACGCGCTCGCGGAGCGCGACGACATCGTTCTCTTCGATCACATGTCTGACGACAGCCATCGTCACCGGATCTTAGTCGTGATGCACGCCGTCACCAAGCGCGGCGGATCGCCGTCCCATCGGATCTCCCAGACGGTGAGCACGTTTGCGACCCGGTCGGCGCGGTCAGCGAGACCACGCACGGGCACGACCACCTGGCAAAGCAACCCTTGCTCGCGGCGGTCCCGGATCGTGCTGATCGGGATCGTCCGCGCTCCCGTGAGCAACGCCTCGGCTAGGTATTCCAGGTCGTCGGTCGTGATGGCCAGAACCCGCGCGAACCCGTTGGCCTTCTCGCCGCCGCTTGGATGGCCGAGCTTGAGCGAGTAGCCAACGAGCTTCTCGTGGATGCCGTACGAGTGTTGCACGCGCGGGAGCGGCTCGCCGATCTTCGGTGGCCAGGTCACGATTCGATCGTGCCAGGCAGCGTGGACGCCCGGCCGCGCGGGCCGGGCGTCCCCGGATCAATCGCTGTCGTTGGCGCCGAGCACGTCTGCGAACTCGGCGACCATCCTCGATCGCCGCATCGTCCGACGACGAGCATCGGCCACCTCGCCTAGGTAGACGGCACGGGTGACGTTGGCGTCGCGGTGCCCGAGCAGGAACGCGACCTCGTCGATGCTCTCGCCAGCCAGGAGCGCCCGGCTCGCAACCGTGTGCCGGAAGCTGTGCATCGACGGCAGCGCTCCGTGTGGCACACGTACCGGCCGCCCGCAGCGGTCTCGCTGATGGAGCACCGGGAATGTCGGATCTCCGTCCTCATCGCTGGCCTTGATCCGGGCAAGGCGAAGCGCACGACCGACGTTTCGCTGGCCAAGCGGGCGACCGGTACGAGTGGAGAACACGAAATCGTCGGGACCGATGGACCTCGACCGCTGCCGATGCCGCTCGAGAATCAGCGCCAGCTCCCGAGGGATCGGCACCGGTCGCGCCGACCCGTCGGCCTTCGTTGATCTGAGGTTCCCGTGACTGTGCGATTCGGTCCCGGCGAAGTGCTCACACGTTGTCACTGTTTGCCGCAACTACTTGCTCCCTACCTGTTCCCGCGCGGAATAGAGATGGGTGCAATGGCCAGAGGTGAGGATCACGACCGACCTAGGATGCGTCGTTGACCGCGAAAACAACAGCGATCACCGGCCATTTCGTCGTTGCTCATGACCGCGACCTCGGGGTGCCGTCGCGAGTTCAGCGACGCCTGCCAGAGGCGCAGTCCGCGTCGGCCGCTACGGTGCGCGGCCTTGAATCGACCAGTTCGCCTTCCGCGCGCCACAGAGGCGAGGATCCCGACGGACAAGCTCGTGCGCTACGCGCTCGACCCCGCCCACGAGCGTGGCCAGCACAAGGCTCGCGTGTTCGAGTCGGCGCTCGGCATCACGGCGCGTAGCTGGCGATACCTGCACGACCAGATCCTGGCCCGGGTGCCGCAGGCGGCGGTTCGGGTCGCGAGGCGAACGTGGCCGTGCTCGAGGCTCTCTGGGCCCGGTGGTAGTTCACCGCCCGCCCAAGGCAGCTCGTGAAGGAGCGCAATCGGATCGGCGGCGTCCCCGGGCGATGACGTGGAGCCTGAAGTGCGTTCTCCCCGGCAGATGTCCCCCAAGGGCGAAGTACACCACGCCTGCAGTGACGGCTGACTCGCCGGTGCGGCTGGTGACACGGTTCTTACCAGCACCCCCAACTTGGGCCGGCAGCAGGTTCACGGGCGGCACCTCGTGGCGGGCATCGGACGCCTGCAAGTAGCGCGCGAAGCCACGCACGATCGCCAGCCGCTGATGCCACCACACGACGCTCGCCCCAGCGGGCTGCATCGCGAACTGGAGCGCCAGGGCGGTGGTGATCAGCGGCTCCTCGCGCTGGGCGAGGAACGCGGCGAACTGCGGCAGCACCCGGCCGTGCTCGGTCAGCTTGTACCCGAGTGAGCGGCGCATCCCCAGATAGTGATAGTCATCGACTGCTCGGAAGAGGGGGATCATCGCTCGCTCCCCGGCCACGACAGCGCCAGCCGCGACAACGCTTGACGGTCGACCTTGGCATAGGGCGCGGTCGTACGCAGGTCCTGATGGCGCAGCACCTGGCCGATCTCGGTAAGGCCCGCGCCGCGGCGCAACAGCTCCGAGGCGACCGTGTGACGCAGGCGATGGGCCCCGACCGGCGCGATCCCCGCCCGTTGACAAGGCGTAGCGCATCGCATCGCCGACGGTGCCGCGCGTGATCCCGGTAATCGGCGCGCACGCCGTCAAGAACAGCATCCAGCCGAACCCGGACGGGCGACCGTGACGCAGGTAATCGGCGCCGCCTCGCCCGACGTCGCAAGAAACGGACACTCGATACTGCAGAGCTATGTAACGGCTCTGCGGATTCGCTGGTAGTCACGCATCCGTTCCACCCGCTGTTCGGGCAGCGGGTGGATGTTCTGCGCGTGTGCCGCTACCCGGCCGGACGCAGGTATGTGTGTGACGGCGGCGCGTTCGGGAGGTTGACGCTGCCTGAGGACGCGACCGATCGCGGCCCGGAGCCGTCTGGGCGTCCGTTGAGCTTCGAGGTGCTGGTCGAGGCGGCCGCGCTGGTCGCGGTCCTCGGCACCGAGCAGGAGGTGCAGCGATGAGTACGCTGGGCTCCACCGGTGACCGCGTTGTGCCCGCGCTCGCGCGTGAGCTGGCCGCGCGGCTGTCGGTGTTGTTCGACCGCGACGTCGAGATCGTCGAGCGGCTGAACGACGCCCAGCGCCGGCTGAGAGAGGCCAACGAGCGGCTCTGGTCCGGGCTCTCACCGGGCGGTCTACCTCGCTGGTCGCAGCCGGATGGTCTACGTGCCCAAGGCGCTGGCCGAGCTCGCCACCGAGCATGTGGAGCTCACGCAGCGCAACGAGGCGCTGCTCGCCGAGATCTCGCAGATCAACCTGGAGCTGCTGCGGCGGCGGGCGCTGGAGTGAGCGGTGAGCGACAAGTTGGCCGCGGCGGCGGCTGTGGCGAACATGCTCCAGTCTGCGCTGGGGGTCGGCGGTGGTGAGCGGATCGCAGAAGGTCGCCCGCGCGCATCTGGAGCGCCTGGCGATCGTCTATCTGCGCCAATCATCGCCGCGTCAGGTACGCGAGAACGTCCGCTCGACCGAGCGCCAGTACGGGCTCGCCGAGAAGGCCGTGCAGCTCGGCTGGGAGCCGGCGCGGGTGCTGACCGTCGACGGCGACCTGGGAATCTCCGGTCGCGGCACGCACGCGCGCGAGGCCTACAAGGAGCTGGTCGGCCGCGTGTGCCTGGGTGAGGTCGGCGCGATCTTCGGCCTGGAGGTCGCGCGGCTGGCGAGAACCAACGCGGAGCTGTTGCGGCTGCTTGAGTTCTGCGCGGTCACCGACACGATCGTCGTTGACACCGACGGGATCTATGACCTCAAGGACTTCAATGACCGCACGATCTTGGGCCTGAAGGCGCAGTGGTCCGAGGCCGAGCTGCACATCATGGCTGGCATCAAGATTCTTCGCCTCGGTCGCGCGGCGGCCCACGCTACGGGCAGCACGTGCGCTTGCTCCGCGGCGAGAGCTATGCCGGGGCATGGCTTCTCGATGCGACTCGCCGCCCGGGTGACTCCATCCCCACCGCAGGGACCCGGATATCCGTTATCGAGCGCACATCGGACAGGAATGAAGCGGACCGGCGGCCTCGTCCCTGGCGGCTGCGGGCGAGCCTAAGTCCTAAGGACGGTATCCAGGGGTCGGCCACCAGCCGCCAGAGCGTACTTCGACTGGCCGTCTCCTATCAGAACGCTGGCGGCCGCAAACGGTTCGCTTGGAGTGCCACGAGCGACTGTACTTACTTATGCTGGCTCAGTCTCGACGATCCAGAGCGCAGCGTCGACGCAGTCCACGCGGGTTCCGCCCTCGGCATCGTCGAACCGGACTCGCAGCACGCGCACGCGCTCGCCGCCCAGCGTGGTCAGCGCGCCATGTGCGCCCGGGCGCGCCGCGGCAACGCGCCAGGCCAACACCCGACGACGCACCTCGGCGGCCGTCTGCGACCAGTCGATTTCGACGTACTCAGGTTCGAAGAACTCGGCGTAGGTTGCTTGCCCGTCTGGCTGTGGATCGCCGGGGTCCCCCTTCTCAACGCGCGCGAGGGCTTCTGGAAGCAGCGAGCCGAGAAGAGCGACCATCCGCTCGAACAGCTCCGACGGGCCCTCGACGTCGTCGATCGGCGTAGTGCCCTGGGCGAGCAGCGGGCCGGTGTCGAAGTCCGCGTCCATGCGGTGGATGCTGTACCCGAGCTCGCGGTCACCATTGCGAACCGTCCACGCGATCGGGTTGGGACCCCGGTAGCGCGGAAGCAACGAGGGATGCGTGTTGATGATGCCCAACGGCGGAACGTCAAGCGCGTCGGCAGGTATGAGCACGGGGAAGGCGGCGCTGATCGCGACGTCCGCATCGAGTGCGGCGAGCAGCGGCGCGATCCGCGAGGGCGAGCCGGCCACTACGACGTCGAATCCGTCTGCTGCCTGGCCGGCGATCCCACCGAGGCTGTCGGCCCCATAGCGGTCGCCGCCGCGCGCCGTCGTGAGAGCGCCAACCGGCTCGTGACCGATCATGCGAAGCATGGCCGCGAGGCCGGAGACGGCCCGGTCGACACGGGAGATCAGCGCGACCCGCACGCAAGTCAACATACCTGGCTGGGCTGGCGTTCGTGCTCAACTGCGGCTGCTCGAGCGACTACGGAGCGCGGGCCAGCAGCCAGTGACGCTCGACCAGTTGCGGGCCGGCGGGATCGACTTTCCCGTCGTCGTCATCGGCGAGCTCGAGCTCAACGGGTACGTGATCGAGCGCGTTTACGAGCACGGCCGGCAGATCGGCGTCCGCCTGCTGGCCCAACGGTAGTTCGCGCCGGTCGAGGCCGCCGCGGCTACCGGCGTGATGGTGACGGTTCCACAAGCGGTGAGCGTGAGCGCGTTGGACAGGGGCGGCCCTCCCCCGCGATCGCCGACCTGGTCGATCGTCTACTCACCAGCCCTTCTACCTACTGGCTCCCGGGAGAATGGGGCGGGCCGTGGCAGCCCCGCGCAGAACGCGGCCGCCTTCGCCTGCGCGGGGTTGACACGCTGACCGCGGTCGGGCTGTGCGCGGAGATCGGCGACTTCGAGCGGTTCGCCCGCGCCGAGCAGTTGATGAGCTACGTCGGTCTGGTCCCGTCCGAGGCAACGACCGGGCAGCAGCGCCGGCTCGGCGCGATCACGAAAACGGGATCCGGGCACGCGCGGCGGCTGCTGGTCGAAGCGGCCTGGCACTACCGCTCCCGCCCGAGCATCGGCCGTGCGCTCACCGACCGCCAGGAGAACCAGCCGCCGGAAGCGATCGCGGTCGCATCGTCAGCCCAGCGGCGACTCCACCCGCACCTGGACACGCCTCGAGGCTCGCGCGAAACGCCGCACGATCATCGCCGTCGCCGCCGCTCGCGAGCTCGCCGGCTTCGCCTGGGCGATCACCAGAATCGAGTAACCACAAGCCCACACACATCGCCTATCCCGTCGGCTGGGTCGGTGGCGGCCCGGCAACGCGCCGGGAACCCGCGAGCTAACTATGAGCAACCCGCCCCCCCGGGGGCTGGCCACGCCCGATCTTAGAAGCGGCTCCCCCACGACGAATCATGGTCCTGCGGCACACCAAACCCGCGTATATCAGTCTGACCGCGCGTCGCGCACAGCCTGCCGGACCGCCACCCACCCAGCCGACCACACCCACACTCACCAGACCAGCGAAAGGCAGGAAATTCGTGACGCCCCACTTGACAAACGGCTCTCCATATCAGCTAGTCGGGGACCACCCAACGCGAACACTTGATCGAGGAGGTCGGCCATGGCTAGAAGCGGAAGCCCGGCCCTCCCGGCATCCCGACCTGACGGCACATCGACGAAGACTTCAGAGAGGATCGAACATGAGCACCGAGACCACGAGCAACGTCGCATCGGCCGGGGACAACAGAACGGTCGCGCGTCGATGGATCGACGCGTTCAACGCCCGCGACGACGACGCCGAGGCTGCGGCCCGGACCCCCGACTACGTCGCGCACGCTCCCGACAGCATTCAGCCCGCCGCGCTGCACAGCGATGCCTGGGTCGAGTTCCTCGCCGCCTTCCTCAAGGGCTTCCGCGACCTTCACCTCGAGATGCAGGACTCGGCGGCCGACGCGGACATGGTCGCGCAGCGCATACTGTTCACCGGCACGCACACCGGGACCTTCCGAGGTCTCCCCCCGGCCAACCGGCAGGTCCGCTTCTCCGGTCTGGAGATCAACCGGATGGTCGACGGAAAGGTCGCCGAACACTGGTTCCAGCTGGACGCGCTCACGCTCTTCGAGCAACTGGGCCTGCGGGTCGTCCCCGGCCCGCGACTGCTGCCACGGCTCATGGCCTCGCCGCTCATGCGGCTACTCGCGACGAAGCGGCACACGGTCCGGCCATAGGACCGACGTCGTGAGTCACGCCGTCGACGCGCCCGTGCGTGGCCGACGACGACTGGCCCTTCCCAATCACAATCCAATGGCGCTTCCCCGGAATCGACCACCACGAGCCGAGGATGGCGCGGGGAGTGCTCATGACGCTGCGTCGAGCGGCACAGCCTCGCAGCGTAGCCACGGTGCCAGGTCCGCTCACGGTCGAGCCCGATCGGCACAGCAGATGCGTGTGCGCGCCCATTCGATCACCGGCCGCCAGAACTTGCCGACGAGCCCCAGCGCGAGCTCGTGGCTCGCGCGTTCGCCGAGCAGGAGCCAGCCGCCCTCGTACATCGGGATCGAGGGAAGATCCCGAAGCCGCATCGACTCTGGCGGCTTCGCCGGCCGCTCGCCGTGGAGCAGATGGCCGACGATCTCAGGCAGCATCTGCAGCGCGCCGAGCATCCCGACGATCGGCGCCTCGCGCCCCAGCTTCAGCAGGTCGACGTCGAGCAGCGCTCGCCAGGCCGTGTCGCGATCGGCGTCGGCGACGGTCGCGACGGCGTCGGACACGTCGTAGACGGGCAGGAACTGGCGGTTCCGCAGCTCCTTGGGGCGCAGATTGGCGGGCAGCTGGTCGTCGAGCTATTCGAGGTCAACCATAATCTGCGCACTGCGTTTCTCTCACCTGCTGGCTACCGGGCCGAAGGCCGGCAGCTTCTCGAGTCGGCGCCGCGCCCTTCTCCATGGTCGAGGGCACGATTGCGGCGGGCGGTGATGGCGGCTCCCGACTATTCTCCGGGCCGATGAAAGTCGCTTACGTGTTGTCCACTTCCGGCCATACGGCCAGCTACAAGCTCGGGAAGATGATCCTTCCGCAGCTGGAGCAGCGAGCGCATGGGGTCGAAGTGGTCGGGATGTTCTTCTTTGACGACAACACCTACGTGCTACGAGCGGGTGATCCCGTGGGTGAGCGTCTTGCTCGTGTGGCCGCGGAGCATGGGACGCTGTTGATGCTCTGTGACCAGTGCGCGCTGGAGCGCGGCCTGGCGGAGGGTGAGATCGGCGCGGCGCAGCCGGTAGGAACGGTCGCGGGAGTGCAGGTCGGGTGCTTCCCGGACCTCTATGCGGCGCTGGCGGGGAACCCGCCGGACCACGTGATCACGTTGTGAGAGGACCGAACTGGCCCTCGGTGGGTTCCGCTCAACAGAACCACGGCTCGGTGAGCCGTGGCCTCCCTTCGGTTGATCCGATCGAGATTGCCTCCGGTTCCGGGGTCTCGCCGGTTGCCTCGCGCACCGCCGCGCGGATGCGCGAGAACGCCAGGCCCGGGGGCTCGTGCGCAGCAGCGCTTTGCTCGACCAGAGCGGTGACGGCGCCCTGGAGCCGGTCCGCGGCTGGGTCGGCCGACCGCCAGGTGTAGCTGAGCCGCTCGGGCTCGTACGGGCCGAGGTGCTCGCGCAGCTCGTCGCGCTCCAGCAGCAGTGAGCCCTCGGGCACGAGCAGGCGGATCGTGTACTGCACGGGGTCGACGTTGGCGACCAGATCGTGCGCGGCGACGAAGTCGAGGATCTCCAGCACGTCGCGCGGGGTCGTCCACGGGGTGAAGGGCATAAATGAAGGCCGGGTCTCGATTCCGTGCTCGCGCAGCAGATCGATGGCAAGCACCGCCTCGCCGGTCGTATGGCCCTTGTCAAGGCAGGCGAGGATGTCGTCGTTGACGCACTCCAGTGCGCTGACGACGAACTGGCAGCCGGAGGCGGCCATCTCCTTCCACACTTCGGCGTGCTCGAGCACGTGCTCGACCTTTGTCGTGCAATCGAAAGTCAGCTCCGGTCGGCGCTCATGGAGCGCGCGTACGATCGCCAAAGAGTGCCGCCAGCCGTTGAGGAAATCGGGATCGCCGAACGTGATGTGCCGCGCGCCCATGTCCGCCAGGCGCTCGATGTCGCGCAGCACGATCTCCGCCTGCACGATCCGGATGCGCCCGTCGTACACGGTCGGGACAGGGCAATGCCGGCAGCGATGCACGCACCCGTGGCTGGCCTCCACGTACCCGACCAGCCGCTCCTCCCCGTCCACCGCCAGGCGCGCGTAACGCTCGAGTCCGGGCAGCAAATCGCGCGCCGACGGCTCGAAGGTGCCGCGCTGCAGCTGGATAATTGGCCGTTCTGCCGCCGGGACGGCCCCGGACGAGGCGCCCAGCTCGTTCACCCAGGCCGCGAGCGCCGGCTCGTATTCGCCGGCGATCGCGCGGGCGTCGAGCTCCCGCTCGATGAGCTCGCGGCTGACCGTTGCATAGAGGCCGTAGAAGCAGATCGGCAGCTCGGGGTGCTCGCGGCGGACTCGGCGGCCGGCGCTGAGCGCCAGGCGCATGGCGGTGTGCATCGGCACCGAGAAGCCGAGCGCCTGGGCCCACGCCAGGGCACCAGGATCCCACGGCTGCACGCTGAGATCTAGGCAGCGGACATCGTGCCCGGCAGCGCGCAGCGCCGCGGCGGGCGAGGCGACGTGCAGCGGCTGGTGGCCCAGTTCGTAGGTTGAGATCAGCAGGACACGCACAACTGACCGCACGCTAGCGCGCGCGCACCGGTTCGGGCGCATGCGGCTCCATCCTGATCCGCAGGCAGGCGTGAGCGGCGCGCAGGGAGCGCTCGACAGCGTCGGCGCTCGCCGCGCGCGCGAACATGAATCCCAGGTAGCGATCGCCCTCAGGCAGCGGCACCACAGGGCGACCGCGACCGATCGTGATCTCCAGCCCACCGATGCCCTCGACCGCCCGCGCCTCCTGCTGCCCCTCAACCTCGCGCAGCACGCCCGCCCCGGGGATCGGGATCATCATTACGCCAGACGCCGTCGACGCCCGCGCCAGGTGCTCGAGCCGGAGGCCCAGGGCATGACCGAGAATCACCTGCTCCAGGCTGACGCCGGCGCCGAACTGCAGCGCGCGCGAGCATAGTCCGCCGATCGACCGGGCCGCGAGTTCCAGGACGCACACCCGCTCGCCGTCCACGCGCAGCTCGGCGTGGACCGGTCCCTCCCGCAGCCCCAGCGCCTGCACCGCCCGCGCCGTCACCGCCTCGACCTCGGCCAGGACGTCGGCCGGGAGCCGCGACGGCGTCACGTAGAGCGTCTCCTCGAAGTACGGCCCCTCGAGCGGGTCGGGCTTGTCGAACACAGCCAGCACCTCCAGACGACCTCCCCGCAGCAGCCCCTCGAGCGCCACCTCCGTACCGGGCTGGTAGCTCTCTAGCAGCAGCGGCGCTTCTGGCGACTGTTGAGCGGCAGCCAGAATGTTCCGGACCCGTTCGACGGTCGAGCATGCCTGCTCGGCGTCATTCGCCCGGATCACGCCGCGGCTGCCCGAGAGCCCCAATGGCTTGATGACGCACGGAAGGCCGACCTCACACGCCACGGCCGCGACGTCGGCTCCAGCGGGCAGCACGGCGAAGCGGGGCTGCGGGACGCCGGCCTCCGCGAGCGCCCGGCGCATCGCCGCCTTATCACGCGTGCGAGCGACGGCTTCCGGCGGATTGTGCGAAAGCCCCAGGCGCTCGGCGCCCAACGCGGCGGCCATCACTCCCTGGTCATCGACGCCCACCACCGCAGCGAACGGGGTCTCGCGGGCGCGCTCGGCGATCTGCGCGGCCGCCACCGCCGGGTCCGACAGGCGCAGCGTGAGCGCCCGTTCGCCCATCGCTGCCGACATCGCCGCCCGGCGCTCGGACGCCACCGTCACCGTGACGCCGAGCTCCCGCGCCGCCGCGAGGAAGTCCGGCGCGCGGTAGGTGGCCGACGGCAAGATCAGCAGAACGCGGTCCATAGCGCTATCGTAGATCGGTCGCCGAGCCGAATCCCGCACCCCTCGCCATCACGGCATCTGCCCTCGAGCGCGTGCGCGAGTTCCGCGCCGCCTCACCCGACCCGAGCGATCGCGTGCTGTCGGTGCGGATCACCGGCGAGACAAACGGTGAATATGTATGCGCGCTCTCGCTGGAGCCGCAGACTCAGACTCAGATCCGCGGCAGCGACACCGTGCAGCACCAGGGTGATCTAACCATCGTGGTGCCCCACGAAAGCGTCGCAAAGCTGCACGGCGCCACGGTGGACTGGAGCGAGAACCGGATGGGCGGCGGGTTCGTGGTCATCAACCCGAACAAACCCGCTCCACCCCCCGTCCCACTTCCGACCCTGCCAATGATCCCGGGAACCGCCCGCCCCGGCACCCCGCCGGGTCCACCGCAGCCCTCGCCCACAGGCGGGCTGGACACCGATATCGCGCGTCGCGTTATGGCGGTCCTCGACCGCGACGTCAACCCGGCCATCGCCAGCCACGGCGGACACGCCGACCTCGCTGCCGTCGAAGGCGCCACCGCCTACCTACGCCTAGGAGGAGGGTGCCAGGGCTGCGGCATGGCCACAGTCACCCTCAGCCAGGGCATCGAAGTGGCCATCACCCAGGCGGTGCCCGAAATCAACCGCGTCGTCGACGTCACCGACCACGCCTCCGGCACCAACCCCTACTTCGAGCCGGCCAAGAAATAACCGTTCCCACACTTACGGTTAACAAGCCCCCGCGCGGTCTAGCTGCTATCCGGACGAGCTCCGATCACTGCAGCAACCGCGGCGCCCGCGTATCGGGGATGCTCGGCGCATGGAAACTGCGATTCAGCGAGGCGGCGTCAAGCGACACGAACCTACGCACGACCGGGTTGGGCACGAGCGAGGCAACGTCAGGCATGGCTGGTCCTCCAAGGTCGTATGCGGTTGCCAAGACTGCTCCCTTTGTCGGACTATGCGGAAGAGATTTCCGGCCCGTTCGAGACTTCGTTGCGGCTCGGCCGTTTGCTGGGCGCGCCGGTCCGGGCAAACGCCAGCGTCTCCACGAGCCAGCTTCGGGTCGACCCGCCGAGACCGTCATCGCCTCCGGACGCTTGCTCGACGGCGCCGCTGGAGCTAACGGCGGACGTCGCGCCGACTGCCGCTTCGAATATGTGAGCGGTCGTCTCTGCCGACGCGAACCTGCCACTCCTGGACGTCGTCCTTTTCGATCATCTCGTAGAGCAAGATCCGGGCTGTCGCTCACGTAGGCAATCCGAGCGTCTCGGCCGCGCGGACGCCAGCGCTGATGCTGCTGTTCCAATCCAGCAGTTACGCGACTTCGGTTGGAGGGCTCGGACACTCGTGCTCGTAATCCGACGGGGTAGCCGGGGATGCGGCACGAAGCCCGCCCATAGGTGGGCTCATCCCTCCAGGCTCGCTGTCTAGTGGAAGGCGTGATCACCGCAAGGCGTCTTTGCATCTTCTACGATCAGTCCGTGGAGATTCGCGGATGTGAAGTCGCGGCACGTACGCGAGGATCGCGCCATGGATGAGCGCGACGAGATGGCCCGCTCGCGTGCCGAGGAGATTGGCGACGAATTAGCGATCCGCAAGCAAGAACAGCGGATGGCCGGCGAAGAGCGGGATATGGAGGGCGAGATGAAGGAGTTTGAGGACGCCGAAGAACGCGCGGAGAAGCAGATCGAGGACGAATTGCGCCGAGAGCATTGGGGGCATGAGCCTGAGCGCCCGCCTGTCTGGCCAAACCACGGAGAGCGATCTGAGTGACATCTCGCAGGGAGCGCCACCGTCCGCGTCGGACGGCTGGGCGGCTGGCTTCCGGATCGATCGAGATTCAGCAGCCCCCGACCGCTGAGTGTGAGCACATCCGAGCGCGTCGCGGATCTGCTCAACCGTCGACTGGATCACGGTCGCAGCTGCTCAGAAGCGGCAGCGGTTAAGCCGTTGTTCCTGCTCGATCAAGCGGCAGTCTGCCGCCTGCAGGAGCCATCGAGTTTGGCTCGTGTGTGCGGTCATGTACTCGATCGGACCTGACGATCGCGTCCTTGCGGCTGACGACATTCCGCCGCCAGCAGGGGGGCCAGCTCATCCGCGCGTGATGGTCGATGATGACGGGGCCCAGCTCCTGTACTACGTAGCCGAAGCGTGGTGCGATTCGCACGGGCTGCCGGAGGGAAACCACGTTGCGATCTGCCGATTCACGGGTCTCGGGGCGGTCTACTTCGGCGCGCCAAACGACGAGGCTCTTTCGAACCATCCCCTCTACGAACGTGGCCTCGACTTCTACGGGGCATTCCGCGTTGCCCGGTCCTCGAGGGCAGCGGCCGTAAGCGACCTGGGATGGCGGAGAGCGGGTACGGCCAACGTACGCCGAAAATTTGCAACAGGAAGCTTGTGAGCGCCTGAGCTCCGCTGGGCGGCGCATCCTCTTCCATGCTCGCGATCGGGACGACCGGCCGGGCGGAGCGTCTGTTGGTGGGTGGTCGCGCCCCGTTTGGACGGGCGGCGATGACTTCGATCGAGCGGACTGCGTATCCACGTTTCGGGCGGGTGATCACCGCTCGGGAGCTGGACGCGCTGGGTCCGTTGCCGCGAGCTCCTGCCGCGACGGCGCCGGCCGCCCACGCTTCCGGCCGGCCACGGCGTATGACGCCGAGGCGAACGGCGTCGGCGAGCATCTGCCACACGACCTCGGCGTAGGCCCGTCCCAGGCGGCGGGCGCAGTTCAGGCGGCCAGCGCGGCCGCCCGCTCGCCAGGTCCGCGGTGGTCGCTTGATGGCTGGACGCTCACCAGCGCGAATATAGGCGACCACCGGAGGCGACCCTTGCCTCCCGGCTTGGTGGCCGAGGCCTCCGTCCGTAGCCTACCCCAGCACGAATCCGTAGCCCGCCCCGGGACGAATCCGTAGCGTGCTCAGTTCCGCGGGAGCGTTGCGTCTGCTAAGTCGTGTTGCACAGCGCAGTGCACGGGAGAGGTTCTCATGAAGACCCAAGCGCCTGACCGCAACTCGGCGTGGCCGCAGGTCAACGCGACCATCGCGCCTCAGGACGCTCTGCTGGCCCGGCTTCTCGGGCCGATGCTCCGATCGGCGGTCGAGCTCGCGGACACGGGTTTGGCGGATCCTGGCGACATCGATCTAGCAATGCGCCTCGGGGCTCGCCATGCCAAAGGTCCACTCGAGTACGCGCGGTCGCTGTCGCCCGAGCAGGCGAGCGAGCTCGTGGGGCGCTGCCCGGAGGACATTCCGAGCGCTTCGGGTGAACGCCGGCCCGAGCGGGATCACTGTTCGCCGCCGGCCGGACCGGTGGCGATTGTGGGAACCGGATTGATGGCCACGGGGATCGCCCAGACCGTCGCCGCGGCGGGCCAGCAGGTGATCCTGATCGGGCGCACGCTGCAGGCGGCCGAGCGCGCCGTCGAACGGGTGGGGAGGAGCCTCGACCGGGCGGTGGCGGGCGGGCGGATCGACGCGGAACAGGCCGCGCTCACCAGGTCGCGGCTGACGGCCAGCGACCAGCCGCGCGATGCCCGCCAGGCCGGCCTCGTGCTCGAGGCCGTGGTCGAGGATCTCGAGGTCAAGCGGCAGGTGTTCGAGCGCTTGGACCGCGAAGTGCTGCAGAGCGTCCTGCTTGCGACCGACACCTCGTCGCTGCGCGTGGCCGACATCGCCGATCGGGTCCGGCACCGCGAACGTGTCCTCGGCCTGCACTTCTTCAGCCCGGCACCGGCGATGAAGCTCGTCGAGGTCGTCCCCACCGACACCACCAGCGACGAGGCTGCCGCAGCCGGCGTTGCTTGGGCCTCCTCGATCGGCAAGGTGCCGGTGCGTTGCGCGGATCAGCCAGGGTTCATCGTCAACCGGCTGCTGCTTCCGATGCTCAACGACGCCGTTCGCGCCCATGAGCAGCAGGCGGCGGAGATGGCCGAGATCGACGCGCTGACGAAGGACCGGGCGGGGCAGCCCATGGGACCGTTCGAGCTGCTCGACCTGATCGGGCTGGACGTGTCGCTGGCGGCGCAGCGCTCTCTGTACGAGGCGTTCGGCCACGAGCGATTGCGGCCCGCCGCGCTGCTCGAGAAACTCGTCGCCGCCGGCGATCTCGGCCGAAAGACAGGCCGCGGGTTCTACGACTACTCGCCATCGGCGGTCTCGCCGTGAACATGACCGACTGACACCACAGCGCGCAGACCAGCTCGCTCTCGACCGCGAAGAAAGCTCGAGATCATCCGGCGCCACTACGGACCTCCGAGTCATCCGGCGCCACTACGGACCTCCGAGGGTAAACGCGCGCGAGGCAACCGTATGTGTTTGTCGCCGTCGCATCTCAAGCTGAGGTGGGTGTCCGCCGGTCGAGCGGCCTTCGCTGGGGTTCGCTCGACCGGTGAACAGTGCTTGGCTGCAGGCCGACCTTGGCGAGGGCCGCCAAGGTCCTGCCGCCGGTCGTCTGGTCCTTGAGAGCCGTCCACCGGTCATCCCGTTGCTCATCGGGGTTCCATTGCGGACGTCGGGTCTCACGCCGCTCGGCGGAGCGAGATCGAGCCCGTCGTCCTGGCCGCGCTTAGCACTACGCCTCGACCTAGCCTTGTCGTCAGGCTGACCGTTGGCGTCGCGCGACACCAGGTACTGCGTGATGCGATCACGCGCGAGGTCGCCGCTCGCGAAAGTTCTGACGGCGCGGTTCGACACAATTCTCGCTATGTCGCAGCGATCGTCGCTATCGCTACGGTGGAGGTGGTGTTCCAGACCTCGCCAGCGCGACGATTCGCTCGGCGATCGCGGGCGCCTGATCCTCCTGCAGGAAATGCTTCGCCCGAACAGTGTGGACAGTGTCGACCGCAGTCGCTTGTCGGGCCTGCTCGCCGTAGACCGACAGCTTCAGGCCCGGGTCGTCGGCGCCCCAGACCACCTGGACCGGGTACGGCGCGTCGCGAACGACTCCCGTGTAGAGGCGCTGCTTCGCAGCGGTCCGTTCGAAACCTCGCATGATGTTCAGGAACGCACGACCCCCGTCCTCGCGCTTGAGCAGGTCGACGTACGCATCGAGCTCAGCGGCCGGGGTCGCAGACCGGTCGCGGATACCGGCGTAGTACATCAACTGGCGAAACACCGGCTTGATCATCGACGCGAGCCACAGCTCGCCGATGCCGCGACGCGCGAATGGCTCCATCATCCACGGACGCCTGAACCGCTCGACCTCGATGAGCACCCAGCTGCGCTGCGAGCCGCGCGCGAAGAAGATCTACGCCGACGCACGCGCCAACGGACACACCAAGAAGGAAGCTCGTCGGATCCTCAAACGCCACCTCTCCGACGTCGTCTACCGGCGCATGATCCGCGACCTGGCCGCCCACCCTGCCCAGCCCCTCCTCGCTGCAGAACCCCGCGCGGCCGCCGCGCAGTCAAGGGTGGCCCGACAGGGCCGAGCGCAGCGAGCCGCATAGCGGCATCCTTTCCATCCTCGTCACTCATTCCGGCCCTTCCGTTCGCGCTTGACGAAGCGCGAATCGAAAAGCTCAGCTCGGACGGAGGTGGGGCCAGGTTCAAGCGTCGACAGTGGGGCCAGTTCAGACGGCTACACCCAGAATGCTCTTCGAGACCGCCGGTCGCGCGTCAGAGACGCGGGGTTGCGGGGTTTCCGGATGAGAAACCGTGTCTCGTACCGATGCCGCGGCCCCCGGCAGGGGAGATTCTTAGCTAAGGAGGAGAGATTGATCATGGCAACCGGTTCTAAAGTGCCGCCCCGGCAGGAGGATCAGCTCGGCGGTCCGCCTCTACGCGCAACTCCTGAGCTCGACGGTGCGCCACCGCGTGCAACGACGCCGGACAAGGGCAACGGCCGGGCGGCGCTCGATCCGGCTGCAGGGGCAGAGTCCGGGAGCAAGTGCCAGGTCAAGGTTCAATCCAAGGGTGGAATCGAAGGCCTGATCGGCAAGCGTGTCGCCGCCGCTACGGAACACGCTCTCGATGGCCCCAACCAGAAACTGATGCGCGCTCAGCAGCCTGTCTGGGATGCCATCTGCAAGTACTACTTCCGGCTCGAGACCTCCGGTTGGGAGCGACTGCCCGAGGAGACCTCGCTGCTGATCGGAAATCATTCAGGAGGTTCGCTGACGATGGACGCGTGGGTGTTCGTCGCCGCCTGGTGGCAGCGATTCGGCAGCGAGCGCGTGCTTCACGGGACCGCTCACGACGTCCTGATGGCCGCGCCCGGTCTCGGCGACTACTTCCGCCAGGTCGGCGTGATCCCAGCCTCCCGCCAAGGCGTTAGCGCGGCGCTCAGCGCCGGGTGTGACGTGATCATCTGGCCGGGCGGTGACGTCGACGCGATGCGCAACTGGCTCAGGCGTGATGAGGCTGTCCTCGGCGGGCGGATGGGCTTCGTACGCCAGGCGATCCGCTCTGGCGTGCCGATCGTTCCCGTGGCCAGCGTCGGCGGACATGACACCGTATTCGTCCTCTCGGAGGGCCGCTGGCTTGTGAACGGGCTCGAGCACATCTCGGCGCTGAAAGGTCTGAAAGAAAAGCTTCGCGGCTCGCAGCTGCCGATCCTGCTCGGCATCCCGTTCGGGCTGACGATCGAGACCATACCGACGCACCTGCCGCTGCCAGCGAAGATCCGCACCGAGCTGCTTGACCCGATTCACGTCGACCAGGACCCAGAGCGGGTCAACGATCGCGAGTACGTCAACTCGATCTACCGCGAAGTGCAATCCGCGATCCAACACGCAATGGATCGACTCGCCACGCAACGGCGCTTCCCGATCTTCGGCTAGCCGCCCGCGGTGTCATAGACACGCTCGATCGCGTCCGTTGAGCTCCAGCTCGGCTGACGACGACGGCTGGGAAGTCAGCGTTCGCCGCTCCCCAGAAGGACGCAGGGACAGGTTGGCGGCGATCTTGGCGTACCCGCGGATGTCAAACGACGTGCACGCGGAGGAGTCGATCTGCTTCCACGCGGTCTCTCCGCCCCAGAAACGCCCGACCACCCCGAACGCGAACTCGTTGGGCGGATCCTCGCTGAGCCGGACCCAGTCGCCGTGCTCGCATCTCAGTTCAGTGAGACGCAGCGCGACGGGCTCGCGCGGACCGACCGCCTACGATTGCCGCGCCACCGCCGCCACTCGCTCACCGGCAGCGCGCAACCCGAACAGTCCACGAACGATCCGGCTGCGACGCACCGCGTCGAGGAAGTCGGCCTGGATCGCCACTTCGTAAACATCGGCTGGCCGACCGTCGATCACCCGGTGCTCGATCCGGGTGGCGTCGAACTCGGGCATCAGACTGTCGAGCAGCACTAAGACGAGGCTACTCGGCCGAGCCCATGGACCCCTCGAGCCGTTCTTGCCTCCGCAGTTCTTGCCTAGGCGGGCTCCCTACGCGGGCGCCGGCGCGGCCACGCCTGACTGTCATGGGCCGATCGCAAGCACGAGCATGCGATGAGTGGTGTGATGACGCTCCACCGGCGCAAGGCAGAACCCACGCACGGCGTGCGGCCCTGAGATGACCACGAACAGTCCAGGCGTCGCGTCTCAACGCTCCTCCTTTGACGACAGACAAAGCCCGAGGACGTTCCTGGCCAGTCCCCTGCAACGCGCGGATTTGGGGACTGCCGCTCGGCCGGCGCAATGCACGAGCGGTCGGGTGTCCAGGCGGGAGGTTCCTGCCTTCTCCTCGTCGTCCCGTGCAGCAGTGACGCGAGGCCGACGGGCACTCCTGCTCCGTGAGTTCGAGCGGAAGTGGTGAGCCGGACGCGATCCTGCTTCCTACGTTCCGCTGGGGCAGTGTCGCGAACCTCGAGCCAACCGATTGTGATGCGGGCGACACCCGCCTAATCACCTTCGAGCTGAGCGTTGATCCGGAGGGCAGTGTCGACGGCAGCGAGTCCCGTCACCCAGAGCGAGTGGCGGATTGAGCCTTGCTCGGCGCTCATGGGTGCATTCAAGGTCCGCGACGCGGTCGAGGTGATGTGCGCGGCCGGATTGGCGGCGCGCTAAAGATCAAAACGCCTTGCGCGACGAGTAGTGGAGCCAATGACATACCGGCCTCGATCCGCACGTTTCGGGACATGGCCCCCGCCTGCTGCCGCCGGTTTGCCGCAGGGACACTGTCGCCGGCGTGGGAGGTCTGTGCTGCGGCGTTGTCTTACTGCACGTGGGGGCGTGGTCGCGGGCGAGGTGGTGGTGGGGCAGTGGTGGTCGTGGAGCGGCTGCTGCTGAAGCGGCCTTGGAGGTCGGCCAGGTCGAGGTCGCCCTCGAGGAAGCTGGCTATGGCGTAGAAGATGGCTGCGCCGAGGAGGCAGAGGATGGCGTCACCGAAGCCGAAGCCAATCCAAGCGGCCACGAAGGCAAAACCCAGCACGGCGGCAAGGTACTTTCGGGTAATCATGCAAGCTCCCTTCGTCGGGTTCGCTCAAAGGCAGTAAGGGTCACGTTGACGGGAAGCTCAGGCAGGCCGTGGGCAGCGAGCTGCGTATGCGCTTGGGCGCGCACCGAGCGCAGGATGTCAGGCAGCTCCCGGGCGCGGGTGACGCCGACGTTGACTGTCAGCTCATCGCTGGCGTAGCGCGCGGCAGCGTCCTGCACGGCATCAAGCTCGAGCGCGGCGCCCTCGATCGCGCGCTCGATCGCGCGCGGCGCGACGTCCACCACGCCGCGCTCGTCGTCGAGGAGCCGCAGCTCGGTGCGCGTCAGGTGTGGGCGCGGGATCTCTTTGAACGCGAGGTAGCCGAACACGAGAAAGCCGCCCAGTCCCGCCAGGCCGGCGATCAGTCGCGTGTCGGCCGTGATATCCCGGGGTTTGAGCCCGGCCAGATAGTTGTAAGCGCTGCGATAGCCGCTGATTTGGTTGACGGTGTGCGGGGACACCTTGAACGCGAGCAGCACCAGCATCGTCGCGTACCAGATCAGCGCCAGCGCAAACAGCACGAGCACGATCCGGCCGAGCACAACGAAGGGCGAGGTGCCGATCCGCAGGCGCTGGCGCAGCATGACCTACTCCACCCTCCGGCGATGCTGCCCAAGTCGGGGCTGTACGCGGGCGCGCAGCCCGAACGCGTCGGTCAAGGGAGCGAGCGCGAGCTGGGTTCGTTGGCGGACATCCTGCGGCTTTTGGGTGCGTGAGTGGTCGGCGCGCACGGCAAGGCGTCCACCACGGCGTCGGCCGGGTCTGACCCTGACCTTGGTGGCGGTCACGCCACGGGTCTGCTCGGCCAAGGCACTGGCTACGCGGGCGAGCACGCGTCGTCTCGCGGCTAGCGTGCCCTCCGCGCTGCGGTCCAGTATCACCAGCCGCTCCCGGCGCGGCCACAACGCCCCCACCAGCAGCAGCAGGCCGACAGCGATAGCCCCTAGTCCACACAACACGGTGATGCCCGCGACGGGTCCTGGCCCGGCGAGGTCGTGAAGCAGCTCGCCGACCTCCTGGCGTAGGTCGCCGAGATGCACCAGTCGCGCTAGGCCGGGCAGACTGAAATCGCCGGTGCGCGACCCCCCGATGGAGAAGATCGCGATCGCTAACCCACACGCCGCCAGAACGACGAGCAGCACGAAGGTGACCAGCCGCGCCACCGCCCGCAGCAGCAAGATCATCTAGCCCGCCACCTCGTTCGACGCTTCGCGGACGTCCTCGAACGCGACCGTGACGTGCCCGAGGATCCCGTCGAGGTCGGCGCGGGCGGCGGCGCGCTGTACTCGCCTGCGAACCTCGTCGGCGAGCGCGAACAGCGATTCGAACGGCCACTGGGCCACCAGGTGCAGCTCTACATCAAAGCGCGCGTCGGGGCGCGCGGCGGCCACGACACCCTTGAGGATCTCGCCGTCGTCGGCGGTCGCCCATACCCGCTGGGCGCCGCGTACGCCGACGGCGACCTGAGGCAGCGCTGTCGCCGCGTCGAGCGCGATCCGCGCCAGCCGCGAACGCGGCGAACTGGCCAACCGAGCCCCAGCGTTGGTCGAATCCTCTGCTGTGGTCACCGGCTGCTACTCGACCCGCGCCGGCTCCGCCGGCGCCTCGTCGCCAGGGAAGTACAGATCGTTGACGGCAATGTTGACCTCGGTCACCGACAGGCCCGTGATCCCCTCCACCCGCTTGATCACGTTGTTGCGCACCGCCTCGGAGACTTGCGGGATCGACTCGCCGTACTCGATCACCAACGTCAGGTCCACCGCGGCCTCGCGCTGGCCAACCTCGACCGAGACCCCCTGGGTGCGCGAGTCGCTTATCCCGACGCGCTGGCGTACGTCCCCCACGGCACGCGCGACACCGCCCCCCAGCTCGTAGACCCCCGGCACCTCGAGCGCGGCGATGCTCGCTACCTTGGTCACCACCACATCAGCCAGCGTCGTCGACCCGCGCTCGGACTCAAGCGCCCCCTCACCGCGAACGAGCCGCCCGCCGCGGCGGCCCTCGCCTCCGGCGCTCTGCTGCTGCGGCGTGCCCTCGGCGCGCTCGCTGTGTGTCTGCTCAGCCATCTAAGCCTCCCAAAGGGTCTTGAGGTGAAGGCGTGTGCCCTTCCGAGCGCAACGCCGCATCTAACAACTTCGACCGGGCCCGGCGCAAAAAGTTCTGCGGCCCCAGGGTTAGGTGTCCTGGACGATGTCCTCCACGGCGATGTCAACCCCAGCTACCCGGGCGCCGGTTTGCGCCCTCACGCGAGCACTGACTCGCGCCCGCGCCGCGGCAGCCAGCGCCTCGATCGATGGACCAAACGCGATCACCAGGCGCAAGCCCAACCGCACGCGGCTGCGATCGCAGGGATCGACGGCGATCCGCCGAGCGCTGGGCAAAACGACGCCGGGCACGGTCAGCGCCGCGGCACTGGCGATCCGACCGATCACCCGCTCGCTGATACGCGTCTCCCCCCTCGCGCCAATCAACACCACCGAGTCCCCGATGCGCGCAATCAACGCTCCGATCCGCGCCATGATCCGCTCAGTCAGCCCCGCCGGCACCGGCACCGGCTGACGCGCGAACGCCTGCACCTCCCCCCACGCCTCCCCCAACGCAACCAACGCCGCCTGGCAATACGCGCAAGAAGCCTGATGGGCGGCATCCACCGCCGTGGAATGCTCGACGACCTGATCAATCAGCGCCTCAAGCGGCGTTCCGCACGCCAACACCCCCCGCGCGTCGTCTAGCGCCATGCCGCGGTCTCCCTGAGCACACTCAGTCGCGCCCGATGAATACGCCCCTTGACCGCCGCCACGCTCACCCCAAGCGCCGCGGCGACCTCCTCATACGAAAGCCCCTCAAAATCGCGCAACACCAAAGCCGCACACTGCGCCGGCGGAAGTGATACGACGCTGCGTGCGACCGCCGCAAAGCGCTCACGCTGCTCCGCGATCTCGGCCGGATCACCACCAACCAACGGCAGGTCCGGATCGAGACCCTCGACCGGTCGCCGCGCGACGATCACGTTCAAGCAGCGATTAGTCACGATCCGAAACAGCCACGTCGAGATCGCGCTCTCGCCGCGAAAGCGCCCAAGCCCCCGCCACGCCCGAACGAACGTCTCCTGGGTTGCGTCCTGGGCATCAGCATCAGAACCCAGCAACCGTAAAGCGACCCGATACACCCTGCCCTCATGCCGGCGAACCAGCACCTCAAAAGCATCCACATCACCAGCCCGGGCGGCATCGACCAGGACACGATCAGCAACCCAAACCACCATCACGCCCCACCGCAGCGCCCAGCCGCCCGCCACCAACAGACCATGTTCCGCGGGCCGAACAGCCACCATAGCGTGAGCAGAACGACAGCATGATCGATAAAGCCCTTAGACCAGCCCCACGCCCGAAAGTTCTGTCCAACCTGCAAAACGAGGTCCGTCAGCCGCTTCGCGTTGACAGAGCCAAACACGTTTTCCCGAGCTGAGGTGTGTCTGAGTCAAAGCCACAGATCGGGGAGCGCATTAGCATTAGTCCACATCGGTGGGGCTCCGGCGGTTGGCTTTGAGCTTCTCCGTTCGATGGTAGATGATGCGGGCCCAGCGGGCGTGTCGTAGCCCGCGTTTGCGGGCGGCGCGGATGCGGGGGCCGCGACCTGCGTGCTCGTCGGCGGGGGTGACGTACCCGATCCCGGCGTGCAAGCGGATCGTGTTGTAGTCGTGGCGGACGACCGCGAGCTCGGCCCGGAGCACTTCGGGATCTTTGATGCGGTCCAGGTGCGGCCAGTCGGCCTTGACGTGGCTGAACAGGCTCTCGATCCAGGCCTGGGTGGAGGTCTCCTCGATCGAGACGAGCTCGGTCATCCACTTGCGCGTGACGAGGTCCATGACGGCGACCACGGCGTGCTGCGGGCAGCAGGTGAAGTGGGTGTGTCGACGTCGTAGATCCAGATCGAGTTGCGCTTGTAGTCCGCCCACTCCGGGAACGGCCGCCGCGGCTGGCGCACGACCCGTCTGGGCCGCTTGAGAACAAGCCCGTGTGCAGCCAGAACACGCCGAACGGTGGCGGCCGAGACCCACACCAGCCCGAGGTAGCTGCCGCGGTGCGCGAGCTTACGGTGCGAGCGGTCGACATCACCCCAGGCCTCGAACAGCTCGAGGGTCGCGCTCACCTCCTCCGGGCGCAGGCCGTGCACCGCGCTGCCCGGTTTCCGATCGCCCAGGCAACCGGCGTCGCGCCGGCGGCGCCACCGCACACCGGCGGCGCGCAGGCGATCGGCGTACTCCTCGCCTTCGTCGCGCAGCGGATCGAAGCCGGCGGTCGCGACGTACGCGGGCGCGACGCCGCTCAGATCGTCAGCCAACAGCGGCGAGCAGCGCGGATCGAGCGCGTCGGCCTCCTCGGTCAGGTACTGGTGCCTGTACCAATCGAGCTCGGCCTCAGTCAGATAGAACCCCTCACCGAACACGCGGTACGACTCCCGCTTTCGCGAGAGATCAAGCCAGGGATAGAAGAGCAGCTGAAAGATCGGCGCCGGTCCGCCGTCGCCTGCGGCGACACGAGCCACACCCGCGGCGAGGTTGCCCCCAGCGCTGTCGCCACCGACCGCCACCCGTGCGGGATCGGCACCAAGCTCTGCGGCATGCTCGACCGCGAACCTGAACGCCGCGAGCGCGTCTTCGATCGCGCCGGGAAATGATGCTCGGGTGCGCGACGGTAGTCGACTGAGAGAACGGCGGCTCCAGCATGCTGCGCAAGGAACCGGCAGGCATTGTCGTGCGTGTCCAAGTCGCAGATGACGAAACCGCGACCGTGGAAGTAGACGAGTTAGCCCGCCGCGCCCGCCGATGCCATCGGGCACGTACAGGAAGATGCTCGGACTCGCAGCAACCGTAAGACCAACGACCGCTGCTCCAGACGCCTGCTCACCGATTGACGGAAACGCCGGCAACCTCGGTCCGGAGTCCTCCTCTGGAACGCCAGCGACACTGAGCACGCGGGACTCGACGGGGTTTCTGCTTTCCCGTCGGAGGAGCAGCGCGGACCGGTCGGGTGCTTGCTCGATTCCAGCTAACCCTCGCTGCCGCAACGGACCAGGACTGACGCTGTCGCGTGACCGCCCCTCTCTCGGTGAGCAGTAGCCGGCAGCTCATCGCGGCGCTCCTGAGCCAAGGGAGCAGTGAACTCGCCGGCAGCACCGAGACTGCAGTGCTGCTCCGCCAGGCGTTCCGACAGCCCGGTCGCCGGCCGGCGACATGCTCGGTTCGGACGAGGAGGAGCGATTCTCGCCTTGGTCCTCCCTTGCCGGCGCCTGTGGTCCCAGCGGCGTGCTCCTCGAGGGCCATGCTTTGGTTGGGCGGCTGCCGCAGGCATCCGCGGTCGGCTCGACGAGCCGACCGCGCTCGATCGCACCGTCCTGCGGATGCCGACCGTACGAGGCAAGGAAGGAAAGCGCCGCGAGGCCGGTCCTCACGGACTTCCTCGCGGAACCCGGAGACCGGATTCGCTACGCGTACGACTTCGGTGACTTTTTGGAGCACGACATCGTCCTCGAGAAGATGCTTGAGCCGGATCCAGGCGTTCGGCTTCCTGCGTGCGTCGCGGGTAAGGGAGCCTGTCCACCTGAGGACTGCGGCGGCGTCTGGGGATACGCCGACCTGCGCGACACGCTCGCGAACCCAGCCAGCGAAGAGCACGACGCGATGCTCGAATGGCTCGGACTCGACGGCGCCGACGACTTCGACCCAGCCGCGTTCGCGTTGACGAGACCGAACGAGATCCTCGGTATGGCCACCGCGTCACCGACCTGACCCTCGGGGCGCGGAGGACCCCCAAAAAGCAACCCACGGCGGGAACTGATCCAGGATGCATGCATCCACGATGCCCCTGGTCCGAGCGCCAAGCGGGGGACACCTGAGGTGCCGTGCGCGCTATGCAACCTCGTGAGAGCGGGGCTCGTCCTACGGCGTCCCAGACCTGCGCTGGCCGCGCACTTCGAGAAGTCTTGCCGAGTCGCCTGGGAGTGCGCGTCGCATGACGAAAGCGGGACCGCGGGTCGCTGCGGCGATTGGCTGTTCAGCGCGACCGCGGGTCTATGCGGGACAGTTGGTTCGGACGACTTCGAGGTGATGGTGGGCGTGCCAGCGCATGTCTGGGTGCTGGTAGCGGGCCCAGCACCAGGTTGCGACGCGGGCGCTGTTGAGGGTTCGTAGGAGCTTCAGGAGCTCGTGGTCGATGTCGGGGAACTGCGTGCAGGCGTCGGCTGAGAGGAAGGCGAGGTCCCATTCCTGGGGTCCTCGGCATGCGCCTTCGAGGTCGATCCAGATCCAGCGCAGGCCGTTCCTTTTTGATGAGGTAGTTGGTGTCGTGCGGTTCGCGCTGTGGCGACTCGGTGTTCCAGGAAAAGTCTGTCGATGCTCTCCGGGTGCGTTGCGACTTTGGCGATGATCTCGTGCAGCCGCAGCCAGACCACCGTGTTGTTCGTCTCCTCGATCAGAACGGGCTGCTCCACGGAGAAGCCGAACTGCTCGGCCACGTCGACGGCAACGCGAGCATGGGGTGTCATTCGAAGAGTCTGACGAATGAAGGTCGGACCGTAGACTTGCTGGATGGGCGCGGGTGAGTTGCTCGGACGGGTCGAGTTCGCTGTTCTCGATGCGGTGCATCGGGGATCGCTTCGTCGCGAGCAGCGTGGCGGCTGAGCTGTGGAGCTTGGGGGAGGTTGCGGCGAGCAGGATGTGCTCGGTCTTGGCGCAGCGGCTGCCTAGCGACTTGGCGATCGCGTGAGCGAGCGCCAGCAATCGCTTGGTTTGCGGTACCGCGCCGAGCGAGCCGGCCGGCCGCGGCGCCGCGGCGCCCAGTCGGTGCTCGACTCGGGCGCGTGCGTCCTCAAGGGTGATGCCGAGCGCGGCGAGCGCCTCCCCGGCGAGCTCCTGTGGCTGGCCGAGCAGGCCGAGGACGAGATGCTCGGGCGCGATGAAGTGGTGGCCGAGCTCGCGCGCCTGGGCTGCCGCATCGGTCAGAACGTCCGCCGCAGTTCCGGTGAGCCCGAACGGGGCCTGGCCCGGTGGCGGCTCGGCGAGGGCCGCGAACCGCTGCTGGGCGGCCTGCTTGCTGGTTCCGAGTGAGAAGCCGATCTCGCTCCAGCTCGACCCACTGGCCCTGGCGGCATCGACGAACTGGTCGAGCAGCTCTTCGGCCCGGGCGTGCAGCTGCTCGGACAGCCGGCTCGCCGCGGCCAACTGCTCCAGGGGCGCGCCAGCTAGCTCCCGCAGCGTCGTGATCCCTTCGCGCGCGAGGCTGGGATCGAGGCCGCGCGGGTCGGTGTCGAAATCGAGCTCGAACCAGTCGGCCCACTGATGGCACATGTCCTCGAGTGAGCCGAAGGGGTGGCCGTCGGGCGGGCGGTGTTCCCATAGGCGGCGCATCAGCGCGGCGAGCACGAGGTCCTGCTCTGGCTCGGGTAGGGAGCATTTGAGCTGGGCTCCGGGGACGCAGCGTTCGAGGAGCAAGCCGGTCGTGTCGTCGAATGTGGCGGTGACAAAGCAGCAGACGGTGCCGTCGCCGTCCCAGAGGCGCAGCGCGTCGGCTTCGTGCTCGGCTTCGCGGTGGCGCCAGCCGACCTTCAGCGCCAGCTCATCGCCGGCGCGGTTGCGAGCGGGCGCGACCCACGCGCACTGCCCGCCCGGGAGGTACGGGTCGCCGAGCTCCAGGCCCCAGTCAGCCGCGATCGCCTCGATCTCCCGTGGCAGGCGGGCGACCATTCGCAGCGGGCTGGGTAGTCGTCCTCCTCGACCGCGTCGGCAAGTTGCGGCGGGATCCGGATCGCGCTCACCGCGACAGTCTCCTGGCCGGGTTGATCGCCTCGCGCCGGGCTCGGTAGTACAACAGCATCCCCTCGAAGTCCGGCTCGGGTGAGCACAGCCGGAACCCTGCCGCCATGAGGCACCTCTGGGAGGGGGTGTTCTCGGGCTCGACCCCGGCCTCGAACAGCTCGACGAGCCCCAGCTCGGGCCGGTGCGTGAGCGCGGTGATCATCGCCCGTCCGAGGCCGCGGCGGCGGAGCGCCGGATCGACGACGAACGCGATCGACCCGGTCGCGACGTCGATCGTGTCGGTGATGATCGGCCCGTCGGGCCCATCGCCGGCATAGACGGTGCAGCGATCGACCGTTCCGCAGTCGACGTACCCGATCGCGCGACCCTCCTGCTCGGCGAGGTAGCGGTAGGCGACGGTCTGGATCGCGCCGCGGAACTCTTCGCCGACGACCTGGTCTGCCCGCGCGAGCATCAGCGCCGGCCACTCCGGCCCGCCCAGCCACCGCACGGTTTCCGAGTCGCGAAACCACGACCCCACTGCCGCCAGATCCTCGCGCGTGAACGCCCGTAGGGTCACCGCCTCTTCGCTCACGCGCAGATGATCCCGCGGCTTAGGCGGAGTCAGGTCCGTCGGCCGGCTCGGATCGTGGGGAACCTTGCCTCGTTGACGAGCCGCGCAATCTCCACGCCGTCGGCGAGCGAGATCACGAACGTCCCGTCGTGCTCGCTCGTCCACCGCTCGGCCGCAGTCCGATCGGCGAAGAAGTGGACGTAGTGGCAGAAGGTGGCGATCGTGTCGGCGTCGAGCGGGTGGTTGCGGTGAAGGAACGAGAGCACGGCGCTGGACGGAGCGACGTCTATGACCTCGAGACCGTCGACCGACAACGACACGGATGCGTCGCCCGCGGTAGGGCAGGTGGACTGGACGCGTGCGGGCTGTCCGATCAGCTCGGGCAGGAACAGGGTGTCCCACGCGCACCAAGCGTAAAGCACGCGATCCTCGATCAGCAGCCGGTAGGGCATCGGCCGGATCGTCAGGCCCCAGAACCCGATCACCCACTCGCGCTCATCCAGATAGACGCCGGGCCGCCCGTCGAGCAACTCGCTGACGCGCCCCAGGGCAAGGTCTGCGCCCGTCGCGAGGCGGTCCTGCTCCACGGGCTCGCCGTCGGCGAGGAGGCGATAGAGGCCGAGCGTTAGCGAGCGAGCCTCATACCGCCGAGCGGTTGTGCGGGAGGCTGCGGTGGATCCGGGGCGGGGCGGCGGTTCGGTATGAGACTCGCTCGCGGGGGAGCTCCTTCGGAGCGCTGGGCTGGCGGCTAGCGCTAGCGGGAGAGGTTGTCCGGATCCCGCCGCATGTGGAGATGGACCACAGCCGCGCCTGGCGCACGCGCGGGACCGCGTAAGGCGACGATCGAACGGGGCAGGGGTGACGGCAGCTGGGGTCCATGATCAGACTGCGCGCGCCGAACGGGTCGGCGCGCCGGCCATGATCTTGGCGATACGTCGCCGCGATCCCATGGCCGATATTCGGCGCGCATCGCCTGAACGCCGGACGGTTCTGCGACCCGCTGACGATCTGTGCGCGCCGTCTTATCCATCCCTTCGATGGTGTGTCTCGCCCACTGGCGCAGCGGGAGTCGCGATCACTTCCTGCTGTCGGATCGATGCGATGAACTGAGAGGCGTGTGCGCGCACGATTCACGGTGACGCGCGCGGGGAGCCGTGTGACTAGGACGATGCCCTGCCCGGGTAGCAGCTGATACGAGAAGGGGGCGACGGCCACAAAGTCCATCCGGTACTCGGGGGATACGTCGACCAACGGCTGGCCGGATTGCACGAACGCCCGCAGGTCGCTGACCTCGACGTGCTGGTCGTGCCAGACGTCGGTGTTGAAGAACAACAGGGCCTCTTGGCCAAGGGTCGCCGAGCCCTGCCACATGATCAGAACCGCCGGGTTGGAGGAGGGCAGCAGTAGCATCGAAGACTCCTGGGAGAAGAGCGCGATGTCTGTCTTGAGCCGGTTGACCGCAACGATGAACTCGCGAAGGTCAACCGAGGTGGTTTCCCAGTCCTCCGGGCGGCTGTTGACGACATGCAGGGCGCCCCGGAACCCGAATTCGAAACCGATCGGCATTAGGCATCCAGCTGAGAACAGCGCGGTGAACAGGTACCACAGCTTGGATGCGTCGGGGTTTCCGTGCATCTCCTCGGCCAGCCGCGGTGTGTCGTGGCTCTCGGGAAACCCGATCGAGGCGACCTGCTCCCCGATCAGCTTGCGCTGCTCTAGGAGCCAGTGGCTCCGAAAATCCCACCACTTCGCGCTGTTGCACACGAAATCGAAACCGGCGGCCGCCGTCGCGGCGGTTTCCCACGGCGTACAACCGAGCGTCTCGGCCACGAACACGGTGAGGGGCCGATCGTCCTTGGTATCAGCGATCAGCCGTCGCCACAGCTCGCCCGGGACTCCGTATGCCGCGTCGCATCGGAAGCCGTCGAACCCAACACCAAGGAGGTGGCGGACAACGGCAAGGCAGTACTGATAGAGCCCCTCAGGGTCTGCTGTTCCGCGATGATCCAACTGAGCCAAATCAGCCCACACCGCCGTACTGCCGTCCTGGTCACACGACGGATGGATCACCGCCCCCTCGGAATCCAACGCAACCCACTCGGGATGCCCGCTCACCAACCCAGAGTCGACCGCACAATGATCGATCACCAGATCGGCCATCGCCCGCAACCCCCGATCCCGCGCCGCGTCAAGAACCGCCCTCAGCTGATCCTCCCCCGACCGAGGATCGGTTGGCTCGATCAGCACCGGGTTGAGCTCGAAATAATCGGCGATCGAGTAGATACTGCCCGACGCGCCCGGGCGCTGCACGGGGTTGACGAACACCCAATCAAAGCCCATCGCCGCGGCCCGCTCAATGTGCGGGACCCAAGCGGGAAACGTGCCAGCCAGCAACGGGAACAGGTTATAGACGATCATCGACTCCGCCAAGCCTAGCCCGCCGCGGCAAGATCCTCATCGCCAGCAACATGCGCACGCCACGACCTCGCGCTCCCTGACGCACTCACCCCTCCGGTACTAACACCAGCCCCGCGATCGGGTGGGCGCGACAGATCCCAGACAATCCGCGAGCAATGCCGTACACACGCGTAAGGAGGAACCAGCAGCGATGTCCGATCTTCCTCTAACCGGTGGATGCAACTGTGGGTGCTGTGCGCTTCGAGGTCACCGCGCCGCTCGTGATCGCCAGCTATTGCCACTGCAAGCGCTGCCAGCGGCGCAGTGGCGCAGCGGCCTCGGCGAACGCACATCCCGCTGAAGGTACCTTCCGGATCGTCTCCGGCGGGGACAAGCTTCGAGTGTGGAAACCGGACGATGGCGGCGAGAAGTGGTTTTGCGGGGACTGCGGCTCGTCGCTGTTCGGCCGCAATCCATCGCACCCTGATCCGATCGGCATTCGCATGGGCGCGTTCGACGGTGATCCCGGAATCCGCCCGAGCGTGCGCCAGTTTGTGAGCTACGCCGCACCGTGGGAACCGATCCCAGACGACGGCCTGCCGCAGCACCCCGAGAGCCGCCACGCCCGGAGCTAAGCCACGGTGACGAGATCCGGGAGACGCAGATCATCTCCCGACGCGCCGCCCGCTCATGTGAGCTTCGGTCCTCGGCCGAACCGCGCCGGCGGGCGCGATCCCCAGCTTCGACTCCCGCGACGCGCGCGAGTCGTGGACAGCTCGGACATGGCAGCCCGCGGCCGCCGCGACCACGGAAGTGTCGTCCGCCAGTTTCGGCACGAACGGAATCTCGTGCCAAACGTGCACTCACACAGCGGCGTGCAACCCCACCGCTGACCACGTACGCCTCCCTTGCGCGTGTATCGCGCATCTCGCGGAAGATCGCATCCGGTCTTCCTCGTGGCCGTCGACGGGCCATCGCTTCGGCGACTTACGCATCGTCCGGACGTGACTCTCCCCGCCCGTCGCGACGATCGCATCCACGCGAACGCCCAAGCGGCACTGCAAGAGTGGCTCTCACCGGGCACGAAGCTCCGAGGGGAAACAGCGACCCGCCCGTCGCTCTGCGCAGGCCTTGGCCTCGCGCTTTGTCAGCGCGCTCGCTGGCTCGTCCTTGGCGGTCGCGGCAGATTCCCGAACGCAGCCCGCATCCCGGGCGCCGGGAGCACCCGGCAAACCTCGACGAGACAGCCCGCTGTATAACAGCGGCCGCTTGGCTATCGGTTCAGCGGACGACCAGCCTGCAGCCGGCTCCGGGTCGACGTTGGTGAGCCGATGACAGTGATCGAGGGCGGGAGCGGCACTGCCGCTACGGCAGCCCGCCGTGGGGAACGTCGACCGTGGTTGTGAGCAGGACGGCCTCGCGGGCGGCCATGCGGCTGACCTCGGCGAAGTCCGGCGCGGCGCACATCAGCAGCGTCCGGCCATCGTCGCCGCCAAGCATGCACGCGAAGAAGTCGAGCCCGTCCGGCGCCTTGATCTCGTCGACGATGTCGCCGCCCGGCGCGATCCGGACGCAGCGCGCGTTCACCTCGTCCGCGCACCAGATGTGGTTCTCGGCGTCGAGTCCGCAGCCGTCCGGTCCGAACTGGAGCTTGCTGAGGGTCTCCGCCAGGGTCGTGATCTCGGGCGTCGGCGCGAGCTGCGCCCAGACGCGGCGGTCGCTGAGTGAGCCGTCGTCGTTGATCGTGAAGGCGGTATAGCGCGCGCCGGCGGTTTCCCCAACGATCAGCGTGTTGCCGTCCGGTGTGATCACCGAGCCGTTAGGGAACAGCAGGTCCTCAGCGGCGATCGACGCGCCGCCGTCCGGGTCGACCCGGATCAGGTTGGCCGGAGCCGGATCGCCGCCGCCCATCAGATCGAAGCCGAAGTTGCCTACGTAGGCGCGTCCGTGCGTGTCGACCACCATGTCGTTCAGGTGGCCGCCGCAGTACTCGCTGACGTCGGCGTGCTCGTTGACGCCCGCGTCGGCGGACCAGCGCAGGATCCGGTGATCGCGCATCGACACCACGAGCATCGACCCGTCCGGCATCCACCCAAGCCCAGACGGCTGCTCCTCGACCTCGAGCACCTCGTGCGGCTCACCACTCGCGCTGACTGAAAGCACCAGGTGGCGGTAGAAGTCCGACACCCACCACCGGCCATCGTGCCAGCGGGGGCTCTCAAAGAAGGCGCCTCCCTCAAGCAGGGTGTGGAGCTGAGAGTCAGCCATGTCGCTCGATGTTGTACACGGGGTGATCGGGTGTGCGCAAGCTGCCCACCCGCGGGTAGATCCGCCTGACGGCCGATTCCCGGGACGCGGCCTCCGCCCGCTCCGCGTTCTCCCGGCCCCGCCGTGGACGGCGGCTAGCGCAGCGATGCTCGCCTTCTTGACGAGGGTCACCAGATCGCCACGATCGCTTCTGCCTCCCTGCGGCCCCATTTCGCCCGAGCGCGGTGGCGACACTTCGCCTGTCCAGCTCTGGCTCGATCGGCACGGCGGTCAGCCGATCCATCCTGGGTGCGACCGCTCGCGGCGAGACTCCCATTTGGCGAGGAGCAGATCGCGCGTCGGGTTCCGGGTCGGGCCCTGCATTCCGTGCTGACGCGGGTACCGTTGCGCGGTCCGGTGTGATCGCGATGTTCGTATAGCCCCGTGAGCGCGACACACGTGCACTCCTTGTGTAGGACGCGGGCCAGCCCGCCAGCGCTGAGCATTGGCCGGGGGCCCGCCTGCCGCTAACGGCGTGCGGTGGTGGATCATCCTGGCGGGACGCCGGCGCGGCCTGACCGGCACGGTCGCGGCGAGCGCCAGCGGCGTTATCGCATTGCGCCCACAAGGAGACAACGACCTCGGCGCGAGGTGATTGTTGCTGTGACGACTGAGCAGCAGCGAGCGAGACAGCCGAGCCCGTGGGCCGCGAGAGTTTCGTCTTGGCGGCGCTCTACGCTTCGACCCTTTCAGAAGGCGCGCGCGCATTTCAGGGGGGGCCACCCACGCGAGGTGCCGCGGCAACACAAAGCAGGACCGTATCCGGAGCCGCCGTGAGCGTCTCAGCTGGGGATCGGTGACCGAGACAACCCGACGCTCGTTCCAGGCTCGAGCGACGGTGGCGTCGGCGTCTCACTCGGGAAGGCTGACTGAGACGCTCGCCGTCGGGCGCCCGGAGGCGTCGTTGATCGGTGAGATTTCGGGCGATCGCCGAGATCTTGGGGCCTAGATCGGCTGAACGTTTACGGCCTTGGGTCCTTTGGGTCCGCTCTCGGTCTCGTACGACACTGTCGCGCCTTCGGCGAGCGACCGATAGCCGTCGCCGACGATCGCGCTGTGATGGACGAACACGTCCTTGGAGTGATCATCGGGCGTGATGAACCCGAAGCCCTTCTCGTCGCTGAACCACTTCACGGTTCCGGTTGCCACTGTCTTCCTCCGGCGTTGATCTGTGCTACTGACGCGGACGTTGCCTGATGCGCATCAGTTCGAGCGCTAGCACTTTGTCGGGGCGCTGATCCGCGAACCGTAGCAATGAGACTCGTAGCACTTTCGGCGATCGAGCGCGGCGGTCCGGCCCGCCTACGACATCGGCGGCTGGCGCGGATTCCAGTTACGGAAGGTCTCCCGAGCACGCGCAACGCTCGGTTCGGGTTCAGAAACGCTGAGTTCATGCGTGGATACGGCCAGAGCGACCGGAGCTACGGTCTTTGGCGAACGCACCCTTTGCACCGCCCCGCCCTCTCTGTCAATGTAGTTTGAGACGTTATCCACAGTAGTAATTTTTTGCGTAAATCGTGTTGATAACTGGGCGGAGAACAGGAGTCTCAGCTGAAGATGACGGAGATCACGTCGAATGGTGCGGTGCCGGGCGCGGTGGCGGCACCGGACCCGGGAGCTGGTCGAGCGCCCGCAGCGCAGGCGTTACAGCGCGGAGTACAAGCTGCGGATCGTGCAGGAGGCGGACGCGTGCACCGAGCCGGGTGAGGTCGCCGCGCTGTTGCGCCGTGAGGGGCTTTACACCTCGCATCTGACGTACTGGCGCAAGCAGCAGCGGGAGGGCGCGCTGGAGCGGCTGGCGCGCAGGCGGGGGCGCAAGCCCACTGATCGCCGCGACGTCGAGATCGCCGAGCTGCGTCGGCGGCTTGAGCGGACGGGAGTCCGAGCTCGAGAAGGCGCGGAAGGTGATCGAGGTGCAGGGAAATCTCTCAGCGCTCTTGCAGCAGATGGTCGATACCGGGAGCGCGATCGAGTCCGGGAGCACCGGGCGATGATCGAGCAGACCGTGCAAGAGCTCACGCCGCTGATCGGCACCCGCCCGGCGTGCCGGGCGCTGGGCGCCTCGCCGGCGACGATCTACCGTCGACGCCGGCCTCCCGAGCGAAGGCCACCGAAGCCCAGGCCGGCATCGCCCAGGGCGCTGTCCGACCAGGAGCGCGAGGCCGTCTTGGCGGAGCTGCACTGCGAGCGGTTCGTGGACTGCGCGCCGGCGCAGGTGTACGCGACGCTGCTCGACGAGGGGCGGTATCTGTGCTCGGAGCGGACGATGTACCGGCTGCTCGACGCAGGTGGCGAGGTCCGCGAGCGGCGCGATCAGCTCACCCACCCCGCGTACGCCAAGCCGGAGCTGCTCGCGCAGGGTCATGATCTTCAAGCCTTCCCGTCCCTCTGTTGGCGTCACGCGGGAAGAAGAGGGCTAGACCCGCCGCGTGCTTCATCAGATTGGGACGCATCCACCAGGCCGGTGGGCTAGCGCCGATAGAGCTACGGCACCGGCCCCGCAGTCAAAACCAGTAACCCATGCCTCACGCCTCGTGGCGCCGCTGGCGCCGTCGGTGGCATTCGGGCTTGGGGTTGAGAATCCTGGCCGCAGGGCCAGTACAGCAATCACTATACTCCTATCGCAGCCGTTTATGTAAGCCACGGCTCCAACGCTCTGCACGAGCTCGTCAGCAGCCCGGCTCACTGCCGCTCCTGCCCGATCTGCAAACTCGTGCCAAGACGCGCGCTCATGAGAAATCTCGACGCTCCGCGCGCTCGTGACGGCGAGACTCTCCCTACGTCGATCGAGACGCAGCCGGAGGCGAGCTCGAGGCCGGTGCAGACGATCGAGTCGCTGCGGTGAGCGATCGTCTTGCGGACCGCGTCTCGGCGCGGCGGCCTCTGATGGCGAGCGTAGTCACGCGGCACGTCTACGACCGCCAGGCGGAGACCCACGACACTACGCGTGGGGCCAGTCCGTCGGTGCTTCGTCCTCTTCAAGCAGCACTTGAAGCCGCACCCGGGCGGGAGCTTCTGGACATCGGCGGCGGCACCGGCAATTACGCAGTTGCACTGCGGGCGAGGGGCTGGGACCCGCTTGTGATCGACCTCAATCGCACGATGCTCGCACGGGCGAAGGACAAGGGATTGCGGACGCCTCAGGCGGACGCGACCGCGCTGCCGTTGCGGGATCAGAGCGCGGACGCCGGGATGCTCGTCTCCATGCTCCACCACGCGCCTGACTGGCGCACGGCGCTGCGCGAGGCGCGTCGGGTACTGCGCGCCGGCGGCCGGCTGGCGCTCATGGGCTGGACCAGGGAGCACATGGAGCACGTCACCTGGATGCGCGACTACTCCCGAGCATGAACGATTGGCTCGCTCTGGACCACCCAACGCTGAGCTCGAAATCGAGCTCCCCGAGGCACGCATCCTGCGACTGGAGTTCGACGATCTCGAGGACGCATCGCTCAGCGCGCTGCAGCGCCGACCCGATCTGATGCTTGATCCCAATTGGCGGCGCCAGACCTCCTACTTTGAGAAGCTCGAGCTACGGTTCCCCGACGAGCTCGAGGGCGGCCTCGCCAAGCTCCGGGCCCATCTGGACGCCGGGCAGAACCTGGATGCGCGCGTCGCCGCAGCGCGCGCAGAGAGGGGTGACGCTGCGGTGCTCGCCTGGAGCAAACGATGAGGATTGAGCGCGCAGCTCGCTGAGCGTCTCCTAATCGAGATGCTCGCCGGACCGAGGGCGACTCGGCTCCGCTGGCCAGACTGTCGCGGCGATCGATCCACTACCGCGCGCCCGCGGCAGCACGTGTGCCGGGCTCGATGGTCAGCGGCGCACGCAGGACCGCGTCGCACATAGGGCGTTCGCAACTTTTTCGCACTCACGTTGGCTATCCGGACACCGAGCCCTGGTGCCCGAGCGACCACGAATGCGGGGCTCGTCCACAACCCGACGCGCGTCCTGCTGTTCCCAAGTCCGCACATGTCCTCGACGGTGCGGACGTCCCCCTGCGGGTCGGCAACGAGCTCAGCGACGGCTCGACGCTAGCCAACACGTCAGAGACTGCATGCGCTTCGGGGTCGCGCCGCGCCGGCGTCGCGCTACCGCTCGGCGAGCGGAGCGGCCACCAAATCACCGTGACCGCAATAGGCGTGACGCAGCAGTGTCGTTCACGTCTTCCGGACGGTGCCATGCCGTCGGAGCCGGCGCTGGGCCGAAGCTACGCGCTGCTTGAAGATTCAGCGCGGCGATAGCCGCGATCGGCCTTCGCCACTTCGCCGCTCTTAGCGAGCTTCGAGAGTGTCGTGCTCACGGCGGCGCGGCCAAGTCCAGTCGCGCCGGCAACCTCGCTGGCGGTCATCGCCTCGCCGCTGGAAAGCGCCGCGAGCACCGCGCTCTTGGTCTGGCCCTGCGCGGCGCGGGTTCGCGAGCGCTGCCCCGTCGAGCGGCCGCCGGTCCCTTGCTTGACGCTCGCCGATGACCCGCTGGCCGACGAACCGCCCTTCGCCACCGACCGTGAGCGCGGTTCGGTGCTCACGGCCGACTTCCTAGGTGTGGCCCTCGCACCGCTTCGGCCTTTCGTCCGATCGCGCGTGGGAGGTGGCGCGGGATCCGCTGGTGCGGACCGGCCACCGCTACCCAGCGCAGCGAGCGCCCGGCGAAGTTTGTCGGCTTCGGCAAGCAGCTGATCCAGTCGGTCTTGAATCTCGTTGCCAAATTGGTCGATCATCGACGCTCCAGTGCCAGTGTGGTCGCGCCGGCATGCGGGCGGCGCGGCGGGCATGCCGCGCGGGATTGGACCGGCGTTGTTGGTGTTTATTGGAGTGGTGGGGCTGTGGCTCGCGAGCGGCGTGTCGGCGGCGGACGCGGCGCTGTTTGTCGCCTACCACGTGGTCTACGTGATCGCGCCTGGGTGGCTCGCGTATCGGCTGCTGCGGCCGGGCGACACGGTCCGCGTGCGGCAGCTCGCCGTTGGCTGGGCGCTCGGGTATGTGATCGAGGTGCTCGCGTTCGTGGCGACGGCGGCGATCTCGGAGCGGGGGCTCATGTCGCTCTACCCGCTCGCGTTCCTGGCGCTCGGCGTTGTCTTGCGCGCTCGCGTGCGGCCTCGACCGGCAATCGGGGTTCGCGCTGGCGAGCTGCCGGCCGGCTGGCGATGGGCGGTCGCCGGCCTCTGCGTGCTCGCGCTCGCCTTCCTGGCGGTCGAGTTCTTCGCCGGCGCGCCGCTGCCAGGCCAGGTGGGCCGCGTGTTCTACGGGATCGACACCGTCTTGGTATCTGTCCCTGGCCGGCGAGGCGCTTCACCACTGGCCGGTGGGGGACCCGACTGTCTCCGGCCAGCCGCTCTTCTACCATCTGTTCGCGACCTTCGACTGCGCGGCGATCACGCAGGTGACCGGGATCGGGCTCCCGGTCGTGTTCTTCCGCCTGTGCATGGTGCCGATGGTGGTGCTCGCGGTGCTCGGCATCGCCGTCGCCGGCGCGGCCTTCGGCGGCGCCTGGACGGGGCCGGTCGCGGTCGTGCTGGTGCTGTTCGTCGGCGAGCTCAACCTCGACCCGCACGTCGACTACAAGTTCGCCAACGAGATCGGGGACGACATCGTCGCGATCAGCCCGAGCTTCCTGATGGGGGCGGCGCTGTTCGCCCCGGCGCTGGCGCTGCTGTGCGAGCTCGGGCGGCGGGCCCGCACGGCGCGGCTCTCGTACGGCGCGCTCGCTGCACTCGCGCTGCTTGTGATCGGCGCTGCCGGCGCCAAGGCGCCGACGGCGCCGGTGCTCGCCGCGTGCTCGTGGCGGCCGAGGGCCTGCGCGTGCTCTGGGGCCGCGCCGCTGCACCCCGCCGGCTGGCTGCCGTCGCGGCGGGGGCCGCCGTCCTGGGGGTGGCGCTTGCGTTCGCGCTGCCGACTGGGCTTGGATTGCACGGCCAGGCGGCGCGCAACGCATACCTCTATACGGACCTCATGCTGGCGTCGGCGCTGACCGCGGGATACGTATTCGCGCTCTTGCGCAGCCGCGCTGGGGCACGCCAGACGCACTGGCCCTGGATCGCCGCCGCGGCACTCGCAGTCGGCGCGCGACGGCTGCTGACGGTCGCCGCCCCGACGATCGACCAGCTCGCGCACGGTGCGCCGCTCTACTCGCAGACTGGCGACGGGCTCACCCGCGGCCTGTACCGCGCGCTTGACTGGATCAGGGGCCATACGAGTTCCGCGTCGGTGATCGCCGTCAACAACTTCCGCGATTGGAGCCTCTACTGGAGCGACGGCTGGGCGGTCCCGACGACTTCTACTACTCCGCGTTCGCCGAGCGCCGGGTGTTCGTGGAGGGCTGGATCTACACACAGGCCGCCTCCGAGGCCAGCAACGCCGTCTACTACGGGCGACGGCTGCTGTTCACAGGACGAATCGCGCTCAACAACGCGATCTTCCAATGCGGCGCACGCCAGCGCACTCGCCCTCGCCGCGCAGCGATACGCCGTGCGCTACCTGCTCGTCGACCTCGTCCACAACACCGCCAACCCCCGCCTGGACGAGATCGCGAGACTCGTGTTCGCCGACCACGACGCTCGCGTGTACGCGGTGTCGCACACGGACGTCGAGCCGCGCCACCGCGACCGTGTCAGCACCGGCCGGCGGTCCACCGCGACCCAAGCGCGAGCGACGTCCCACCGCGCCACGACCGCAGCGCGCTCGACTCCCCGCGCGAACGCGTCCGCAAGCGATCACACACGACCCCTTGACCTACAGCCCGGCCGGTGCGCCTGCACCACTCTCTCGCATCAACCCAGTAGGCCGCGATCAGCTTCTGAGCAACGGCCGGCGACCCGAGGGTGAGCCCGGCGGGCACGCTCGCTATCTCGGGCGACAGCGCAACGAGAGAGCGAGCCGTCGGGTGCAGCGCACACGCGAACATTCGGAGGCCTCCGTCGGAGCCCGCTTTCACGCCAACGCGTGCCCTGAGCCTCGCCGCGACCTCATTCCGCGGAAGACCCCCTTTGCGCGGAAATCGCGCACCTTGCGGGCGATCGCTTTTCTCAGCTCGACGTCGCCGAGCGCACGATCGAGTTGGCGACGCGTCGCTCGAGGCGAGCGAGCGCCGTGCGGGGGCGCGCTGACGACCGCTTTCAGGGCGGAGTGGGGACTCCCAGTCGCCGGCGGCCGGCCGGACTGTCGCAGCGCGGGACGATGGTGGGGTTCGACCGTCGTCCAGAGGAGGGACGTCATGGAATCCGTACCACTATTGGATTGCGCCGGGCGGCGCCGATCGCCCGCGACCCTGTCCAGCTTTCACCGGGGACGCACGACACGGAACAAGGGCTCGCGGTATCCGCCGGACCCGCCGACCGTGGAAGAGATCACTGCCGTGATGCGAGCGGCCGGCGACGGGCTTGACGGCATCAGGCTACGTGGTGTGATCGTTGTGCTGTGGCGCGCTGGGTTGCGGATCAGCGAAGCGCTCGCGCTGACCGAGACGGACCTTGACCGAGAGCGCGGCGCCGTCCTCATTCGCGCCGGGAAGGGCGGCCGGCGGCGCGAGGTCGGGATGGACCGCTGGGGCTGGGACCATCTCGATCCTTGGCTCGAACTCCGCACGACCCTGCCCGTCGGCGCGTTGTTCTGCGTCCTGCGCGGCACTACCCGCGGCCGGCCATGCGCCCCCGCTGGGATCCGCGGCCAGTTGCGTAGCGTCGCCCAGGCCGCCGGGGTTCGTCGCCGGTTTGCGCCGCATCAGCTCCGGCACGCCCACGCTGTCGAGATGTCCCGCGAGGGGATCCCGCTGCTCGTGATACAGCGACAGCTCGGGCATGCAGACCTCGGGATCACCTCGGCGTACCTGCGCGGGATCGACAACACCGAGATCATCCACGCGGTCCATGAGCGGCCGGCACCGATGATCCCCGCCGGCTCAACGCTTGCACGGCGCCCGTGAGGCCGGGTCCCCTCTCGGCGACCTGACGGCATGTGCCTGGGACGGCGTGCTCGCCGCCTCAGGCACCGTCGCCGTGCTCCAAAGCAGCGTGCCGACCAGCTCGACCGGCCGAGACCAACCCGTCGCGCACGACCGCGATGATCCCCGCGTCGCCAAACGAATCGCGGAGTTTCAGAGCGGTGAGAGACGAAAAGCAATCGGGCGGACCGCGGCCGATCCCCTCGCCGGTCGCCCACCAGTGATGCGCTCCGTAGATCGGGCGTAGCGGACCCGAATCGCAGGGGCCACCACGACTTGCCTCGGTCCGAGTCGGCCGCGCAGGGCGGGGAGCCGCGGGAGCTAAGGCGGCTGATCCGTCGGTCGTTCGGTCTGAAAATTCTACTGCGAGCGTCGCCAAGTCGATAGCGTCGCTCGTTCATCGTCACACGTCTTTGGGGGGTAAAGGATGGCCGGAGAGGCATTGTTCCTTGGTTGGGGTCAGGTTGTTCGTGGGCGCGAGCAGCTCGCGCTGGAGGTCTTTCAGGAGAGCGTCGCCTACTACGGCAAGCTTCAGGAGGACGGCGAGATCGAGCGGTTCGACGCTTACCTGTTGGAGCCGCACGGCGGCGATCTCGCTGGGTTCTTCATGCTGCACGGCGAGCGATCCGCCCTCGACGCGATCAGGTCCAGCCCCGAGTTTCAGCGCGTGATTGTGCGGGCGGGATCGATTGTCGACAACCTCGGTGTGGTGAGCGCCTCTGGCGGTGATGCCCTCGCACAGCAGATGGCGCTGTTCGGCGAGGTCTCCCAGGGTCTGCCCCAGGCGAAGTAGGCGACCCGCGGCGGCATCCGGCTTCGAGCCGCATCGAAAGCGCCGTTTGCGTCAGTCGGCCGGCGCCTGCCGACCTAGAGCGGCTATCGGTTCCGACGCAATCCCTCTTGGGCCGATTCCGCAACCGAGCCCGGGCGTGCTCGCAGCCGGATCGTCAGGATTGACATGTCGCCATTGCGATCGCGCGAGGGGAAGGCTGCGGACGACAAAAGCGATCGCGCCGACGCCGCGGCCGGAGCTGTGCTGTCTCGCTATCCGCGCAACGCAGGGCCGTCGAAACCACGAAGCACAGTCCTGCTGGTCGCCGATTGCAGGGCCTCGCGGAGCGGCGTGCAGCATCGCCGATCTGCATAGGTATCGCTTAGGAGCGTGGCTATGGTGCGCCGGCTCCTCGGCCGCCGCCCGCTGCTGCTTGACGCCTTTAGCGGCCAGCATGGTGGCGCCGCTGCTTTTCGATCAAACCAGCAGCCAGGTCTTGCGAGGCGAGGCCATCCTATTCACGCGCATGCGGAAGCGCGCGGTCAGGCGCGACCGCTCCTTTCGTCCAGCCCGGTGTGCTACTGAAAACAGTGGACGCGGACGCAAAGAATTCGAACCGCGGCAGAAATCTGGGTCGAGGCGGTGATCGTCGACCAGGCCGATACGCCGGTCTACCTGAGGATCGCCGATGAGGCGACCCATCTGCGGGAACTGGGGATGAGCGACAAGGCGATAGCGCGAGCGCTTTGTGTTACCGACAAGACGGTAGCTAAAGCCATACGGTGGTCTCCGTCATGACCTAACGTCGCGAAGAGGGTCCTTGGCCCTAGCGGTCGTGAAAATCAGGTCAAGTTTTCAGGCGGCGAGTCCTTGGCGTTTGGCATAGTCGTCGAACGCCGTCTGGACGTTGTCCAGTGTTCGGTGGAGGTGCGGGAAGTCCGCGAGCGGATCGATCGCGGCGGCCAGGGCTGGGCTGAGCAGTCGGGCGTGGGTTTGGGTGAGCACGATCGCGGCTCGCAACCCGTCCTCGGTGGGGAGGTAGCGGTTGGTGTGGGGGATGCGTTCGATCAGGCCGTGGGTGCGTAGTCGCCGCAGGTCGTAGGTGGCCTGTCCGGCGGTCATGGCGTCGGGGAGGAGTCCCAGCAGGGGCGCGAGATGCGAACGCAACTCGCGGTTGGTGAAACCCCGCACGGACAGGCGGAACACGGCCAGCAGCGAGAGCAGCGCCATCGCACGAGCGTCGCCGAAGCGCAGCCCGGCGACCCTCGTGCGGCTGTCACCGACCGTGATCGGGTCGGTGATGTTGCGCAGTGCCCGGGCGGCGGCGATCGGGTCGTGGCCGAGCCGTTGGGTGGCGAGCAGTCGCCGGTTGGCTTGGAAGCCGACCTGCCGCAGCGCGGGCAGGTTCCTCAGCCGGGTGCCGATGCCGAAGTCCCGGGTGTCGTTGATGGTGGTTTCGTTTGTTCTGAGTTCTGTGTTCTGATCGCTCGTTGGAGCTTGTGGTATTGCTTGATCTTGGAGTGCTTGTAGTCGACATGGATCGATGGGGTGACCTCGGGGGTGAGCACGCGGGTGCGCCACCGCGAGGGGTGGGGCGCCGGCCGCGCAGGCGGACGCGGCGGTCGAAGATGAGGCTGGCCTTGTCGGGCCGGCCGAGATCGAGGTTCTCGCGGATCAGCTGCTCGAAGAACACCCGGCCTGAGTGGGGGCGGTCGAGCACCTGGGTGAGGGAGAACTCGGCCTGCAGGATCGAGAGCTCATAGCGGTAGCCGGCGCGGCGGTCGGCCGCCGTGAACGGGTGCGGCACCCGCGCCAGCCACCGCCGAAAGAACGCGTCGATCTTCGCCGCCGACAGTCGGTCGCAGATGCGCTGCAGGGCGTCGGGGTCATCGCAGTCCAGAAAGCCGTTGTCCAGCGCGGTGAAGGCGATCCCCGCCGCCTGCGCTTGGCGCTGGGCCCAGTGATGCCCGTTGAAGCAGAGCTTTGCGCCGTACGGGAAGTAGCTTGAGAACTTCAAAAAGAACGGGCCGAAGTCGACGTCCAGCCCGTACACGTAGTACTGGTTGACCAGCGCGCTGGCCGCCACGATCCACGGGTAGCGAGCCCCGGTCTCTGGGTTGCGCCGCTTCTCGGTCCGGAACGTGCTCGTCTTCTCCTGCGCCACCCCGACCATGTAGACCCCCTCGACCTCGGCAAACCGCGCCAGATGCTCGTGGGCGACGTCGTCTTTGCGCTGCCCCTTCTCAAAGCGCACCACCGGGATCCCGCGGTCGGCGGCGAACCCGAGGATCGACGCCACGAACTGCTTGCTGATCGGGTCCGCCAGACACGTCGACGCGAAACTCGCCCCCCGATGATGGGTGAAGAACGAGGCGACCCCGCCCGGGTAGGTCAGCTTGCGCACGTACGCGTTGCAATACACCCGATCGATGCACTCCAGCTCGAAGACCACGTGCTCGCCCAGCACGTCCGCGGCAGACAGGGGTACACTCATCACCAGCTCCGGTCGTGGGGTCCACGCCCCCTCGGGGGCACCTACCGCCCAGTGCGGTTCATGACCGGGACGGCCAGCCGCCCCGAGCGATCCGCGACCGGAGCCTACACACCACGCGCCAGCCGGCGGGGTCTTCTAACCAGCCGCCGCCCACCCCACCGCAGCCACGGGCCACCGGCAAACACGCCTCGTCGGGCTGGGGCGGAGCCCCGTTAGGCGTGAATCTCCAGTAGCTCAGCGAGCGCGCTGTCCATGCACATCTTCATTTGACGCAGCTCGCCCTCCGTGCTCGCCACGTGCGTAGCCGGAGAGCTTCGAAACGCTGGAGCAGCGCCGATCGCTAAAGGGTGATCTTAAGGTCGCTGAAGGTGTCCGGGTCCGGGTTCGTCTGCTTGCAGGCCGCGCCTACCCAGGGCGCGTAGTTGCAGCTCGTGATGAAGTCATTGAAGGCGTACCGCTGGCCGAGGAACATGGTTCCCGATCCGACGAGCTTCCCCGCAGAGTCCTTGATCGTCACCCTGAACTTGCTGTAGCTCAGATCGAAGTAGCAGCTGCCGTCGTTCTTGGCGAACAACCCAAAGGGATGGGATTCGTTGTCGCCCTTGGTCGTAAAGGTTGTGACGGTCTCGTCCCTCGTGCAGAGACTCGTTCCGGCACCGCCACCGACGATCGACACCGTCTTTCCGGCGCCGACGGAGAAGATCGCGTTGGATACCTCCCAGTGTCCTCGCAGGGCCGGAATCCCCACGCCCCGGCTGCCGGCCGTGAACAGCAGCACGATCCGTGAGCGAGGAGGGTTCCCTCGGCGGGCGTTCAGGGTGAACCGATACTGCGATCCGCCGAGACGGAACGCCGCCTTCGTGATCTTGTACGCGCCGCTGGCCGTCGTCGGGACCGCCCACACCCCACGGAGCTCGAGATTCGTATCGGTCAGCATCACCGTCACGACGCGGTTCGTGGCGCCCCCGTCGAGGCTGACGGTCGCGCCGCAGTAATCAGCGGTTCCCTTGCATCGGACGCTCTGGCTGCGCGATGCGCCCGCCGGACCAACCGCCGCAAGTGTGACACCCAACGCGCCGAGCGAGACCAACACCAGCAGACGCCTCGAGAATTTCATCGCAACCTCCGGTCAGTAGATCCGCTCGATCAGCACGGTTCTGTTGTACACATCGCCCACTCCGCTGCAGTTGATCCCTTGCCATTGTTGGATATTCGCCCTGCAGTCGACGTAGTAACTAGCGAGCGGGTTGTTTTGCGACATGATCAGCGCGCCACTTCCGACCTGGCGCCCGGCGGGATCCTTCACCGTGAATCTGAAGTAGCTCCAGCTGGTCTCCTTCCAGCAGCTGCCGCTTCCCTTCGAGTTGAATCCGAATCCGTGAGACTCGTCCTCGGCCTTCGTGGTGGTGAAGGTCGTGTTGGTCTCGTCGGTCGTGCAGTTGCTGGTGCCACCGCCGCCACCGACGATCGACACCGTCATCCCTGCGCCGACGTTGAAGATCGCGGTCGCCGGGCGCCAGTCGCGCAGGGGCTTCCGTCCGCCCACCCCTGACTTGCCGGGGGCGCCATCGGGCGCGAACAGCAGCACGAGACGCGCGCGCCGGGGATTCGATCGCAGTGAGTTGAGCGTGAAGCGGTACTGCGAGCCGCCCAGGCGGTATGACGCGTTCGAGATCGTGAACCCGCGGCGCGCCGTCCCCGGCACCGCGTACGCCCCGACGAGCTTGAGGTTCGTTCCCGTGAGCATCACGTTGACGACACGGCTGGTTACCCCCCCGCCGATGCTCACGGTGGCGCCGCAGTAGTCGGCGGTTCCCATGCATCGGACGGTCTGACTGCGCGCGGCCCCGGCGGGGCTCACAGTCAGTAACCCGACCGCCAGCGCACCGACCGAAACCGGCACCAGCAGGCGCCACACGAAAATCTTGAGTTGCCCAGAACCCATCACGTCCCCCCTTCCGCCGAGTGCCGTCCCGACGACGACGCTACACGGTTTGCTCGGTGCTGAGGAAATGTTCAGAAAATGTTCAAGCTGCGGGCCGCGCAACCCGTCGAGCAGCCGGCTCCCGGTCTGTCCGATCTCCGCGCTGGCGTCGGCGCTTCCCAGGCGGTTCAGAATCTGCTCGGCCACTCCAGCCTCCAGACGACAGGCGATATCTATGCCAACTGGGACTTTGACCGGCTTGCACAGACCATGACTGCTGTGCTCGCCGAAGGGAAGGAGTGAGCCTGCTGCAAATCGTTCCCACCGTGAAAAATCGAAAAGCCAGAAAAGCCCGACGCTAGCAGGGCTTTTCGATAAAAGGTGGAGGCGGCGGGAATCGAACCCGCGTCCGCGATCGCGTGCAAGGTGGCATCTACGAGCATAGCCGGCGCTCTGATCTCGCTCTCGACTCGCCACGCCAGCGGGGTCGTCGAGAACCAGCTTCGAAACAGTCCCCGGAGCGGCCGAAGCGAACCGCACCGAGCGAGCCTGCTATCTGATCCCGGCATCCCCGCCACAGGCGAGCGGAGGACGAGCCAACCTTGGTTTAGCGACTAAATCGCGAGGCCAAAGTCGAAATTATGCGAACGATCATCGTTCCGCAATTATTGTTTCCCGGGTGTTTTACAGGCCCCCGGGCACCTCGACTCGCAACCATCCCCACGAGTCGACCACGTCGAAGCCTGTCGCCCCCTTGTACGGCCCGAGGATCGCGAGTCCGGCGAGCGAGTAGAGCGTGTACGCGGCCGGAATGCGAATCAAGATCAGGACGATGCCGGCCGCGATTCCCGACCACCCGATCCGGATGATCTTCGGTCACTGCTTGAGGATGCTGGTGCCACCGAGGACGGCAAGCGCGCTGCCGACGAGCAGGAGGAGGCACGCCAGCACCACCGGCCAGCGCCGTTGCAGCCACGCTCCGCCCCTTCGTAGCAATGGGTCAGCGCGCTCGCCGGCGACGAGAAGGGCGACGATGATCGCCAGCAGCGGCAGCACAAAGGCGACGTTGTAGACGACCAGGAGCAGGATCTCCTCGGGCAGGTTCGCGGTCGACGCCACGATTGCCGCGATCACCGCGAAATATGGTGCGGCGGTCAGGAGCTCGACCGCCCCGATCGACGCTCCGGCGATGAGCGCCGAGCCACCGCCGCCGCCGCGGCCCGGAAGCTCGCGCTCCGCCAGGCTCCGACGCCCCACCCAGAGAGCAGCCGCGGCGCCGAGCAGAACGATGCCCGCGACGAGCTCGATGACGTGCCTGACCGTTCCCTGAGGATGCGGGGCCAGGTTGAGCAGCAGCCTCCCGGGCCCGATCGTGAGCAGGAGGCCGCCTGCGAAATTCACACTGAAGACGCCGAACGTGAACTGCGCGACCCGCCAGACGCCCCGGTGTGCGGTGGCCAGGTACAGCGCTGGTCCGACGGTGCTGGGGTTCAGCGAGTCCGCCAGTCCAACTGAGATCGCCACACCTATCCGCCGCAACATCGCTTCAGATCCCGCTGGGCCTCTCGGACTGCTCGCTCCTGCCACACGGTTCCGCCCGCTGCCCCGAGCACGACAACCGTTCCGATCAGGACGAACCAGCTCAGCAGGGTGAAGACCACTCCGATCGTTCCGTACTCGCGGCTGTCGGAGATCACCGAGTTTGAGAAGAAGAGCGAGGAGAACACGGCGAGGCCGAGCGAGGGAACGGCGGTGACGAGTGCTGGGCGGAACAGAACGCGCCATCGCACCCGTCCTCCCAGCAGGAAGTGCATTTTCCACCAGAAGAACAACGTCTCGGCCCCGAACCTCGCCAGCGCGTCGACGATCGGGCGACATCGACCGCCTTCAATTTCGTGACCAGGTGGTCGATCCACGACCCGGCGAAGCGAAGCTCGGGCCGCTGCGAGCCGCTGGTACGCCTGACTTCTCGCAGTCTGGCCGGTGGCCATAGAATAAGGTCAGCATCGATCAAAGGACGCGGCACGACATCGCCCAAATCAGATGAGGGGCGTCAGTTGTGCTCGTCGCTGGTCTCGTGCACGACGATGACCGGGCAGTGCGCGTGCTTCAGAAGACCCTTCGAGGTGCTCCCTTCGAGCCGCGCTCTCACGCCAGTCAGTCCGCGCGATCCGACCACGATCGCTGCGGCATTGTTCGAGTGCGCCGCGTTTAGGATCGTTTCCGGGATGCTGCCTTCGTCCGGCACCGCGAGCGGCTGTGCATCGAGACCGAGCGACTTCGCGAGCGCCGCTCCATCGCGCGACACGGCCTCGGCCTGACGGTGGACGTCGCGGTCGACGCTCTGCGCCACCTCGGGGTCGATCATCGGACTCATGGTCATCCCGTCCGGTGGCATCGCCGGCGTCGCGTAGGCGAGACCCGCCTCCCAGACGGTGATGACGATCGCCCGGCGCGAGCGCAGGATCTCCGCCGCATCGGTCACCGCCTGGCGTGCCGCATGGGAGCCGTCGTAGGCGATCAGGACCGGACGATCCGTGGCATCCATGCGCGTCAGCATAGTCCGTGGTGCGCGTCTGGCTGGGGCGGATCGATGCGACGGGCCGTTCTGCGGCAGAGCCCGGAAATCGCTCGACCCGCTCCAAGCGCCGAAAGGTGTGAGGGATATCTGGCCTCTGTCGGCGGCTCAGCCTCACAGACCGCCTTGGGAGATGTACTGTTGTTGGGTGGACGAGGGGCTTCAGGTCTCCTACCAGGTGCTCGACGAGGGCGTTCCGGTGTATGCCGCCGCGGGCACCCGCGTGGGGACGGTCGACCACGTCGTCGCCGCAACCGCACTGGACATTTTCCATGGGCTCGTGCTCCGGATCGAAGGCAACCAGTGCTTCGTCGCGGCGGACCAGGTCGCATCGCTGCACGAGCGCGGCGTCGACCTGTGGATCGATGCGGCGGAGGCTGCTCGGCTCCCCGCTGCGCCCGCCGCCGCGCCGCAGTTGCCGGGCGGTGGGGGCGAGGAGAAGCCGACACCATGGACGCACCTCGTTCGGCTGATGAGCGACAAGAACTCGAGGAGCAACCGATGACCGGCAAGGCCGACTTCACGGAGGACGAATGGAAGCTCGTACTGGAGGGGCCGCCGAGCGCCGGCATGATCGTCCTGACCGCCCAGCGTGGCGGCTCGATCCGCGAGACGTTCGCGATCGCGAAGGCGTACGCCGAGGCACGGCAGCAGCATGGCCAGAGCCAGTTGCTCGACGAAATTGCCGCGGCTAAGCCCGAGATCGACCACACTCGCTACCGCTCCGTGGATGAGCTCCGCGAGCACGGGCTGCAGAATCTGAGAGACGCGGTCGTGCTAGTCGCGAGCAGAAGGCGACGCCGGAGGAGGTCGACGCCTACCGGCGTTTCGTCCTGACGCTCGCGGACAAGGTCGCCAACGCGCACCGAGAGGGCGGCGTGGCCGTCAGCGACGGCGAGCGGGCAGCGATCGAGGAGATCGCCGCCGCGCTCGGTCACTCGGGCCAGTAGGTTCAGGCGGCCAGGATGCGCGCCTTCTCGGCCGCGACCTCGTGGTGTTTCCGCGCCCCCGCCCAGCGGGGGCGCGGCCGTGACTGCACGGTCCGGCTAATCTCGGCGCCCCATCCAACCGCCGCGAGCATGCCGAAAATTCCGCGATAGTGGCGGATTCTTCAGCACGCTCAAGTGCGAGCCAGTCGCAGTTGCAGCGAGGCTGCAGAAACCGCTGATTTGCAGGGGTAATGTCGGTGATCCGGACAACGCCGGAGTGCGAACGGGAGGGTTGTAAGAGGCGACCGCGCAACACCATCGCGTCGGACCGCCGCAACCCCTGACCGGAAGGAGCGCGCATGCGCTTCTCAGAACAACTACGCGGCGGTCGTGGCTCTTTGCCGTTCTCGCCGCTGTCGCGGCGAGTGCGTTTGCCGTCTCGCTGAGCTTTGGGCGAGTACCGCGAGGCGCCCAGCATTGCGCTGGACCCGACGGCCGACGACACCGACCTGTACGCGTTCAAGGCGAACGACGCGCCGAACGAGCTGACCGTCGTCGCCAACTGGATCCCGTTCGAGGATCCGGCCGGTGGACCGAACTTCTACAGGTTCGACGACAACGCAAGCTCTACATCAACATCGACAACACCGGGACCGGCAAGCCGGCCATCCGGTACAAGTTCAAGTTCAAGACGCACACGACGCAACGGGAACACGTTCCTGTACGCGGCTGCCGGGCGTGAAGTCGATCGGTGACCCGAAGCTGAACGTGTACCAGACCTACTCGGTCACGCGCGAGCTGTACAGGAACGGCCACAAGGTGTCGCAGAAGGTCATCGCGAGGGGCCTTCCGGTCGCTCCGAACAACATTGGGCCGAAGACGTTCCCGAACTACAACGTGGTCGCGGACCAGGCCATCCGGCACCTGCCCGGCGGCGGCAAGGTGTTCGCCGGCCAGGTTGACGACCCGTTCTTCGTCGACCTCGGGGCGACCTTCGACGGGGTGTCGACCTCCGCGTCGGCACGGGCAACCGCGGTGGCGGCAAGGACGACCTCGCGGGCTACAACGTCCACACGGTCGTCCTCCAGGTCCCCGAGGCGCAGGTGACGCGCGACCACAAGTCCGTGTCGGGCCCCGGTGCGAAGAACGCCGTCATCGGCGTGTGGTCGACGACCGAGCGCCCGCGGCTCACCGTCCTGACCGCGCACGGTGCCAAGCCGAAGGGCAAGGGCGACATTCAGGTCAGCCGTCTCGGCAACCCGCTGATCAACGAGGTCATCATCCCGCTGGCCCACAAGATCCGCTACGACGGCGCCGCACCCGACCGGGACGCGGCGCTGTACGGCAAGTACGCCCTCGAGCCCCGAGCCGGCACGTCTGCTCAACGCCCTGTTCGGGCTCGGCGTCAAGACGACCAACCGGACGGACATCGTCACGGCGCTGCTGTCCGGCATCCCCGGCAAGACCCAGATCTCCACGGACGCGGTGCCGGCCGACACGCTGAAGGTCAACCTCGGCGTGCCGCCCACCCCGCTCGCCAAGCAGAAGCGGTCGGCGTGCTCGGCGGCGACCTCGGCGGCTTCCCGAAGGGCGCCGCCTCGGTGACGACACGCCGACATCGAGCTACGGTCGTCGGCGGCGCCTGGTCGGCAAAGCTGCCGCTCGGCGACGGCGTCGACCAGAACGACAAGCAGTTCCGGCGGCGTTCCGTACGTCGCAGCGCCGCACAACGGGTTCCACTCGTCGCTGAAGCGCATCGAGCGGGTGGGCCCCCGCCGACCGCGAAGGACGGCCTGTTCTGAGGCTCTGATCAAGGGCGCAACGGGGGCGGCAGGACGCCGCCCCCGAGCGCGCCCGTGACGCCGCCATACGCGCCCGTGACCCCGTATGCGCCCGTGACGCCGCACGCGCCCGTGACGCCCCGAGCGCCCCGCCACCTGATCGAAAGACCAACAACCATGACCTTGATCCACCCGAACCTCCGTGCCGTGCTCGCAGCGACGATCGCGTTCGTCGCAGCGCTGGGCGCGTTAGCCTCCTCAACCGCAGCCACGGTTCCGACCAGCCGGCCGCCCAACCTTCGAGACCGGGCCGCCCGCGCGGACCACAGTTCAGCAGATCGCGAAGCTCCAGGCCACCATCCGCGCCGGCCTCGGCGGGGTGGGCGGGGCCGAAACCTACGCAAGCCTCGGCAGCGCCTACCTCCAAAAGGTCCGCGAGAACGGCGACCCGACGTACTACTCGAAGGCCCAGGGCGTGTTCGAGACCGCGCTGAGCAAGGACCCGCACAACATCTCGGCGATCACGGGGATGGGCACGCTCGCGCTGGCCCGCCACCAGTTCGGCC
>CAWDYK010000022.1:0-102872 GCA_963806475.1 uncultured Solirubrobacterales bacterium
CTACATCAAACCGCCAGTGCTGCTGCTGGGTTTTCCTGCATCCGCAATCGCGACGACGCGAGCGACGGGGAACAAACGGGGAACAAAGTTCCCGCACTCGGCAACATCGGGAACCGACGCGTCAGCTGCCGGGCGGGAACGGGTAGGTGGTGTGCGGGGGGACCTGCGGTCCGACTTCGAGGACGATTTCGGCATGCGGCGTGAGCGGGACGCGGTCTTGGCGGCCGTCGCGATCGGCGGCCGGACGGTCGATTTCGATCCCCCGCGGCGTCAGCTGGCGGCGTCGTCCGGGCGCCGGCCCAGCGCGAAGCGTCTTGGGTCAGCTCGACGAGGTCGGCCTCACCGAGCGCCGAGACGATGGCGTCGAGGTGGAGCTCGAAGAGCGAGAGGAGGGCGTCGTTCGTGATGTTTCCACTTGCGACGACGAGTAGCTTCCGCGGCGACCGCCCGAGCAGGTGGCCGTCGCGGAAGTCCTGATCCTTTGTGACGACGACGCGGTTCTCCGTGTCCGCGTGCTGCGCGATCTGGCTGTCGGTCGACCGGTCCCCATCGGGCAGCCCGATCGTGTGCAAGGCGTCATGCCCAGCTCGGTTCAGGAACTCCGCGAGCCGGGCCGGCAGCTGCGCGTCGATCAGGAACTTCACGCCGCGGACAGCGGCACCACGCGGCGGCGCCCCGCCGCGCGGGCCCCGAACTCCAACGCGGCAAGGATGTCCTCGCGCTCCAGGTCCGGATAGTCGGCGAGCACCTCGTCGTTCGTCATGCCCGCCGACAGCAGCTCGAGGACGCTCTCGACGGTGTAACGCAGCCCTCTGATCGTCGGTTGGCCGTGGCAGACCGTGGGGTCGGACGTGATGCGCTCAAGCCGGGACACACGCTCACGATACCGCCGATCCAGCAGACATGGCCATTGCGACCGGCGACCAAGCAGAGTCTTGAGTTGTGCTTGCCGCGCATACGGGGTGCACCGACCGATCAGCGTCGAGTATCGCGCCACGACGAGAGCGGGTCTCGGCGCCTGGAGTCGCGTCGGTCTGGTTGCTCAGTGGGGGATCTTCACGAGCACGCGTCGGCGGGCGCCGGCGTCGACTCGGTCGTGTGCTTCTGCGATCTGCTCGAGCGGTAGTGGATCGCCGATCGGTATTGACAGGGCTCCCTCGCGTGCCGCGGTAGTGAGGTCGGCTGCGGCTTGGTGTTTGGCTGCCGCTGGGAAGTCGTCGCTGCCGAGCAGCCGGATCGTGAGGTTGGCGAACAGCATTGGCCAGAACGGGATGTTGGGGCGGTCGTGGCGGGTGGCGTAGGCTGCGATGACGGCGTCGTTGGCGGCGACGGCGGCGTCGAGGTCGGCGTTGTCGGAGAACGCGACCTCGATGATGCGGTCCACGCCCTCAGGAGCGTTGGCACGGATAGCGTCGACCGGGTCGGGCTGATCGAGCGCGACAGCGTGCGCGACGGCTGGGTTCACGAGCTCGAGATCGCGCTCGCGCGTGACGGTTCCGATCACCGTCGCGCCGCCCCAGCGGGCGAGCTGCGCGGCGAGCGACCCGACCGCACCGAGCACACCCTGGACGAGGACGGTCTTGCCGGTGACGGGGCCGTCAGCGAAGACTGCGTGGTGGGCGGTGATGCCGGGGATCCCGAGGCAGGCGCCGAGCTCGTCGCTCACCTCGTCAGGGAGCTCGACGGCCTGCTCGGCCGGCACAACGGTGAGCTGCGCCGCAGTGCCGAACGGACGGTATGACTGCGCCCCGTACACCCAGACCCGCCGGCCGACCCGGGAGGAGTCCACGCCTTCCCCGACGGAATCGAGGACACCTACTCCGTCACTGTGCGGAACGATCCGGGGGTACGGCATCCCGTATCCGACCCAGTCGCCGCGCTTCTTCGTATCTCCGGGGTTCACGCCGGACAGGTTCACCCGCACCCGCACCTCGCCGGGACCCGGCTCGGGCGCGGCCATCTCACCGACCTGGAGCACCTCCGACGCCGGTCCCGGCCGCTCATACCAAGCTGCGAGCACGAGCGACCCCTCACGCGGTCAGGTTGAGCGCAAACCGGACGATCGCGGGCGCCGTCGCCTCGGGGCCCGTCAGGTACGCGTCGAGCGGTTGACCTGCGATCTCGACGCCTTCAGGCTGACGCATGTCGAACTCAGCCTCAACTCGGGTCGGTCGCACGCGCCGGCTCGGCGGGGTCGATGGTGGCTGCCCAGCTGCCGAGGAGCTTCAGCGCGTCCTCGGAGCGGGAGCCGGGCTCGGCGGTGTAGGTGAAGAGCGTCAGGCCGGGGTCCGCGGCGAGGTCTAGCCGGTTGAAGCTGAGGCTGAGCTCGCCAACGACGGGATGGTGGAGCTGTTTGACGGCGGTGTTGTGGAAGCGGACGTTGTGCTGGGCCCAGCGGGTGCGGAACGCCTCGCTCTGGGTTGCGAGCTCGCCGACGAGGTCTGAGAGCTCGCGGTTGTAGGGGTCGCGGCCCGCGGCCGAGCGCAGGATCGCGACGGTCTCGGTGGCGACGCGGTCCCACTCGGGGTAGGACGCCTCGGCTCGCGGGTCGAGGAACACGAACCGGGCGGTGTTGACCGGCCGACCGGGCGCGGCGTACAGCTCGGAATACAACGCGAGTCCGAGTTCGTTGGCGGCCAAAAGGTCGAGGCGGTTGTTGCTCACGAACGCGGCGGCGCCGGTGATCGCGTCGAGGGTCCACTTGACCTCGGGCCGGACGCGCTGCTTGGCCTGGCGCCGGCGAGGCCGCGCTGTGGCCGGCTGTGCGGCGCGGGCGAGGTCGAAGAGATGCGCGCGCTCGGCGTCGTCGAGCTGGAGCGCGCCGGCGAGCGCGCCCAGCACGCTCTCGGAGACGCCGTTCATGTCTCCGCGCTCGAGGCGGGTGTAGTACTGGATGCTCACGCCGGCCAGGACGGCGACCTCCTCGCGGCGGAGTCCGGGAACTCGGCGAGGCCCGTACGAGGTCAATTCCACTTGGTCGGGGGTGATCCGGGCGCGCCGGGAGGTGAGGAACTCGCGGATCTCCTGTTTCGTATCCACGCCCCAAAGCGTAGATCCGGCTGGCCGCGTGTGGGAGTCCCTGCCAGTAGCCCTGTCGAAGGGACTCGCTGCGCGATCCCGATCGAGGTCAGACACGGAGCCCGTCATGAAGCACGTGTCGCTCGGCGGACTTGACGTCTCGCGGATCGGGCTCGGGACGATGGCGATGTCCGGCTACTACCTCGACCCGAACAGCAGCGATGCCGAATCGATCCGCACGATCCAGCGCGCGCTGGAGTTGGGCGTCACCCACATCGACACCGCCGAGATCTACGGCCCCTACGTCAACGAGGAACTCGTCGGCCGCGCCCTGAACGGTCGCCGCGACCAGGTCGTGGTGGCAACGAAGTTCGGCCTGGTCTCGCACGCCGGCGATGGTCCCGGTGTTGCTCGACTCGAGCCCGGCGAACATCCGCACCGCGGTCGAGGGCTCGCTCAAGCGGCTTCAGACCGACCGCATCGATCTCTACTACCAGCACCGCGTCGACCCGAACACCCCGATCGAGGACACCATCGGCGCCCTCGCCGAACTGATCGGCGAGAGCAAGGTCCTGCACATCGGCCTCTCCGAAGCTGGGCCCGAAACGATCCGCCGCGCCCACGCCGCGCCCCGATCGCCGCGCTGCAGACCGAGTACTCCCTATGGACCCGCGATCCCGAGGCCAAGCTGCTTCCGCTGCTACGCGAGCTCGGGATCGGGTTCGTGCCCTACTCGCCGCTCGGGCACGGCTTCCTCGCCGGCACGATCCGCTCCCCCCAACAGCTCGCCGACAACGACTGGCGCAAGACCAACCCGCGCTTCACCGAAGGCAACTTCGAGAAGAACCTCCGCATCGTCGACGAAGTCCAGGCCGTCGCCTCCGAGGTCGACGCCACACCCGCGCAAGTGGCGCTGGCCTGGCTGCTCGCCCTAGGCGACGACATCGCCCCGATCCCCGGCACCAAGCACGTCTCCCGCGTCGAGGAGAACACCGCAGCCGACGGCATCGAGCTGACCACGAAGCAGATGCAACGGCTCAACGACCTCACCCCGGCCACCGGCGAGCGCCACGACGAGACAAACATGACCGCCATCGACCGCTGACCACCTCACGGGGCAGTGCCGATCGTGGCGATCCACCGGCCTCTGCCCCCCCTGTCCGCGCAAAGGAGGCAAGTTCCTGGCACCGGTCAGGTAGCTGCCGCCTCAACAAAGAGGGTGTGTCCAACGGCGGGCGACTCCTCGTGCGCCGTGCCTAGCCGAGTGCTCACCAGGTCCTTGGTTCTGCGTTTCCTCTGTAGAACGAACGCGGCGCTGCCCGCGCCGGTAAGGCGCGGGCAGCGTGTTCGGGGCTGCTATTTGCTGTCGGCGATCGGCCGCAGCGTGTGCAGTGATTCGCGTGGTTGTGGCGTCGTGTCGCGTGCGATCTCGCTTGGCCACCAAGCTCGTTTGCCGATCAAGGCGGTGAGCGCCGGTACCAGCAGGGTGGAGACAATGAACGAGGCGAACAGGATTCCGATCGCCATCCCGAATCCGGTCTGCTGCGTGGCGTGGTCGTCGTAGATCAGCAGCGAGCCGAACGAAGTGGCGAGCACGAGTCCGGCAGCGGCGATCGGAGGTGCGGCCTGGCGGATTGCCGCGGCCACGGCTTGCCGTGGCGTTGCTCCGGACGCGAATTCCTCGCGCAGCCGGTCGGACATCAGCATGTTGTAGTCGGTGCCGATCGCGACGACGAACAGGAACAGCACGAGCGGCAGTGTGAATGCGACACCAGGCTGTGCACCGGCGTGTTGGAAGACCACGACTGCGGCTCCCAGTGTGCCGGCGAATTCGAGCCCGACCGCTGCGAGCAGGCCACCCGAGAGGAAAACTTCGTCAAACATCGCGGGAACTCTCTTTCGAGCAGACACAGGTCTTCGTACTCGATCCGCCCACCCGTCTGAGAAGCCAAGAGGACACGTCCATGTTCACAACAACAACCGAGATCGCGCTCCGGGAACTTGATCACCGAACCAACGACGGCATCGACGTGACGTTGCTCTGGAATCCACGGACAAATCACGTGTTCGTCGTAGTCGAGGACCAGCGAACTGGCGAATCGCTCGAACTCGAGATCGAAGCGGCCGACGCGCTCAACGCCTTCCGCCACCCATTCGCGTACGCCAACAACGACCACGACGCTCGGTCAGTCCCGCTTGAGCGTCCGCCCGCCAGCCCCCTGCGAGGAGCGGAGGAACGATGATGAGCAGCTACCTCAGCTATCGAGCCTGCCTCGCGCGAATCGACGATCTGCGCCGCCAAGCCGATCAGTTACAGCGCGCCCGCCTCGGGAGCGTTGAGCTCGAGAGGCACCGCTCGACCACGCAGCGCGAGCAGCGGCTGCAGCTCAGCGGGCGCGCGCTATGGCGAGCGCTCGGCACGCTGAGGCCGCGTCAAGCCGCACGCGCGTGACGGTGATGCAAATCGACCGACACAGCACAGCAACCACAGGTTCGGCGCCGGGGGTGGTGCTCCGCGGCGAGCTGCTCACGATGATGGCCTCGCTCCACCCCGACCCGATCGCGGTCGCCGACGCGCTCGAGCTCACCGGACTGACGGAGATCGCCGATCGCCGAACTCAGAAGCTGTCGGGCGGGCAGGTCCAGCGCGTGCGCTTCGCGCTCGCGGTGGTCGCCGATCCGGCCGTGCTGATCCCCGACGAGCCGACGGTCGGCATGGACGTCGAGGCGCGCCGTGGTTTCTAGCTCCGCTAGGTCGTTCGAACCCGCGCATTCCTGTCAAGTTTTCGCGGCGCGGTCTTGACGGCGTCGGGGTTGCGGAGGAAGATGGCGCCGGGCCGACGAAGCCGATTCCGCCTGGGAGAACGACCCTATGTGGCGCCCAGGGCCTGTGTTGCGGGCGTTCGGCCCCTCATAATCGCGCTTCAGCGAGCGCCTGGGACACCAGGGTCAGTGAGCTGGCGCTTGCGCCCCGGTTAGGGACGGGGGCGTGCTCGCTTTTTGCGGAGCGAGTCGCTTACAGTTGCCAGTTCGTGCGGACTGGCCGATTCGCGTTGCCCGCGCTTGGAGGTGTCCGTTGCCCGCGGGGCAACCTCCGAGCGAGGCTCATACCGAACCCCCGCTCCGCCCGGGTCCCCGAAGCGCTCCGCCCAACCGCTCGGCGGTATGAGGCTCGCTCGTTAAGCCTCGGTGCAGCTCGACCGCCCTTGGCCGCTCGCTCGAGCACCTGCTCGAGCTCTCACGGCTCCCACAGGCCCGCGGGGTGAACCTGGTCGTGCTCCCCAAGGCACCGACACCTCGACCGCCGTCGGAAGGATGTTCTTCCAGATCCTCGGCGCTATCGCGGAATTCGAGCACACCTTGATGTCGGAACGAAGTGTCGACGGGCTCGCGACGGCGAGGGCGCGCGAACGCACCGGCGGACAGAAACCCAGGCTCGGGCCACGCCAGATCAGGCTAAGGCGGCAGATGTACGACGAGACCGGCGCGGACGGCAAGCGCAAGCATGGTTGCGAAGGTCGGAGGCGACGGTCAGCCGGTGCGACTTGCGCCGGCGGATCGGAGTGCGATCCCCCCTTTCCAGTCGCGTCGACGGCGATGCTCCACGCAACGTCCGCGCGGTGAACGTCCGGTCCGCTTCTCCGTACGAGACCGCAATAGAATCTCTCAATGGGCCAGCGGCGACAGGCGAATGTCGGAGCGGACTTTCCTTAGCGGCCGAAGACGTTGCAGCCTTTAGAGATCGACATCATTCAGCGAGACGACGCGGTCGTCCTTGTAGTTGAGGGCGAGATCGACATCGCCACCGCGCCGCTGCTCGAGCAGCGGCTGACCGAGGTCGAGGCCGGCGACTCGCCACGGGTGATCATCGACCTCGATCGCGTTAGCTTCATGGACTCGACGGGACTTCAGGTCCTGGTCGCCCACACGCTGTCCGAGACCAATGGTCGCCGGATCCGTCTCACCAAGGGATCACCCCAGGTGCAGCGACTTTTCACAGTCAGCGGGATGATCGATCACCTCCCGTTCATCTCCTCGGACTGACCCGCATCCGTACGACATCGGCGGCGTCACCATGCGCGGAATGGGTAGCCCAGGGTCTATGTCGCGCAGATCCACAGAGATTTTGCGCCTGCGCTCGCGCTGCGACCTCTCGGCGCCTCGGCGACCACGGCGGGCGACAGGGCTCGAGGCGATCGACCCCGTACGCGACGACGCCCTGCTCGTGGCGAGCGAACTCGCGACGACCGCGCTGCGTCGCGCGACCCACCATGCCGAAAACGAAATCGAGCTCGTCGCCGAGGTCGTGCCAGATGGGCTGAGAATCGCGGTGTCGGACAGATGGCGGACGGATGCCGGCTCCACCTCGCGGCATGCAGGGGAGGGCGCGCCCCGGCGGGCTCGGCATCGCCCCGGCGGGCTCGGCATGAGAATCGTGCAGGCGATCGCACGCCGTTGGGGCGCGGAGCGCGTGGACGGCCAGACGATGTGGGCCGTGCTAGCAACGTAGCAGGGCCCAGCCGCTCGCCGACGCGCACGAACGCTGCTCGTCGTCTGAGTGCGCCGCATCGGGCCAGCGCTCGGAGCGCCGGCGGTCGGCTCGAGCCGGGCAGTACGATCGGTGCATGCCCGACCGCCTCTATTTCACGGACTCTGATGAAGCAAACGCGCTGATCGCGTCCGACCCGATGGCGCTCCTGATCGGCTTCGCACTCGATCAGCAGGTGTCGGTCCAGAAGGCGTTCTCAGGGCCGCTCGAGATCCGCGAGCGCGTCGGTACGCTCGATCCGGCCAGGCTCGCCGCAACCGACCTCGAACCGATCTTCCGGACCCGACCCGCAATCCACCGTTTTCCGGCCGCAATGGCCGCAAGGGTCCACGATCTGGCGGTCGTCGTACGGGATCGTTACAGTGGCGACGCGGCGCGGGTATGGACGGACGCCACCGACGCTGCGTCCCTGCGGGCGAACTTCGCCTCCCTCCCGGGCTTCGGCGAGATGAAAGTCAAGGCCCTTGGGGCCGTGCTCGCCAAGCGCTTCGACATCGAGACGGCCCAGGAGCTCATTCCCTGGCATCCGACGCTGGGGGACGTCGACTCGCAGCAGGCGCTCGCCGACTATCAGTCTGCGAAGCGCGCCCACAAGGCGCAGTGGTCGAAGGCCAAAGCGCAGCTGTAGCGTCGGCCATGACTGTATCGGCCGCCGCGACAGGCATCGACATCGAGACGCCGCACGGTCTGGCGCGGGCTCATGTGCACGAAGCGGCCGATCCGGTGGCGGCCCTCGTTCTCGGACACGGCGCCGGCGGAGGCGTCGGCGCCAAGGACCTCATGGCGGCTACCACAGCCGCGCTGGGCGAGGGCGTGAGCGTGGCGCTCGTCGAGCAGCCTTACCGGGTGGCCGGACGCCGGTCGCCCGCTCCGGCGCGCCAGCTCGACACGGCATGGATCGCCGTGATCGAAAGCCTGTTCGGGTCAGATCTACAGGGCTTACCGCTGATCGCGGGCGGCCGGTCATCGGGGGCGCGTCTGGCCTGCCGGACGGCTGAAGCCACCGGTGCCGTGGCGGTGCTGTGCCTGGCATTCCCGTTCGAGCCGCCGCGGCGTCGCGCTGGATCGCCGGCACACGACCGTCAGGCGGAGCTCGACCTGGTGAAGGTGCCGATGCTGATCGTCCAAGGGGAAAACGATCCCTTCGGGCTGCCTCCCGCGAGCCGGCGACGGAAGGTCGTGACTGTCCGCGGAGACCACGGCCTACGTGGCGACCTCGATGCCGTCGGCGCGGTGGTCGGTCGCTGGATCCGCCGGATCGCCGCCGCGCCGCGGTGATCGGAACGCCACGGGCCGGTCGGCGCCGGGTTCCTCTGTGCATTGTCGCGAGAGCGGGCGACGGGAATCGAACCCGCCCTAGAAGCTTGGAAGGCTTCTGTGCAACCACAACACTTCGCCCGCGTATCTCGTCAAGATGGTACCCGCCCTCCCCGGCGGGAATTCCGTGGCCGGGTCGCGCTACTCGGCCGCCTACCCGACGCAAGCCGATCGCACGGCCCGCCACCCATTTGGTGTGATGCTCTCCCCGGCCCGAACTGCTGTCCGCCGGCGTTGATGAGGAGGAGGGAAATCGAGACACCCAAGCGGCGTTCGAGTCGCGGCGCCGACGATCCGCGACTACTCCCCCATCACCTTGATCACCAGCCGCTTGCGCCGCCGCCCGTCGAACTCACAGTAGAAGATCGCCTGCCACGGCCCAAGATCGAGCCGGCCTTCGGAAACGGGCACGATCACCTGATGGTGGACGAGCAGGTTCTTCAGGTGAGCGTCCCCGTTGTCCTCCCCACCGCGGTGATGCCGGTAGTCGCCGGGGTCCGGCAGGAGTGCCCTCGCCACCTCGCCGTTGGGCTCCTGCCAGCTGGGCGGGGCGAGCTTGTCGAGCCATTCGAGGGCGTCGGCCTGGATCCCGGGCTCGTCATCATTGATCCACACCCCGGCGGTGATGTGCATCGCCGAGACGAGCACCATACCTTCGCTGATCCCGGCGTCGCGGACGGCAGCCTCGACGTCCTCGGTGATCCGGACGAACTCGCGGCGGCGTTCCGTCTGGAAGGTGAGATAAACAGTATGTGCTGTCACGTGCGGCGGATCGTAGACCGCCGCGGGCTGATGTTGCACGCTCGGCATTAGGTCTACACTCTCAACCGCACGAAGGGGAGTAGCTCAATTTGGCCAGAGCACCGGTCTCCAAAACCGGGGGTTGCAGGTTCGAGTCCTGTCTCCCCTGCTCGCTCCGTCGCTTCGCGGCCGCGGTTCCATCCCGCACCGAACGTATGTTCCATGTTGGATGCGACCTTGCCGCCCGATTGCAGACATTCGAGCAGTCCTCGAGCTGAAGGCACTTGGATTGGCCGCAGCTCGAGCACGGGCGTTCCGATCAACACGATCCGGCTTGGCGCAATCACGGCCTGCCCAAGCCCGCGGCGTGCGGACTGAAGGCGGTCGAGGTGTGCGGCGGTTGCGGTTCGGATCCCCACGACATAAGCGCCTTCCCGCGGACACGTACGTGTATCTTCTCGGCGTCTACCTGGGCGACGGCTGTCTCATGCCCGTAGGGTCGTCATCGAGCCTGCGGATCGGCCTTGATGAGGCGTATCCAGGGATCATTGACAGCTGCTGCGACGCGATCGAAATTCTTCGTGGCGGGCGCCGACCGAAACCACGGCCGGCCTCGCGCGGACAGCGCTTCGTCCGGATCGAGTCAATGTGGAGGCAATGGGGCTGTCATTTCCCCCAGCACGGCCCCGGCCGAAAGCACACCCGCAGGATCGAGCTCGCCGACTGGCAGCGCGACATCATCGACATCGCGCCACGGGCGTTTCTCCGCGGCCTCATCCACACCGATGGCTGGCGCGGCGTCAACCGCGTGCACGTGAAGGGCAAGGACTACGAGTATCCCCGCTACCAGTTCTCGAATCGCTCCGACAACATCCGCCGGTTGTTCACCGCGACCTGCGAGAAGCTGGGCGTTGCCCGGCGCCAACCAAGGGACCCGATATCACGTGTCCGTTGCGCGGCGCGATTCGGTCGCCATCCTCGACTTGTTCGGCGGCCCGAAGCGGTAGGACAACGATCGACGGAACGGATGCGGGCGGAGGGACTCGAACCCCCAAGGGCATAAGCCCACCGGCACCTAAAGCCGGCGCGTCAACCAGTTGCGCCACGCCCGCGCGCGGTCCTGATTGTACGACCACACCTGAGCCGCGCCGCCGGCCCCCACTAGAGGCTTGCCGGGGGCGCCGACCCGGAGTGAAGCAGGCGAGCGTGCGCGAGAGCTCTGTCTGGCGCATCGACAGATCCCACCAGTACCCGGCCGCGCGGTCCTCCACGGTCAGCGGCGTCGGAATCCGGCAGAGCCATCGAAGAACGCCTGCAGGTGCTGGAGTGAGAAGCTGTCGCAGATCGCTTGCAGACGCTCGGGTTGAGGGAGTGTCGGAGGAACCGTGTAAGGCTGGCCGAAAGGATTGGTCATGTCTTCACTACTGCTTGTAGTTCCCATAAGAATGTGTCGTCGGCTGGTTCGGATGACGATCGTCTCGAAGCAGTGGCAGCGCTTGTTTCCGCAGCATGGGCCCGGCTACAAGCATCAGCATCGAATCGTGCTGGCGCAGTGGCAGCGCGAGCTGGTCGACCGGCATCATCCGCTGCTGCTCCGGGGGCTGATCCACAGCGACGGCTGTCGAGTGATCGCTCGTGAACGTCAGGCTGGTCGGGTACGGCACGCACCGCGGTATCTTTTCGTCAACCTGTCGGAGGACATCATCCGGCTCTTCTGTGCAAGCTGCGATGCGCTCGGGATCACGTGGACTCGCCCGAACAGAAAGACGATCGCGGTCTATCGCCTGAGCTCGGTCGCGCGCATCGACGAGTTCGTCGGTCCGAAGTCTTAGACGACAAAGCCCAGCCTCGCGCGTGTGCCCGCTCGGCGGAGCGGGTCACGCTGGGTCGGCAATTTCGCCACGCCCGCGAGCCAACTGCTGCACGTGGCCAGGACAGATTGTATGTTCCGCAGCGTGCCCCCCGTTCGGAACCTCCAGCCCGGCCACACGTTCGTCTATCCGAACCGGGAGAAGGCGGCGAGCAAGGCGACGAGGGCGATCGTCGTGTTGATCTTGCTCATCTCGGTGGCGCTGATGCTGATCGTGACGATCGGTGGATGGAGCAAGCTCGAGGGTCTCAAGGCGGTCAACTTCGCCTGGTGCATCATCTACGCGATCATCGCGTTCTACGTGGCGACGCGGTGGGCACGCGGGCTGTTGCCGATCGCAGCCGCGATCGCGATGCTGCTGCTGATCCTCGCCGTGATCGCCGGCCTCGGGGTGTCCGGCACAAGCTGGTTCGACCGCTCGCACACGGGCTTCGCCGCGCCGCAGACCCTGTTCGGAGGTAAGGGTCTTGATCCTGACTTCCTCGGCCTCGTCACCCTGCTGATCGCTCTGGTCCAGGCGCTGCTGATCGTGTTCGCGATGCGGGGGTTCGCGCAGGGGTGGAACGTCGAGGTCGAGATACCGATCGAGGAGGCCGAGCGCCGCGGCAATCGGATGGCCACCCCACCCACCCCACCCACCCCACCCACCCCACCCTCGCCGCCAAAGCCGGCGGCGGCGTAGCGACGGACGCGCGTAACCGCAGCACGTCTGCGGCACCCCCCGGAACCGCAGCACGTCTGCGGCACCCACCGGAACCACAGCGCGTCTGCAAGCACCCCGGAACCACAGCGCGTCTGCAAGCACCCCGGAACCACAGCGCGTCTGCGAACACCCCTGCACGAACGAACGAGTGCGGCGGGTGGGACTCGAACCCACATGTCCTTAAGGACAGCGCCTTTTGAGGACGCCATGTATACCCATTCCATCACCGCCGCGGGCGGGATTGAGTTTAGGGCCCACGACTTCGTAACTGACGGTTCCGGCGGCGTCTGGACGCGCCTGACGCCACCCGCTCGCCCTCACGTACCACCAGTACGATCGGGGCGAGCGGGCGGCGCCAACCACGCCCAGCCACTAACCGGATCCCGCCATTTACTCAGTCGCGAGCCCTTAGATCCGGGGAGGCTGGGTCAGACGAGCAGGTCGTACAGCTCCGCGATCAACACCTGCGGCGCCACCACCACCCCTGTTGGATCGCCGTCGGCAGCCGCAAGCTCGCGCACCTGCAGGCCCGCGCGCATAGCGATCAGCGCGCCCGCCGCCAGATCCCAGGCGTTCAGGCCGCGCTCGTAGTACGCGTCGTAGCGCCCGCACGCGCACCAGCACAGATCGAGCGCGGCGGATCCGACCCTGCGGATGTCGCGGACGCGCGGGAGCAGGCGCGCGACGACGGCCCCCTGACGCGCCCTGACCGAGGCGTCGTAGGCGAATCCAGTGGCGACCATCGCGGTCGACATCTGCTCGCGCCCGGACGGTTCGATCCGGTCGCCGTTCAAACGCGGGAGGCCCGACCTCGTCGCTTCGAAGCGCTCCTCCCGGATCGGGTCCAGGACGACGCCGGCGAGTGTGCCCCACGCGTCCTCGCAGGCGACGCTGACGGCGAATGCGGGGATCCCGAACAGGTAGTTGATCGTCCCGTCGAGCGGGTCGACAACCCAGCGCAGCCCGCCGTCCGCCGGCGCCGTGCCTTCCCCTGCGGTGACCCCGCCTTCCTCTCCGAGAATCGCGTCGGCGGGGCGGCGGGTCGCGAGAATGTCGCGGATTGCGGCTTCGGCGGCCACGTCGGCGTCGGAGACGAGATCGGTCGGCGTCGACTTCGATCGAACGCCCTGAGCCCGCTCGCCGAACCGGGTACGAAGTTCGGTGGCGGCAGCCTCGGCCGCCTCCCGCGCAACCGACAGCAGCTCCGGCTCGGAGGTCTCGCTCATGGCTCGGTTGTATCGGATCGGGGCATAGCAACGCAGCGCGACGCTCACCGATGCTCCCCAGGCGGCGCGACGTCACGGCGCGCCTTGCGATCATCCGGGCGCGATGGGGACGGCCGAGACAGTCGCGGGGCTCGCGGCGTTCGAGCGACGCGGGGCGGGCACCGACGCGGAGCGACGCGCTGCGAGGTGGCTCGAAGCTGAGATCGGGGCGAGACGGCCGCGAAGTCCTGATCGAGCCGTTCTGGTGCCGGCCGAGCTGGGCGCTAGCGCATGCTTGGCATGCGCTGTTCGGCGCTGGCGGCCAGCCTGCTCTCGGTGAGCTCGCCGACGATCGGGGCGGCCCTGATCCTAATCGCGCTGCTGTCGGTGCTCTCGGACGCGCTGCTCGGCGTCTCACCGGGACGCCGGATGACCCAGGAGCGGGCCAGCCAGAACGTCGTCGTGCCCGCGAAGCCGGCGCTCACCGCGATCGGCCGCGGCTCGGAGACCGCCGCCACAGCCGGGAACGCGATGCCGGTCCGCCTGATCCGACCGCCAATTACGACGCCGGGCGCATGGGTGTCGCGTACTGGAATCGGCCACGACGGGCAGCAGCTCGGGTGCGCTCCCTGACGCGCGGAGCGACGCCCGGTTGGTTGGGGTGGCTCGCGGTCGCGCTCGTCTGGCTCGAGGGCGCTGCAATCGGGCGGGTCGACGGGCGGCAAGGGCACTGCGATCGGGATCGCGCAGTTCCCGCCGACGGTCGGCCTGGTCCTGGGGCTCGCGCTCCTGCTCGATATCGCCAGCGCCGACTTCAGCCCGGCCGCCGCCGACAACGGCAGCGGCGTCGCCGTGGCTGTGGCGCTCGCGCGCGCCCTCGAAGCCGCGCCGCCGCAGCGACTCGGAATCGAGCTCGTGCTCGCGGGCGCCGGCGACGGATCGGCAATCGGCCTGCGCCGGTACCTCCGCGCGCGCCGGCGAACTGTCACTCACTCGAACGCAATCGTCCTGGGTATCGCCGCGTGCGGCTCCGGCCAGGCGCGCTGGTGGGTCAGCGACGGCCCGCTCGTGCCGCTGCGGTACTTCGTGAGGCTTCGCGAGCTCTGCGAAACGCTGGCCCGCGAAGACCCGGGGCTCGACGCACGGCCGCATCGCGCCCGCGGCACCGGTCCCGCGTTGCCCGCGAGGCTGGCGCGGATCCCGGCGATCACGATCGGATGCCTCGACGAAAGTGGTCTCGCGCCTCGCTCGCACCAGCGCCAGGACACGCCCGGCACGATCGACCAGCAGGCGCTCGATCGTGCCGTCGAATTCGGTCTGCTGCTGGTCGACGCGATCGATGCGTTCCTCGCGACCGCGTCGTCAGCGAGACCGGCGACGTCCGCAAGCGCCTGATCGCCGCGGCTCAGGCTGCCGCAGCCGGCCAGCTCAGATCGGCGTCACCGGATTGCGCTTCGCCGGCCACTCCCGGTGCTTGCCGGCGGCGAGCGCGAACCGGCGGACCAGCTCGCTGCGCGAGCTCCTCGGGCTGGATCACCGCGTCGACGATCAGCTCCGAGGCGAGGTGAAGGATGTCGATGTCTTGCGCGTACTCGTCGCCGGAGCTCCTCTGGTCGCGCGGCGCGCTCTGCGGCATCCTCGATCGCCTGCAGCTGGTTGTAGTAGACGGCGTTGATCGCCGCGCTCGGCCCCATCACCGCGATCGACGCCGTCGGCAGCGCGATGCAGCAGTCGGGATCGAACGCGGGGCCGGCCATCGCGTACAGCCCGGCGCCATAGGCCTTGCGCACGATCACCGAGATCTTCGGCACGTTCGCCTCGGAGACCGCGCTGATCATCTTCGCGCCGTGGCGGATGATCCCCTCGCGCTCGACCTGGGTGCCGATCATGAATCCGGGCACGTCGGCAAGGAACAGCAGCGGGATGTTGAACGCGTTGCAGGTCCAGATGAAGCGCGCGCACTTGTCCGAGGAGTCGACGAACAGCACGCCGCCCTTGACCTTCGGCTGGTTGGCGACGACTCCGATCGCGCGACCGTCCAGGCGCGCGTAGCCGACGATCACTTCCTCGGCCCAGCGCGCGTGGATCTCGAGCAACGAGCCGGCGTCGAGCAGCGTGTCGAGCAGCTCGCGCATGTCGAACGGCTTGTTCTCGTCGGCCGGGATCAGCTCACGGATCGGCCGATCGGAAGCCGGCGCCGCGGGGACCGCGCGCCGGGGGCTCCTCGCGCGAAGGTCGACGGGAAGTAGCTCGAGATACCGCCTGGCGAAGTCGATCCCCTCCTCGTCGGTCGTGACGAGCGCATGGCCGCAGCCGCTCTTCGAGGTATGCATCCGAGCGCCGCCCATCTCCTCGAGCGTGACCTTCTCCCCGATCACCATCTCGGCCATCCGCGGCGATCCGAGGTACATCGAGGCGTTGCCGTCGCGCATGATCACGACGTCGCAGAACGCCGGGATGTAGGCGCCGCCGGCGGCGCTCGGTCCGAACAGCACGCACACCTGCGGTACGACGCCGGAGAGCCGAACCTGGTTGAAGAAGATCCGCCCGGCGTGCCGGCGGCCCGGGAACATGTGCACCTGCTCGTTGATCCGGGCCCCAGCCGAGTCGACGAGGTAGACGATCGGCGCACGCAGCGACAGGGCGCGCTCCTGGATGCGGAGGATCTTCTCGACCGTCTTCGGCGCCCACGATCCGGCCTTGACCGTCGGATCGTTTGCCATCACGGCCACACGGCCGGCCGCCGATCGTGCCCATCCCGGTGACCACGCCCTCGGCGCCGAGCCCATCCTGCTCCCAGCCGGCTAGCAGCCCGTCCTCGGCGAAGAGCCTGGGTCGAGCAGCCGCGCGACCCGTTCGCGCACCGGCGAGCTTGCCCTGCTCGGCGGCCTTTGCGCGGTGGCGCTCGGGCCCGCCTGCCTGTGCGCGTGCGACGGCTTCCGCGAGCGCGTCGGTGTGGTCGATGTCAGCCATCAGTCTTTGTCACTCCAGAGTGGAACTGTCTCAGAAGTCGGCGCTCTGGATTCCGTTGGGGGCGGCGGGAGCGGCCGGACGCTGTCGGAGGAGCCCACTAGTGGTTCATCCTGTGAGTCCGTTGATGGGCTGGCGAGCGAAAATCGAGCGTGGCAAGGACGCAGGACCGAAGGTGTGCCTTTGGCACATCGAGGTCCGAGGACGCCGGGACGCGAAGATTTGCAGCCGCCAGACCGCGACGGACTTGCAGGATGGGCCACTAGCCCCTCCAGTCGACCGGGCCCGCCGACAGCAGATGGCTGCCCAGCGGCCGGCCGAGAACTTCCTGCACCGCGCGAGAGGCCTCGAGCAGCGCCGCAAGGTCGATCCCGGTGTCGATCCCCATCTCGTGGACCATCGAGACGAGATCCTCGGTGGCGATGTTGCCGGTCGCGCCCGGCGGCACTGGGCAACCACCGAGCTCGCCGAACGAGGATCGAAGCTGTCGATTCCGACCTCGAGCGCCGCCAGCACGTTCGCGAGCCCCTGGCCGCGGGTGTTGTGGAAGTGGGCGGTCAGCTCGACCCCGGGCAGCGCCTCGACGCGCCGCCGCGAAGAACTCGCGCACCTGGAGCGGGTTGGCCATCCCGGTGGTGTCGCCGAAGCCGATCTCGGCCGCTCCCGCCGCAGCCAGCCGCGCGGCGATCTCGAACACGCGCTCGCGCGGCACGCTGGCCCTCGTACGGACAGCCGAACGAGACCGAGATCACGCCCTCGCAGCGCAGCCCCTCGGCTCGAGCGCCCGCGCAAACGTCCGCTCGAGCCCCGCAAGCGATTCGTCCACCGAGCGCCCGACATTCTTCTGGTTGTGGGTCTCGGAGGCTGACAGGAAGCCGTTGATCTCGTGGAAGCGGATCCGAAGCGGAGCGCGCGCTCCAGACCGCGCTCGTTCGGGATCAGCACGCTGACGGCCACCGACTAGGGAAGCGGGCCGCCGCCAGCACCTGCTCGGCGTCCGCCAGCTGCGGGATCACGTCGGCGCGGACGAAGCTCGTGACCTCGATCCGCCGCAGGCCGGTGCTGCCGAGCAGCTCGATCAGGCCACCTTGTCGGCGGTCGCGATCACCTCCGGCTCGTTCTGGAAGCCGTCGCGTGGCCCGACCTCGCGGATGCGGACGCTCGCGGGAAGCCCGCTCACGATCCTCACTACTCTATAGATCAGCCGCTGGCCGAGCAGCTGCGGTCGACGGTGACGAACTCGTAGCCGCGGCTGCGGAGCGTAGCGATCTCCTGCGGCAAGCGCCGCGAGCGTCTCCGATGCGATCGCCCCCGCCGTCGTGCTGGATCACGATCGCGCCGGGGTGCGCGTTGTTCACGACGGTCGAGTAGATCGCGCCGGTCCCGGGTCGAGCCCAGTCGCGAGGGTCGACGTCCCACTTGATCGTGGTGAAGCCCATCGAGCGGGCCTCCGCGATCAGGGCGCCGCTGACGGCGCCGCCCGGGGCGCGGAACAGGCACGGGCGGAAGCCGGTCAGGCGTGGTGGATCGCGCGTCGCTGTCGAGGCGATCTGCTGGCGGGCGAACGAGCCGTCGCCGGAGACGTTGGGATGGCTCCACGTGTGGTCGCCGATGATGTCGCCGTCGGCGAGCATCCGGCGATCGACCACGCGTCCGAACGTGCCGACCTGCTCGCCGATCTGGAAGAACGTCGCGTGCACGTGCTCGCGCTCGAGAACGTTCAGGAACTGCGGCGTGTCGGGCCACGGCCCGTCGTCGAACGTCAGCGCGATCACCTCGCCGGTTGCGTCGGACCGTCGTAGACGAGCGGCGGTCCGCTGGGGACGCAACCGACGAGCTGCGGCGTGTGCAGCTTCGCGCAGCGCCGGCGTGCGCCGGGAACAGCGTCGTGCACCCGAGCCGGCTCGGGCGCCGGCGGCACGCACGCCGGCCGCCTTCAGCGTGCTCATCACCTGCCAACGAACGTCGCGGTACGGCAGCCCGACAGTCGCCGGGGAGGAACGTGCCCGTCAGATCGCGCGCGCTCGACCGGGCGACGGTCGCCGAGATCGCCTGCCCGGGCCCGCGCCCCGCCGCAGTCACCCGCTGGAACACGAGCTGGGGGTGTCGTCCGTCGCGCGGTGGCGCGATGCACAGGACCCCGGAGACGCTGCCGTTGCTCGCGCGCCGAAGCACCAGGCACAGCGTCCGACCCGCGCGCTTCATCGCCGTCGGCGAGAACGGGTGGTCGAGGACCACCCGCCAGACGAGCTGCTGCCCGTCCTGGGTCAGCGAGGCGGCATGGACCGCAAGCGGCAGGTGTGCCACCGAGGCGGCGCTCGCGGGTCCACCCGTAGCGGCGAAGACCAAGCAGCACGCGAGGGAAGCGCGGACAAGCTGCCTCCGGACCGGCGTCATCGCGCGGGCGCGCTCATCATCGAGATCATCCCGGGCGTCGAGAGCACCTTCGCCGGGAGGGTCCCGCCGACATCCGTGAGCAGTGCGCCCTCGGCCTGGAAGCCGCGGGTCAGTTCGATCCCCTGCTCCAGCGACAACCCAGACCCCATAGGCAGCGGAGCGTACCGCCACATAGACTCCCGCGCCGTGCCACCAGCCATCTGCATCGTCGGAGCCACCGGGCGCGCTCGGGTTCGGTCTGGCGCTCGGGTGGGCGCAGGCCGGGGTCCCGATCGTGATCGGATCGCGCGACGCGGGCCGTGCGCAGGGGGCCGTCGGAGCGGGCGCTGGAGCGCGTTCCGGTCGGCTCGTTCAGCGGGTATCAGAACGCCGAGGCGGTGCTCCAGACCGAGATCGTCGTCCTCAGCGTGCCGTTTCGGAGCCAGTCCGAGACGCTGACGAACCTGAAGGGAGCGCTGCGTCCCGGGCAGCTGCTGATCGATGCCACCGTCCCGCTGGCCGCCGCGGTCAGCGGCAAGGCGACCCGCACGCTCGGCATCTGGCAGGGTCTGCGGCGCAGCAGGCGCAGGAGATGGCGCCGGAGGGGGTCCGCGTCGTATCGGCGTTTCACACCGTCAGCGCGGCACTGCTGACCGATCTCGATCACGAGCTCGACGAGGACGTGCTGATGTGCGGTGACCGCCGCGACGACAAGGCCACGGTGGCCGGGCTGGTCGACCCGATCGACGGGTTGCGCGCGGTCGACTGCGGCCCGCTGGAGATGGCCCGGATCGTCGAGCAGCTGACGCCGCTGATCATCTCGATCAACGTCCGGCACAAGGCGCGAGCCGGCATCAAGATCACCGGGCTTGATCACGGTTGACCGCGCCGGTCGTCGTCCTCGCCGGCGGGACCGGCGGCGCGAAGCTGGCGCGCGGGATGCTCGACGTCGTCGGGCTCTGAGGAGCTTGTCGTGGTCGCGAACACGGGCGACGACATCGAGATCTACGGCGCCTACGTCTCGCCCGATCCGGACCTGGTCACGTTCTGGCTCGCGGACCGGATCGACGAACGCGGCTGGGGACTGGCGGGCGACAGCTTCCACGTGATGGATGGGCTTCGCGAGCTCGGGGTCGACGTCTGGTTCAACCTCGGCGACCGCGACCTCGCCATCGGGATTGAGCGCGCTCGCGCGCTCAACCGCGGAACGCGGCTGACGGAGGCTCACGGCCGGATCGCCGGCGCGTTCGGCGTCTCCGCCACGGTCCTCCCGATGAGCGACAAGCCGGTCCGGACCCGAGTGATGGTGCAGGGGCGCTGGTGGCCGTTTCAGGAGTTCATGATCAAGGCACGCGGCGCCGGTGCGGTGCAGGACGTCGACTTCCGCGGTGCCAGCGCCGGCGCGGCGACGGTGGAGGTCCTCGAGGCGATCGGCCGCGCCAGGGCGATCGTGATCGGGCCGTCGAACCCGATCGCCTCGATCGGCCCGATCCTCGCCACGAGCGGCATCCGGGCGGCCCTGACGAACAGCCCTGCCCCGATCGTCGCGATCAGCCCGATCGTGCGCGGAGAGGTGCTGAAGGGCCCCACCGCGGCGTTCATGCAGTGGGCGGGCCAGCCGGTCAGCGCGGCAGGCGTGGCGACGATCTACGAAGGCCTGATCGACGGGCTGGTCGCCGATCGGTCAGGCGGAAGCGTCCCCTTGCTCGAGACCGAAATCCTGATGGATACGCCGGAGACCAGGACTCGACTCGCCGAGCAGACCCTCCGGTTCGCCCTCCGACTCCGCTGAGGACCGGCCGGAGGTGCCTGAACGGATAGCGTTCGCCGCCAATGCCGACCGTCGCGATCCTTCCGATCAAGAGCTTCGCCGATGCCAAGCAGCGTCTGGCGGCGAAACTCGCGCCGGGACCACGTCGCGCGCTGGCCGAGGCGATGTTCTCCGATGTGCTCGTCGCGCTCCGGCGCTCGCGCTCGATCGACGAGATCCTGGTCGTCTCGGCGGATCACACGGTGCAGCAGATAGCCGGCGGATACGGCGCCCAGGTGCTCGGCGATCGGCAGGAGGGCCACAACCCGGCGGCGACGCTGGCGATCGACTGGGCGCTCGAGTCCGGCATCGACCGCGCACTACTCGTCCCGGGTGACTGCCCGGTCCTCGATCCTGTAGATGTTGACGAGCTGTGCGCGCGTCCCGCGGCGGCGCCTTCGGCACTGATCGTCCCCGACCGACACGGGACTGGGACCAACGCGCTGCTGCTGACTCCTCCCAACGCGATCGCCCCCGCGTTCGGCCCGGACAGCTGCCGGCGCCACGCCTCGACTGCAGACGCCGCCGGGACGAGCTACGAGATCGTCGAGGTGCCATCGCTCGCACTGGACGTGGACACTTTCGAGGACCTCTCGACGCTGCATGCCGCACTCGCGGACTTGCACGGAGGTGCCGCGCACACGCGCGGAATGCTGCGGCAGCTGACGCGAAGCACCTCGCTGTGACCATCACGGCGACGGCGCTCGCCGGGGTCAGGGAGATCGAGCCCGGAACCGATCTGGCGGCCGCCATCGCCGATGCTCTCGGGCCGCCCCTCGACCCGCCTGCGCTCCAGGACGGAGACGTGATCGTGGTCGCACATAAGGTCGTCTCCAAGGCCGAGGGGCGGACCCGCGCGCTCAGTGGCGTCGAGGTCACCGAACGAGCTGCGGCCCTGGCGCACGACCTCGGAAAGGACCCGCGTCTCGTCCAGGTGGTCCTCGACGAGTCCGGCGCCGTGCTGCGTGCGGCGCGCGGAGTCTTGATCTGCGTAACCTGCCACGGCTTCGTCTGCGCCAACGCGGGCGTCGACGCCTCGAACGTGCCCGGCGAGGACACCGTGGTGCTGCTGCCCCGCGACCCCGACGGATCGGCGCGGGCGCTGCGAGAACGCCTGCGCGAGCTGACTGCCGTCGCTCCCGCGATCGTCATCACGGACTCGTTCGGGCGCGCCTGGAGCCGCGGCCAGGTCGACATAGCGATCGGCTGCGCCGGACTGTCGCCGGTCGAGGATTGGCGCGGGCGCACGGATACGCAGGGGCGTCAGTTGCAGGCCACCAGGATCGCGATCGCGGACGAGCTGGCGGGCGCGGCTGACCTCGCGCGGACCAAGGATGGGGGCGAGCCCGTCGTGGTGATCCGCGGCGCCGGGCGACACGGCACGGCCGACGACGGAGCTGGCGCCGCTGCAGTGATCCGCCCCGAACCGGAGGACCTGTTCAGGTAGCCGACTCGGCGTCCGCGAGCTGGCGGCCGCGGGCTCGCGCCGACCGAGGCCGGTGCGGACGGGTCGGGCACGTGCGCGAAGCGCCTGTGCCTCCCGGGCGGCGCTCAGGCGTTTGGTGCCCCAATCGCGTGAAACCCCCCGTCCACGTGCAGGATCTCGCCGCTGATCGCTCGCGCGTAGTCCGACAGCAGGAAGCAGATCGCGCCCGCGACGGGGCCGGGGTCAGAGGTGTCCCACCCGAGCGGCGCCTGCTTGCGCCACAGCTCGGCGAGCTGCTCGAAGCCTGGGATGCCCTGGGCGGCGACCGTCCCCAGCGGACCCGCCGAGACCAGGTTGACGCGAATGCCGCGAGGGCCGAGATCGCGCGCGAGATAGCGCGAGACGGATTCGAGCGCAGCCTTCGCCACCCCCATCCAGTCATAGATCGGCCAGGCGACGGTTGCGTCGAAGTCGAGCCCGACGATGCTGCCCCTGGGGCCCATCAGTGGCTCGAGCGCCACCGCCAGCGACTTGAACGAGAACGCGCTCGTCTGGAACGCCATCGACGCACTCGCGGCGGGGGCGGTCATGAACTTCCCCCCGAGCGCGTCTTCGGGCGCGAACGCGATCGCGTGGAGCGCCCCGTCGACGGCGCCCCACCGTTCGCCCAACGCATCCGTCAGCGCCGTCAGATCCTCCGGCTTATTGACGTCGAGCTCGAGCACGTCCACGGGCTCCGGCAGGCGCTTCGCGGCGCGTTCGGTCATCCGCCGCGCGCGGCCGAAGCTGGTCAGCAGTACGGAGGCGCCCTCTTGCTGTGCCTGGGAGGCTGCGTGGAAGGCGATCGAGTCCTTGGTGATAACGCCCGTGATCAGCAGCCGCTTGCCGGCGAGAATCACGGCCTCGATCCCGCCGCCCCTCTCGAGCCCGCCAGCGTCAGCAACGCCCACGCGAGGCGCTCGCGGGTCCGGCCCGGCTCGACGATTTCGTCGACGAACCCGCCGGCCGCAGCCGCATCGGCGCGGAGGTGTTCACCGGCGTACTGCTCGGCGAGCATGGCCAATGCCGCGCGCGGGGTCGCCCGCCGCGGCCAGCTCACGGCGGTTGACGATTCCGACCGCAGCACGCGCGCTCATGATCCCGAGCTCGGCGTCCGGCCACGCCAGCACGAGATCGGCGCCGAGGTCTCGCGAGTTCATCGTGATGTACGCGCCCCCATAGGACTTGCGCAGCACCACGGTCAGCTTCGGCACACGTGCGGCGGCGAACGCTCGAACCAGCGACGCGCCGTGGCGGATCACGCCAGCACGCTCCTGACGGCTGCCGGGCAGGAAGCCAGGGGTGTCGACGACCGCGATTAGCGGCAGCCCGAACGCGTCGCAGAAGCCCACGAACCGTGCGGCCTTCTCCGATCCTTCTGCATCGAGCACTCCCGCCAGATGCCGCGGCTGGTTGGCTACGATCCCCACCGGCCGGCCATCGACTCGCGCTAGCGTCGTCACGACGTTCCGCGCCCAGCGCGGGCACAGCTCGGTGAGCGAGCCGGCGTCGACGATCCCGCGCAACGCGTCGCGGACGTCGTAAGCGCGCCGCCGCTCTCCCGGCACCAGCGCGCCCGGATCGTCGAGCTCCGGATCGAGCGCCAAGACCCGCGGTGGCCTCTCACCGGCGCCCGAAGGCAGGTATCCCAGCAGCGAGCGCACGCGCGCCGCTGCGCCGAAGACATCACTCTCGACCAGATGGCACACGCCGTTTCGGTCGTGCACGCGCGGTCCCCCGAGCTCGGCCGCATCGATATCCTCGCCCAGCGCCTCACGCACGACGCTCGGGCCGGTCAGGAACATCGCTGCATCCTCGGTCATCACGATCAGGTCGGTCAGCGCCGGCGAATATGCGCCGCCGCCGGCCGACGACCCGGACACCACCGAGATCTGCGGCACCACGCCTGTGAGCCCGACCGTCTCGCGGAAGATACGGCCGTAGCCCGCGAGCGCCGCGGTCCCCTCCTGCATCCGCGCACCGCCGGACTCGACGAAGCCGACCACCGGGACGCAGGCACGCGAAGCTGTCTGCAGCACTCGGACGATCGTGTCGGCGTGGCGCTCGCCGAGCGAGCCGCCGAGGAACGCGCCATCCTGCGCGAAGCACGCGATCGGCCGACCGTCGACCACCCCCGTCGCGCCGACGACGCCGTCGCCGGCAACGGCGCAACGCGCCCAGCCGAGGCGAGACGACGCCCGAGCGGAGCACCTGGACGCTGCCCGGATCGCACAGCGCCTCGAGCCGCTCGAGCGGCTCGGGACGCCGGACAACCGGCCCTTGTAGGACGGTGACGCCCAACTACGAAGGCCCTCGCAACACTAGCGCCACGTTGTGGCCGCCGAACGCGAACGAGTTCGAGATCGCGACCGGAGGCCCGCCGTTCGCCGCCAGCAGCGGGCGCGCCTCGCCGGGCACGAAGTCCAGATCGAGCACGGGGTCGGGAACCTCGTATCCGAGCGTCGGCGGAATCACGCGCGTCGACAGCGTCTCGAGCGTGGCCACCGCTTCCACGGCACCTGCGGCCCCGAGCAGGTGCCCGATCGCCGACTTCGTCGAGGAGACCGGGATCTTGCGGGCGCGCTCGGGACCGAGCGAGCGCTTGAGCGCGGCGGTCTCGGCCGCGTCGTTGAGCTGCGTCGAGGTGCCGTGCGCGTTCACGTAGGCGATGTCATTCGGGCCTGCGCCCGCATCGTCCAGAGCGAACTCGATCGCGCGGGCCGCCGGCTCACCCGTCGGCTGTGGGGCCGTCAGGTGGAACGCATCGGAGGTCGAACCATACCCCGCAACTTCACCAAGGATCGTGGCGCCTCGCGAACGCGCCGCCGACTCCTCCTCGAGCACGAGCACCCCCGCGCCCTCGCCCATCACGAACCCGTCTCGGCGGGCATCGAACGGGCGCGAGATCCCGCTCGGGGACAGCGCCTGCATCGAGGTGAAGCAGGCGAACCCGAACGCGGTCAGGGTCGCCTCGGCCCCGCCGGCGACAGCGGCCTCGGCATCGCCGTATTGGATCATCCGCAATGCCGTGCCGATCGCGTGGGCCCCTCCCGAGCACGCCGACACGACCCCGTACATCTGACCCTGGAGGCCGTGCTTCATCGACACCGCAGCGGCCCCGGCGTTCGGCATGTACTGCGGGATACCCAGCGGCGAGACGAGCTTCGCGCCGCGATCGCGCATCACGTCGTGCTGTGCCTCGACGGTCTCGATCCCGCCGATGCCGGTCGCAATCACGCACCCGATCCGTAACGGATCATACGGAAGCTCGCCGTGCCAGCCGGCCTGAGCGAGCGCCTCGCCGGAGGCGACGAGGGCGAACTGCGAGAAGCGATCGAGCCGGCGGACCTCCTTGATCGACAAGTGATCTTTCGGCTCGAACTCGCTGCACGCACCGGCGCCGTCGACGATCCCGCACACGCCCTGCGCCCACCGCTCATGAAGCGACCGGGCGCCGACGCCGAGCGGCGTGACCGCTCCGAGTCCGGTTACTACGACCTTCCGCTTCAACGGATCAGTCCCGTCAGGACGCCCGCTCCGCGATCAGGTCGACCGCATCCCCGACCGTCTTGAGCTCCTTCATGTCCTCGCCCTTGAGGACCACGCCGTACTCGTCCTCGACGATCTGCGCGAGCTCGACGAGGTCGAGCGAGTCGATGTCGAGCTGCTCGAACGTCGCATCGCGGGTGATTTGGCTGACGTCCGGGCCGAAGCTGGCGAGCGCCTCGACCACACGTGCCTCGATCTGCTGGGTAGTTGCTGTTGCCATCTGAGGATTGTTCCTTTCGATCTATTCGTTCTCTATGCGGCAAGTCCGCCATCCACGGACAGCACCGCGCCCGTGACGTAGGAGGCCTGTTCGGAAGCGAGGAAGCGCACGCACGCCGCCACCTCCTCCGGCGTTCCCGCGCGACGCGCGGGGACCGCCTCGAGCAGGTCCTTGGCCACGTCTGCGGTCATCTCCGTGTCGATCCATCCGGGCGCCACCGCGTTCACGGTCACGCCGCGACGGGCGACCTCGATCGCCGCGGTCTTGGTCAGCGCGATCAGGCCGGCCTTCGCCGCAGCGTAGTTCGCCTGACCCGGGTTCGCGCGTAGCCCCACGACCGAGGAGATGTTGACGATCCGTCCGGCGCGCGCCCGGAGCATCGCCTTCAGGGCCCGGCGGGTGAGCCGGAACGCCGCGGTCAGGTCGGTGTCGATGACCGCTTCCCACGCGTCGTCGCCGAGCGACGGCGTGAGATCGTCTCGGCTGATGCCCGCATTGTTGATGAGCACCAGGACGGGGCCTCCGAACTCCGCTTCGAGCGCGCCGAACAGCACGTCGGGGGCACTCGAATTTGCGACGTCTGCGGCGAGCGCGACGGCGCGACCGCCACTCCGTTCGATATCGGCGACCACGCGCTTGGCGGCCTCCCGGTCGGAGCGGTAGTTGACGCCCACTCGCCACCCATCTTCGGCCAAGCCGCGGGCGATCGCGGCGCCAATCCCACGAGAGGCGCCGGTCACGAGCGCGCAGCCATTTGCCGGCTCAGGCATCGCGGGGCTGACGTCCCCACTCGATCACGCCCGCGCCCCAGGTGAACCCGGCGCCGAATGCGCTCAACAGCACGCGTGAGCCGGGACGTAGGCGTCCGTCTCGCTCGGCGATCGACAGCGCCACCGGGAGCGTCGCTGCGGACGCGTTGCCGAGCGTCTCGATGCAGTCGACCACGCGTCCCGGCTCGAGGCCGAGCCGCTCGCCGACGGCGCGCGTGATCCGCGCATTCGCCTGGTGATAGACGAACAGGTCGACGTCGTCGAGCGTCAGCCCCGCGCGCGCCACCGCCTGTTCGGTCGCACCCACCATCCGGTTGACGGCGTTGCGGAACACCTCTGGGCCGTCCATCCTGATCTTGCGGTCGTGGTGGGGGGCGATGATCGTCCGGGCGTGCGACCCGTCGGCGCCGAGGACGATCGGACCGATCACGCCGAGCTCGCCGCCGCCGTGCCCGAGCACCACCGCGCCCGCGGCGTCGGCGAACAACGGGGCCGAGCGCTTATCGTCGTAGTCGGTGATCCTCGTGACGAAGTCGGCGCCGATCAGCAGCACCAGCTCCGCGCGGCGACTCTCGATCTGACTCGAACCCAGCGCGAGCCCGGACAGAAACGCCGTGCACGCGGCGCCGACGTCGATCGCGCCGGCCCGCCGAGCACCGAGCTCGTAGGCGACGATCGGGGCCGTGTTTGGCGTGACCTCGTCCTGCGTAAGGGTCCCCACAAGCACGAGGTCGAGCTCGGACGCGGGGACGCCGGCCCGCGCAAGGGCGGCCCGGCCCGCGCGCGCCGCATAGTCGCTGAGGCGTGCGTCGGGCTCGGCGCGACGGCGCTCCCGGATGCCTGTGCGGGACACGATCCATTCCTCGCTGACGCCGAGGCGCGCCGACAGCTCGGCGGTCGTGATGCAGCCCGTCGGGACCTCGCTCGCCACCGAGACAATCGCCGCAAGCTGCGTCTCGGATGGCCGGATCCGCTCGGGCACGAGCGTCGGCTGCTCAAGCACTGACCAGCTCCACGTCTCGCAGCGTGCGCTTGACGAGACCCGTGAGGACCCGCCCCGGGCCGACCTCGACGAACCGCTCGGCGTCCAGCTCGTGGAGTGCGAGCAGCGTCTGGCGCCAGCGAACCGGCATCGTTAGCGCCTCGGCCAGGCGGCGGCGGACATCGTCGAACGGCGCCGCCGTGACCGCCGATACCACGGTCACGCGGGGTTCCGAGATTGGCACGCGCTCGAGTGCTGCGGCGAATTCCGGCACCGCGGAGGCCATCATCGGTGAGTGAAACGCGCCGGTGACCGGCAGCGCCATCGCTCGGAGCCCCAGCTCCCTGGCCGCGGACGCCGCTTCGGGCAGGGCGGAGCGAGCGCCAGAGAGGACGACCTGCTGGGGTGAGTTGTCGTTTGCCACCGCGAGGCCGTGCGCCTCGGCAAGCTCGGGGGCGCGCTCGGCGGCCCCCGCACCGAGCAGCGCGAGCATCCCGCCGTCACCCGCACGCTCGCCGGCCTCATGCATCAGCCGGCCTCGCAGAGCCACGAGGGCGAGTCCGTCGCGCTCGCTCACAGCGGCCGCAGCGACGAGCGCGGCGAGCTCGCCGAGCGAATGCCCGGCCATATAGTGCCCGCGCGGACGACCGAGCGCCGTCCATCCCGCGAGGCTCGCGCAGAAGATCGCCGGCTGGGCGAACTGCGTGCCATCCTCGGCGCGCGGGAACGGGTCCTCGCCGACGATTTCGATCGCCAGCTGGAGCAGATCGGGACGCACCTGCTCGACCGCCTCGCGCATGTCGGCGGTCTGGCTGCCCTGGCCCGGGAACAGAATTGCGCTTACAGCGGTGTCAGCGATTGGAGGCATTCCCATCACCGTACGCGGGCTCTCGGCCGCGGATACAGCGCCGACACCGACTTCCCCCCGTTCGGGGGGAGCGACCACGTCACCGCAACTGTCGGCCCGATAAGTTCTGCGATCTGGACCCGCCCGCGCACCCCCGCCGACCGCCCGCCCGCAACGCACCACTAAACTGAGCCTTCCGGAGCCCTCCCCATCGTCAGCCGCGCTCGTGACCGGCGCCTCCGCCGGGATCGGGGCCGAGATTGCCCGCGAGCTTGCAACGCGCGGTCATGGGCTGATCCTCGTGGCACGGCGTAAGCCGCGACTAGTCGAGCTCGCCGGGGAGCTGAGCGGCGAGCACGGCGTGCGGGTGGAGGTGATCACTTGCGATCTCGGCAAGGCCACCGCGCGAGGCCGCCTGCCGGCGAAGATCGACGAGCTCGGCCTCGACGTCGAGATCCTCGTCAACAACGCCGGGTTTGCGACCAACGGCCCGTTCCACGAGTCTGACCCCGAGCGCGAGCTCGAGCAGGTGCGCGTGCTCGTCGAGGCAGTCGTCGGCCTCAGCTCCGCATTCCTGCCCGACATGGTGCGTCGCGCGAGGGGCGCGATCCTGAACGTGGCCTCAACAGCCGGGATGCAGCCGCTCCCCTACTCGGCCGGGTACTCGGCGGCGAAGGCCTACGTCCTGACCTTCTCCGAGGCGCTTCACCAGGAGCTGCGCGGGCGCGGCGTGACCGTCACCGCGCTTGCTCCCGGCCCGGTGTCCACCGACTTCTGGCAGATCTCGGGCTGGGAGGTGCAGGGCGGCCAGACGTTCGAGAAGGCTATGCCGAAGCCCGCTTGGGTCTCGGCGCAGGATGCGGCCCGCACGGGCGTCGAGGGGCTCGAGCACGGCCGTCGCGTGGTCGTCCCGGGGCTCCAGGTTCGCGCCGTGATGCAGGCTGCGCGCTATCTCCCGCACGCGGTCAAGCTGCCCGCGCTCGAATGGATGATGCGCGGCAACCAATGATCCCCAGGCACCGATCGCGGGTTGCACGCGATGCGACCCAGCCGAACGTTCGACGATGACCGACGACGCTCTCCGTCGAATCGACGCGCTGATCCAGGTGACGTTGCGAATCGCCCGGTCCGCCCGCAGCGGCAGGGTCGCGCTCGCGCGGCTCGCGGCGGCGATCGATCCGGCCTGGATCCCGCGCCCGTGGGGCGAGAGGATCGTCAAGGAGCTCGAGGCGGCGAGCACGGCGGCTCGTGAGCGGATCGACGGCGGCCGGATTGACCGCGCCCTCCGGGACGCCTGGGGCGCGCCGATCGAAGACGAGCTCGACGAGCTCGATCCGGACCCGGTCGCGGTCACCCCCGGCGCCCAGATTCACCGTGGCGTGCTCGACGGCTCGCCCGTCGCGGTCAAGGTGCTGCGGCCAGGGCTGGCCGCGTCCGTCCGCCAGGACCTGGCGCTCCTCGAGGGGCTCACGGGCCCGCTCGAGGCCGCCTTCCCCGCGACGAACGCCCGCGCACTCATTCGAGAGATCCGCGATCGCGTGCTCGAAGAGCTCGACCTCGAGCACGAGGCCCAGATCCAGCGCCGCTTTCACCGGGCCCTGCGAGGGCACCCGTTCCTGACCGTGCCCGCCCCGGTGACGCGGCTCGCACACGAGAACGTGCTCGTGAGCGAGTGGGTCGACGGCGTGCCGCTGCGCGAAGCGCGCGACCGCGACGTCGCGGCGGCGAACCTGCTGCTGTTCGCGATCGGGTCGGCGCGCTCGGGCATGGTACATGCCGACCTCCAACCCGAGGACGTGCTCGTCCTCGACGGTGGACGTCTCGCGATCCTCGACTTCGGCGCGACCACGACCGTCGACGCCGGCCGGGTGCAGCTGGCGGCGGCCGCGTTCGAGGCGTTCGCGACACGGGATGCGGGCGCGCTCGGGGTGGCGATCGAGCAGCTCGGGTGGCTGCGCTCCTCGCACGCGGCCACGGCGCTCGACCTCTGGCTTGACTCGCTCGGCGAGCTGGCCGGTCCGGAGCCGGCGACGCTCGACAGCGACGCCGTGCGTGCAGCCACCGAGCGGCTGCTAACGCGCCCCGAGCAGCTAGTCGACCTGATCCTGACCGGCGCACTCCCGCCGGAGGATTTGTGGCCGGCGCGCGGCCTCGCGCAGCTGTTCGGCACGATCGCCCAGGTGGGCGCGACCGCACCTTGGTGGGAGCTGGCTCGGGCGGCGCTTCGCGACGGCTGGGATGCACGGCCGCGGTGAGACACGTCAGCCCTTGCGCCCGGTGACCGCCAGCCCGATGCCGAGCCCGATCAGCGTCGCCCCGCCGGCGCCGCTCATCCGTTCGAGCCGCCGCGGCGAGCTGCCGAGCCACTGACGCGCGGTCCCCGATGCGAGCGCCCACGCCCCGTCGGACAGCAGCGCAATGCAGATGCAGATGACCCCCAGCAGCGCCAGCTGGAGCGTCACGTGGCCCTGCGAGCGGTCGATGAACTGCGGCAGCACGGCGGTGAAGATCAGGACGCCCTTCGGATTGGTGGCGCCGACGAAGAAACCCTCGCGGATTGGTCGGAAGCACGACCGGGACTCTACGTCACGTCCTGCGCCGAGCGCTCGAGCAGGGATCGGAGCTGGCCTCTGGTGCCGCAACCGCGGCTACGCGGCTCTGCGGGCGCTCCCGCTGTCGGCGGTGCCCTCGACGACGGTAGCGACCGGGGGCTGCGCCACGGCGGCACGGCCGAGCCGCCGGCTCAGCCAGTCGAGCGCGATCGGCGTGCCGGCGACGGCGCCGCTGACGTGATCGACGCCGCCCTTGGTGACGTACAGCCGGACATCGGCACCCAGCCGCTGCCAGTCGTCGCGTAGCGCGACGCTCTGCGCGAACGACACGATCTGATCGCGGCGGGCGTGATGCAGCAGCACCGGGACTTTCGGCGCCATCAGCCCGAGCCGGTTCTCGCGCAGGCGCCGCCGCCACTCCGGAAGCTCGAGCACGTTCGGCTCCGTCAGCTCCGATGAGCGCATAAACCGCGGACCCCACATCATTGCCTGCAGTACACTCGATTCCCGCAGGGCGTCGATCCGCTTGCGAGCGGTCGGAGTGAGGTAGGAGTCGAGGTCGAGCTCCGGGTAGGCCGCCGCGTACCCGATCTCCCCATAGGCTATGAAGAACGAGAAGAACGTCCCGTCGAGGCTGGGTCCGGCGACCTCGACGTTCGCGGCGGCGGCGCCCGCGACCACTGCCACCAGAGGCACCTCGGGCGCGTAGCTCGGCTGCAGCTGCGCGGCCCACGCCGCCGCGGCGCCGCCCTCGGAGTAGCCGATGATCGCGGCCGGGCCGTCGGCGGGCAGCACGTCGGGGACGAGCGCTCGCGCGGCCCGCATCGAGTCGAGCACGTTCGGGCCGAGCGCCCGGCCGACCATGTAAGTGTGGTCGCCGGGAGTGCCGAGGCCCTGGTAGTCGGTGATCGCTAGCGCCCACCCGTGCGCCAGCGCCATCGCGATAAGACCCGCCTCCCATTCGAGGCCTCGCGGCAGCAGTCGCGACGGTGCGGCCGAGTCGCCGATCCCGTGGGTGCCGATCGCGTAGCCGATCAGCGGCCGGTCGCCCCGCGTCTTAGCACGTGGAACGAGCACGGTTCCCGACACGGCGGTCGCTTCGCCGCTCGCCCCGGTTGAGAGGTAGAGCACCCGCCATGCCCGCGCTCGCAACCGCAGGCCGGGCACGAGGTACGCGTCGACCGGCTCGGCTTTGATCACGTCCCCCGGCCGGCCCGTGAGTGCCGGCGGCGGGTCGTAGAAGCCTTCCGCGCGTCCTGTTCGCCGCCGCGGAGGCGACACCACCAGCAGCTGCGCCGTGGCCTGGCGCGCAAGGTCGAACAGGGTCACGCTAAATCAACGCCATCCAGGTCGGAGGCTTCCGGGGTAGGGGTTTAACACTCTACCGCGGTGGCGTGTGAAAACGGTCGCCGCGTTCCGCTGCTGGGGCCCGCTCAACAGCGGAACGCGCTAGCTAGGAGGGGGTGCGGAATCGAATGATGGTCCACCAGAGACGCACTCGATGCATCAGGCCAGCAGCCCGATCCGCTGGGCCCGCTGGACGGCCTCCGCCCGATTGCGCGCCTGCAGCTTCCGATAGAGCGCGCTCGTGTGCTCCTTGACGGTGTGCGGCGAGAGGTACAGACGCTCGGCGATCTCGCGGTTCGTGGAGCCCGCGGCGATCAGGTCGAGGACCTCGCGCTCGCGCTCGCTCAGCAGCGGCGCCGGCTGCTCGGCCTTCGGCGGGAACATCGTCATTCCGAGCCCCACCATCCGCACCGCGTTCGCGACGTCGTCGGCCTCCCAGTCCTTCGACACGAAGCCCGACGCACCGGCGGCGCGCGCCGCGGCCGGTGACATCCTCCCGGCGCCCGAGATCAAGAGCACCCTCGTCGCCGGCGAGAGTGTCCGGATCGACTCGCACACGTCGGCGCCCGACTCACCGGCGAGAAACAGGTCGACGAGCGCCACATGCGGCTCGAACGTCCGCGTCAGCTCGAGCGCCTCGGCGCCGGTCCGGGCCGCCAGGCAGCGCTCCACCCACGGCTGCTCTCCGAGCAGGACCCGAAAGCCCCAGTGAACGACGTCGTGGTCGTCGACCACAAGTACGCGCAGGCGTCGGTTCTCGAGCCGCCCGCTCAGCCGCTGGCCCGAGATCTTGCTGGCGCGAGCGGTCATCATTCCTCGCCCAGGTGCAGCGGGACCACCAGGCGCACCCTCCACGCGTCCTCTGCGCACGCACCGAACTCGACGACGCCGCCGTGCTGCAGCGCCTCGAACGCGGTCAGCCGAAGGCCCATCCCGGTGCCCCGCGTCCCGGTCCGCACGCCATCGTTGCGGACCTCGAGCGTGAACGTGTCCGCGTCGCGGGCGACGATCACATCGACCCGTGAGGGGTCGGCGTGCTTGCCGATGTTCCGCAACGCCTCCGCAAGCACCGACTGCGCCAGCGGCTCCACGTCGAGCGGCACGGTCACCTCGTGCGGCCAGTCGACGTTGAACACCGCCCCGCGTGACCGGCGCAGGCGCTCGAGCTCGGCCGACAGCGTCGTCCCAGTCTCCGGCGGCAGCGGCGCCAGCGGCCGCTCGAGAGCGCGGCGCAGATCACTGAGCGCCTCCTGCATCTCGACCCGGCAGCGCTCGCGCTCGTCGCGACCGAGCTCCCTGGTGGCGCTGAGCGCCAGCGACACGCCGAATAAGCGCTGAAGCACCCGTTCGTGGACCTCGCGTGCGAGCTCGAGGCGCTCACCCAAACGGCGGTTTCGCTCCTGCTGGCGGGTTGCGTTGCGTGCCGTCGCGACGAGCGCGGCGGTCTTGCCGAGCGTCCATAGCAGATGGCGCTCGCCGTCGGAGAGCTCGAAGCGGCCGCCGCCACGGTCGGCGCAGATCACGCCGTACGCTCTCCCGGCTGCGCTCATCGGCGTGCACACGAGCGTGGTGATTCCGAGGACCTTCGCGTAGTCGGCGGGCACCGCCTCCTCGATCCGCTCGGAGACGACGATCACCTCGTCCTCGAGCAGTGCGCGCTGCGCGATCGGCGTGTTCACGAGCGTGGGCCGCAGCGCGGCCAGCTGTGAGAACGACGTTCCGTGCGCGCCGACCGCGCGAACCCGCCGCCGGGCGGCGTCCGCCATGAAGATCGCCGCCCTGCGCATCGTCGTCAGGCGGCAGATCGCCTCGCAGATCCGGTCGTAGAACTCGGTCGAGGTTGTCTCGGTGTCGATCTCGGCGAGCAGCTCGGCGAACACCTCGAGCGGCTCGACGCCGGCAAACAAGGTGTGGTGGCGAACCTCGCGTTCGCGCCCGGCGGGTTCGGCCTCGACGTTCATCTCAGCCCTTCGCGCCCGGCAGGTTTGGCCTCGTCGTTCATCTCAGCGGCTCACGCAGCCGCGGGCAACTCGTGCCGCCGGCGGATCTCGTACAGGGTCGTCCGCTCCGCCGCCGGCCGCCCAGCGCGGTGCGCGGCCGCGATCAAGTCCTCGGGCTCGAGCTTGACGCCGTGGTAGCTGCCGGCCATCCTCGAGATCGATTCCTCCATCAGCGTGCCGCCGAGATCGTTGACGCCCCAGTGGAGCGACTCGGTCGCCGCGTCGAGCCCCATCTTCACCCAGCTGGCCTGGAGGCTGCGGACGGTCGTGCCGAGCGCGAGCCGGAAGGCCGCGGTGTGCTTGAGGTTCTCCTCGCGCGAGATCTCATCGACGCCATGGGTGCGCCCGAGCAGCGTGTGGAACGGGATGAACGACAGCGGGACGAACTCGGTGAACCCGCCGGTCCGCTCCTGCAGCTCGCGGACCACCCGCATATGCTCGGCCAGCTCCCAGGGCTCCTCGATGTGCCCGAACATCACCGTCGCGGTCGAGCGAAGCCCCTCGGCATGTGAGGCCTCGATGATCTCGACCCAGCGGGCGGCGGGGAGCTTGTTCGGCGAGATCCGCTCGCGCACGCCGTCGTGGAGAACCTCCGCGGCGGTGCCGGGCGTCGAGCCGAGACCGGCTTGTCGCAGGCGCTCGAACACCTTGCGCGCGGACAGGCCGGTGACGTCGCACATGTGCGCGACCTCCATCGGCGAGTACGCGTGCAGATGAAGCTCGGGCGCAAGTTGCTTGGCGAAGCGCAGCCAGTGCTCGTAGTCCTCGAGTCCCCAATCGGGGTGGATGCCGGATTGGATGCAGATCTCGGTGGCGCCGGCGGCGACCGCCTCCTCGACGCGTCGCGCGAACTCCTCCTCCGAGTGCTCGTACGCGTCGGGCGAGCGGCGGGACTGCCCGAACCCGCAGAACGCGCAGCCGACCGTGCAGATGTTCGAGACGTTTATGTTGCGGTTGATGACGAACGTCACGGTCTCGCCGATGAGCTCGTGGCGGAGCTCGTCGGCCGCGCGGCGCATCTCCTCGATCATCGCCGGCCGGCGCTCGGCGAACAGGGCGGTCAGCTCCTCGGGCGTCAATACGAGTCCCTGGCGGCCCTTCTCGATCGCGCGCGGCGCGGCCGTGTCCGCGACCGTCACCTCCACCCGGCGCCCCGAGCCGCGGCGCGGAATGAACGACCAGTAGCAGCGCTTGATCACGTCGAGCACGGGCCGAGCGATCCACTGCTGGTCGATGAACTCTGGGTACACGCACAGCCGCTCGGTCAGCGCGAGTCCTAGCGGTTGCAGCCGCTTGCGGACCTGCGACGGCGACGGAAACGGGTGCTCCGGCGAGATGTGATCGCCGTTCGCCGAAAGCCCCCCGAGATCGGTGGCGCCGACCTGCACGAGCTCGACCCACCAGTCGCTCAGGTTCGGCGGGACCTGGATGCCGATTCCGGGCATCAGTCGCCGCGCCTCGACGATCAGCCTCTTCATGTCCTCGATCGTGACCGGCGAAGACCAGACCGGTGCATCGAGGTTCGGACCGCTCGCGACCCCGGTGCGCCAGTACTCTCGCGCCGCGGCGTCCGCGATCTGCGCCGGCTCACGGCCGTAGTAGCTCCGGTGCGGGACGAAGTTCTGGATGATCACTTCCTGCAGGTGGCCGTGCGCGGCGTGCAGCTCGGCGAGCTGCTCGAGCGAGGCCATCCGTTCCTCCTCGGTCTCACCGATCCCGACCAGGATCCCGCTCGTGAACGGGATCTTCAGCTCGCCTGCAGCCCTGATCGTCTCGATCCGCCGTGCCGGGTGCTTCGTCGGCGAGCCCGCATGGACGGTCTGCATCAGCCGCTCGGCGACCGACTCGAGCATCAGGCCCTGCGACGCGGTCACCTCGCGCACCCGCGCCAGCTCGCCGCGATCCAGGACGCCGAGGTTCGTGTGCGGAAGCAGCCCGCGCTCGAGCGCACGCTCGCACGTCCACACGACGTAGCTCGTGAAGTCCTGATGCCCGTGCTCGCGCAGCCGACTGGCCACTTCGGTGTTGACCTCCGGCTTCTCACCCGTCAGGACCAGCAGTTCCTTGACCCGTCGCCGCGTGACCGCGTCGTCGAGGATCCGCTCGACCGCTTCGGGCGAGTGGAGGTGGGGTTTGTGCGTCGCGAACGAGCAGTACTTGCAGTAGCACCGGCACGTCCGCGAGAGCGACAGCGTGAGGTTCCGGCTGAACGTGACGCGGCGACGCATTCGCCTCGCGCATTCTACGTGCGGACACCGTCGTGTTCCCCGGCGATCCGTCGTGTTCCCCGGCGATGCGGCTGGGCCGATGCCGTACGCCGCCCGCGCCGCGGGCGCTCGCCGCCCGTATCCTGCCCGCTCGATGCGGCCGGCCTTGATCGCGATTCTCGCCGCGGCGGCGCTGATCGGCGGCTGCGGCTCCGCCGCGACCGCGCCGGAGCGCCAAGACGCCACGCTCGTGCTCGACTTCACGCCGAACGCGATCCACGCGGGGATCTACACCGCGGTGGCCCGCACGTTCGACCGGGGTGAGGGGGTGAACCTGCACGTGGTCGCGCCGTCGGCAAGCACCGACTCGGTCAAGCTGCTCGAGACCGGCCGGGCGAACTTCGCGATCCTCGACATCCACGACCTTGCGCTCGCCCGCGAGCGCCACCGGGACATCGTCGGGATCATGGCGATCGTGCAGCGGCCGCTGGCCTCGGTGATCGCCGCGCCCCAGATCCACAACCCGCGCGAGCTAGAGGGCCAGAACGTCGGCATCACCGGCGTGCCCAGCGATACAGCGGTGCTGCAATCGATCGTCGCCGGTGCCGGCGGCGACCCGGCGAAGGTCAAGACCGAAACAATCGGCTTCAACGCCGTCCAGGCGCTCCTTTCGCACCGCGTCGCGGCGGCGACGGCGTTCTGGAACGACGAGGGCGTCACTATCCGGCGCGCCCATCGCAGCTATCGCATCTTCCGCGTCGAAGCGTACGGCGCCCCGTCCTACCCGGAGCTCGTCCTGTGCGCGACGAGGGCGACGATCCGTGAAGGACCCCAGCCTCGCGCGCGGCGTCGTCCGCGCGCTCGTCCGCGGCTACGGCGTGACGCTGACCGACCCCGAGGGCAGCGCCGCCGATCTCGAGTCGGAGGTGCCCGGCCTCGACCCGAAGCTCGTCGCGGCGCAGCTGAACGTCGAGCAGGATGCATTCATGGCCCCCGACGGCTCGTTCGGCGAGCTCAACCTGAAGACGCTCCAGGCCTGGGCCCGGTGGGAGGCCAAATTCGGCATCGTCAAGGCCGCACCCGACGTGCGGCAGGCCTTTGACCCTGTATTCGTGAGAGGCACTGCATCCTTGGTCGGCAGTTAGAATTTGCTGGTCGAGTTACGCAACCACAGCGCTAGCGTTTCTCGACCAGCTAGGCCGAGGCCTCCGAAGCCAGGCGGGAGACCAATGCCGCGCCCTCGCGGTTCATGCGCGAGCGCGGGACGACGAGGTCGAAGCCGGCGGCCTCCGCCGCGCCGCGGACCTCGGTCTCGACGTGCGAGTAGAACGCCAGGGTCCGCGTGCCGCCGAGGTCGAGATCGGCGATCCGCGCGATCCGGTCGCCTGGATCGGCGGTGAGGTCGACGACGACGACGTCCGCACGCTCGCCCGAAGCCGAAGCCGAAGCCGCGGCGCTCCGGAGGTCCGAGACGAGCTGGGCGTCGTGCCCGGCCGCGCTCAGCGCGCCGACGACGTTCGATCCGAACAGCAGGTCGGGGATGAACGCAACGACGCGCGCCACGTGCTACAGCGCCCGCCGCCGCTTGAACTCCTCGCGCACCGACTCCGTCCGGCCCCACATCTGGACGACCTCGGCACGGCCGGCCCGGACCTCTCGGACCGCCATTTCTCCCTCGATGTCGGCCTCGTCGAGCAGCTTGAGCGCCGCGTGGACCGCCGGGACGGCGGCCGCGTGGCCGAATCGGTGGGCGACGATGATGCGCCAGTGCCAGTCGTTGTGCGAGTACGGCTGCCCGTTGCAGGTGACGAGCAGGATCGCGGCGTCGACGTAACGGCGCTCGTCGAAGATCCGCAGGTCGAGCTCGAGGTCGGTCCAGTCGTCGGGGAGCGAGTCGATGATCTCGGTGAAGGTGTCGGCGAAGCCCACGGCTCAGAACAGCTGCTGGTAGATGAGGAACACGTTCATAGCGATGATCGCTCCGGCTACACCGTACGCGATCACGCTCGTGAGCCGCCGGTTGACGTGAACGCCCATCACGTCGCGGCGTCCTGTCAGCACCACGAGCGGCTCCTGTTCGGCCATTACAGAGATTATGGCACACCTAAACCTTGAATTCGCCGACCAACGCGAGTCCCGGCAGCCTCTTCATATAGTTCGATCCGTGACCTCGATCGATTCGATCAGCCCCGACTACCGCACGATCACCGAGCGCTGCGGCGTGCTCAACCGCTCCGAGCGCGGAAAGCTCGCGCTCGCGGGCGCAGATGCCAAGAGGTTTCTCCAGGGCCAGGTCACGAACGACGTCGAGGCGCTGACGCCTGGCAGCGGCTGTTACGCGGCGTTCCTGACGCCGAAAGGAAAGATGCTCGGCGACATCCGCATCCTCGACGCCGGCGATGCGGTCCTCCTCGATACCGAGCGAGCGGCACTGCAGCAGTTGTTCAACATGATCCGGCGCTTCAGCATCGGCTTCCAGGTCCAGCTGCACAAGCGCACGCTCGAGCGCGGGCTGCTCTCGCTGATCGGTCCCGAGTCCGCCTCGGTGGGCGCCGTGGCCGACCTCCCTGCGGCCGAGAACTCGCATCGGCGGGTCGAGATCGGGGGGGTGCCGGCGCGCGCGATCCGCGCCGATGTCGGCATCGACCTGCTGTGCGACTCCGCCGACAACGACACGCTCCACTCGGCACTGGAGCAGGCCGGCGCCGTACCCATCTGCGAAGCCGCGGCCGAGTGCCTGCGCGTCGAGCGCGGGCGACCACGGTACGGCGCCGAGCTCGACGACACCGTCATCCCACAGGAGGCGGGGCTGAACGAGCGCGCCGTCTCCTTCACCAAGGGCTGCTATGTGGGGCAGGAGACGGTCGCACGCCTGCACTACCGCGGCAAGCCGAACCGGCATCTGCGCGGGCTGCGGCTCGCCGGTCCCGCCGCGACGGGCGATGAGGTCACCTTCGAAGGCCGGACCGTCGGCCGCCTCGGAACCGTCGCCGAGTCACCGGAGCTCGGCTGGATCGCGCTCGCGTTGATCCGGCGTGAGGCGCAGCCGGGTGCCGAGGTCAGCATCGGGGCCGACGGCGTCAGGGCCACTGTCGTCGATCCGCCGCTGCGCTGAATCGCACATGAACCGGGTCAGCGCCACGCGGTCGGGCGCGGGCTCGAGCGGCAGCTGCGCAATGTCGGGGCGCGACGTAAGGTAGCTCTGGAGGATCCGCACCTCGTCGACCTGGTCCGGCGGGACGTGCGCCCCGAGCTCACCGGCTCGAACTCCACTGCGAAGCGCTTCGACGGTGCGCCGTTCGAGCTCGTCGATCCGCTCGGGCATCGGTCCCCAATCAACCAGCCTCCCGCCGGTCAGCCAGAACGCGTCCGCCTTGGCGCCGAGCGGGTGGGGCGCGAGCACCAGTCTGGGTCGAGCGTGGGTTGCCTCGACCACGCCGCCCAGCCGCCGGAGAATGACCCCCAGCCGCCGCGCGCGCCGGCGCAGCCACAGCGCCCGCTCGTAGCGCCTCTGCGCCGCGGCCTTGCGCATCTCGCTCTCCACGTGCGCGATCAGGCGCTGGCCCCCATCCCCGGAGCCGACGAACAGCCGGAGCGCCTCATCCAGCCGGCGCCGGTAGAGGTTCGGGTCGAGGTCCCCGAGACAGGGCGACAGGCACCGGCCCATCTGGCCGTAAGCCGAGGGGTGCTCCCGACGAGCCAGCCGCCGTCCGCAGTGTCGCAAGGTGAACAGCGAATCGAGCTGCTCGACGAGCTCGACCGCGAGCCGCTTGCCGTGCAGCGGGCCGATCGTCACGGCGTGTCCGGCCGCCGGGCGCGGGGACACCTCGAGGATCGGATACGGGATGTCGAGGCGGCAGCAGATGTACACGAGCCGGTCGTCGCCTCGCGTCAGGCGGATGTTCCCCGGGGGGCGCAGCTGCTTGATCAGCCGGTTCTCGAGCACGAGCGCGCCGAGCTCCGAGCACGTGGCCTGATAGTCCACAATCGAGGCGTGCGCGGTCCAATCGGCGGGCGTCGCAGACGGGGCGAAGTGCGCCCGGGCGCGGCTGCGGATCGAGATCGACTTCCCGACGTAGAGCGCGCTGCCGGAGCCGTCCCGGAACACGTATACGCCAGGATCGCGAGGGAGCTCGCCGAAGTCGAGCTGCGGCAGCGGGCGCGGGAGGTGTCCCGCCGGTCCGCGCCTGCGCCCGAGCTCCGACGGCCGGCGGCCCCGCGAGGGCCGGCGCGGCCGCAGCAGCGCGACCGCGTCTGCGACCGTGGCCGCGTTGGCGCACAGGCGGGGGAACAGCGCGCACAGCACCCGCGCGCACGTCTCGGCGTCGGCAAGCGCCCTGTGCGCGACCGTCACCTCGATCCCGAGCGCATCGGCGAGCGCCGACAGACGGCGCTCGCGCTGCAGCGGCATCAGCTTTCGAGCCAGGGCCGCGGTGCACATCACCGGAGGGCTGGGCCAGTCGAGCCCGCTGCGCGCGAACGCCTGGCGCAGCACGCGGCGGTCGAACGGCGCGTTGTGAGCGACCATCACGCGCCCGCGAAGGCGCTGCTCGAGCGCCGGCGTGACCGCGTCCAAAGCCGGCGCCTGGTCCACCATCGCCTGAGTGATCCCGGTGAAGCGCTGGATTCCCCGCCCGAGCGGCACGTTCGTGCTCACGAGCGAGGAGTAGCGGTCGTGCAGCTCGCCGCCGCCGACGAGCACGGCGGCCACCTCGGTCAGCTCGCACTCATCGCCGGCGAGCCCGTTCGTCTCGGTGTCGACGACGAGGAACTCGGCGGTCGCGATCGGTGCCTCGAGCAGGTCCAAGTCGTCCGTGATACGCCCGCCGCCGGACGGCATGCAATCGGTCATGCGGACGGCGTGCAATACGTAGCGCGGACGACGGCCCCTCTCTCGACACCATCGGCGATCCGCTCGCCAACCTCGCCACCGTCGGTTAGGGTTGCGATCGTTCACGAGGAGATGCGGCCCCGCAATGCGCACCAGGACGTTTGCGACGATCACGGCGGCGGCCGTTGCCGTCGCGGGCTGTCGCGGGGGGAGCCAGCTCGTAAACGAGCCAAGACCTCCTGCTCCCGTCAACCTGGCCGTCTACGTCAACGATTCCCGGATTTCGGTCTCCCCTGACACGGTCGGAGCTGGCCAGATCATCTTCATCGTCACCAACCAGGCGAGCAGAACCGAGTCGCTCACAGTTCATCCGTCCGGCAATCCGAACCGGGCGCTCGCGAGCACGGGCCCGATCAACCCCGAGGCGACCGCGCAAGTGACGGTCGACCTCCAGGGCCCCCGTGACTACACCATCGCCGCGGGCAAGGACGGCACGAATGAGGCCGCTCGGGCCACCGCAACCCCGATCGAGCCGGGCAGGCTTCACGTCGGCAGGCCTCGTCGCAGTGCCAGCAACGCGCTCCTGCAGCCCTAGCCGAAGTCCAGCCGAAGTCCAGCCGGCGCAGTGGCCGGCCCCAGCCGAACTGGTCGCGAAACGTGTTTGCTCTCGCGCAATCACAGCTCTTGTGCAATACTTGCGTGCGTGCAAGCAACCACCCAGGTATCAGTGCTAGAACAGGCCGAGCAGACAGAGCTCGCGAGTGACCTGTACGCGCTCGTCGTCTTCGTCCATAAGACGTGTACCTCCGACCTATTCGAGGCGGTTGGGGCGCTCGATCTGACGCTGACCCAGATCAAGCTGCTGCATCACCTCGAGGGCGCCGAGCACGAGTTGACGCTGAAGGAGGCGGCTCAGTCCGTGCTCGTGTCGCTGCCCGCCGCGAGCCGGATGGTCGATGACCTCGTGCGGCGCGGGTTCGTCGAGCGCCATGAGGACGCCAAGGACCGGCGGATGAAGCGCGTGAGCCTGACCGATGACGGCGGTTGCGTGATCAGGAGGCTGAACGCGGCCCGCCTCAGCCGCCTCGAGCAGTTCGCCCAGACCTTAACCGACGACGAGCGACGGAAGCTCTCAGCCGCGCTGTCGAAGCTGCTCGAGCGAGATGAGATCGCGGCGTGCCGACCGGAGGGTGGGCGAAGCCCGACGGTTCGGCCACCGGCGAAGCCCTCGCATCCGCGCTCACCGCATGACGGATCGCATCCTTGCCCACCGACATCGCCTCGTCACCGAGGAGAACAGCCGCTGGTGGACGCTGGGGGCGATGTGCTTCGCGCTGTTCATGGTGATGCTCGACAACACTGTGGTCAACGTCTCGCTGCCCTCGATCCAGCGCGACCTGCACGCCTCGCTGTCGGCGCTCGAGTGGACCGTCAACGCCTACACGCTGACGTTCGCAGTGCTGATGGTCACCGGCGGGCGGCTCGGCGACATCTTCGGACGCCGCACGTTCTTCCTGTTCGGCGTGGTCGTGTTCGCGGTCTCGAGCGCCGCGATCGGCTTCGCGCCGAACGACACCACGCTGGTCGCCTTCCGCGCGGTCCAGGGGATCGGCGCCGCGTTCATGATGCCGGCGACGCTGTCGATCATCACGCAGGCGTTCCCGCCCAGCAGCGCGGCACCGCGATCGGCACCTGGGCCGGCGTCAGCGCCCTCGCCCTCGCGATCGGCCCGGTGGTCGGCGGCTTCTTGACCCAGCAGGTGAGCTGGCGCGCGATCTTCTTCATCAACCCCCCGATCGCAATCAGCGCCGTCGCGGTGACGCTGTTCGCCGCTCGGAACACCCGCGACGAGACGGTCGGCACGAAGGTCGATTACGCGGGCATCGGCGCGCTCACCGTCGGGCTCACCGCGCTGGTCCTGGCGCTCGTGGAGGGCAACAGCTGGCACTGGGGCTCGGCGCGGATCCTGTCGCTGTTCGCGGTCGCGATCGTCGCGATCCTCGCGTTCGTCGCGATCGAGCGCCGCGTCGAGGCGCCGATGATCGACTTCGACTTCTTCCGCTCGCGCACATCGCTGGGAGCGAACCTGGTCGGGTTCCTGGTCACGTTCGCGATGTTCGCGCAGTTCTTCTTCATCACCCTGTACATGCAGAACGTCCTGCATTACGGGCCGCTGGAGACGGGGCTGCGCTTCCTCCCCTCGACGCTCGTGATCATCGTGATGGGACCGCTCGCCGGTCGCCTCACGGACCGCGTGGGCCCGCGTCCGCTGATGACCCTCGGCCTCGTGATCGTCTCCGCTGCGATCTTGATTCAGTCCCAGATCACCGTGCACAGCGGCTACGGGCTCCTGCTCCCAGGGTTCGTGCTGATGGGAATGGGGATGGGCCTGGTGATGTCCCCGATGAGCACGGCCGCGATGAACGCGGTCGACCGGACAAAGGCCGGCGCCGCTTCCGGCGTCCTGTCGATGAGCCGGATGGTCGGCAGCACCTTCGGCGTGGCGATCATGGGCGCGCTCGTGACGACGATCGGGCGCTCGAAGATCGATTCCGGCCTCCCCCACCTCCCCTCCGCGACTCGCGCCGCGCTGGCCAATTCGATCGGCAGCGGCGGTCCGATCGGCGCCCACCACGCCCCGGCCCGGGTCGTCGCGACCGTGCACGAGGCATTCGTCTCGGCCCTGGGGACCGGCCTCAAGATCGGCGGCGCGGTGACGCTCGTGGGCGCCGTTGTGGCTTGGTTGCTGATCGAGAACAAGCGGCAGACGACGCAGCCCGACGCGGCCGCGGGCGGCGCCGAGCAGGGACCCGCCGAGGAGCGGGCGCCCGAGCCTGCCGCCGCCTAGAGCCGCCTAGAGCACGCCCGCCGCCGAGCCTCACCGCGGCTCGGCGCCGCACCCGCGCGACCCGCTTCCCGGAGGCTTGTGACCCGTGGGGCCGAGTCTGCTCTACGATCCGGTCTCTTCCGGATACCCGACCGCGAGCGAGGAATTGAAGTGGCCGTCGACGTGAGCCAAGTCGCAACTGTTGAGACCGAGCCGGGCGAGCTTCCGCCCACGATGGCCGCGTGGGTCATCCGTGAGGAGCGATTCGGCGAGCCCATCGATGCCTTCCAGCTCGAGGAGATCCACGTCCCCGAGCCCCGCGCGTTCGAGGTGGTCGTACGCGTGATGGCCGCCGGCGTGAACTTCAACAACGTGTGGGCGGCGCTCGGCGAGCCGGTGTCCGTGTTCCGCTACCACCCCAGCGAGGACCACCACATCGGGGGCTCGGACGCGTCCGGCATCGTCTGGAAGGTGGGCCCCGGCGTGACGCGCTGGAAGCCAGGCGACGAGGTCGTGGTCCACTGCAATCAGGCCTCCTACGAGGACCCGGAGGTGCACGGCCTCGATCCGCTCGCCGCGCCGTCGCAGCGGATCTGGGGATACGAGACAAGCTGGGGCTCGTTCGCCCAGTTCTGCAAGGTCCAGGCCCAGCAGCTTCTCCACAAGCCCAAGCACCTCGCCTGGGAAGAGGCCGCCGCGTACGGCCTCACCTATTTCACCGCCTACCGAATGCTGATGGACCGCTGCCGGCTCCAGTCGGGCGATCGGGTCCTGATCTGGGGCGCCGCCGGAGGCCTCGGCGTGTTCGCCACCCAGCTCTGCAAGCTCGGGGGCGCGGACGCCCTCGGCGTCGTCTCGAACGATGAGAAGGGCCAGCTGGTCGAGCAGCTGGGCGCGATTGGTTACCTGAACCGCTCTGAGTTCTCCGGGATGATGCGCCGCGGGGACGAGACCGCAGAACAGGAGAAGGCCCGCTTCAAGGAGTCGCGGCGCTTCTGCAAGGCCGTCGAGCAGGCCCTGGACGGCCCTCCCGACATCGTCTTCGAGCACGTCGGCAAGGCCACGTTCCCCACGTCGGTCCTGTGCGTGAAGCCGTTCGGGAAGGTCGTGATCTGCGGCGCCACCTCCGGTTACGAGCTCGACTTCGATGTCCGCTACCTGTGGATGCGCCAGAAGGAGATCATCGGCTCGCACTTCGCGAACGCCTGGGAGGCCACCAAGGCCAACGAGCTGATCGTGGAGTCGAAGGTGCGGCCCGTGCTCTGGCACACTGTCGGCTTCGAAAAGGTCGCCGAGGCCCACCAGCTGCTGCGCGACAACAAGCACCTCGGGAAGATCGCGATCCTCGTCGGCGCGACCGACGAGGGGCAGGGCCGGACCGCCGAGGGCCTCGGCGCGATTAGGGCCGAGGTGGGGGCGTAGGATGGCGGGTGTCGTCCACATCCAGTGGTACGCCACCGTCTTCCGGCAGGATTCGTTCGCCGACGCGGTCGCCGCCGTCGCCCCGATCTCGCTGCGCTATGGCGCCACCCAGTATCAGGTCCACCGCTCGCAGGACGACCGCTACCGGATCATCCAGATGATGTGGTTCGAGGACAAGCCCGACTGGTACCGCTACTGGGAGGGGCCCGAGATGAACGCGTTCCGACGGCGGAGCATGGGCCGCTACCAGATCCCGGTCACCTACATCTGGCACGACGAGCTCGCCTCCGGAGCGCTCGGGCCCGAGGTGCCGCTGGCACCCGAGCCCGAGCCCGAGCCCGAACCGGAAGCGCAGCCAGCCGTGTGAGTGTCACCCGGAAGGCACGGGCGCTTCGCACGAGTGCCTTCCGGCCGACATCTCAGACTTTCAGCTAGGTCGACGCCAATTCACGGACCTGGGTGAGGCGCAGCGAGTTGCCCGAGGGGTCGCGGAAGCCCGAGTCGATCCCGTACGGGCGCTCCTCGGGCTCCTCGGTGAATTCGACGCCACGCGCCTTCAGCTCCTCGTAGGAAGCCTGCACGTCGTCGGTCGTGAGGAAGACGGTGCCGGCGAATCCCTTGGACATCAGCGCGCGCACCTCGTCGGCGGTCTCGGCGTCCATCACCGGCGGCCCTGGGATCGCCATCAGCACGACCGCGAAGTCCTCCTGACCGACGGGCGCGACGGTGAGCCAACGAAAGTTGCCAAGCTCGGGGACCGTGACGTCGGTGCGGACCTCCCACCCGAGCTTCTGGGTGTAGAACGCGAGCGCCTCGTCCTGATCGTGCACCCACAACTGAGCAGTTGCCACCTTGATCATCGGATCTCCTTTCGGTCGACGGTGCGGATCGCCCGCCACACTAGTCCGGCGTCCTGGCCCTGTCTTCTCCAAACGTGCGGCGTTGCGGGCGGCCGTAGGCCCGGAGCACGCACGCGGGGATCAGCGCCGTCTCTGCCGGCGATGGGAACCGCTTCCGGTACGCGTTCGGGGCGAAACCGTAGGTGCGCTTGAAGCTCGAGGTGAACGAGCCGACGCTCTGCAGTCCGACCGAGAAGCAGATGTCGTTGACCGATCGGTCGGTGTTCCGCAGCAGCGCAGCGGCGCGCTCGAGTCGCCTCGTCAGCAGATAGGCGTGCGGTGACTCGCCGAACGCACGGCGGAACTCGCGGCTGAAATGCGCCTTCGAGAGGCCGGCCGCGCGAGCCAGGTCGTCGACCCCCAACGGCTCGAAGTACCGTGCATCGGCCAGATCCTTGGCGCGGAGCAGGTGCCTGTCGGTCGTTACGTACCTCACCCCGGCCTAGTATCGCGAAGCACTCGGCGCACCCGCAGCGCGACCTCGAGCCAGAACCGCTGCTCGGGGTCGTCGAGCGCGCCCCCGAACAGCTCACGCAGCCGGGCCAGCCGGTAGCGCGCCGTCTGCGGATGCACGCCCAGCCGCTCGGCCACCGGTGTCAGCCGGCCCTGCTCGAGAAGCCATGCGTGCAGCGTGTCGGTCAGGCGGACCCGCGACCCTGCAGGTAGCTGCGCCAGCGGAGCAAGGCGGTCGCTCGCGAACTCTCGGGCCAGGCGCCCGTCGCTGCGGAGCAGCATCTCTCCGGCGTGCTCACGGGCAACGATAAACGCCGCGTCACCGCCGTCCGCCAGGTCGAGCGCCGCTCGAGCGCGCGCGAGGCTGACCGCCGCCTCGGGCCAGTCGACGGTCGTCCCGAGACCAGCCCGGACGCCCGCGTCGAGCATCGCGCGCTCGAGCGCTGCCCGGCGTCGGGGCCCGTCCGGATCGGGAATGATCGCGCAGGTGAGCTCGCCGATCGTGTCGGCGATCGCGTCGGTGGGCAGCCGTAGCGCGGCCGGACCGCGCTGCTCACCGGCGATCGCGAGCACGGCGATCCTTCGCGGGAGCTGCCATGCCGCCTCGCTCGCCGCGGCGTGGATCGCCGCTGGATCGAGCGGGGGTTCGCGCACCAGCATCCGCACGAGCCGGCGGCGTCGCAGCTCGGCCTCGCTGGCCGCCGCCGACTGCTCGAGCGCATAGCCCTCCGCCGACTCGGACGAGAGGACATCGATGTAGGCGAACAGCGACTCGGCCAGGAGGTACAGCGTCTCGGGCTCGAGCCCCGCCTCGACCCCCACCGCCGCGAAGCGCCGCCATGCCACACGGGCACCCACCCTGTAGGCATTCAGCAGCGACTCGAGGCTCCTTCCGGCCCGCATCTCGCCGCGCCCCAGGGTGCTGTAAACATCCGGGCGGGCGACCGCGCCGCCGGCCTCGATCTCGGCCAGGAAGTGACGCAGCGCTTCCTGGACGCCGGCTCGGATCCCCACGCCGAACTGCCCCTCCAGCGGCCTCCTGTAGGCGGGCACGGTGCGGACGGCGTCGATGATCTCGTCGGCTACCTCGGCCAGCGCCGGGCGCAGAACCCGGGCGATCTCCGGAGGCAGCTCGTGCCAGGGCTGATCGGCCATTGTTGTAATCGGTTCACAACTTCCGGCTGTGTCGTAGTCGCAACGATAGGAGAAGCTCGCTGTATAGCCACGTATGCTCCGAGATATGACTCGTGCCCACAAGATCGCGAACCTGATCGGAGTGCCGACGCCGCTGGTCGGGCTGCTCGTCGCGGTCGTCCTGCTGTGGGACCGTGCGATCGGGCCGCTCGAGCTCGCGCTGCTGGCCGGCCTTTACGTAGTCACCGCGCTCGGGGTCACGCTCGGCTTTCACCGCATGTTCACCCACCGCGCGTTCGAGTCGTCGCGAGCGTTCCGGGCCGTGGTTGCGGTCCTGGGCTCGATGGCCGTCCAGGGCTCGGTGATCACGTGGGTCGCCGACCACCGCAAGCACCACGCCTTCACCGACCAGGAGGGAGACCCCCACTCGCCGCACCTCAGCGGCCGCGGGTTCATCGGTGCCGTCAAGGGGCTGTGGCATGCGCACGTCGGCTGGCTGTTCGAGACGGTCGGCGCCGCTGAGCGCGAGCGCTTCGCCGCCGATCTCGTCAAGGACCGCGTGGCGCGGGTGATCGACAAGCTGTTCGGAGCTTGGGTGGTGGTCAGCTTTGCGATCCCGTTCGCGGTCGGATGGATCATCGGTGGCGGGCTCGGGTCCGCGTTGACCTGCTTGCTGTGGGGCGGCTTCGTCCGCGTGTTCCTCCTGCACCACGTGACCTGGTCGATCAACTCGGTCTGCCACTTCTTCGGGCGCAAGCGCTTCGATATCGAGGACGAGTCTCGCAACGTGTTCTGGCTCGCGCCCCTGTCGATGGGCGAGGCCTGGCATCACAACCACCACGCCTTCCCCACCTCCGCCTTCCACGGGCTTCGCTTCTGGGAGCGAATCGCGGATCCCACGGGGCTGCTGATCGCGCTGCTCGAGAAGCTCGGGATCGTCTGGAACGTGGTGCGGGTGAGCCCCGAGCGCCAGCAGGCCAAGTCGCTTCGCCGGCCCACGGTCGCGGCCCCGGGCCGGACTTGAGCCGGGGCTTTCAGCTCGATTCGAGCGGCGCCATCGTCAGGCCCGCGCCGTCGAGCTGGTCCCAGTAGATCTCGGCGTCCTCGCGCGGCCCGCTCCAGACGATCGCGCACCCCGTGTTATGGATCTTGTCGGCGAGGCGATAGCCGTCGGCGAGGGTGACGCCCGGGATCACTCGCGCGAGCGTCTCGGCCACGTGATCGAACGTATTGAAGTCGTCGTTGAGGACCACCACCCTCCACAGGCCACCCAGCCCGCTGCCAGGGAGGCCGACGCGAGGGCGCTCAACCGTCTGCGACATCTTGATTCAGGATACCGGCGCGCCTGGCGGCTGCGACGCTTTCTCTGCCCGCTTGCGCCAGTAGCGCTCGAGTCCCGCGTAGAGCTGGTCCGGGGGGGCGGCTTGCTCGTAGGTCGGCAACAGCTCAGCTCCGGCATCCGCCTCGACGGTGCGCCGGAACGCGTCGATGAACGTGTCCCGGTCGTTGTCGCGCGCGAGCTCGGCGAACTCGTCGAGTCGCCTCTCGACCTCGTCGAGCTGCGCCTCGACATCCTCGCCGGCGCCGAAATGAGTGATCGCAAGGCGCTCGGGCGACCATTGACGGATCCGCTCAATCGACCGATGCCACGCCTCGACGTCGACGTCGGGCGGCGGCGTCGGCGCGACCGTCAGCGTCTGCGGCGTGATCCGGACGCCGCCGGTGTCGCCCACGAAGGCGGTCCCCTCGTGTAGGTAGGAGACGTGATGTGACGCGTGACCGGGCGTGTAGGCGACCTCGAACGCGCCGTCGAGGAGCGACTCGCCGCCCTTCAGCACGCGCAGCTGCGACTCCGGGACCGGGAGCATCTCGCCCCACAGCCGGTCCATGTCCTCGCCGTACAGCCGCCGCGCGCTGTCGAGCAACCGGGACGGATCGATCATGTGCGGCGCACCCCGTTCGTGGACGTAGACCTCGAGCTCCGGCCACCGGCGCGCCAGCGCCCCGCTGGCGCCCGCGTGATCGAGGTGGATGTGAGTCAGGAGCAGCGCCCGCGGGCGCTCATCCGCGAGTGCGTCGAGCAGTCTCGGCAGGCACGAGCCCGGCCCGGGGTCGATAAGCACGTCATCGACCTGCCAGCAGCAGATCACCCGCGGCCGGCCGACGTGCATGAGCTCGATCGCCCGCATCACTCCGGCCGTCGGGGCGGCTCGGGCGGCGGAGTCGGAGTCGGAGTCGAAGTCGGGCCGGGATGCTCGGCCGTCGGGTCGGGCTCATCCGGGGTCGGAAGCCGGACCGTCGGCGGAGGCTCGGAGTCTTCGACCTGCTCGTCCTTGTCGCCTCGGCTCCGCGGTAGGACCGCAGTCGGATCGGGGTCGTCAGCTTGCTCGTCGGGTTCCAGGCGAGACCCAGGTTGCTGCCCGGGCTCCACGCGAGGCCGAGGTTGCTGCTCGGGCTCGACGCGAGACCGAGGTTGCTCCCTGGGCCCCGTGCGAGATTCCGGTGCAGTGGGCGCGGGCGGAGGTGGTCCCGAAGCGGGCGCGGGCGGCGGCGTGGCGGCGCCCGGCTCGGACTCGTCAGTGCCCGGGGACCCCGCCTCGTCCGCCTCGGCCTCTGCCACTTCGTCCTCCACCTCGTCCACCTCGTCCACCTCGTCGATCTCCTCCACCTCTGCGTCGACCTCCACCTCCGCGTCGAACACGGCCGGCGCCCGGCGGCCGGGCGTCGAGTCCGTGCCCGGCTCCTCGTCCGGCGGGAACCGCGCCGCCGCCTCGTCGGCGAGCGCGAGCAGCTGCGCCGCGAGCTCGCGGGCGTCGTCCACGATCCGAAGCCGCTCTGCCCAGATGCGGTCGGTGTCGGCGTCGAGGTCCTTGATTCGCTGCTCACCCGCGGCCGCGAGCCGGGCGGCCTCCTGGCGGGCAAGCACGAGCCTGTCCTCGGCCTCGCGCCGCGACTGCGTGGTGATCTGCTCAGCGGTCTCGTGGGCGCGCTGCAGGATCCCCGAGATCTGCTCCCCGACGCGCTCGAGCGCGCGGCGGACGGCGGCCTCGGGCGAGCGCGTGGACTGCAGCTCGGCCACGAGCTGGCTCGTCTTCTTCACGTACGCGTCAACGGCGAGGCGGTCGTAGCCGCGGAACGCGACCGGGAACTCGACATCGGCGGCGACCTTGAGTGCATCGTCCGGCAACGTCGCAAGCGGGGCGGTGATCTCCTGCAGAAGGGCGTGCTCGTCTGCAGCGGAGCTTTGGTCAGGCATGCCCATGAAGTTACCCGAGCGCGCTCGCGGGCGAACGAAGCCGTGACGGCGGCCTTCGCAAAATACAATGGACTTACTTATGGCGGAAACGGCCTCAACGCGTCTGTCCGAGCGCGATCGCCCGTGGATGATGCGCACGTATGCGGGCCATTCGGACGCCAAGCGCTCCAACGAGCTCTACCGGCGGAACCTTGCCAAGGGCCAGACGGGGTTGTCGATCGCATTCGATTTGCCGACGCAAACGGGCTATGACCCCGACCACGAGCTCGCTCGTGGAGAGGTCGGGAAGGTCGGCGTCTCGATCGCCCACGAGGGCGACATGCGCACGCTCCTGGACGGGATCCCGCTCGATCAGATGAACACGTCGATGACGATCAACGCGACGGCGGCGTGGCTGCTGGCGTTGTACATCGTCGCCGCCGAGGAGCAGGGGGTCGCGCAGGAGAAGCTCCAGGGAACAACCCAGAACGACATCCTCAAGGAGTACCTGAGCCGCGGCACGTACGCGTTCCCGCCCGGGCCGAGCATGCGTCTGATCGCGGACACGATCGCCTACACGGTCGAGCACGTCCCGAAGTGGAACCCGATCAACATCTGCTCCTATCACCTTCAGGAGGCGGGCGCGACTCCGGTCCAGGAGATCGCCTACGCGATGAGCAACGCGATCGCCGTGCTCGACGCCGTCCGCGCGCGGGTCCCACAGGACCTGATGGGCAGCGTCTTCGGCCGGATCTCGTTCTTCGTCAACGCCGGAGTCCGGTTCATCGAGGAGCACGCCAAGTTGCGCGCGATGGCCGATCTGTGGGACGAGCTCGGCCGCACACGCTACGGCGTCGAGGACGAAAAGCACCGGCGCTTCCGCTATGGCGTCCAGGTCAACTCGCTGGGCCTGACCGAGGCGCAGCCCGAGAACAACGTCTACCGGATCGCCCTCGAGGCGCTTGCGGTGACGCTCGGCCGCGGCGCCCGGGCTCGCGCGATTCAGTTGCCGGCGTGGAACGAGGCGCTTGGCCTCCCTCGCCCCTGGGATCAGCAGTGGTCGCTGCGCCTGCAGCAGGTGCTCGCCTACGAGACCGACCTGCTCGAGTACCCGGACATCTTCGAGGGCTCGAAGGTCATGGAGGCGCTCGTCGCAGAGCTGATCGAAGGCGCCCGCGAGGAGATGCAGCGCGTCGCCGAGCTCGGAGGCGCGGTCGAGGCCGTGGATTACATGAAGGCGTCGCTGGTCGAGTCACACCGCGAGCGCTGGCGTCGGATCGAATCGGGCGAGCTGACGGTCGTCGGCATGAACCGTTTCACCTCGACCGAGCCCTCCCCGCTGACCGCCGGCGCCGACGGCGGGATCCTGGTGGTCGACCCGCAGGTCGAGGCCGAGCAGCGCGCGGCGCTCGAGCGCTGGCGCGCCGATCGCGATCAGAACGCCGTCGAGGCAGCGCTCGCGGAGCTAGCGCGCGTCGCGCGCGACGACTCCGAGAACATCATGCCGGCGACGATCGCCGCGGCACGAGCGGGCGCGACCACCGGCGAGTGGGCCCAGACGCTCCGCGAGGCGTTCGGCGAGTACCGCGCTCCGACGGGCGTCGGCGAGGCCGCCGCGGTCTCGAGCGAGGACGTGGCCGAGCTGCGCGAGGAGGTCGAGCGGATCAGCGATGCGCTCGGGCGCAGGCTTAAGTTCCTGGTCGGCAAGCCCGGCCTCGACGGCCACTCGAACGGCGCCGAGCAGATCGCCGTCCGCGCGCGGGACGCCGGGATGGACGTCGTCTACGAGGGCATCCGGATGACGCCGTCGCAGATCGCCAACTCCGCCGCGCAGGAGGGCGTGCACGTGATCGGGCTCTCGATCCTCTCGGGCTCCCACCGCGAGCTGATCCCATCGGTGCTCGACGCCCTCCGCGAGGCCGGCGCCGGTGACGTGCCGGTCGTCGTCGGCGGGATCATCCCCGAGGCCGACGTGGGCGTGCTAAAGGGCGCCGGCGTCGCGGCGGTGTACACGCCCAAGGACTGGGATCTCAACCAGATGATGCGAGACATCATCGCCCTGGTCGGCGAACGGCACGGCGTCGACACGACGCCCCGGCTTGAGCGGCGGCGCCCGCGCCGCCGCCTCCGACGGAGCGAGCTCGGCGCCCGCCTGCGCGAGCGCGACCTGAGCGCCGCCGCCGGCGGTGCTGAACCTGGTCGAGAGCCGCTCCCCGGCCGATCGCGAGCAGGCCGCCAGGCTGCTGGCCGCGGTCTCACCGACGGAGCTCGGCGGCGAGGCGCCCGCGCACATCGTCGGCGTCACGGGTCCCCCGGGCGTCGGCAAGTCGTCGCTGCTCTCGCGGCTGGTGCGCGAATGGCGCGCCCGCGATCTGTCGGTCGCGGTCCTGGCGGTCGATCCGAGCTCGCGGCGCTCGGGCGGCGCGCTGCTCGGCGACCGCGCCCGGATCGAGGTCGACCCGGCCGACGGCGGCGTGTTCATCCGCTCGACCGCTGCCGGCGACCGGCTGGGCGGGCTGGCGCCCGCGACCCGAGCCGGCGCGGGCGCGCTGGCCGCGGCGTTCGACGTCGTCGTGATCGAGACAGTCGGCGTCGGGCAGTCCGAGACCGAGGTGGCCGACGTGGCGGACACGGTTGCGGTGGTCGTTCAGCCGGCTCGGGCGACGTGCTCCAGTTCCTGAAGGCCGGGATCATGGAGGTGCCCGACGTGCTCGTCGTCACCAAGGCCGATCTCGGGCAGGCCGGCGACGCGGGCGGTGTCGCGACCTGCGCTCGGCGCTCCGGTCGCTGGGCGCGGCCGGCACCGCGGTCGTGGCGGTGTCGACGATCTCGCCGCCGACCGGAATCGAGCGAGCTCGTCGACGCGCTCGATGCACACGCGCGAGCACTCGACCTCTCCGCGCGGCGCCTGCGCGCCCGCCGGATGCACGCGCTGGCCGACTTCGTCGACCGAGTACGGCGATCGCGGCCTGCGCGCGCTGGGCGGGCGCCGCGTCGGCGGAGAGGTGGCTCGCCGGACAGGATCCGGGCCTCGACGTCCCGGGGCTGCTGCGCGCTCTCGGCGACGCGGGCATGCTGCCGGCCGATAGGGCGCTCTGATTAGGGTGCCCTAACTTGTGCTAGGGTCCCGCGCTCGGATGAGGACTCAGCGCGCCCGGGATGGATGGGCACGTGGTTCTCTCTGTTCGCCAGCTGGGAGACGGTGCTCGCCCAGCTCGGCGCCCTCGCGATCGTGCTGGGGTCCTACGTCGCGGCTCAATATCTACGCGTGTGGCGCCCGCGCCGGCCCGGCGAGCCCGGAGCCACTCGACCGGATCGGCCCCCCGAGGAAGGCACCGCCGCCAAGCGCGGCGCTCGCCCGGTGCTCGGCACAATCTGAGGGGTGCGGATCGACCTCACGATCGTTTTCAGCGCCTTCGTCCTCGCCGCAGAGGGCTGATCGAAGTGCCGAAGATCGTCCTGGGCGCCGAGCCGCTGGTCGACGCGCCCACCGCGTTGCGGCCCTGGCGCGACTCGGACATCTACTCGATCGTGGCGGCCTGCCAGGACCCCGAGATCGTCCGGTGGACGCGCGTTCCCGAGCATGTACGGCGAGGTCGACGCCCGCGCCTACCTGCTGCAGCGCTTACGAATCGACCCATGCCGGCGCCACGGCGCCGTTCGCGATCGTCTCCGCGGACGACCTCGACCACCTGCTCGGATCGATCTCGCTGATGCACACGGCGTGGGAGCACGCCCGCGCCGAGGTCGGGTACTGGCTCGCACCGGGGCCCGCGGGCAAGGGCATGCCACCCGCGCGCTCGGGCGGATCAGCGCGTTGGGATTCGAGACGCTCGGACTCGAGCGGATCGAGCTGCTCGCGGCGACCGGGAACCCCGCTTCTCAGCGAGTCGCCGAGCGCGGCGGCTTCCGCCGCGAGGCGGTGCTGCGCTCCTACCTGAGCGGCAAGGACGGCCAGCTGGACGTGGTCGCGTTCGGCCTGCTCGTGACCGAATGATGGCGCCGGGTAGGCTGTAGGCGATGGAGCTCGAGCCTCTCCGCGACGGACACGGCCGCCTGATCGGCGACCTGCGAGTATCGGTCACCGATCGCTGCAACTTCCGCTGCCAGTACTGCATGCCTGCGGAGGGCCTGCCGTGGCTCGAGCGCTTGGAGATCCTGAGCTTCGAGGAGATCACGCGGCTCGTCTAGCTGCTCGCCGCGATGGGCGTTCGACGACGTCCGGCTGACGGGCGGCGAGCCGCTCGTGCGGCGCGAACTTCCCGCAGCTGGTCGGCGATGTTCGCGAGCTCGAAGACGTCGCGGAGATCTGTCCGTGACGACCAACGGGTTCCTGCTCGAGCGCGATGCCGAGGCGCTCGTTCGCGCCGGCGTGAACCGCTTCAACGTCTCGGTCGACTCGCTCCAGCAGGACCGCTTCTTCGAGCTGACCCGGCGCGATGCCCTGCCCCAGGTCCTGCGCGGACTCGAGCTGCTCGCGACCTTCCCCGAGGCGCATCCGATCAAGATCAACGCCGTCGCGATCCGGGACTTCACCGAGGAGGAGGTGATCCCGTTCGCCGAGCTCGCGCGCCGCAGCCCGTACGAGATCCGCTTCATCGAGTACATGCCGCTCGACGCCGACCATGCGTGGACGCCGGAGCAGGTGCTGACCGGCGCCGAGATCCGCGCCGCGATCGATGCCGTCTACCCGCTCGAGCCCGAGCCGCGCGAGCCGCACGCCACCGCGCGGCGTGTACCGCTTCGCCGACGGCCACGGCAAGATCGGCTTCATCAACCCGGTCTCCGAGCCGTTCTGCGCAGACTGCAACCGGATCCGACTGACCGCCGACGGCCGCCTGCGCACGTGCCTGTTCTCGCTGAACGAGACCGATCTGCGCGGCCCGATCCGCGAGGGCGCCGACGACTTCGAGCTCGAGCAGATCATCCGCGACGCGGTGTGGCGCAAGGAGCTCAAGCATCACGTCGGCGAGCCCGGCTTCATCCAGCCGGGGCGCACCATGTCCGCAATCGGCGGCTAGATCCCCACGGGTTAATCCCTTCGCAATCCTTTCCCAGCATCATCTGGAGGCACGATGCTCCTGCTGATGCTCTTCGCCTTCTCGCCGGCGCGGGCACGGCGATCACGCCTTGCGTGCTGCCGGTCCTGCCGGCGTTGCTGTCCGCGAGCGCGCGTCGGTGGCCGTCGCCGGCCGCTGGGCATCGTCATCGGTCTGGCGAGCACGTTCACGATCGCGATCGTGGCGCTCGCCCAGCTCGTCAAGGGCGTCGGACTGGCGAGCGGGGCAGCGCGAACGCTCGCGATCGTCGTGCTGTTCGGGTTCGGGCTCGTGCTGCTGATCCCCGAGCTCGCCGCACGCGTGCAGGCGCCGCTTTCGCGGCTGGCGCGCTTCGGCCCCCGCACCCGCGGAACGGGCTTCTGGTCGGGCGTCGGCGTCGGCGGCGCGCTCGGGTTCGTGTGCGCGCCCTGCGCCGGGCCGATCCTCGCCGCGGTCACGTCCGTCAGCGCGTCGGGCGGCGCGTCGGCGCGGATCGTGGCGGTGGCGGTCTCCTATTCGCTCGGACTGAGCGCGGTGATGCTGCTGTACGCGTTCGGCGGTCGAGCGGTGATCGAGCGCATCAGGCGCTCGGCCCGCGGCCACATCGTTGAGCGCACGCTTGGTGCCGTGCTGCTTGTGACCGGCGTCGTGATGGCGACGAATCTCGACGTGCGGTTCGAGGAGGCGCTCGCAAGGACACGAGCCTCCCGGCGTTCTTCGTCGATCCGACCCGCTCGCTCGAGAACTCGAACGCCGTCCAGAACCGGCTCGCGTCGCTGCGTCCGCCGTCGCCGTTCGTCAACAGGCAGCGGCTTGCGGCTGCGCACACGGCGACAATCCCCGCGAGCGTCGCGATTCCGGGGATCGAGACGCCGAAGCTGCCCAAGCTCGGCCCCGCGCCCGAGTTCACCGACACCCAGCGCTGGTTCAACACGCCCGGGGGCCGCCCCTTGAGGCTCGCTGGGCTGCGCGGCCACGTCGTGCTCGTCGACTTCTGGACCTACACCTGCATCAACTGCATCCGCACGCTCCCGTTCCTGAAGGGTCTGTACGCCACCTACCACCGCTACGGGCTCGAGATCGTCGGAGTGGAGACGCCCGAGTTCACCTTCGAGCAGGACGCGGGCAACGTCGAGCAGGCGATCCAGTCCGACGGCCTCCGCTATCCGGTCGTCCAGGACAACCGCTACGGCACCTGGAACGCGTACGCAAACCAATACTGGCCCGCCGAGTACCTGATCGACGCGACCGGCCAGGTCCGCCACGTCCAGTTCGGCGAGGGCGACTACAAGCAGAGCGAGGTCGCCGTCCGCGCGCTCTTGCACGAGGCCGGAACGCGCCATCTGCCGCCGCCGATGACTGCGCACGCGATGATCCCCTCGGCGCAGCTCGCCACCCCCGAGACCTACCTCGACGACAACCGCTCCCAGAGGCTTCCCGCCTCCGCTGAAGGCTGGGACGGCGATTACCCGGGCGCGTCCAAACTGGCTCTGAACGAGTTCGCGCTGCGCGGACGGTGGGCCGTAAACGACGAGTCGGCCATGCCCGTATCCGGCGCCGGCGCGATCCAGGCGCGTTTCCAGGCCGCCGACGTCTACCTCGTGCTGACGTCGGCCGGGAACATCCCGCGCAGGTGAGGGTGCTGCTCGACGGCCGCCCGATCAGGGCCGCGAGCGCCGGCCGGGACGTCCACAGCGGTGTCGTCACGGTGCGAGGACAGCGGCTGTACTCGCTGGTGTCGCTGCCGGGCGCCCAGCAGCACTCGCTCGAGGTCGACGTCCCGCCGGGCGTCAGCGCCTACGACTTCACGTTCGGGTAGAGCCCTCCGTCGAGTTGCAGCAGTTGTCCCCCATATATGGGGTCAACTGCTGCATCTCGCGGGCTACTGGCCGGGGCTGACCCGCCGGCGCCGGTCGAGCATCGCGGCGGCCATGCAGCAGGTCGTCCGGGGCGTTGACGTTGAACAGCACCTCGGGATCCTCGACCTCGAACAGCCGCGGCCCGATCGGCGCCACCGCCTCTCGCAGCGGCCTGTCGGCCGCCACGGCTGCGGGCGCCAGCGCCGCCGCGGCGGCCTGCTGGTAGCAGCCGAGCAGCGGCTGCATCTCCCCCTCGAGGCTCGCGACCACGGCCGGCGCTCCAGCCGGCTCGGCATGGGCGAGGCGGTCGACCAGCTCGGGCGTTACGAACGGCAGGTCGGATGCGCATACGACCACGGGGCGCCGCTCGGCCAGCGCGAGCGCGTGCGCGATGCCCACGAGCGGATGGCGCGGGAGGCTCGGCTCGATCCAGATCGTCACCCCGGGGAGGCTGGGTAGCCGCGTGTCGGCTTTGGCGATCACGGCGACATCTTCGAGCGCCAGCCTCAGGGCCTCCAGCGGATACAGGATCAGCGGCCTGCCGCCGAGCTTGACCAGCGCCTTCGACCCACCCATCCGCCGCCCCAGGCCCCCGGCCAGGATCACCCCGATCGGCGGGCGCCGGTGGGCCATCAGGCTGTGGCGCGGGGGTTGGTCACAGGAGGATCGTAGAATCAATCGGATGGAGGGCTCAACTGAGGTCAGGAGCTGGCTTCGCTGCTACCGGTGCTGGTCGCAGAACCTCGAAGTCCAGGTCCACTACGAAGGCATCCATCGGATCGACCCCGAGAGCGGCGAACGCGGCGAGGTCGTCGACGAGATGCAGGAGGCCGTCGTCCAGTGCCTCGAGTGCATGCACGATCAGCCCCACCTCGGCTTTCACAACGGCCGCGTCGAGCCGATTGAGGACCGCTGGGAGCGGATGATCGCGGGCACTCCCTGGGTCGCGTCGTGCACGGTCACCGTCGACGCCGACGACGTCGAGACCTGCTCGGGCCCCGAGGCAGGCGACGCGCTGTCGTACGCCGCGTTCGGCGACCACGGGACGCGCGAGTTCTTCACCCACGTCCGCTTCCACAAGCACGACGAGGACCGGATCGTCGTGCACCTGCTGGTCGAGCTCTACGCGCGCTCGGCCGAGGAGGCGACCGAGGTGCTCGAGGAGGCCGCTCGCGGCACGCTGGCGATCACGTCCTGGCCGAGGAGTCACGTCCGCCGGCCTCGACCGGCGGCGAGTCTAAGCACTAGCTAGCTGGGCTAGCAGGCACGAGCCGCTAGCTAGCGCAGACAGACGTAGACTGAGACGCGCTGGCGACCCCGCGCGACCGGCACCTCGCCGCGTCACTCGCCCGCGCCGGCTCCACACCTCGAGCACGATCACGGTCAGCGCACCGGCACCGTAGCCGGCAGCTCGTTGATCACCAGGAACAGCAGGTCGAACAGCCGCCGCGATCACGAACGTCAGCAGCGCCGCCGCGGCGCTGCACCGGGGATCGCTCGCCAGCGCCGCGCCCAGCAGCCCAGCCACGAACAGGTCGCCGTAGCCCATCGAGACCGATCCGAAGATCTCGATTGAAGGCGCGGCAGCCCGCCGGCGGGATGCGGCGGCGACAAGCGCCGCGTTCGGGGACTGCAGCAGATCCGACGACGACCAGCCACGTGTCCGCGCCGGCCATCAGCACGATCCCGACCTTCAGCCAGCCCGCCGGCGTCACCGCCGCCAGCAGCACCCCGAGCGTCACGCAGCTGAGCGCCGAGAGCAGCGCTGCCGGCCGCCTCGCCCGGCGAGCCCGTGGCGGTCGAACCACGCGAGCACGAACAGGGGCACGACGCCGAGCGCGGCGAGCGGGGTCGACCCGCGCGCGCCCAGCCCAGCGCGACCGCGGCCAGCGGCGGAACCGCGATCAGCGCAAGGTAGGTCAGCCCGGTCGCCGTGTCCGAGACGTAGCGGATCGCGAACACGACGAGCACGATCGAGGCGATCGGGATCAGCGCCCACGCCGGGCCGTGGAGGCGCTCGAGCTGCGTGACCTGCGGTGCCGCGCGCGGCGCGGCGACGACGCCGGCCTGCAACGCCAGCAGCCCGGCATCGGATGGCAGGAACGGAAGCGCCACGCCCCAGAGACTACGGTGGGCGCACGAGAACCCAATAAGAACCTGCGGAGGCCGTCCGGAGACGGCCGCCGGGGGCTATTCGCGGGGCCGTCGTCCGGATTCGCCCATCCCGGCTACAAGCCCAATCGCCACTCCAGCTCGCGCAGCTGGGCCCGCAGCTCCGCTGGGAGCTTCTCGCCGAACTCCGCGTAGTGCTCGTGCATCTGCGGCAGCTGCTGCTTCCAGCCGTCCACGTCGACCGCGAGCAGCTCCTCCATCGCCTCGCGGCTCGACGTCGAGGCCGTCGGTGTTGATCCCGCCCTGACCGACTGGCGGCAGCAGCCCGATCGCCGTGTCGACCGCCTCGGCCGTGCCCTCGCAGCGGCGGAAGATCCAGTCGAGCACGCGGGAGTTCTCGCCGTAGCCGGGCCACAGGAACTTGCCGTCCGAGTCCTTGCGGAACCAGTTGACGTAGAAGATCCGGGGCAGCTTCGCCCCCTCGCGACGCCCCAGCGCGAGCCAGTGCCGGAAGTAGTCGGCCATGTGGTAGCCGCAGAACGGCAGCATCGCCATCGGATCCCAGCGCAAGCGCCCGACCCTGCCGGCGGCCGCCGCGGTGGTCTCGGAGGACATCGTCGAGGCCAGGAACACGCCGTGCTCCCAGTCGCGGGCCTCGTATACGAGCGGGATCACGCTCGAGCGCCGTCCGCCGAACAGCATCGCAGCGATCGGCACGCCGGCAGGGTCTTCCCATTCAGCCGCAATCGACGGACACTGCGCGGCCGGGGTGGTGAAGCGAGCGTTCGCGTGCGCGGCGGGCGTTTCGGAGTCGGGGGTCCAGTCCTTCTGGCGCCAGTCGATCGCATGCGCGGGCGGCTCGGCGGTGAGACCTTCCCACCACACGTCGCCGTTGTCGGTCTTCGCGCAATTGGTGAAGATCGAGTTGCGACCGATCGTGTCGATCGCGTTCGGGTTTGTGATCGCGCCGGTGCCCGGGGCGACGCCGAAGAACCCGGCCTCGGGGTTGACCGCATAGAGCCTCCCGTCCGAGCCGAACTTCATCCACGCGATGTCGTCGCCGATCGTCTCGACCTTCCAGCCCGGAAGCGTCGGAATCAGCATCGCGAGATTGGTCTTGCCACAGGCGCTCGGAAACGCGCCGGTCACGTACTTGACCTCTCCGTCCGGCGAGGTGAGCTTCAGGATCAGCATGTGCTCGGCGAGCCAACCCTCATCCCGTGCCATCACCGACGCGATTCGCAGCGCGAAGCACTTCTTGCCGAGCAGCGCGTTGCCGCCGTAGCCCGAACCATACGACCAGATCTCGCGGGTCTCCGGGAAGTGGACGATATACTTGTTGTCGGCATTGCACGGCCAGGGGACGTCCTGCACGCCCTCCGTCAGCGGCATCCCGACCGAGTGCAGACACGGGACGAAGTCGCCGTCATCGCCCAGACAATCCAGCGCCGGCCTGCCCCATCCGGGTCATGATCCGCATCGAGCACGCGACGTACGCCGAATCGGTCAGCTGAACGCCGATGTAGGAGATCGGCGAGCCGAGCGGGCCCATCGAGAACGGGACGACGTACATCGTCCGCCCCCGCATCGCTCCCTCGAACAGCTCCTTCAGCGCGATCTTCATCTCCACGGGCTCGCGCCAGTTGTTCGTGGGACCCGTATCGAGCTCGTCGTTTGAGCAGATGAACGTTCGGTCCTCGACCCGAGCGACATCGTCGGGGTCAGATAGCGCGACGTAGGAGTTCGGCCGCTTCGCGTCCGAGAGTCGTTCGAAGGTTCCCGCGTCTACGAGCCTCTGGGCCAGGAGGTCGTACTCCTCCGCGGATCCGTCACACCAGTGGACATCGTCGGGCTGTGTTAGCGCCGCTACCTCTTCCACCCACTCCAGCAGGCGGGCGTGGTTGGTCGTGGCTTGGTGCTTCGGTGCGGTATGGGCCATGGGGGTAGAGCTGCTCCTTCGGGGTGGATTGCACAGTAAGCCTAGCCGGATAAGGCGCCAATCCCGCTGGAAATCCGGCGGTTGACAAGCCTACTCGATGTGGGTCTCGGCCTCGTGCAGCGGAGCGCCCGGCTCCTTGCGCGGCACTAGAACGAGACGTCTGAACTCGGCTACTAATACCCCATCCTGGTTCAAGACGCGCGTGTGAACGCGCACAACACCGCGATCCGGCTTTGATTGCGAGGGTTTCACCTCGAGCACTTCCGACTCGCAGAACAAGGTGTCGCCGTGGAACACCGGAGCGGGATGCTTGAGCTCCTCGGTCGCCAGGTTGGCGATCGCCTTGCCACTGACGTCGGAGACGCTCATGCCGAGCGCTAGCGAGTACACCAGCGGCCCGACAACCACATTCCGGCCCTGCTGGGATTGCTTCGCGTAGACGTCGTTGATGTGCAGCGGGTGGTGGTTCATCGTGATCAGGCAGAAGATGTGGTCGTCGGCCTCGGTCACGGTCTTCGCCGGCCAATGCTTGTACACCGCCCCGACCTCGAACTCCTCGAGGTAGCGGCCGTAGGGATGCGCGCCGCTGGCCTCGCGCGCGGTCTGATCGGTCTCGACTCCAGTCATCGCAACTCCCGTTTCGTTTTCGCCCTGTGGCGCTTGCCGCCGCCGGCACGGACCCAGGAGAATGCCATCACTACGGGTCACGGGGCGTGATCGCGCCCGCCGGCGGGTTCGCGGGCCCCCGCGGCGGAAACACTTAGATACGTCTCATTAAGGCTACGTAGCGTGCCGAACTCATGACCTCGCCCAGGCATCTGTGGTCCGGTGACTGGCGGCGCGATTCGGAAGCAGCCGCCGGCGAGCTCGCCAAGCTCCGAGCGCTGCTGGGCGCGCCCGGCGAGCGCCCCGAGGAGCCCGCAGAGGCTCCGCGTCCGCCGCGCCTGCTGCGCGAGCGCACCGTCGCACCCGAGCCCCGTCCAACGCGCGAAGCGCATCTGGCGCCGCGGGAACGGCGCACACCCTCCCACGGCCGTCCCGCGCCCCACGCGCCGAGTGTCCCGCCCCACGCGCCGAGTGTCCCGCCCCGCGCGCCGCCCCGCGCGCCGAGTATCCCGCCCCGCGAGCCGCTGCTCCGCCGCGCGGCCGCGGCGCCCAGACGAGGCATCGAAAAGCTTAGGCGGATCCCGCCCCCCACCGCGCGGCACCGGCGGGTGGCGCTGCTGATCGCGCTGGGCGCGCTGGTCGTGGCCGGCGCGGCCTACGGACTCGCCCAGATCGGCGGCTCCGGCGGATCGCCGGCATCGCTTCTGACCACCGGCAGGCCCTGGCTCGGCGTCGAGCTGTCGCAGCCGCCCGGCGGCGGTGTGATCGTCGGCAACGTCGCGCCCGGTGGCCCCGGCGACCGTGCGGGTATACAGCCCGGCGACGTGATCATGACGATCGGCAACCAGCCCGTAAATTCACCGAGCGACGTCGAGTCGGCGATCGAGAACATGCACGTCGGCGATCAGGTCTCGCTCACGGTCCTGCGGGGCGCCGATTCCTACACGACCCTGGTGAGGCTCGCCGGCCGGCCGGCGGGGACGCCATGAGCTTCGCCGCCCCGATCGTCCTGATCGCGCTGACCGCGATCCCGCTGCTGATCGTCGCCTACGCCCGGCATCAGCGAGGTCGCGCCGAGGCGGCCAAGACGTTCGTCGCCCCCGCACTGACGTCGTCGGTCGCGCCGACAAGCCCTCGCTGGCGGCGCCACCTTCCGATGGCCGCGTTCGGGCTCGCGGTCGTGATCCTGATCGTGGCGGCCGCGCGGCCCCAGCGGAGCGTCGCCGTGGCCGTCAACAACGGCACGGTCGTGCTCGCCAACGATGTGTCGAGCTCGATGGCCGCCACCGACGTGGCGCCTTCGCGCCTGGTCGCGGCCGAGCGCGCCGCCAGGCAGTTCCTGAAGAGCGTCCCGTCGACCGCTCGGGTGGGGCTGCTCCAGTTCAACGTCAAACCGCTCGTCCTGCAGTCGCCGACCACCAACCATTCACTCGTCGCCGATGCGCTTATGCAGCTCCGCGCCGGCGGCCACACAGCAATCGGCGACGCGATGACCGCGGCGCTGCAGATGATCGCGAGGCTGCCGGCGCAAGGGGGCAAGCGCCCGCCGGCGGCGATCGTTCTGATCTCCGACGGAAACTCGACCAACGGCTCGGACCCGCTCGCGGTCGCGCGACAGGCTCACAGCCGGAACATCCCTGTCTACACCGTCGTCGTCGGCACGCCGCACGGCACGATCACCGTCAAGCGCCGCTCGGGGACCACGACCACGCCGGTGCCGGCCGAAGCGGGGCAGCTTCAGCAGATCGCGCAGCTGTCGGGCGGTCAGGCGTTCACCGCGGCCAACGCGAGCCGCCTCACGGCCGTCTACCAACACCTGGCGACCCAGCTGGGCCACAAACACGTCAAGCGTGAGATCACGGCGAGCTTCGCCGGCGGAGGGCTGGTGCTGCTGCTGCTCGGCAGCCTCATGTCGCTGCGCTGGTTCGGACGGCTCGTATGACACAGAACAAGGAGGATTGAAATGACCGACATCGACCAGGCCGCGGAGTTGCGAAGCGAAGCACGCGACGCGCTCCAGGAGGCCCTGTACGAGATCAAGCGCGTGATCGTCGGCCAGGACGCGATGCTCGAGCGCCTGCTCGTAAGCCTGCTGACGAACGGGCACGTATTGCTGGAGGGGGTCCCGGGCCTGGCGAAGACGCTCACGGTCAAGACACTGGCCGCGGTGCTCGGCGGCACCTACAGCCGCGTCCAGTTCACGCCCGACCTCGTCCCCGCCGACCTCGTCGGGACGCGGGTCTACCGGCCCGACAGCGGGACCTTCGATACCGAGCTCGGCCCCGTGTTCGCGAACTTCGTGCTCGCCGACGAGATCAACCGGGCGCCGGCGAAGGTGCAGTCGGCGCTGCTCGAGGTGATGCAGGAGCAGCAGGTGACAATCGGCGCGACCACCTACAAGGTCCCGGTGCCGTTCATCGTGATGGCGACCCAGAACCCGATCGAGTCCGAGGGCACCTACCCGCTGCCCGAGGCACAGGTCGACCGCTTCCTGATGAAGATCCTGGTCGACTACCCGTCGGTCGGCGAGGAGGCCGCGGTCGTCGGCCGGAGCCTGACAGAGGCGCCGGCGATCCGCAAGTGCGTCTCGGTGTCCGCCCTGAGCCGCTACAGCGCCGCTGCCCAGAGCGTGCTCGTCGACCGCGACGCGATCGGCTACGCGGTCGCGCTCGCGGACGCCACCCGCAACCCCGCGAACTACGGGCTGGCGGACATCGAGGGCCTGATCGAGTACGGCGCGAGCCCGCGCGGCCCGATCGGGCTCGTCCAGGCAGCGCGCGTGCTGGCGCTTCTGCGAGCCCGCGGCCACGTCGTCGCGGAGGACATCCGCGACCTCTCGGCCGATGTCTTGCGCCACCGGATCGTGCTGTCCTACGACGCGCTAAGCGAGGGCGTCACCGCCGATGACCTGCTCGAGCGCGTTCTCGCCGCGATCGAAGAGCCCGGGCGGCGGCATCTGACAAGGCCGGTGGCGGCTGCATGACCCACGCCCCCCTGCAGCCACCCGCGGCCAGGCAGGGCCCCGGCGCGATCCCTCAGCCCCTGATCGAGGCGCTCGACGTCTCGATCAACAGGCTGCTCTCGCGGACGCTCCCGGGCGAGCGGCGAGCGGCGGGAGTCGGGCTCGGGATGGAGCTCGCGCAGATCCGTCGCTACGAGATCGGTGATGACGTCCGCCACATCGATCCGGCCGCGACCGCGCGTAGCGCGGGCGTCCCGCACATCCGCCTGCACGTCCCCGAGCGCGCGCTCACGACCTGGATCGTCCTCGACGTCTCCCCCTCGATGGCGTTCGGGACCGCGCGACGCCTGAAGGCCGACGTCGCCGAAGGCGTCACGCTGGCGTTCGGGCGGATCGGGATCCGCCGCGCCGGGAGCGTCGGGCTGCTCGCGTTCGGGGCGCAGGCGCACCGGGTCCTCCCGCCGCGCGGGTCGAAGCCCGGGATTGTCGCGCTCACGCGGCTGCTGGCCGAGGGTGTGGCGCCGGACGGCCAGCTGGACACGAGCGCGATGGCGGAAGGCCTGCGACGCCTGGCGCGGCTCGCCCGGCAGCCCGGGTTGGTGGTGGTCATCTCCGACTTCCGCGAGCACCACGGCTGGGAGCGGGCGCTCGGTTCGCTGCGGGTCCATCACTCCGTCCTCGCGGTCGAGATCGTCGACCCCCGCGAGCGCGAGATCCCGGACGTGGGTCGCCTCGCCCTGATCGATCCCGAGACCGGGGCCCGGCTCGAGGTCGACACCTCGAACCGGGGCGTGCGCGCACGCTTCGCGGAGCTCGAGCGCGAACGCCGCGAAACGGTCATCGGGGAACTGCGCCGCCTCCGGATCGATCACGTCATCCTGTCCACCGACTCCGACTGGCTGCTCGAACTGGGGCGCCAACTTCGATGAGCTTGGCGTCGCCGCTGTGGTTGCTCGCGCTGGCCCTGGTGCCGCTGGCGCTCGCCGCGCACGTGCACGCCGGCCGCCGCGCCAGGCGCTATGCGGTGCGCTTCCCGGCGGCCGCGACGCTCGCGCTCGCAGCGGGGCGCACGTCGGCATGGCGCCGCCACTTGCCGGCCGTGCTGCTGCTCGCCTCGATCGCCTCGCTGGCCGTGGCGCTCGCGCGTCCGCACGTCACCTATCAAGCGGCGATGAACCAGGCCTCGATCATGCTCGTCACCGACCACTCGGGGTCGATGGCCGCCAACGACGTGCAGCCGACCCGGCTGGCCGCGGCCGAACGCGCCGCGAACACCTTCATCGACCAGCTGCCCGCGAAGGTGAGCGTCGGCGCGGTCGCGTTCTCGAGCTCGCCCGATGCCGTCCAGGGACCGGTCACCAACCACGCGGCCGCTCGCTCGGTCATCGACTCGCAGACCGCCGACGGAGCAACCGCCACCGGCGACGCGCTCCAGCTGGCGCTTCAGCTCCTGCACGGCTCGAACCCGAAGCACGCGCCGTCGGCGATCGTGCTGCTGTCGGACGGCGCTGCCAACGCCGGGATCGACGCCGCGACCGTCGCCCGCGAGGCTGGAAAGGACAAGATCCCGATCGACACGGTCGCTCTCGGGACGGCGAATGCGACGGTGCCGAACCCCGACCCGTTCCAGCCGCCGCTCGACGCCTCGCCCGACGACCGCCTGATGCAGACGATCGCCAACGTGTCCGGGGGGCGCACGTTCAACGCCCAGAGCGCCGATCAGCTGAGCTCGATCTACAAGCAGCTCGGCCACCAGCTCGGGAGCGTCACCCGCAAGCGCGAGATCACTGCCAGCTTCGCAATCGGGGGGCTGGTGCTGCTGCTGCTCGCCGCCGCCGGGTCCGCGCGCTGGTCCGGCCGCCTTCCGTAATGCTTTCGTGGCGCTGACGCGGGCGTCACGCTAGCTTTGAGGGACACATCACGTAGGAGATCGAATCTGTGCGAAACCCTCGCGTCTTTGGAAACCCGCTCGCGATCGGCGCCCCGGCGCCGCTGCTCGAGATCCCGTTCAAGCCTTCGAGGATGATCCACTTCCTCGACTTCTCCAACGAGAAGATGGTTGCGAAGGTGCCCGACATCGCGCCGACCGTCGATATCCTGCTCGGGAACCTCGAGGACGCGGTCCCGGTCGACCGCAAGGAGGCGGCGCGCGACGGGCTATTGCGCGTCGGCAGGGAGATGGAGCTCGGCGACACCCAGCTGTGGACACGGGTCAACAGCCTCGAGTCGCCCTGGGTGCTAGACGACTTGACCCAGCTTGTGACCGAGATCGGACACAAGCTCGATGTGATCATGGTCCCCAAGGTCGAGGGCGCCTGGGACATCCACTACATTGACCGGCTGCTGGCGCAGCTCGAGGCCAAGGCCGGCCTGGAGCGTCCCCTCCTCGTCCACGCGATCCTCGAGACCGGTCTCGGGGTCGTCAACCTCGAGGAGATCGCGACCGCCAGCCCCCGGATGCAGGGGATGAGCTTCGGTCCGGCCGACCTCGCCGCTTCGCGGCGGATGAAGACCACGCGCGTCGGCGGTGGGCATCCCGGCTACCGGGTGATCAACGACCCGGACCCCGCGAATCCCGACGCGCGCCGGCCGACCGCCCAGCAGGATCCGTGGCACTACTCGATCGCGCGGATGGTGGATGCCTGCACCTCCGCGGGGATCCTCCCGTTCTACGGGCCCTACGGCGACATCCGCGACGTCGAGGGCTGCGAGACGCAATTCCGAGCCGCGTTTCTGCTCGGCTGCGTCGGCGCCTGGTCGCTGCACCCCGCCCAGATCGCGATCGCCAAGAGGGTGTTCAGCCCCGATCCCGAGGAGGTGCTATTCGCCAAGAAGGTGCTCGAGGCGATCCCCGACGGGCGTGGGGTCCATATGATCGACGGCAAGATGCAGGACGACGCAACCTGGAAGCAGTGCAAGGTGATGGTCTCGCTCGCCGAGATGCTCGCCAACAAGGATCCCGAGCTCGCCGAGGCCTACGGGTTCGCGCCGACCCCGGTGTAAGAATCGACGCATGCGGATCTCGGCCAAAGCCGACTACGCCGTGCGCGCCGCTGTCGAGCTCGCGGCCGCCGACGACGAGAAGCCGGTCAAGGCGGAGCGTATCGCGACCGCGCAGGGCATTCCCCTGAACTTCCTCGAGAACATCCTCGGGGAGCTCCGCCACGCCGGCATCGTCCGCAGTCACCGAGGCGCCGAGGGCGGCTTCCGCCTCGCCAGGGCTGCCAACGAGATCACGATCGCCGACGTCATCCGCGCGGTCGAAGGGCCGCTCGCGAGCATCCGCGGCGGCCCGCCCGAGCAGGCCGAGTACGGCGGCGCCGCCGAGGCCCTGCCGCGCGTCTGGATCGCCGTGCGCGCGAACCTCCGCAGCGTCGTCGAGCGGGTCACGGTCGCCGACGTGGCTTCGGGGAAGCTGCCAAAGGCCGTCGATCGGCTCGCCGAGGACCCGGAGGCCTGGGTCACGCGCTGACCGTCTGCCGCGGGTCGTTCATTCGAGGTGGCATTCGCTTGTGATGGAGGGCCTCGGTGGCGGCACGCCATCGGCGCTTCGGGCCCATCACGGACAGCTGCTGGCACTTCGGCCCGGCACGGACAGCCGCTGGCGCCTCGGCCCGGCACGGACAGCCGCTGGCGCCTCGGCCCGGCACGGACAGCCGCTGGCGCCTCGGCCCGGCACGGACAGCCGCTGGCGCCTCGGCCCGGCACGGACAGCGCGCTGGCGCCTCGGCCCGGCACGGACAGCCGCTGGCGCCTCGGCGCCGGACACCGAGTCCGAGGCGGCGCTCCGCCACGCGCTTATGTCCGGCGAGTACCCACCGCGCGCCGGCTCGCCCGAGATAAGCTCGCGCCGAACACTTATCTCCGGTTTCTCGCACGCGATGTGGCGCTTCCCGGAGATAAGCGCGCGCCGGCGAGGCGTCGCAGCGGCGCTACACGGTGAGCACAGCCGCCGGCGCTGGCGACCGCACGTACACGATGTCGCCGCGCGACAGTTCGAGCTCGGCCGTCTGGGCGCGCGTCAGCTGCGCGCGGGCGCGGGTGCCGTCACGCAGCTCGAGCTCGATCCGGACCTCGAAGCCGAGGTGGACCACCCGGGAGACCATCGCCTCGATCCCGTCGTCGATCCGCTGCAGCGAGACCGTCACATCGTGCGGGCGCACGAGCTTGCCGTCGATCTTGCTGATCGGGCCGAGGAAGCCCATCACGAAGTCGGTGGCGGGTTGGTCGTACACCTCGCGCGGCGAGCCGACCTGCTCGATCTTGCCGACGTTCATCACCGCGATCCTGTCGGCGACCTCCATCGCCTCCTCCTGATCGTGGGTGACGAGCACGGTGGTGACGCCCTGCTCGTCGTGGAGACGGCGCAGCCAGGCGCGCAGCTCGGCGCGGACGTTCGCGTCGAGCGCCCCGAACGGCTCGTCGAGCAGCAGCACACGCGGCTCGACCGCAAGTGCCCGCGCCAGCGCCATCCGCTGCCTCTGTCCGCCGGAGAGCTGGTGCGGACGCTGCTGTGACCACTTGGTCAGCCCGACCAGCGCGAGCAGCTCGTCGACCCGCTCGCGGACTTGCTCTTTGGGCCGCTTGCGGATCTGCAGCCCGAACGCGACGTTGTCGCGCACGGTCATGTGCGCGAACGCCGCGTAGTGCTGGAACACGAAGCCGATGCAGCGCTCCTGCGGGCGCGCGTCGGTGACGTCCTCGCCGTCGATCTGGATCGCGCCGACGTCGGGCTCCTCGAGGCCGGCGATGATCCGCAGCAGCGTCGACTTGCCCGAGCCGCTGGGTCCCAGCAGCGCCGTCAGCGACCCCTTCGGCACCTCAAGCGTCACGTCCTTCAGCGCCTCGAACTCGCCGAAGCTCTTGGAGATCTTCTGGATGTCGATTCTCATCGGCCTTCATGCCTCCCGGGGGCGAAGACGGTCATCGCGAGCAGCACGATCAGTGACATAACTGCAAGCTCGGTCGCCGCCGCATAGGCGCCGGTGGCCGCCTGCGAGCCGATCTGCGAATCGCGCTGGTAGACGAGCAGCGGCAGCGTCAGCGTCGACCCGGCGACGTTCGAGGAGACGACGAGCACCGCGCCAATTTCCCCCAACGCGCGGGCCGTCGTCAGCACTACGCCGTAGGCGACGCCCCAGCGGATCGAGGGCAGCGTCACCCGCCAGAACGTCTGCCAGGAGGAGGCGCCGAGCGTCGCGGCGGCCTGCTCCTGCTCGTCGCCGATCTCGGCCAGCACGGGGGCGACCTCGCGCACCACGAACGGCAACGACACGAAGATCGTCGCGAGCACCATTCCCGCCGGCGCGAAGATGATCCGGATCCCGTGCTGCGCGAACCAGTCGCCGAACCACCCGGTCTCGCCGTACACGAGCACCAGGGCGAGCCCGACGATCACCGGCGAGACGACGAACGGCAGATCGATCATCGAGTCGAGCACCCGCCGCCCGGGCGCCTTGCCGCGGACGATGACGAGCGCGGCGCCGATCCCGAAGATCGTGTTGAGTGGAACCGCGATCGCGGCGACCAGCACGGTCAGCCAGAAGGCGCTGATCGCGGCCGGCGTCGTGACCCATGCCCACGCCGCGCCCAAGCCGTGCTCGAACGTCCGGTAGAACACGACGCCGAGCGGCAGCATCAGGAGCAGAGTCAGATACAGGAGCGCGAGCGCTCTCAGCGACAGCGTGGCCCTGCGGCTAATGCGCAACCCGTCCTCCCAGCCGCCGTAGCACGAGCAGGATCACCAGTGAGATCGCAAGCAGCACGACCGACAGCGACGCGGCCGCCTGCGGGGCGTCGCTCTCGATGTCGGCGAAGATCACGATGCTCGCGATCTGCACCTTCCCCACGATCAACACGAGCGAGCCGATCTCGCCGACCGAGCGGGCGAACGCCAGCGCCGCCCCGGACAGGATCGCCGGGCGCAGCGCCGGCAGCACGATCCGGCGGAACGTGACCGCGTTCGACGCGCCGAGCGACGCGGCGGCCTCTTCGACCTCCTTGTCGAGCTCGATCAGCACCGGCTGGACCGATCTGACGACGAACGGCAGCGTTACGAACAGCAGCGCGACGACGACCGCTGCGCGCGTATAGGCGAGATGAATGCCGAACGGGCTATCGGGCCCGTACAGCGCGATTAGCGTCAGGCCGGCGACGATTGTCGGCAGCGCGAACGGCAGGTCGATCAGGGCGTTTACGAAGCGCTTGCCCGGGAACGCGTCGCGCACCAGCACCCACGCGACGAGCGTCCCCATCACGGCGCCGATCGCGGCCACGAGCAGCGACACGAGCACGGTCACGACCAGCGCCTTGATCGCGAGCGTGCTCGTGACCGAATCCCAGAACGTGCTGAGGCCTCCCGAGAACGCCTTGACGGCGACCGCGGCGAGCGGGATCAGGACGATCACGCTCATGTAGAGCGTCGCGATCCCTAAACCCAGCCCGCCGCCGCGCACGAAGCGCGCGCGGCGGCGATGACGGATCCTGGCAGGCGCCGCGGTCGCGGCGGCGTACGCGTCAGCTGGAGGCAGTGGGGACCCCCGCCGCCTGCTCGATCTTCGTGATCGACCCGGTCGATGGATCGAAGAACCGCTTCTTCACCTTCGTCCACCCGCCGAGGTAGTCGATCGTGAACAGTTGCGGCGGCGTCGGGAACTTGCTCGAGAACTTCTGGAACACGGACTTGAGCACCGGCCGATAGCCCTGCTGGGCCCAGATCGTCTGGCCCGCGGGCGTCCACTGCCAGTCCACGAACGCCTGCGCCTGCTTCTTGTGCGAGCTCTTCGCCGTGACTGCGATCGGCGTCTCGATCAGGATCGTCTGCTTGGGGACGATGTACTGGATCGCGTCGCCGGCCTGCTGCGCCGCGATCGCGTCGCTCTCGTAGTCGAGCAGCACGTCGCCCTTGCCGCTCGTGAACGTCTGCAGGGCGGCGCTCGCGCTCGAGTCCTGGACGCTGACGTGCTTCGTCAGCAGCGTCTTGACGTAGTCGAGCGCTTGGGCGGGCGTCTTGCCTTCCTTCAGCTGGGCGCCGTAGGCGGCGAGGATGTTCCAGCGCGCGCTACCCGAGGTCGATGGGTTTGGCGTGATCACATCGACACCGGACTTGCTGAGAGCGTCCCATCCGGTGATGTGCTTGGGGTTGTCCTCGCGCACGACCAGCACGACCGCCGAGTCGCTAGACATGCCCTTCTCGGGGTTCGCGTTCCAGTCGCTGCCGACGATGCCGTCCTTGACCAGGCGTGTGATGTCGGGAGTCGTCGAGAACGCGACGACATCGGCGGGCTGCCCGGAGTCGACCGCGCGACTCTGCGAGCCCGAGGCGCCGAACGATTGGCTGAAAGACACGCCCTCACCCGCGGACGTCTGCGCGAACGCCGAGGTCAGCGCGTCGTAGGCCTTCTTCGTGGTCGAATAGGCGACCAGGTTCAGTTGCGTGCCCCCGCTTTTACTCCCGGCTGAGCCCGAGCCCGACGCGCTCGAGCTGGTGTCGGACGAGCCTCCGCAGGCTGCCAGCCCGGCCGAGCCCGCAACTGCCGCGACCGCTGCCAGCGCGGCGATACCGCGCCCTTTCGTAAATCCTCGAATCATGGCCTCCTCAAAGACTTAATCAGTTTTCTCGATCACCTTAAGCAGGTTAGTGCAGAACGGCGGATGATAACCACCAAGCGGACCGACTTCGTTGAGAACCGATGAGCCGAAGCTCCGCGCGCCCTCCGGCAGGCCACGCCCCGGCCCCTCCGGATGGCAGCGAAACGTCGTGATATGGACAACATTTCGCTGCCAACACCCGCACCGCTTTCCGGTCCACCGGTGCGAGAGGTCTCCCCCCGACGGCGCCAAACTCCATCAGGGAGCACGGCACGGCGATCGACGCTACATTCCGGCGCCCCGATGCGATTCTTCGAGTACGAATCCCGGGCGATCGTCGCCAAGGCCGGTATCCCGGTGACCAAGCACGGGTTCGCCCGAACCGCCGACGAGGCGCGGAGGATCGCGGAGGAGATCGCCGGTCCCGTCGTGATCAAGTCGCAGGTTTTGACCGGCGGACGGATGAAAGCCGGAGGCGTCCAGTTCGCGGACACGCCCGAGGAGGCCGAGCGTCACGCCGAGCACGTGCTGAACCTCGAGATCGGCGGGCATGTCCCGAGAGGCGTGCTCGTCGACCAGAGGGCGAGCGTCGAGCACGAGTACTACGCGGGCGTCGTCTGGGACGGGATCCGCAAACGCCCGGTGATGCTGTTCTCGGACATGGGCGGGATCGACATCGAGGAGGTCGCCGAGCAGCACCCCGACCACGTCGCGCGGGCCCACTTCTCGACGCTGCGGCCCTTCTCGGACTGGCAGGCGAAGCAGCTGATCGCGTCGCTCGGGATCAGCGGCTCGGCGCTCAACCGCCTGACGCCGATCCTCGCGCGGCTGGCCCGCCTGTTCCTCGAGCACGACATGACGCTTGTTGAGATCAACCCGCTCGGCGAGCTCGAGGACGGAGCGTTCGTCGCGCTCGACGCGCACATGGACATGGAGAACGAGGCGCGGGCACGGCAGAAGGCGCTGCTGCACGAGCTGGGGGTCGGCGATGAGGAGACCCGCCAGGCCCGCGAGGCGACTCCGTTCGAGCTGGCGGGCGAGCAGGTCGACGCCCAGGACCATCGGGGCGTCGCCGGCAACGTCACCGAGTTCGACGGAAATCTCGGCCTCGTAATCGGGGCGGGCGGCGGCTCGCTGACACTGTTCGACGCCGTCCGCGCGCACGGCGGCCAGCCCGCCAACTACTGCGAGATCGGTGGCAATCCGTCGGTGCGCAAGGCTTGCGGTCTCGCCGAGCTGGTCCTGCAGAAGCCGGGCGTCGACAAGATCGCGGTGATGATGTCGATCGTCTCGAACACCCGCGTCGACATCGTCGCGCGAGGAGTGATCAAGGCGTGCGTCGAGCTCGGCTACGACCCGGCCGAGAAGATCGCGATCTTCCGGATTCCGGGCGCGTGGGAGGAGGAGGGTTTCAAGATCCTCGAACGCTACGGCGTCGAGTACGCGGACCGCAGCGTGTCGCTGCACGAGGCGGCGCGACGGGCCGTGGAGAAGATTCAAGGAGCTGCCGTCTAGCCATGTCCATCCTGATCGACGCCGACACCACCTTCATCGTGCAGGGGATCACCGGCCGCGAGGCCGTCAACCTGACCCGGGAGTGCCTCGACTACGGCGCCGGCGCCAAGATCGTCGGCGGCGTCACGCCCGGCCGACTGGGCCGCGACGTCCACGGCGTGCCGGTGTTCGACACGGTCGCCCAGGCGGTCGAGCACCACAGCGGTCCGATCGACGGCTCGGTCGTGACCGTCCCCCCCGCGTTCACGAAGGACGCGGTGTTCGAGGCGATCGAGAACGGAGTCAAGCTGGTGGTGATCGTGACCGAGCGGATCCCGCGCGGCGACGTTGCGCAGATGGTCGAGCTGGCGAGCGCGCACGGCGCGCGCATCATCGGACCGAACTGCCTCGGGATCATCGTCCCCGATGTGATCAAGATGGGCGGGATCGGCGGTCCCGCCAAGGATGCGGCAAAGTCGTACACGCCCGGCCCGGTCGGCGTGATCTCGCGGTCCGGCGGGATGACGACCGAGATGTCCTCGACGCTGACGGCCGCGGGGCTCGGGCAGTCGACCGCGGTCTCGATCGGCGGCGACGCGATCATCGGCTCCTCGTACGCCGAGCTGATGCCGTTGTTCGAGGCCGACGAGCAGACGCAAGCGATCGTGATCTACACGGAGCCGGGCGGCAGGATGGAGGCCGAGCTCGCGCGCCACGTGCTCGAGGTCCGGTCGCGGTTGCCGATCGTCGCGTTCATGGCCGGGCGGTTCATAGACGAGATGCCGGGAATGAGCTTCGGGCACGCAGGCACGATCGTCGAGGGCAAGGAGGACACCGCCTCCGAGAAGGTCGCGCGACTCGAGGAGGCGGGCATCGTCGTCGCCGAGGAGATCTCACAGATCCCCGAGATCGTCAAGAGCAAGATCGCGGAGCCTGCGCCCGCGTGAGCGCCGGATTGTTCATCGACGTCGACGTCGACCCGTCGGTCGCGAGCGATCCCGCGCTCGCCGCCAAGCTGACGGAGGTATGTCCGGTCGACATCTACGCCCAGAACGACGACGGAACGCTCCGGATCGTGACCGAGAACCTCGACGAGTGCGTGCTGTGCGAGCTCTGCATCAACGCTTCGCCACCGGGCACGGTGCGCGTGATCAAGGTCTACGACGGCGGCGCGGTACTCGGACAGGCTTGACGCAGGGCATCCTCAGACCGACCTGTCCAGCAGCGACCTGGCCCGTGACCCAGCCCAGACCTAGTGGTTCATCCTGTGAGTCCGTTGATGGGCTGGCGAGCGAAAATCGAGCGTGGCAAGGACGCGCAGGACCGAAGGTGTGCCTTTCGAACATCGAGGTCCGAGGACGCCGGCACGCGAAGATTTGCAGCCGCCAGACCGCGACGGACTTGCAGGATGGGCCACTAGCCCCCGGTCGCGACAGCTATCCGCTCACGGCCTGCCCCCCACACGTCGCCGGCGCGCACTACTCGTGAGCGGGCGATAGCGCTCCTTGCCGCGGTCGAAATACCAGGCCTGGACTCCGGGTCCCGGCTCCGGGATACCCTGGTCGCGCAGAGGCCCGGTCAGCGGCCGGTACCAGGTGGTCACCGGGATGCGCTCGACTACCCGAACGATCTGCGGTCGCTGATCGCGATCGAGCCCGCTCACCGCGGCGGCGATGTCCCTCGGATGCAGAGCTCATGGCACCGTCGCAGCGTCAGAGCCGCCACCGGCAGCTCGTGCTCGCCGTCACATGCCGGCACCCCATAGGCGACGACTAGATCCACAGCCGGAAGGTCGCCTAGCGCCTCCCGGATCGGGCCCGGGAACACCGGACCGCTGTTCGAGTCGATCATCTCGGCGAGGTTGTTCACCCGCCAGAAGTCGCCGTCGGCGTCGCGGCGGAACAGGTCACCGGTCAATAGCCACGCGTCCCCACTCGAGAACACGCCCCGCAGGGGGATCATGGTGAGCTGCTTGTCGGCCGAACGCGCGCCATCAGCATCCCCACCTCGTCTACCTCGCATTCACGGGCGAACCCGTCCGCCCGGAGGACCAAGGCCCAGCGGCGGTTCGTGATCCGGCTCATCCTCGTCCCCTCCCCCTCGCCGCTGAACAGGATGAATCCGAGGTCGCTCGCGCGTCCCGGGTTCGGCCGGTACCACTTCGGCAGCACTACCCCGCGCGGGTCGATCTGCTCCATGTCCGTCGCGTGCGTGAGCCCGAGGTCCCGCGGGCCGCCGCCCCCGCCGAGCACGAACGTCCTCAGGTTGCCGAGAGCGGCCGCCTGCGGCGCGCGCTCCGGGTCGGCGATCACGCGCTCGACCCGGCCGATCCTCGCCTCCCGCCCGATCTCGCCGTCGGGGCGCAGCATCACCGCCACGGCTCCCAGCCGATTGATCGCGACGCCCGCCGCCAACGCACTGGGGCGCGTCCCCATTAGCACGCCGACGTGTTCACCCTGCCGCACTCCGATCGAGATCAGGCCTCGAACGACATTGTCGATCCGCTCATTGGTCTGCTCGGCGCTGTAGGCACGGTCCTCGAACAGGAAGAACGTCTCATCGGGGTTGCGGCGCGCGCGCTCCTCGACCAGCAGTCCAACCGAGATCCGAGTACTCGGCTGGATCTGCTCGAGCCGGGCCAGACGCGGCAGCGCACCGGCTGCCTCACGGGCCAGCTCGCGCGCGCTGCGAACTGCTCGCCGCGCGGTCCCGACGACCGATCGCGCCATCCCGGCCCCGACGGCGCCGACAAGTTCGAGGCCATAGCCAACGCGACTGCGCACCTCCGGGGACAGCTCGAGCGAGGTGGCGTCGTCGCCGCCGACCGGCTTGACCTCTGCCGGAAGGTCCCCCTCGGCCGCGCACCAGCGGGCCTATGCCGCGACCGTCGGCCACGTCACCGTGGTGGACATCGAGCCGACGACCAGGCCGAAGTGCCCGGCCGGGAGCGGCAGCTCGTAGACCTCGGCGCGCGGCGCGGCCAACCGGATCGCGCGGACCCCCGGCGCGGGCGCGATCTCGTCGACCGTCCCTACCACCGACAGGATCGGGCGCTCGATGTCCGCGAGCGTCACAAGTCGGTCGTCGATCACGGAGCCGCCCTCGAGCATCCGGTTGTGTGCGATGAACTGCCGCAGGAAGTCCGCCATCGCCGGCCCCGGCCACGCGACCCATCCGTCCGCCTCGAGGAACCGCCGCTGACCCTCGCGCGGGAGCAGCGCCTCGCGGTCGTGCAGCTGCAGGATGAAATCGAGCCGGCTACGCATCGACTTGACGGGATCGAGCAGCCTGAACCCGGTGCGGCTCGCCCACGCGGGCAACGCCATGCCTCCGGCCAGGCGGTCGGCGAGGACCCCGGCCGCACCCGCTGCCACCTGCTCGGGCAGCCCGAACGGCATCCCAAGCCGAGTGTCCACCGTGCTGCCGAACGTGATCAGCGAGCTGAGCCCCTCGTTTCGCCTGTAGGCGGCGGTCTGGTACACGAACATTCCGCCCTGGGAGTAGCCGCCGAGGTTGACCTCGCGGCCGGTCGCGTCGAGCACCCGCTGCACCGCGTCGGATACGGCGAGCACGTGATCGGCGAGGGTCCGCTCGAGGCCGCCCTCCTCTCGCTCCGGTGCGCCGAAGTCGACGACCCACGGATCGGCGCCGTTGTCGCGCAGCAGCGTCACGGCGCTCGTGTTCGGCGACACGTCGTACACCTCGGCAGCGAGCATCATCGGCGGAACCAGCAGGACCGGCGGACCGGATCGCTTGCGCACGTTCGGGTAGTAGCGGCGCAGCCGGTACACGCGCTCCTCGGCGACCACCTCGTACGGCGAGGGCTCCGCGTCGGTCCTGAGCCCTCCGAAGCGGGCCACCTCGAGCGCGTTCTGGGCGGCCGCGCCGAGCCGGTCGACCGGTCGTGCCAGCGGCTTTGGAATCAGGTCCATGGCGATCGCCGACATCTTCCCGAACCGTGCCTACGAAGAGTGGATACGCTACGGCGCGGGCAACGATGAACCTCGCGAACATCCTGACGAAATCCGCCGCCCGCGATCCGGGCCATACCGCGCTCAAGCTCGACGATGCCGAACTCAGCTACGCCCAGCTCGATGGCGCCAGCGCCCACATCGCGGGACTGCTGAGAGAGAAGGGGGTCTCGCCGGGCGACCGCGTCGGGATCATGCTCCCAAACGTCCCCCACTTCGCCGTCTGCTATTACGGCGCGCTACGCGCCGGCGCGGTCGTCGTGCCGATGAACGTCCTGCTCAAGCGCCGCGAGGTCGCGTTCTACCTCGGCGACTCCGGCGCGAAGCTGCTGTTCGCCTGGCACGGATTCGCCGAAGACGCGCAGGCCGGCGCCGAGGACGCCGGCGCCGAGTGCGTGCTCGTCGAGCCGACCGAGTTCCCCCAGCTCGTCGGCGCGGCGCCGCCGGTGAATGAGGTTGCGCCCGCGTCCGGCGACGACACCGCGGTGATCCTCTACACGTCGGGCACGACCGGCACGCCGAAGGGCGCCGAGCTCACGCACTCGAACCTCCTGCGCAACGAGCAGTTCTGTCAGGACCTGTTCAGGCTCGGTGCCCAAGGGGTGACGCTCGGAGCACTCCCGCTGTTTCACTCCTTCGGTCAGACGTGCTCGCTGAACGCCACGATCGCCGGAGGCGGGACGCTCACGCTGATCCCCCGGTTCGATCCCCGCAAAACGATCGAGATCATCCAGCGCGACGGCGTCAACATCTTCATGGGCGTGCCCACCATGTACGGAGCCCTCCTGCACGAACCCGATCGGGACAGGTTCGACACCTCCGGGCTCGAGCTCTGCGTGTCGGGTGGTTCGGCGCTTCCGGTCGAGCTGCTCCGAGGCTTCGAACAGGCGTTCGGGTGCAAGATCCTGGAGGGCTACGGTCTGTCTGAGACCTCGCCGGTCGCCTCGTTCAACCACCCCGACCGCGAACGCAAACCGGGCTCAATCGGCACGCCCATCGACGGCGTGGAGATGAAGGTCGTCGACGACGAGGACAACGAGGTACCCCAGGGTCAGGTGGGCGAGATCGTGATTCGCGGCCACAACGTGATGAAGGGCTATTGGCAGCGCCCCGATGCGACAAGCGATGTGATCCGCGGCGGGTGGTTTCACAGCGGGGACATGGCCCGCGTCGATGAGGACGGCTACTTCTTCATCGTCGACCGCAAGAAGGACCTGATCATCCGCGGCGGCTTCAACGTCTATCCGCGCGAGATCGAGGAGGTCATCTACGAGCACCCCTCCGTACGCGAGGCCGCGGTGATCGGCCTGCCGCACGACGAGTACGGCGAGGAGGTCGGCGCCGCCGTCGTGCTGAAGGAAGGCGCCACAAGCGACCCGGACGAGCTACGCGAGTTCGTGAAGGGTCAGGTGGCCGCCTACAAATACCCGCGCCGAGTCTGGTTCGTCGACGAGCTGCCCAAGGGGCCCACCGGGAAAATCGTCAAGCGCGAAATCGAGCCGCCGCCGGACGCTTGAGCGATCGGGCTCCCAGCCGCCCCGCGGGGCGCGGCGACGCGGCGCCGCTGCTCTGATGATCACCGAGCTCGCCGACTGCGGAGCGCGTACGTCCGACCGCGTTTCGTGAGCACGGGCGCGCCGCGTGCAATCGGCACCGGCGAGGGTAGCACGGCGAGCCTGCGGACGATCGCACTCGAATGGGGCCGCATCGGAGTGAGCGGCTTCGGCGGGCCGCCGACGCACATCGCGCTGCTCCGCCGGCTCGTCGTCGAGCGAAAGCGGTGGATCGATGAGGACGAGCTCGAGGCCGCGATTGCCGCCTGCAACCTGCTCCCCGGACCGGCCTCGACGCAGCTCGCGATCTTCTGCGCGCGTCGCGTCGGCGGGCCGTTGGGCGCGATCGTCGGCGGTCTGGCGTTCGTCGTGCCCGCGGTCGTGATGGTGACCGTCCTCTCGATCCTGTTTCTGACCAGCCCGCCGCCGAGATGGGTGGCCGGTGCAGGGGCCGGTGCGGGGGCAGCGGTCGCGGCGGTCGCGCTGCACGCCGGGCTCGGGCTCGTCGGGCCGAGTTTCAGGCGAGCCGCGCAGTCGCGTTTCCGCCGGGCCCGCTGGCTGCTGTATGCGGCCGTCGGCGCTGCCGCTGCGGCGATCGTGGGCGCATACGTGGTGCTCGTGCTACTCGCGTCCGGCGCCGCGGAAGCGGTGCTCCGCGGTCGTCTCGGCACGAATCGTGCCGCCGGCCAAGCGGCGCCGGCGCTGGTCCCGCTCGCCGCGGGCGCGACCGCGGGGGTCGGCGGCGTCGGCGCGCTCGCGTGGGTGGCGTTCAAGGTCGGTGCGCTGTCCTATGGCGGCGGGTTCGTGATCGTGCCACTGATGCGAACCGACGCGGTCCACACGTATCACTGGATGACCTCCGGCCAGTTCCTGAGCGCGGTCGCACTCGGGCAGATTACGCCCGGTCCGGTGCTCGCGACGGTGGCTGCCGTCGGATACGCGGCGCACGGCGTCGGGGGCGCGGCGCTCGCCGCGGCCATCGCGTTCCTGCCCTCGTTCACGTTCGTGCTCGCCGGCGGCGGGCGCTTCGAGCGCCTCCGCGGAAACGCCCACGCCGGTGCGTTCCTCGACGGGGCCGGACCCGCGGCGATCGGCGCGATCCTAGGATCGGCGATTCCCCTGGCCTCGGCACTGAACGAGACGTGGCAGCTCGTGGCGCTCGCCGCCGCGACGGTCGCGCTGCTGCTCGCCCGACGCGGGATTGTGCTGACCCTTCTCGGGTCGGGAGCCGTCGGCGTCGTCATCGCGCTCGCCGGCGGCCCCCTTCCGGGCTGACTACGCGTACCTCCTCAGCGGCCCGAGTCCTGCGACGAGTGGCCCGAGAAGCTGAGGACCTGCTGGATCCCGCTCGGGCCGTCGTGGATCCAGCGGCATGCCTTCCCTCGCGACTGCTGCAGCGATCGAGCAGCTATACGGCCCCAGCCCGAACCGCCCAAGACCCCACACCTACCGAGGCCCCCATACGACCAACGCACCTCCCTGCGATGGAATGGGGAAGACCCCGCCGAGGCGGGGCTTCCCGGTAGCAGACCTATAAGCCGGATCCTGTCGTGAGCAGTCATCCATCTGAGCGGCCTACCCGGACCTTGGCGGGCCACCTGCAAGCGGTCCTGCTTGGCCTAGCATCAGGTGGGGTTTACCTGGTCGCCGCGTCACCACGACGCCGGTGCGCTCTTACCGCACCATTTCACCCTTGCCGGCCTGAAGCTCTGCGGCGGCTCCAGGCTTAGGCGGTGTCATTTCTGTGGCACTTTCCCGCGGGTTTCCCCGGGTCGGCGTTACCGACCACCTTGCCCTGTGATGTCCGGACTTTCCTCGAAGGCTCCATCCCTCCGCAACTGCTCGGCCTGCCCCACCGAGCATAGCGGTAGATCGCCCGCGCCACACGACGCGCTCACGACGCGATCCGACCAAACGCCCCACGGTGCCCACTCGATGCGACCCGCCCAAGCGCCACGCGCGCGGAGCGGACATCGCGACGGACCGAAGACGTTCCTCAGCGCATCACCGCCTCGCAAGCCGAGCAGCGCCCACCAATCGGCAGCGCATGAGCGCCGTACTCGGGAGCCATTTGTTCGCAGCACACCGGGCACTCAACGACGCGGTGAGCGGCGAGCTCCTCCCACACGCCGACGATCACCTCGTCGAGCGTGGGCTCGCCGCCCACGGCGTCAAACAGCGACGGTGCCACGGTCACCGTCGTCACCTAAGAAATGCTCCTCATCAGCCCAACCACCTTCCCAAGAACCCGGACGTCTCGGCTCCGAATGGGCTCCATCGCCTCGTTCTCGGGCTGCAGACGCACGCTGTCGGCCTCCTGGAAGAAGCGCTTCACGGTTGCCTCCTCGCCGACCAGCGCCACAACGATGTCCCCGTCGTTGGCGGTCTCCTGCGGCCTGACGACGACCAGATCGTCCTCGAGGATCCCGACGTCCTTCATCGACTCGCCGCGAACGCGCAACAGATACTCGCCGTCGCTCCCCCCGGCGACCGAGGGCGTCTGGATGTAGTCCTCGATGTTCTCCTCCGCCAGCACCGGCTGTCCGGCCGCGACCTGGCCCACAAGCGGCAGTCCTGGTCGCACGAGGCTGCGCACGCCGGCTGCGGCTCGGTCGAGGAGCTCGATGGCCCGTGGCTTGGACGGGTCCCGTCGCAAAAGCCCAACGCGTTCCAGGTTCGCCAGGTGCGCGTGCACGGTCGAGGACGAGGCCAGCCCTACCGCCTTGCCGATATCCCGGACCGTCGGCGGGTAGCCGTACTTCGCCGAATATCGTTTGATGAAGTCGAAGATCTCCTGCTGACGTTTGGTCAGGTCCATCCGTCCGCTCCTTGCTCGGTTTGCCGGGGATTTCCCGCTAGCTCGAACATGTGTTCGAGACTGTAGCGCGCACCCAGGACGGACACAACGCCTCCATGCCCGCGTGGATCGCGAGATGCCGCCGACCCGGTCCCCCAGCACCGTAATCGAGTGCGTACAAGACGAGAGCGAAGCTATACTGGCCGCCCCAAGCGCCTGTGGCGGAATTGGTAGACGCGCAAGGTTGAGGGCCTTGTGGACTGTATGGTCCGTGGAGGTTCGAGTCCTCTCGGGCGCACCATCAGATCGACGTTGGAACCCTGGCCCTCCGAGAGGAGGTGGTCGCAGTGCGGGCTACCGTGGTTTCGACGGTGCCAGTCGGTAGGTAGCTTGATGTGCAGTGGACCCGGCCGCTGGTGCGTTTGCGTGCGCAGCTGAAGTATTCGTAGTGTTGGCCGCTTCGGGCGCGGTGGCGGCCGTAGGTCAGCCGGGCGCCGCAGGCGCCGCAGAAGATGCTGCCTTTGAGGTAGTTCTCGTGCTTGGAGCTGCGATCGCCGGAGAGCGCGTGGGCGGCGAGGAGCTGCTGGACGCGGTCGAAGACCTTGCGATCGACGAGCGGCGGATGGTTGCCAGGCCGCATGACGCCGCGGTAGGGCACAAGCCCGATGTAGTGGGGGTTCTGAAGCATGTGGTGGACAGCGCTGCGCGCGAGCGGGGCTGACGGCCTGGAGCCGCGCTGACGGGTCTGTAGGCCTAGGTCCTCGAGGTGGTCGGCCAGGACCGTCAGCGCCCACTCGCCGGTGGCGTAGGCGTCGAAGGCGTGGCGCACGAGCGGGGCGCGCTCCTCGTCGATGACGACGGTGCGGATCTCGTGGCCGTTCTCGATCGCGCGGTCGTTGCGATAGCCGATCGGGGCTTCATACGGCGTGCCGCCGGCCTGGTGCTTGCGCCGCAATCCGAGCTTGACCTTCTCGGCGTCGCCGCGTGAGCGGAACTCGTTGACCGCCGCCAGCACGCCGTGCGTGAGCATGCCGGCTGGTGTCTCGTCGACGTTCTCAGCCACCGATACGAGCTTCGTGCCGGCGGCTTGGATCTCGACCATTAGCAGGGCGTCGTCGAGGCGGTTGCGGGCCAGCCGGGAGAGGTCGTAGATGATCAAGTAGTCGAAGCGCTCGGCCTTGATCGTGTCAAGCATCGCTTTGAGCCGTGGTCGGTCGGCGCTGCGGGCGCTCTCGGCGTAATCGACGAACTCGTGCTCGCGGTCAACAACCGCACCGAGCGACTGTGCCTTGCGCCGGCAGGCCTCGCGCTGCGCCGGGATCGAGTAGCCCTCGACGTCGTTCTCGCGGCCGACCTGGCCGCTGCTTGAGACGCGCAGATAGATGACCGCGCGCCTGGCCGAAGTCGCGTCGGCGCTCTCTGGCTCGGTACGAGTTTGAGTCATGATTTCCTCCTTTCCGGTTAAACGGATTCTATCGTTAAGCTGATTGAGTAATCAAGTAGTTGTATGGGTGAGCGGGCCGATCCAGCAGTACGCTAGATCGACCCGCTCTGCCAGCCACGGGTCCGTCCCGTCGCAGGCATGACCGCACCATCCCGAACACGACCGCGGCGGACCAAGAGCCCAGCCCCAGCTCCGCGCCGGCTGCGCAAGCTTGCTGCGACATGTGCCGCCAGTTCGCGGGCTCGCGGGCGATGATCCGCCCGAATCACCAAGAGGCCGGCCACCTTCAAGCCCGGCTCGCCGACCCTGGCGCGACACGCTGAGAGCTCAGCCTTGGCCGCACTCGACGTTGCCTTCTGTTCCAACGCCTCCGGCACCCGGGCGGCTCCGCCTGAGCGCACCGCCCACCGCAGGCTGACACGTTCGTCGTCACGCAGCGCTGAGAAGCCGGCGAGAAGTGCCCGGCTAGTTGCGGCTGGTTCCTCGGTGCGGAGCAGCGCTCGCATCGGCACGACGATCCGCCAGGCCAAGGTCACCGGACCGGTCTGGCGCGCTTCTTCTCGATCGAGGCGGAGACCGGGGATGCCGCCAGCCAGGTGATCGATCACCGACATGGCGACACCGCTCGGAAGGTGCAGCAGATGATGGATGCCGTCTGAGTCCGCCACGACCTCGGCGACCAGCTCGAACCGCCAGTCCACCCCGGCCAGCGACCGCAGAGCGGCCACGGCCGCCCCGGGATCGGTGCCAACCGGGAAGACCAGCGAATAGGTCTCGCGTGACGCGCGCATGGCCGTCTCGCGGCGATGCTCATACAAGTAGATCCCGCCGTATAGGGCGGTGCCGCCCCCTAAGGCGATAACAGCGGGAGTCAAGGCAGTGGTCTCATTCATGACCGACCCTCCCGCCGCTCGGCCTTCTCCTCGCCCTCCCGCTGGCGCTTTTCCTCAACCGCCCGCTTTCCCATTAACCAATAGGGTGTGGCTACTTCAGGACGAGTTGCAGTTGGCATGGGTTGCGCAGGCAATCGCCGCGTCGCGTCGCAGAACGCCAGCATCGGCGATACAACCTCCGCGGTGCGGGCGTCTGTTGAGACGCCGGCAGGTGTGATCAGGGTGATTGGGTGGACTTCGGGATGGCCTGCCAGGAGGGATATAGCCGCCGTTGGTCCTGCTGGACGTAGAACTCCCAGTAGGGATCGAGGTCGCCGGAGAGGTAGATGGCCCGCAGGCGCAGCACGGCCTCTGCGGTTTCGATAGTCCAGCGCATGCCGGAGCGCTCGAAGCGGTCGCGGACCAGGTTTTTGCACGCGCCCTCGACGGAGCCCGACGCGATCGGCCAGCCGTTGGCCAAGTAGAGGTCGTAGCGCATCCGTTCGCGGTTGCGGTGCAAGTAGCCGGCGACGTCTTTTAGGAGTCCCGACTTTATTAGTCGTCGGATTCTTTGAGGTTTTGGTGGAGGGATTGGGCGTTGTTATGTTGAATTGGTTGTTGTGGCCGGTATCGACGAGGACGCGATCGCTCAGCGGTGGGGGTACATGATCGGTCGGGCGTCTTTGGATGAGCGTCAGCGGCGGTTGTGGGCGGCGTCGGAGGCGGTCTCGCATGGGTGGGGCGGGATCGCGGCGGTCGCCCGCGTGACGGGGTTGGCGCAGTCGACGGTTCGTGAGGGAATCAAGGATCTCCGTAGCGAGGAAGATTGGGAGGTCGGGCAGCAGCGGCGGGAGGGGGCGGGCCGCCCGGCGCTGGTCGATCGTGATGCGACGTTGATCGGGGATCTGGAGGGGCTTTTGGAGTCCGCGACGCGTGGGGATCCGGAGAGCGTGTTGAAGTGGACGAACAAGAGCGCGGCGACGCTCGCGAGGGAGCTGCAGGCGTTGGGGCACGAGATCGTTGACCGGTCGGTGTTGCGTCTGGCCGGCCGGCTCGGGTTCACGATGCAGGCGAACCGCAAGACGCGGGAGGGCGCCGAGCACCCCGACCGCGATGCGCAGTTCCGGTACATCGACCGGGTCGCGAAGGCGGCGCTCGCGGCGACGGAGCCCGTGATCTCGGTGGATACCAAGAAGAAGGAGCTGGTGGGGAACTTCAAGGCGGTCGGCCGGGAGCGGACGCGCAAGGGTCAGCCGGTGAAGGTCAACACGCACGACTTCCCCAGCTTCGCTGTCGGGAAGGCGGTCCCGTACGGCGTGCTCGACATCGCCTTGGACGAGGGTTATGTCTCGGTTGGTGTCAGCGCCGATACCGCGCAGTTCGCCGCGGCGAGCATCCTGGCGTGGTGGGAGCAGCTCGGCGCCGAGCGCTACCCGCACGCCAGCATCTTGACGATCACCGCGGACTCCGGCGGTTCCAACAGTTCCCGCGGGCGGCTCTGGAAGACCGAGGTGCAGCCCTTGGCCGACCTCACCGGCCTCGAGATCTGCGTGCTGCACTACCCGCCCGGTACCAGCAAATGGAACCGGATCGAGCACAAGCTGTTCAGCCAGATCAGCATCAACTGGCGCGGGCGGCCGCTGACCAGCTACGAGACGATCATCAGCCTGATCGCCGCCACGACCACCACCACCGGCCTGAAGGTCTACTCCCGTCTCGACGAAGGCACCTACGAGACCGGGATCAAGATCACCAACAAGCAGATGGCCGCGCTGAACCTCCACCGCCACGACTTCCACGGCGACTGGAACTACACGATCAAACCGACACAACACGAGGACTCATAAAGTCGTGAGTCCTTAGCGTCTTGGCCTTCGTTCCGGTGAGTTTGCGTTTGGTGACGATCAGCCGCAGGCCCTTGACGACCTGGCCGGCCTGCCCGTTGAGGATAGGATGCGCTCGGTGCGCTCGTAGACGAACTGCTCGGCCTCGCGGCTGCCTTCCGGGTAGAGCGCGTGGGCGACCTTCCAGAGCTTCTCCACCGCATGTAGGAGATCGAGAATCAGGGTGACGCCGGTGAAGGTTTTGCAGACCCGGCGTTGGAGCGCGCGCTCGCCGTCGGTGACGATTACCCAGGTGCGGCGGTGGCGGGGGTCGCGGCGGAGTATCTCGGCGCGGACGTCGTTGATGAATGTGTCCTTGTCGGCGGTGAGGCTTGCCCATTCCCGCTTATGGTTGGGTGGCGTGCGTTTGGGACGCGCGGGCCGCTCGCCGGTTGCAAACAGGCTGTCGAGCACCTCCTTGGCGGTGCGTACCACAGGCGCCTGGCTGTGCACGGCAGCGACCGTCGCCATCCGTTTCTTGTTGGCCTTCTCACCCTTGCCGCGTCTGACGACCCGCAGGGCGCGTTCGGGCTTGACCATCGGGATGCCCTTGCAGTCGATCGCGCCGACCAAGATCTCTCCCCGGGCCGGTTTGACCTCGGCCTGGGCGCGGGCTTGGTAGAACGCGTCGAAGTCGATGGCCGCGTCGCGCACGAGCTGTTCGGCTGAGCGCTTGGGCACGGTCAGCCCGGTCATCTCGCCCACCAACGTGATCGCCTCGTCAAACGGCCCGCAGATCGCACCCCTGATCAGCCGCCGCTGACACTCGTAGCTCCAGATCCTTGCCGGCAGCTGAAGCTCTGCATCCAGCGGATGGATCGCGCCCTGCCCCGGGGCGCTGTAGCCGGTGCGACAGACCCGGACCTCGCCGAACACGGTCAGCACCGGACGAGTGTGGCGCCGCTTGTAGGCCAGGCGCACTGGCCCGTCGGCGCTGGGGAGGATGATCGCCTCCCCGACGTCGCCCACCCCGCGGGAGTCGATGTGCGCCTGCAGCTCAAGGCGCGCCAGTTCCCGGCAACGGCACTCTGACCCGCGCTCGAGCTCCGACAGGCCAAGGCGAGCCTCGGCGGCATCGGAAAGGAACCGCTCGAGATCCCGCAGCGCTTCAAGCCCGCTGGCCGGTCGCTGCGCCAGATCCACCGGCTGCATAGGGCGACAAGTATGATACTTATCGATGACGGAACCGCGTCGATCCAAAGCCGAGATCGAACGCCGCCTACAACGCTTGGGCCGCGATTACGAGGCCGTCAAGGCGCGCCTGGCCGAGGTCGGCTTCACCTGCGAGGGCAGCCTCGCCGAGATCTACACCTCCTGCGGCAACCCTAACTGCCGCTGCCGGCACCCCGACCAGCGGCACGGCCCCTACTGGCAGCTGACCTGGAAGGAGGGCGGCAAGACCGTCACCCGCCGCCTCTCGCCCGAAGACGCCCAGCTCTACCAGCAGTGGATCGCAAACCGCCGCCAGCTCGAGGCCACGCTCGAGCAGATGCGCAACCTCTCCCACCAAGCCGGCGAGTACATCCTCGCTGCCAAAGGCCGGCCGTTTCACGGTCCCCAACGGCCCCGCCGCCCGCGCCACAACGCCACCTGAACAGCGCTCAACCCGGGGTTATCACGATATCCCCGGGTTGAACACACTCCGAAACGGCCTCTGCCTCGCCAAAACTTACCAATTACCAGGCGCTTTCTACTCGTCCTGAAGTAGCCACGCCCTAACCAATAGTCCGGCGCAAGCTTGTCGATGTCGATCTCGTCTTTCCGAACGCCTCGCACTTTGATTCGCTTCTGTGACATTTGACATATCTACACCTCCTTTCGTCACTTACCCATTGACCTGTGTGTTCGCCCTTTGTTTGACACCCAGTATCCGCTGATTAGTGCGTACGGTCTTTGTTCGCTTCTCCAGCAATCACCAGGATCGGATGACGATTTGCTGGGCGGTAGCACAGCAGCAGCGAGATGGCTTACAGGCGGCGGGAGTAGTTCCACACCACCCGGCCAAGAACAAGTAGTCCCAACACCACCAACGCCGCGGCGTAGCCGGCCAAGAGGCAGAGCAGGGTCTGGACGATGACAAGCGCCACCAGGCCCGCGACGACCAGCGATACCGGATCCCGTTTCAACATGACGCGCGCGAGCATGGCGGCCGGCAGCGGAAATAGGCGGACAGCGCCGGAAAGATTCGGACGGGTGGCAGCATTCCGGACATATGGCCGCCCACAGCTCAGATGAGATCTACCAGGCGCTGCTCGTGCTCAGGGAGACCGGCGCCACATCACAGGCCGTCCGCTCCCAGCCGGTCTTGACCCAGCTGCGGTACGTCGTGCGGGCCGCCACGACCGACGAGCAGCCGCCGCCGACGCCGAACCAGCTGGCTGCCGCCGCCCGCCACGCGATAGACGAAGCCGCCCGGGCACTCGGCACCGAGGCCTCCGGGGTCGTGCCCCACTACCGCAACGAGGCCGCTGCTGCCTGCCTGATCCTCGGCACGCGAACCAGCGCGCCGCTCCATGAGCGGCGCGCCAACGCAGCCAAACAACTCGCGATGCCCGTCGACACCATGCTTCACCGCCGCCCCGGAGTCCGCACCAACGAGGAGCGCATAGTCGCCCAGGTAGCGGACGTGATGTGGGAGCGCGAAACCGAATGCATCCTCGGCGTGGTGTTCGCCCGGCTGCAGGAACTCAGCCCGGCCGTCTCCGACCTGGCTGCCGACCTCCTGCACCGTTACCAGCACTACTACCGACTCTGGACGACCCTATCCGGCCTCCGCGCGGACGTCGCCGCCGTCCTCCAGATCCGGCGCGAGGGCGAAGACGAGGTCAACACTTTGGACGACTACGTCCGATCCTCGCTCTACTGGTACGCTCGCTACCAACAGCTCGTTAGGCGGTTCGTCGACGACTACGGCGGGATGTGGCTGTTCTCGGATGCGGATATCGAGCAGTCGGTGGCCGACGCCATCAAGTTCGTGGAGAACTTCAGCAGCCTCACCTACCGGCAGGACTCGCAGCTCAGGATGCTCGTCGCCGGACGCGAGGAGCTCGACCCATTCCTACGGGCGCTCGAGGCCACGACAGACGGTCAAGATCTCGTTGAGAGCTGGCAACACCGCCTCGACGAGTGCGACTGCGATCTGGAGCGCCCAAAAAGCGGCTGCAAGGTCCACCTCCTGATGGCGGCCTGCGAGTACTACATTGACGCTATCGATTCAGACTGGTACGCGCTAGCTCCGTGGTATAGGGGCATGCCGAAGTACCGGAAGGTCGTTGATCCTGCCAGGCTATACGAGGCTTGTTGGGTTGCCAATCCCGGCGCCTTAGCACTCGATATCGCCCACCCTAGCTTCGCGAGCAACCGCTCGCACAAGCCCACGAATCACGCTCGTCTGAGAGGTAATGATGACGCTCATCCAAGCCCAGCTGAAGGACCGGATCGGCACGCTCGCGTTCGACCACTATGCCAAGCGCAACGCCCTCAGCGCCGACCTGATCGCCGAGATGCTCGGCAACCTCGATGAGTTCGCCCGCGCGGACGTGGCCGTGGTCGTGATTCGCTCCGCGAGCGACGAGCCGGTGTGGTCAGCCGGCCACGATATAGCCGAACTGCCGCTCGCGAACCTGGATCCGCTCCCCTACAACGAGCCGATCGAGATGCTCTTTCGAGCCGTGAAGCGCTTCCCCGCACCGGTGATCGCGATGGTGCACGGCTCCGTGTGGGGAGGCGCATTCGACCTCGTGTGCGCGTGCGACATCGTCCTCTCCGACGAGACGGGGGCGTTCGCAGTCACACCCGCAAAGCTCGGGCTTCCGTACAACACCAGTGGCTTCCTGAACTTCATGAGCCGTGCTCCGCTTGGGATCGTGAAGGAGATGTTCTTCACCGCGGACCCGATCTCGGCGGAACGGGCGCTGCGCGCGGGACTCGTCAACGAAGTGATCCCCGAGGCCGAATTGGAGCAGCACACCTACGCGATGGCGCGGACAATCGCGTCCCGCTCCGCGGCCGCGGTCGCGGCCGCCAAGCAGGCTATGTACGAACTGAGCGACGCGGTGGCAATTGGCCCAAACACGTACGAGAGGCTCCACGGCCTGCGTCGTGACGCCTATTTCGGAACTGAGTATCACGAGGGCATCGAGGCCTTCCTGCAGAAGCGCCCGCCGGACTTCGAGACCGCCCGCGCTCGCGCAGGCGGAGAAGGCAGCGAAAACCGCGACGCTCCAACGACGTCGAGATGAGCGGATTCAGATAGTCCTGGCGCTGGCCTCGGCGCGGAGTGGCCGGACGACGGAGAGTGCTCGTCTCGGGTCGCGAGGAGCTCTCGATGGATCTCGACATCGTTACGGGCGCTCAATGAGGAGGTCGACCGGTGCCATCGCCCGGCCGAGGCGGTGAACGTCGCAAGGGTTATACGCCACCCATCCCGAGGTCGACGTCCCGCTGATGGCGATCGCCGACGGAACGCGCTTCGCCGTCTACGAGGTGACGCGCATCGACTGGGACGCGCCGCTCCTCGACATCGGCGTCCGCGATCTGCAGGCTAAGTTCGGAGACCTCGTTCGGGTCCTCGGAGCCGCGAACGTCGCCACCTATGTGCGCGAGCGCCAGCTTCGGCATCTCGGCCACGCGATGCGCGCCGAACTCGATCCGGCTCGCCTCGACGAGACGGTCCAGGCCGTGCGAGAAGTGGCAAACGACGCCCGACCGGTCGTCATCGACAACCGCCGCCGTGTTCTCGCCGACCAGTTCCAGCGCGAAGCGGACGGGCAGGACGACCTAGCGCAGAGCGCAGGGGTTTGGGGCATCGCGCAGCTGCACAACCAGCCCATACCCGAGAACCTCGCCGACGTACGCCCGCGCGGTCGAGTACGTGCGCTCGTTACCCGAGAACCTGCGCTCTCGGGAGATTGATCAGTTCACCGATGCGGCCCAGTCGAGAGGGGACCTCGAGACCGCACAGCGGCTGCCCGAGCCGCGAGCACCTCGAATGTTCTGGATGCTGCGGGTGCTCGCCTTGGCCACCTACCTCCGCCTCCGCGACGATCCCGGCTGCGGCGAGCACGCCCGCGAGCTTGCCCGCCAGGCCCTTCGCGATCACCTGCTCGACTTCCCAGACGGTCCGGTCGGTCGTGCCGCGCACCGCCTCGAGCGCGTCCTGCCGCCCTTCACGCTGCGGATGATCCTGTCGGTCGAGGAGGTCGACCTTCCCGCCGCCGCACAACATCTCCAGGCGCCGATGGATGACGAAGCCCGCCTCCGCTTGCGCCTCGACACCGACGCGCTGCTGCTGCGCACCGTAAGCCTAGCCTAAGCTGCCGTCAAGCGTTCGCCCGCCTCGACTGGACAGAAGCCGAGCTCAACGAGGCCGCAGCGCAGCTGGAACGCGTCGTCGATCGCATTTCCTACCGACGCGATCGCGGCCAAGGGCAGGCCCACGATCCATACATGGACTTTTTCTACCTCGAGATCGACCAGCTCGTGCTCGCGACGCTCGGGCTGCTTGACCCGGATCACGTTGACCTGCTCGATCCGGATGTCAAGGGCGAACTCGAACGGCTCGCGAGCGACGCCGTCCCGGCGATCCGCGAGCGCGCGCAGGCCGTAGCTGCCTGCTGACACCCACGTCGTCCGTCGCTCGCCGCCCGAGCCGCCCGCGGCAGGCGGCTCCAAACACCGTCGGTGGGACGATTCGAGCGGCTCCACGAGCGGAGAGCGAACGCAGCCAAACAACTCGGGATGAGCGTCGAAACGATGCTCCACCGCCGCCCCCGAGTACGCACCCACGAGGAGCGCGTGGTCGCCCAGGTAGCCGACGTGATGTGGGAGCGCGAAACCGAGTGCATCCTTGGCGTGGTGTTCGCGGAGCTCAAGAAACTCAGCCCCGAGGTCTCCGACCTGGCCGCCGACCTCCTGCACCGCTACCAGCACTACTACCGGCTCTGGAATGTCCTCGACGGCCTCCGGGCCGACGTGGCCGCGGTCCTCCAGATTCGCCGGCAGGGCGAAGACGAGGTCAACACTTTGGACGACTACGTCCGATCCTCGCTCCACTGGTACGCCCGATACCAGCAGCTCGTGCGGCGGTTCGTCGACGACTACGGCGCGATTTGGACGATTGACCGTGCCTGCGGAAACGCCATGGGCGAGCTGCAACCGCTGCCCCCGATTGAGAGTCCGTCACCGACACCGACCCCCCCCCCCCCCCGGATTCCAACTCTCGCGCCGACCCACACACCATCTTCTACTCCCGCGCCAACCCCCAGCTCATCCGCTTCGAAGGGCGGGGTGCTCAAGTGGCTGGGCGAGCGTCGGCCGATGTACTAAGAGCAGGGGAAGCCAGAATCTCGTTGCAGCCGGAAATACGTTGCCGGTGCGCTGGTTCGACCTCAGCCCGAGTTCCGCAGCTGAGGCGGGTTTCTGGGTACGCGGGCGCAGGAAATCCCTGCTCACCGTGATTTCGTGAGTCCCGAGGCGCGAAAGCGCCTAGATACACGGTTATGCCAGGAAGGTGGTAGCTAGCCGGGAGATCGTGTATAAGCGCTAGGTATGTACTTGCGGCGGACCGAGCGGCGGACGAAGGACGGGGGCGTCGCCTACCTGCAGCTGGCTCACAACGAGTGGGATCCGGTGGCCAAGCAGAGCAAGGTCAGGGTGCTCTACAGCTTCGGACGCGAGGATCAGCTCGACCGTCAGGCGATCGTCAGGCTGATCGGTTCGCTGCAGCGGGCGCTTGAGCCCGATCAGGCGCTTCAGGCTCAGGCGGCCCCGGGACTTCGGTTCTTGCAGTCGCGGCCGATGGGTGGGGCGTGGGCGCTGGATGGCTTGTGGCGCGAGCTGCGGGTCGACCGCACGCTCGCCAGGCTGCTTGAGGGGCGCCGCTTGGACGCTCGTGCGGAGCGGGTGATCTTCGCGATGGTCGCCAATCGGACGCTCGAGCCGCTGTCGAAGCTGGCGTGCAGCAAGTGGGTGTCGCAGCGGGCCTGGATCCAGGGGCTGGTCGAGCTTGATGAGGACTCCTGCTACCGGTCGATGGACTGGCTGTTGGAGGTCGAGGACGAGCTCGCCGAGGCGGTGTACTTCGCCACCGCTGACCTGCTCAACCTCGAGGTCGACTTGCTGTTCTTTGACACGACCTCGACCTACTTCGAGCGCGACGAGGCCGAGCAGGATCTGATCGATCAGCAGGGCAACATAATCCGCCCGGCGTTCCGAACCCACGGGAACAGCAAGGACTCAAGGGACGACCTGCCGCAGATTGTGATCGCGATGGCGGTCACCCGCTCAGGGATCCCGATCCGGGTGTGGTGCTGGCCGGGGAACACCAACGATCAAGAGCTGATCCGCCAGGCCAAGGACGACCTGCGCGCGTGGAAGCTCTCAAGGGTGGTGTGGGTCGCTGACCGCGGCTTTCAATCGGACGAGAACCGACGGTATCTCCAGCGCGCCGGCGGGCACTACATCCTCGGGGAGAAGCTGCGCGGCAAGTCAAAGGAGGCCAAGGCGGCGCTGTCTCGCCGGGGCCGCTACCACACCGTCGCAGAGAACCTACGCGTTAAGGAGGTGATCATCGACGACGGCACGATGCGCGACCGGTTCGTGATCTGCCACAACCCCGATGAAGCGGCCCGCGACAAGCACGTCCGCGAGCAGTTGCTCGCCAAGATCGCGGAGGCGATCGCCGGATCTGACCAGCTCCCGGCCCACCAGCGTCACAAGCTCTACGGCGAGCTGTGCTCAAAGCGAGGCTACAAGCGCTTGTTGCGCACCACCAAGACAGGCCTTTTGCGGATCGACCGCGCCGCCGTCAAAGCCGAGGCGCACCTCGACGGCAAGTTCCTGCTGCGCTCATCAGACCCCACGCTGTCAGTCGAGGACATCGCGCTCGGCTACAAGCAACTGCTCGTGATCGAGCGCGCCTGGCGCAGCATGAAGACCACGCTCGATCTGCGCCCCATCCACCACCGCAAAGAAGACCGCATCCGCGCGCACGTGCTCCTCTGCTGGCTGGCGCTACTGCTGATCCGGATCGCCGAGACCCAGACCAGCCAGACCTGGTGCAACCTCCGCGACGAGCTCGACCGGATGCACCTCGGCACCTTCGCCGGCCCCGCCGGCACAAGCCAACAGCGCACCGAGCTCACCGCCGGCCAGCGCGACATCCTCCGCGCCCTCGGCGTCGCCGAACCGCCGCTGTTCCTACATCTCGACGCCCCCCAGCCGACCCCCGCCCAGCGACGCTCCTGAGCCCCGAGCGGGACTCCAGCCCATAGATACACGTCGAACACACGTTCGACACACCAAATTGCCTGCTCACAAGCAGGTTTTGGCACCTATCACGTCAAATGAGCTGCGGAACTCGGGTTGTGCTCGCGCAGCCTAACCCTAACTACATCTCGCTGGACCCGGAAGCCGCGAACGGGGCCCGGCGGGCTTGAACCGTGGGCGGTTGAGCGCAGCGGACGTGAGCGCGGTTCTCGCGCGCGAGTGCCCGCGGCCCAGCATCGCCGCATTTTCTACGGACTCCTGATCAGCGTTCGCTCGCGATGACAGCGCGAGCAGATGCGGCCATCATGTCTGCCGGGTTCGAGCTTCCAATGGCAGGGCGGTCTGTGATGGGCAAGCGGACGGGCATCGTAATCACGGTCGGCATCGTCGTCGCGCTGGTCGTTACGGTAGTGACGGCCGCCGGGAGCAGTGCTCGGCTGGTCGGCACGCGACAATCTGCCGTGGAGCTGTTGGTACACAGCGCCGCCTCGGGGTGTCGCCCAGGGCGTCTGCCTGACCGACGCTGCACTCCCGGTGCGACGTTCAACGTCGGCGCGAGGCAAATATGTGTGTCGGGCTACTCGGAGAGAGTGCGAGATGTTCCCGAGTCCGAGAAGCGCCAGGTATACGCCGAGTACGGAATCCGCAGCCACAAGCCAGGCCAGTACGAGGTCGATCATCTGATCGCGCTCGAACTCGGCGGCAGCAACAGCATCCGCAACCTTTGGCCTGAGAGCGCCAATCCACGACCGGGATTCCATGACAAGGACCGCCTTGAGAACAAGCTGCACCGGCTTGTCTGCGCCGGGAAATCGTCACTGCGCAAGGCCCAGTCGCTGATCGCGACGGACTGGCTCGCCGCGTTCAACACCTACCTCTGACCGGCTGGCACATGGCCACGCCCTCTCATACGATGACCCGCGAGCAGCGCAGCAAGCAGCTCTCTGCTGCGTTCGAGGTACCCGATGCTCGTCGCGGCCCTGTTGGTGATTCCGACAGCGTCGAATCGGCCCTCAGCCAGGCTGCGTCAGCGTCATATGTGCTCGCCTCCGAAGGCTTCGGTTGACCGGCTCGAGCAGAAGCCGCACAATAGTCTCAAGGTCTCAAGCCTGTCTTGAGGGTTCAGCCTTCGTCCATTCCGGCGCACTGGGAAAAGAAGCGGCGAGGTGATGACCGCCGGCGAGGTTGCCGCCGCGACTCGACTTGGCCGTGCCAGCGTGAGTACGACTCTCTCGAAACTCGCGAAGAGCGGCGACGTGGCGAAGGCCGACCGCGGCTATCGCCGCGCTGAATCTTCAAGCGCTGCATAGCGTCGGCCCAGCGTCAGGTCCGAGCGCGTGGGATTGTCGGGGAAAGAGCGACCGACACTGCTGCATCACGCCTTTTACGGCAGTGCTGGTCTCGACGCCGTCGCGACCGCTTTGGTGCTTGCAACTTCGGGATCTTCAGCTAGCAAGGCGGAACTCGGGCTGAAAGTCAGCGGCGCCCTCGCCCCGTGGACCCCCCCGCTGGTCCGCGGCGGGGAGGAACCGGTGCGGGCGCTCGCGCTCACCCCGCACGGCTGGCTGCTCGCCGGCGGCGAGTTCCGAGCGCCGGACTGCGCGCTCCACGCCTGTTGCGCCTCAGCGCGTCACCTCAGCGATTTACGTAGGCAAGCCGCCGCGCCGCGGGATGACCCTGTCGCTGACGCTCAGCAAGCGGGCCACCGTCGCGTTCGAGGCGCTGGCCGTCAAGGCCGGTCGCGACACCGGCAACGGCTGCCGAAAGCCGACGCGATCCAACCGCCGCGGCAAGAAGTGCCGCAGGCTGGTGTCCGCCGGCGGCTTCGAGCGGCGGGCACCCGCCGGGTCCTCACACCTGCCGTTCACCGGCAAGCTCGCCAAGCGCCCGCTCGCGCCCGGCGTCCCGGTCCCTCGGCGTGCCGCGGCGTGCTATCGGCGGAAGAAGCAGCGCCCTAGCAGATCCGCTGTTCCTTTCACGAGCGGCCACGCGGTGAGCCCGCTCGCACCCGCCCCGGGTTGCAAAATCATAAACTGCACTCGCCAGGCAGCGACCAGCGATTTACCAGGTACTTCGGCTGCTGTCTAACAAACTCTGGCGACTCGTCTAACAAATTGGCGTGCTTGGGCTGCGTTGACGGCTCTTCGGCCCGCCGCGCCGGACTCGTGCCGAGACGCCCCCGGACAATCCAGCATCGGGGATCAGCCCGCGGCGAGCAGCGTCCCGCCCAACCCCTCGGTTCTAGGCGCATCCCGTGTCGGTCACAAGGCCCGGACCTCGGCGCCGACCGGCTCCTGCACCCGGCGGTACTGGCGGGTCGAGACGCCAGCCAGCATCCGCTGGAGCGCCACCTCTTTCAGCTGGTCGCGCTCAGCGAAGTGCTCGTATGTCTGAAGGGGCACCTCGGACTCGCCGTCCGCGGTCCTGACCCGGGGCCGCTTGACGCCAACGCGCTGCCCGCCCAGCGTCACCTCGCCGCTCTCGTGGCCGTGCTGGACCGCGCTGCGATCCGGGTTCCACTTCCCCTTCGGACCGACGAGCTCATCGACCTCCTCCTCCAGCAGCTCGCACAGCACCCCCAGCCCCACCTCCACCGACAGCGCGAGTAGCCCCTCCCTCGCTGCCCCCACCAGCTGCCCCAACGCTTCCTGCACGCGCTCGGGGACCAAGGCCTCATCGTTGATTGCCTCAGCGACCGGTACGTTGCACTTCACGGCGGTTCCTCCTTAGATCTCGACCGGATCGCCCGTCACGCTCCCATCCGGAGCGGACGGGATGGAGGGACCGCCGTCACCTCAAAGTTCTACGGCCGGGACAACCTCTCGGCGAGACGATCGCTCGCCAAGGCTGATCCACAAGCCGCCAGCGCGACCGCCCCTCGGTGACGGTGGCTTTCGCGCTCTCACATATGCGGTCACCCGCACCCTGCTGAAGCTCCTCAAACGCGCAGCTCTGTCGAGAGTAGTGCGTCTCGATCAACGTGCCACTCTGGTGGTGGCGGAGCGCTCCGTAGCGGCTACTTAGCCGCGATGGGGGTTTGGGGCGATGGCGGGTGCTGGTCGGGGGCCTAGGGTGGGGACCTAATGGATCTTCGGGCGAGGTAAACCGTCCGTGTTCTTCGGCCTTTTGCTCGCCGTTGCTTCTGCGTTGGGCACCAACGCATCGTTCTTGCTCAAAGCGCAGGGGGCGATCGCGGCCCCTCCGGTGCGCGTCCGACATCTCGTGCGGAGCGCGGTGGGTCTGTTCCGTTCGCGGTGGTTCGCGATCGGATGGCTCGTGGCGATCGGGGCGTGGCTGCTGCACGTCGGGGCGCTGGCGCTTGCTCCGCTCTCGATCACCCAGGCCGTGCTCTCCGGAGGTCTGGTGTTCCTTGCGGTGCTTGCGGAGCGTTTCTTCGGCTTTCGGCTCCAGCGGCGGCAGTGGATCGGCATCACGGTCACAGCCATCGGCTTGGCCATCATCGGCCTGACCGGCACCGGCTCACGGCGTCCCGAGCACGCCTCGCTGGCAGCGCTGATCAGCGTCGAGTGTTCAATCTTCGCCCTCGGCGCGCTGCTCGTGAGCGTGTCGATGCACCGTCACATCAAGGACCATCCTGAATCGCTGATGCTCGGCATCGCGGCGGGCGCGCTCTTCGGCGTCTCTGATATCGCGATCAAGTACCTGACCGGGGCACACGAGCCGCTGTTCGGGCTGCTGAGTCCGTGGACTCTGAGCGCGCTGCTCGCGGCGGTGGTGTCCTTCTATGCCTCCGCTCGAAGTCTGCAGCTCGGTCAGGCGGTCGAGGTGATCGCCCTCACTTCCGTCGCAGCCAATCTCGCCGCGATCATTGGCGGCATCCTGGTCTTTCACGAGTCGATCGGAGTAGGAGCGCTGCACATCGCCGGTCGGATGCTCGCGTTCTGCCTCGTGATCGCTGGGGCAGCGATGATGCCCGCCCCCCTGCGGGCGGCATCTCAACCAGGGGACTCCGCCACACCGGGAGAAACAACCTGCCCTTCGAGGGGCCGATCAACGGGCACAAGACGCTCGTCCCCCGCCGCTACAAGGTGATCATCAACCACCACCAACGGACGCCACCAAAGCCCGCCATCCTGCGCTTCACGATGCTGCGCTAACGCGCATGGGGCATTCCCCACCGGACCAGAAACCACCGAAACCACCAGCCGTACGAGTGCTGGATCGGGCTACACACATAAGCCTCGACGGATCGAAGAGCGGGGCTTGACGCTGCTCCTCTGGAGCGAACGCGAGGAGGTCAGTCGCGGCGCCGAAGAGTGTCGGACCCCCCCGGGAACGCAGCAGCGACGCCCGCGAAACGGCTCGGCCGCTTAGCCTTTAGCGGCGGATGCCCGTCCAGATACGACCGCAGGAGTCTACCCCGGCGAGGCGAGACACCCGAGTTCGCCAACTGCGCGTCGCGCTCACCGCCCGCGGGAGATTGCCCTGCATCCGTGAGACTGCAGGTCTCTGGCCTCGGCTCTCCCTTGCCGGCGAAGCGGGGCGCGCAACGAGGCCAATCGGAGCTTGAGACCGCCCTGCTGTCGCGGAAGAGCAGGGCCCCGACCGGTTCGCTCACGACGACATGGTGGCCGGCGACGCGGCCAGTCGCGCAAATGGCGAGTTGCAGGGGCGCGATCAAGTTGAGCCGAAGACCTGCTCTGCGAATCGCGCGGTACTTCCGCTACGCCGCGAACGAGCAGTCCGACGGCCGACCGGCATGGGAGAGTGCTGCGTCGCGCTTGTGTCGAGAACGCCGACGTGGCGGACTTTCGGCAACGACAGTTGTTTCGTCCGCTTGCCACGCTTCAGGTTCGCCGAGGTGATCCGCGCCTCCCTCTCGACGCTGAGCGCTGGCTTGTCGAGCGCTTCGCGGCGGGTCGTAACCGCGCCGTGCTGCTTGAGCAGCACCGTGGCACTGCCGGCGTGCGCGGAGCCGACCGCCAGCAGCAGCCCAGCGATCAACCGCTCGTTCCCGACCGACCGACCCGGTTGGTCTGTGGCGGCCGGGTGAGGATCGTCAGCAGCTCGCCGACGACGTTCTGCTCGCGGGCGATCGGGTCGGGGAGCGGGAAGTGCGCGTTGATTGTGTAGTGGTTGCGGCGCCCGTTTCGCTCGCGGGTGATGTAGCCGGCGTCGGCAAGCTCGACCACGATTCGGTGCGCGGCGCGCTCGGTGATCCCGATCCGCTCGCCGATGTCGCGCAAGCGGATCCCGGGATCGTGAGCGATTCACACCAGCACCTGCGCGTGGTTGGTCAAGAACGTCCAGCCAGGGACGGAGGTCTTAGACATCGCATTCTAGTCTAACATTTCTAGACTGCTTTTTCATGCTATAGTGAGCAAGTATTCCTCGAGAGGACGCCGAAGATCCCCTCGCCCCACCCTGAGGAGGTGCTCACTAAATGCTCTCCAAGACCCGCAGCACGCCGGTCAACTCGCCCGCCCCTGGAGTGGTCCCCGACACGGTCACGGGGCCCGTCAGCAACGGGTCACCGGTCGTGACCAATCCCGACGTCGCCCCCGCGCATGCTTCCGCCGCAACCGAGAGGGAGACCGGCGCGAGCGCTCCCGCCGCAAGGCCCACCGGTCGCGACTGCACGGCTACGCGATCCTGGCCGTCGCCCTGGTCACGTTCCTGATCGCGCTCGCGGCCTCGAACACTGCCCACGTCAAGGTCAACTGGGTGTTCGGCAGCTCACACGTGTCGCTCGTGTGGCTGGTGCTGTTCGCCGCGATCCTCGGCTGGCTGCTCGGGCTCGTCGCGACCGCCGCGTTTCACTGGCGCACCCGCGCACCGCGCCGAGGCGGTGGCAGCTCATGACCCGCGCTGCGCAGGTCACGCAAGCTGTTAGCGCGATGCGGAAGGCTCGGGCGGCCCCGAGCTCCTCGCCCGAGCCGGCGTCGATGACGTTCCTCATCTATGAGGACGATGGCGGCGGCTACCAATGGACGATCGTCGCCGACGGCCGCGAGACGCTTGTGCGGTCCGCCAGCTTCGGGTCCTACGAGGAAGCCAAACAAGCCGCGCGGATCGTGCACCGCGGCGCCTCCCGAGCGTCGTTCGAAGACCGCTCCGGCGACACACCGCCTGTCGATCTCCCCCGCGCCGCGATCTCGCTGCCGCGGCGCGCGCGCGGAGGTTGGATGAGGGCGGCAGCCTGGACGCGGAGCCGGTGGTTGGATGAGGGCGGCAGCTTCAGCCGCGAGGCGGTGACCCGATGACCAGCGCCACGCTGATCGCGCCGACTGAGCGGCACGCGCCCCCAGCCCAATCCACAGTCAAGGCCGCCCTACGGCTGCCCCGAGTGCGGGCACGCCCTACGCGTGGCCGGTCTCGGGCGTCACCGCGTCTACTTCGAGCTTGATGATGAGCGCTCAGACAACCCGGTGATGACCCGGGTCTGCCCCGAGTGCGGGCACAGCTTGCCCGGTAAGAACCCGCGGTGATCCCAGCCGTGACCCACCTCTGCTGCCCAAACTGCCCGACGGGAGTACCTCGTACGCCCCGCCAGGCCGCGGCCGAGCGCGAGAAGCGCGCGAAGATCATCGCCGCCCAGGGCGAGGCGCTCGCCGCCGGCGAGCTCGCGACCGCCTCGGACGTGATGATGGCCCATCCGCTGGCGCTGCAGCTGCGCAACCTCCAGACGCTGGTCGAGGTGGCGGTCGACAAGAACTTGAACCTTCCCGAGCTTGAACACGACTGCACGCTCGTACTGTTTGATGACGCAGAAAGCAATTGGTCTTGCCTTTCTGGACGGCCGGCGACGCGCTGTGTGGAACTCCTGACGTGTATGGCGATGACCGATAGGTCGCCGGGCGCGGCGTTGCTCAGCGCCCGCGTACGCGTACGCTGATGGATTGGGTGCCTGAGGATCATCTTGTGTGGTCGATCGTTGGGGCTGTTGAGCAGATGGATCCGCGCGAACGCGTCGCGCGGCGCCAACCGGACCTATGAGAAGCTGGTCGCGGACATCCTCAAGGCTCAGAGCGCGGCGATGAGTTGCCTGAGCATCTGCGCACGGAGGAACGGCGACGGGCGGCGTTCAAGGCGGCGAAGGAGCGGCTTGCTCAGAAAGCCGGGCGTGAGGCTGAGCCGGAGGCGGCGCGGGTCGAGCTTGATCGCGAGCAGGTCGCGGCCCGGGGTCAAGGCAGGCGTGGGTGGACGCGTGAGGCTCGCAAGGA
>CAWDYK010000023.1:0-68176 GCA_963806475.1 uncultured Solirubrobacterales bacterium
GCCCGGGCGCGGTGCCCGGGAGGACGCTGCGAATGCCTCCCGGGGGTGCTGTAGGGGTAAAGCCAGCTGCCGACCCGGTCAAACGGATCTTGGTGAACGCGGGAAGCGCCCCGCGCGCGCCGGGCTGCTGGTGGCGGCCCGGTAAGGCCCGATGCCGGTTGATGGGCGCGGGGCGTGTCGGAGGCCGCATAGTAGTCAGAGCCCGGGAGAGCCGGGTACACGGCGAAGGCGGACAGCAGGACCGCAGCATGAGAAGCCGTTCGGGAGGTCGGGCGTGAACTCGCTCGCTCCGCTTGACGCGAAGCTGGCCGAAGAGCGGGTACTGGGATGGCAGATCAGGCTGCACCGATGGGCAGTCGGGGACGAGCAGGCTCGTTTCGGCGATCTGTTCAACCTCGTCTGCGACCCCGCGACGTTGCTCGTCGCATGGGAGCGGGTGAAACGCAACCGGGGGTCCAAGACCCCCGGTGTCGATGGCGAAACCCGTAAGCGCATCGAGGCGATCGGCGTGGAGAAGGTCCTGGGCGAGCTGCGTCAGGCGCTCAGGGACCGGACCTACGTTCCGTTGCCGGTGCGCAGCGGGAGATCCCTAAGCGCGGGTCCGGGAAGGTCAGGAAGCTCGGCATTCCCGCCCTGCGCGACAGGATCGTCCAGATGGCGACGGAGCTGGTGCTGGAGCCCATCTTCGAGGCGGGCTTCAGCCCGACCTCGTACGGCTTCCGGCCCAGGCGCCGAGCGCAGGACGCCATCGAAGAGGTTCGGTTCTTCATCAACGACCCACGGACGTATGAGTGGGTCATAGAGGGAGACGTCGAGAACTGCTTCGGGTCGATCCATCACGGATTGCTCCTAGCTGAGCTGCGCCGTCGGGTGACCGACAAGCGGGTTCTGGCGCTGATAAAGCAGTTCCTCCGCGCAGGGATCATGACCCGATTGGGCACCCTGACCGACACGCCATCGGGCACGCCGCAAGGGGCGATTCTTTCGCCGCTGCTTGCGAACGTTGCCCTCTCAGTACTCGACCGCCGCTTCGAGGCAGCGTGGGCGTCACGCACGCACAGTCAGCGCTGGCGTGACCGGGCCAAGGGCCTGCCCAGCTATCGGATGGTCCGCTACGCGGACGATTTCGTGGTGCTGGTGCGCGGCACCGAAGCCCAGGCCCACCAGATCAAGAAGCAGACGGCCGAGTTTATGGCAGAGCAGATGCGATTGACGCTCTCGCCCGAGAAGACGCACGTCACCCACGTCGACGACGGCTTTGACCTGCTCGGGTTCCGCATCGTGCGGGCGCCCTGGCACGGTAACAAGCGCGTCGCCTACACCTTCCCAAGCAAACGAGCAGTACGCGATGTCATGTACCGCATCAAGACGCTGACTAACCGCAGCACGACGAACCTCTCGCTGGATCAGCTGATCCACGCGCTCAATCCAATCCTCAGGGGTTGGACCAACTACCACCGTCATAACGCGAGTAAGCGCTGCTTCGCGTATCTCAGCCACTACCTGTGGTGGCGAGTGATCCGCTGGCTGCGCAAGAAGTACCCGCGGCTGACCTGGAAACAGATCAGGCGACGGTGCTGGGGGCGCCACTGGACCAGCCGCGAAGGCACGAGGCTCGCGTGGCCCGCCGAGGTCCCGGTGACCCGATATCGCTATCGCGGCCACCGGATCCCCTCGCCATGGGCGACGACCACCGGAACAGGACGGGCCACCACCCCGCCGGAGATCGCCGATGCCTAACCCCGCGTCACGATCGGCCACCGCATGTCCTGTGGAGAGCCCGGTGCGGTGGAAGCCGCACGCCGGGTTCGGAGGGCGGGTCGGGGAAACGGACCGGCGGTAACGCCGGCACCGCGCCCCGGCCCGACCCTGCTCCTTGCGGAACGCCATCCTCGTACGCCGTCCACGACCCCTCCTCGATGACCCCCGCGGCCAACCATTTCTCGATCAGCCGCAGAACCCTACGATCCGCGATCCGGTGCTCCAAAAACCACTCCAGCCACCGATGGTCAAGGCTCGAGAAGTAGTCACTGAAATCAGCGTCTAGCACCCAGTTCACGCGCTTTCGATTGATCCCGAACGCGAGCGCGTCAAGCGCATCATGCGGCTTTCGCCCTGGCCGGAACCCATACGAGAAACCCACGAAGTCCTGCCTCGTAGATCGCGCCCAGCACCTCCACCACCGCCCGCTGCAGAAGCTTATCCTCCAGCGCACTGATCCCGAGCGGCCGCTGCCGCCCGTCAGGCTTTGGGATGAACACTCTCCGCGACGGCTTCGCCCGGTAGCCCCCGCGGTGCACGCGCGCGTGCAGATCCTGAAGGTTCCCCTCCAGGTCCTGCCCGTACTCGTGCCACGACACGCCGTCCACCCCCGGCGCGGCCCTCGGCCGAAGCGCGAAGTACGCCATCCTGAGGCGATCGACATCGACGTGATGCAGGAGCGCCGTGAACCGCGCATCCTTGTCCTGCCTTGCGACTTGCCGCACACGATCCAGCGCACTTGGCGCGCCCTGCCCGGCTCTGGGTCCGGGGCGCGTTTTGCTGGCCGTGTTCCCCTTGGCCGATCCGCTTCCCTCCACCGACTCCGCCGCCCCGCCCTGGGCGTTGTTCGCCGGTCTCACAGGTACTACCAGACCGTCCGACTTCTCACGATCGTCCATCACGGGATTACGGCCTCGGCCTTCCCCGCACGACCCGCCCCACCATCACACGGAACGGGTGATCGTGAGACCTCCCGGTTCTCGACATGGAGAGATCGCGCGCATGCACGGGTTCTCCGACCCCGCGGGGCCCAATGACGGCTCGCGAAAGCGCCGCCACCGGTATTGCCTTCCGACGTCTGAAACCGCGTCGGCACCCCAAACTACGGCTTTCGAGGCTCAATGGCCGGCCTGCGCGCACCCCGATACCAACGCTTCGCTGCGCCCTCACGGGTCGCCAACGCATGGTCGGGGCCGTCGTGACTCGCTACATCTTCGACGTAGGACTCTTCCATTCCCTTCTCTCATGCCGGTTGTCCGGCGCTTTCTCCAGACGCCGTCAGGAGACGTCAATAATTCAGTCGTGGGCCCTGACATCGGCGGCGGGCCCGGCCCGACCGTCGCACGGCTCGCCGTCAAGGACGCACGCCCTCGAGCGAGCGGATCTCCTCGTGCCGTACCCGCCACTCCTCGACCAGGATCGCCCAGCGCTCGTGGTCGCGCCAGCGGCCGCCGATCTTGAGGTACCTTGGCGAGAACCCCTCGCGACGGAATCCGGCGCCGGCGGCAAGGGCGATCGAGGCGCGGTTGCCGGGCTGGATGTTGGCCTCGATCCGGTGCAGGCGGAGGCTTAGGAACGCCCTCCTCAACACGAGCTCGATCCCTTCGCGCATGTACCCCCGGCGGGCGTACGGCTTGCCGATCGCGTAGCCGAGGTAGGCGCTCTGCATCGATCCGCGCGCTATCTGCGAGAGATTGAGGAAGCCCAGGATCGCGCCGTCCCCGCGGCGGCAGAGGAGCATCGCCTCGAAGTCCGGTCGCTGCGCGTCCGCCAGGTAGGCCCTGAACCGTTCCTCGTCGGTCGGCGCACTGGCCCACGGGCGGTGAAAGGAGCGACTTGCGCGCATCAGCTTGAGGAACTCCGCCTGGTCAGGCCGGGCAGGCGCACGCAGATACACGCGACCGTCCTCGTTCACGAGCTCAGCGTCTGCTCCAATCGATACGCCAGCGCTTCACAGGCCAGCTCCTCGGTCACGTTCAGCTGGAAGCGCTGCCTGGTGTCCTCGACAAGCTCGACCGCGCGGCGGAGCCGAGCCGGATCGCGCCCGGCGTCGTCGGCCAGCTCAGGGGTTCGATCGACGTTGCGCACGAGATCCTGCGCGCCCCACGCAAGGCACGCCAGATCCGAGTACCACAGCCCCACGAGCTGAAGTCCCAGATCCAGCATCGACGTCTCCACCCGGCGCCGGACGCGCCGGATCCGATCCGCCCACTCGGTTTCGACGCGCTTGCGCTCCTTGCGCGGGTAAAGATCGATCTCGGCAGCCGCTCGCCCCTCGAGCTCGGCGCGCGTGCCGTCTCCGCGCTTACGGACGGCGGCGAGCAGCTCCTCCCACGGCCGCTGCTCGGAGGTGCTGGCCGCCACGGTCGCCCGCGCGAACCGCTCTGCTGCGGCGCGCAGCGCGGCACCCTCCTCCTGCGCGAGCTCACGCGCACGCTCGGCGTCGCCGAGCGACAGCCGCGCGCACGCGATCGCGGTCTCGCGTCCCACCCCCAGCGCCTCGATCTCGTTCGCGACCTCGGCGGTCGAAGGCGCGTCGAAACGGACCAGCTGGCAGCGCGAGCGGATCGTCGGCAGCACATCCATCAGCCGATCGGTGAGCAGGATCAGGTGCACGAACGCGGCGGGCTCCTCGAGCGTCTTGAGCATCCGGTTCGCCGCCTCGTCCCCCAGCTCGTCCACGCGCTCGATCACGAATACGCGGCGGGACGCCTCGAACGGCGTCTTGCTCGCGGCCGAGATCACCGGCTCGGCGATGTCGCTGACGAGGATCTCGTGCGCGCCGCTCGGCGCCACCCAGGTCAGGTCCGGATGGGCGCCGGATCGCGCCCGGGCCCGCGCGCTGTCCCGATCGGCGGATCCTTCGGCGAGCAGCGCCGATGCCACCTCCCGCGCGACCGATCGCTTCCCGGCACCTCCGGGCCCATGGAACAGGTACGCGTGCGACGGGCGGCCGCCCGTCGCGAGCGCCGGAGCAAGCACGGCATGGGCGTGAGGTTGTCGTTGCAGCTGGTCGAGCACGCGCCTCGATGCTAGCCACGTGTAGGTTCGAGGCCGTAAGTCATGGCGCGCGGACGGTTGATCACGATCGAAGGGCTCGATGGAGCCGGCAAGACGACCCTCGCCAAGAGCCTCGAGGCGGCGTTGAGGGCGCGTGGAGTCGACATTCGCCGGTTGCGCGAGCCGGGCGGCGTGCGGGTGGCCGAGCGCATCCGCGAGCTCGTCAAGGACCCGTCGCTCGAGGTCGGTCCGCGCGCCGAGGCGCTGCTGTACGCAGCCGCCCGAGCACAGCTCGTCGAGGAGGCGCTCGAACCGCTGCTGAGCGGAGGGACGTGGGTGCTGCTCGATCGGTTCGTCGACTCCTCGCTCGCCTACCAGGGCGGCGGCCGCGAGCTGGGGATTCCCGCGATCCGCGAGATCAACGAGTTCGCGATCGGGGGCCTGGTCCCGGACCGGACGTTGCTGCTGTCGATCGATCCGTCGCTGGGGAGAGCGCGGTCGCGTGCACGCAATGAGCGGCTGGACCGCCTCGAGCGCGAACGGGCGGACTTCCATGCGCGCATCGCCGCGGTCTACGCCGAGCTGGCGGCCTCGGAGCCGCAGCGGATCCACACGATCGACGCGACCGAGCCGCCCGAGCGGGTGCTCGCGGCCGCCCTTGATGCGCTCGCCGACCTCGCTTGACCTCGCTGACCGGCTTGAGCTCGCCATCTCGCTCGAGCTCGCCGATCTTGTGGTTCATCCTGTGAGTCCGTTGATGGGCTGGCGAGCGAAAATCGAGCGTGGCAAGGACGCAGGACCGAAGGTGTGCCTTTGGCACATCGAGGTCCGAGGACGCCGGCACGCGAAGATTTGCAGCCGCCAGACCGCGACGGACTTGCAGGATGGGCCACTAGCTTGTGTAACCGCGCGGATGCGCCTGCGCGAACTCCCAGGCGTCCGCGACCATGTCGGTCAGGCCGGGCTTGCGTGGCTGCCAACCGAGCTCGGAGCGGATCTTCTCGGCGGCGGCGACCAGCCTCGGCGGGTCGCCCGGCCGCCGCGGCGCCTCTCTGGTCACGATCTCCCTGCCGGTGACCTCTCGCGCGGCAGCGATCACCTCGCGCACCGAGAACCCGCTGCCGTTGCCGACGTTGAAGATCCTGTGTTCGCCGGGCCGGGTGCCCTCAAGCGCGAGCAGATGCGCGTCGCTGAGGTCGTCGACGTGGATGTAGTCGCGGATCGCGGTGCCGTCGGGGGTAGGGTAGTCGGTCCCGAAGAGCTCGACTTCGGGATTGACGCCAAGCGCCGCCCTGAGGATGTTCGGGATCAGATGGGTCTCGGGATCGTGGTCTTCGCCCGCGCCGTCGCTCGCGCCGGCGACGTTGAAGTAGCGCAGGCTCACCGCGCCGATCTGGTAGGCGGCGCAGAACGCGCCGATCATGTTGTCGACCGCGAGCTTCGACGCGCCATACGCGTTCGTCGGGCGCGGCGGCGCGGTCTCGGGGATGGGGACCTGATCGGGCTGGCCGTACACCGCGCAAGTCGATGAGAAAACGAGGCGATTCACGGTCGCTTCCCGCATCGCTTCGAGCAGGTTCAGCGTTCCGCCGACGTTCGTGCGGTAATAGCGCTCGGGATGTTGCACCGATTCAGCCACCAGCGCGAGCGCCGCGAAGTGGAGGACCGCATCGAAGCCCTCGCTCAGAACCTCGCGGATCGCGCCCTCCTCGCGCAGGTCTCCGACCACGAGCCGCATCTCGCGTGCGACCGCGGCGCGGTGGCCGCGCTCGAGGTTGTCGAACACGACCACCCCGTGTCCGGCGCGCAGCAGCTGGCGGGCGACGATCGAGCCGATGTAGCCCGCGCCTCCGGTGACGAGAACCTTCATGGGGCCGGACGATTGCAGAGAATCGGGTCGCCTGCCGATGAGCCGCCTTCAGCGAACCTAGAATTGTCCCGAGGTAGTGGCTGACACGGGGTCTCAGTTCGAGCAGCTCAGAGGCGCGGCCGAGCGTGCCGAGGCCGCGTTGGAGGCTGCGCGCCAGCGCGTGAAGGCGCTCGAGGGCGAGCTTGCCGAGGCTCGCACGGCGGGGTCTTCGCTGGTGGCCGAGCTCGGAGAGGCCCAGGCCCGTACCGAAATGCTCGAGCAGGTCGTACGGATGGAGTCGGGGCGCAGGGAGGCCGCCGAGCAAGAGCTTGAGAGGACCGAGGAGGCTCGCAGGGACGCCGAGGAATCGGTCCGGCAGCTCGATTCCGAACTCCAGGAGGCCGACGCCGAGCTCGATCAGGCCGAGCGGCAGATTGCGATCCTCACCGGCCAGCTTGGCTCCGTGCGAGCGGAGCTCGCGCGACGCCCCACCGCCCGCGCCGCCGATACCGCGGACCCGAATTTGCGTGCCGAGCGCTCCGAGCAGCCGGCCGGGCTCGTCGACGAGCTGGCGATCGAGGCCGCGCGGATCGACGCCGAGCGCGCCGTCACGCAGCTGCGCGACGAGCTGCACGCGGCGCACGAGCGGGCGGCGTCGCTTGCGCAGGCGCTACGGCGCGTGGAGACCCACCTCGACGGGGAGACCCGCGCTGCCGATGAGCTCCGCGCCTCGGCTGCGCTCGACGCGCAGGCTGCGCACCGGGCGCTCGTCGAGGTCGAGCGGATGCGCGGCGAGCTGGGCGAGGCGCGCGCCGAGGCGGAGCGCGCGGGGGGCGAGGCCGACGCGGCCCGTGCCGAGCTCGAGCTTGCGTGGCGGACCGAGGCCGAGGTCCGCTCGCGCGCGGCCGCCGCCGAACGGAAGGCCCGGGAGGCGATCCCCGAGCGGGAGGCGCGCACCACCGCGGCCGAGCGCGAGGCCCGCCAGGCCGCCGCCGAACGGGAAGCGCGCGCCGCGGCAGCGAAACGGCGTGCCCAGGAGGCGACGGCGGCGCGGCAAGCGCGCGAGGCCCGTGCCGCCGTCGCGGCGCAGGAGGCGCAGCCGGCAGCGGCTGACCGAAAGGCGGCGGCGGAGCCCGGGGCGCCGGCGACGGAGCCAGGGGCGCCCGCGGACCCGGAAGCGCGCGCGGCGGAGATCCGCCGGCAGGCGAGGCTCGACCAGGTGACCACCGCGACCGACAAGCGCGACCGCGCCCAAGCCGAGGCTGAGATCACCGCAGCCGTGCGCCGCCAGCGCGCCCGGCGACCGCCGCCGCCGAGCCGTCGACAGCCAACCCAAAGGGCGGCGCAGCCGCCCTCATCAACCAGAACACGCGCCGCCGCGGCGCCACGAGCAACGAGTCGCACGCGTCAACCCACGCGGCGGTTGCGGCCGGATGAGGCGCTCGGACTCCTCCTGCTGCTCGTCGGCGTGGTGTTGGCGATCCTGATCCTCACCGGCCAGCTGAAGATCTTCTAGCGCCGCCGTGTCGTGGATCTGGCGAAGGCGGGCGATCGCGCCGTCGACGACGGTGAAGTGATCGGCGACGCGCAGCTTTCCGAGCCCCCGCGCGGGCGCGGCCCAGGGCCCGATCCCGGGATGGGAGCGGGCGGGATCGCTTGACTGGGCGCGCCGACCGCGGGCGGGATTTGCCGACTGGCCGGGAGGACTGCGGGCGCGGCATCTCCTGAGCTCGGGCACCGGCGCTAACCGCTTTTCACCCGCACGCAGCGGCCATTCGAGGGGCTCACCGGAGTTGAGCGGAGTAAAATGAAGGGTGGTTTCCGCGCTTTGGGTCGGGATGCCGAGAGGCCCTCGACGGGGCGTCTTTCCGTCCGACCCGACCGCTTACATTCACTGCCCGCTCGGTCATGGCGGGGCCGAGCAACAGCAAGCGGAACGAGCGGAAAAACGAGAGGAGCAGGTCCGTATGGAGCACACCCCGCAAACCCAATTCCCGACCGCGTCGCCGTCGTCGCAGGCGGGCCAGGGCCTGCCCATCCGCCGCTACTACACGATGCCGGGAATGCACCCGTTCGATTCGGTCGAATGGGAATTGCGGGACGCGCGGATCGGCCACGGCGACAAGGTCTCGTTCGAGCAGCGCGATGTCGAGTTCCCGAAGAGCTGGTCGCAGAACGCGACCAACATCGTCGCCCAGAAGTACTTCCGCGGGCAGCTCGGCACCCCCGCGCGCGAGCGCTCGGTCAAGCAGATGATCGGGCGCATCGCCGGCACGATCGCGAATTGGGGTCGCGAGCGCGGCTACTTCGCCACCGCCGAGGACGGCGACACGTTCGAGGCCGAGCTGACACACATCCTGCTGCACCAGATGGCGGCGTTCAACTCGCCGGTCTGGTTCAACGTCGGCTGGCATCCCGTGGGGAGCCCGAAGATGCAGGCGAGCGCCTGCTTCATCCTCTCCGTCGAAGACAACATGGAGTCGATCCTCGAGTGGAACACGAAGGAGGGGATCATCTTCCGCGGCGGCTCGGGCTCGGGGATCAACCTCTCGAAGATCCGTGGCTCGATGGAGCCGCTCAGCCGCGGCGGCACCGCCTCGGGGCCGGTGTCGTTCATGCGCGGCGCCGACGCCTGGGCCGGCTCGATCAAGTCGGGCGGCGGCACCAGGCGGGCGGCGAAGATGGTCGTGGTCGACGTCGACCATCCCGACATCCGCGAGTTCATCTGGTGCAAAGCCAAGGAGGAGGACAAGGCCGCCGCACTGCGCGACGCCGGCTTCGACATGTCGATCGACGGCGACGGCTTTCACTCGATCCAGTACCAGAACGCGAACAACTCGGTGCGCGTCACCGACCGGTTCATGCGCGCGGTCGAGAACGACGAGGACTGGCACCTGATCGCCCGCACCACCGGCCAGCCGGTGGGCGATCCGATTCCCGCGCGCGAGCTGATGAAGGAGATCGCCGAGGCGGCATGGCGCTGCGCCGACCCTGGGGTTCAGTACGACACCACGATCAACCAGTGGCACACGTGCCCGAACTCGGGACGGATCAACGCCTCGAATCCGTGCTGCTTCGCCGGCGAGACTGTCGTTCGCACCAGGATCGGGGACCGGACCTTCGACGAGCTCTACGCAATGTCGATCGAAGGAACGCAACTCCCAATCGTGGAGGCACTCGACACCGAGAGCGGAGAACCCACTTCCCGGGAGATTGCTCAAGTGTGGATTGCCGGCATGGCGAATCGGCTGACGACGCTCGAGCTTGCCGACGGAACCATCGTCCGATGCACACCCGAGCACCGGTTCTTGACCGCATCCGGCGAATGGCGAGCGGCGGAGCAACTGACCGCAGGAACTCAACTGAGCGCGACGCACGATCGGCCGATGGCTGATCTTCCGTACGTGACAAGGACCCTGACGACGTTGGCGGTCCTCAACGTGCGGACAGAGGATCTGCTTGAGGCGGTGCCAGTGTTTGACTTGGAGGTCGACGAGCTACACAACTTCGTCGTCGCGGCCTCCGACGGCAAGGGCGTGGTCGTGCACAACAGTGAATACATGCACGTCGACGACTCGGCCTGCAATCTCGCGTCGCTGAACCTCATGAAGTTCCGCCGCGAGGATGGGAGCTTCGACGTGCCATCGTTCGAGCACGCGGTCGACATCATGTTCCTGGCGCAGGAGATCGTCGTCTCCCCGTCGAGCTATCCGACCGAGCAGATCGCAACGAACGCGCGAGCCTTCCGCCAGCTCGGACTGGGCTACGCGAACCTCGGTGCCTACCTCATGGCCGACGGCGTCCCGTACGACTCCGACGCCGGACGGGGCACCGCCGCCGCGATCACCGCGCTGATGACGGGCCGGGGCTATCTCGGCTCGGCGCGGATTGCGGCGGCGATGGGACCGTATGAGCGCTACGCGGGGAATCGCGAGCCCCACAACGCAGTCATGCGGATGCACCGCGACGCGTCCTACTCGATCCCGGACTCGACATGCGCGGACACCGCGCTGCTCGCGGCAGCCCGGTCGACGTGGGATGAGGCGGTGCGCGTCGGCGAGGTGCACGGATATCGGAACGCGCAGGCGACCGTGCTCGCGCCAACCGGCTGTCTCGTCGCCGGATCATTGATCTCGACGAGTCGCGGGCTAGTGCGGCTGCGCAGCCTCGGAAACGTCGACGGGCCGAAGTGGCAAGACCTGGACATCCAAGTCGCGACGGACGAAGGGCCGCGGCAAGCGACAAAGTTCTACGTGAACGGCATGGAGCAGGTTGTCTCGATCGAGACCGCACGCGGCTACAGGATCCAAGGCACCCCCACCCATCGGATCAAGGTGATCGACGATGAGGGCAACTGGACGTGGCGACGGATGGCCGAGGTCCGAGCGGGCGACCGCGTGCCGATGATGCTGAATGGTCTCATCGGAGATTCGTGCGACGTGCCCCTGCCGCCGCTCGGCGATCTGCATTGGAACGCCGACCATCGCACTCGCGTGCCGCGGCACATGGACCCGGAGCTCGCCGAGTTCATTGGCTACTTCATGGGCGATGGCTCGCTTCATGCGGAGGGCATCCGCATGTGCGTGACCGACGGCGACGACGATGTCGTGGAGCGTCTGCTCGAGTTGGGACAGGAGCTGTTCGGCCTCGACGGTTACACGAGAAAGTGCGAGGGATATGTCGAGGTCGGATTCCACTCAGTCCCGCTCACGATCTGGTGGGAGGCGTGTGGCTTCGCGAAGCTCCGTCCAGACGAGCTCCATCGCGGCAAGGGCTATCTGCCGCACATTCCCGATGCGGTTCTGCACTCAAACGACCGCGACGTGTATGCCGCGTTCGTCCGGGGTTTGTTCGAAGCCGACGGGAACGCGAGCCATGGGTACGTGTATTGGCTGACGTCGTGCGAGGAGTTCTCTCGCGACGTGCAGACGTTGCTCCTGACGCTCGGGTTTGTGTCGACCCGCGACATTCAGGATTCGTGGGGACGGCTCGGCGGTCCGGGTCATAGGCTCCGGTTGCTCAATGCGAGCTCCGCCGCTCGGTTCGTCAACGAAATCAGCTTCATCTCCGAGCGCAAGGACGAGGCTCTGAGCTTCGACTACCACCCGCAGGCGGCGCGGTACGACCAGATCCCGGTCAGCCGCACGCTGGTCGACGAGCTCGCGCCGGAGAACGACAGTCTGCGCAAGACGATGCTCTTGCATCTCGCGCGAACAGGTACGGTGTCGCGGCGGTCGGCGACCGCGCTGCTCGAACGAGCGCCGAGCGTGGAGCTCGAGAACCTGCTCGGTTACTTCTACGACACAGTGTCCAGCGCCGAGCTCCTCGACGATCAGCTGACTTTCGACCTCTCTGTGCCGGAAAACGTGACCTACATCGCCAACGGCTTCGTCAGTCACAACACGATTTCGTTCCTCATGGACTGTGACACGACCGGCGTCGAGCCCGACTTCTCGCTCGTCAAGTTCAAGGAGCTCGTGGGCGGCGGGCAGATGACGATCGTCAACCGCACGGTGCCGCTGGCGCTCCAGACGCTCGGCTACAGCGACGAGCAGATCGAGCAGATTGTCGCGTACGTGAACGAGCACGGAACGATCGTCGGGGCACCCGATCTCGCGGATCAGCACCTGCCGGTATTCGACGTCGCGGTCGGCCAGCGGCCGATCTCGCACGTGGGTCATCTCAAGATGATGGGCGCGACCCAGCCGTTCATCAGCGGGTCGATCTCGAAGACGGTCAACATGCCCCAGTCAGCGACGGTCGACGACATCGCCGACGCCTACATCCAGGCGTGGCATCTCGGGATCAAGGCGCTGGCGATCTATCGCGACGGATCGAAGACAGCCCAGGCGCTGCGGACCGACGCCCAGAAGGATGCTCCGGCGCCGGCTGCGACCGAAGCCGACGTCGAGAAGGCGGTTGCCGAGGCGCTGGCGAAGGCTCCGCCGAAGCGGCGCCGGATGCCACGCGAGCGCCAGTCGATCACCCACAAGTTCTCGATCGGCGGCCACGAGGGCTACATCACCGCGGGGATGTACGAGGACGGCTCCGTCGGCGAGATCTTCCTCACCGACATCGGCAAGGAAGGGTCGACGCTGCGCGGGATGATGAACTCGTTCGCGACCGCGATCTCGATCGCCTTGCAGTACGGGGTCCCGCTCGAGACGCTCGTGCGCAAGTTCAGCTACATGCGCTTCGAACCGGAGGGGATGACCTCCAATCCGGAGATCCCGTTCGCGAAGTCGATGCCCGACTACATCATGCGCTGGCTCGCCTCGCGCTTCCTCGACGTCGACCTCCAGGAGGAGCTGGGGATCCTGACCCCCGAAGTCCGCGCCCGCAAGGCGGCGCAGGACGCCGCCAGCTCGCAGATCGGGGACACCTCGGGACCCGCGGCTGCCGACGACGAGGCCGGGCGCGACGACGATAACCACGACCGGAGAGACGCCGGGAGCGACGCGCGCCACGGGCCCGCGAACGGAGCCGGCAAGGGCGGCGCGGTCTCCCGCCCGCCGACGGTCGCTCTCACAGACTCGCCGCCGGTCGTGCCTGCGATCGGCCGCGGGCTCGACCTCGGGCCGGCATGCCAGCAGTGCGGCGGCATGATGCAGCGGACGGGGAGCTGCTACACCTGCTCGAGCTGCGGGTTCAACACGGGCTGCGGATAGTTGTGAAGTGTCGCGAGTTGTTCAGCGCAGATGACGCGGTTTGTTCACGCCGGCGGCTGTTGATCGGTCGCACCGACGGCGGGCGGTCGCTCACGCTCGTGATCGAGCAGACGCTCGATCCGACGACATGGCTGATCGTGACCGGCTGGGAGGCGACAGACAGCGAGCGTAAGATCCTCGGCAGCTGATGAGCGAGTCTCCCTGGACTGACCTCGAACCGCAGCCCGGCGACTTCGACGAGGATCTGGCGACCATTGATCCTCGATACACCGAGCGGCATCGCGGCAATCCCGATGCCAAGGTGCGCATCCTCGTCGCCGTCGAAGGCGAGGATGCAAAGAGGCTGCAACGGATCGCCGCTGCCCGCGGCCAGAGTCCGACCGACGTCGTCGCCGAACTTCTTCGCGACGCCGACCACTCCGCCGCGTAGCCATCACGGGCAAGACGCACCACGCCCGCGCGTGAGACCCAGCATGCGGTCTACGGTGTCCTCCGGTACTGGTGTCTGGTTCCACGCAAGAGGAGACACGGGAACTCAGGGTCCTTGAGGGGCGACTTGCATAGGCAGCGCTCGATCACCGCGGCGTACGAGGACCAGGCGTACGGATCCGCGCTCGCCTGAGTGCCGCTTCTGCAGAAGGCGAAAGCCTCTGGAGCCCAGGACAGCAGGTCCCGGCTCTCGCGTCGGAACGCGAGCGTGCGCCGAGACGAGGCGTCGGAGCACGGGTGAGGCTCCCGCTCGTCGTCCCGGGCAATAGCAGGCGGAGGCGTGGTCAGGACTGCCAGCTTGTCGATCTCGATGCGGAAGCCGTCCGTTGCCAGCGGTGCCGCTTGCTTGACCACCACACCGACCAGCGTTCGATCGCCGTCGCTTTCGCTCGCGGCGAAGAGCGAGGTGTTTGGCTCGCCGCCATTTGCCGCAACACTATCCGCCATTTACCGCTATAGTAATCGCCATCTGCCCAACTCCGGACCGCCATTTGCCGCGTTACCTTGACCGCTTCTTCCAGCCTTGTTCCTCGGTACGTAGAGCCGCTGGTCCTGGAGGCGCTCGCGGACACGCGGGTCGTGTTCGTCGGGGGTGCCCGGCAGGTGGGCAAGAGTACGCTCGCCCGGCAAATCATCGCCGGACAGCATCCGGCCGCCGAATTCAGTCTCGACATCCGGGCCACGCGAGAGGCGGCGCTCGCGGACCCGGAGGGCTTTGTCGCGGGCTTGGATGGCCCAGCGTTCATCGATGAAGTGCAGCGAGCACCGGACCTGCTGCTGGCGATCAAGGACGCCGTTGACCGCGACCCATCTCCCGGCCGCTTCCTGCTCACAGGCTCCACGAACGTTGTCACCTCGCGCAGAGTCAAAGACGCGCTTACCGGGCGCATGGAGGTGATCCGCTTGTGGCCGTTGGCGCAGAGCGAGATCCGGGGAGCTGGGAGCAACTTCGTCGATGCGCTCTTTGCCGCTGCGCCGCCCCGCATCTCCGGAGCGACGGTCGGCCGCGCTGCGTTCGTGCCGCTCGTCGCCGCGGGCGGCTATCCCGAGGCCCGCGCTCGCCAGGGGCGCCGTCGTGAACGGTGGTTCGCCAGCTATCTCGAGACCACGCTCGACCGTGACCTGCGCGATGTCAGCGACGCGCGACGGCTCGGCGAGGTTCCGCGACTGCTGCACCTGCTCGCCGCCCAAGCCGCGAACGTCCTCTCCTATCGCGGGCTCGCCGCCAAGCTTCACCTCAACCACGAAACTGTCCGCGAGTACGTCGCGTTGCTTGAGGCGATCTTCCTCGTTCGCCTGCTGCCAGCGTGGCGCCCAGGGATCGCGGCACGGGAGGTCCATGCGCCAAAGGCCTACCTGGTCGATTCCGCCCTCCTCACACATCTGCTGGGCGCCAATGAGGATCGCATCGCCTCCGACGATCAGGTCACCGGGAAAGTGCTCGAGAACTTCGTCGTGACCGAGGTGCTCAAGCACGCCGAGTGGGCCGCCCTCAGCACGACCGCCTGCCACTACCGCCAGCGCGACGAAGAGATCGACCTGATCCTGGAGAGCCGCGCGGGCGAGATCGCAGCGATCGAGGTCAAGGCCGCAGCGTCCGTCAACCGCCGAGAGCTCAGGCCGATCGAGAAGCTGCGAGACGCGCGCGGAGAGCGCTTCAAGGCCGGAGTCGTGCTCTGCACCACCGGGCAGACGACGCCGCTCGGCGACCGCCTCTGGGCCGTGCCGCTTGCAGCGCTATGGGCATGACCCGAGGCGGCAGCAGATGAAACCAGGTCGCTGTCACCGCGGGCACGCCTGAGCTCAGAGCCCGCTGGCTTGCAAGCGATCTCGAGGCTGTTGAGCCGGCGGGTGAGGTCGTCGAGGCGGTTGAGGATGCTCGGCGCGAGGAGCTGCTGGGCGTTCGTGTAGCCGAGTGCGGCGGCGCTGACAGCTGCGGGTATCGCTCGCCGGATGCTCTCTGCGTTGATCCCGAGATCTCGAAGCAGCTGACCCGCCGTGCTGTCGGTTTGCTCGGCTAAGCCGAGGACGAGGTGCTCGCACCCGAGGAAGTCGTGGCCGAGGTCGATGGCGCCGTCCAGCGCGTCGGCGATGGCCAAGCACGCGATCGCCGAAAGTCCGGTCAGCAGGTCACTGTCACTCACTTCGGCTTCTGTAGCTTGCGGTGACGATGGATGTTTGACCGGCGTCCGGCGCCGAGAGAGGGTGTCGCTGTCGATCTCAGAAGGCGGCTGCAGCACCGTCAGAAGACGAGTGCACCGAGCCGTGCGACCGGCCGTCGTTGTTCGGGAGGCGGCGGCGGAGAGACGACCGGCCGAAAGGCCGCGGTAACCGCCGACGGCAGTCCAGCCGTCGACGGACGCAGGATTGATGAGCGAGCAATGGCCCGCGACCCGCTCGTCCCCGCGCTCCGGAGCCGCACCATCCTCGATGCGACCTGCGACGGCGAGCGCATCGAAGCCGTACGTTTACTGCTCGACGATGGATTGGCGCCCGAGAACTTTTAGTGACGCAGACGCTGACATCTTCACGACACTTCACAGATAGTGAGAACGCGCGTGCGGTCTTCAGGCGTCTCGCGCCTGAAATCTGCGGCGCGCCGCACCTCGTGATTTCAGGGCAACCGCGCGCCCGGCTTCACCGGGCGCGCGCTCGGTTTGCAGCCAGGGGAAGCGAGCCGCAACTTCAGTGCAGTCGAACTTCAGCGGTCGAATCGCCAACCTACGTGCTGAACACAGAACAGGGCATCCCCGACGACATTCGTCTATACCTGATGGCCGAGCCGGCGCCCCTCAAGGAAGAAACCCAATGCTATTCTTCCTTTTGTGGCCCTGAACATCAAGGACGAGAAAGCTGACCGCCTGGTACGTGAGCTGGCTGCCGAGACGGGCGAGAGCATCACCACAGCGGTGACGGTCGCCGTGCGCGAGCGCTTGGAGCGCCTGCGCGGGGCAGTCCCGCGTGAGCAGCGCCTCAGGGAGATACAGCGGATTTCTGCTCTCAGCGCCGCGCTTCCCGTGCTCGATGAGCGCAGTGCCGAAGAGATTCTCGGCTACGACGAGCGCGGCCTGCCGCGCTGAGCGACGCCGTGGTCGTCGACACCTCGGCAGTCGTCGCCATCCTCCTGCGCGAGCCTGAGCACGAAGCCATCTCAGCGCTGCTCGCGGGCGCCGACGACCCGCTCATCTCAGCCGCGACGCTGCTCGAAGCGTCAATCGTGATGCAGGCGAAGATCCGTGCGGAGGGAGTCGCGGCGCTCGACGCTCTGCTCGATGCAGCGTCGGTTCGGACGGTCGCCGTCGACCGCGCGCAGGCGCTCGCCGCGCGAGATGCGTACACGCGCTACGGCAAGGGCTTCTCGCCGGCAGCGCTGAACTTCGGAGACTGCTTCGCCTACGCGCTGGCGCGCGCCAAGGGCCGACCCCTGCTGTTCAAGGGCGAGGACTTCGCGCAGACGGACATTGAGCCCGCGCGGGCGCCCGACGCTCCGACGACTAGGCGACACACCTCGGTAACTGGTCCAGCAGGCTGAGCCGGCTGCGCGTTGCGCCGGCCGCGGTCCCGGGTCGCTGGCCAGGAGCGTCGACGAGCTCCAGCAGATTCTGGAGTCCGCAGACACCGAGATACGGACCGGTCGCGATGAGCTGCGCGCCTGCAGGTGCGACCTCGACCGCGTCCGGCCCGGCCATTCGCCGCATGATCCTCGAGCATTCCGCGAACTTCTGCAGTGGCTCCAGGTCGCTGCGGTCGACCTCGGCGATCCAGCGGCGCAAGAACTCCTCCGCCGTCGCCGGGTCGTCGAGCTCGTAGAAGCTATCGAATTGCTGGGAGAGGGTGTACGCGCGAACGGTCTGGAGCGAGTTGGGCGAGCAGCCGCTTCGCGGCAGGGTCGAACGCGACGCTCACGACCTGCCACGGCTCGCTCAGCCCGAGCGCGGCCTAAACAGAAGAAGATCCCTGTGCCTGCATATCGGCCTCCCATCATCGACGATCAGAAGCCGGTCAGGCAATCAGCCCGATCGGACGCTACCCACCCGGAATGACGACGAACCCTGAGAACGGTGCATGCACCCCGGAGTCGCAACAGCCTGAAGCCGGCGGCGCTGACGATACCGGCGATGTTGCCCGCGCCGGTCAGCGGTGTCGTCAGCGAGCTGCTCGCGCGGCTCGATCGCGCCGTTCCCGGCCGGATCGATGGCTTCTACGTCGTCGGCTCCGTCAGCATGGGCGCGTTCCGGGCTGGGCGGAGCGATGTCGACTTCGTCGCGATCGTGAACGGTGAGCTCAGCCGCTCCGAGCTCGCGCGCGTGCGAGCCGTGCACGCGGGCCGCTGGGTCTCGTCATTGATCCGCGACGTGGCTCGACGATGCCGCTGGCCACTGGTGTGCAACGGGAGCTACCTCAGGGCCGGCGACCTGTCCAGATCTCCACTCGATGTGACACCGCTTGCAGCCCATGTCTCTGGCCGGTTCGGGGTGGCTGAGCGTGAGGGTTTCGATGTGAACCCGGTGACCTGGTACATGCTCGCGCACCACGCCATCGCGGTGCGCGGGCCCCGGCGGGAGGGACTGGGCGTCCGTTTGGACGAAGCGGAATTGCGGACCTGGACGCTCGGAAACCTCAACGACTACTGGCGCCGCTGGCCCGAGCGCGCGCGGCACGGCGGTCTGAGCTCCGCGACAGCATTCCCTCGACGGTTCACCGCCGCCGGCGTGCTCGGAGCTCCGCGGCTCCACTACACAACTGCGACCGGCGGCATCGCAACCAAAGAAGCCGCCGCGCAGTACGCGCTCGAGACCTTCGAGCCGCGCTGGCGTCCGTTGATCGAGGACGCCCTCGCCTACTGGCGCGCTCCACCGGGTGCTCCTCCCCGACGGTGAGCTGCGCTTCTACGAGCACGTCGTCGGCGGTAGCGCGCCGAAGCGGCTGCTGCTGCAGGCGCTCGATCGCAGCGGCTTGTGGCATGAGAACGGGCGATGCGCAAGGTCGTTACCGTTGCCTTCAACATCAACTTCTGTTTCATGCAGCCTCCGATTGCTCGGGGGCGGTGCCGGTCTGATGCCGCTGGCAGCGGTTGCCGGCTTCGCGGTCAACCCTGGGCCGGGCGGAGCCCGGTCTTATCTGGGTTGGCGACCGCGCGTTTATGGTCTCCGCGCCACTCGCGGCGACACGTGTTGCGAGGGCTGCGAGGTTGCGGGCGGCGTTCTCGTCTCGGTCGAGAGCGAGCGCGCACTGCTCGCAGCGGTAGGTGCGCTCGGACAGGGGCAGCTTGGCTTTCGCCGCCCCGCACGCCGAGCAGGTCTTCGACGACGGATAGAACATGGGCGCCACGACGAGCGTCCCGTCGCGCCACGCGGTCTTGTACGCGAGTTGCCGTCTGAGCTCGGCGAGCGCCGCGTCGTGCAGCGCTCTTGCAAGCCGGTGGTTGCGGACCATCCCCGCGACGTTCAGCCGCTCGACGACGATCGTCGCGTGCTCGCCGGCGAGCCGGCTGGTGAGCTTGTGGATCGCATCTCGGCGCACGTTGCTAGCCCGGGCGTGCAGGCGAGCGACCCGCCGCTCGGTGCGCCGCTGGCGGCCCGAGCGGCGGACGGGCCGGCGCCCGCGGATCGCCCGCCCCTGTCGGTCGTAGCAGTCCGGGTTGCCCGCGCGTCGCTGCCGGTCGAGCTTGCGCTGATAGCGCCGCAGCCTCGTGAGCGAGCGCCCAAGCGCCCGCGGGTTCTCGACCATCTCGCCCGTCGAGAGCACCGCGAGATGGCGCACGCCGACATCCACGCCGACCGTCTCCTGAGAGCGGGGCGCCGGGTCGCGGCGGTCGACCTCGCAGCCCAGCGAGCAGAACCATCGTCCGCCGTCGCGGGAGATGGTCGCCGACAGGACCCGCGCCCGGCCGTCCTGGATCTTGCCAAGCAGCTTGGTCGTCGGCTCGTGCGTGCGGACGTGCCCGACCCTGGGGAGCTGCACCCGCGTGCGGCCGGAGATCCCGAACCTTCCGGTCGTGTAGCGGAAGCTCTCACGGCAGCGCCCGCGGCGCTTGAAGCGCGGGAAGCCAACGCGCCGGCCGGCGCGTTGGCCGTTGCGCGACTGAGACCATGCACGCAGCGCGTCGGCAAGGCACGCCAGCCCCGAGGACGCGGCCTCCTTGCTGTTCTGCGCCCACCACGGCGCCACCGTGTGCTTCGCCTCGTTCCACTCGCGCCGCAGCGCGGGCAGCGTCCACGGAACCTCGACGCCACGCGCGAGCTGCTCCACCTCGACATCGCTGAGCAGCTCGCGGTAGCCCGCCGCGCGAACACGCTCCCGACGCTCGAGGCGCTCCTTGACCAACGCCAAGCCCCAGTTGTACGCGAACCGCGCCGATCCCGCATGCGACGCGAGCGCTCGTTCCTGTGCCGGACTTGGGTCCAGCGCGAACCGGTACGCCTGCGTGACGTTCACCGCCTACGCCGCCTCTCCCGCCGCCTGCAGCGCCCGCTCGGCCCGGCGCCTCGCCGACCGCCGGCCATACAGGCGGGCGCACATCGACGTCAGCACCTCGGTGATATCGCGCACCAGGTCGTCGTCGAGCTCGCGCTCCTCGACCACGACCAGCCTGCGCCCTTCCGCAGCCAGGGCCGCCTCCACATACTCCACGCCGAAGCGCGCCATCCGCTCGCGATGCTCGACGACGATCGTCCCGACCGCAGGGTCGGCGAGCAGGCGCTTAAGCTTCGATCGCGAGCCGTTCAGACCCGAGCCGATCTCCGCCACCGTGCTCGTCACGCCAAGGGCGAGGCGACCGACCAGCGAGATTCCCTGGCCGCGTTCGCCATCCGCTCGTCGTAGGTGACGATCTGTTTGACCGATGAGCCAAGCTGACGCGCGCTGGCAAGATGGATGGCGTCCAGCGATCGCAGTTCGGCCGGCCTCATTCGCCCAGCCTCGCTCAACACCCGGTCGCTCACGCGAACCAGCTGAATACGCCGCAGCACCTGCTCGCCACGGACCACCGCCTCTGGGCCACTTGGCATCAGCGCCCGCGCCACCTCGGTGCGCGCCAGCGCGCTGGTCACAAGTGGCTGGCGCCGGGAGACATAGCGACGTAGCACCTGGGACTCCGGTTCGACGACCGCTAGCTTGACGATCGCCGAGGAATCGACGTACGTCAGCCTCTGCTCAGCGCTCATCTCGCCTGAGCCTGGCCAGAACCGAAGACGGAAGTTCAGAACCGGCCGGCAATGCCAGCGGCTCGGGCAGATCGCCGAGGTCGCCTTCGCCGGCTTGCAAGTCTCCCAATGCCCTCAGCCTTTCAAGCGGATCCTCGGGCAGTGGGGCCAGCACCGCTATCGGGCGTCCACGATCGGTGATCTCGATGCTCTCGCCACCCTCCACTCGGCGTAGCAGCTCGCTGGCGCGTTGTCGAAGCTCTCTGATCCCGACACTAGCCACGGTGCTATTTGTAGCACCTCTGGTCGGCGGACGCCTGTCCCTGGATGGTCTGATCGCCTCGGCCTGACAGAGCTATGTATCATAGTTATAAACCTCGGCACATAGCTTTGCTCACGTGCAAGCAGACCGTCCTATGTTTGTGATAGTTGATAACGGTGTCGGTCGCATCGGCCGAGTGTGCGCCCCATTCAAATGGCCTTACGGGCCCGACCAACAAACGGTTCTGGGCGCTGCAATGGACCCGCGCACTCGCTGCGCATGCGCAGGAGCAGATCTCTCGACCTGCCGACGGGTCGGCGGGGGCGTCATCGCCCGAGCGCTCAGGCGACATCACCACAAGCATCACCACCGCGACGACCGCTTGCCAACCTCCCGAAGACCTGGGCTAGCGGCCGGCCCCTGCGAATGCGGGTCCTCCACCTCTCTCCTCATCCCGACGACGAGCTGCTCGGCTCGCCCGCCGTGCTGATGAGCCTGGCCGCGGCGGGCCACGAGATCACGAACCTTGCGGTCTCGCTCGGCCGTCCCGATCAGCGCGCGCGACGCGAACGCGAGCTGCGAGAGGCCTGCCGCCGTGCCGGCTTCACGCTCGTCGTCTGCCGGCCGCCGCACGAGATTGGCCTCGATGACGACCGCGCCGCCGCGCAGACGCGGCTGACCGCGGACGTCGTGAAGCTCGCGATGGACGGCGGCTTCGAGCTGCTGATCGCACCCAGCCCGCACGACGGTCACCACGGCCACGAGGTCGTGGGGCGCGCCGGGGTCGCCGCCGCAGCCGCGACCGCGGTGCCGCTGTGGATGTGGGGCCTGTGGTCGACCCTGGACCTCCCCACGATCCTTCATCCGTTCACCGAGGCCTTGCTCGACCGCGTCCTCGATGCGCTCGAGGCGCACGAGAGCCAGCTCGCACGCAACAACTACAGGAGGATCCTGCGGGCCCGGGCCGAGCTGATCGCGGGACTTGGCCCCGAGCGCGTGTTCGGCTTCGGTGCGCCAGGAATCGATGCACCGTTCGCGGAGGAGCTGTGCGAGGCGGTTCCGGCGTCGGCGGCACCGAACACCCAAGCGCTGTTGCTCGGATCACGGCGCCGGCTTGACCCGGCGGCGCCGCTCGCCTCCCCCACCGACCGGGACATCGGCGGCTGGCTGCGCGCAACCTCGCCGCGGGACCGAGTCGGCCGCTGATCCGGCTTGCGGCCCCGACGGCGCCTGACGCCACGGCTCAGGGCGGCCTGTCCCGCGCCCGACCGGAGCGCGGCCGCGTCGGTCGGAGTGACAGGATGCCTGCCGGATGCTGGCAGACAATGAGGTCTCGACCATCCGCCGCGCCTGCGAGACGACGCTCGCCGCCAACTGGCGGGAGGGCGTGCGGGCGAGCGACGGCGTCCCATTCGCCTACACCTGCCCCAGTCCCGGCCACTATCCATACCAGTGGTACTGGGACTCCTGCTTCACCGCAATCGTGTGGCGACGGTTCGATCCGGACCGATCGCGACGCGAGCTCGAGTCGCTGCTCTCAGCCGAGCGCGAGGACGGGTTCATCGGCCACACGATCTTCTGGGACAGGCCGCTGTCCGGGCCACGCCGCTTCACCTACAACGTGATATCGCCGGACGCGCCGATGACCTCCAGCATGCAGCCGCCGACGCTGGCGTGGGCGTGGCGGATCGCGATCGGCGATCCCACCGACAGGCCCGCGATCGTCCGTCACCACGACTGGCTGTGCGAACACCGCGATCTCGACGGCGACGGGTTGATCTGGCTCGTGCAGCCCGACGAGTCCGGGCTGGACGCGTCCCCTCAGTTCGACGCGGTGTGGGGCAGCCGTGCCCATGGACTGCCAGGCTATGTGCTGCTCGTCCGGCGCAACCGGCGCCTCGGATATGACCTGCACCGGATCGCCGCGGCCGGAGGCCCCGTGTGCTGCGAGGTGATGACGAACGTTCTGCATTCGCTGTCGCTCTCGGCGCTGGGCCGGCCGTCGCTCACGGCGACGATCGTCGAGCGCATGTACGACGAGGACACGGGTTTGTTCCGGCTGCTCGCGAACCCCCCGCCGCAGCGACAACCCGCGCTCACGTGGACGGCGCTCGCGCCGCTGGCGCTGCCGGACCTGCCCGACCACATCGGGCGCCGGCTCGTCGAGGAGCACCTGCTCGATCGGAGCCGCTTCTGGCTTCCGGTCCCGCCACCATCGGTCGCCGCCACCGACCCGACGTTCTCGACTCGGGATGCGGACTTCATCGGGGTGCGGCGCTACTGGCGGGGCCCCACCTGGATCAACGCGGCCTGGCTCGTGTGGCTGGGCCTGATCCGGCTCGGCTACCAGCCTCAAGCCGACAAGCTGGCGAGCCGGATCGCCCGCGCGGTGCGGGCGAACGGGCTGCGCGAGTACTACCACCCGTACACCGGCGAGGGGATGGGCGCTTCGCAATTCGCCTGGTCGTCGCTCGTGATGGAGATCATCGAGCCAGACCCGCGAGCGCGCGCCAGCTACCTCGAGCCGGCCGTGCGTGTCGACTAGCGGCATCAATCGCCTTGGAGCATGTGTATCGATCGGCCCTGCGCTCGGGCTGTAGCGCGCGGACCTGCGCGCGCTATCGTGCGCGCGCGCCCGCCCATGGATCTAGCCCCTGCTGTGGCTGGAGCTGCTGAACGTTGCCGCCCGGCGGTGGGACTGGTCCAAGGACCAGCTCGAGCGACTCGCCGCCACGCCCGGAGCGATCGGTTTCGAGCTGGTCGAGCCGGAGCTGTCGCGCGTCGCGCGATGGGCCGCAGTCGGGCTCACGGCTTACGATGCTGCGTACGTTGCCGTCTCGGAGCAGTCCGGCGCAACGCTGGTTACCGACGACGAGCAGATCGTGCTCATGGCTCCCACGGTCACGACGAAGCTCGACAGCGCACCGATGCCGCCCAGGCTCGACGCGCCCGGATGACCGGCGCGTGTCGCGCCGGGATCCTCCGCGTTCTCGGTGGGGACGATCGCCACCCCGATTTCACCGCCGGTCACACTGCCGCGCTACCGTGAGCGCCATGGATCTAGACACCAGCACACGCGAGCTCGAACTGACCGACGAGCAGTGGCGCGAGCGGCTCTCGCCGCAGCGGTACGAAGTGCTCCGCCGGCACGGCACCGAGCACCCCTTCACCGGCGAGTACGTCGACGTGAAGGACGACGGGACCTACCGCTGCGCCGGATGCGGCTCCGAGCTGTTCAACTCGCAGACGAAGTTTGAATCGGGCACCGGCTGGCCGAGCTTCTACGAGCCCGCGGTCGCCGCCAACGTCGAACTGCGCCCTGACCGCAGCCTCGGCATGATGCGCACCGAGGTCCTCTGCAAGCGCTGCGGCGGGCACCTCGGCCACGTCTTCGACGACGGTCCGCGCCCCACCGGCCTTCGCTACTGCATCAACTCCTGCGCGCTGGACCTCGACCGGAACACCGGCCGCACGTAGCGCCCGCCGAGCTTCGCGCTCCGCCGTGATCGACTCCCACTCGGCCGTCACCCGGCGCAGTTCCTGCCGCATTGCCATCATGCCTGCTAGCATGCTTTGATCATGGAGCAGTTCTCTGTCCGTTTGAGTGACGAGCGTGGACTCGCGGTGCGTCGCCTGGCAGCGGCACGGGAGCGCAGCATAAACCAGACCTTTGAGGACCTCGTCGCGGCCGCCACCGACCCGGCGCTGGCTGGCGATGAGCTGGCGGCACTGCGCGAGCGACTCAGCCGCGCCGGCCTCGTGTTCGACGTCGCGGCGCTGCCGAGCGTCGTGGCGCCAACCGACGATGAACTCCAACGCGCACGTTTCGCGGCGGGCCGCGGAACGCCGCTCTCGGAGCTGGTCAGCGAGGGACGCGGCTGAGTGCGCTCTGGGACTCTTCGGCGCTTGTCAAGCTCTACGCGGACGAGGTAGGAGCGTCACAAGCGCGAGCATGGGGTGGCCCCGCGGTGATGAGCGCCCTTTCGATCACCGAGGTGCTGGCGGCGATGTGGGGCAAGGTCGCGCGCGGGGAACTGAGCGAACCGCAGGCATCCGTCCTCGACCATGCCTTCCTCGCCGACGTTCACCGCGGCCGGTTCGAAGTTCTGGCCGTAGCCGAAGGCGTCATCGCCCGGTCGCTCGACTGCGTCCGCCGTCACCGGTTGCGAGGCGCGGACGCGGTGCAGCTGGCGAGCGCGCTGCTGGCCCGCGAGGCGGACCCAGCGGTCGGCGCTATCGCCGTGTTCGACGAGCGCCTGAGAGCCGCCGCGAGCGCCGAGGGCTTCGCGCTGCTGCCGGCGGCGTGAGCCCGCACCGCACCCCACAACCGCACGACCACCTCAGCGGCGAGCAACGCTCGACTGCAAGCTAGCGGCCTGGTTCCTCCTGGGGGGCCGCGTCCGATGAGGCGCCGGCCGACGCGCGCCGCGCCTCCCGGCGCTCGCGCACCCTCAAGTACACGAGCCCGGCGACGAGCAGCACGCCGAGGGCGATCGCGGCGCCGACCCCGAACTTCTCGATCACATTGGCCGCGGCGTGGCCGCCGAAGTAGCCGACGAGACCGAACGTCGTCGCCCAGGTGATCCCGCCGAGCGCGTTCCAGAAGAAGAAGTGGGTGAACTTCATGTGGTTGATCCCTGCGAGCCAGGCCGCCGCGATTCGCACGATCGCGACCCACCGTCCGAGGAACACGGCCTTCGAGCCGTGCCGATTGAAGAACCGATCGCCGATCGTGATCAGCATCGTCCGCCGGTGGTGAAACGGTCCGGGGGCGGTCAGCGCCTGGCGCCCGATCTTGCGGCCGAGGAAGTAGCCGATGTTGTCGCCGACGATCGCCGACGCCGAGGCGATCACGATCACGAGCACGATGTTGAGCTTGCCTTGGCTCGCGAGAACGGCCGCCAGCACCAGTGCGGTCTCTCCCGGCGACGGAATCCCCATCGACTCGAGGCCGATGATCGCCGGCAGCAGGTAGCCGAGGCCGCTCGAGACGCCGATGATCGCGGCGATCTGGAGCAAGTCAGCTCCCGCTGCTCGCCGGATTGCGCAGCACGGCAAGCAGCGACAGGCCCGCCGGCAGGGTGTGGCCGCGCGCGAGCCATCGCGCCTCCGCGCGCAGCGGGCCCTCGAGCACGCCGTTGAGCCAGGCCGGGCCGAGCTCGAGGTCCGGCGTGCAGTCGCCGTTCGAGTGGCGCGCCCAGCGGCGCCTCACGACCCGGACCGCGGCGGCCGGGGCGAGAAGCAGGCTGTTGAACGAGGTCATCCGCTCGAGCTCCCAGCCGGCTGCGCGCACCGCCGAGCGCAGCGTCCGCCGCTCGTAGCGGCGGTAGTGATGGTTCGCCTCGTCGTGGTGGGACCAGAGCGCCTGGTACGCAGGCACGGTCAGCAGCAGCCAGCCGCCCGGCTTAGAGACGCGTCGCAGCTCCGACAGCGTCACGCGATCGTCGGGAGTGTGCTCGATCACGTCGAGGCAGGTGATCAGGTCGAACGTTCCTTCACCCCAGGGAAGCTCTTCGAGCCGCCCGATGCGGATGTCGAACGCTCCGCGCGAGCGCGCCACGTCCGCCGCGTTCGGGCTCAGCTCGATCCCTGAGATCTCGCCCAGATCGCGCAGCTCCTCGAGCGTCCGGCCCGAGCCACACCCGGCATCGAGAACGCGCGCGCGGGCAGGCAGGGGCAGCCGCTCCAGCTCCGCCCGGATGATCCGCCGGCGCCCCCGGTACCACCAATGGTGCTCGTCGACGTCGAGCATCGCCTGCATCAAGCGCTCGTCCATCGATGTGTCAGCTAGACGACGGCGACGGGCTCCACCTTGGGCGCGCGCGCCGGCTGCAGCGTGAGCGTGAACCTGGCGCCCGTAGCGTGGGAGTCCTCGAGCACGAGCGTCCCGCCCATCCGCTCCGCGAGCTCACGGCCGATCGCCAGGCCCAGCCCGAACCCCGCGCGCCCGCTCGAGTCGCGTCCTCGCTGGAATCGCTCGAAGATCATCTCGCGCTCCTCGGGGGATACCCCGGGCCCCTCGTCGCAAACGCTCAGCGACGGTCCGGGGCCGTCACGCAGCTCGACGCGCACCTCGCGTGCCGGCGGGCGTCACCTGAACGGCGTTGTCGAGCAGGATCCGGAGGATCCTGGCGACGCTCCCGGGATCGCCGAGCGCCCACACCGGGCCGCTCGCGTCGTCGAGCGCGGCCGAGATCCCCCGCTCGCTGGTGCCGAGCTCGAACTCCGCCAGCACCGCCCGGCTGAGCTCGCCCAGCTCGACCGGCTCCGAGCGCAACTGCACCTCCGCGTCGATCCGGCTCAGATCGAGCAGATCGGCGGCGAGACGACCGAGCCGGCGCGACTGCGCGCGCGCCCGCTCGAGCAGCGCCCGAGCTTCCTCCAGGTCCGGCCGGGGGCCTCCGAGGTCGTCGGCGATCAGCTCGAGCATGCCATCGAGCGAGGTGAGCGGCGTGCGCAGCTCGTGCGAGGCGGTGGCGACGAACGACCGGCGCGCCTCTTCCTGATGCTGGAGCCGGCGCTGCATGGTCGCGAACGTCCGCGCGAGGTCGCCGACCTCGTCGCGGGCGCGATCCTCCGGCATCTCCACGCTCGGACCCTCGCGCGCCACCCGTTGCGCCGCCTGGCGCAGCTGCCGCAGTCGCCGGACGAGCGTCGCCGCTAGCGGGATCGCGAGGATCAGCGTGAGCGCCAGTCCCGCGAGCGCTGCGGTGATGAACGCGTTGCGCACGACGTGAACGGCGCCCGCGACCTCGGTTATCTGTCGGCGTACCGCGAGCACGAACCGTTGGCCGCCCGGTCCGATCGTCAACGGAATCGCCACTCGCGCAACCTCCGTGCCGTCGATCGTGCCGAAGCTCTCGATCTGACGGTTTGTCCCGAAGGCGTCGGTCACGTCGGTGTTCTGGGCCGCCGAGCCCAGGTCCTCGGCGCCCCCGACGATCGGTCTCGAATCACCGCCAGTTCGCGTTTGGATAGCCCCACAGAACGACCGTCGCGCCGAGCCGTTCTCCGAGCGAGCGCTGCTGGGTGGCGAGCCGCTCCTTCTGCTCGGCCCCGGCCGTATGCCCGGGATCAGTCGCCAGGCCATTCGCTGCGTCGAGAACGTACGTCAGGTCCAAGCCCCTGAACCTCGATTCGGCGTTGGCCCGCCGTAGATCCTGCTGCAGCGTCTTCCTCGCCTCCTGCCTCAGCGAATGTTCGAGCGGCCCCAGCAGCGCGAGCGCCGCGATGCCCAGCGTCGCCACTGTGGTGACGAACACCGCACCGACGATCCTGCCCCGCAGACCGAGCGCGCCACGCCGCGGACGCCTTGCCATCGGTTATGGACCCCGCAGCCGATACCCGGCGCCGCGAACTGTGAGGATGTACCGAGGGTTCTCGGGCTCCGACTCGAGCTTCTCGCGCAGATGCCGGATGTGGACGTCGATCGCGCGGGGATCGCGATACGCGCTGTCCCCCCAGATCGCCCGTAGCAGCTCCTGCCGGTTCAGCAGCCGGCCGGGATCGGCCATCAGCGCGTCGAGCAGCTCGAACTCCGAGAAGGTCAGGCGAACCGACTCGCCGGCGACCGTAACCTCGCGCTGCGCGCGGTCGAGGATGATCGGCCCGACCACGAGCACCTCGTCCCCCATCGCCCTGGTTCCCGCCCGCCGGAGCACCGCGCGAATCCGGCTACGCAGCTCGGCGAGGCCAAATGGCTTGGTCACGTAGTCGTCGGCGCCCGCTTCCAGGCCGAGCACCGCATCCGCCTCGGAGTCGAGCGCTGTCAACATGATGATCGGTACAACGTTGCGACGACCTCGCAGCGTCCTGCACACCTCGTAGCCGTCGGGACCTGCCCCGAGCGCGACGTCGAGCAGGACGATGTCAAAGTGATCGGTGCTGGCCCGGTCGATCGCGGTGCGGCCGTCGGCTACCGCCATCACTCGATGTCCCTCCCGCGCGAACGACCGCGTAAGCATTTCACGCAGGTCCGACTCGTCGTCCACGACCAGTATGTTGAGCGAAGCATCGGCGCCGCTGGTGCCGGGAGAAGGGCCGGGAGGAGCTGTTCGCTCGTGGCTCATCGGTACGCCGATCGTAGCGAGAGACTCCGTGATCGCCGCCGGTCGCCGGTCGATCAGGGTGCCGCAAGCGTGGGCTCGCCGCTGGGCCCCGGCGGCCGGTCACCCGCGCGAACCGCGGCGGTTCGGGGCACGAGCCGCCCGGCAGCTGCCACCGCCCACAGCAGCGTCACCCACGAAAGCGTGGCGAGCGTGACGTGCACCCACACGATGTCGGTCGGCAACAACAGCTCGTACTGGACGCTGCCGACAAGGCCCTGTGCGGCGAGCAGCACCCCAAGGGCCGTCACCGGCTCAAGCGCGTCCTGGCTGGCACCACGGCGGCGTCGGAGAAACCAGACACCGATCACCGCCACGCCGAACAGCGCCGCGATCGTGGCGTGGCGATGGATGACCCACGTGAGCGTGTCGGCGCCCTTGAAGTGCAGGCGGTGGATCCGCTGCCCCGGAGACCCGCCGGCATGGGGTCCGGCGGCCGTCGCTGCCGTCCCTGCAAAGATTGTCAGCGCGCCCAGCGGCGCGAGCCCCCGGATCGACCACACGCTGACCCGGTCGCTCGATCGCGGCCGCGAGCCGGGCTCATAGGTGCTTCGCCAGGCCAGCGCCACCGCCGCGATCAGCACGATCATCGACAGCACATAATGGCCCATCACAAATCCCGGCGCGAGATGCTCCTCGACAGTGAAGCCGCCCAGCACCGCCTGAGCCAGCACCCCGAGCGGCAGCGTCAGCGCGAGCCACGCCAGGTCGCGCCGGAACGGGCGGCGTACGTACGCCAGCACGGCGGCCGCCACCGTGATCACCCCCACCAGCCCCGATAGGGCACGGTTGCCGAACTCGATCAGCGCGTGCGTCGACAGGGGCGGCAGTGCCTTGCCATAGCACCTCGGCCAGTCGGGGCATCCGAGGCCGGAGCCCGTTAGGCGCACCGCAGCGCCGGTGAGCACGATCACGATGAGCGCTGCCAGCGTCAGGTAGGCGACGCGGCGATACAGGCTGGGACCGACGGCGAAACGACTGCGGATCACTCGCTCCCAAGGATGCCGCACGGCGTCGCATGATGCCTCGTACCCGGCGCGGTCACGCTCACCGCAGCCCGGTCAGGCCCGCTGTGCCGCGCGCAGTCGCTCGGTAAGAGCGGCGAAGCTGCACGCCGCTGCGTCACGCGGCGAAGGCGTCAGCTCGAGCTCGGGCCAGGCGATCCCGACCTCCGGATCGTTATACGCGAACCCGTCTTCGGCTGCAGGGTCGTAGTAGGTCGAGCACCGATAGACCACGTCCGCCAAGTCGCTCAGCACGCAGAATCCGTGCGCGACGCCGTCCGGACAGAACAGCTGCAGGTGGTGCTCGTCGTCGAGCTGAAACCCTTCCCACCGTCCAAACGTGGGCGACTCGGGACGGATGTCGACGAGCACGTCGAAGATGCTCCCCCGCGCGCACCGAACGAGCTTCGCCATGCCCGGCTGAAAGTGCATCCCACGCACCACTCCCCGGCGCGAGCGCGAATGATTGTCCTGCACGAACTCGTTCTCGACCCCAAGCTCCGCGAACACGTTGCCGCGATACGTCTCCAGGAAGAACCCGCGCTCGTCGCCGTAAACCTTGGGCTCGATCAGGATCGAGCCATCGAGTTGAGTTGGCAGGACGCGCATCGCCGCCAATGTAGCGGACGGCGGACGGGCACCGGGTCGTTGTCCACCGGTGCCCGCGAACGGACATAATCGGCCCGCTGATGCGCATACTGGTCACCGGCGGTGCCGGCTTCATCGGCGCAAACGTCGCCATCGGCCTCGGGAAGCAGAACCGCCCAGTCGGCGCGCGGGAGCCGGGTCTTCTTGGCCGAGGCTAGCCTCTGGGAAGGTCCTTCGGAGCGCATTTCGTGGAGACAGGCTGTGACTAAGCTCAGATTTTGAGCCGTTCCGAGCGGACCACCCGGACTGGGACATCACCTACGACGCGCACGACGCCCTCCGCGAAATCCACGACCACAACGGGGGGCTGTGGGCCGGCAGCGCGATGAAGCGTTGACGGTGACTTCCCGGCGCTACGAACGGGACCCGCACGAAGACACGGCGGCCCTGAAGCCTGCCAAGCCGATCGCAGCCGCTGCAGCGAGGGGCCCGTACGCCGGCAGAACGAACCGTGGATCCACGGAGGCCACCGCATCAGATACCAGCGGCAGCAACCAGCCAGTGCAGGCGAACAGCGCTGCGGCGGCACGGGCTCGGCGTCCTGACGCGAACAGCGCGAGCAGCGGCGATAGCAGGAGCACGATCATCGGCAACCCAGTCACCTCAATCGATCTTCCGTACCACTGCAGGAACGCGAGCCCCCCGCTGTGGACGCCCCTGCCGGTCGCGTAGTACGAGGCAACCGCATTCTCCACGCCAGGGTCCACGCGGGCCGCAGACGCGATGAAGGCCCGATGGTGATCCGCCCAGTAGTAGTGGAAGTCGTCGGCGACCGCGGAGAGGTAGTCGAGCGGCTGGTGGATGATCGCCGCGATCGCGAACGACTGGAGCTTGGCATTTCCGGCCGGAGGCGGGCCGAGAACGCGCCAGGCGGGACTGATCGAGCGGCCGGCCTCGGTCACCGCGGATGCGTGGTCCGGGAACCCGGTTAGATACTGATTGAAACTGCCTCGTAGGCCGGGAGGAGTCTGCTCGCACAACAGCCGCGTACCGGCGGGCGGCCTGAACGTCGAGCAGTCTGCAAACCCCGCCACGCGGGCATACAGGATCCGCCCCGAATCGCGCGTGATGCCGGTGAAGCCGGTTTCCGCGTGCTGAGCGGCGACGTACGCACCGAGCATCAGGCAGATCGGTGCGAGCAGGATCAGCGAGTCGAGCGCTCGTAGCCGCGCTGCTTCCGGCCGCGACCAGATCAGGTAGACGCCGATCACGGGGATCAGGACCAGCCCCACCGGCCGGACGGTGGCGGCGCAGGCGATCAGCACTCCCTCGGCGATCAGCAGCCACCGCGGTCCCTCGACGGCGCGTAGAGCGACGTACAGCGCTGCGATCACCAGGAAGCTGAACCACGTTTCGGTGATCGGCGTGTGCTCGACCCACAGTCCATAGCCGTCGAACAGCACGAGTGCGGACGGGAGCAGTCCCAGCAGCTTCGACCCCGTCACTCGACGCACCGACAGATACAGCAACGTCGCGCTGGCGAGACCGAGCCCGTGCTGCACCGCGATCAGCAGCGATAGGTGCGGATAGACAGTGTGGATCGCGCGGATGAACAGCGGGTACCCGGCCGGGTCGTAGATGTTTGAGAACAGGCCGTGCCCAGCCGCGTAGATGTAGGACCCTGCGTCGGCGACGCCGAGGAACGCGGGTCTGTAGGCGATCATGAACGCCACTCGGAGCACGACGCCGGCGGCAAAAACCGCCGCGATGACGAGCTGCCGCCGGCGCGCCATTAAGCCGGCGGCGAGCGGCGCCGCACGCTGCCCGAGCTCCCCGCACACGCGGTGCATATCCACGACCGGCGATACCCGCCGCTGAATCCTCACGGAGCACGCCGCGGCCGAGCTGGAACGCCCGAACCACCACCCATCCCGTCAGCGCGAACGCGAGGACGAACAGAATCGCGGTGAGCGTCCGCCACAGCAGCATGCCGGTTGAGCGGTAGTGATAGGTCGTCGCGGAGAGCGGCAGCGTCGCGGAGACGCGCCGGCGGCGACCGGCACCCAGGATCGCGCCGGTACTCGATCCTACGACCTCGTCCTTCCGTACTCGACCCGATAGGTGGTGGGCAGACCGTTGGGCCGCACCTGTCCGGTGACCGTCGCCGAGACCTCGCTAGACCGAGTGGGCGGCGCCGGTAACCGCCGAAGGCGCCCCCGTGTCGCAGGCGCAGTTGTAGACGTAGCGTCCTGGCCGGTGCCGCTCCCAGCCACGTTGGAGGCGTCGATTCGGTAGTGGCCACGTCGTGCCCGGCGCGAGCCCGGTGAGGGAAGCGAGAGACCTGCACCGCGGTTCTGCTGCTCGACCACGCTGCCGCTTCCAAACGTCGCCTCGGGCATGCCGCTCGCAGTCAGCGCCCAGAGGCCGGCCCGGTGATCCGCGCCGTTCAGCAGCACCGCCCCCGCGCCCACCACGGCCTGCCGCCGCGCGACCGCGACCCCGTAGGCGCCAACCGGCTGCGGGGTGAACGTGCCCGACGACAGTGCTGCCTCGCCACTCGAGCCGAACCCCGAGTCGCGGGAGCCGTTCGAGTTCAGGCGCAGAAAGATCGCGTATGGACCGCCGACGTCCGACCTGGAGCCACGATCTTGCCGTCGTTCTGCATCGCCACGGCGTTCAGCGTGTCGTATCCGCTGTTGGCCCTGTGGTAGCGGACGAAGCCGATGCGTAAGCCGGGGTCGAGCTTTCCGTTGGAGCTGAGCCGGATCACCAGGCCCGTTGAAGAAGGCGAAGTTCGGCGAGCCCTGCTCGTGACCTACGATGACGATCCCACCGTCAGGCTGAATCGCAACGCCTTCTGCAACCGCGTAGGGCAGCCCCAGGTCGACGACCTCTGATCCCCCGGAGCCGAAGCTCGTATCGAGTCTGCCGTTCGCGTCGAACCTGGCGACGGCGATCCGGGTGTCGATCGGGTTCACCGACCCGACGACCACGATCTCGCCGTCCGGCTGGATCGCGACACCATTGGCCGCGCCCGACCCCCCGAACGCGCGCGCGACGCCGCCCGTGCAGAAACCCGGATCCGTGCTTCCGTTCGCGTTGAGCCGCTCGACGAACAGGCCGCCGCTCGTCCCGGCGACCACGATCTTGCCATCGGACTGGAGCGCCACGGCGCGAGCGATTCCCGCCGGCCCGGTGGTGTGCCCGCCGGCCCCGAATGGGGGTCGACTTGACCCGCGGTCGTGAGCCGCTCGACGACCGCGGAGCCGGCGCTCGATTGTCCGGCGACGATCACCTCGCCACCCGACTGGACCGCCACGCCGAACAGCTGCGCGACCCCTGGCGGCGTGGCCACGCCGCCAGAGCCGAAGCTCGGGGTCGAGCGCAGGCGCCGCGGCGCGTGCAACCCCCGGTGCGAAGATCAACGAAAGCGCCGTGAGCGCGAACAGGTGCGCTCGGCGAATCATTGCCGCTGGTATCGACCTGTCAGCGCGTGAGCTTGAGGCCCTTCGTCACAGTCCGGGTCTTATGGGTCACCCTCGAGGTCGCGCTCACCTTCAGCGTCACCGGGACGCTCCGCTGCCGCTCGAGCGTCTTCACGTAGGTCCTCCTCAGCCTCAGCGTGATCGATCTCGTACCGGCCGCCTTCAGACTTCCCCGGCTGCTCGCGATCGTGACCGCGCGGAACCGGCGGACCTTTACGCAACGCCGCTTGCCTTTGACCTTGGTGCACTTGGTGACGGTGGTCTGGATGTGCAGCCGCCGAGCGGTGCCGGCGCTCAGCACGAGCGACGCGTTGTACGTGCACGCTTGGTTGCAGGTGAGGGCGAACTTCAACCCCTTCTTCGCCACGACAGAGGTCTTGTAGCTGCCGCTCAAGCCGCTCAGCGATACCCTGAAAACGAGGGGCGGGGGCGGTGCCGACGCGAAGCCGTTGTAGCGGGCCGCGACCCCGGAGTAGCTCCCGGTGATCGTCTTCGTGTCGCCGGCGACGACGATCTTTCCATCACCGCCGATCGCGAGCGCGTTCCCTTCCCCGCGAATGGTCGGGCCGAACGTGGTCGAGGTCGAGCCCGAGGTGCCGAAGCTGCTGTCGAGCGCGCCCGTCGGCTTGAACGCCCACACCGTGATGCCACTTAGGCCAGCGGGGGCGGTGGTTCCGCCGGCGATGATGTCTCCGTTGGATGCCAGGGCGACGCCGTTGGCGCCGGGAATGGTGGTGGCGCTGATCGTGTTCACCGCGGAGGTCTCGTACACGACGCCTCCGCTGCCGAACGAGCCATCCGGCGCGCCACCGGTCGTGAAGCGAGCCACGATCGCGTCTGCGCCGGTGAGGCCGTCGGTCGCAGCACCGGCCGCGACGATCTTGCCATCGCTCTGGATCGTGAGCGCGTTGAACCCGGAGTTCGAGGCACCACCCGGGCGTACTGGTGGGCATAGGCGCCGCCGCTCCCGAAGCTGGGATCGAGCGCGCCGCCTGCGGTCAGGCGCGCGATCAACGCGTTTGGCACCTGCAGACCGGGCGCCTGCGATCCGCCGATCACAATCTTGCCGTCCTTCTGCTCGGCCACCGCCAACGCGTACGAGTAGGCGCCGAGGTCGAGCACATCGATCCCGCCGGCGCCAAAGCCCGAGTCGAGCGAGCCATTGGCGTTCAACCGCACGACCGCCACGCGCGGCGTGAGACCGCCGCTGCCGTTGGCATCGGCGCTGCCGGTGGCGATGATCTTGCCGTCCGGTTGCAGCGCGACCGCGTAGCCGTCACCGAGCTGGGACGTGAGCACGGTGACCACCCCGTGCGACCCAAAGGTTCCGTCGATGCTGCCATTCGAGTTGAAACGCTCGATCAGGATTCCATCGGTGCCCGACGCGTCAGAAGTGGTCGCCCTGCCAACCACGACGATCTTCCCGTCGGATTGAACCGCCACCGAACGACCCACCGACCCGGTGCCCAGCGGGCTCGAGACCGCCGGACCCTTCACCAGACCGCCGCTGCCAAACGATCGGTCGCGCGCACCCGAGCTCGTGAACCTCGCGAGCAGCAGGGTGGCGCCCGACTGGATGCCCGACTGGCCGACCGCGACGACCTTCCCGTCGGTCTGCACAGCGGTGCCGAACAGCCGCGCGTCGGCGCCCGCGCCGGCAACCCCCGACGCGCCGAAGCCGGTGTCGATCGAGCCCGGCTGCGCGGCGCGCGCCACACCCGGCGCGAAACCGGCGAGCGCAATGAGACAGACGCATAGCGGGGCCATCCGCCGGCGTCGTGCTCTTGGACGTGATGGCATTAGTGCATGCATGTTCTCGTTCCCCTCGCCGAAAGCGACCGCGATCCTAGACAGAAACAGCTCCGAAGCCTCGTCGAGCCTGAGCTTCGGGCAAGTCTTCCCTTCATGTCTCTGGCGACGCCGCCCACCGTACCACGAACGCCGGCTCATCGGGGAACGGGCGGCGGGTCAGCGAGGCGATCGAGCGAGATCGAACTTCCGCAGCTTCTGGCAAGTTTCGTTGCAGATTGCCATCGTCATATTTCCCTCACCCGCAACTTCTTCCGACTTTAGCGCGTTGCACATGCTGTGGGGCTCAGTCACCGAAAACAAGGCGCGATCACCTTGACGGAGGCGTCCGATCTGCTAGAAGATGCGTCCATCAGGTGGGGTCAGCCAACAGCGGCGATTGCGCACATGGGGGGCCTCTTATAACACGGGGGGCGTCTCATGTGGTAGAAGATGGCCCCAATCCGGCCCGTCCCAGAAGCGGGAACGCGGCCACTTCTGGATTCCCAACAAAGGAGGATGGTTTCTTATGGCTGATCGACTCAAGCGTGCGTCGCTCGCGCGCCTTGCAGTCGTCACGGCCGCGTTGGCGTTCCCGCTGCTTGCGGTAGGTACCGCGCAAGCCGCGATCGCGGGTGCGAACCCCGAGTCGACGACCAACCGGCCCAGACCTCGTCAGCGCCACGGCGCTCGACAGCCGGCAGCGTCGACTACTGCTTCGACAAGCAGCTGAACAACGCCGGTCTTTCGCGCCGCTAACTTCCGGCTCGGTGGTTACCGGTCGGCTCGGCAGGTGACCTCGAGCGCCGTTTTCCTCGAGCAGACGTTCGACACGACCGGCCAGTGCGTCAGGGCGCTCTTCCCCGGCCGCATCGGCGACATCGGCCAGTACACGGTCGCGACGATCCAGCCGCAGCGCCGTGCAGTCGACAGGCGGCGTGACCAACCCGAACGCCGGCCTCAGCGACTCCACGCACGCTGACGGTTCCGACTTCGCTCAATCCGACGCACAACGGCACCGCCGGATTCACGGTGGGCCCGGACCTCACGGGCGTCCTGCCCGACCCGACGACGAACACGATCACCTACACCGAGGACCAGGCGATCATCGGCGGGGCACCGAATCCGGCGTCGTTCACGTTCACCCGCTCGGGCGGCACCGGTCTGCCTCGGGTACCTCGGCGGCCGTCGTCGCGGCAACCCGGTCATCGTCACGTTCACGCCGGTCGCCACCTGCCCGGTGAGCGACGCGGTCCGCGCCGGTCAGAGCTCAGGTGCTCCCCGCAGGGATCACCGCCGCCGCCGATCCGACGCATTCCGACGCACGCCGGATCAGGAGATCGTGCCGGGGACCACCGGCACGACCGCGCTTCCGGACCTCACTGGCACGACGATTCGAACCCGACTTCTCGGCGATCGACTACACGTTCGACAAGAACGTGTCGGTCGATCAACCAACTCGGGTTCCGCGCGGTTCTGTCCAACGGCGGAGTGGTCGGCCTCGACGTCGGCGAGCGTGATCAGCACGAGCTCCACCTCGACGACGCTCCGCGTCACCTTCCCGGGCCTCACCCCGTCGCCGTCGAGTACATGGTGAAGGCCGGGGTCATCGCGGGTGCAGTCAGGGAGTCGAGCCCGCCGCACAACGCGAACCAGATCGAACGCCGGCCGCGGGCGGCAACAGCGGCGCGTTCTGCGCGTGGGTTCACCACCGGTCCAGACGTGTTCAGCGCGACCATCAACACGACCACGGGCGTGGTCACGCTCGGGCTCGACCAGCGGATCTTCGCACGCCATTCCGGCGCAGATCAGCCTGCTCGACTCGAGCGGTAATATCGTGGCGACCGCACCTGGCGGAAGCGTGACGTTCCCGATCCAGGGACCCGGGCCCGAGCAGGTCCAGGCCCAGTTCTCGCCGGGCCAGGCGTCGGTGGCCGACGAACGTGAGCGTCCAGTCCGGCGGCCGCGCTCACTGCGCGTTAGCGCCGCGGTCACCGATGCGCCAGTCCCTGGGCACTGCGGCCGCTGCCCAACGTCCCGCAGATCCTGTCGGACGTCAAGACGGCGTCGATCCTGCATTCGGCGAAGCTGCACAAGGCGCAGTCGAAGCGCGTCGTCGCCGCTAGCACGGGCGAAGGTGACCGCCAAGCAGAAGGCGCTGGCAGCGCAACTGCTGCAGAGCCTGCGCAAGCACCACAAGCACAGCAAGAAGCACTAAGCAGCCCCGTGGCTCCCGCTTCCGCCGCAAGGCGGAGGCGGGGGCTGCTTCGCAGCACCGACGGCCGTCGCGGAACCCCGCGGCGGCCGTTCTCTTTGTGGTCAGCGAGAGCAACTCCTCGCGGCCCCGCCTGTTGTATCCGAGTGGTGCGCGTGTCCGCGGGACATCATCAGCATCGCTCGCACCGCCGCTTCTGGGCGGTCGGCTGGCTGACGTCTGCATGCTTGACGACCCTGCTCGCGCTCCCATCGTCAGCCCCGCCCGCCACCGCTAGCCCAGCGCCGGCGGAGACGATGTCGCCTGCGCCTCTCGTCACCGCGGCCGCCTCCGCCGACTACAGCCTTACTCCCAGCGATATCCGCAGGGCCTACTCGCTGCCGAGGACCGGGGCCGCGCACCAGACGATCGCGATCGTCAGCGCATACGACGACCCATCCGCCGAAGCGGACCTGAACGCGTACACGAAGCGGTTCGGGATCCCCTCATGCACCGTCCGCCAACGGCTGCTTTCGCAAGCTAAACCAGGACGGTCAGGCATCGCCGCTGCCGGGGCCGGATCCCACCGGCGGCGTGTTCCTGACGGAGTCCTCCGTCGGGATCGAGGCCGCGCGAGGGGTCTGCCAGAGCTGCTCGATCATCCTGGTCGAGGCGCGGTCGGCGTCCAAGTTCGACCTCTCGAGCGCGGCAGGCGCAGCGGCCAGAGCCGGCGCCACGGTGGCGGTCACCGCCTTCGAGGAGGGCCAGGCTCCCGATGACTCGCAGTACGCAGGCGACTACTCGCATCCCGGCACCGCCGTCGTCGCGGCGAGCGGCGACGACGGCTACACCGGGCAGGTCTACTTCCCCTCATCGCTTCCGGGCGTGGTGGCCGTGGGGGGAACGCACCTCGATCTCACCGCCGCGGGCGGCTACCGCGACGAGACGGCGTGGGCGTCGAGCACCAGTGGCTGCAGCGCCTATGACAACGCTGCGGCGTGGCAGGCCTCGCCGGCGGCATCGGTGGGCTGCGGCGGCAGGCGCTCGATCGCCGACGTCGCCGCGGTCGCCGAGCCGGGGCTGCTCGTACACGTGCAAGGCGCCGGTTCGCCGTGCGGCCCGTCGTGGTGCGAGGCCGACGGCACCAGCGTCGCCGCTCCGATCATCGCGGGCATGATCGGACTCGCAGGTTCAGCCGGCAGCGCCGAGCAGCGGCTTCTGTACGCGCACGCGCGCGCCGATCCGGGCGCGCTTCGCGACATCAGGAGCGGCGCCACCAGCTCCACCTGTAACGGAGCGCCGATCTGCCAGGCCCGTCCGGGCTACGACGGCCCCACCGGTTTCGGCACGCCGTACGGCCTCGCCGCCTTCCTTCCGTCGGGCGGCGCCGTCGATCGGCGCCACCCGCGCGTCCAGCTCTCGGCGCCGCGCAACCGGTTGCGGGTCGGCTCGCGCTGGACCACGCGGCTTGGCCTCTCGAACGGAAACCCGTTCGCGATCCACGGCTCGATCGCGCTCAGCCGGCGCCTGCGCGTCGGCGGCCGTGCCCGGACGGTTCGGTTCGCCGACGCCGGCTTCCGGCTCGCTCCGCTGGGCAGCGCGAATCAGACGCTGGCGATCGCGAAGGGGACGCCGGACGCTGCTGAAGCGGCTGCGGAGCGTGACCGTGACGGTCGCCGTGCGGGTCAGCGGACCCGCCGGCCGCAGCGCACTCGTGACCAGGAGCCTGCGGCTGACCGCGCCGTAGGCCGGTCAGTCCTGGTAGCCCACGAACACCACGTAGCACTCGTCGCTGGCCTGAAGCGCGATCCGCTGCGCCGGCGCTCCGAACGCAAAGGTGGTGAATGCAGCGCGCCCGGGGGCGGCCTCGTGCGCCGCGCGCTGGACCGCATCGGCACCCTCCGGACGCGCGTACAGCGACAGCCATCGCCCGTGTTGAGTGACCGATCCCACCACCAGCCGGTCGGTGGGATGCGGCAACTCGATCGACAGCTTCGACGTGCTGGTCCCCGAGATACAGGTTCTCCCAGCTCGTCCACCCGACGTGCGTGCTCGCGACCGTGTCGGCCGTCCACGGTCGCACGAACGGCTGGCGGCGCTCGACCGGCTGCGGCGAGAGGATCAGGTCGAGCCAGTAACGCGACCAGGCCGGCGCGAGATCGGGACGCCAGCGCTCCAGGTATCGCGCGAGGATCACCTCATCTGGATGCACCGGACGCTCCCCGAACAGCAGCGGGTCGTAGTTGGATGCGATCACGTGCCTGGAGAGGTCGCCGAACACGACCTCGAACTCATGAAAGCTGATCCCGCGGCCCCAGCGCACGATCGCCTGGAGCGCCGCGTCGCGGCCTCGCTCTGCGGCGCTCGTCGATCGCAGCCTTGAAGTCCTCTCGCTCCGAGCGTCGCGTAGTACTCGAGCCGCAAGCTCGTCGGGCAGCAGATGAAAGAACGGCATCTGCGCCGTGTGATGGTCGAAGTAGATCAGGCGGTTGGGCGCCTCGCACACGACGATCGCGCCGTCGGGCTTGACCACCTCGCGCGCCAGCCGCAGCACCGCCAGGCGCTCCTGGATGGTGAGGTGCTCGAGCACCGCGTACAGCAGGAACACGTCGATCTGTCCCCGCCGGGCGCGCGACGGCGTCGAGGATCGCTTCCGCCGGATGCAGCTCGAGCTCGACGTTCGTCAAGCCCGCGCTTGCGGATTTCCTCGTTCCCGAGCTCGATCCAGCCCGGATCGATGTCGACGACCGATCACGCGGCTCGGCGCGCTCGCGCGAACGCGCAACTGACCGCGGCGTTCCCGCATCCGTACTCCAGCACCGTCTTGCCCGCCAGCGGCACCGTCTGCTCGATCCACGGAATCAGTACTTCGGCGGCGCGCCGGCGGCGCTGCTCCCAGCTGTTGGGATCCTCGCCGGGCTGCGATCGCCACGGGCCGGGCCTCCAACGCCTTGATCGGCGCGCGCCGAGTCCGACCTCTGGCAGCGGTCCACTGCTCCGTCGCGTCGGGCTCGAGAGCGCCGCACCAGCGCGGCGCTCGAGCTTGCGCACCCGCGCCTCGGCGACACGGCAGCGCTCCTTCAACGCCGCGATCTCTGCTCGGGCTGCGGCGAGGCGCGCGAGCGCGGTGGCCGCGGCCGACCCGGCCTTGCCCAGCCGGGCGCGGGCCAGCCGCGCGTTCTCGCGCCGCAGCGCCCAGGCCCCGCGCTTCAGGTCCTCGGCCCAGCGGTTGAACACGGGGCTCGTGTTGAGCTGCATCCTGCCGTGATGGGGGCGCGTCGACCTCGGCGGGCTCGAAGCCCACGCAGAAGATGAAGTGGTTGGCGTACTCGGGCTCGTCGCGGTCCTCGAGCGTCGACCGCGACCTCGGTCTCCGTCGCTCCCGGCGGGCAGATCAGCGAACCCTCGGCTAGGAACTGGGGCACCATCACCGCCTCGGGGAACGGAGCGAACGCGCCGATCGCCTCGTCATAGCCGAAGTCGCGTCACGTGGTAGGGGTTGTCCTCCTCGAACAGCTTGCTGTTGGGCAGCGAGGCGACGATCTGCACTCCCCGCTCGGCGTGCTCGCGCAGCAGCTGCCAGCGCGCGGTCGAGCTCGTGCAGGTGCTCGAGCCCTTCAAAGCAGACCACGACATCGAAGCGGCCGGACGATGCCGCCGCCCAGGAACGCCACCGCGTCCGCCAGCTCGAAGCTCGACGTTCGGCAGCTCGCGGCCGACCGTCGACCCGAGCGGTCTCGACCGTGGCGGCATCGTTGTCGACGCCGACGCACTTCGCGCGCGCGCGCCGCCAGGATCGCGGTTCCGTATCCGCTGCCGCAGCAGAGATCCAGCACGCGCTGCCCGTCGCACAGCGCCGCCGCGAACTCGTAGCGATGGCGGTGCTCGCACGCGAGCATCGTGTCCGCCTGCGCCGCCTCCAGCGTCAGGCGCTCGACGACGTCCATCGCACCGCATTCTCCCTCGATCAGAGCGCGCGATCTCCCCCAGCAGCCGCTCGCGCCTGGGCTGCGCGATCTGCGCCTGCATCGAATCGCTCGCGCACCCGGTAGCGCAGCAGCCGCTCGGGGATCACCGCGCCGAAGTGCCCGGCGCGCTGCAGCTCGCGGTAGAAGTGCCAGTCCTCGAAGCTCGTCAGCTCCTCGCTGTAGCGAAAGCCCGCGTCGAAGATCCGCCGCCGCATCACCGCCGCCGCGTCTCCGGCGACGTTGTCCTCGCGCGATCAGTGCTGCGTGGTTGCCGAGCGGCTGGTAGCCAGACATCGGCGCCCGGGCGCGGCGCCCCGTCCTCGCCGATGTACCGAGACCACGAGGTCACATACGCCACCTCGGCGCTCCGCTCGAGGATCTCCACGCACCGCGCCACGAACTCCGGCTCTGCCATGTTGTCGGCATCCAGAGGGAACACGTACCGCCCGCGGCTCTGCGAGCACGCCCAAGATTCCGCGCCGCGCCCAGGCCCCTGATTCATCTGCGAGACGACGACCACCGGCAGCTGCGCCGCGAGCTCGGCCACGACCCAATCCTCCTCCTCGAACGAGCCGTCGTTGACGAGCACGATCTCGAGCCGCGGGATAAGTCTGCGCCGACCAGCGACTCGATCGCGTCGCGCACATACCGCGACGCGCCGGTAGTACGGAACGATCGCCGACACGAGCGGCGGCGTGCCGCGCTGCGGCGCCGACGGCGCCGCCGCCGCGCAAGCTCTCGCGCGGCAAGCGGCTCGATACCCGTCGAGGATCTCACGCTCGTCGCTCAGCGCGCGCGCATGCGCGATCGGGCCATCGCATCTGATCATCGCTTCCACGCTCCGCGCGCCGCTCCAGCAGCTCGCCGAGCGCGTCCTCGAACGCAACCGCATCCGTGCCGCGCGCGAGCCATCCGCTCCGACCCGGCCGGACGAGCTCGACGAGACCGCCGACAGGCGTGCCCAGCACCGGCCGGTTCAGGTGCAGCGCCTCGAGCGCGGCGTAGGGCCAGCACTCCCACAACGACGGAACCGCGACGACATCGTGGCTGCGAATCGCAGTCGAGAGCGCCGCGCGATCGACCGACGCCCCCAGCTCGATCCGGTGATCATCGGCGATTGCAAGCTCGAGCTGCCGCCGCATCGACACACCCAGCGGGCCTGTATCGGTGTCCCCGCCCAGCACGGTCAAGCGGAAGTCGTCCCGCTCCAGCGCCGGTCATCGCCCGGACGAGGTTCTGGACCCCCTTGCGCCGCTCCAGCCGGCCCGCGTACAGGATCCTCAGCGGGTTGCCGGCAGCGAAGCCGACGTCCGCTCCCGGCTGCGCCACGGGCCGGTATACGGATAGCGGATCCGCACCGCCGGCGCGAGCGCATCGGCGCCATAGAAGCGCTGATAGGTGCCGAGCACGTCCCCTCCCTGCCAGATCAGGCGGTCGGCTTTGGCGAGCGCGAAGCGCTCCATCGCGTGCAGCGCCCTGGAGCTGTGATCCCGCTTGAGGTAGCGGTCGAGCACCTCGCAGATCTCGGCAGTGGTGTGAATGCGCACGACCATGCAGGTCCGCGCGAGGAAGCGGTCGAACGCCTCGGCCGCCTGGAGCACGACGAAAGCCTCCCCGAGGAAATCTGGGAACTCGATCAGGTCAGGTCCGCCCTCGGGATAGAGCTCTCGGAGCCGGCGCAGCACTCGGTCCCCGTAGCACTGCATGACGTGATACCAGCCCGAGGCCTCTTCCACGGAGGGTTCGGGCACGAACGCGATGCGCACCCTTTTTGGGGGCAACCTTGGGTCGCGGTTCGCCCGCAGGCGCTCGAAGGCGGGCTCGAACAGCGACGTCGTGAGCACAGTGACGTCCGCCACCTGTGCCAGCAGCCGCGCCGCCGCCGCCACGAACTGGCCGATTCCGCCACCGCCGAACGGATAGAGCTCCCGGGAGACGAGCGCGATACGCAAAGCGCGAGGGCGATCTGTGGGTCAGCCCTTGATCCGGCGCGCGGCGTGCTTGGCCGCACGCAGAGGCGCCGTCATCTTCCAGCTGGGGGAGCTCGTCACGTCGTGGAGCGTCCCGTAAGCTCGCTCCACACTGCCGCGCAGCGTCGCCAGCTCCTGCTGTTGTGCAGCCTCTCGCGCCGCCAGCTCCTGCTGTTGTGCAGCCTCTCGCGCCGCCAGCTCCTGCTGTTGGGCAGCCTCTCGCGCCTGTGCACTGCTGAGCTGAAGCTCGAGCTCGGCGACACGCTTGCGCAGCACGGTGACCTCGTCCCGAGCGCTCGCCGGCTCGCTCTCGACCCGCTCACGCGCTATCACCAGCTCGCGCACGTCCGCGAGCAGTGGCGCAGCCGGGTGATAGCGCCGCTCGTACACCGATCCATTCAGGTACGCCAAGCGCGAGGCATCCACGATCACCAGGCCGATCCCGTACCACAGCTCATTGCGCAGCTCCAGCTCGGCGAACAACTGGCCCGGGATCCAGTCGAGCTCGACGTGAGCGACCTTCGGCCAGGCCGAGAAGCGAACGGCATCGATGCCCTGGCGAACCCGCTCGTTGGCCGTGTCGTGGATCAGGATCACGGAGTGGGCGAGCGCTCGGGAATTGAGCAGGTCCTCGAGATCCTGCCGCACCCCCTCGGGCGTGTGGTCGCCGTCGACCATCACGAAATCCAGATTTCGGCCCTGCTCCTCCAGCTCTGCCAGCCACGGGGCCAGCAGCTCGTGTGAGTCGCCCGTGTGCACCGTCACGTTCTCCGGTACCGGCAGCGTGGGAGGACTCAGGTCAAAGGAGTGCGCCTCCCCGGCATGGGCGGCGATGCGTCGCAGGCAGGCCCCCTCCATCGAGCCGATCTCGGCCGCGAGCGCCGGACGCAGCTGCGACAGCACTCCCTCGACGGCGGCACGCTCGCCGAGCGACATCTGCCAGACGTGGTCCTCGAAGATCTCGATGGGCACGGCGCGTGATCATAGAGAGATGTGGGGTGCCATCAACGAGCTGCCTCCCAGGGCGACGAACCCCGACTAGACGTTTCGGCCATTGCTACCTTCACTCGCGTGAGCGCCACGGCAGATCAGATCTCCCCGGCTGAGCGCCAACCGGTTGCCGCGGTCGCGACCCCGGCCGTATCGATCGAGCACATAAGCAAGACTTTCCGCCTGCCGCACCAGCGGTACCACACGCTTAAGGAGCGGGCCCTGCACCCGTTTCGGTCCCGGCAGTTCGACGTCCTCAAGGCCGTAGACGACGTAACGGTCGAGGTCGCCTCGGGCGAGTTCTTCGGGATCGTGGGCCGCAACGGCAGCGGCAAGAGCACCTTGCTCAAGTGCCTCGCAGGGATCTACGAGATCGATAACGGCCAGCTCGCCGTTACGGGCCGTCTATCGCCCTTCATCGAACTGGGGGTCGGATTCAATCCCGATCTGACGGCGCGTGACAACGTGATCATCAATGCGATCATGCTCGGCCTGACGCGCGCGGAGGCGCAGGAGCGATTTGCCGACATCGTCGCGTTCGCCGAGCTCGAGGAGTTCATGGATCTGAAGCTCAAGAACTACTCCTCGGGCATGCACGTACGGCTTGCGTTCTCCGTCGCGATTCAGGTCGATGCGGACGTCCTGCTGATCGACGAGGTGCTGGCGGTTGGCGACGCCGCGTTCCAGCAGAAGTGCTTTGACGAGTTCACCCGGCTCAAGGCGGCCGGTCGGACGATCGTGTTCGTGACGCACGACATGGGCTCGGTGGAGCGCTTCTGCGATCGTGCCATGCTGCTCGAGCGCGGCCGGGTCGTCGATATCGGCCTGCCGCCATCGATCACCCGGCAGTACAACCAGCTCAACTTCCAGCTGGTGCGACAGGAGGCCAGGGACACTGGCGGGCCTGAGATTCTCCGCCGAGCACCCGTGGCGGAAGTGGTGCGCGCCGTATTCGAGTCGCCGACGGGTGACGTGGTCGTCACCGCGAATCAGGGAGAGCCGTGCTGCGTCCGCATGGACGTGCGGTTCCATGCCGACGCCGGAAACCCGATCTTCGCGATCACCGTCAGAAACGAGCTGGGACACGCCGCGTTCGCCACGAGCACGCATGTCGATAGCCTCCAAACCGGCCGTTTCCGCGCCGGGGAGACCGCGGTTGTGCGGTTCCGTTTCGACAACTGGCTCGCACCCGGCCGCCACCGGCTGATGGCAACGGTCGCGCGCGAAGGGCTTGGAGCCGACCTGTTCGACCTGAACGCTGACAGCTCGATCATCATGCTGGCGGCTCACCCGGGCGGCGGAATCGTGGATCTGCCGCATGCGATTGAGATTGAGCGCCGGTGAGTCGGCGTCCCTGCCTCCCGTCCCCTTCCGACTGAGCACTTAGCATTCGCCTTCATGATGCTTCAGCTAGCCGACGACCGCCCGCCGCTACCCCCAGCCGACCTGATCCTGCGGGTCGCGTCATCGTTCGACGCGAACGACATCGAGAGGAACCTCAGATCCTTCGATCTGGACGCCTTCACCCACCTCGGATGCTTAGAGCGTGCTCTCGCGGTCGTCGGAAGGTCCCTAACCGACTTCGACCGCCTCCTCGATTTTGGCTGCGGTTGCGGGCGATTCCTCCGCCACCTGGGACCGATCGCTGACCAGGTCGAGATCCATGGGACCGACATTGACGCTGAGATGATCGAGTGGGTGCGCGCGAACCTTCCTTACGGCTACTACGAGATCGCGCCGCACGAGCCACCGACTCCGTATCCCGAGCACTACTTCGACCTGGTCATCAACCACAGCGTCTTCACCCACTTAGACGAACGACTTCAGGACCTCTGGCTCGGAGAGCTCCAGCGGATCACCCGTCCAGGAGCGTTCCTACTCTTGAGCATCGAGGGTCAGTCGAGCTGGAACCGAACTTGCGAGGCGAGCGAGAGGGTCGGCGACGATCCTGAGCGATGGCGCGCGGAGCTCGAATCTCGGGGGATCTTGTTCATCACCGACGACCACTTCGTGGGATCGACTCACCCCGACTTCTATCACTCGACTGTTCACGCTCCTTGGTACATCTTCGAGCACTGGACCCGATTCTTCGATTTGGCGGCATACATCCCCGACGGGTCCTGGACGCAGGATCTGCTCGTGATGAGGCGCCGTGTCGATGGCGCCGCCCAGCCGCGTCCAATTGGCCGCCGCATGTCCAGCGATGTGTCCACCCGGGCGGCTCCCGCCCAACCTGGCCCGTACGGCGTAGATCGTGCGCTGGCGGCCGGCGCCGCCGCGATCAAGCGCCTCCCCAGCCGCCGACGCGCCGCCCAGATCGTTACACCCGACGACGAACCGCAGGGTAGGCCCGACGCCGACGCGTTCGACCGGGAGATAAAGATGCTGCGTGCCGGCCTCTATGAACAGGGCAAGCGGGTCTCGGTGCTGGCCAGAGAGCTGCGTCAGGAGATCGACTCGGTTCGCAGAGCCAACAGCGACGGCTAGCCGGAGAGGTTCAGGAGGCCGTCAGCGAAATCGGCCGAGGTCGAGTGCGTGGACGCACGATCCACCTGGTAGGACGAGATCGACCTCGTCCACCATCATGCGGACGCCAAGGAGCGCGTACGCGGCTCCGCCTCCCGGCCCCCAGTAGTGCGCGTCCGGATCCGCCGTTGCCATACCGCCGCGGTTGACGATGAGAACCGGTACGTTCGCGCGGGCCGGCAAGGCGTATTTGACCCGTACGGCGTACGGAAGTCTGCCGGTCGGTGCGGCCACGCTCTGCGGAGCCGACAACGGGACGTGCAGGAGGACAGCCGGTCCAGGGGGAACACAGGCTCCGCCGGCCCGAACCGGCGCCTTCACGCTGCCGGCCTGCCCCTTGCTGGTCACGCGAGCCCTCAGCAGCATCCCCACCGCGACGCTCGAGAACCGCACCCGCTGCAACCCACCTGACGAGTCGACCACGAAAGCCGGTTCGGACGCCTCGTCGTAGCGCAACTTGGAACTGATCACCGGCAAGAACTCCGAATAGCGGTTGAACGGAACGAAGTCAGCAGGCATGAGAGCGCTCGGAACGGTCAGGTCGATCAGGTTCGGCTCACGGCCGGTCGCAGCTCTGACGCGCTCGGTGGCGGCGAGGAACCTGCGCACATAGCTATGGGCATCACGCGGCTGCCAAGCAGCGTTCGCCAGAGCGTGGACGGACGAGACGTACAACACGCCGTAGCCGACCGCGGCCGCCAAGGCGACAGCTGGGAGCATGCGACTGGGGATCCACCCGCGCAGACGTTGTGCGGATCCAGACCGCTCATCTCCCCACCGACGGCTCAGCGCGAACCCGGCGAGAATCAGGAACATGAACTGGGCCGACTGCTGGTAGTAGAGCTCCGCACCGACGTCCACGCCGAACAGCCTGATGCGATTGAGGCCGAGCGGAATCATCGTGATCAGGAACACGAGGAGTGCCGCGAGGAGGCATCGCCACGCCCGGGGTCGAAAGTAGAGTGTCAGAGCCAGCAGGGCGCAGAACACGAGTCCGGCGGCCACAGACGCTGCCGTGCTCGACGTTGGCACACGCTTGAGTCCCAGCAGCGCCGGGGTGAAGGTCTCGAGCAGCGAGACCTCCACGAAATGAAAGACCTGGCCCAGCGACGGGCGCGGCATGCGGTGGTAGTAGCTGGCGAAGTAGTTGATCAGCGCAAGGAGATCGAGGGTGCAGTAGCCGATCCAGGCCCATCGCTCGCGCCAGATCTCGCGCGCCCACGCACGCGGATCCAGCGTCTCGGACAACACGAGCAGCCTCAGCAGCAGTAGGTTCGCCGGAAACAGCATCGCCGTTTCGTAGTCCGCGAGCGCGCCCACATAGGCAAGCAGCGACGCAACCAGCCAGACTCGCTGCTTGTTCTGCCACCAACGCAGATAACCGGCGGTCGCGAGCAGCATGAAGACCGTCGCCGGCAAGATGTTCGCGGTGGCAGTCCACCAGGTGAGCAGGCGCATCAGGAACACCGACTGTCCAAACAGCACGGTCAGCGCCAGAGCGATCCAGCTCCTGCCGAGGGCCACCCGCAAGACGAGCGCAAGCGCCGCGATCGCCGCCGCGTAGAGCGCCAGCTGTACCCCGTGCGCGAAGCCGAAGCTGCCCGGCGCGACGTCGACGATGAACTTGTTCAGCACGCGCGTGACTGGCGAGAAATGTTCGAACAGGGGCTCGCGGAGATAGTGAATCCCGAATGCCTGTGTGCGCGCCTGGCGAAGGAACAGGAAGTCGTCGACGAAGAAATACGTGTAGCTCGTCAGCAGGGCGGCGAACACCACTTGCACGGCAACGGACGCCGCCCACAGCCACTCCGGCGGATGGCGCGAACCGGCGCGGAGCGTCTCGACGGTTCTCGGCGGGACCGCCGGCGTCGTTGCGGCGGCTAGGGTGTCAGTCACCTGCATGCGATTCGACGACCCTCGGTACTGCCGTGCGCTCGCAGAGCAATACGAACTGATAGCCGAATAGAGTCGGCCGCGCCTCGACCGCGAGGCGGTCGAACGCCCTGAGCAGCTGACGGCTCTTCCCGCCGCCGCGCATGAGGACCTCCAGCGGCAGTCCCGTCGCCTCCTGTCGCAGCACGGTGAAGCCAGCCCGCCGCAGCCGGCTGACGAATCCGCGACGGGTGAAGAATCGCACATGCCCGCGATCGAGCACTCCGCGCTGGTCGTAGTCGAACAGGCCGAGCGCGGTCCGACCGCGCGCATACCAGTGCGCAAAATTCGGGACGGACGCGACGAGCACGCCGCGCGGCCCAAGCAGACCGTGGACCTGCTCGAGCATCTGCTCGGGCTCGCGCAGATGCTCCAGGATGTCCGCCGCAAGCACGATGTCGAATGGACCGTCGTCCGCGATGTCCGGCGGCAGCCCTTTGTCGAGATCGGCCTGAACGAATCGGTGCGCGCGGTCGCGGACGCCCGGGATTTCCAGCACGTCGACCGCAGTGACGTGGTGACCGAGTGCCCGGACACGCTCTGAGAGCAGGCCACCTGAGCATCCAAGGTCGAGAACACGGGCCGGCGGGATCCGTGCGAGCCACCGCAGGATTACCGCGTGCGAGCTCTCTTCAGCCTCTTTGATCGAGTATTCCTCACCCACACCACCAATGTCACCGGATGTGAAACCAAGCTTTGAGAGCCGGTATCGCGTGACGTCGAGCGATACGTCCTTTGCATACTTCAGGCCGTCCACATAGCAGATCTCGTCTCCGTAGTAGGTGGGTATCGGCACCTCGACGATCCGCTTGCCGGCGTCGACGAGCTGGATGATGATCTGCGTGTCGAAGTTGAAGCCGTCGGAGTTGCGCTCGAACGGAATCGAGGCGAGCGCCTTCACGCTGTACGCCCGATAGCCGGAATGAAACTCCGTCAGCGCGGTCCCGAGCATTCGGTTCTCGAACTTCGTAAGGATCCGGTTGCCGACGTACTTATAGAGCGGCATCCCACCATTGCGCGCCGCTCCTTTCACCATCATCCGAGTTCCCATCACGGCGTCGCATTCCCCGCGCTCGAGCGGAGCAACGATCTCCTCGATGCTCTCGGGGGCGTATTGGCCGTCACCGTGCAATAGGACGACGATGTCGAGACCCTGTTGGATTGCCAGCCGGTAACCGGCCTTCTGGTTCCCCCCGTAGCCGAGATTGGTCGGATGCCGGATGATCGTGAGGGGCAGGTCATCGCTGAGCTGCTTGTAGCCGAGGCCCACGAGGTACGTGGAATCGTCGCTTGCGTCGTCGCAAACGAGCACCTCGGCGATCCGCGGGCGGAACGACTTCGGCAGGCGGTCGAGAACGCTGGCGAGCGTGGACGCGGCGTTGTACGCGACCACGAGGATCCCGATCCGCTGCGGGCGAGCCGACTTCGGCTCGGTCCGCGCCGGCTCGAGTTGGTTCAGTGGCGGATCCATCGGCGGGGGCTGAGGATAGAGAACACCCGACCGCGAGTCCCCCCGAGGGGCCACGATCGGGTCAGCGCGCCCGTTGGCTGTGACCGCCGTCTCGGCGACCCAGGCGCCGCAGTCGGAACGTCGCGCGGTACCCGAATTTGAGCGCGCGGAACATCGGATCGCCGATCTGCGGGTGCGTGGCGAGCGCCAGCAGCGGTCGCTCCAGGTCCGACGGGAGCGCGCCGCTGGGCCCGATCAGGCGCACCGCATCCTCGCTGAGCCCGCCCCCCATCAGACCATGCCGCCGCTCGAGCGCGCCGCCCGAAGTCGCGGGCTCGTCGCAGGTTTGGTCGTAGACCGCCAACAGCCGGGTTCCGGTGGCGTCCCACGTCAGGTCGGAGGCGGCGGCGCGAATCGAGGAGAGGTTGCGCTCGCGCGCGCGCTCGTCCCGAAGCAGCTCGAGCGCGCGGTCGGCGCTCAGCCCGGCGTCCCAGGGCACGAGGGCGGGGGTGCTGCCAGGTAGGAGCTCGCTGAGCGAAGTCCCCTCTGCCCATGCGCACGGCACACCGTGGTCGGCGGCCTCGAATGGGACGAGCCCGAATCCTTCGTGGACCGTGGGATACAGCACGAGGCCCGCTCGCCGGAACAGCCACGTCTTCTCGGCTTCGCTCACGGACCCGAAGCTGAGTACCGACTCGCCAAGCCCTGGACGCAACGCGATCTCCTCGGCTTCGTCGGGAGCGGATGAACCCTGCGCCACCCGCGGGCCAACCAGCAGCAGGTAGCCGCGCCAATCGTGGCGACGCCGCAGCTGCTCGAGCATCCGGAGCGCGAAGATCCGGTTCTTATGGCGGAAATCGGTGCCGAGGCAGAGGATCGTTTCTGCTCCGCCAGGGAGACGGGCGGCCCCGCGTGGCGGCACCGGCGTCTGATCGGGGCGAACGAACGTGTGGTCCACGCCGATGTGCACGACGCTCGCCCGTCCCGGCTCAACCAGATCCTCCGCCAGCGCATCGTCGCGCGCGTGTGCTGAGAAGAACAGAACGCGGTCAGCGACCGCAAGCGCCCAGCGGGTGACTCGCCGGTATCCGTTCCAAGCTTCGAAGTCCCGGAAGTACGACGGATTGTGGTAGCCGATCAGGTCCTGGTTGGTCACGATCAGCCGCTCGCCAAGGCGCGCCAGGAACGACAGGTCTTCGTGGTTGTTGACTTGATATGGGCGGTGGACGACATCCGCGCGCTCAAAATGACCGGCTGCAAGCTCCGCTCGAGTCGCGACCTTGACGTCGGGCAGCTTCCTCAGCGCGATTGCGCCATAGCCGCTCAGATCGTCGGGGACCACGGCCGTGATGCGAACCCCTCCGGTGCGGTTCAGCGCTGCGATCAGCTCCAGGACATGCAGCTGGCTGCCGGTCATCGGTCCGGTGAGGACCCGCGCGTCGATCACGACCGACAGACCTTTCAGGGCCCGCCGCGCAGCGCTGATTGCGCGCGATAGCGGGCCGGCGACGTCGCCCTGGATCAACCTGACGCTGTCGCGGTAGTACGGGTACCGGGCGTTGATGATTCGTTCGTGCGCGTCCTGCACCGGGTTCCGTTTCCCGTTGGTGACGAAGCTCCCACCCCCGTGATGGAGCACCAGCACGTCGTCGGCAAGCACGTGGCACAGCCCGCTCTGCACGCAGCGCTGAGAGAAATCGACTTCTTCGCCGTAACCCGGGGAGAACACGAGATCGAACCCGCCGACCAGATCGAGGGCACTGCGGCGCACGTACATGCAGTGCCCGATCGCGGTCGGCAGACGAGGGCGCAGTCGCAGCGAGCGCGACCGCACAGCCGCGGCTGCCGCATCGAGGCTCCACTCTGCGGGAAGCTGAGGTAGCGGCGTCGCGCGGTAGGGAACCGACGCGAGGCTGCCGTGATTTGTCAAGGCGGTGGAAGTCGCCACAAGGCTGTCGGCGTATGCGGCCTCCCGCAACCCCTCGAGCCACCCGTCGGTCACGACGCAGTCCGAGTTCAGCACGACGACGTCCGCCGGGGCCGCAAGCGCAAATGCCCCGTTGACGTTAGCTGGGAATCCAACGTTGTGCGTCCGGCGCAGGTACAGCACCTCGCGTTCGCCGCGGTCGACGCCCTCGAGCTTGCCGACGAACTGTTCGGATCTCGTGTCCGGACTCGCGTCGTCACAGATCAGGATCCGCACATCGGCGGCGGTGTGTGCGAGGACGCTGCTCAGGCAGCTGACGAAATGCCCGTGGCCGCCGTACACCGGAATGCAGACGACGACCTCCCTCCGCTTCGCCCCGATCGGGGCGTCGGGCTGGATCCACCGCAACTTCACGGCCGCGATTATGGCGCGTTGGCCGCTCAGAAGAGCCGCCGCTGCTAGCTTGCAGCGCCGATGAGCACGCACGCGGTACGCGCGCAAGGACCTTCCGCTCTCGGCGGGAGCGGAAGGCGGTTTCTCGAGCTGACGCTCACGCTGGCCCGTACCGAGTTCAAGCTGCGCTATTTCGGATCGGTGCTGGGCTATCTGTGGTCGCTGATGCGACCCCTGCTGTTCTTCGGGGTCCTCTACTTCGTATTCACTCAGATCTTCGAGATCGGCAAGGGAACCCCGCACTACGGGGTGTACCTGCTGACGTCGATCGTGCTCTGGACATACCTGAGTGAAGCGACCGCCGGCTGCGTGCAGTGCCTTGTCCAACGCGAGGCGCTGCTACGAAAGATCCGCTTTCCAAGGATGGTGATCCCGCTCTCGGTGTCCCTCACTTCGCTGTTCAACCTGGGTATGAACTTCATCGCGGTGCTCGTGTTCGCGGTGTTGAGCGGGATCACGCCGAGCACCGGCTGGCTCGAACTATTGCCGATCGTGCTGGGCTTCGTCGTGCTCGCGACGGGCCTGGGGATGCTGCTGTCAGCCTTGTACGTCAGCTTCCGCGATATGCAGCCGATTTGGGAGGTTGCGGTACAGGCCTGGTTCTATTGCTCGCCGGTGATGTATCCGGCCAGTGGATACAAGCAGCTCGGCAGCGAGGCCTTCGTTCACCTCGCGCTCGTGAATCCCACTGCAACTCTCCTTACTCAGATGGGCCACGCCTTCATCGACCCATCGGCGTTCCCGTCCGCCGTGACGGTCGCGGGTGGTGTCGGTCCGGTCCTCGCCGCCGTGGCATTGATCCCAGGGATCTTCGCCCTGGGCTGGTGGGTCTTCACTCGCGAAGCTCCGCGGGTGGCGGAGAATCTGTAGCGCAGCGCACGATGCGTCTACAGCCCTGTCAGGATCCGCCGCAGACCGTCTCTGAGCTCCACCTCCGGCTCCCACCCGAGCTCCAGTTTGGCGCGCCCCACATCGAGACAGCTGCGCCGCACTTCTCCGGGACGCTCGGCCATGAACTCAGACTCAGGCAGCGGGCCGCGATCGCTTACCTCGTCCAGCGTCGCGAGTAGCTCGAGCACCGACGTCTCGCGCCCATGGCCGACGTTGACGGGCCCTGTCGGCTCGGCATCGGCCGCCACCAGGTTCGCGCGCACGATGTCGCTGACCTCGACCCAGTCGCGCGTCTGCCGACCGTCGCCGAACACGACCGGTCGGCGGCCCTCGACGAGGTGGCCGCAGAAGATCGCGACCACTCCCGCCTCGCCATGGACGTCCTGCCGGGGCCCGTAGACGTTGCCGTAGCGCAGAGACACGGTCGAGAGGCCGTGCAGCCGCGTGTACAAGCCGCAGTAGCCCTCCGCGGCGTACTTGCCCTGCCCGTAGGGGGCCAGCGCGCGGACCGGATGATCCTCCGGCGTCGGCAGCACGTCGGCGTCGCCGTAGATCCCGCCGCCGGTCGACGTGTTGACGAACCGGCGCGACCCGGCGCCTCGCGCCGCCTCCAGCACGACGATCGTGCCGAGCACATTCGCCTCGGCGTCGCCGGCGGGGTTCTCGACCGAATAGCGCACATCGATCTGCGCCGCGAGGTGAAAGACCACCTCGGGCCGCGCCGCGGCGAATACCTGGGTCACCGCGGCCGGATCGCGGACGTCGGCCTGATGAAGCGTCGCGCCGCCCGCGAGCGCCTGCGACAGGTTCTCGCGCTTTCCGCTCGAGAGGTTGTCGATCACGGTCACCCGGTCGCCGCGCGCCACGAGCGCATCGACCAGGTTTGATCCGATAAACCCGGCGCCTCCTGTCACCACACAGTCCATGCGACGCGGGCAGCTTACCGGCGTTCGATAGCGGGGCTCGGCCGTGGGCGGCGCAGCCACAGGTCGCGTCCGGCGAGCGTGCCCCCGAGCGCCATCAGTGGGACGGCCGGAAGCAGGTAGCGCAGCCCAAAGCCGGCGGTCGCGGCCGTTCCGACCAGCAGCGCCAAACCGCTTCCCGACAGCAGCAGCACCTCACGCCGCGCGGGGACCTGGATGATCAGCGCCGCCAATGAGGCGAGGGCCAGCAACGCGAGCACGGGGCGAGGTACGTGCACGACGCGGCGGTATCCGCGCATCAGCGCCGAGGGTGATTGCACCTGGATCTGGACCGACGGCAGGTATCGGTGGCGGACGTCCTTAACGATCATCTCTGCGTTGGCGGCCGCAGGCAGCGCGGTGGCGCTGACGGAGTCGTCGAACTGGGTCGCGCCCGGGGTGAAGAATCGAAGGACGTCGCCTCCCACCGCACCGAGGTAGTCGAGCGGCTGATGAACGACGATCCGGCGGGCGAAGCTGCCGAGCACCGCATTCGAGCGCGCCTGCGCGCCCGGCGTCCGGCCGTATCCGCCGAACATCCGCCCCGCGGGCGACGCGAGCGAGAAGATGTACCAGGTGGGAGCACCGGGATGTGCGCGGCGCTCCGCGTCCGTCTCGCACAGCGGTCGCGCAGCGGCGGGCACACCGGCTCCGCGGCAGTCGGCGAACGCCGCGACCCGGCCGTAGAGCGTCCAGCCCGAGCTCTGGGTGAGGCCGAAGTTCCCGAACCGCGCGTCCTCCCAGCTCGCGTAGGCCAGGATCGGAACGAGGAGCGCGACCGCCAACGCCGCGACCGCGCGCCCTCCGACCCGCGACCACAGCACGTATCCCAGGAATACCGGGACCGCGAACAGGGCCTCAGAGCGCTGAAGCACCGCCCCGGCCAGGAGCAGACCCGCCACCGCCACGACTCGCCAGCTGGCTCGGCTGACGCGCTCGCCGGCATCGCCGCCTCTCTGCACCGCCGGCCACACCAGCAGCAACGCCGCGCCCAGGAGCGTCAGCGTGAACAGCGTCTCCGACATCACGTACTGCTCGAGCGTGATCGCGTAACCATCGAGCAGGACGAGCGCGGCGGCGGCGGCGGCGGCGAACCGCGGAACGCGTGCCCGGATCAAGGCCACGTACACGAGCGTCCCGATCGCGAGCCCCGCCAGATGCTGCACCGCCACGAGCTGGGCGAGGCCGCGCGAGGGCAGCGTGAACAGCCGGATCAGCGCCGAGTAACCGCTCACGCGGATGTTCGAGATCGCGATCGGATGGCCGGCGAAGGCGCCGACGATGTAGCCCCACGAATCGCCGAAGAACAGCGCCGGCGGGTACGCGATCATCATCAGGATTCGAACCGTGGCGCCGGCGAGCAGAACACCCGCGAACACCGCGTGGGTGCGGATCAGCGCGACGGCGTCTCGCAGCCGACTACCCGGGGCTCGCGAGCAGGGAATCACGGCTGTCGACCGGAGGGCTGGCACCGCCGGAGTGTATGCGCGGGGCTCCGCGGCAAGACCCACCTGCAGAGGCGAATCCGAGCGCTCAGCTGGCAAGCGAGGCGTACTCGGGCCCGTGCCGCCGGAGCGGCACGGGCCCGATCAGCGGACGACCCTGGTAGGGCTGGGGGCCGTCCGAGACCCGCGAGAAAGGGGGCGATGCTCGCGGGCAGGATCGACTTCCGTGTCGCGAAACAGCATAGCGCGGAGGCGTTTAGCGACGGGAGAACTTGAGCGAGCTTTGTCTAGCTTTGTCCAAACTTGATCCGGGCGCCTTGATTCTTTGGCCACACGGCGCCCGCAACTGTTCGAGACCAAAACCGAAACCATCGGCTCGAAATCACGTTCCTCCTGCACGATAGTCGTCGCTCTGCTGTCCATCTCGTGGATCAGAGAGAGTCGGCACAGACTTATGCGCCCCGAGGGTTCCGTCCATCCGCATCGATCGCCGATCGAACCGCCCAGCACCGTCAACCTGCTTGACGTGCCGCTGGCGCTGATCGATTACGCCGGCACGTTGCGCTGGGCCGACGAGATGATCGAGCAGGGCTCGCTCGGCTACGTCTGCGTCTGCAACGTCCACACGGTGATGGCCTCACAGGAGGACCCGGAGCTTCGCGCCGCGCTGATGTCCTCGTCGCTGAACGTGCCCGACGGGCAGCCGCTCGTGTGGGCGATCAGCTCGCTCGGACATTCGCTCACCGGCCGCGTCTACGGCCCCGAGTTGATGGCGCAAGCGTGCGCCCACGCCGCCGAACGTGGTCATCGCTTCTACCTCTACGGCGGCCGTAACCAGGGCGCGCTCGTCCAGCTCGCGCTCAACCTCCGCAAGCGCTATCCCGGGGTGAGGATCGTCGGCGGCTACTCGCCCCCTCACCGTCCGCTGACGAGCGAGGAGGAGGACGCCGTCTCCGATGAGATCAACCGCTCGCGCGCGGACGTCGTCTGGGTCGGGATCGGCGTCCCCAAGCAGGAGAAGTGGATGGCGCGGATGCGACCCCGTCTCGAAGCGCCGGTGCTGATCGGCGTCGGGGCCGCATTCGACTTCCACGCCGGCCTCGTCCCCCAGGCGCCCGCCTGGATGCAAGAGGCCGGACTCGAGTGGGCCTACCGGCTGGCGCGCGAACCGCGGCGCCTGTGGCGGCGCTACCTGCGCTACAACCCGCGGTTCGTCGTCGCATTCGCGCGCCAGCTGGCCGAGCACAAACGGCTCGCAAAGCGCTGAGCCGCCGAGACCCGCGGGCGACGACGCGCGCGACAATCGACGGTGTGCCGAGCGACCCTGGCACCGACGACTTCCTGTCCGGCACGAGCGGCCAGGTCGTCGGGATCAGACGGACCACGGCGGCGATCCTCGCCGACGCGCGCGACGACGCGTACACGCGCGCGACCGCGCAGCGCGCTCGCCTGCGGCGCGCGGCGCTCGGCGTCCCCCGGCGTCGGGTGCTCGCGCTCGGGATCGACGCTGGACAGCCCAACCTGCTCGACGCCGCGCGCGCAGAGCTGAGCCGCTCCCGCCACGAGGTCCGCATCGCCACGGCGCACGCCGGAGATCGAGGCAAGTTCGAGAACCTGAACGCCCTGCTCGCCGACAATCCCGCGCAGGGGAACGATTGGCTGCTCGTCGTCGACGACGACGTTACGCTGCCCGCCGGGTTTCTCGACGCGTTCCTGTTCCTCGCCGAGCGCTTCGAGCTCCAGCTCGCGCAGCCCGCCCACAGGCACCGCTCGCACGCCGCCTGGGAGATCACACGACGGCAGCGCGGAACCGTCGTGCGCGAGACGTCGTTCATCGAGATCGGCCCGGTGTCCGCTTTCGCCGCGGCGACGTTCGACGTCCTGTTGCCCTTCCCGGCGCTGCGCTCGGGCTGGGGTCTCGACCTTCACTGGGCCGCGCTCGCGCGCGAGCACGGATGGCGCGCCGGAGTCATCGATGCCACCCCGATCCGGCACGGGCTGCGGCCGATCGCCGCCTCTTACGACCGCGGCGCCGCGAAACGGGAGGCGCGCGAGTTCCTCTCGACCAGGCCCTACCTGCCCGCGCGCGAGGTGCAACGGACGCTGGTCACGCACCGGAGCTGGCGTTGAACCGCTCGAGCGGTCAAGCAGGGTGCGAGCCTTACCGCCCCGACAACCTCCTCGACCGCCTCAGCCGGCAGTCGACGCTCGAGGCCCACTACCGGCAGATGATGCGCCGCGAGCAGCTGCTGTTCGCGCGGCGTGTCGGGATGCACCGCGGTGACGCGCTCTCGATCGGAGCCGGCTGGCACCCAGGGAGGCATCTGTTCCCCGCGCCGCAGTTCCGGCTGACCGCGGTGGACGCCGACCCCGTCCGCGTCCAAGGCGTGCTCCAGAGCGGCCGCGCCGACGAGGCGCGCGTCGGCTACGCGGGCCACCTCAATTTCGCCGACAGCTCATTCGACGTGGTGCTCTACCGCCTGGTCCTCCACCACATCGCGTTCCAGGGACCGCTCGCGCCGTGCTTCGAGGAGGCCGCGCGGCTGCTGCGACCGGGCGGCGCGTTGATCGCCGTCGAACCGGGACTGTGGCACCCGGTGGGATTCGGCCTCGCGATCGCCAACCGCACCGGGATCGCGACCGCGATCCACGGCACCCCGGACGACATCCCCCTGTCTCCGCGAACACTGTTGAGCGAGGCCGGCGCCGCCGGACTGAGGCCCGAACTTCACACGGTCACGTACACATGGAGGCGGATGCCGCCCCCTCTGCAGCGCGCACTGCAGCCGCTCGACGACCTCGGCTCGCGTCCGAGCGCCGCCTGCTTCGGTCACACGCTCATGCTGATCGCGCGTAAATCCGGCTGAGGCCCAGCGCTACTCGTACTGGAGCGCCTCGAGCACGTCGAGCTTGCTGGCGCGCCGGGCGGGCCAGATCGCGGCCACCATCCCGGCGATAACGGCCGCGACCACGAACACGACCAGCGTCCCGACCGGGATCGTGAACGCGGGGTACTTGATCGCCTCGCCGACGAGTAGCGCCAGCACCACCCCCAGCGGGATCCCGAACGCGGCGCCGAGCAGCGCCGTGATGATGCTCTCGTGGCGGATCATCCGGCGCACCTGCCTGCGCGTCATCCCGACCGCGCGCAGCATCCCGAGCTCTCGGGTGCGCTCGAACACGGCCAGCACGAGCGTGTTGACGATCCCGAACAGGCTGACGATGATCGACAGCGACAGCAGCACGTACAGCAGGTTCAGCAGCGTGTCGACGCCCGACAGCTGGTTGTGGGTGAACTGGGACTTGGTCTGGAGCTTGGCGTCGGGGAACCCGCCCAGCGCGGCCTGCAGCTTCGCCGTGTTCGCAGGCGTGACGCCGCCGGCGATGTTGACGAACGTGTAGATGCTCTGCGGGTTCTGATAGACGGAGTCGAATCGCGCCTGGGACATCGTGATGTCGCCGAACGGGGCGCCGCCCTTCGGCGGCGAGAAGATGCCGCGCAGGACGAGATGCAGGGTCTGGCTGGATGGCAGCTTGAGCGCGATCGGCGATCCGGGGTGCAGGTGCTTGGCCTTCGCGTAGTCCTTGGACACGACCGCCCCGTCGGCGCCCAGCTGCGCCGGCGTCTGCTGGCTTCCCGCGGCCCACTTGAGCGAGACCACCTTGTTGATGTCGCCCGGGATCCCGCTGACCGTGACCCTCGATCCGAACGCGCGGCCGTCGCCCGCGCGGACGCCCGCGACGACCTCGACACCCGGCACGCGCTCTACCGCGGCCTCGGACGCGGTCCCGATCGGCGTGAAGTTGTCGGTCGCGGTGACCGCATAGTCCGCGACGAACAGCTGGTTGACCGAGTCCGAGAAGCGAGTCTTCAGCCCGGCCGCGAGCACACCCACGAGCGTCACCAGCGTCAGCCCGATCATCAGCGCCGACGCGGTCGACGCGGTACGCGAGGGATTCCGTACGGCGTTGCCGCGCGCGAGCGCCCCGGCGGCGCCGCCGATCTTCGTCGCCGGCCAGCCGAGCACCTCCGCCAGCGGCGGCACCAGCGTCGGCGCCAGCATCGACACGCCGAAGAACAGGCTGATCGCGCCGACCCCGATCGACAGCAGGCGAACGGCGGTCGACAGCCCGCTCACGAACAGGCCGACCAGCATCAGTGCGACCGCGACCGCGACCGTCGCGCCCGCGGCGTACGGGCCGAAGCGCGCGAACCGCGACACCGGCAGCACCGAGCCCTCGCGGACCGCCGCGATCGGCGGGATTCGCGTCGCGCGGAGCGCCGGGCGCATCGCGGCGGCGACCGTGATCAGCACCCCCAGCAGCAGCGAGACGATCACGGTCCGCGACTTGAACACCGTTCCCGCCTGCGGCAGGTCGATCCCGAACGAGACGAGCAGCGAGTTCAGCGCCTTTGCCAGCAGCAGTCCCAGGAACAGGCCCACGATCGAGGCGAGCAGGCCGATCACGAACGCCTCCACCAGCACCGAGCGCAGGACCTGCCGGCGCGTTGCCCCGAGCGTCCGCATCGTCGCCAGCTCGCGGGTGCGCTGCGCGATCGTGATCGACAGCGTGTTGGCGATCACGAAGCTTCCGACGAACAGCGCGATCCCGCCGAACGCGAGCAGGAAGTCCTGGAAGATGTTGAGGAACCCGCTGGTGTCCTTCGTCGCCTGCTTGGCCTGTCCCTGTCCCGTGCGGACCTGAGCGCTCGCCGGCAGCAGCGGCTGGATCTCGCTCACGAGCCGCTGTGACGAGACCCCGCGGGCACCGGCGACGCTGATCTGGTCGTACTGGCCCTGCTTGTTGAACAGGCGCTGGGCGGTCGGCAGCGTGAACACCGCGAACGTCGATCCACCGAGCGACGAGACCCCGCCGATCTTCGCGGTCCCGACGATCTTGAAGCGCTCGAGCGGGCCGCGGGCGACGACGCCGATCTGCTGCCCGATCGAGAAGTGGTTCTTGCTCGCGGTCGAGGAGTCGATCACGACCTGGTCGGGGGCGCTCGGCCAGCTGCCGGCGGTCAGCGTCAGCGGGTTGAAGCGCTGGCCCGACGGCGAGTGGCTGAACGCGAGCCCGGGGGCTCCTCCTCGTGAGATCACCTTGCCGTTGTGGCCGACGAGCCCGGCGAGGTCGGAGATGCTCCCCGAGGCGTCGGCGACGCCGGGGAGCGCGCGCACGCGGGTCAGCAGCGACGCCGGCAGCGACGGCGGCGCGGTCGAGTTCTGCCCGCCGCGGTTGTTGCCGATCGCGCTCTTGCCGGTGATCACGGCGTCGGTGTTCTTGTAGACGGTCGTGAACACGGTCGAGAACGCCGCCTTGATCGTGTCGGTCAGCACGTATGTGCCGCTGACCATCGCGACCCCGAGCACGATCGCGATCGCGGTCAGGACGGCTCGGAGCTTTCGACCGAGGAGTCCCTTGAGCGCGACCCTGATCATGCCTGCAGGCCGCTCATCACCTCGAGCACGTCGCCGGGGCTCGCCTCCGTGAGCTCGTTGACGATCAGCCCGTCGCCGAGGAACAGGATTCGGTCGGCGATCGACGCCGCCCGCGGGTCGTGCGTGACCATCACGATCGTCTGGTGGTAGGCCTCAGCCGAGCTGCGCAGCAGCTCGAGGATCTCGCCGCTGGTCTTCGAGTCGAGGTTCCCGGTCGGCTCGTCGGCGAACACGATCGTCGGCCTCGTCACCAGCGCCCGTGCGATCGCCACGCGCTGCTGCTCGCCTCCGGAGAGCTGCGCCGGCCGGTGCCCGCGGCGCGCGCTGAGCCCGGTCCGCTCGAGCAGCTCTTCGAGCCAGGCCCGGTCTGGCTTCTCGCCGGCGATCGACAGCGGCAGCAGCATGTTCTCCTCCGCGCTCAGCATCGGCAGCAGGTTGAAGAACTGGAACACGAAGCCGATGTGCTCGCGCCGGAGCAGCGTCAGCCTGCTGTCGTCGAGCCCGGTGATCTCGGTGCCCGCGATCGTGACGCTGCCCGAGGTCGGTTCGTCGAGCCCGGCCAGGATGTGCATGAGCGTCGACTTGCCCGAACCCGACGGTCCCATCACGGCGAGGAGATGTGCGCGCTCAACTTCCAGCGAGACGCCGCGGAGCGCGGCGACCGCGGTCGCCCCTTCCCCATAGCGGCGCGTGAGGTCTCGAGCCGCGACGGCGATGTCGGTGTGGCCTTGCACCCGCCCCCAGGTTACCCCTCTTCGGAGCATCGGGTTGTGACCTTCCTGACAGCGCAAGGCCGCCCGTCGGAGGAAGTTGGGAGCGCAACAAATCCCCCGGCGTGCTCGTTCTTGCGGCATGAAGCGTGCGGCTGCCGATCCCACCGTTGCTAGTCTCGCGCGCGTGTCGTCTCTCGTCACGGCGCCGCAGAGCGCCGCGCCCGGAGACTCCCGGGCGACACACCCCGCACGCGTGGGCACCGGCCGCGCGACCCCCGACATGCTGTTCGGGCTTGGCCTCGCCGCCGGCCTGTCGCTCGTGGTGTTCGTCGCCACCGGCGGCACCGACCTCGGGCCCAACACGTGGACGCAGGTCGCCCTGCTCGCAATCGCGGCTGCGCTCGCCGCGCTCGTGCTGCTGAAGGGTCGGTCGGGTCCGGCCTGGGGCGGGATCACGCTGGCGCTGTTCGCCGCGGTGGGGGCACTGACGGCGCTGTCGATCACGTGGTCGGTGGCGCCCGATGCCTCCTGGCTCGAGGCAAACCGCACCCTCTCCTACCTCGCAGCGTTCGCGGGAGCGATCGCGCTGGCGCGCCTGTTCCCCGAGCGCTGGCCCGGAGTGGTGGGAGCGATCGCGCTGACGGCGACCCTCGCAAGCGCATACGCGCTGCTGGTCAAGGTGTTTCCGGCCACGCTGGACCCGCAGGAGACACTGGGCAGGCTGGTCGCACCGCTCGACTACTGGAACGCGACCGGCCTGATCGGCGCGCTCGGCCTGCCGGCGTGCCTGTGGGCCGGCGCGAGGACCGACCGGGGCCGCGCGCTGCGCGTGCTGTCGGTGCCCGCGTTCGCGCTGTGCGTGACCGTCGTGGTCCTGTCGTACTCGCGCAGCGCGCTGCTCGCGACCGTGATCGGTGTCGGCTGCTGGTTTGCGTTCGTCCCGCTGCGGCTGCGCGGGGCGCTGGTCGCCGCGCTCGGGCTGGCCGGCGGCGTGGTCCTGACGGGCTGGGCGCTGCTCACGCATGATCTGACCCATGATCGGGTTGCCCTCGCCGCGCGCACGAGCGCGGGGCACACGTTCGGGATCGTGCTGGTGATCGTCGTGATCACCCTCTGCTTCGCCGGCGTCGGCGCAGCCTTCGCGCTCGACCGGTTCGAGTTGCCCGCGGGCGCACGCCGCCGCCTCGGGAGGTGGCTGGTCGCACTCGTCGTCGTCGTTCCGATGGGAGCCGCCGCGATCGCACTCGCCACCTCCTCGCGCGGGCCGAGCGGGGAGATCTCACACCTCTGGAGCACGGCCACGAGCCAGACCGCGACGGTCGGCGACAACCCCGGCCGGCTCGGGGAGCTCGCCAGCTCCCGCGCGCGCGACTGGAGCGAGGGCATGAAGATCGGCGAGCACGCGCTGCTGAAGGGCGTCGGTGCCGTCGGATTCGCCACCGCCCGTCGCCACTACCACGACTTCTACTGGGTCCAGCACACCCACAGCTACGCGATCGAGACGTTCGCCGACTTCGGGCTGATCGGGATCGCGCTGAACATCGCGCTGCTCGTCGCGTGGGTGATCGCCGCCGCGCGGCCGCTCCGCGCGGGGGCGGATCGTGCCGAGCGAGCCGGAGGGCACCGTCTCGCGATGCCGGCCGAGCAGCTCGCCAACCTCGGCGCCGAGCGGGCCGGGATGCTGACGCTGCTGTGCATCGTGCTCGCGTTCGGCGCTCACTCTGCGATCGACTGGACGTGGTTCATCCCCGGCGTCGCCCTTCCGGCACTGTTCTGCGCGGGCTGGCTCGCGGGGCGCGGCCCGCTGACGGCCCCCGTCGGGCGGCGTGCCCGCGCTCGCTCGCTGACGAGGAATCCAGGACTCGGTGTCGCCCTCGCGGGACTCGCCGCGGTCGTGGTGCTGGGGGCCTGGGCGGTCTTGCAACCGCTCAGGTCCGCCGACGCCGCCTCCGCCGCGGTGACCGCCGCCAGCCGCGGCGACATCGGCTCGGCGCTCTCGAATGCGCGCGCCGCCGTGTCCCGCGATCCGCTGGCGCTGACGCCTCGCTTCGAGCTGTCGGAGATCTACAGCGCCGCCGGCGACGAGCGGGCGGCGCGGGCGGCGCTGGTCGACGCCGTCGGCGTCCAGCCCCAGAACTTCGAGACCTGGCTCCAGCTCGCCGGCTACGACCTCCGGCACGGGCATCAACAGCTCGCGCTGAGCGAGCTCGCGAAGACGTTGTCGCTGAACGTCAACTCGATCCAGGCGCAGCAGGAGGTCGCGCAGGCCAACGCGATGATCGCCGCCGGGCAAGCCGCGAGCTCGGCCCGAAGGAAATGACCTGACCGGCGTGTGACGGCTGCTGCGGCGGCTGCGGCGGCTGACGTCGCTCGAGCTCGAAATTGTGGCGTCGGCCCGCGACGCCGCGCTGTTCGTCGACCTTCGGGGCGTGACGCGCGGCGAGCGATCGGCGAACGTCGTCCGGCTATAGGTCGTTCCGCCGGGAGGCGTCTCCCGTTGGTAATCTCGCGCGCGTGTCGTCTCTCGCCACGGCGCCGGAGAGCGCCGCGCCCGGAGATCCCCGGGCGACACAAGCAGCGCGTGTCCGCATCCGGCGCGCGATCCCCGACGCGACCGCGGCGCTCGCGCTGCTCGCCGCGGCTGTCTGCACGCTCGGCGTGGCGTGCGCCGTCGCGCCCGTGGCCGAGCGCGCGCCGTCCGCCACCGAGAGTTCGTCCCGATCTACCGCAACGCAAGCTACTCGCCCGCCGAGCGGGCCGCCGACCTCGTCGCGCGGATGACGACGGCCGAGAAGGCCTCGCAGATGGTGTCCAGTCGATCTGCGGCGATCCCCGGCTGGGGTGCGGGCATACGGGTGGTGGAGCGAGTCGCTGCACGGGCTCGCGTATGCAGCCGCTCCCCCCCGACCCACGTCTGCCGATCTTCAACACGACCTCCTAGCCCGTCGATCTCGCGCTGGGCTCGAGCTGGGATCCCGATCTGATGTACCGCGAGGCGACGGCGATCTCCGACGAGGCTCGGGAGATCGCGCCCGAGAACGCGCTGAACCTCGACTTCTTCGCCCCGACGGTGAACCTCGCGCGCGATCCCCGGTGGGGGCGGAACGACGAGACATTCTCAGAGGATCCGCTGCTGACCGCGGCGCTCGCCTCCCAGTACGTCAACGGCATGGAGGGCAAGGACGAGCGGGGGCGTCTCCTGCCTCAGGGGGGCGGCTACCTGAAGACGATCGCGACGCTCAAGCACTACGCCGCGAACAACAGCGAGGTCAACCGCCTCACCGGCTCCTCGAACGTGGACGAGCGCACGCTGCGCGAGTACGACACCGCTCCGTTCAAGCAGATCATCGCGAACGCGCACCCCGGAGCGCTGATGTCGGCCTTCAACGAGGTCAACGGCGTGCCTGCCACCGCGAACGGCCAGCTGATCCAGACGCTGGCGCGGCAGACGTTCGGGTTCGGCGGCTACGTGACCTCCGATTGCGACGCAATCCAGGGCATCGCCGCCTACCACCGCTGGCGGCCCCCGGGCTGGGGTCGGGTACTCAACGACACCGAGGCCCACGCGTTCGCCAACGCCGCCGGCGTGGACCTCAACTGCACAGTCCCCAATGGCGACCGCCTCACGAACCGCAACCTCCTGCCCGCGGCGGTCGACGAGGGCATCAGGACCCAGAGCGACGTCTACAACATCGACGACGTCGACAGGTCGCTCGTGCGGCTGTTCACCGCGCGCATCGAGCTCGGCGAGTTCGGCCCAATCGCAGCCGAACCTTGGGTCAGGGCGGCACGCGCGCGCCTGCCGCCGCGAACCTGGGTCAACGCGGACACCAACCACGCGGTGACCGAGACCCCGGCGCGGTTGCAGCTGGCGCGCGAGGTCGCGGACCGAACGCTCGTGCTGCTCAAGAACTCGGTCACCACCCGCCGCGACGGCACCGCCGGCAAGCTCCTGCCGCTGCAGGTGCCGCGATCCGGCCCGTTCCGGGTGGCGGTGATCGGCGCGCTCGCGAACCGCAGCGGCATGTACCTGGGCGCCTACTCGAGCGTCCAGGGCCCGTCCGCGGCGGCCAACCAGGTGACTCCCTACGAAGGCATCAGGCGGGCAATCCAGGCGATCAATCCGGGCTCCGTCGTTGATTTTTATAATGGGTTTAGCGGCGGCGGGACCGCGGCTGGACTTGTCAACATCGCCCCCGACGCGGTCGCCGCGGCCGCGAACCATGACGACGTGATCGTCTACGCGGGCACCGACCGCTCGACCGCCGCGGAGGACTTCGACCGCACCTCGCTGGCGCTTCCGGGCGCCCAGGCGCAGCTGATCGCCGATGTCGCGGCCGCCAACCCCAACACGATCGCGGTGATGGAGACGATCGGCCAGGTCGACCTCGGCACGTTCGCCGATCGCGTCCCGGCGATGGTGTGGAGCTCTTACAACGGGCAGCGCAAGGGCGACGCGCTCGCCGACGTGCTGCTCGGCAAGTACGACCCGAGCGGCCACCTCCCGTTCACGTGGTATCAGACGGCGGCCGAGCTCGCGCCGATCACCGACTACCGCATTCGTCCGGGCACCGGTACCCCCGGACGCACGTACATGTACTTCCGCGGACCGATCTCCTACCCGTTCGGCTACGGGCTCTCCTACACGACGTTCAAGACCTCGAACCTCAAGATCGATCGCCCGGTGGCGGACGCGGGAGACACCGTCCACATCAGCCTCGACGTCACCAATACCGGCCCCGTCCGGGGAAAGGATCTCGTCGAGCTGTACATCACGCCGCCGCGCTCCGCGGGCGGGATTCAGCCGTCGAGCAAGCGCCTCGAGGGCTTTCGCCAGGTCCCGCTGGCTCCCGGCCAGACGCGAGTCGTGACGTTCACCGTGCGCGTCGGAGACCTCGCATTCTTCAGCTCGGGCGCGAACCGATACGTCCTCTACGACGGCCGCTACGGCGTCCAGATCTCGAGCTCGGCGCAGAACAGCGACGTCGAGCTGGGGAGCTGGCTGACCCTCCGCGGGAAGCCGCCGACGGTGCCGAGCGTGGTCAGCGCGAGCCCGGTGATGCCCGGAGATGCGGGGAGCGGCATCCAGTCGCGGATCATGTTCCCGGACGGCACGGTGGTGCAGCCGCAGCTGACCGTGTCGATGAACGACGAGGCGCTGTACGGTCAC
>CAWDYK010000024.1:0-107332 GCA_963806475.1 uncultured Solirubrobacterales bacterium
AGAACCAGCCACCAGTCTCCTTGCCCAAGCCGCTGCTGCTTCGTGCTGCTTTCCGGCAGCGAGCCGTCTCAGGCGCCCGTTCGCGTTAGCTCGCTCGCTGGGCGCCAGACGGTGAGGGTGCGGTCGTTGCGTGGGTCGCGGATGCTCGCGCGTTCCAGTCGGCCGGCATCGATGAGGGCTTGGAGTGCGCGGTCGATTTCGCGGGCTTTCTTGTTGCGTGAGAACAGGTTGGAGACCTCGGTGCGGGTGATGCCGTCGTTGCGGTCGCGTGCGAGCGTCCAGATTTCGTCGGCGGTTGGGTCGCCGATGCTGTCGCCGAACACCCAGCGGGCGGAGGCGGCGCTGTAGGCCCAGAACGCCAGCGCGGCCTCGAGGTGCTCGAGCCGGATGACTTCGGAGCAGTCCAGCAGCGCGTAAAGCAGCGCGATACGAACGGTGTGCGCTTCGGCGCGTGCGGTCGCGGCGCCGGCGAGCCCGGCCTCGCCGCGCGACAGTTCGTCGTATGCAGCGATCCAGCACTCGCGCGCCCGGCCGTCGAAGGAGATCTGCTGCTCGACGGCGGCGAAGCGCGCGGCGAGGCGGACCTGCTGTCGGACGCGAGCGAGATCGTCTCCATCGAGCCGGCCGCCGAACGGCAGCGTCTTCGAGCGCTGGACAGCCACGACCATAAAGCGATTGAAAAAGCCATTCGCCAGCTCGGTGGCGGTGATGTGGCGCAGCAGCTCCTGCTTGGTGATGTGCCCGACGATGCCGATGTGCGCTCCCGTCGCGCGCAGTGGACTGTTCTTGGCCATCGTTTGCAGCGTCTTGCCGTCCCAGGCGTTGCGGATCACTGGCGAGAGGGTGTTGCCCTCGCGCGCGAGTACCTTCATCACCTGCGCGAACTCCGACTCGACGACGAGCCTGCGCTTCTCGGCGACGGGCAGCTGGTTTTCGCTGGCGTCGGCGACCTCGGCGATCAGCCCCTCGCCCGAGCTCATCCCCGAGGCGACGCAGCGCTCTACGAAGCCCGCGTCGACATCTCGCATCAGCGCCTCGACGTGATCCCAGCTCGACCCCTTGCGTCCCTTCGAGAAGGTCCCACGAGCACGATGAACTCATTGGCATGGTGACGCGAGGCCTCGACGGCGTAGTGGGCGTTGCCGCCGCTTGCCGTGCCGAACGCGACCAGGAACTGCGACAGCAGCGCCATCGGGTGCGACTCGGTGTGCGGGTCCGTTCGCAGCACGAACTCGCCGGCGGCCCGTGAAACACGGCCTGGGCGGGAGCAGCGGGCCACGAGCACGTCGGTCATCGCCGGGCCTGCAGTTGCTCGCGCTGAGCACCGCTGGTTCAGCTGCGGACGGCTTGGAGCTGCTCTTCGCGGTCGCGGATCGTCTCGCGGGCCTCGAAAGCTGCTGCTCCAGCTCGGCAACCTGTTCGTCAGCGACCTCGTCGGTGGGGGCTTGCGGGTCGAGCATCGACTGTCCGAGCGCCTCGCCGAGCCGCGTTTGAGCTGGCGACGTCCTGCTCGCGCTCGTGCAGCCGACGCTTGAGGATACACGTTCTCAGCCTTCACCGAGGCGAGCGTCAGCGCGGTGCCGCTGCGCAGGCCCGCTTCCAGCTCGACGGCCGCGCCGCGGCGCAGCGTCGCATCTCGCCTTCAGCCCCGGTGCGCGATGCACGAACCCGGGGTTGATCTGCGCGCTCGGGCCAGTTGCTCCCAGGAGAAGTCCTGGCCTCGGTCGACCCACGCGCGCGCGACCGTCAGGACCCGTTCGCGCTTGTGCTCGCTGTCAACGCGCCGGCGGGCCGTCGCGGCGGCCGTGCGCGCGTCGCCGATCATGCCGCCGGCTCACCGAGAGCTGCGGATACATCGTCGGCTGCGGCTGGCGGACCTGGCGCTGAAGTGGACGGGCAGCGCCGTGTCGATGTTCGCGCGCGCCCGGCGAATGACACCGAACAGCTCGTCGACGGTGGCGCGCTCCAGCCGGGGTGAGCCCGTCGAGCAACTCTTCGGCCTTGCGGATCAGCCGCCGACAGCGACCACCTCCTCGGGCGCCGGCATCGCGTCGCGGCGCGCCCAGTCCTCCAGCATCCCGTCGGTCGCGGCGTTCAGCCGCTCGTGATCGGCCAGCAGCCTTTGCAGGTGCTCGCGCAGCTCCGGCAGATACGACGGATCGGTGCGGAAATGCGTGCAGCCGAAGCAGCGATACCGGTAAGGGCACGACTGGCCCGAGGACTTGACGTTGCTGGGCTCATGGCAGGTGCCGAAGGAAACCGCGATCTGGCCGACCTGGTAGCGGTCATACTCGGCGTCGACAAGCTCCGCCAAGCCCGTGCCGACCCGGTTGCCGCGATGGTTGAGCTGCATCTCCGACACGCGCGCGACGGCCTTGCGCATCCGCGCCTTGTTGACCTTGTAGTAGCCGCGGGTCGTGTCGATCGTGCGGTGACCCATCATCGTCGCGAGCACGTCGATCGGCGTGCCGTTGTCGGCGTGGCGCTGCGCGAAGCTGTGCCGAAATGCGTACGGGAACACGACGATATTCGCGGGATCGGCGACGACGCCACGCGCGCGACCGAGGTAGTCCGCGAGAGCGGATCGCAGTGACTCGACCCCACGCGGGTCGCCGTAGCCGAGGTCGGCGTCGGTGACTGTCGTGAGCGCCTCGCGCAGCGACCGCAGCCATGCCGCTCGAGGGAACGTGGAGACGTCTGGCACGCTCGGACGAAAGTCGAACCGCGCGCGTGGTGCGGCCGGCTCCGGCCGCACCGGCGCCGCCATGCTTGGAAGCGCCGCGGCCTCGCAGACCCGAGGGCGGGCACCTTGGCGCAGGGTCAGATAGCCCTCGGCGGAAAGCTGCGCGTAAGCGTCCACCACGACTCGTCTCGAAACGCCCAGCTGGCGAGCGAGGTCGCGGGTGGACGGGACCCGCGCGTCCGCCCGCAGGGCGCCCTCCCGGATCGCCCGCCGAAGATGATCCTCAATCTGTACCCCCAGCGTCCGGGAGCCATCGCGGCTCGGCGCAGTGTGGTCGACCGGCGCGGCGCTCGCGATTGGCGGCCTGGTCCTACTGGTCGCCACGGCGGCGTTCGCCGCGCAGCCGGCCTCACGCAGGTGGCAGCCTGCCCGCGGTGAACGGCGAGCACGCGGAGGCTCGCTGCGCACGCCGGCGATGCGCACGCTGGTGATCGTCCTGATCGCCGTCGGTGTACTGCTCGGCGCCGTCGAGGTCGCCGTCACCGCCGCCGCCGCCAAGACGCTCGATGGCACCATGGCCGCCGCCCCGCTGTTCGCCCTCTGGGGCGCCGGGTCGTTCGCGGGCGGCCTGCTCGCCGCCCGCCTCGGCGGCGGGGTGCGCACCGCCGCCGGGCTCGCCCTCGTGCTCTGCGCGCTCACGGCCGGACACCTGGCGCTGATCCCGGCGGCCGGGAGCGTCGTTGGGCTCGGGGGCGTGCTGCTTCTCGCCGGCGCCGCGATCGCTCCGACCGAGGCGATGGTCGACCACGCCGCTCCTGCGGGAAGCATCACCGAGGCGTTCGCGTGGCTCGCCACCGCGATGGCGCTCGGCGGCGCCGCCGGAGCCGCCAGCGCCGGCGCGCTCGTCGACTGTGCCGGCCCCACCGCGGCGTTCGCGCTCGCCGGCGGCGCAGACGCGCTCGCAATCCTCACGACCATGCTCCGCTCGCGCAGCCTCGCCGCTCGACACCCACCGGCGATCGCGGACACCGACAGGCAGCTCGCTCACCGGGCAGCTGCGTAGACCCTTCCGCACACAGGCGCGCCGCTCATCGCACGCAGGCGATGCTCGGCTCGAACACCGAGCACCAGATGCGCCCCCGGTTGACCTCACTGCTCGGCAAGATGCGGCGTCAGATGACGAGTCGGACGCCGAGCGCTGGCTGGATGAGGGCGGCAGCTTCAGCAACGAGGCGATGACCCGATGGCCAGCGCGACGCTGATCCCGCCCGCCGAGGAGCACCTGGTCTCGGGCAGCGCCGTTCGAAGATCTGAGTATCGCTGCGAGTACGGGCACCTCCTGCGGGTATTCGGCGGCGGGCGCCAGCGGGTGTATTTCGAGCCGGGTAACACGCGGCTGGATGATCCGGTGATGACCGTGGCGGCGGGGTGAAACGCAGCCGGCAGTTTGGGCAGCAGAGGTGGGTGGACGATCGACTAGAGCTGGCTTGCCACGGCGAGATGTCACGCAGAGAGCACCTGCAAGGGCATCGTCCCGTTTTCGTCTCGATCGCCACCGCGACGCCAGGCCGCCAGGAGATGCCGACTCCCAGCAGCGGGACGGACTGGTCGCGTGGCGCTTGACCGTGCCCCTCAACAGGTATACATCCTGGTACTCATCGACACCAGGAGGTCCCACCATGACCCGCAGCCTCACGACCCGTCGCCAGAAGACCGGCGCCGCCATCACGGGCGCGAGCGTCATCGGCGCATCGGTCGTCGGTCCCCGCTTGATAGGGCCATCGGCGATGGCTCCGCTTGCGATTGCCGCAAGTGCCGTTGGCGCGCTGGCCATCGGTCGGCTTGCGATCGCCGATGCGGTCATTCGTAAGCTCCGCGCCGAGGAGATCGAGATCGGCTCGCTGAAAGTCCGCGAGCTCGAGGTCGCCGGGCAGCGTTGGCCTCTGAGCCCGCCACCGGCCACGACAGCCTAGCCGCCAGACGCATCATCGCGCCGACATGGCGCCAGGCGAGCCAGCTCGTCGACGTCGGTGGAGTAGACGCCAGCGGCGTAGGCGCGAAGCTTCTCGGCGGCAACCGTACCCTTTTCCTCGGAACTCGAGGGCAGGGACGATTCCGAGCTGGGTGCCATCGCGCCCGCGGCCGAAGCGGCCGCTCAGTTTGTGGCTGAGCGCCGACGCGGCGAGGAGCAACGCGGCCATCGGGAGGATCGCCGGCCCGCCCCTAAGCGAGCTTTAGGCCAGGTTTAGGCCCAATACCGTAAACTTAAGCCGCAAGTATCTCGATCGCGTTGTCGGCTGGCTTGGTGGGTTGCGGCCAGTTGCGGTGCTCGGGACGCTTGACGGCCCAGCTGGACATCTTGCGCTTGATGACGCGTGGGTTGATGCGGATCCGGCGCTCGGGTAGTGGCGCGGCGAGGATCTCAGCGATCGTCTGCTGGTGGGCGGTGTCGAGGCTGTGGGGGGGAAAATCCCGGCTGGGTGCGGGTTGAGCGGCGGGCGGCGCGGAGGCTGCGGATGAACGATAAGCGGTGGGGGACGAGGTCTGCTCGTAAGGCGGCGTCGTGCATCATGCGGCGGATCGCATAGTGGGTGCAGAGGTGGCCGTAGGCTTCTTGGTAGACGCCGTCGGGTGCCTTGGAGCGAAGCACGACCCGCGGGCCGCGCTGGTGGGTCTTGAGCTCATCGAGCGCCGATTCGAGCTCCCAGCGCTGCGGGTAGAGCGCCGCGAGCTCGCTCGCCGGCGCGGCGTCCGGTTCAAGGATCGTGGTGATCAGGCGGTAGCTCTGCTCCGCTTCTGTCAGCGCGGGGTCCTCGAGCTTGTATTCGACGACGCGGGCGGGTTCGCCGTCACGCTTGGCTTTGCGGTTCTCGAGCGCGTAGATGTGTGTCAGATAGGAGCCGTCGGCGAGTGTCTGCTCGCGCGGCAGCCCGACGTCGGACTTCACGCGCCACAACAGCTGCGCCCCCGTAGCCCGGGCCCGCTGGAAGCGCTCGAAGCTATAGAAGTTGCGGTCGGCCAGGCACAGCATCCCGTCCGCCAGCGACCCCCACAGGCGATCGGCCAGCTCCTGCTCGGAGCTCGTGTAAGGGCCGAGCGCGGCGTCGAAGATCGCGTGCGTGCCGGACTCCGCCAACGCCACCAGCCGCAGTTGCGGAAACGCGCCCACGCCCTGCCCACGACCCGTTCCCGGCCGGCCGAACGCCGCTTCGTTCGCGGCGGTGTCGGCCACATCCAGGCAGGTACCGTCGATACTCACTTCTCGCAGCCCCCGGTAGAACGCCCCCCGCGTCCCCTCACCCGCCAACGGCGCCGCCACGGCCCTGAACAACAGCTCAAGCGGCTCCGGCCCGAGTCGCTCGCGCGCCTTATAGATCGCCACCTTGGTCGGCACCTCCCACACCCGCTGCCAGCCCGACTCCCACGCCAGCCCCTCCACCAGCTGTCGCATCACCTCCTCATACGAGCAGTCCGCAAACAACGCCAACGCCAGCACGTAGTACACGACCACCCGCGCCGGCAACAGCCGCTGACGACGCTCCCGGCGCCCCGCCTCCGCCACCACCCCATCCACCAACTCCGGCGGGAACACCCGCGTCAACACCCCAACCGAGATGTGATCCGTCAGACGCGAATCAGACGGTGGCTTGCGCTGACCAGCCCGAGGCACGCCGCCACAATAACCCGCCCGCCTGACGTTAAGTTTACGGTATTGTGGCTAGGCCCAGCTTGGCACCGTGTGCTGAATGTCACGCGGGGCAGGGTTGTGATTGCGTTAGCGTCACCTGAATCCGTGGGCTGGCATTCGATCGAGGCGAGATGGTCAAGGACCAGAGGAAACGACGACCGTGACACCAACAGCAGATCAGCAAGCACAGACCGCTGGGGCGGGCCGGCAACCGATTGCGTACGGAACGGTGCAGCCCGCGGTCCCCCAGGCTGACCTGGCCGTAATCGCACAGCACACGTTTGCGCTGATGTTCAGGAACGTGGCCAGCGACGGCTACGCGTTCGCCGATCCGACGGACCCGAGCCAATTCTCGCGGCCGGGGTGCATCATCGCCTCACCCTCGTACCACGCGTCGTTTCCGGTTGTGGATCAGGACTACGTGTTCAACTGGACCCGCGATGCCGCGGTCACCGCAGTTGAGCTCGCCGCGGCTGAGCTCCCGACCAACCAGCCGCTGATCGACTACGTCAACTTCGCGCAGACCTGCCAGAACAGTGGCCCGCCGATCGGCTACGCCACGTACACGATCGAGGGTCGCCAGCGGCCGAGCTGGTCAGAGCAATCCGACGGCCCGGCCCTGCAGACGCTGGCCATCCTGCAGCTGTACGCCAAGCTCGACACCGGGGGCCAGGACGTCGCCCGTCGAGTAGTCGCGACGAACATCGAGTACCTGCTGTCGGTCTACCAACGGCCGACGGTGAACCTGTGGGAGGAGCGCGTGGGCTTCTCGTTCTTCGCCCGCGCCGTTCAGTTGCGCTGCTTCTCCGAGCTAGCTGCCAACAGCCTCGGGATCCCGGTGCCAGCCGGCGTCACTGAGGCGATCAGCTGGCTGCAAGACCGCCTCGCCGAGCACTGGAACAGCAGCCACACCATCTACGTCACCTTCGGCGGGCCAGCCGGCGCGGCCAACCCGCCGCCGACACCGGGTTACGACCCAAACGTCGACATCGTGATGGCCTGCATCTACGGCGCCGTTTCGCCCACGGACACCCGGATGCTGGCCACCGCCGCCCGCATCCGCAGCCAGTGGACCGACCCCGCCTCGCCGTTTGCCTACCCGATCAATGCCGCGGACGTACCCCGCGGTCTCGGGCCGCTGATGGGGCGCTACCCGGACGACCACTATGACGGCGACAGCGCTCCGCCCAACGACGTTGGCCACCCGTGGGTGCCGTGTACGGCTAACTTCGCCGAGCTCTACTACCGGCTCGCCACCACGATCCGCGATCAGCAGGCGGTGCCCCTGGACAGCCTGTCCGCCGAGTTCTTCGGCCAGCTGGGGATCAACGGCACGACACCAGCCGAGAATGCCGCAGACCTGCTGAACGCCGCGGGCGACAAGATGCTAAACGCGCTCATCTTCCACAGTGACCGCCTCGAGCTCAGCGAGCAGTTCGACCGCACTACCGGGTTTGAGAAGAGCGTGGCCAACCTTACGTGGAGCTACGCCGCCTTCCTCTCCGCAGTCCGCACCCGCACCGGCACCGTCGTGCAAGGCTGAGCAGACAAAGATGGTGCGCCTGCACTGCTCGATGGGTTGAGGTGACCGGCCCGCGGCGTAGCGGCGCCGGTTGCCGTCTGTCGAGAAGCGCGTCGTGTCTGCGACGGTCGCGAGACGCAGGCACGGAAGCGGGATTTGCAGTTGGTTTTGGCTGTCTGACCTGCGGACGCCGGTCTCAGTCGGTCCGCCGGCGGACCGTCGCGGCTCCGATCACGAGTGCGCCGGTGGCGAACGCGAGCACGATGGCGATGTCGCCCCACAGCGCGGCGCTTGCCCCGGTCTGCCGCGTGAGGTGGTGCATGCCGTCGACGGCGTAGGACATCGGCAGCAGATCGGAGACCACGTGCAGGGCGCCCGGCATGCGCTGGCGCCCTACGAGCAGCCCACACAGCAGTAGCTGTGGAAAGACCGTCAGCGGAAGGAACTGCACGACTTGGTACTCGCTGCGAGCGAACGCGCTCGCAAGCAGCCCGAGACCCATGCCGAGCAGCGCGACGCACACCGCGAGCGCCACCACGAGCACATTCGGCCCGCTGACATGGAGCCCGAGCGGGCCAAGCGTCAGGGCACTCGCAACCACCGCCTGGATGGTGGCCAGCAGCCCGAACGACAGCGCGTAGCCGACCAGTAGCTCGAGCCGTCCGAGCGGCGTGGTCAGGAGCCGCTCGAGCGTGCCGCTAAGGCGCTCGCGCAGCAGCGCGATCGAGGTCACGAGGAACACGGTGGTGAGCGGGAAGATCGCCAGCAGCGGCGCGCCGGCCTGGTCGAACGCCTGACGTCGATGCGAGTAGATCAGGCGCAGTAGCGTTTCCAGCACGCATGGCACGAGAATCATCACCGCGATCGTGCGCGGGTCGTGCCGCAGCTGCGACAGCACCCGCCGGGCGGTCGTGAGGGTCCGTGCGAGGCTCATCGCTGCTCGATCAGACGCACGAACGCCTCGTCCATGTCCTCGGTGCCGGTGCGGCCTTGCAGCTCGTCAGGGGCGAGCTGAGCGACGATCCGCCCTTCCCGCAACAGCAGGAGGTCGTCGCAGTGCCGCGCCTCATCGAGCACGTGGCTTGAGACGAGCAGCGTCGCCCCCTCGGTTGCGAGCTGGGCGAACAGCCGCCACAGCTGGCGGCGCAGAAGCGGATCGAGCCCGACCGTAGGCTCGTCGAGCAGCAGCAGCCGAGGCTTCCCGACCAGCGCCGCGGCGAGCGAGACGCGCGCTCGCTGGCCTCCCGACAGGTTGCGGACGAGCTGGTGTATCTGCGGCTGAAGCTGTACTCGCTCGATCGTTCCGTCGAGCTGCGCTCCGCGGATCGCGGCGAAGTAGCGCAGGTTCTCCAGCACCGTCAAGTCCTCGTACACGGATGGCGCCTGCGTCTGGTAGCCGAGCTCGCGGCGCACGGCAGCGCGACCCGGCTGTTGACCAAGCACGGTGAGCCTTCCGCGCACACCAGACTGGACGCCAGCGAGCGCGCGGATGAGGGTCGACTTGCCGCTGCCGCTTGGGCCGAACAGGCCGGTCACGCGGCCCGCAGCGATCCGGGCGCTGAGATCACGGAGCACGGACCGCCCGCCACGGACTACGGTCACCCGCTCGAACTCGATGGCGGCGCCGCTCACGTGCCGGTGAGATCGCGTTGCTTGAAGCAGCCGCTCGCGGCGAGGCCGTCCGTTCGGATCGTGCTCATCGCGCGCACGGTACGACTAAGTACTAAGGGCCGACGACAGAATCGGTACTCACACGAAGCGCTACCATGGCTCGACGCAGGCGGGTGCACGACAACGCAGTTCTCTAGCATCTAGCCTGCGTTGACGTTGGCCTCAGGAATTGAGATCGAGCGCAAGTTCCTTGTCGAGCTGGCCTCCGCGGATCTCGAAGCGCAGCCGTCAGACGAGATCGAGCAGGGATACTTGGCGATCACCGATGACGGGGTCGAGGTCCGAATCCGCCGGTACGGCGGGCGAACATCGCTGACGATCAAGGCGGCCGGCGGTCGCGCGCGGCTCGAGGAGGAGATCGACATCGACCGGCGCATGTTCGAGGCGCTTTGGCCGCTGACAGAGGGCCGGCGGATGCAGAAGACGCGCTACCGGATTCGGGCCGCTGGCGGGCTCACGATCGAACTTGATGTCTACCACGGACCGCTCGCGGGCCTGATGACGGGCGAAGTCGAGTTCGACTCCCCCGATGGCGCGACCGCATTCACCCCACCGCTATGGCTGGGCCGGGACGTGACCGAGGACCCGCGGTACAAGAACAAGCGGCTCGCGACCGAAGGCCTGCCGCGCTGACGGGCGACGGGCGTCGCCGCCTGCTGGCGCACATGCGGCTCGGTGACGTTCGATGCGCCGGTGACCGCCAGCAACGGCGGTCTTGCGTCGGCGTCCAGCGCATCGTGCACCGCCACCGTCTCGAAGCGATCACCGATGCGGTCGTGGAACAGCGATCACGGGGCAGCTCGCGTCGTGCATTAGCGCCTCGCCGGTGCTGCCGAGCATCAGACGCGCCGCCTGTCCCCAGCGTCTCGATCCGATCACGAGTAGATCGACCTCCTCACACAGCTCAAGGAGCGCGTTCGCGGGACGTCCGCGCACGACCTCGGTCGCGGCCTGAGCACCGGTTGCGAGCGCAGCCTGCTCGAGGTCCGCTTGTAGCGTCCTCTCGGTGGCCTCTACGACGTCGTCCCACTCGGCGGTGCCACCCTCGCGTCCGATCGGCGACCGGCCAGGCGTAGGGTCGATGACCCGCCCTGGACCGATCCGCGACCAGCCGACAGCCGGCATCCTGTCGTCGATCGCCCCGCGGACTCGCAGCTCGGCTCCGGCGCCGAGCGCAATCTCCGCAGCGAGAGCCAGCGCCGCCTGCGACTCCAGGCCGCCGTCGAATCCGACGCCGACGCGGGTGATCTCGGCATCCCCTCGCCTGTGCATCCCGCGCGGCGCGACGGCGAGCGCGCATTCGAACTGGCACAGCAGCTGGCGGGTTCGCTTCCCGATCCGTAGACGACCCTCTGGCGCGTGCCGGCTCGAGCCCATCACCAGCAGGTCCCGATGCTCGCGGTGAACGACACGATGAAGCGCGCGCGGGATCGAGAAGTCGGTTTCGACCACGATCCGGGCATCGGGCGACAGCGTGTCGCGCGCTTCTCTGAGGATCGCCTCAGCCTGCTTCTCAAGGCTCTTCCAGTTCATCTCGCTAGGAAGCACGACGAGCGGGTCGGGGTGCACCGCGACGAGCATCAGCTCGGCGCTCGTGGCGCGTGCGAGCGCCGCGCCCAGAACGACTGCGTCACGCCCTTCCGGGTAGCCGTCAACGCCGACCGCAATCCGAGCAAGCCCGCGGCGTCCGTCAGCGGCTGCGGCCGTACTACTGGTGGTTTGTTCGCTGCTTGCATCCATTGCGGTCATCGGCCTGTGAGAGCGCACCCTACACGCAGGCGCTCTTTCTGGCTACTGCCGTGCGGTCGATGGAGCCCGAGTGCGAGCCTCGCGCGCTTTGGTCGCGATGCGGCGGCGGACCAGGTAGCGCCTGAGCTCATCGGCGCCCCAGACGATGAAAGGGAACGGCAGCGTGAACAGCACGTCGGCGGGCGAGAGCGCGGCGGTCGCGAGCAGCGACTGGAACGGCGGCGCGTAGATCAACACCACGGCGAGAAGCAGCTCGAACCCGCGGCCTACCGCGTCACCGGGGTGCCAGCCGGCGCACAACAGCACGAAGAAGAACCCAGCCATCTGCAACACCGCGCAGATCAGCCCCAAGAACAGCCACGCCCGCAGCAACATCGGCGGTCGGATCACGCCCTCCGAGCGCCGTCGCGGGGGCGCTGCATCAGCCCCGGTTCGGCGGGCTCGCGCCCGAGCGCCAGCGCCGGCAGTGTCTCGGTGCCGACGTCAAACGCGAGCAGCTGAAGCACCGTGAGCGGCAGCGGGATCTTGCCGCCGCTCAGCGCGAAGAACAGGAACGGCGTCACCTCGGCCGTTGCGTGGGCAAAGATGTAGCGGATGAACTTGCGGATGTTGTCGTAGACCCGACGCCCCGCCTCGACCGCGGCGATGATCGTCGCGAAGTTGTCGTCGGTCAGCACCATCGTCGAGGCCTCACGCGCCACATCCGTGCCCGACTTGCCCATCGCCACGCCGATGTCGGCGCGCCGCAGCGCGGGCGCATCGTTGACCCCGTCGCCAGTCATCGCGACGATGTGCCCCTCGGCGCGCAGCGCTTCGGCGATTCTGAGCTTGGCCTCCGGCGAGGCGCGCGCGAACACGATCTCCTGGCCTCCGCGCAGCAGCTCGTCGAGCTGTGCGTCGCCCATCCGTTCGAGCTCCTCGCCCGCGATCACCGGGCTCTGGGCGGCCCCGATCCCGACCTTGCGGGCGATCGCTTGCGCGGTGACGGGATGATCGCCGGTGATCACGATTACGCGGATGCCTGCCTCGTGGCAGCGCGCCACCGCCGCGGCGACTTCGGGGCGGGGCGGGTCGAGCATCGCTACTAACCCGAGGAAGCATCGTGTCGACGATCTGGAGCCGCTCCTGCTCCGGCCGGATCGCGGCGCTGTCCGAGCGCGTGGAGAGCGAGGAGAGCCCGCGTTGACCGCGAACCGGATGACCGTGCAGCGGATCTGGACCGGAGCGGGGACGAGCTTCGATGCCGGGGGGCCTGCCAACACAGAAGCCGTTGCCTGGGACTGACACAACATGCCCCCACGGGAGGAGTTGAAGCAGTCATCGCGGTCACCGCTGGTGTAGCCGCCCCGCTCACGAGCCCGGCCGGCGCCCATCCTTGCCTTGGGCCGAGCCCTTGACGGAAGCTTCATCAGATACGTTTAGGCATCGCTGGGACTGCAGGCTGGCATCGCCACAGCCGTGCTGGTTGCGGCCACGATCAGGAGAAGCCATGTTCGACAAGGTCCTCGTCGGTATCGACGGCTACCAGGGCGGACGCGACGCCGTCGCGCTGGCCACGCAGCTCGCGGCGCCCGGTGCGAAGCTCACGCTCGCCCACGTCTACGGTGGCCACACGATCGGAGGACGAGCCTCCGCCATGGCGCTGCCACTCGAGCGCGAGGCGGGCGAGCAGGCGCTCGCGCGGGCGCTCGCAGAGACTGGGCTCGACGTGGAGACGGAGCTCGTCCTGGGTGAGTCGGTGGGTCGCGGGTTGCACGAGCTCGCCGACCGCCGGCACGCCGACCTGCTGGTTGTCGGATCGACTCGCCGCGCGCTACTCGGACGGGTTCTGGTGGGCGACGACGCTCGGGCGGCGCTCAACGGTGCCCGCTGCTCGATCGCGATCGCTTCCCGCGCCTACGCGCTCGCTCCGCGGCGGCTTGCGAGGATCGGCGTCGGCTACGACGACTCGCCTGAGAGCGCGCGAGCGCTGGCTGCTGCACGCGACCTCGCCGAACGGTACGGATCGACGATCCAGGCTCTATGGGTGGTCGCGCTGCCTAGAGTACTGGAGGAGACGCCCATCCCGGCCGACTGGGACGAGACAATCAAGACGCTGGAAGAGCAGTACGCGGCACGCCTGGCTGAACTGGCAGACGTCGAGGGTCGCGTCACGTACGGTGGTCCGCGCGAGGAGCTCACGCAATTCGGCAAGAACCTCGACCTGCTGATCGTCGGCTCACGCGGCTACGGGCCGATCGGGCGCCTGGTCCACGGAAGCGTCTCGGGGTACCTGCTCGGACACGCCTCCTGCTCGCTGCTGGTCCTGCCGCGAACCCGCGACAAACACGCCGCGACCAACCGCGAATGAGGTGACGCATGCTGGTCGATGAGTTCCTGCCCGTGTTCGACTTCTCCGACACGATCGAGACGGTCGTGTCGGCAGCCGCGGCCACCACCTGGAGTGCGCTCATGGAAGCGGATCTGATCGGCGTGGGGCGCCAGCGCCCGCTGGCCGGTCTCCTAGAGGCCGTGCGAGTCCTCCCCGAGGTCGTCTGGCAACGCCTTCACGGCGAGCATCCCGCCGCGGCGCCCGAGCACCTTACGCTCCGTGACACCACCAAGCTGCCGATGAGTGCCGGCGGCTGGGTGCTGCTGGGCGAGCGGCCGGGGGAAGAAATCGCGTTCGGCCTAGTGGGAAAGTTCTGGCGGCCGGTGATCGAGTACGCGAACGTCAAGGCGAGCGGCTTCAAGGACTTTGCCGAGTCGGGATTCGGCAAGACCGTATATGCGTTGGGAGCCCGGCCGCAGGACGACGCTCGGACGCTCCTGTGGGCGACGATGCGAACCGCCACCACCGATGAGCGCTCGCGAATCTGGTTTCGCCGCTACTGGACCTTCGGCGTCGGCTACGGCACTCATGTCCTGGTCCACGGCCTGCTCGACTCCGTGCGCGACGAAGCCGAGCGGCGCCATCCCGGCTGATCAATCGTGACTGTAGCGCGAGACGCGGTGCGCGATCCTGCGGCCGTGCGTCTCACCCCGGCCACGGTTGCTTCGTCTGGACGAGCGGTGGTCTCGACCCAGCGACGGTCGCCGTGAAGGAACCGCTTCGCGAGGAGGGGGTTCACAGGCTGGCAATCCGACACCAGGTGCCGGGCATGCCGGCACAGCGCGCCGCCACTGTCGGGGTCGCATACGAGCTGGACTATCTCAGACCGCACGTCGACGCGGCGGTCGCGCGCAACTTACCCAGTGGTGACGAGTATCACGTCGTGCATTCCGGCGAGCTGACGCTGATGCGCGTGAACCTGTTCGGTCGCCATCCGCTGGACAGCCACCGACGCGTCGGCGTCGGCGGGATCGCCGACCGGCACTTCCGCGCCAAGGCAGCCGGTGCCGCATCGCGACGCCACGGACGATGATCGGGATGCGGCGAGCTCGGTCCATGAGCGGTTCTGCACGACCGTCGAAGACGTGACCGACCTCCAAGGCGAGCAGGTCGAGCGCCACCAGCGCTGGGACTCATGCTTCACGGTCGACTACTCCCACATCCACGGCGGCTCGGTGCGCAACTCGACGCGGTCCCGCTACCGGCAGTGGCTGACCCACAAGCTCGCGACCTGGTGGGATCAGTTCGGGAGCTCCGGCTGCGTCGGCTGCGGGCGTTGTATCACCTGGTGTCCGGTGGGAATCGATCTCACCGAGGAGGCGCAAGCGATCAGAGAAAGCGAAAGGAGCAGTCCCGATGCGCAGGATTGACGAGCTGATCACGGATTCGCACATTCGCGGGATTGAAGCCGGCGCAGCTCGAGCTCATCGCAGGGTGCGCACGCAACGAGCACGTCTCACCCGGGACGATGCTGATGCGCGAGGGCGAACCGGCGGAGCGGTTCTGGCTGATTCGCCGTGGCATGGTGGCGCTCGAGCTCTACGTGCCCGGCCGCGAGCCACTGGTGATCGAAACGCTCGAACCCAGCGATGTCGTGGGGTGGTCGTGGCTGTTCGCGCCATACCGCTGGGCAGGACGGGCGAGCGCAGAGGGACTGCCACCTGATCGCGTTCGATGGCGTTTGCCTGCGTGGAAAATGCGAGTCCGACCATGACCTCGGTTATGCGCTGATGAGCCGCTTTGCGGCCGACGTGATCGAACGACTGCAAGCGACGAGGCTGCAGCTGGCGGATGTCCACGGAAGCGTTTCAGCCACGGCTTGAGCCGCTGCAGTCGGGTCCGATGGTGCCCTCCTCGTTCGCGGTGGTCGACAAGCGCCAGGACACCGCCGACGTCTGGACTCTCGAGCTCGTGGCGGACTCCGGCGAGCCGTTCGAATTCCAGCCGGGCCAATTCACGATGCTGGCGGCCGGCGGCGCCGGCGAAGTGCCGATCTCGATCAGCGGCGATCCGGACAAGCCGGAACGGCTGGTCCACACCGTGAAAGCTGTCGGCCTGGCGACGGAGGCCATCTGCCGGTGAGGACTGGGTGGTCACGTCGGCGTCGTCACTCGGCTCGTGCGGCACGCGAAGCTCGAGCCCGGGGCGGTCGTCGTGATGTCCTGCGGGCCGGAGCTGATGATGCGCTTTCTGGTCTCGGCGCTGACCGCACAGGGGATCGGATCAGACCAGGTTTACATCTCGATGGAGCGCAACATGCAGTGCGGGATCGGCCGCTCGGGCACTGTCAACTGGGGCCGACGCTCGTATGCCGCGACGGCCCGGTCTACCCGTGGCAGGAGGTCAGCCCGTGGCTGGTGATCAGGGAGCTGTGATGAGCGCCACGGCCACTGCCCCTCCGAGCACCATGAGCGCGCGGGCCGCCAGATGAGCGTCAAAGGAAGGCTCGCGGTGTGGAAGTTCTCGTCCTGTGACGGGTGCCAGCTGAGCCTGCTCGACTGCGAGGACGAGCTGCTGGCGGTCGCCGGTCAATAGTTCCTCGAGGCCACGAGCGCGACCGTCGAAGGACCCTACGACGTGTCTCTGGTCGAGGGCTCGATCACCACCCCAGAAGAGGCGGAGCGGATCCGGGACGTGCGTGCGAGCTCGCACACCCTGATCACGATCGGCGCGTGCGCGACCTCCGGCGGCGTTCAGGCGCTGCGTAACTTCGCCGACGTAGAAGAGTTCACACGCCTCGTTTACGCCACACCGCAGTACATCTCGACACTCGCGACCTCGACGCCGATCAGTGCCAACGTCCAGGTCGACTTCGAGCTTCAGGGCTGCCCGATCAGCAAGGAACAGTTGCTGGAGGTGATCAGCGCCTACCTGAACCGCCGGCGGCCCCGCGTGCGCCCCCACAGCGTCTGCGTGGAATGCAAGCGGCGCGGGACGGTATGCGTGATGGTGGCGCACGGGACCCCGTGCCTCGGCCCGGTCACCCAAGCCGGCTGCGGAGCCGTCTGCCCTTCGTACAACCGCGGCTGCTACGGCTGCTACGGACCCAAGGAGAACTTGAATACGGCGTCGCTGAATGCGTGGAGCGGGCTCGAGGAACACGATCTCGTGCGCGTGTACCGGACGTTCAACGCTGCGGCGGAGGGGTTTCGGGAAACGAGCGAGAGGCATGAGCATGGGTAGGGTGATCCGCACCGAAGCCCTTGCGCGCGTCGAAGGCGAGGGCGCGATGCAGGTACAGATCGAGGGCGACCAGATCCGTGACGTGAAGGTGCGGATCTACGAGCCGCCGCGGTTCTTCGAAGCATTCTTGCGGGGCAGGGCGTTCACGGAGGCGCCGGATATCACGTCGCGGATCTGCGGCATCTGCCCGATCGCGTACCAGATGAGCGCGGTGCGCGCGATGGAGGACGCCTGCGGTGTAGCGATCGACAGCGGCCCGATCCGAGACCTTCGCCGACTGATCTACTGCGGCGAATGGATCGAGAGCCTCGGCCTTCACGTCTACCTGCTCCACGCGCCGGATTTCCTCGGCTACCCGGGGTTTGTGGAGATGGCCGCTTGGCGCACGTCCTCAGCGCGTGAGGGCGGCCTCGAGAACTTGTCGTGCGACCGGAGCAGCGGCCGTGCCGCCGAACCCGGCGCCGACCAGCATCACGGCGACGGCGACCTTGGGGTGCTGGACTGGCGCGAACGCCACGAACCAGGCGTCGGCATCTTTGGGGTTCGTCGAATTTGGCCGAAGCTCGGCGGTGCCGGTCTTACCGGCGATCTCGACCCCGGGGATCGCCGCCGCGGTGCCGGTGCCCGAGCGCACCACGCTCACCATCATCGAGCGGACTTCACGGGCAACGTTCCTCGACACTGCGTTCGTGGCCCTGATCGGGTCGATCGTGGCGATGCGTGGCTGAACCCTGCGGCCATCGAGCGCAATCGTGGCGGCGACGCCTGCCATCTGCAGCGGGGTCGCCAGGTCGCGGTCCTGGCCGATCGCCGCGGCACCCACCGCGAGGCTGTCGCGCAGCTGCGACGGGGGCGAGATCGTGCTTGGCTTGGCGGCTGGGATGTTGGGCTGCTCGCCCCACCCGAACGCGCGCGCCATCGTCACCAGCCGTTTAGCTCCGACCCTCGCACCGAGTGGCGCGAACACCGAGTTGCAGGAGACCGTGAACGCCTCCGTCAGCGACCCCCCGCAGGCCTCACCGGAGGCGTTTCGAAGCTGGACCCCGGACAGGGTCGCGTACGTCCGGATCGGATAGCTGCTCGACGGGGTCGCGATCCCGCTCCGAAGCGCGGCCGCAGCGGTGATGATCTTGAACGTCGATCCGGGCGGCTGAGGCGCGGACACGGCCAGTCCGACCAGTGCCTGCACTGCACCGTCTCGGGGCCGGATCACCGCGACGCCGCCGAGCTGCTGGCCGAGCGCGGCGGCCGCCGCCGACATCAGCCTCGGGCTGATCGTGGTCTGCAACGACCGGCCCGGCACCATCGGCGCCCGCGCGACGACGCGGGCCCCGAATACCAGTTGCTCGGAAGGGCGGCCGCCGAGCCGGCGGTTGTAGAGACGCTCCAATCCCGCGGGCGCGGGATCCACCTGCCCCGCGATCGATGCACCCAGCGCGGTCGTATCCAAATGCGTGCCGTCCGCCGCGAGGATCGCCCCGCGCGGCGGCGGCGGGCCAACGCGCCGATGCACTCGCTCGCCTCGGCGAACACCAGGCAACCGCAGCGACGGGTCCCAGTCGACGCCCGCCGCGGATCCGCCGCCGGACACGGACAGGACGATTGTGCCGCGCAAGGTCCCGAAGTCGGCCGTCCGAACACGAACGTCTACCGGGATCCTGCCGTCTTGCTCCTCCCCGAGCGGCCCTGGCTCGATCGAGCGGACCCCGGCTGCACGGTTGGCCGTGCGATACGCGGCCGCGAAACCCGCCTCCGGATGGACGGCCCGGGCGCGCGGAGTCAACGCCCTCCACATCGACGTGCGATCACCGCGTGCCCACGCCGTCACGAAGCGCTCCGCAGCCGCACGGCGGCCGCCGTCACTTGCCGCCAACGAGCGCCACACGAGCACCCCAGCGGCGACCGCAGCCAGCACCAGCACCACGAACATGACCCACACCCACCTGGGGCGCCCGCCCACCTGTCGCCGGCGCGACCCGTGGCGCCCTCGCCGACCAGACCGGCCGCCGACCTGCAGGACCGACCCCGCCCGCGGCCCTGGCACCACATAACGCGAACGACGACGAGCCATACTCCCTTGCCCCGGAGTGTCGCACACGCCGACCCCGTTCAGCTCTTCGCCCGTTCGTGGAGGAGTCGGGTCGCCACCGGCGAACGCACGGCTATGCCCACGAGCGGTGAGGGTGAGACGCACTCGGTCTACGTGGTGCAACGCCACTTTCGACTCGTCAGACGCGGCTATGACCCGGTGGAGGTCGACCGCCACCTGCAGATCGTCAGCGAGTGGTTTCGCCAAAGCCGTGCCGGCGAGGACGCCCGAGAGCTCGAGAAGCAACTACAGGCTCGCGAACTGGCGGTGATCGAACGCGAGCAGCAGGCCGAGCGATTGCTCGAGAGCCAGCGCCTGGAGGGCGAGGCCACGCTCGACGGTGCTCGGCTGCGCGCCGACGCCGAACTCAAGGCCGCCGAGCAGCAGCGCCACGAAGCGCAGGCTGTCCTCGCGCAAGCGCGACAGCAGGCAGACCGTCTGCGCGCCGAGGCCCAGGCCGAATGCTCGGCGCTACTCGACCAGGCACAGCTGGAGGCTTCGGCGGCAGCCGTCATCCGCGGCGCGCAGGACGAGTCCAAACGCGTCCTTTCAGAGGCGGGTGAGCAGGCACGGCAGATCGTGGCCGACGCGGAGCAGCGGCGTGAACAGGAGCTCCACACCGCCCGCTCAGCCGCGGAGCAGCTTCTGGCGGCGATGCGGGCACAAGCCGCGGATGAGGCGCGGGCGCTGCGAGCACGATCGGAACAGGAGGTGCGGGCCTACGTGGAGCGCCGACACCGAGAGATCGATCGCCTGGTCGATGCAAAACGCCGCGAGTTGCGTCGGGCGAGCGGGCGAGACCAGGACTGATCGATCTACCCGGAGTCATCGACTCTCGGCGGAGTGCGAGGGCGGAGGCACTCCCAGCCGGTTTCGGTCCGTTCTCGTACGTGTAGCGCCGGTCGGGTTTGCCGGATCTGCCTAGGTCTTCTACTCTTGTGAACGAGGCCCGGTGTGCGGTACAGAGGGCCCGATCGATGACGGTGAGGTGATCGGTTTGCGTGAGCTTCGTGGTCGGCTGACAGAGCCGTTGGTGCGCGAGAACGGGGTGCTTCGTCCCGCGAGCTGGGATGAGGCGCTCGATGTGGCCGCCGCGGGTCTGGACCGTGCCCGAGCGCAGGACACGACTCGTTCGTTTGGGATGTTCAGTTGTTCGAAGGCGTCGAACGAGGTCAATTTCTTGGCCCAGAAGTTCGTCCGCTCCGTGATGGGCTCGAACAACATCGACTCCTGCAACCGCACTTGACACGCTCCTAGCGTCGTCGGTCTGGCGACGGTGTTCGGTGCGGGCGGCGGGATGTCGTCCTACAGAGAGGTCGAGGACACGGATCTGCTGATCCTGTGGGGCTCCAACGCGCGCGAGACGCACCCGATCTTCTTCCATCACATGCTCAAGGCCGTCCGTCGCGGCGCGCGCCTGTACGTGGTCGATCCGCGCCGCTCGAGCTCGGCCCAGTGGGCCGACACGTGGCTGGGGCTCGACGTCGGCACGGACATTGCGCTCGCGAACACGATTTCGCGGGAGATCATCCATGCCGGGCTGATCAACGACACCTTCATCAAGCGCGCGACAACCGGATTCGAGGAGTTCCGCGCATCGGTGGAGCAGTGGACGCTCCAGCGCGGGGAGCAGATCACGGGCGTCCCCGCCGAGACGATCCGGGAGCTGGCGCACGCGTATGGCCGCGCCGACCGGGCGATCCTGTGCTGGACGCTGGGAATCACCGAGCACGTGACGGCGGTCGACAACGTGCTGTCGCTGATCAACCTCGGGTTGCTGACCGGGCACGTCGGGCGCTACGGCTCGGGTCTGAACCCGTTGCGCGGCCAGAACAACGTCCAGGGCGGCGGCGACATGGGCGCGATCCCGAACAAGCTCCCGGGGTTCCAGGACGTCCAAGACGACCTCGACGCCCGCGCGCGGTTCGAGGACTTGTGGGGCGTGAAGCTCGCGCCGAAGCGCGGCTGGCACCTGTCGCAGATGTTCGAGGGGATGGAGCGCGGCGAGCTGCGGACACTGTACGTCTTCGGTGAGAACCCTGCCCAGTCGGAGGCTGACTCCAAGAAGGCCCTCGAGCTGCTCGCGGGCCTCGACTTCCTGATTGCCCAGGACATCCTGATGACGAAGACGTGTGAGATGGCCGACGTGGTCCTGCCGGCCACCGCGTCATGGTGCGAGGTCGACGGCGGCACCGTGACCAACAGCGAACGGCGGGTTCAGCGGATGCGCAAGGCACTCGATCCGCCCGGCCAGGCCCGCGACGACCACTGGATCATCTGCGAGCTGGCCCGCCGGCTCGGGCACGACTGGGGTCACTCCACGATCGAGCAGATCTGGGATGAACTGCGCTCGCTGAGCCCGATGCACCGCGGCATGCGCTACGACAGGCTCGAGGAGCTCGGCGGAATCCAGTGGCCGTGCCCGAGCGAGGACCATCCCGGCTCGGGGTTCCTGCACGGGCGACTCTGGGAGGAGCCCCGTCAGGGCCCACCCGCGCCGTTTTCCGTGTGTGAATGGATTCCGCCGGTCGACGAGCTGAGCGACGAGTTCCCGATCCGACTGACTACGGGCCGGCGCCTGGACTCCTACAACACCGGGGTGCAGTCGAATCTCTACAGCTCGCCGCTGCGTCGCGGGGAGACGCTCGACCTCCATCCCGACGACGCCGCCAAGCTGGACGTGGAGCCGGGCGAGGTGGTGCGGATCAGCTCGCGCCGCGGCTCCGTCGACGCGCCGGTGCGCCTGGACACGGGCCTGCGGCCGGGTCTCGCCTTCATGACCTTCCACTTCCCGGACGAGATCGACGTCAACACCCTGACGATCGACGCCACCGATCCCAAGTCGGGGACGGCGGAGTTCAAGGCCACGGCCGTGCGGGTGGAAAAGCTAAACGGCGCCGCGAGGCAGGTCGCGGGGATGGTCGGCAGCGAGGTCGCCGAGTAGCGTGGACCTTCGCCTCCTCGACGCCGAACCCACCACAGATGAGCGTGCGGCCGTCGACGCGTTCCTCGGTCCGCCCGTGTCGAGCTGGGCCGGCGCAGACCAGGTCCAGGACGGGCACTCGGCGCACGGCGGGCACTCGGCGCGAGCACATCGCGAGCAGCTGCTGCCGACGCTGCATGCCCTCCATGAGCGGACCGGGTGGATCAGCCCCGGGGCGCTCAACTACATCGCCCAGCGACTGACGATCCCGCCCGCGGATGTCTACGGCGTCGCGACATTCTACGCGCTGTTCTCGGTCGAGCCGCGCCCGCCTCGCGTGCTGCACGTGTGCGACGACGTGGTGTGCCGCTGTGCCGGCTCTGACGCGCTGATCGCGACGCTGACAGAGCAGTTCGGCCCGGAGGGAGAGGCGCGCGACGACGCCTGCTGGCTGTCGAGCCCTTGCCTGGGTCAGTGCGACCGGGCTCCCGCGGCGCTGCTGGTGGAGTCCGGGCAGGCCCCGCTCGAACGCGAGCTCACGTCGGTCGCAGCCGAGGATCTGCTGTCGGTTATGCGCGGAGCGACGGCCCCGCCCAATCCCTCCCCAAGGCCGGCTCAGGCCGGGCAGCCCGACCTTCGGCTGTTGCGGCGGATCGGTGTGGTCGATCCGGACAGCCTCGACGACTACCGCTCCCATGGTGGCTACGAGGCGCTCCGGCGAGCGTTCGAGCTCGGCCCGGAGAGAGTGCTGCGAGAAGCGCTCGACTCGAAGCTGCTCGGTCGTGGCGGGGCGGCATTTCCGATGGGACGGAAGTGGGAGGCGCTGGCCCGCCAGCCGCGCCGCCCGAACTACCTGATCTGCAACGCCGACGAGTCAGAGCCAGGAACGTTCAAGGACCGGGTGATCGTCGAGGGCGATCCGTTCTCGCTGATCGAGTCGATGACGATCGCCGCGTACGCGACCGGTTGCGAGTATGGCTACATCTACCTCCGGGGCGAGTACCCGATCGCCCTGCACCGACTGGCTGGCGCGATCGCGCAGGCGCGATCGCGCGGATTCCTGGGTGCCAACATCCTCGGGCGCGACCTTAACTTCGAGATCGAGTTGCGTAAAGGCGCTGGCGCGTACATCTGCGGGGAAGAGACGGCCCTATTCGGATCGATCGAGGGATATCGGGGTGAGCCCCGCAACAAGCCGCCGTTTCCTGTCGAGCGGGGCCTGTTCGGCCAGCCCACCGTCGTCAACAACGTCGAGACCCTCGTCAACGTGCTCTCGATCGTGCTCGAGGGTGGGCCTGCGTTCGCCAGCATCGGCACCGAGCGCTCGACCGGGCCGAAACTGTTCTGCGTGTCCGGGGCAGTCGAACGTCCCGGCACCTACGAGGTCCCGTTCGGCACTACTCTGCGCGCGCTGCTCGACCTCGCCGGCGGGATGTCGCCCGGCCGGACGCTGCGGGCGGTGCTCCTCGGCGGCGCAGCGGGAAGCTTCGTCACGCCGACGGACCTCGACCTTCCGCTGACGTTCGAGGACACGCGCGTCGCCGGCGCGACGCTCGGCTCTGGCGTCGTGGTGGCAATCGACGAAACGGTCGACCTGGTCGAGCTGCTGATGGTTATCGCAGCATTCTTCCGCGACGAGAGCTGCGGCCAATGCGTGCCGTGTCGCGTCGGAACCGTCCGCCAGGAAGAGGCGCTGGCGCGGCTGCAGTCCGGCCGCTCACGCGGATCGGTTCAGGACGAGCTCGCGCTGATCGGCGAGATCGGGCACGCGATGCGCGACTCGTCGATCTGCGGGCTTGGACAGACTGCTTCGGCGGCGATCGAGTCCGCGATCGATCGTCTCGGCGTTTTCAATGGGCAACTGTCGTGATCGAGGTTCCCCTGACCAACGAACACCCCTCGCCGCGAATGGTCGCCCTGACGATCGACGGCCGCCCGGTCGAAGTGACCGAGGATTCGACGATCCTCGACGCCTGCAACAAGCTCGGGATCGACACCCCGACGCTGTGCTACGGCGAGACGTTAAGACCGGCGAACGCTTGCCGTGTGTGCGTCGTCGAGCTCGAGGGCGCGCGCACGCTCGTGCCGGCGTGCTCGCGTAAGGTCGAGCCGGACATGGTGATCCAGACCAATTCCCCGCGCGTGCGGCTCAGCCGCAAGATGGTGATCGAGTTCCTGGCGTCCTCGGTCGACCTCTCGATCACACCGGCCGCGCAGGAGTACCAGCGGCGCTACAACGCGCATCCCGAGCGCTACGGCCCGCCCGCGCCGCCCGACCCCGACCGCGACCGGCGCCGCACCGGACATCACGAGCGCCCCGACGGGAAGACAGCCGCGACGGTGCACGCGCCTCCGAAGATCGACAACGACCTCTACGTGCGCGACTACTCCAAGTGCATCCTCTGTTACAAGTGCGTCGACGCGTGCGGCGAGCAGTACCAGAACACGTTCGCGATCGCGGTTGCCGGCCGCGGCTTCGATGCCCGCATCTCGACCGAATACGCCAACCCGCTGCCCGACTCGGCGTGCGTCTACTGTGGTAACTGCATCGCCGTGTGCCCGACCGGCGCGCTCATGTTCGCCACCGAGCACGAGCTGCGCGAGGCAGTGGCGTGGGACGAGTCGCGCCAGACCCAGACCGACACCATCTGTCCCTACTGCGGGGTCGGGTGCAACCTCACGCTCCACGTCCAGGACAATGAGATCGTCAAGGTCACGTCCCCCAACGACCACGACATCACCCGCGGCAACCTCTGCATCAAGGGCCGCTTCGGCTTCCAGCACGTCAGCGGAGGGCTCGACCCTTCCGACCGGAATTAAACAGGTCGAGGGCCTGCAGACGGTCGTCGACTACTCGGCCGCCGAGCCCGTCGGCGTCGGGGGCGTCGAGCGCACCGACGACCTGAAGGAGGAGGACGGCGTCAAGAAGCTCGGCGCGCTCGCGGTCGGCGGCCCGAAGATGAAACGGCAGAAGCGCTGCGTCCAGCGCATGTTCGAAACCAAGGGCATCGTCCTAGACCTCGAGGGCGTCTACGAGGTCGCGCTCGAGGTGCTGTGAGGATGGGCCTCGCTGCGCTCGGCGTCCATGGGACCGGTGACCCCATCCGGACAGTGAGCACTCCCCGCCGGGCACGGATGCCCGGCGGCCCGTAATCCTCAGCTGCTAGCGCCCGTGGCTACTTGGAGAACACGAACTTGCCCATCGGCCCGTCGAGCGGGCTGTCGGGTTCGGGTCGCCATAGGATCGTGTCCTCGATCTTGCGTGCCAGCGTGAAGTCCTTGTCGGTGATGCCGCCCGCGGAGTGCGTCGCAAGCTTCACACAGAGCTTGCCCCAGGTGACGTTGAGGTCGGCGTGATGGCCGGCGGCTTCGCACAGATACCCCACCGCGTTGACTGCCATCAGCGTCGAGGGCCAGCCGTCGGTGTTGTACTTGCGCCGGATCCACTTGTCCTCGTAGTACCACTGGTCGAGGCCATACTGGGACAGCTTCGAGGGGATCTCCGCCTCGGTGTAGGTGCGCTTGTCCTTGGTTGTGCTCATTGCCGAATGATATGCCCCGTGTAGCCGGCGTCGACCCGGGAACCGTCTCCTTGGACTTGTGCGTGCTGCAGGACGGCGAGGCGGTCGTCGAGCAGGTGTTCGAGACCGGCTCGCCGCGCGGCGACAGCGGGGCGCTGCTGGACGCGCTCGCACACCATGGGCCGTATGACCTCGTCTATGGTCCGAGCGGCTACGGGCTGCCGCTGGTGGCGGCCGCCGACGTCGGAGACCGTGAGCTCGCCGAGATGGTGCTCGTGCGACCCGACGAGTCCCGAGCAGACACCGGCGTCGGCGGCATGCGCTCGCTGCTGCGGGCACTCGCGCGCAGCGGGCGCTCGCCTTCTCAAGCCGCCCGCGGGACGGGGAGCAGACACCCCCGCGCGCCAGGCCGGTCCTCGCTGATGCGCGCACGGCTCTCGCCTTACGTACGCGTCGGTGAGAAGCGCGCCGGCTGATGGCAGATCCCACGCGTGGGCGCGGCGTAAGCTCTGCTATTGCATGCGTGGACGTAGGCTCATGCCGGTGCTGGCGGCGATCTGTGCGGGGATCGGGGTGCCGGTGGCTGGGTGTTCCGGTGGCTCGACGCGCGCGCCGTCCGGACCGAGCACCCGTGCGAGCGCCGGTGGCCGGTCGAGTGCCCCCGTCGACGACGTGCGCGTGTTGATCTCTCCCGCCGGCGGTCGCAGGGACACGAGGCCGGACAGAGGGATCACCGTGAGGGCAGTCGGTGGAAGGATCAGCAAGGTAGTCGTGCGCACCGGTGGGGATCAGGTCAGCGGGACGCTCAACCCCGCGGGCACCGTGTGGCACAGCCGGTGGGCGCTCAACGTCTCGCAGCGCTACACGGTCACGGCGACCGCTGCGGGGCCCTCGGGCAGGCTGTTCACGCGGCGCAGCTCGTTTCGAACGTTCACGCCGCCACGGACGTTCTCGGCCAGGATCATCGAGGGCTACCGCCAGCCCTACGGTGTGGGGATGCCGATCATCCTGTACTTCAGCACCCCGATCAGAAACAGGGCTGCGGTGGAGCGGGCGCTGCAGATCAAGACGTCCAAGCGCGTCGTCGGCTCCTGGTTCTGGGACAGCCGATGCAACATGGCCTCGGTCTGCCTGTACTTCCGGCCGCGCCACTACTGGCCGACGCATACCCGCGTGAGCTTCACCGGTCACCTGAACGGGGTGAGGGTCGCGCCCGGAGTGTATGGGCAACACACGCTGACCCAGTCGTTCGCGATCGGCTCCAGGCTGATCGTGGTCGCGAACACGGCACGCCACACCATGAACGTATACAGGAACGGGAAGCTGTTCGCGCACTGGCCGATCAGCAGCGGACGACCCGGAGATGAAACCCCGAACGGAACCTACCTGACGATCGAGAAGGCCAACCCGGTCGACATGGTCGGGCCCGGATACAACATCGAGGTGCCGTGGTCCGTGCGGTTCACCTGGAGCGGCGACTACCTGCACGACGCGTACTGGTCGGTGGGCGAGCAGGGGTTCGCCAACGTTAGTCACGGGTGCGTGAACATGTCTCCCGCCGACGCCGAGACCTACTACAACATGGCGGTGCCGGGAGATCCGGTGACGATCACCGGCAGTCCGCGCGCAGGCACGTGGGACAACGGCTGGACGATGTGGTTCCTCCCGTGGAAGCGGTGGCTGCGTGGCAGCGCGCTGCACGAGGCCGTGCGAACGGGCCCTCACGGGAGCACATTCTTCAAGCCCCGCCGGACCTAACCCCACGCGCAACTCGCTCAGCGGTCGGTTCGCACCGATCTGCTAGTGGAACACCTCGCGCGTCTCGTGACGTGTCAGAGCGCTACGGCGTCCGTGGCAGTCCGCTGCTGGTCCTGTTCGATGGATCTGGCGAAGCTGCGGGCCTTACTGCAGGATTCCCTGCGGGTCGTAGCCGTATCCGGCTCCGCCATAGCCATAGCCGTAGCCGTAGCCGTAGCCGTAGCCGTATCCGCCTCCGCCGTCGCCGTACGCTGATCCGCTGCCGTCGCCGTAAGAGGATCCGCTGCCGTCACCGAAGCCGCCTCCGGATTGCGAGTCAACCTGCGAGCCGCTGCGCAAACGATCGAAGAGCTGATTAACAGGTAGCGAGCGGAGTTGATACGGGAACGAGTACTACGCGGCGGCAGCGAAGGCGGGCACGCACCGGTGGTCGACGCCGTCGCGGCAGCCGCTGGACGACTGCCGGCTCAGCCCACGGTGATCCGCTCCACGCCCTCGCCGCGACCGACGATCACGTCGGCGACCATCGACGGAGGGAACAGGCCATGCTCGACGACACCCGGCGTGGCCGATAGCTCGGCGGACAGCGCCTCCGGATCGTCGAACTCGCCGAGGTAGTCGGCGATCACGCCGCCGTCGGGGCTCAGCGGCGCGTCACGGAGGCGCACCTCCCCGAGCCGCGCGAGCGTGCTGGCGAGGCCGAACTCCGCGAGCTCGAGCGGAATCGGGGCGGTGATGCGGTCGACGAGCTTGTTCGAGGACACGATCACGACGAACCTGCTGGCGGCCGCTGCGACCGCCTTCTCGCGTGTGTGGGCGCCGCCGCCGCCCTTGACCAACCACCCGGAAGGCGCCACCTGATCGGCGCCGTCGATCGTGATGTCGAGGTGTGCCGGGGCGCCGAAGCCGGTGAACTCGACGACCTCGAGGCCCAGCTGCAGCGCCGCGTGCGCCGTCGCCGGCGAGGTCGCGACGCAGCGGATATCGAGCCCGCGCGCCGCCAGCGGCGCGACCAGGTGAGCGGCCGTGGACCCTGTGCCGAGCCCTACCGTCATCCCGCTCTCGATCAGCCCCACGGCGGCTTCCGCCGCCTCGCGCTTCTCCCGCTCGATTGTCACTACGACCCTCCTATGTCCGAGGCAGATCGGCGCGTTGACGCTGTCGCGTGCCCGCGCGCGCTGACGCTCATCGCGAGCGGGACGGCAGTACTTGCTGGAGTGCGGTGAGTGCTTCGGGATCGAGTGCGCGGTTCGAGTCGGTGCGCATGATCTCGAGCACTTCGTGGGGCCCTCGCGCCGCCCGGTACGGCCGGTCTGCGCTAAGCGCCTCTGCGACGTCAGCGACCGCGAGGATGCGCGACGGCCTGTCGAGCTCCTCGGCCCTCAGCCCGCGCGGGTAGCCGCTCCCATCCAGCCGTTCGTGATGGGCGCCGGCAATCCGGGCGACATCCTGGAAGGCGCTCACGCGAGACAGGATCTCCCTCGACCACAAGGGATGGCGACGAACTGCCGTCCATTCGGCCTCGTCAAGCCGCCCCGGCTTGTCCAGGATGCGGTTCGACACGCCGAGCTTGCCAATATCGTGCAGCAGCGCGGCGCGGCGCAGCGTCTCCCGCGTCTCCGCATCGAGCGCCAGCACTGTCGCCAGCGCCACCGCGATTTCCGCCACTCTGTCGGAGTGGTGAGCGGTGTAGGGTGACTTCGCATCGACCACAGAGGCGAACGCGCGGGCGACTCGATCCAGGGTCGCGTCGTCCGCGACGAGCATGCGGTCTGCCGGCTCGAGCGGCTCGAGCGCCGGCGATTCGAGCGAACGCCAGAATGCGGCATCGTCCGCGAGCGCGAGGAGCGCGTCCACCAGCGCCGGGTCGAACCACGCTCCTCGCCGGCGTCGGGCGATATCGCACGCTGCGGCGCGCCCTCCCACCCGCCAGAACACCTCGGCGCTCTGGGCAAGGCACAGCACGCGGCCGGCAAACGAAATCTCCTCCCCCGAGATGCCGGCAGGATACCCGCCGCCGTCCCAATGCTCGTCGACATCCATGATCGCGCGCGCGACGACCTCATCGAGACCGATCGCACGCGCCACCGCCGCGCCCCGCTCGCAGCGCAGCTCGATCAGCGCCCGCGCGCCTTCACGCCCTGCGCCGAGCACCGCGCCCACGTGGCGCACTCTGTCGGCCAGCGAGCCACCGGCACCGGCCGTTCGGAGCACGTGGAGCAGGGCGTGGGCGGTGCTGCTCGTGTCGGTCAATCGCCGTGAGCTCTTGACGGCTGCGTCGTCGGCGCCGAACAGCGCCGACACCTTCGAGGCGTTCGATGAGCACCCAGCGTCCTTGAGCAGCAGGGCATAGAACAGCGATGTTTGGCCGGCCTCGTCCACCCCTAGCGCGGTCGCGAGCCGCATCCCGATGAGACAGCTGCGCTCAGCGTGACCGCGCGCCTGACCCTCGGTGATGTCGAGAGCATGCGAGAGCCCGGAAAGCACTTCCGACAGCCCCAGCTCCTGGCCCCGCTCGGTCGCGGGATCGCTGTCACGCCGAATCACCTACCCAAGGATGTCGCACGCCGCCGATACGCGCCTCACGAACGAGGAAATGCACCCCGAACGCCAACGGTTCGCCGCACAGACGATGTACAGCGAGCGGAGTCCCGCGGATCACGACCTCTTCACGGCGGCGCTTCAGCCCTGTAACTCGCTCGAGCCTGCCTGTGGGCGAGGCTCCGCCGAGCCCGGCAGAGACCGGGAGGAGCGACAGATCGGGTTCTATCCTGAAATTGTGGGAAAGACCTGGGTCCTCAGCACCGAAACCAAGGGCACCGGCGCCAACATGGTTCCGCTCGACCGCGTGACCAAGCACTCGTCGAGCGCGGAGCCGCTGTTCGTGCCGCCCAAGCGCCGCGAGCCCCGACCGGATACCCCCGAGGCGCGAGCACCGCGCCGGTTCCGGATCGTCGATGTAATGAGCAGATTGACGCTCGCCGACGACGTCGACGCGCGCGGGGCGGTGGATGCACTCGAGCGAGTGCGCAGCCTCGTCGACGTCGACGTCTACGTCTGGCAGGAGGCGCGCGAGCGCTGGCGGCCGCTTACGTCCCCCGAGCGCCACGCGATCTGGGAACTGGCGCACGACTAGGCGGCGCCGACGGTGGCGTCGGGGAGCGCGGCGGCGAGCTCCCGACGAGCCTCTTCATCGCGCGGCGTGCCCGGGTGAAGGAAAAGCATCGAGACGACCTGTCGCGGCACGGCGGTGTTCAGGCCTCCACCTCGCGGCCGTCCTCACCCCACATCACGTGGAACGTGCCGTCGCGATCGATCCGCCTGTAGGTGTGCGCCCCGAACAGGTCGCGGAGGCCCTGGATCAGGGCAGCCGGGCCGCGGGCACGCCGGTAGCCGTCGTAGTACGCAAGCGAGGACGAGAACGCCGGCGTGGGAATGCCGAGCTCCGCTGCTCGCGCCACGACGCGGCGCCACGGGTCCTGGGCCTGCTCGAGCGCGCCGGCGAAGAAGCCCGCGAGCATCAGGTTAGCGAGCGTGGGCTCGGAGTCGTAGGCCTCGCGGATGCGGTCGAGGAAGCGCGCGCGGATGATGCAGCCACCCCGCCAGATCGTCGCCATCGACCCGAGGTCGATGCTCCACCCCTCGCTCTCGGCGGCAGCGGCGATCTGCGCGAACCCCTGCGCGTAGGAGACTATCTTCGACGCGTACAGCGCATGCTCGAGGTCATCCGCGAGCGTGTCCGCGTCGGCGGCGCCGGTGGACGGCCCGGCCAGCCGCTCGGCGGCGGCTGCGCGCTGGTCCTTCAGCGCGCTCAACGTCCGCGCGAACACCGCCTCCGTGATCCCGGTCAGCGGAACGCCCAGCTCGAGCGCGTTCTGCGCGGTCCAGCGCCCGGTCCCCTTCTGCTCGGCCGCGTCCAGGATCACGTCGACCAATGGCTTTCCGGTCACGTCGTCGGTCTTCTCGAGCATGCGCGCGGTGATCTCGATCAGGAACGACTCGAGCTCGGACTCGTTCCAAGCCTTGAAGCGCTCGGCGATCTCGGGGACCTCGAGCCGGGCGCCGTGGCGCAGCAGGTCATAGCTCTCGGCGATCAGCTGCATGTCGGCGTACTCGATGCCGTTGTGGACCATCTTCACGTAATGCCCGGCACCGTCAGGCCCAACGTACGTGCAGCACGGAGTACCGTCGACGCTCGCGGCGATCGCCTCGAAGATCGGCTTGACCGACTCGTCGTAGGGCCCGCGATCTCCGCCCGGCATGATGCTCGGACCATTCAGCGCTCCCTCTTCGCCGCCCGAGACCCCGACTCCGAGGAAGTGGATGCGCTGCTGCGCGAGCGCGGCGTGGCGGCGCTGCGTGTCGCGGAAGTTCGCGTTGCCGCCGTCGATCAAGATGTCGCCCCGGTCCAGGTGCGGGACGATCTCATCGATCACCGCATCGGTCGCCTCGCCCGCTTTGACCATGCTCATCAGCACCCGCGGGCGAGTCAGCGACCCGACCCACTTCTCGACCGACTCCTGCCCGCTCAGCGGCCCCTCGGAGCCGTGCTCGTCGATGAACGTGTGCATGCGGCTGGCGGTGCGGTTATGTACGGCGACGGGGATGCCATGACGCGCGACGTTGCGCGCCAGGTTCGCGCCCATCGTCGCGAGGCCCGTGAGGCCGAAGCGGAACTCTGAGGTCATGCCCTCAAATTGCCGTAATCAGGGGTGGTTGAAGTTGCCACCCGAGTTGCCGCCCGAGTTGCCGCTCGCCGCGTGAGGCCCGACGAACGATGTGCCGTGGAAGGGATCCGCGGGCGGCGACCAGTCGCCGCAGTAACCACCTGAGGCGCTCGACATGAAGTCGTGCCAGATCGGCGCAGCCAGCGTGCCCCCAAACCCGTTCGACCCCAGGGTGATGTTGCCCTGCGGGTAGCCCACCCACACGGCCGTCGCCAGCTTCGGCGTGAAGCCGACAAACCATGCGTTGGCGAGGTTCTCTGCGGTCCCCGTCTTCCCGGCCGCGGGGCAGCCGTAGTCGGCGGCAGTTCCGGTACCGTTCTTGATCACGCCCTTGAGCACCTTGATCGCCTGGTAGACCTCGCTGTAGCTAAATACGTGCTTCTTGGGCGGGTTGCCGACGCCGTGATCGACGCTGCCGTCGGGGAACACGACATGGTCGATGATCGTCGGGGCCACGTGGTATCCGCCGTTGGCGAGCGTTGCGTACGCATCCGCCATCTCGAGCGGCGTTACCCCGACCGTAAGGCCGCCGATCACCTCCGCCGGCAGGCCGTCGAGCGGCGAGGTGATCCCCATCGCGTGGGCGATCGCGTCCATCTTCGTGGGCCCTAGGTCGACCACCAGCTGCGCGAACACCGTGTTGTCGGAGACGACCGTCGCCTTGGTGATGTCGATCGTGCCCTGGTAGGTCTCCTCGGCGGTGTGAACCGACCAGGCCGGCTGTTGCGGATCCCACCCCGCGGGCAGGAACTGCGAGGTGTAGTAGGTCTGGTTGGGATCGCCGTCGTAGTCGTGGATCAGCGTCATCAGCGCAAACGTCTTGAATGCCGATCCCGGCTGGCGATGCGCCTGGACCGGGTAGTCGAAGCTGGTCTGGTCATAGGTCGCCGAGGAGCCGAGCGCGACGATGTGTCCGTTCGACGGGTCGACGCTCGCCAGGGCAGCGGCCGGCTGATTGTCGAGCACCGGGCCGCCCGGCTGGTGGGCAACGATCGCGCTTCGCGCGAGCTGCTGCGTGCGCGGATCGATCGTCGTGTACACCTTCAGCCCTTCGTCTTCCGCCGTCTTCAGGCCATAGTGTTGGATCAGTTGGGACAGGGCGTAGTCGAATATGTAGGGCTGGGTGCGTGCGGTATAGAGCTTGCTGTTCTTGACACCCAGCCTCGCGCGTTCTGCTCGCTGTGCCTGCCGCTCGGTGATGTAGTGGCTCTTGACCATCGCCTCGAGCACCTCGTTGCGCCGCGCAAGCGCCAGATCCGGCCGCAGGAACGGATTGAAGTCCGTCGGCGACTGCGGCAGTCCCGCGAGCGTCGCCTGCTGTGCAAGCGACAGCCGCCACACCGGCGTGTCGAAGAACATGTGAGATGCCGCGCCGACGCCTTGCGCCGTCTCGCCGTTGACCGTTCCGTACGGGACGTCGTTCAGATACGTATCGAGGATCCAGCGCTTGGAATGCTTGCCCTCGAGCTGCTGGGCGAGCTTGGCCTGGACGATCTTGTACTTGAGGTTGTGATGGACGCTGTACCTCCTCGGCATGTACATGTTGTCCACGAGCTGCATCGTCAGCGTGGAGGCTCCCTGCAGCGACTTCTTGTTTCCGAACAGGTCCTTGATCCCGGCGCGGATGATCCCCTGATAGTCCAGCGCGCCGTGCTTCCAGAACCGACGATCCTCGATCGCGACCGTGGCCTTCTTCAGCGTCTGCGGTATCCGCCCCGGCGCCACGTAGTTGAACACCGTGTCCGTGTGGACGTAGCCGAGCAGCGAACCATCGGCTGCATAGATCCGTGTCAGCGGGTGCGGCTCACGCGCCTTGAGCGCCCTCAGATTCGGTGCGGAGTCGGCAGCCGCCATCACCCAGGCCACCGCGGCAAGGGCGCCGATCGCCAGCCCCGCCGTCGCGATTAGCACTACCAGCACGAAAGCCCGTCTAACGGGATGCCCGCGATTGCGCAACCTTCGCCTTTGGCGTCCTCGCCGTCTCATCGCCGCGGCGCCCCGGCGCCGTCATCTTCAACAGGAGCTACCAGTTCCACCGTCGTGCTTCCCTTTAGTGGCTAGTCGGGAAGGCAGCGTAGCTCGCATCGGATTCAACCGCGAACGTCTGCCCGAGAGATTTCAACCGCAGCGGACCCGGCGGCGACACCCAGTCGAGGGGCGGCCCGGCGTGGACGCAACAGCGGGATCGTCGACTCTTCGGCGAACTGCTCGCCGGTGACCCCGGTGAGGAAGTAGCCGCCGCGGATCAGCCCTCGGGCCTCGAGGCGTCGCATGGCCCAAAGGACCTCCCTCCAGGAGAGGGCGAGCCGTTGCTTCAGGTACACCTCGCGGCACACCACCCCCCATCGCGAGAGCAGTTGCCAGGCTACGGTCTCCGCGAGCTCCTCGACCTCGTCGATCGGCCCCACGGCGGGCAGCAGGGTCCAGCGGCCCTCCACAGCCTGACGCCAGTTGCCTCGCCGTCCGCGCGAGCCCGCGCGAGAGTAGGGCCCCCGGCGCCGCGCGAGGCGGGCGCGGGCGTTCAGCAACGAGCGGACCGCGCTGAACCCATCGGCGGTGATGAGCCCTCGCGCGACCCCGTCCCACAGGCCCTCCTCGACCTCGGTCGGCAGATGACCCGTGATCGCCTGCAGGTCGGCGTGGAACAGCGCGCCGCGTTCGCGAAGAGCGTCGAGCACGTCGCGTCCGGGGCCGAGCGCGGGTTCGGCGGGCACGGCGCCTCCCCGATGGGCCTGCAGGAGCCACGGCAGATCGTGGCGCAGCATGAACGTGATCGGTGTGCGCCTGGACGGCGTCTTGCCGGTCCATCGTTGCGCCTCGGAGACGGGACCATCGCCCTCGGCCGCCGGCTCCGAGGCGGGGTTGTCGTCGCGGCCCGCCGGCTCCAGAACCGACAGCCGCCCCCAGGCCACCTCGCCCGACAGGCACAGCTCGTCGAGCCACTCGGGGCGGTAGGACTTCACCCGCTCGGCGAGGACCCGCTCCCACTCCCCCGCCGGCCACTCGGAACCCTGTAGCTGCTCGATCACCTCGGCCACCCCCGCCCGGCCGTGGCGCTGCGTGCCGGGAGCGAGATGCCACCAGCAGTCGAGGAACGCCTGCCATTCCTCCTGGGTGATCGGACGGATCGCGGCGCGGCGACGCGCTCGCGTGTATGAGTGGATCCGCGCCAGCAGTCTCCGCGCGCACCATTGCTCGGCGCGGTCCGGCTCGAACCGACCGCTCACCGCGAATCCGCGTGCGCGCAGCGTCTCGAGCGCGATCGCGACCGTCGAACTAGCGAGGCAGGTGGCGCGCGCGAGCTCGTCAGCACTGACCGGGCCGGTGATCTCGAGGTGTCCTTGAACGGCATCCACCGCCGGCTCCTCCGCGGGCACGCGGCCGAGTCCCGGCGTCAGCGCGTTGTCGGGCTCGAACCGAGCGCCGGGGAACAGGATCTCGAGCTCGTCACGGCGCTCCGTCGCTCCCCAGAGGATGTCCGCGGCATGAACCTCGAAGGCTCGCCCATCGCGCACCAGCGCCCCGAAGTGCTCGGTCCACTCGAGCCGCGGGTGCGCAGCGACCAGCGACAGCAGCACGTCGTGCATCTCGTCGGCGTTGTGGACATCCGGGAGCGCCTCGGCCCGGACGCGGGCGGTCGCGTCCGGATCGAGTCGCCCCAGCTCGCGCGGCTCCACCGGTAGGCCTCGGCGCAGCGGCACCGCTCGCGATCGACGCTCGCCGATCTCGGTGTCCTCATCCAGGTATGTGAAGGGCGCGCCGTTCAGGATCTCGTGGGCGAACACGCTGGGCTCGACCGTGTCCACGAAATGCAGCCGAACCGTCCCCCGCTCGAACCGGCCCACCAGCGCCTTCAGGCCCGCGATGTCCATTGCCTCGGTGAGACAGTCGCCGATCGTCTCCCGCACGAGCGGGTGATCGGGGATCTCGATCGGTCCCGCGGGAGCGTTGTCCTGGCAGGCGGCCAGCGAAGGGAACACCGCGGCCATCAGATCGGCCGCCTCCATCCGCTGGATGTTGAACGGGTTGAGCCGGCCGCCCTTGTGTCGAAGCACCGCGAGCGACCGGTTCAGATTCCACCGCCACCGCGCGATGAACATGGGGCTGCGCAGCACGGCCTGTGAGACTGCGTCCTGGACATTGTGGGAGCGGAGAAACGCGGGCACATCCTCGAGCGGGAAGGAGTGCTGCGGGCCGAGCGACAGCAGCACGGCGTCGTTGCTGGCGGCGGCCTGCAGCTCGAAATCGAAGGTCAGGCAGAACTTCTTGCGTAGGCCGAGCCCGAGCGCGCGGTTGACGCGAGCGCCCAGCGGCGCGTGGACGATCAGCTGCATGCCGCCGGTCTCGTCGAAGAACCGCTCGAACACGATGTCCTCGCCCGTTGGGATCACGCCGCCCAGCTGTGCGCGCCCCGCACGCAGGTAGTCGACGACCAGGGCGGCGGCGAACGCGTCCACCCCGGACAACTGCTCGACTAAGCCGATCGCCACCTCGCGACCGCCTGCGTCGAGCCGTCGCGCCACCGCCGTGCGCAGCCGCGACACCTCGTCCGAGAGCTCGTCGGTGCGACCGGGCGCCTCCCCCAGCCAGAACGGGATCGTGGGGTGCTTACCCGCCGCATCGCGCACCCGCATCACCCCGTTTGTCACCTGCGCCACTTGCCACGGGTGGGTGCCGAGGAGAAAGACGTCGCCCTGCATCGACTCGATCGCGAAGTCCTCGTTCACGGTCCCCACGAACACGTCGCCCGGCTCCATCAACACCCGGTAGTCGCCGGTCTCGGGGATCGCACCGCCGGAGGTGAGCGCGGCCAGCCGAGCGCCGCGGCGCGCACGCAGCCGCCCGTTGACGCGGTCGCGGTGCAGATACGCCATGCGCTGCCCGCGGCCAGTCTCGATGCCGGTCGAGACCAGCTCGACGACCTCGTCGAACACTGCACGATCCAGCTGCCGGTACGGCCAGGCTCGGACGACGATCGTGAACAGCTCGTCCTCGCCGATCCCTTGTTCGCCGCGGGCTGCAGCCTCTGCCACGATCTGCTGAGCGAGGATGTCCAGTGACCGCTCGGGCGGATGAAGGGCATCGAGGCGGCCCCGTTGAACCGCCGCCAGCAACGCGACGCATTCCACGAGCTCGTCGCGCGTCGTCGCGTACACGATCCCGCGAGGCACACCGATGCGGTGATGATTCGCCCGGCCCACCCGCTGCAGGAACGTGGCGATGCTGTGTGGGGAGCCGATCTGGCACACGAGCTCTACCGGCCCGACGTCGATTCCGAGCTCCAGCGACGCGGTCGCTACCAACGCCCGCAGCTCACCCGCACGTAGACGACGCTCGACGCGCTGGCGGCGCTCGCGCGACAGCGACCCGTGGTGCGCAGCGACCGAGTCCGCTCCGAGCCGCTCGCCCAGCTGATGGGCCACGCGCTCCGAGAGGTTGCGCGTGTTCACGAACACCAGCGTCGTACGGTGCTCTGCGACGTGGGCGGCGATGCGGTCGAGGATCTCGTCGAACTGATCGCCCGAGATGGCGGCCTCGAGCTCGCCGTCGGGCAGTTCGAGGGCCAGGTCCAATCGGCGGCGGTGCCCGGCGTCGATGACGGTCGGCAGCGCCTCGCCCATCCCCACCAGCAGCCGTGCGGCCGTCTGTACCGGCTCGACCGTGGCCGAGAGGCCCACTCGGACCGGCGGGCGCTCCGTGACCGACACTAGCCGCTCGAGCGACAGCGCCAGATGCGACCCGCGCTTGTCCCGTGCCAGCGCGTGGATCTCGTCGACGATCACGGTCTCGACGGCGGCGAGCGTCGCCCGCGAGCGTTCTGCGGTCAGGTACAGGTACAGGGACTCGGGGGTGGTGACGAGCAGATTCGGGGGGCGGCGGATCATCGTCTGCCGCTGCGACGATGTGGAATCACCGGTCCGCACCGCGACAGAGATCGGCGCCGGGTCATGCCCTAGCTCGCGCGCCGCCGCAGCGATCTCCGCGAGCGGCTCCTCGAGATTGGTGTGGACATCGACCGCCAGCGCTTTCAGCGGGCTCAGGTAGACAACTCGGGTCGCGCCCTCGATCGACGCTCCGCTTTCGTGAGCCTTGTAGAGCGCGTCGATCGCGGCCAGGAACCCCGCCAGGGTCTTCCCCGACCCCGTCGGTGCGCAGATCAGCGTGTGCCGGCCCGCGACGATCGACGGCCATCCCCCGACCTGCGCCTCGGTCGGGCCGTCGGGAAATCGCCGCTCGAACCACGCACGGACGGCGGGATGGAATCGCTCGAGGATCTCCGATTCGGGCCCGGAAGGGGTTTCTCCGAGCAAGCTCATCTCCCCAGTGCATCACACTTGGGGTTCGCGACAACGGCACGCGCACCGGGGCGGCTACCGTACGGCCGGTGCGTGGATTCGTACGCGCGGGCGGCTACGGTTCTACCGGTGCGTGGATCTCGTACGCGCGCGCGGGAAGGCTCGCCGACTGAGGCTCGGACGCCGCGGACCGCCGGCTCCCGCGCGCGGCGTGTGCGCGATACGCCGTCCACCGAACCCTCGCCACCGGCAGGCGAAGCAGCGCCCGCCACGTCCGCGGTCCCGTCTGACCGGTCGGCGGAATTCCGTGGCGGATCTGAAAGCGCCGGAGGTTGGCGAGCGTCTGCGAGCCGAACAGGCCGGTGGCTCGCTGCGAGTGGATCGCGCTCTTCAGGAGCTCCTGCATCCACAGCACCATGTCCCCCGCCGAGCCGTAGCCGAGCACGGGGACGCCAGTCGGCCGGAGGGCGGGCACGCCAGTGTACAGACCGCTGATCGCCGGCCACAGGCCTCGAGCGGAAGCCCAGGCGTAGTCCCACCACGAAAGGCCACCGGCGTGGTAGTACACGGACAGTCCTCGGAACCATTCGATGTCGCTCGCACTAGCGCCGTTGTCCGTTTGCCCGAGCGGACGGATCGGGCGGCGGTAGATCCCATTGACGAGATACGTATGTCGATACACCGTCTCGAGCGGAGAGCCGATGTCGCGCCAATACATCTGAGGCAGATTGAAGGTGGCGCCGTGATGCCCGAGGAACACGGAGTACGGAAAGCCCGGGTGGTAATCGACGTAGGGAAAGGACGCCAGGCCCACCGGGTACCGGCGCCCAACGGCCGCGCGGAGCAGATCCACGTACGTCTGGGCCGCCGCATACCGTCCCTCGTACTCCGCCTCGGCGTCGATAACGAGGCAGTCGGCGCCGGAGCGGACGGCGCGCGCGCCGACGGCTGCCTCAGCCGCTGGATGCGTCCCGTACACGTATTGCCAGGCACACACGCGTAGTCCCCCACGATGTAGCGTGCGGACCAGCGACCGACTGAACTGCTGCCAGTAGTTGACGCCGTCGCCGCTCTTGATGATGAGCGTCTTGACCCCATTCCCGGATGCGCGGGCGGCGATCGCCGAGGGGCGCCCGCCATCGCTCCGGCCGACATACCACATCCACATCCCGCGCCCGTCGAACGGTGATCCCCAGGCCGACCCGGGAGGCGTGCAAACAGCGGCGAGAATTAGACAGACAAACCGAGACGCGAACCGCACAACACCCATCACCAGCGGGAAACAGCATTGATTCTGAGTTGCCCGAAGCCGACCTTAGGCGGCGAGCACCCCGATCGCAAACGTGAGCGAAACCTTGCAGCGAGGCCCCCAGGAGCCGGCCGCCAGTGCACCGCAGTCGCGGGGGAGCCGGTCAGTAGGCGCAGCAGCTGATTGCGCTAACGGCCCGTAGAACAATAACGGGAGCAGCTTGGCCCCGAGGGAGCGGTAGCGCAACCCATCTATTGCGCTTCTGGGGACCACCGATATTGCCTGGCTGGCTGACGAGACGGCTGCTATCGACTCGTGAGCAAGACTGCTCGCGGGCTGGGACGAGTTTCGCGCGAACTAGTTACTAGTACAGCCGGCCGCAAGTATCGGTCGGAATTCGTTTGAGTCCGTCGAGGGGTGCCGGCGGTTCGTATCGCCGGCCGCTGCTCGTGAGCCTGCGCGAGCGGCCGGACGGCGCGGCCAGCGAGCCTCGACCATGAAGTGCGCATCCGTTGCGCGTCGTCGGCAGGTTCGTCCCCCAGATCACCCGGTAGCCCGCGTTCCACCAGTCGCCGGACTCAGGCACGTCCGTCTGGTCGCCGAACGCCTGCGGCGAGGCGGGCGGGAGATCGACATACCAGTCGTAGAAGGACAGCATCACCCCGCCGATCAGTGACAGGAACCGGCTCCCGGCCGCGTATGAGGCCATAGACATCGCCGGAACCGGCGTGAAGCCGATGCAGCGGTCCGGACCGAAGCGCTTGATCGTGTGGACGTGCGCGGCCGCGATCAGATCGACGACGTCGTCCCACACGCATCCACCCGATCAGCTCAAGCGAGCGGCTTTCCAACGGATGGCACGCCCGCACCACCCGGACCGCCGTCGGGAAACCATCGAGGTGGGTCTTGTGTCGTGTCTTCTTTCGATCGGGTCTGCCACCAGCGGCTGATGGCCAAGCTCGCGCAGCGAGTCGGCGATCGACGGTTGCTGGTGCTGGTGCTGGTGCTGGTGCTGGTGCTGATCGGAAGGATGCTCAAGGCCAAGGTCGTGCTGCCGGACGGGGTTGTGATCGACAGCGAGATGGGCAGCACGCCGCCGTCCACGAGCGTCGACTCCTCGCCGGTTCGTTCGTTGCGGAGCTTGCGCGGCTTGAAGTAGAGCGGTATCGACATCGACGCTCGCACAGCGTCCGCGACGAGTTCCTTATCTGGATCGCGGTCGAATAGCTCGTAGTCCCACGGGAGCCGGAGCAGGCGCCCTTGAGTGATATCGGTGGCTATCACGACGAGCTTGTAGCGTTGGTTTGGGCGTAGGTTCTTGTCGGCGGCTCGGTCGTTCAGCCGTAGGTCGGCGAAGGTGGTGACGCCTAGCTTGCCGAGTTCCTTGCTGAGTTCCTTGCGAATCCAGTTGTAGGCGTAGGTAGTTGCCGGGATGGGCGCCGCCCTCGGTAAGCAGCGAGACCGCTTCGCTGGCGACAGGGATCCGGGGGCGGGCTAGGTCCGGGACGCGCGAGTAGTCAAGTCGCCCCATCACCTTCACGATGCCTGCGGCATCTGCGCCCGCGGCGAGGAACGCCGCGAGGATCGAGCGGGCCGACGTTCCCGCAACTCGAGGGAACGTGTAGCCCTGCTCGATCAGGCGCGTCACGGCGCCCAGGAGGCCTAGCCCCTTGGTGCCGCCGCCCTCCAACACCAGATCTCCATTATAAGACACGTGTACCTCCAAGAATCCGACTCGAAGCTGATACGCGGAGCGATACGGCGCTTTACGTTAGTCGCCGAACTCGCTCCGAACGCCGGGCGGGGTCAGAGCCGCGATGTAGTACTGCGGCAGATGGTCGGTCACCGAGGCGTGAAATGTCAGATTGCGGGTCAGTTTGAACTGACGGGCGACGAACGACAGCGGGTTGGTCACGAGCGCCAGCACGCTCGACAGCTGCTTTCGGGGCTCTTTGTTGAGGTTCCATTCGCCGCCATCGCCCTGGGGTTTGTACTGGTACTCCGTTCCGAAATGCTTGAAGGCACCCGACTCCGTCGGGGGCAGCTGCGGAGCGATGTCGTTCTCGAACACGTGACGGATCACCCTCCCGCGGAGAAAGTCGTTGGCGTTGCACTTCCCCGCGAGCTGCGGACTAGTGATCATCGGCTGCCCGAACGTATACACCGCCTTGAGCTTGCTGACGATCGGCTTGTATCGGGGCTCGGTTAAGAGCATGATCGCCAACATCGCGGCGCTCGCGCCACCGAGGCTGTGCCCGGTGATGTACAGCGCCTCAAGCGCGTTCGGCATCTGAGCGCGGTCGTCGAGCACGGAGCGTCCGTCGATGGCGCGCGCCAACGCCCCCACGATCTCGTAGCGCGTCGATCGCACGTTGCGATAGAAGCCACCGTGCACATAGTCCTCGGGGGACCCGTTGAAGAATGGGATGTTAAGTTTCACAGGGTCGACCTCGATGTCGGTGAGCCAGGTGATCGCGCTGGTCGGCGGCGTCCCCCGGTAGCAAAGGATCACGACCCTGCCGTCCTTGCTCTGGATCAAAAAAGACGTTGAGGTGATGAACATCACATCGACGTCCTCGGCGATCATGCGGCAGTTGTTGTCCTCGAGCCCAAGGCGCGCCATGATCATCGCCACGGTTTGGCCGTCCGAGTAGGCGTAGCCCGCGCAGGTGCCCATCACGTGGGCGACCACCTCGTCCCGGTGTTCAGGGTTGACCTTCGCCGCCACCAGCTTGCCGACGAGATCTTCATAAACCGGAAACGTGTCTGTCGTGACGTCTTTGAGCGGCCTGAGCGGCCTGAGCTCTCTGTAGCTCGGGGCCTTGAACTCCTTGATCTCCATGTCAACCTCCTAGGCTCTGGGTACCGCGGCAGAACGCCCGGCGCTCGGTTCTACGACACCGTCAACCGCCCCGCCCAAGGCAAGCGGAACTGACATCCCGGGCCGGAGCAGCCGCTGGCCACTTTACTTGCCGCGGCTAAACGATGTCTTGCGACGTTTGTCACACTTCTGGCCGACGCACCTGCATAGCCTATCCGCCCGGTGGTGATCGGTATGAGATGGCTAATCCCGCCCCGGGTCGAGGTTTGCTGGACTCCAAATGGAGGTGACCGCTTTGGTAACTATTGAGGTGCGTACGCAGTTCAGCGCAAGTAGCCGCAGGTCGACCTGCAGCGGAGGGGGTCAGTTTTTGCCGGGGTTGGCCAGGAATAGGGAACTCTTGCGGCTACGTCTCAACGGGTACCTGATTAGTGGCCCGATTTACGGGGAGGTGGCGATGCGCGATGTGGAGCTCTACTGGCGGCTGTTGGGGGATCGAGGCGCCCTGGGAGGTGCAGAGCGTGGATCATGAAGCACATGGTCGAGTCCGTCGACACGGTCAGAAAGCGCGAGCACCGTGCCCTTCAAGCCGAGGGTCTTGATCTCCTCACCGGCTCGAAGTACCTGTGGCTGTACTCGCAGGAGAACCTCCCCGAACGCAACCGAGAGCGCTTCGTTGCGCTGAAGGCCACCAACCTCAAGACCGGACGGGCGTGGGCGATCAAGGACAGCCTGCGCGCCCTATGGCACTATCGACGCCTCGGCTGGGCCCGACGGTTCTACAAGCAGTGGTACTTCTGGGCCACCCACTCACGGCTTGCCCCGGTCATCGACGTGGCCCGCATCATCAACCGCCACCTGAAAGGAGTGCTCAACTACTTCTCGACCGCGCGGATCACCAACGCCGCCGCCGAAGGCCTCAACTCCAAGATCCAGACGATCAAGAAGATGGCCTACGGCTACCGCAACCGGGAGCACTTCAAGACCGCCATCTTCTTCCACTGTGGGGGCCTGCAGCTCTACCCCGACCGCCCCCTCACCCACGGAAATCCCGGATGACCCTTATTTTCATTGGGCAGGCGTTACATTGTGGCCGCGGCGGTGTATTGGGCTCACACCTTATAGCTGGGGGCTCACACCTTATAGCTGGCGGTATAGCGTGCTGAACACCCGGAAAGCACGGGGATGTCGAATGTTCATCGCGCGGTCGTTGCCCCTCGGGTGCGTGGCGGCATTCGCGATGCGTGGCTTATTGGATTGAGGTGGACGATGATGGACGAACGGTATGACTATGTGGTCATTGGCTCTGGCTTCGGGGGCAGCATCACTGCCTGCCGTCTCGCGCAGGCTGGTCACTCGGTGTGCGTGTTGGAGCGTGGGAGGCGCTGGCCGCGGACGGGGTTTCCGCGGACGCCGGCGCAGGTCGCGAGCCAGGCTTTTTGGGACACGGACGCGCGGCGATTCGGTCTGATCGAGTACAGCGTGTTCGACCGGATGCACGTGATCCACGGCAGCGGCGTCGGTGGTGGGTCCCTGCATTACTTCAACGTGCATATTCGTCCTCCGGCGAGCATTTTCGATGATCCGCGGTGGCCGGCGGCGATCAGTCTCGAGTCGCTTGACCCCTATTACCGGCTCGCACACGGGATGCTCGACGCGGCGCCGCTTTCCCCGCCCGATGGTCGACGGCTGCCGGCGCGCACCGAGGTGTTCCGCGAGGCGTGCCGCGCGGCCGGCCGCGAGCCGGAGCTTGTGAGCATCGCTGTCTATACCGGGCCTGGGCGGCGCAACCCTCACGGGGGCGGCGAGCAGCTGTCGTGTGATTACTCGGGCAATTGCGGGCTGGGGTGCGTGACGCACGCGAAGAATACGCTGGATCTGAACTATCTCGCGGTCGCCGAGCACCACGGCGCGGTCGTCCGCTCGCTGCATCAGGTAGAGGTGATCGAGCCGCTATCGGAGGGCGGCTTTCGCGTGGACTACGAGCGTCTTGATCCAGATGACCCGCGGGCGGACGAGCAGGGGACGGTGGAGGCGGGCCGGGTGATCGTGTCCGCCGGCACGCTGGGCAGCAATGAGCTGTTGCTGCGCTGCCGCGATGTGCATCGGACGTTGCCGGATTTGAGCCCCGCGCTGGGGTGTGGGTTCTCGGGCAACGGCGATCTGCTGCTCGCTGGCGCGGAGATGAACCGCGACGTGGATGCGGGCAGCGGGCCGAGCATCACCGCTGGGGTTGATTGGGCGAGTCCGGGTCAGGAGGCGTATATCGAGGATCTTGGATTGCCGGAGGCGGTTATGTGGCTGGTCGAGGGGATGCTCGCGAACGAGAACCCGCTCGGCAATCTGGTGAGGTGGGGAAAGCTGCTGCTCGATGACCGGTTCCGGGTGCCGGGCGCCGCGCGCCGCATCACCCGCGAGCGCGAGCGGTTGCTCGGTGGTGGTAGGACGCGCCGGTTTCTGCCGTATCTGGGGATGTGCGAGGACGCCGCCGATGGCCGCTTCGTCCTCGACCGGCACGGCCGTCTGGACCTGAAGTGGGATCCGCGCGCGAGCGAGCGCAACCTGCTCGAGCTCGAGGACGCGATGCGCAAGCTGAGCGAGGCGCTCGGCGGCGTGTACATCCCGAGCCCGCTGTGGTCGGCGGGCGGGCGTGAGCTGCTGACCGCGCACCCGCTCGGTGGCTGCCGGATGTCAGCGGATCCTTCGAGCGGCGTGGTCGATGAGCTGGGAGCGGTGTACGGCTATCCGGACTTGTTTGTGGTCGATGGCTCGATCGTGCCGACGGCGCTCTCCCGAAACCCGACCGCGACGATCAGCGCGCTCGCGGAACGAGCCGCATTTCACATGGTCCACGGTCGCGAGTTGCGCGATGGGGACGCGCAAACCCCGTCGAACTATCCGCCGGAGCTTGTCGATGCGACGCCGGGAAGGACCGTGCCGCTCGCCGCGGCAGGGTCGAATGCAGCTGATGAAAGGACGGGTTGATGAGCCCTGAGCAAGCAATCTCAGAGCGGACACGGACTCGCAAGCCGCGCAAGAGCGCACCGCGGGTGGCGATCGTCGCCGCGGGCGCCGGCGCGCGGGGCGCGTTCGAGGCGGGCGCGCTGTCGGTGCTGGTGCCGTGGCTCGCGCGCCGCGGGCTGCGACCGACCGTGTTCGTCGGTACCAGCGCCGGCTCGATCAACGCGACGCTGCTCGCTGGCACCGCCGAGCTCGAGCCCGACGACGCTGCCGAGAAGCTGCTCGCGTTCTGGCGCGGCCTGAGCGTCCGCGACGTCTACCGCTCACCCCTGCTCAGCGCCCCCGGTACGGTCGCCACCTACCTAGGGCAGATCTTCGGGCAGAGCCACGTCGTCAGCCTACTCGACACGACACCCCTGCTCACATTCGCGGAGCAGACGCTCGTCCCGTACACCGGTCCGCTACGCAGCAACGTCAAGAGCGGGCTGGTGCAGGCGCTCGCCGTCGCCGCCACCGACGCGAGCGAGCGCACGACCGTGTTTGCCGAGCTGGCCCCCGGCGTACGCCTTCCGGGCACAAACCGGGGGCGGGCGATCGATTACCGAGCGAGCCAGGTGACGTTCAAGCATGTGCTCGCGTCTTTCGCGATCCCGGTGCTGTTCCGTCCGGTCGAGATCGACGGCAGCTACTACGTCGATGGCGGCGTGCGACTCAACGCGCCACTGGCGCCAGCGGTCGCGCTCGGCGCGACGCACGTGGTCGCGGTCGCCACCCACCCCGACAGCTATCCCGCCGCGCCGCCAGCACAACCGCAGCAGCGACCGCCGGACATCGTCGACTCGATCGTCGGCATGCTCGCCAGCGCGCTGGCGGACCGGATGATCGAGGACCTGCAAACGCTGGACAAGCTCAACGTGAACGTCAACGGCGGGCCGGCGCGACTGATTCCCAGGCTGTTCGTCGGCCCCAACACCCGGCGTGAGCTCGGCGAGCTCGCGGCAAAGGTCTACCGCGAGCGCTATCACGGCCGCCGCGTCGTGGACGAGCTCGACTTCCGGCTGCTTCACGCTCTTGTCGGAGCGGGTGAGAAGGACAACGGCGAGCTGCTCAGCTACCTGTTCTTCGACAAGGCGTTCATCGAGCCGGCGATCCAGCTCGGGATCCGCTACGCGCGCAACAAAACGGGCGGCAGCTCGCCGTGGAAACCGTCGCTTGCGGTTGACCAGCCCGGGCCGACATCTACCTAACGCCTAACGAGAAGGAGGGAACTTGGCTACATCGACCAGAACCCGAACCACCGGCCATAACAGGCGATCCACGGTCAGCGACCTGGACGCGCCAGCGCTCTTGCGAATGTCGCAGGAGGAGCTCGACGATCTGTTCCGGGCCAGTCCGCCCGGCCCGATCCCGAAGGGCGCCGGCAACGGTGAGGCGATCGTCTTGCCGGGCACGCCGCTCGCCCCCGCCCTGGCTCCCGTCTTGCGCCTGGCGTGGCAAGGCAAGGTCTTCTTCCCGACCGGCAAGGATCTGCTCAACCGGATCCTGCCGTTCGGGTTGCGCGCCGTGCGGGCGCAGGTTTACCGGCAGGACAGCTGGTTTGACCAGCGCGAGACGATCGTCCTGGACTACTCCAAGACGTCGGTGTTGGCTCACTACATCCGCGACGAGATTCGCGAGGTCGCGCCGAACCTGTACCTGGGAATCGTCTACTGGGGCCACACCAAGACCATCAACTTCGCGCTCGACTTCGCGCACCAACACAGATGAGCCTCCCGGTAGCCACCGTCGCGCCCGTCAAGCCAGACGCCGAGTGCAGCCTTGACGAGCTGCTCGAAAAGATCGGCCTGAACGCTGTAGGCAAGCACACGCTCCCCCTCGCGCGGCTCTCCACGACGCAATGTGTGCGCTTGGTCCTACTCGATGCCCCAGGCGACCCGCACGGCCGAGCGATCGAACCCCAGCTCACCTACATGAGCGACACCGACGCGCGAGCCGAGCGGCACCTCGAGCAACTGCTCGACTTCCCGGACGGGATACACCAAGTGTTCGAGGGCTGCGAGCGCGACGAATTCGAGCAACTGACAGAGCCGGGGAGATAGATGATGCCCGCCACTAAGCAGGTCGACGCTCACCCGGAGGCCGGCACCGAAGCGTCGCTGGCGACTCGGTTCGCGACCCGGCGGCGGCTCACCGGCCAGCTGCCCGTCACGATCGTCGCGCCCGTCCGCCCGCGCCAGCTCGCGCCGCTGCGCCGGCTGCTCGAGCGGATCGGCGAGGACGCCGCTGGCAACGCCGAGCTTCCGTTTGGGCGCCTGCGCACCGCGCACTACGCGCGGCTTGTGCTGCTCGACAATAGCCGCGATCTGGACGGCGAGGCGATCCCCGCGCAGCTCGTGTACATGAGCGACATCGACGAGCCGCTGTCTGATCACCTCGATGACCTGCTGGGGCTCGCGCCTGGCCTGGACCGTGTGTTCGGACGCTGCGAGGGCTATCCGGCGCGCGGGGAGGTGACCAGCGATTCCCGCCGCCGGTGGCTCGAGCGCCACATGGTCAAAACGCAGGCGTTCTATGTGAACACCGTGGGGCGGACCGTGCTCCAGATCCAGCGCGAGTCGCTGCTCCACGCCGAGATCGAGCAATTCCTCGACCGCGGCGAATGGGGCGGTCGCGACCCGCTGGAGGTTCGAGCGGCGATCCAGGACCATGTCAACGCTGCTCCTGAGCTCGCGTGGGCCCTCACCCCTGCCCCCGGCCCGGGGCCGCTCGACATCGCGCGCGACGTGGTCGCGGTGGCGCTCCCGGCTGTCGGCGTGCTGGCCGCCGCACCGGTGCTGGTGCCGCTGCTGCCGCTCTACGCGTTGCTGTTGCGCTGGCAGGAGCTGCACGACGTGGTCGAGACCGCGCCTCTGACCGCTGCCCACGAACTCCAGCTCGCGGAGCTCGAGGATCGTGGTCCGCAGAACCAGTTCAGCGCGGTCGGGTTACTCAAGACCGGGCTTCTGCGACGAGTGACGATCGGCGTCGCGCTTCGCGGGCTCGATCTAGCCTCACGCCACGTGTTCAACCACGGCTCACTCGTCGGCGTCAAGACGATCCACTTCGCGCACTGGACGGAGCTGGATGCCGGCCGGCGGATGATCTTCGCCAGCAACTACGACGGCACGGTCAAGAGCTACAACGACGACTTCATCGACAAGGTCTGGTGGGGGACGAACCTGGTGTTCAGCAACGGGGTTGGCTGGCCACGGACGTTCCTGCTGATCTGGGGCGGTCTTCAAGACGAGCAGGCGTTCAAGAACTACCTGCGCCGCCACCAGATCCCGACCCAGGTCTGGTACTCCGCCTACCCGGACCTGACCGCCGTGAACATCGACAACAACGCCAAGATCCGAGCCGGCCTGGTCGGCTCGATGAACTCTGAGGAGGCCGAACAATGGCTGCGCCTGATCTGAGCGCCGAGCGCGACGACATCCAGGGGATCGTGGCCAGCGGCTACGGCCACCTACCGCACGCCGCCTACCTGCTGTTCGCGATTGATCAGCCCGTCGCCGCCGGCGACTGGTTGGCGCGGCTCGCCGACACGGTCACGACCGCGCGGCAGCGGGTCGAGCGGCGGGCGGTGGGCGTCTCGCTGACCGCGACCGGGCTGGCAGCGATCGGGCTGTCGGAGCGCATCCGCAGCGAATTCTCGCGGGAGTTCACGACCGGGATGAGCGACGACGCCCACCGGCGGCGGATCCTCGGCGACGTCGGCCCAAGCATCCCCGAGCGGTGGCTCTGGGGCGGGCCCGACTCGCGCGCGGTCGACGTCCTGCTGCTGCTGTTCGGCGAGTCCGAGAGCGAGCTCGAGACGCTCACCGAGGAGCACCTCGAGGACGCTAGCGGCGCGACGCTCGTGCAGCGGCTGCAGGCCAGCAACGCCACATTCGACCATTTCGGGTTTCGCGATTCGATCTCGCAACCGTTGATCGCGGGTCTGCGCAGCGGCCCGTCGGCGCAGACGATCCAGACCGGCGAGTTCCTGCTCGGGTATCCGAACGAGTACCGCCAGTACACCAACCGGCCGCTGATCGACCCACTTGAGGATCCGAGCGTCCTGCTACCGGACGACGCGGCCGGCTCGGGCCTTCGCGACCTGGGCCGCAACGGCACCTACCTCGTGTTCCGCCACCTCAGCCAGGACGTGCCCACCTTCTGGCAATGGGTGGACCAGAACGTCGGCGGGAACGGCAACGGCAAGGCGCGCAGCGGCGCGCGGGAGCAGGCTCGGACCGCGCTCGCCTCCAAGCTCGTCGGCCGCTGGCCGGGCGGCGCTCCGCTCACGTTGTCGCCGGACCACGACGACCCGGAGCTCTCGACCGCGGCCGACTTCGGTTACTTCGACCAGGACCGCGACGGTCTGCGCTGCCCGATCGGCGCCCACGTCCGCCGTAGCCACCCGCGCGACTCGCTCGACCCGAATCCCGGCACGCCCAACTCGATCGGCATCGACAAGCATCACCGGCTCCTGCGCCGCGGGCGCAAGTACGGAGAGCAGATGGCGCCGACGGCGGCGCTCGCAGCCCCGACCGGCGGCGAGGACGAGCGTGGCCTGCACTTCATCTGCCTGTGCGCGAACATCGAGCGCCAGTTCGAGTTCGTCCAGCACACGTGGGTCAACAGCCCGAAGTTCGACGGCCTCTACGAGGACCCCGACCCGCTCCTCGGCGGCGGCTCCCGGACGTTCACCGTGCAAGCAGCACCCGTGCGCAAGCGGTACCTCCAGCTGCCAGCATTCGTCCAGACACGAGGAGGCGGCTACTTCTTCCTCCCCGGACTGAGCGCGCTGCGGTACCTCGCGCAAGTCCCGAGGCTGGCATGAATTCCCTGTCCTACTTCGCGCTGCAGCCGATCAGCGAGCTCGCTATCTGGGGCTGGCGCCTCGAGCGGCGCACCGAGTTCCTGTGGCGCGACCAGTTCGACCGCTACCTGCGACCGACGCTGTTCGAAGCTGCGCAGAAACTGCTAACCGCCACCCGGCGGAACCAGGACCCGGGACTCGCTCAAGAGCAGGAGCTGCCCGACGAGGAGCGCTACACCCAGGAGATCATCGATCAGATCGCCGGGTTCCTGGAGGACAACTGGCTGCCCGGAGGCGTCCAGCGGTTCGGGAACACAAAGACCCACGGCATCGTACGAGGCGAGTTCCGGGTGCTGCCCGGGCTACCCGAGTACCTACGGCATGGTGTACTGGCGACGGAGCGCACATACCCCGCCTGGGTACGCTTCTCGGGCCCCGGCCCGTACGCGCCGTCTGACCTCGAGGACTACGGCCAGTGCTCGGTCGCGATCAAGCTGATGGACGTTCCGGGGGCCAAGCTGATCGACGATGAGCGCCGGACACAAGACCTGCTGCTCGGGAGCGCGCCAGTCTGCGTCGCGGCGAACGTACGCGAGAACGCACGGCTGCAGCGCAGCGTACGTGCCGACACAAGCCCGTTCTACTACCTCGATCCGCGCGGCCCCCTGCTCGTGGGGCTGATGCAGGCCCTCTACTCGAGGATGCACCACAGTCCGTTGGAGGTGCAGTACTACAGCACGGTGCCGTACGCGCTCGGTCCGCGCCAGGCCGTCCAATATTCGCTCAAGCCGCGCTCGCTCACCCAGACAAGGATTCCGCCCCGGCCGCCGGCCAACTACCTTCGCAACGCGATGATCAAGACACTGGCCGAGGGAGCGTGGAGCTTCGACTTCATGGTCCAAGTCCAGACCGACCCGCACCGGATGCCGATCGAGGACGCATCCGTGAAATGGCCCGAGAAGCTCTCGCCGTACATCCCGGTGGCCGAATTGCGACTCCCCCGCCAGCGGTTCGCCTCGCCGGCACAGCTCGAGTTCGCCGACCACCTGTCCTACAACCCGTGGCACAGCCTCGACGCGCACCGCCCCCTTGGCAACACGAACCGGGCCCGTCGAAGGGTCTACCTGGAGCTCTCGCGGCTGCGCCAGTCAATGAACAAGCGCGAGCACATCGAACCCACAGGCGCGGAGCAGTTCCCCGCATCACCAACCACCAACGGGGGGCACGCCGACCGCGCCACGACTCGCAGCTTCCTAGGCCGACCAACCGGATGAAACACTGATCATGAAGACCGACGAGTTCACAGCGCCCAGCTACACCGATCTACGACCGTACAAGCAGCCGACATCCAAGACTTTCCGGCACTCCTGACGGGACTGTCCAAGGAACTGTGTGGGCATGAGCGAAAGAGATCGCCATGTCTAGGAGAACGAAGACCTCAAGCAGGACGCAGAGCACGATCGTGTTGGACCCGGGCAACTGCGGGATCGTCGGGGCGGGCGGGGTCCGATCCCACGCTCGCGATCAGCAGTTCATGCTCTCCGAGGAAGGTGGGCGGCGGCGGAGCCGCTTGCCTTGCAGCAGCACTACGTGGCCACCAACCCGCGCTCCCTGACCGCTGAATCGTCCGCTAGTGTTGGGCCTACTCGGCCGGAGCCGGCGCGGATGGGTCGGTCTGCCACAGGCCGAACTCGTTCCCGTGCGGGTCCTTACAGGTCACGAACCAGCCCATGCTCGGCACGGGCATCGGCTCGTTCGCCTCACCGCCGAGCTCCCTTACGCGAGCGGCGCCGGCGTTGATGTCCTCGACGTCGAAGTAGGCGCGCGTGCCGCGCTTCCCGGGCTCCATGTTGGTGATCGCGGCCCCAGCTCGGTCGCTGATCCGAGTCATGTGGTACTCGCTCGGGCCCGGGTATGACTCGAACGTCCACCCGAACAGCGAGCCCCAGAACGCTCGTCCCTTCGCGGTGTCGTCCGCGGGAATCTCGATGTGCACAATCTCGCTGGGCATGACCCTCCTGTCGGTCGTGGTTCGGCGGGCTCGGCCCGCCGTTTGTCACTGTATAGACCCCACGACCCCACCGCGGACTCGTTTTCATCGCCGCATCTGGCACGCCGACTTGGCAACCGATCGGCCGATGGCGCGCTGACCTTCCGTGTGTCGGACCCACGGGTTCGGGCAAGGCGTCCACGCGATGCGCAAGGATTCCGTTCGGTGATCGCTCTCCACGCCATCTGGTCCCGCGATTCACGCTTGTGCGTGTGGGCAGAGGATTCGGCGCTGCCGCCCCGCGCTCCGAGCCGGCGCGGGCGGCCGGCGGTCAAGCCTCGTGCGCGTTCGCATCCGTTCGCGTGCGGGCCCGACGAGCTTGCCGGGGCGCTGCGTCGCGTGTCTCCGAAACTCGCGCCCGCAACGGTTGCTGGGCGGGAGCTGCATCTGCTGCTGCCCTCGTTTGGAGACGGTCCGGAGGCCTCGCCTCAGCTACTACGGGCCGACGGCGAAGCTTCCTCGTCCGGACCCCCGGAGTTCCTGCACCCGTGGGTGGTTTCCGCAGCTGCTCTCGGTCCGGCCGATGCGCTCGAGGTCCTGCTCGGCCTGCCGCGCACCGACGAGCCGGGCATCGCCGTTGGGGACTCGGCTCGCTTCCTGGCCGAGGTCGCGAAGTTTGCCCTCGAGCTCGTGGCGCGCGGGCGCGTGCTCCCGACGCTCGCCAGACGCGAGGACCGCTGGCTGACACGTTGGGAGCCGGTCACGACCGATCCGGATGATGCCCAGCGCGAGCGGCTGCTGGCGGCGTCGATGCCGCCGGTGCTGCGGGCGGAGGTCGGGCCGGCGCAGGCCGAACGCCCTCCGGAGGCGGTGCTGACGGACGCGCTCGGCGCGATCAGTCGACGCGTCTGCGCGGCGCTTCCTGTCAGGCCGATTCCGTCCCCATGGACGGCGCCGGTCGCTGACCGCCGTGCAGGCGTGGCTCGCAGGCCTCGCGAGCGCCGACCCGGTCGCGTCCGCCGACGAGCGCGAGCTCGCGGCGCTTGCCGAGCAGCTCGAAGGGTGGCGCCAGGCGATGGAGCGATACGCGGCGCACCGGACGTTTCGGACGTGCTTTCGGCTGTGCACGCCCGAGGATCCCGTCGACCCCCTGCCCGCCGGGCGCGGGTCGGATGCGGAATGGAGACGAGCCGACGCGAATGCCCTGGCGCGTGGAGATCCTGTTGCAGGCCAAGGACGACCCGAGCGTGCTCGTCCCCGCGCAGAAGGTGTGGAGCTCCAACGGCGCCGGGCTGCACGTATTAGGCCGCCAAATCGAAGACCCGCAGGAACGGTTGCTCGGTGGGCTGGGTCACGCCCTGCGCCTGTGGCCCGAGCTCGAGCCGGCATTGCATGAGGCCGCGCCGACCGGCGTCGAGCTCGATACCGACGCCGCCTTCCGGTTCCTGCGCGATGCGATCCCGGCGCTCGAGCAGGCCGGCTTCGGCGTACTGGCGCCGGCCTGGTGGAGCAAGCGCCCACGGCTCAAGCTGAGGGCCGAGCCTTTCAAGGAGTGGGAGGAGGGAAGCGGGCTGTTCAGCCTCGACGGCCTGTGCGACTACGAGTGGCGGATAGCCATTGGGGACACGACGCTGTCGCTGTCGGAGCTGCGCGAGCTGGCGACGCTGAAGCTGCCGCTAGTGATGTCGCGCGGACAGTGGATCGTGCTGCGACCCGAGGACGTCGAAGCGGCGCTGAAGTTCTTCGAGGGCCGCGAGGAGCGCGGCCGGGCTCATGCCGCCGAGCTGCTGCGGGACGGGCTCGCGCTCCAGACGGTCGAGACGGTGGAGACGACCTGGCCGCGATCGAGATCGAAGGCGCGGGCTGGCTGGGCGAGCTCCTGAGCGCGAACGGCGAGCGCAAGCTCCGGGAGATCCCGACCCCGGCCGCGTTCGCGGGTGAGCTGCGCCCCTATCAGCAGCGTGGCCTGGCATGGCTGTCGTTCCTGTCGAGCCTCGGGCTGGGAGCTTGCCTGGCGGACGACATGGGGCTTGGGAAGACGCCCCAGACGTTGGCGCTGCTGCTCGCCGAGCGCGAGCGGCGCCCCGCACGCGGCCGCGGGCGCCTCGGTCCGACGCTGCTGGTCTGTCCGATGTCGGTGGTCGGCAACTGGCAGCGCGAGGCCGAGCGGTTCTCGCCCGGTCTGCGCGTGCTCGTCCATCACGGCGCTGACCGACTCATCGGCCGCAAGTTCGCGACCGCCGCACGGAAAGCCGACCTGGTGATCACCACGTACGCGCTCGCGACCCGGGACCGTGAGTCGCTCGCGGCAGTGAAATGGGAGCGGGTCGCACTGGACGAAGCGCAGAACATCAAGACCGGCGACGCCAAGCAGACCCGCGCGATCCGCTCGCTGCCCGCCCGTCACCGGATCGCGCTGACGGGCACTCCGGTGGAGAACCGCCTGACCGAGCTGCACTCGATCATGGACTTCCTCAACCCCGGCCTGCTCGGCGCGGCCGCGACGTTCAAACGCCGTTACGCGACGCCGATCGAACGTTGGCGCGATCAACGCGCGACCGAGCGACTGCGTCAGGCCACCGGCCCGTTCATCCTGCGCCGGTTGAAGACCGACAAGAGCATCATCAGCGACCTGCCGGACAAGATCGAGATGCGGGTCGACTGCCATCTGACTAAAGAGCAGGCGACGCTGTACCAGGCCGTGGTCGACGAGATGCTCGAGCGGGCGGAGCACGCCGATGGAATCGAGCGCTCGGGGATCATCCTCGCTGCGCTGATGAAGCTCAAGCAGGTGTGCAACCACCCCGCGCACCTGCTTAAGGACCACTCCGAGCTCGACGGGCGCTCCGGCAAGCTCGCCCGGCTCGAGGAGATCTTGGCCGAGGCGATCGCGGAGGGGGACAAGGCACTGTGCTTCACCCAGTTCGCCGAGTTCGGGCACGCGCTCCGTGGCCATCTGCAGGAGCGGCTCGGGCGCGAGGCGCTGTTCCTTCACGGCGGCACCTCGAAGGCCGCACGTGACGAGATGGTGAAGCGGTTCCAGTCTGACGACGGGCCACCGCTGTTCGTCCTGTCGCTGAAGGCCGGTGGCACTGGACTGAACCTGACGGCCGCCAACCACGTTGTCCACTTCGACCGCTGGTGGAACCCCGCGGTCGAGGACCAGGCGACCGACCGGGCGTTCCGGATCGGCCAGCGCAAGAACGTGCAGGTTCGCAAGCTCACCTGCGTCGGAACGCTGGAGGAACGAATCGACACCCTGATCACGCAGAAGAAGGATCTCGCCGACCGGATCGTTTCGCAGCGGCGAGCGGTGGATCACCGAGCTCGACACTGCGCAGCTGCGCGAGCTCGTCACGCTCTCGAGCGACGCCGTGGCGGCCGCCGCATGAACGGCTGGTCTGACTGGCGAGGCTGGGAACCCTCGCGGCCGCTGCCGATCGAGGGGGGAATCGCCGCCCGCAGTACGCGCGGGGCGATCGGCGACACTTGGTGGTCGCAGCGATTCATCGAGCTGCTCGAGTCCTTCGGGGGAGGCTCGCGGCTGCAACGCGGGCGGAACTACGCTCGCCGCGGACAGGTGGCCGAGCTCGAGGTCGAGCCGGGCGTCGTGATCGCCAAGGTCCAGGGCTCGCGCTACACGCCCTACCGCGTGCGGATCCGCGGCAAGACGCTGAGCGAGCAGCAGTGGCGGCGGGTCGAGAAGGCGATGGCGTCCCGAGCGCTGCCGCTGGCGAAGCTGCTCGCCGGCGAGATGCCGCACGACATCGAGGACGTGTTCGCCTCCTGCAGGCTGACGCTGTTCCCGCGCGGGGGCGCCGAGCTGAAGGCGACCTGCACGTGCCCGGACTGGGAGAACCCGTGCAAGCACATCGCGGCTGCCTACTACATCCTCGCCGAACGCTTCGACGAAGACCCGTTTCTGATCTTCGCATGGCGCGGGCGCGACAAGGACGAGATCCTCGAGCAGCTTCGCGCACGGCGGAGCGCTGGGAGCAAACGCGCCTCGAGCGCCCAGCCGTCGGCAGAGCCCGCGCCGCAAGCGCACTCCCTCTCAGAGCGACTCGCGTCCTTTTGGCGCAGCGCACCGGCGCTCGCCGAACTCCGCGTCAGCCCGCTTGCAGCCGAGGTTCCGGACGCGCTCCTGCGCGAGCTCGGCCCCGCGCCCATCGATGTTGCCGGCCAGAACCTGGTCGAGGTGCTCGCGCCCGCGTATGCAACGATCGCCGAGGAGGCGGAGCGGCGCGCGCTCGAATGACGAGACCAACCCCTGCGAAACGACCACCGCCGCGTACTCGCGGTGGTCACGTTTCACGAGACGCGCTAGGCGCCAGCGCCGCTGCCGATCGAGCCCGCCCTCTCCACGAGCACCTCGATCACGTCCCCGCAGAGCTCGGACTTCGAGATGAAGCCGAGCCCGCCGGTGTCTGCGACCAGCTCCGCATAGTCCTCGGCTGGGTGCGTTGACATGAAGGTCACGCGCGAGTGCACCGGGGCATCGGCGAGACGGGCCGCGAGCGCCAGGCCGCTGTCGGCTCCCAGATCGACATCGACGAGGATCACGTCGGGGTCCAGCTGCTCTGCCAGCCGAACGCATTGTGCCGCCGTTTCGGCGGTCCCGATCACGTTCAAGCCCTCACGCGTGAGCAGCATTCGCGACGCCTCGAGAAATGGAGCGTTGTCGTCGACGAGGCAGACACCGAAGCTGCATCGGATCAGCATCACATGGGCGCCTCCTCGAGCGCATTGCAGCTAGCTGCAATCAGGAAGTCGCGCTAGCGCACATCCAGGATGGTCGCTGGCCTCGATGACAGCCGGCCGCGGATGCGCGATCGTTACCGACGGACTGCGTGAGCGTTCACATTCGTGAGCTGGAAGCTGGAGAGAGACCGGGTGACCCACAGTTACGATCGCCTCGCCGGCGCGCCGGGCGTGGCGATGTTGGCCATCCGGCCTGGTGGCCGCCACAAGCCGTGCGGCCACACGAACCACGTTGGCACGTGCTCCCGCTGCCAACAGGTTCAGCTTGCACGGTGGCAGGCACAGCTCGCGGAAGTCACCGGACCTCGACTTCGCGCCCAGCCAAGCGGATGAGCCTCTCGCGTCCTTCGCGCCCCCAAGTGGCCGCAGCGCTCCGCGCTCACCGCCCCCACCAGAGCGTACCGACGAGCGCTGCGGCCGCCGCCCCCTGGACGGGCGCCGCGCCCGGAGCAATCGTCGCATCCCTGCGCGCCGGGTACACGACCGGTTCGCAGCACGGCTCCCCGGGCGGTCGCTTCGTCTTGGGGGCGAGCTCCAGATCGATCGCCATCCATATACATATACCGATTGAACTGATGCTTGTCAATTTATAAACATCGGGCGACCGGCCGCATCGACCACGACCACGCAGTTCTACATAACACTCCCACCCCTCCACTAACCAACAAGGGAGCCCTCAGCGCAAATGGCTCAGCGCCACGTTCGCCGGGTCGCATAGGATTTGTGGATGGGTTGGCTTCGGGCCGCATCGGCGAGCGTCGCGCTTCGCGGGAAGTGGGTCTTGCGGCGCCTCCCTGCATTGCTCGTTCCGCCGCTGGCGTTGATCGCGTTGCCCGCGGGCGCGGTGGCTCGCGTGCTGATCGTGACCCAGCGACACGTCGGCTATTCGCACGCCAGATCGATCCAGCGCGCGGTGAACGCGGCGCGCCCGGGCGACTGGATCCTGATCGATCGCGGCGTGTACTACGGGAAGGTGCGGATCAGGACGGCGGGCCTGCACCTGCGGGGCCTCGACCGCAACAAGGTGATTCTCGACGGGAGGCACCAAACCGGGAACGGGATCGAGATCCTCGCCAGCGACGTGTGGGTGGAAAACCTGACGGTTCGCAACTTCGACCGCCGCACGTTGAACGACGACGCAAACGGCAACGAGATCTGGTGGAACGGAGCGATGCATCCCGGCCGCATCGGCATCCACGGGTGGTGGGGCCAGTACCTGACCGCCTACGACACTGGCTTGCTCGGTGGCTACGGCGAGTACACGCAAGGCTCAATCGACGGATGGTTCAAGCACATATACGCGTCTGGGTTCGACGATTCCGGTCTCTACATAGGCGGCTGCCGCAACTGCCACGCGCTGGTGCAAGATGCGCTGATGGAGCGGAATGGCCTCGGCTACTCGGGGTCGAATGCCGGGGGAGATCTCATCGTCGAGGACTCCGTATTCCGCGAGAACAGCGTCGGCCTGGTGCCCAACTCCTACGCGCTGGGAGACCCGCCGCCGCCCCAGGACGGCGCGTGCAACTCCGGATCGAATCGTTCCAAGACCCCGACCTTCAGCTCGACCAAGATCGCGCGCTGCACGATCTTCCGCCACAACCTGATCGCCGACAACGCCAACATCCACTCGCCTGCCGAAGCGGATGTACTGCAGGCTCCGTGGGGCGTCGGCATCGAGATGCCGGGGACCTACGCGGACCTGGTCGAGGACAATACGATCACCGGCAACCCGACCTTCGGCCTCCTCGCATTCGAATTTCCGCATCCGTTCCCGCCCACGAGCCGGACGGTCTACTTCCAGCTGTCCGGCAATCGCATATCCCACAACCGCTTCTCCGGAAACGCAACGCGGTCCGGGGGCGCCGACATCGGACTGGCCGGCGGCGCCTTCGGCACGAAGCGGTCGGTCAATAACTGCCTTTCGGGAAACTCGTTTACAACCTCAATCCCCGCCCACATCCAAGGTACGTGGGGATGCCAGCATGCGACGACACCCAACCCGGGCGCGGCACTCGCATTCGAGATCCTCAGGCTCGAGTCCGAGTCGAGCGGCCGCCAATCGCTGCCTCAGCCGGCACCGCCACCGCAGCCGACGATGCCCCACCCCTGCCGCGGACTCCCGCGGAACCCGCTCTGCCAGTAGGACCTGCCCGTGGGGCGGCGGCCGCATGCCGCTCGCACGCGACCGCGCCGACGTCCGTGATGACGAGCGCGCATCGGGGTACGCCGTACCGCCTCTACACCCCGAGCAGATCAGCGGTGCTCCCGCACGCATTGACGACGGCGATCCGTCCTGCCGGACGTCGGTCGGATTCGACTCCGCTTGGCATGCGAAGGCGAGGCGATAAGTCCTCCACGGGTCCTCAGGTAGCAGCTAGACTGCCGCCCGCGAATGCGAGGAAGGGCACTCGGTTTGGGGGTGGCGGCGCTGGTGCTCAGTGCTTCGGCCTCGGTGTCTGCGGAAACCCGGATCGCAACGGTCGGCCGCGGCGCGTGGTCGTGGTTCGCCGACCCTCGCGCGGTCCATGTCAGCGGAAGGTACGACAAGACGTACATCGGCTACATCGGATGGCATGGCGAGGTCACGGTCGCCGCATGTGATCCCCGGTTAGGGTTGCTGCGCTCATACGTGGTCGGATACTTGTTTCACGATGACCACGGCAGTCCGTCGATCGTCGTCGAGCCGGACGATCGATTGACCATCTTTTGGTCAGGCCACAATGGCCACGATATGTACCACCGCACAACGCGGCATCCGGCGGATATCCGCAGCTGGGGGCCGATTCGGCGCATCCGATCGGGGCTGCCCGGAAGACTTGGTTTCACCTACCCCAACCCGATGATCCTGCAAGGCGAGTCCGACAAGCTCTATCTGTTCTGGCGCGGCTCGGACTGGAGCCAGAACTTCGCGACGCGCACCCGCGACGGCCGGTGGAGCCCTGCGAGGAAGCTGATCGTGACCCCTGGACAGCGGCCGTACCTGAAAGCAGACTCCGACGGCAAGAGCACGATCGCGCTGGCATTCACAGACGGTCATCCGCGCGAGCGCGCATCGAGTATCTACTTCGCCGAGTACCGTCACGGATCGATGTGGACGGCCAGTGGCCGGTGGATTGGCCGGATAACACATGGCCCTATCACGCCGCAGCGGGCCGACCTCGTCTACAGCGCTCCCGGGCACGCGGGGATCTCCGCTTGGGAATGGGACGTCGCACTCGACTCGCGCGACCGGCCGGTGATCGTCTACGCGACTTTCCCGAGCGTCAGCAACCACGAGTACTGGTACGCGCGGTTTGATGGCCGGCGATGGGTCTCGCATTTCATGACGTTCGCCGGACCATCGATCAGCCCCGGCACGATCGAGCAGCAGTACTGCGCCGGAGCCACGCTCGATCATTCGAATCCATCGGTCGTGTACCTCTCCCGGAAGGTCGGCACGCGTTTCAACATCGAACGGTGGACGAGGATGAACGGCGGCTACAGCTGGAGCCATACGACAGTCGTCACTGACGGCCAGGACAACGTCCGGCCAATCGTGCCACGGGGGTGGACACGCGGTCCAATGGGCCTGGTATGGCTGCGCGGCTACTACGGGAGCTACACGACGTACAGGACCTGGATCTCGTACTTGCGGTAAGGACGAGGCGAGACCGGTCTGAGGCGTTCGGCAAAATCGACGCGAGGGATCCGTCGTCCTGACCTCGCGATGCGAGCGCGGGTCGCGAGCCAATGGAGTGCTCGCAGCTTCCTTGCCGACCTGCTCGCCCGCCCGCGCATACTTGCTGGTCGAGACGCCGGCTAGCATCTCCAGTGGTTGCTCGCCGTCTATCATCCCCGGAGGTCAAGCGGCTAGGACTCCTTCTGCACACTGAGGTGCTTCGCAATGGCTGAGAGGAAAGCTGCAGAGAAGCAGGACTTGCAGCAGTCCGATAAGAGCACCACCGGCAAGGCGTCCAAGGCATTCACGGACGAGGAACGAGCTGCGATGAGGGAGCGCGCCCAAGAGCTGAAGGCGGCCGCGCGCCGCGGGCCGCGCGTAGGCAAGGCGGACGGGGAAAGCGACGTGCTCGCGAAGATCGCCGAGATGCCAGAACCGGATCGCGCCATGGCCGAGCGGCTCCACGCCATCATCAAGGCCAGCGCGCCAGCCCTCTCGCCGAGAACCTGGTACGGGATGCCCGCGTATGCCAAGGACGGCAAGGTCGTCTGCTTCTTCCAGAGCGCTCAGAAGTTCAAGAGCAGGTACGCGACGTTCGGCTTCAGCGACAAGGCGAACCTCGACGAAGGCGCCATGTGGCCGACGGCCTTCGCGCTGAAGGAGTTGACCGCCGTCGAAGAGGCACGGATCGGCGCGCTCGTGAAGAAAGCGGTGAGCTGAGGACTGAGCTCGCGACTGGGCCCGCGCCTCCTCGGGTGGCCTCGGGGTAAAGACGTACGCTACTCCCCTCGAACACGTCAAACGCATGATCGCGTGCTCCGTCGGGCTTCCTCACCGAGAACGAACGTCCGCACTGCCATCGACACTCCGCTCCTTGAGTCAGCGACGCTGCGTGCCCCTGTGCGCTCGCTCGTCCGCGAGCATCTCGATCAGTCGGTCCTCGTTGGCTGGAAGCAGATAGACGGCGATGAAGCTGGCCTACAGTTCCGCGCTGGCGTTGTCGAAGTGCAGGATCGTCACCCCGGCAGGTTCGTGGAAGGCGCTGCCCGCGTGCAGCGTTCGCGCCGACTCGCCCTCGATCTGGAAGCGGATCTCGCCCGACACGACGAATCCGACGACGTCGCATGGTGGTAGTGGCGCCCTGCCGCCTGTCCGGGTGCCAACTCGATGCGGGCAACTTCGAAGCGTTCCGGTTCGGCCTGGAGCGAACCGGAGAGCAATGTCTCGCGAGCGATCGGCGGCATGTCCGTCAGCGCCATCGGTCGCGAGGAAGCACTTCGTGGCTCGCCTCGCCCCGGCCGAACGACCAATCCTCCCGCCGGTTCTCGGTCAGGACCGTGAGGTGGTGAGCTGTCGACTTCGATGACGCGCACAATGCCTTCCTATTCCGCCTATTCCGTCTCGCGTGTCACCTTCGGCAAGCGCTCGAGGCTCACTTGGCGCCGGGTCGATCAATCACGTACATAAGAGGGACCCGCAGAAGACGGACTGTTGAGGCCGGGAGCCACCCCACTGGCTCGCACGCTCGCGACGATAGCTTGCTGCGACGAGAGACACGGCTCAATGGCTCGCTATTAGATTAGATAGTCAAGTTAGCGAGTAGCCGACGGTTGTGGACCGTTCCTCGTCGAAGCCGATCTGGACAGCTGGCTCGGTAGCCGTCCACGATCCTGTGACACGGAGAGCGCGTCTTGCTCGTCGCCAGGAACGACCCGCTGGACGAGCGCGAGTCCGTGTGCTTTGAGGACTTCTCTGACCGAGCTGTTCACGACGTGGGCGCGATGACGCGGGACATGATGGACGCGTTCACCCCCACCCGTCACCCCCTCTTGCCGACGGTTGCGCCGGGTCCAGTCAAGCAGCTCTGAAGACACGCTGATCCTCGTCGCCGCCGGCAAGCTCGTCCATGAGCATGGCGCCTGCCCGCGTCGGACGTGGGGCGCAGATGTGGCCGGAGGCTGATCGTCACGAGATCCGAGCGTTCCTGATGCTGGCCGAGGAGCTTCACTTCGCTCGCACGGCCGAGCGCCTCGGATAGGGCTCTGCACGCCGATCAGCGCCGGGCCACTGATGACCGAAATCGTCCGCATGTTCGAGACGCGCCATCCCGGGGCGGGGGGCTCCTCTCCCTAGACGCAGCCTTGGGAGCTTGCACATGAGCCCGCCTGGCGACGTCAATGCCGGCGACTTCGCGACTTGGCCCGCTGTCGACCTGCGCGAGATCGTCTGCTTCACGTGGTCGCCGATCAGCGCGCCGTGCTGGGAGACATCGCCAACACCTCCAGACAGCGGCCGGCGCGATTGGCCACGAGGTCCGGCAGCAGGCGCGGCAAGTCGCGGTTCAGAGACGTGACCTGAGGCACGCTGACAGCCGCCGCGAGTGCCTCCGGCGCGATCCGAGCCAGCTCGCGCGCCCGGTCCACGAGTGCCTCGGCGTCGAGTCCGAGGTCGCGTGCGGCGTCCGGCCATCGGTTCCGTTGGGGGTAGACCTCATAGCTCGACCCGATCTTCATGGCCAGCCTCAGCTTGCGCTCGTGCGTGCCGTATGGGAGCGCGGACGCTATGTCATACAGCGGCGCGAGCCGCACCTGATCTCCGGCCAGCAGGACCGAGTAGTTCTTCGCGTGCGCGTCGGTGCCGCCGATCAGCCAGTTCCAGATCAGTGCGTCGGCGAATCGTCGCACGGCATCCTCGCCGACCCGCGGCGGCATCGCATCGCGGAGTAGCCGGGCGATCTGTGCCGGTGTGGGACCGCCCTCGTTCTGGTATTTGCGACTGGGGGGCACGCCGATCGCCTGGCACAGGTCCTCCTGGTGAACACGGGCGATCATCCCGTCAGCGCCCGGACGACGGTCATAGCGGGTGACCACGACCGCCGTCTCGCCCGCGAAGTGCGCGATCGTGGACCGCGCGGCGATCAGACCGGCACGTCGCGCCGCGTCGAGACACAGATGCTCATTGAGGTCGTGGTCGTCAAAGCCGGTCACGGCCGGCTTGAGGATGTGGGTCGTCGGGATCGGCCCCGACGGGACCCCCCATCGGTTCCCTTCGAGCAGCAGCGCCGTCTTGGCCTGGGCACCGGCCAGGCTGAACTGCCCGGTGAACGACCGGCCGAGCCACGCCGTCGAGTCCTCGCGCAGCTCGCGCAGCCGCTGGGCGACCTCCTTCTCAGTCAGCCACGTCACCTCGCCAGTGCGGCCCAGCACGCGCTCGAGGTCATCCGGCGGGGCAACGCGAACCGCACCGGCGCAGTCCTCGCCGATCGGCGTCGCCAGCAGCGAGAACGCCGAGGACGGGGACACGTGGAACTCCCGTGCCCACCGTCGCAACACCGCGTCGTTGTCGGGTAGTAGCCCCCACAACCACGGGCTGATCGCCTGGTGGGCGTGCGAGGTCACCTGGACCGGCATCGACAGCGACAGTGGAGTGTGCCCTCGCTGCTCCTGATAGCCAGCCTCGTAGTCGAACCGCAGCCGACCCCCGGGCAGCCTCGTCAAGGTCCCGGCGACGACGTCGTCGAGGATGACCAGCAGCGAATCGCTCATGGCTCGCGGTACTCGTCAAGCAGCGCGTCGAGATCGACGGCCCCCAACGCCGGCGCCTGCGACTCCTGTCCACCCGCATCTCGCTCATACAGGCTTAGGCACAGTCCCAGCGCGTCGAGCAGTCGGATGACGAGCCGCAGCTCGGCCGTTGGCTTCCCCGACTCGAACTCGCTGATCCACTGCCGCGAGACACGCGCCCGTCTTGCCACGTCCCCCTGGCTCAGGCCCAGGTTCTGACGACGCCCGCGAACAGCGGCGGCCAAATCGCGAATTGAGGTGATGGGCGTGGGCATGATTGTCAGCGTACGGCGACAGGTTGGTGATGTAAGCGTACGGCGACAAGCCTATCATGTCATCGTACGCCGACAAGGTGCACATGTCGCCGTGCGGCGACAGGCCTTCATCCGACGCGTCACAAGTGCGTACGTAGACCGGAATTCGCTCCGCGAGCAACCCCAGAGGATCCTGGGAGCGTGAGCGCACGGCCAAGACGGCGGCGGGGCAGCACGACGACGCCCACAAGCAGGCTCGTCGGGCGGCGCGAGCGGCAAGAAGGCGCAATCGACGGCCGAGCTAGCGGCTAGCGCCTGCCCGCTAGCGCCCGGTGGTCCTTCGTAGGGCGGGAGAGCAGGCACGCGCTGGCGACCGGGCCTACGCTCGTCCAAAGTGAGGGCCTTTCCGATGCGGGCGCTCCGCAAGCCGGGCCCCCGGGCCGCTGCGCGCAACCGGGCGCCGGACATGGTCAACATCGCCCATTCTTGGTGCGGTTGAGACTTCTGCCTTTGCGGTTCGGCCGTTTGCTGAGTGCGCCGGCCCGGGCAAACGCCGACCCGCTCCGCGAGCGAGTCGTCCAACTCTTTCAGCAGAACCGCGAAGCACAGCCTGGCCGCGCCACGCTTGGCGTCCACCAACGTCCGCTCGGCCCCCCAACACCGTCCAGTGATCAACAAGCCCATCCAGATCGACAGACGATCGCGCTCTCGATCAGGCCCGCACACCCTCGAAGGCGACGGACTGGCGCTCGCCGCTACGAGGCGCGAGCGTTCCACGCCACGAGTAGAATCGCTCACGGCGCCTCGGACTCGTGACTCGGACTGCCTTCGAGTATCGGGAGGGCGGCACGGGTGCGGCGCCGTTCCGACCCCGCCCGTTGTTCGTGCGAACGAGCCGCGGGACACCATTTGCCGGCTTGAGAAAGCGGAGGACCACGATGAGCACCGAAGGCCCGATATACGACGGGGAGCTCGCCGCCAGGATCTCGAACACCGTCGTTCGCGCGCTGGCCCGAACGACCGGTCGTGGCCCCACGAAGGCGAAGACCACGCTCGGCGCTAATGGCGTGTTCGTGGTGCTGCAGGACACGCTCACCCGCGGCGAGCGGACGCTCGCCGACGCCGGCCAGGGGGAGGCGGTGCTCGATCTGCGCCACCGCTGGCAGATGGTCATGAAGCAGGACGTCAGCCGCGAGATCGAGGAGCTGATGGGACGCAAGGTGATCGGCTTTATGAGCGACAACCACATCGACCCCGACCTGGCTGTCGAAGTGTTCGTGCTGGACCCAGTCCCAAGCGCGGACGCTCACTGACCCTTCACGCTGCACTCAGGCCCCGCGGCAATTCGGCCTGGCGCTGGCTGCCACTGCGGCCGACGCCCCATGATCACCGTCGCTGGACCGCCCGCTCGCGCTGGCAAGCTCGCCCTCGCGCGTAAGTTCCAAGCGCTTGGCCAGTACCGCAAGTGGCCGCCTCCGTTTGGACGACCCAACCCGGCGAGTTCGCGGCGGCGAGATCACCGCTATTCGAGGAAACCGAGAGGGTGCGGATCCCGCCGTTGCTATGCTCGGACGTCGCTGCAAGCAAACGGCTTCGGCGATCGCTGTAGGAGGCCGAGGGCTGCACCCGCCGGGCCGCTACGTTCGAGGCTAGGCTTCCTCGGACATCGCAGCTCCTTCGCTCAATGATGGCTGCGTGTCGGCGATCCCGGCGCTGGTCGGCTCAAGCGCTGGCTGTCGCCGGCGCGTAGACCCGCTCGAGGTAATCGTCGAGCATCCTCCCAGCGCAGAAGCCAGGAGCCAGCGTGCGAATCGACGCGCGGATGCGGGCCAGCCACGAGCGCGGGAGCCCGTCCGCGTCGCGGCCATAGAAGGCCGGCACGACCTGTTGCTCGAGCAGGTCGTACAGGGCGGCGGCGTCACGCGCGTCCTGCGCCCCGGGGTCGGGGTCGACCTCGCCCTCAAGCGCCCAGCTCGGAACGACGACTTGCCCTCAGCTGGCTTGCGACCGCCAGCCGATAGTGCGGCGCGCAAACGCGAGCAGCGAGCGGACCTCCCGGTCGACGATCCCACGGCTGGGGTCGGTCGAGAGCAGCTTGGTAGGGATCCGCCGCGCCGCTGCCCACGCGTGGGCGTCGCCGTGAAGGTCGTCGTCGATCCAGGCAAGCGGCCGATCGGCCGCGAAACCCTGGACGCTCGGCAGCTTCCAGGTACGGCCGGTATACCTCGAGCCGACCTCATCGGGGGCGGGGTCGGTGAAACGGACGACCGGCAGCGTGGGCAAGCCCAGCGCCGGAGCCAGCAGCAGATTGGCGTTGTCCTGCCAGGCGGTGGCCCAAGCGAGCTCGTAGCGGGCCGCCAGTTCGGCGAGCACCTCCGGCAGATCCGCGCGAAACGAGACGGCTCCCGCCCCGATCGACAGGTGCCTCATCTCGACATCCGGTCCCGGACCGACCGGGCAGAGCGTCCCGTCGATATCCAGCAACAACAGCAACGAGCCGATCATCGCTCTCTCGAAAGGGGGTGAGTGGCCTCCATAATCTTCGCTCCATAAGGGTCATTCGGCCGCCCTGTAGTGCGTGCAAACCACGCGGTCCGGTGGCGTCGATCGCAACTCTCCTGTTGGACCGCGCAATCCCATCGGGGCGTGGGCGAAGACGGCGTTGCGGCTGGCTCGTCGGACCGTAGGGGGAGGCTGACGTGCTCGGCGACCCACGTCGATTAGCCCGATCAGCGTCTGCCGGGTGGTGTGCCGCGGCGCGTGGCGGCCGGCTCAGGCGTCGCGATCGCGGCGTCGCGAGCCTTCCCGGGTTGGGACGCGGTCGGGGGTTGGGCCGGGGCGGGGTGCTGGTCTGACGGGGCGTGCGCTGCGCTGCGCGGGTGGGGGAAGGGCCGCTTGCCCCAGTCGGCGGCGAGGGCGAAGTCGAGCAGGCGCGCGAAGTAGTCGTCGAACGGCAGCAGCCGGACGCCCGCGGGCTCCAGCCGCGCCCGGGTGAGGTGGTCTTGGAAGCGGACCCCGATGTTGAGGTAGGGGATGAACACCTGCGTGTGTTCCAGCGCCAGGCGCTGGCGGCCGCGGACGGCCCGGCGCAGCAGCGGGTACAGCGCCCGGTAGACGGCCGGGGGCACGATCCAGGGCCGGGGCTGGTCGAAGCGCTCGGCGGTCATCCGCGCCACGTGTCCGGTGGTGGGGGCGCGGTCGCCGGCGACGAGGTGGAAGGTCCCGTTCGGCCCGGCGCTGCACAGCTCGAACAGCGCGTCGGCGACATAGTCGATCGGCACCACGTCGAGCGGCGCCCGCGGGTTGAGCGGGAGCGCGCGGTAGGCGCCGGTCGAGAGGGCGCGGATCGGCCCGTAGAGGACGTTGAAGGCGGTGGTCCAGCCGCTCGCCTGCTCGCCGACGATGATGCTGGGGCGCGCGATCTGCACCGGCAGGCGACTGGACGCCTCCCGTACGATGCCCTCGGACTCCCACTTGGAGCGCTCGTAAGGGTTGCGGAACCCCTGCCCCACGTCGCAGTTCTGCTCGGAGAAGTCGCCGCGGTAGGTGCCGGCGACATAAGCGGTGGAGACGTAGGTGAAGCGCTCCAGGTCGCCGCGCTGCTGGGCGCGGTCGGCAAAGCCGAGCATCTGCTGGGTGCCGCGGACGTTGATCCCGCGCGACTCGACGAGCCCGAGCTCGAACGACACTGAGGCCGCCGCGTGCAGCACCCGGTCGACCTGCTCGGCCAGCTCGTCCAGGCGTCGGGGATCCAGGCCGAGGCCGGGGCGTTCGATGTCCCCCGCCACCGCGGTCACGCGGCCGGAATAGGCGTCGGCGTCGCCGAACGCGGTGGCCAGCACCGCGCGCAGGCGCTGGTCGGCGTCGGCGTCGTTCGGCGCGCGGATCAGCGCGAACACGTGCCGCCGGCTGCGCTGCAAAAAGCGCGCCATCACCTCCATGCCGACGAAGCCCGTCGTGCCGGTGATCAGGATTGGCTGGCACTCCGACCGTGGATTGGACCCCGCAGCGACGCTCATATATATCAACCGTACCCCTCCGGGCCGCCGGCCTCATCCCGCCCGGCTCAAATACGGGTCTCGAGTGGTCCGGCTGGAGAATCGCCGAGCCGCTGTCATGGCGGCAAGCGTCTGCGAGCCGAACAGCCGCGCGACGCCCGCTACGAGCTGTAAGCAGGCCGGCTGAACGATCAGCAGCGGGTGACCTGAGAGCGCAGCGACGCCGGCGGCCACGGCAGCGTATGGGTTCACATGCGTCGAGCCGACCGCGCGCACCGCGGTGGTCGAGGCGTTCTGCTCGTGATCGGCGTGGAGCATCAACAGCGCGTCGAGCGTCCGCTCGATCAGCGGATCGGGCACGTAGCGGAGCTCGCTCATCCGGAACATCATTGACACCAGGTTCCCCGCGTAGCTCCTCGGGATACACGTACGGTTGACCCTGCAGATGTCGGTAGGAGAACGCAGCCAGGGTCGGCAGCTTCGCCAACAGCCTCACGACCTGCCGCTCCCGCGCCTGCTCGTCGTGCACGTCGCCGGCGTCCGGATAGAAGCTCGATAGCGCGCCGACCGAGGCGGCGAGCATCGCGATCGGGTGAGCGTCGTAGCGGAATCCTTCCAAGAAGCCCTTGACGTTCTCGTGTACGAACTTACGGGCTGCGATCTCATCCGTCCACTGATCGAGCTGCGCGGCCGTCGGCAGGTCTGCCTTGATCAGCAGATAAGCCAGCTCGATGAACGTCGAGTGCTCACACAGAACCTCGATCCGGTAGCCACGGTGCTGCAAGATCCCGGCCTCGCCGTCGATGTACGTGATCGCGCTACGGCACACGGCCGTGCTCAATAGGCCCGGGTCGTACACGGCGAGCCCGCCGGGCGGCCGGCCGAGATCGGCGTCCGGTGAGCGTTCCCGATTGAGACGCTCCGTGCGGATCTGCGTCGAGGCAAGTTACGACGTCGCAGCCATCTCGGTCAGCGTTGGCGACCGGCCGCCGGTCGCCTGCCGTGCGAGACCGGCGCGGGCGCTAGCCGCGACCGTCTGTATTGCAAGCAACATCGCGGAAATCGGTAGCGTCGGGCCCGGCGACGGACTGCCTCTTTGGCTCCGAAGCAGTCACGCTGGCGACCTCGACGCTGCTGTCAGAGGCTGCCGCTGTCGGACATAAGGAGCCACGCGCGTGTCAGGCGGCGGCGTGCCTGCCCTCTGCTCGAACCAGTCGCACACGGCGACGAGACGCTCGATGCTCGCAGCGTACATGCGCGGGGGCGACCGACGGACGATGCTGGCGGCTGTCTCGTCGCCAACTCAATCGCCCGACGCGGGGGGCGGCGGGACGATGAAAGCGATCGCCCAAGAGTCATCATGGCGGGGCTTCGCCACCCGCGGGTGAATGAAATCGGCGTTGCGGGAGTGGCCGGGGGCGGGGGCGGTCGCCCAGGATTCGCGGGCCGCGCGCCGACGTCGACTTCTCCTTGGTGCTCGTGAGCCCGTCCAAGAGTCTGGCGTGGGGGCTTTGGCCGGAACCCCGGACTGTTGCCATGAGCGCCGGCTAGCGGCGCACCTTCCCCGCCCGAAAGCGCCCGCGACAAGACGGCCCGGTCGGGGACTCGTCCGGACGAGCGTGTGTGGCGTGAGCATGTCCATGGATATGCCCGACGGCAGCACGACTGGGTTATTCGCGGCCCCGGAGGGTCACGTAATCGGGTTACACCGACCAGCCTGACCCGATCAAAGAACCGACGCTTGCGCTTCGCGAGAGATGCGAGCGCGGAACGCGCGAGGCGCCGATCGCTTTGACCGCAGATCGAGCAATACTGCTTCGATGCCCGATCGCAATGTGCTGGGAGGAGAGCTTGAGCCGTGTAGCATCGACCCGCTCACCGGTTTCTATCGGGACGGGTGCTGCCGCACCGGCCCCGAGGACCGCGGGAGCCACACAATCTGCGCGGTGGTCACGGCCGCGTTCCTTGAACACCAACGTCGCATCGGCAACGACCTAGTCACACCCATGCCTCAGTATCGCTTCCCCGGGCTCGAGGCCGGCGACCGGTGGTGCGTAACCGCAATGAACTGGCTGCGAGCACACGCGGACGGCGCGGCAGCCTACGTGGTTCTGGCGTCCACCCATGAACGGGCACTCGAATTCGTGCCCCTCGCCGCGCTCCGCGAGCACGCTGTCGATGTCCCTTCGGATCCCGGACCTCTCACCGACTGAGCGACCAGCCGCGGTCTCTTGCGCTAGCCGAGCAGTCCAGCTTCGCGCGACAGGCCGGAGCGGGGGCGTGGCATGGACCGCGTGCGCATCGGACGGCAGAAAGCAGCACCGGTACGCGTCAGGCGTCAACCGCGTCTAACTTCTAGCCCTTAGCAACCAATTTCACGCCGTTGCTAAGGGAACCCCGCACGAGCGCCGTGACCACGTGGTAACGGTCGGCCGGGTGTTGCTTGGCTGTCTCGACAATCGCCTGCTCGCGCGCCTCGATTGGACTACCCTTTTCGGCATCGATCTGTTGAACAGCGAGCCGTGCAGCTGGTGCGGGGACGACGTCGACCCCGACGACGCTTTCGCGCTTACGAGCCGGCCGGCGGGCGCCGCGCCGTCTTCTGCCGGATCGAGCACATCGTCCCGTGGGCGATCCAGGGCTCGCGCTGGGGGCCGGCGGCGTGACGAGCCGGCCGGCACCGAAGCGCGGACTTCGCGCTGCTCGCATTGCGTCTCACAGCTCGGCGAAGGGTACGTCCTACTGGTGCGCCATCGCAGCGGGCACCGTATCGCCGACGGCTTCTGCAGCATGAGGCACATGCGCGACTGGGCCAAAGCTGGCGGCCGGTGGCCATAGCAGGCGCGCGCCTTACTCAGCTGGCTTCGGCGAGCAGGAGCTCCTGGCGCGCTCGGCTCCAGCGCACGACCGAAAGGCTGTGGCCGCGCTGGAGGCCGGTAGCGGGATCGAGCTCAAAGGCGCCGAAGAAGGTCGTCGTGCGGAGTCGCCGGGCCGCGCCGAGTGGGTCGTCCGGGCCGAGGTCGAGGCAGCGGCCGGCGATGAGCGCGGCCGCATAGGCCTGGGCGGCGACGTAGTCGAGCTCGCCGGCCGCGCTCGCGCGGGCGTCGGCGATCAGCTCCGCCGAGCTTGGCCCGAGCTCCGGCGACATGCGGGCGTCCGGGTGCCATTGCACGGGCGCGAGCAGGCCCTCCGGGTCGCCGCCCAGCAGGGCGGGAAAGGCGGCGAGGCCGGGCGAGACGCCGCCCCGAAGCGTGCTGGGGGCTAGGCGGGCGAGGGCGCGGAACAGCACGACTTCGGCCCCGACCGGCCCGCAGGCCAGGATCGCGTCCGCCCCGGCGGCGGCGACGGCGGCTGGCGGGTCGCGGAAGGAGAAGCACGCGAGGATGCCGAGGCCAAGCGCTGGACCGGCCCGCTCGAGCCCTTCCCGAGCAAAACGGGCGAAGCGACCGGTCGCGGTCACGAGGGCGATCGTGGCGGCTGGCCGGAGCGCGGCGACCGCCCGACCGAGCGCGACCAGGTAGCGGCTGGCCGGGGACGGCACTGAGACCACGCCAGGGAGGCGCTGGACGTCGTCCGCGGCCGCGCCGTGGTTCCAGACGACCGCGCCCGTCCGGGCCGCGGCGACCGCCCGCGCCGAGTCACTGCCGTAGGGCCCGCGCACGAACTGGCATCCGCGCTCGACGAGCTCTGCGTGGACGCGCGCGGCGCGCGCGGGCCGGCTTCGGTCGTCCTCGACCACCAGCCGCGTCCCGGCGCGGCTTGCCCACAGCTCAAGCCCGGCGCGCACCTGCGCGCCCTGGACCGCGTACCGGCCCGTCGCCGGCACGAGCGCCCCTACCGCTGCCGCACGACCTCCGTCCACCGGCCTGCGGTCCGGCCGGCGGAACCACTCCTCGGGTAGGCCCGCTCCCGCTCCCGCACGCACCCGATAGCCGAACAAGAACACGAGCGCAATGTCTGGGCGAGCAGCGGTCGAGCGTCCGGGCCTGCGACCACCGTGGTTGTGATTGCTGACGAGGCCGGCGACGCCGCGCGTCGGTTGCGCCACTGCGCTCCACCCGAATGGGAGTCCTGTCTTCGTCGGAGTCCAGGCGGGTGCAGATGGCTACGGCACCTTTCATCTCGCCGACGCGCGCTTGATGGATGGGCCGGCGAGCTGCGTGGGCGTTTGGCGTGGACTACTGTTGGGCTCGGCCGATGACCGATTCGTTGGGAGTGACGGCGTTACCTAGGGGGCCGAGCGAGGTGCCGGTGCTCCAGACCGCGAGGTGGCTGATGCGCCCGGTCGCGTTCCTGGAGTCCTGCCGGCGGCGCTTCGGTGACACGTTTAGCGTGCGTTTCGTCGGGATGCGAACGCCGCTGGTGATGGTCAGCGATCCGGCTGCGGTCCGCGCCTTGTATTCCGAGCGTGAGAATGGACTGCCGCCGGGGCGTACGTTCGCGCTGCGTCCCCTGGTCGGAGGTCGCTCGATCCTGCTCCAGGAGGGCGCGGAGCACCTTCAGCGGCGAAGGTTGATGCTGCCGGCGTTCCACGGCGAGCGAATCCGTGCCTATGAGGACCTCGTGGCCGAGGTCGCCGAGCGCGAGCTCGAGCGGTGCCCGTTGGGTCGACCGTTCGCGCTGCATCCCCACATGCAGCGAGCGACGCTCGAGGTGATCCTCAGAGCGGTCTTCGGCGTCTCCGATGCGGAGCGGCTTGCGCATCTGCGCCGGCTGGTGCCACAGCTGCTCGACGCGACATCGACCGGCATGCAACTGCGGATGCTGACGCGGCGCATCCGGGACGCGGGCCCGGTCCCGGCGCTGCGCGCGCTGACCGACGCGATCGACGCCGAACTGTTTGCCGAGATCTCTGAGCGGCGGCGCGACCCCGCGGTGTCTGACCGCCCGGACGTCCTGTCGCTGCTGATTGTGGCGCGGTTTGAGGACGGCAGCGCGATGGACGACCGCGAGCTGCGCGATCAGCTGATGACGCTGCTGGTCGCGGGCCATGAGACAACGGCCACCGCACTGGCGTGGACCTTTGACCTGCTGCTGCGAAACCCAGCCGCGCTGACGCGCCTGAATGCAGAGGTCGACGAAGACGACGGCGATGGATACCTTCGAGCGGTGATCTCGGAATCGCTACGGATCCGCCCGGTCGTGCCGCTTGCGGGTCGAAGGATCGCCTCAGAGCTTCGCGCGGACGGGTTCGTGCTCGCCCCGGGCACGGACGTCACCCCGGCGATCTGGCTGACGCACACCCGACCGGACCTGTATCCCGAGCCGCTCGCGTTTCGACCGGAACGCTTCCTTGACGAGCCACCGTCGACGTACGGCTGGATCCCCTTCGGCGGCGGCGTGCGCCGCTGTCTCGGAGCCGCGTTCGCCGAGATGGAGATGCGCGTGGTGATCCGCTGTGCGCTGCGAACCCGCACACTCAAAGCCGCCAGCGCGGATGCCGAACGCCCGACTCGGCGCAACGTGACGCTGTCTCCGCGGCACGGGACGCGGGTCATCATCTCGCCCCGCGCTGGGATCGCGCAGCCGCTTTCACGCAGCACTTGTTGATCAGGATCAGCGACCGCATCACCATGCGGCGCCGTTACCGCATCATGCCCAGCCAACGGCCCGCCTTTGCTGTCGTCGCCGCTCGGACGCACGCCGCGGCTCGGCCTGAACGGCGGTCCACTATCGCCCGCGCAAGTGCGCTCGGCCATGCACACCCGCCAAGCAGCGCGCGTCTCACTATCCGCGCAGAGCGGGTCCCCGCGAAGACGCCCCCCCACGCCGGTCGTGGGGTGAAATTTCTCAGCATCAAGCACCGCCGCGACGATCTTCGTCGCGTGCACATCCAGACCGACGAGACTTCTAGCCTTCGCCATGGCCGGCTCCTCCTATGCGATTGTGGGCCGCCGCTCGGGAGCGCGCGAGCGGGGATCGGGTGAAGACGGATCGCCGTGATGCCGAGCATCTGGTACGGACGCAACGCCTCCTCCTCATCGCCCGGCGTTCGACGACGACTGCGAGCGTGTCCAGGGCACCGCACGCGCCATCGCGGCCGATGAGCCAAGTACCTTCGGCCCGTAGATCCGCCAGCGTCATCGGTAGCCCGCCCACGCGAGAGCGGGTGCATCGGAGCGCGCTGGAGGCCGTGCTCCTCCTCGCCAATAGGAGGAGAGCGCACCTGCTCTGCCTGCGCGAGCGGTAGCCACCGCAAGCTTTGATCTCACTGCCGGGTTAGACGAGCACCAGCAGCGTCGTGGGCGGCGCGGGACTGCTGCACCCGCCCGACGGCGCAGAAGTCGGCCGGGGCCAGGACCGCCACGCCGTCGCGATGGGCGACCGCGGCCGGTGCTCCGTCGGGCGAAGCAGTAGCGACCGTCGCGGCGACCTCGTGCTTGCTCAGCCTCAGCGCCGCGGCGCTCAGCAAACGGTCGTCGCGGCACGACTCGACGACCGGGCTCGGCGGAGCAGTAGTCAGCGCATCCGACGCCGCGCTGCTGCTCCCGCCCAAGAGCAGTCACGCCTCGCGAGCCATCGACGTGCTCGCTCTTGGTGCGAAGCAGCCACGATTGCGACGTCGCCCGCACCCCTGTGCGCTGCTGCTGTCGGACAAAGGGGGTCACGAGGTGCGCCAGCTCTGGTAGCCGCGCGAACGCGAAGAGAGGTCACAGCTCGTGGGCCGGGTGAGTCCCGCAAATCGCCAATCTCGAGACTCGACGCGCTGTCCGCTCAGCGTTGGTTTTGTGACGCCGGCCGATGGCGAACGCAAGGGCCAGCCTCAGTCGCTGGACGCATTCCCTTCGTCGGCTGCAGTAGCGCGGGGTTATCGGTGCACCGACGATCGCCTGCTCTCTCAGCGCTGGACGAGCCGGTACACGGGACCGGCGAGCGAGACGGCGTAGATGTGCCCGGCGTTGTCCTGACCGAAGGCTGACAGGCTGGTGATCGAGAGGCCGGTCGCATGGTTCTCGCTGGCGTGGCCCGCGTTGAGCAGGACGGAGTTGATCTGCGGCTTGCAGTTGTCGCCGAACAGGTAGCGGCCGTCGAGCGAGCGCAGAGCGGGGTCGCGGACGACGTAGCCGCCGATGATCGCGCAGTAGCCGTCGCTGTGACGGGCGACGAGGACGGGCTTGGTCGCTCCGGGCGCGAAGCCCTGCTTGTAGCGGAGATCGCCCTCGAAGATGCTCCATCCGTAGTTCGCGCCGGCGCCGTGGCCGTGGCGGGCGAAGTCGATCTCCTCTTCGGCGTCCTGGCCGACGTCGCCGATGATGAGATCGCCCGTACGCCGGTCGAAGGAGAAGCGCCACGGATTGCGCAGCCCGTAGGCCCAGATCTCCGGACGCCGGCCGGCTCCGGGCGCATACGGGTTGCCTAGCGGGATCGTGTAGCCGCCGCCGGGCCGGGGCGTGATCCGTAGCAGCTTGCCGACGAGCACGCGCGTGTTCTGGCCGTAGTTGTGCGGATCCCCCTCGCTGCCGCCGTCCCCGACGCCGACGTAGAGATCGCCGTCCGGGCCGAACTGGAGCTGACCGCCGTTGTGGTTGGTCTCGCTGTGATGGTCGATGGTGAGAACATTGCGGGCGCTGGCTGTGTCGGCCCGGTTCGGATCGTTGCGCGCGCGTCTGTACTGGACGATCTGGATGTTGTTCGAGTTGTCGGTGTCGTACACGTAGAACCGACCACTGGTCTGATAGTCGGGCGCGAACGCCAACGACAGCAATCCCTGCTCGCCACCGCCGGAGTTGACCTTGCCGGAGATATCCAAGAACGCGCGAGTCTGCCGCCGACCGCGGACAAGAACGATGATCCGCCCGGCGCGCTCGACGACGAACAAGCGATGGGGATCGCCCGGCGCGGCGGCCAGATAGACCGGCTGGCTGAACACGCCGATCCGCTGCAGGCCGATCCGAGCCGCTCGGGCCGGGCCGACGATGGTGGCGGCACCTGATGGTGTAGAGGATCCGCACGCCGTGATGACCGCGGTAGCGGCGATCGCGATGAGTGCGCGCGCGAGCAGTACTCGGAGCGTCATGACGCAGAACGGTACCCGCCGGCGCACACCACCCTGTTCGTGCGCCTCAGCAGCTCCGCGGACGGTGGAACCCGAGTCTGGCTGTGCCCGCCGGATGATCGCGGAAGCGCCGACATGCCCGTCGCGCCGCCAAAGCAGGACAGAGCCGCCCCACGGAGCTGGTCTCGCAAGTCGCCAATTCCGGGACTCACGCCTGGTCCGCGTGGTGTCCGCCCAGACTTCGCGTTACGGACGCAACCGTCGTGCGGTCGCGGCGGCACTCGGATCCCGCTCGGGGCCCGGGAGGGGTCGTGGGCGCCTCATTGGGCGGACCATCGCGCGAACGCCTCCCAGTAGGGGTCGAGCCGCGGGGGGGTCAGGGGCACCTCGCGCCCGTCTGCGTCGAGCATGGTTCGCGCGGCGCCGGCGGTTAGCACCTCGCCCACATCGGCCGCTGGGATGTGGGCGTTGCCGAACGCGGCGAGCAGCCCTTCTGCGTGCTGGGGTCGTACGGTCGCGACCAGGGTGCCCTCGGAGATGGAGTAGTACGGGTCGATTCCGGCGGCGGCGCAGACGGCGGCTACCTCTGGCCGTATCGGGATCGCCGACTGGTTGATCCGCAGTCCTACCCCGGAAGCTTCCGCCACCTCATACAGGCCGCCGAGGACGCCGCCTTCGGTCGCGTCGTGCATCGCGGTCACACCGGCGTCCCGGACCCCGTAGGCGGCCGCTGCCCGCGCCTCTGGCACGACCGTCATCGACTTAACCAGGCCCTGCGCTGCCGCGAGCGTGTCGGTCCCGACCTGGCTGCGCAGCCGCTCAGGGAAGCTGATCGCGAGCAGCGCGGTAGCTTCGATCGCCGCGCCCTTGGTGACCACGACCCGGTCACCCGGCCGGGCCATCGTGGGTGTGATGTAGCTGTTTTCGGGACCCAGGGCCAGGCAGGTGGCGCCGCCGACCATCGGCCAGGTGCAGCCGGCGTAGCGGCCGGTGTGCCCGGTCAGCACGGCGATCCCAAGCTCCTCGCAGGCTCCGGCGTAGGCCTGCCACAGCGTCGCGAGGTCGTTGTCGGGGAGCTCGGCAGGGAGGTTGAGGTCCACGCTCATCGCGCGCAGCGGCAGCCCGCTGGTGGCTGCGTCGGATGCCAGGATGTGCACCGCGAACCAGGCGGCCTGCTCCCAGCCCAGCGAGGGGAGCACGAACACCGGATCGGTAGTGACTGCCATCACCACTCCCGGCGCTACGCGTAGCACGCCGATGTCGACACCGGCCCGGGGACCCGCCAACACCTCCGGGTCGGCGGCGCCGACGTGACCGAGGATGGTCTCACTCAGCAGCGCCCCACCGATCTTGCCCAGGCTGTAGTCGACCATCGTCAGCCTCCGTCCCCTGCTCGAAGCGTGCGGCAGCGCCGCACGATGCTCACCAGTCCCCGCACCGCCGCGGCCGGCTCCTCGGCCCGGCTCACCGCGGAGATCACCACCACACCCGTTGCGCCGGCGCCCAGCACCTGTTCGGCGTTGTCGGCGACGATCCCGCCGATCCCGACCACCGGCAGCTGGCTGGCTGCGGTCACCGCCCGCAACCCGGCCAGCCCGGCGGCGATCGCCTCAGGCTTGGTGCGGGTCGGCCAGACGGTGACCCCGAGGTAGTCCGCGCCGGCGGTTTCGGCGGCGGTCACCTCGGCGACGGTGGCGACGCTGACGCCAAGCAACCGGTCTGTCCCTAGGCGGCTGCGGGCGGTGGCATAGTCGTCGCCCTGGCCGAGGTGCACCCCGTCCGCGCCGCTGTCCACCGCCACGCCGACCCGGTCGTTGACGACGAAGAGCACGCCAGCCGTGGCGCACCGAGCGGCCAGCTTGCGGGCCAGCGCCAGCAGCTCGTCGTCGCTGAGCTCGGGCGCACGGAGCTGGACCGCGTCCGCGCCGCCGGCGATGGCGGCCAGGGCGACATCGAGATGGCCGCGGCCGCGGGCGGGATCGGTGCCGGTAACGACATAGACGCCGAGTCGTCCGGTGAGATCACCACGACCGCTGGCCGGACCGGTCATCGCGGCATCACCTACGACCGGCCCGCGGCGGCGTCGGCGAGCCAGCCCCGGACGTAGGGCAGCAGGTCGGCGGGCAGCGCTTCGGGTGAGGACCAGCCCCAGGCGGTGCTCTCATGGTGAACTTCCCGACTCCCGGTTCCAGCCAGCCCCGACAGGGAAGGACCTCGGCACCGACCCGCGCCCCCGCGACAGGCACGAGCACGTGAGATCAATCCGCGCAACGACCGGCCGAGAGACGGCCATCGATTGCTCGCATATGACTACCGCCGGACCCAAATCTCACCCCAAAGAGAACGAACGCGCACAACATCATCATCCACGTTACTTCGTCGACGTCATCGCGCACGTCATCCGACTCCGCCTGAACGCGCACGGGGATCTCACGTGCTCGAGATGCAGCGCCAGGTCGGAGAGCTTGCGCTCGACGAGCAGGGGCTCGCACGCCGTGGGCTGATCGTCCGGCATCTTGTGATGCCGGGGCTGCTCGACGAAACCGAAGACGTCCTGCGGTTCGTGGCAGAGCAGCTCGGGTCCGGCACCTACGTCAACTTGATGGGGCAGTACTACCCGGCCGGCAGGACCGAGCGGTACCCGGAGATCGACCGCCGCCCGTACGCGGAGGAGCTTGTGCGCGCTTACGAGATCGCGGACGGCCTTGGGCTGCGCCGGCTCGATCAGCCCAGTCGGCGGCGGACCGTCGGGGCGCGGTAGCGTACGGCGCGTGCGAGCGCCAGTGGGAGGCGGCGAGACGAGCTGGCAAGTTCAGGGGAGCGGCTCGACGCGGGCGTGATCGCCCTCGGCTATGACGAGCACGCCTGACCCCTTGGACATCGGCGCGACGATCTCGCCGGTGAGGTTGAGGACAGCCGCCTCATTGGTAGGGCTGTGGCCGACAGCGAGAGCGCGATCGCTGTCGGACAGGCGATCGAGAATCCGGCGCAGTCCAGCGGCGAGGCGTTGCGAGTCCTCGCGCACGAGTTCGGGGTCGGCCTCGCGAAGGGCAGAAAGGTCGGCGCTTCCGGCCGTCTTGTAAGCGGCGAACCAGCGATCCTCCACGCCTGAGCGCAGCCCCGGCTCGACGACCACGTCGCCGCTGACCAGTTCGCCGAGCACGCACGCGAAACAGGCAAGCGTCTGCGTTGCGCGCTGCGCCCCGCTCGAGACCAAGAGCGTATACGGCCCGGTGAGCCGCCGGCCGATCTCCAGCGCCTGGCGGACTCCCTCGTCGGTGAGAGCGTCACCGTCGTTGGCAGTGTGGCGGCGAAGCTCTACGTACCGCGGCACCCGAGACCTCAGCAGGTCAGGTGTAGGGCAGCGGCCGTACGCCGATCATCAAGTTCGCCGTACCGGCGAACCGCGGCGTCGGTAGCCAGGCACTCGACGATGGTTCCTCTCCGCTCCAGCTCGGCGATGGCGGCCGGATCGGGGCGAAGCCGGCCCTCTGCGCCGATGCCGACGATCAGCCGGTCCGGCGGCTCGTCGAGCACCTCCGCGAGATCCTCGAGCACCAGCGAGGCATCCATCAAGTCTAAACCAGATACGGACGAACTAATGACTCAGATGACTCGGAACCCTTCCCGAGTAAGTCGTTTGCTGCGGATGGGACCAGAAGCAAGCACGGCGACCGTTAGCTGGTTTCTCCAGGACTTACACCTGGAGCAAGCGCTTTCCGGGATTGCATTCGCTGCTGGTATCGCCCACAGGCATCAGCCCGACACCTGGACCTGCCCCGGTTTGCGTGACACCTGATGGGTTGGCTGTTGACGTTGATTGTTGTTGTTCGACCGAGGGTTCTCAACTGCAGAGCGGCGAGAGTCTGAGTTGTTCGTAGTCGGCGGGACAGAGCATGTTCAGGGTGGAGTGCCGGCGCTGGCGGTTGTAGAACGCCTCGATGTACTCGAACACGGCTGATTGGAGCTCGAGCCGCGTGGGCCAGCTGCGGCGGTTGACGAGCTCTTTCTTGAGCGTCGCGAAGAACGTCTCGGCGAGGGCGTTGTCGTACGCGTCGCCGCGGGAGCCCATCGAGACCGCGATCCCGGCCTCGCGCGCGGCGCGACCGAACGCGAGCGAGACGTACTGTGGCTGCCCTGATCGGAGTGATGAATCAGCCCGGGCTCGGGCCGTCGGCGATCGAGCGCAATCCTGAGCGCGTCGACCACGAGCGTGGCGCGCATGTGCGTGGCCATCGACCAGCCGACGATCGCCCTGGAGTAGGTTTCCTGCACCGCGGCGAGGTACAGCCACCCCTCGCCGGTGCGCAGGTAGGTGATGTCCGCCACCCACAACACGTTCGGACGATCGGGCCGGAACTGGCGCTCGACGAGGTCGCCGGCTGATCACAGCGTCCTTACGCGCGGAAGGCCACCAGTTCCGGCACCGGCGAACCGAGCGCGATGCCCGGCCGGCGTCGTGGTCCTTGGGCGGGCCCCAGATGCCCTCGCCCGTGATGCGCATAGCGCCGTAGCCCAGGCGAGTAACTTCGAGATCGCCACCAATCGTGAAGGTGCCGGCAGCACTTGCAGTCGCGCTCATCGCACTAGGTCCTTTCTCGTTAGGCGGATCCGGACGGCCGCTACCCAGCCAAGTTACCCGCGACCTTCGGACACTGTTCGCAAGATCTCCCGCTCCATCCGCAGCTTCGCGTTCTCATCTCTGAGTCGCTGCAGCTCCTCGCGCTCGTCGCTCGAGACCCCCCCGGGCGCTCACCGCGCGCGCGCGACGCACGTTGGCGGCATCGAGATCTGTCGCGTATAAGCCAGTCCGACTGACGTGCAGCACGCGGCACATCACAGCGACGGGAAAGTTCGTCTTCTCCGCAGCGATCAACGAGTACGCCTCGCCTACCGCCCGTCGTCCTCCCTCGCGACGCGTACGGACCGGAGGACTCCGAGAACCTCATCCACGAGGCGCTGCACCCGTCCAACGGCATCCACGTCGCGACGAAGGGCGGCTTCACGCGCCACGCCTGAACATCTGGGCCGGGGTCGGGCGTCCCGAGTACTTGCGCCAGTGCTGCCTGATGAGTATGCGCCGGCTCGGCGTCGAGACCATCGACCTCTGGCAGCTGCACCGCATTGATCCCAAGGTCCCGCGCGAGGAGCAGTTCGGGCTCATGAAGGAGCTCCAGGACGAGGGCAAGGTCCGCCACCTCGGTCTGTCCGAGGTGTCCGTCGAGGAGATCAAGGCGGCCCAAGAGGTCTTCGAGGTCGCCACGGTGCAGAACCTCTACAACCTCACAATCCGGCAATCCGAGGATGTCCTCGACTATTGCGAGCAGCACGGCATCGGTTTCATTCCGTGGTTCCCTCTAGCGCTAGCCGCCGGCAGGCTGGCAGAGCCGGGCGGGCCGGTGGCAGAGATCGCGACAGCACACGACGCGACACCGGGGCAAGTAGCGCTCGCCTGGCTGCTCGCTCGCAGCACCGTGATGCTGCCGATCCCTGGCACGGGCTCAGTCGAGCACCTCGAGGAGAACATCGCGGCCGCCGAGCTCAACCTCACCGCCGACGAGCTAGCACGTCTCGATAACGCTGATGGGGAGAGCTGACCGAGGCCTCGGCAATCTCAGGTCTGGCGGCCGCGCTCGTAAGGGAGAGCGCGCAGTACACGGTCGGGTCCCGCTCGGGCCGGAGCGGGACGACCGGAGCGTCGCCGAAGCGATCGCCCCACTTGAGCGGCATAACCCCGGCCGCCATCGACGAAGCGAGCGTCCGACCCACGGCTATGCGCTACGCAAACCGCGGAGAGCCCCCGGTCGGCAGGATCATCGGACATCTGGCCCCAGACCTTGGTGGCCAGAACGTAGGAGTCGCGTGGGCGCTCGGAGAGGATCTCGCCCCAGGCCGCCTCGGCTGCGCCTCGGCCGTAGACGTTCGCGGTGTCGAAGAAGTTGATGCCCGCTTCGAAGGCGGCCTCGGTGCAAGCGCGTGTCTGCTCGGCCTCGATACCGCCGGCGTAGGTCAGCCAGGATCCGAGCGAGATCTCCGACACTTCCAGATCTGAGCTGCCAAGCTTGCGGTAGCGCATCGTGCTCCCTTCGGGGGGTTGAGGATCAATCCGCCACGATGCTCGCCCCGTCAACAGGGACCGGATCAACGGCGTCACCACCGCACGATAGGCGTTGAACGGGGTGGTTTCCGCACTCCACTTTGGGGACGCTTGGAATCACGCGATTAGGAGCAGCGGGGATATGGACCGATCGGAATCGTGGCGTCGGCCGGCGTTGGGGAACCGGCTTCGGCCCGGTTGACTGCAGCCAGTATCAGGGTTGTCGGCGGTGCCGGTGCATGTAGCGGACTGCTGCCGCCAGTTACATCGTCACGGTGATCACAAAGACGGTAACGGCGGCGGCGACCGGCATTCGCGCACCTAACCGACGCGCCGACCACCGTTCCCGACGCGACGACGCTGACCCTGTTCGACATCGCGGGGCTGCCCGACCGGCTCGTCCCTCCGATGATCCTCGCGATCGTCGACCACATCGAGGGACAGGTCCAGCGCGCCCGCACGGAGCGGCTCCGAGCGGGACACAGCGACACCGGCGGGTGGATGGGCCGGCTGTTCCTCGTGGTCGAGGAGGGATGGAAGCTGACCGCTTCGGCAGCGGCGGGCGCATGGCTCAACGAATACGCCCGGCGCTCCCGGCACTACGCGCTGTGGCTGATCTTCGTCTCGCAGCGGGCACGGGCATCCCACTGCCACTCGTCCCCGGCACCCAGACGAGGATCCTGGCGTCCGGACTCGCGGCAGCCGGAAAGAACGCGCCTGCCGCCATCAAGGCGATGGTCGCCGCCGGCAACCGGCTCTACGGCAAGCCGTACGTCTACGGCGGTGCTCACGGCCCGTCGCTCGACACGCTCCAACCCGGGTATGACTGCTCGAGCGCAGTCTCCTACGTGCTGCACGCCGGCGGCGTCCTCGGCCCGAGCGCGCTCGTCTCCGGGGAGCTCGCCAGCTGGGGCCTCCCCGGACCCGGGCGATACGTGACCGTCTACGCCAACAACGGCCACGCCTTCATGTACGTCGCCGGGCTGCGGTTCGACACCTCCTACAACGGCACCGACACCGGCCCAAACACAGGCCAGCCCGGACCGCGCTGGCGGGTCTACCCCACCGTCCCCAACTGGGCCGCCTGGTCGGTCCGCCACCCCCCCCCCCCCCCCCCCCCCGGCCTCTGACGATGGCCACGGCACAACGGACCATGGCCAGGGTGCTCGCGATGCTCGCGGCGATCGTCGCCGTCGCCGGCTGCGGGATCAGCGACCCATACACCCACGCCAACACCAACGCGACGACGAGCCCACAGCACGCTTCGCCCCCCGCCGTCGGACCGGCGTGGCGCAGAACCTCGGCGAGCCGCCGGCACCCCCGCCGCCAACCGCCCAGAGCCAGACGCCGAAGGCGCCCGCAGCGACGCCGGAGCAGGCGCTCCGCCAGTTCGCACTCCTGTACGTCAACTGGACGTGGCGAACGCTCACGACACATCTGCGGCAGCTCGCCGCGATCAGCGTCGGAGCGGCCCGACTCGCCGAGCAGCAAGCCGCCGCGGCAGCGGGCAGCGACAGCGAGATCGCCGCCTCCCACGTCTACAACCGCGGCCAGATCGCCTCGATCGCCCCGAGCCAAACCCAGCCCGGCGAGTGGGTGATCGTGAGCCGCGAGCAGACCGGCGGCAACGCCCAGTACGACAGGCTCCAGCCCTCCTAGGCACGTAACCCTCGCCAAGCTCGTCCACCTCCCGAGCGGCTACTCGATCTCGGAATGGCTGCCGCAGAATTGAGTCGCCTGCGGACGTCGCCGGGTTTGGCCTCGGCCGAGCACAACGCAGCCCGTCGCCGCACTGATCTGCGGACGATCTGCCGGTGCTGGGTCGCGCTCGGCGTGGCGACGGTGGTAGGCGCGGTCGCGGGCGTGACGTGGCCGGCCCTCGGGCCGGCCACCCATCCGCACGCGACGCTCCACCCGTCTGCTGCCGCCGTCGCCTCGATCCTGCTCAACAACCTCCGCGTTCTAGCGGCCCCGTTCATCCTCGTCGCGGCGCGTTTCGAACGCACCCGCCGCAGCCGACTCGCCGGCGACACGGTCGTGGCCGCGATCCTCGCGGGCAACGCCATAGCCGTCGGCCTGGCGCTCGGCCGGTGGCGCGGCGCGCTGGTCCCGTTCCTACCCCAGCTGCCGCTCGAATACCTCGCAGCCGCGACGGCCGCGGCGGCGTGGCTCGACGCGCGCCGGTGCGCCCGCTCGTCCGGGTCGCGAATCGCGATGCGGTATGCCGCGGCGACGATCACGTTGACGGCCGGCGCCGCGGCAATCGAAGTGCTCCTCACCCCTCACGCCCGATGAGATACGGCCGACGCCACTCGCTCCTCTACGCGGTTTACCTCCGCTCGCCGTCGTGGCGGCTTCGGCGCCGGCTCTGGATTGTCCGTGCGGGCGGCCGATGCGAACTGTGCGGATCGCGCCATCGGCTAACGATCCACCACCGCACCTACGAGCGGCTCGGGCACGAACGACGCGGCGACGTCACGGTGCTCTGCTGGGACTGCCATCACCAGCACCACGCCGAGCATCGCAGGTCCCTCTCACGTCCGGACGTCCTGACTGGCAGCGGCTGGCCGGTGGGTCTGCCCGACGCTCGACGCGATCCGACGGAGGCTCGGGCGATGAGCGCCACCAAGCGGGACCGGGGACTCGCCTCACCCGATTCTCGCCGACGCCCGGGCGCGAAGCGACCGAAGCCGCAACGCGTGCCGCTGTTCGACCCCACCGCCGGATCCGCGCCCGGGTCGCCGGCGGGCGGGACTCAACGAGTCCCCGACCCGCACTCGGCACCCATGTCCGAAACCGAGCTCCAGCGCGACACCCCGCCCGAGACCTGGTGGGAATCCATCGAGCGAGCCAGGCGCGCCCGCGCCGGGCGACTTCGCTCGCTGTGGCAGATGACCGCGGCCGAGCGCGTCGCAGCGATGCGCCGCGGCGATCTGACCGACGAGCAGCTGACCGCGTGGGGGAGGCGGCATCCCGAGCAGGTCCCAGTGGTTCACGGCGAGTTCGAATGGATCGTCGCGAAGCTCCCGGAGGTGTGCGAATGACCGCCCCAGCCAGCGGACGGGCGCCCGGCGGAGTCGTATACCTCGTGCACTTCACCGTGCCTTACCGCCACGCTCGCCACTACACCGGCTGGACAGCCGATCTCGAGAGCAGGCTCGCCGAGCACCAGGCAGGACGAGGCGCGCGACTGCTTCAGGTGATCGCCCAGGCGGGGATCGACTGGACACTCGCCCGAACCTGGCTGGGCACGCGTGAGCGCGAACGCCAGCTCAAGCGCCAGGGTGGAGCCTCGCGCCGATGCCCGATCTGCCGCGCCGAACGACAGCGAGCACGATGAGCGACTACCGCGTCATCGTCACAGACCAGCTGCAGTCGGCCCTCGCGGGGCACGACGGCATCAGGTACCAAAGCCCGCCTCAACCCCGCGAGCACGCTCTGGCGCTCGCCTGCGCGCTGGCCGGTCTTGCGCAGCTCCCCGACGAGCACGGACCTTGGCGTCAGGCGCGGCCGGGCGGCACGCGCACCGTCCGAATCGAGCTGGTGCCATGACCGCCACCGCTCCGATCAGAGCGGCCACCGACGCCCAAGCGCTCGACCGCTACCTCCGCATGCTCGCCGGACCCGTCCCCGGCGCCCGGCTGCTGGAGATCCGCTTCGCGCTCCGGCACCGCGACATGGGCCGCCTGTTCATCGCGCCCACAGCGTCCTTGGCGCGTCCCGACTCATCAGGCGGCTCGCAGTCGGGACCGACGTCTACGTCGGCGCCTGCCTCCGCAACCGCCGTGCCGGCGGCCGCGACGCGACCGACCGCTCGCACCTCGCGTTCGTCGAAATCGATGCGCCTGACGCACTCGATCGGCTCCGCGCTTTCCGGCATGCGGCCACCGCGATCATCTCGTCGGGCAGCGCTGGGCACATGCACGCCTACTTCGCCTTGTCCGCGCCGGTCACGGTGCCCGAGCTTGAGCGCGCCAACCACCGCCTCGCGCACGCGCTCTGTGGCGACCTCGCCTCCGTCGACGGTGCGCGCATTCTTAGACCGCCGTCCTCGTGGAATCACAAGCACTCGCCGCCAGCGCCCGTCGCGCTGATCGAACTCGACCACGCCCGCCGCTACGAAATCCACCAGCTGGTCGACGGACTCGACGACCCGCCCGGACGGTCATCCGGCGGGCCGGCACGGCGCTTGCAAGGCCGGCGGGTCCATTTTCGACTTCGCGGCCCGCGCGTGGTCGATGGACACGAAGGATCACGCCTTCCTCAAGCTTCGCGCGCGCCTCGTCGACGAACTGTTGCCGCTCACGCTAGTTTCCAACCGGGCACGGTAGTTTCCGCCCGTAGTTTCCAGTGCGGGCTGAAGTTTCCAGTCGACGAGGCGTTGTCGAGTTCAGCCGGCTACCTCTGGAGCGTTCGATGTAGCCCGAAGCGACAGTTGACCGGGCTCTCCTAGGGCCCAACGGTGCCGGCAAGACGACTACCGCGGGGATGCTGACGACGCGCGTGATTCCGACCGCGGGCAGTGCCCATGTTGGCTCGGTCGATGTGATCGCTCATCCGGCCTTGGCCAAGCAGCTGATCGGGGTGGTGTCGCAGACGAACACGCTCGACCGGCAGCTGATGGTGTGGGAGAACCTGTACTTCCATGGCCGCCTGTTCGGAATGCCGGCGGCGGAGTCGCGCCGCGTCGCCGACGAGCTGCTCGACCGGTTCCATCTGACGAAGTGGGCCCGGGCGTCGGTGTTCGCGCTCTCGGGCGGGATGGCGCAGCGGCTGATGGTCGCGCGCTCGATTCTCCACCGTCCAGCGGTCCTGTTCATGGATGAGCCGACGGCGGGTCTCGACCCCCAGAGCCGACTGGCGCTGTGGGAGATCCTCGGCGAGCTGCACGCCGCGGGGCAGACGATCCTGCTCACGACCCACTACATGGAGGAGGCGGATCGGCTGTGCAACCGGGTCGCGATCATGGACCACGGCAAGATCCTCGCGCTCGACACTCCGGGTGGCCTCAAGCGCTCGGTCGGTGCGGACACCATCGTGACCGTGAACACGTCGCTGACCCAGGACAGCTACGCGCTCCGTCCTCAAGCACGCGTCCGGCCACGGCGGGCTCGGGCTGCTCTGTCTCCTGTCATCACGGACGTACCCGACGGTGCTCATTCCTCTTTGGTCCAGTCTCGGCGCGTGGGCGCCACGCCTTCCAGCTTGTCCAGAACGTGCCTCCAGCGGCTCGGTCTGACCCCGGGCTCGTGAACGCGCCAAGCCGGCGCCGCACCGTGCGGTTCGGGAAGTGTCCTAGCTGCTGCAGCAGCAATCCGCAGATCCACGCCCCGCTCGTGCAAGGACGCAATTTGGTCGGCCGCTACAAAGCGGCGACCAACCTCCGTGCTCATGACGATCCCGTGGAAGATGTCTTGCGCCGGAGCTGCGACGACATGCTCGACCGTTCCCAGCAGCTCGCCATCAGACGAGTAGACCGGGACGCCGTCACCGAGCACCTCGTACGCAATCGGCAGCCCCTCGTCCATCCTGGGGCACATTAGCGCTGTGCACGTGCACAGTCATCCGCCGTATCGACTGCAATTGCAAAGGAGCGGGCACCGCCGTCCTGGATTGCGACGTGGTCGTGGGCGATGGGATTCGTCCTCGAGCAGGGCCTCAAGCGCCGCAATTGGCCGCGCCGGCCGCGATCGCGTTCGTGGAAAAGCACTCGCGCGACCCCGGCCGCGCCGGCGACTCCTACTGGGCGATTGCGGAAGCGGCGATCGCCGGCGTCAGCGCCACTGGCCGCGGCGTCCGTGCGTGGGCACAGGTTGGGCAACGGCCTGCCGCCCAGCGCTTCCCCTGGTTGAGCTTGTCTGGTTTTGACGGGGACCGGATTACGAGGATTCCAACTTCGGGGAAGGGAAGTCCGGTCTCATGGCAAGACGATCGAAGTATCTGCAGGAGTTGATGGACCGCGGTGTGCGCCTCGCGCTGGAGTCGGGGCGTCCGATCGCGCAGATCGCGGGTGATCTGGGGATCGGGGCGGAGGCGCTGCGTGTGCGCGTGAGGCGGGCGGAGGGCGACGGTGGGCTGCGGCCGGACCTGCCCACCAGCGAGGAGCGGGAGGAGATCAAGCGGCTCAAGCGCGAGAGCTATGAGCTGCGGCGTGTGAACGAGATCTTGAAGGCCGCCTCGGTGTTTTTCGCGACCGAGCTCGACGCAGACCGTCCGCAGTGAGCGTGTTCATCGATTTCGATCGCGAGCGCTTCGGCGTCGAGCCGATCTGTGAGGTCCTGGACGTGTCGGCGTCCGCCTACTACCAGCGTCGCTCCGGCGAGCGCGCCGCCCGCGGCGTGGAGGACGAGCGCCTCGCGGCCCGGATCCGGGAGGTGCACGAGCAGAACTTCGAGTGCTACGGGTATCCGCGGGTGTCGGCCAGGAGCTGACCGACGCGAAGGTGCTCGCGTCGGTCGGGTCGGTCGGCGACGCATACGACAACGCGCTCGCCGAGTCGTTCGTCGACAGCTACAAGACCGAGCTGATCTCAGACCGCGGGTGGCGCACCAACGCGCAGCTCGAGCTCGCGACCGTCGACTACGTCGGCTGGTTTAACCACCGCCGGCTGCACGCCTCGATCGGGAACCGGCCGCCCGTCGAGCACGAACGCGAGTACTGGCAGCGGGTCGCGCTCGGGCTCGAACCGCTCCCGGCTCAGGCCGCCCCAACCGTCACCGATCTACGAACCGTAGTTCACCACGCCGGCCGCTCCGCTGTCCTGTTCTGAGGATTTGCACTGACTGATATAAGTTAACTACTCAACTACTAACGACTCTCCGTCGAACCCAGGTAAGTCCAAGGTTCCGATGTCCGGTCTACCGCTTCAGGCGGACGTGTCGTGCGATTCCAGTTTGGCGTCGAATAGGATGCGCAGTACGAGCGGCCGTTGGTCGTCACGGATGACTGGTTGCCTTCCGAATGCGCCGTCGCTGCCGCTTCGGACGACCGGCAGCGTCGCTGCCATGGAAAGCGCAAGGCGGCGGTGCGTTGACAGCTCCGACCCGCGCCAGAGATGGTCGCCGCTGGGCATCCCCCGGCGCTAACCGTCTCCCGTACCCGCCATGTGGCGCACGACGGCATCGATATCGGCGCTCTCAGCCTCGACATCGCCGACGTAGAGACGCCCCCACGCGATGCGGTCGTCACGGATGCCCGTGATGATCACGCCCCGCTCCTCAAGCCGCGTGCCGTCCACCTTCGTGCCCGTCCAGTGAACCTCTACGAAGACAACGTCACCGTCGACCGCCGACCGAAGGACCTCAGCGCGGAAGTCCGGCATGGCGTCCAGCAGCGCTGACCAATTGGCGCGCACCTGGTCGATCCCCTGAAACGTCCGAGCCGGAAACTGCGGCTGCTCGCTCCGATAGTCCTCATCGAAACACGCAAGCATCCCTTCGAGGTCGTGCGCGTTCTGCGCAGCCGTGAGCCGATCCATTACGGCGCGCGGGTCACCCATTGAGCGAGCATACGCCCCGACCAGTAGCGCGGCAACCGCTCGTAGCCCGTGCTCCTCCAGCCGTCCAGAACGCGCAGAATCGCACACGTCAGCTCCGCGGTCTGAGCCGTCCGAAGGACGCCGCGCAGGCTCCTCCTCTGGACGACATGGAGCAGCCCCGATCCGTAGCCCCGAGCTCGTGCTCGACCTGATCGATGAGGTCGAGCTGCGCCCACAGCGACCGGAGCTAGTGGACGTCAGTGACACGGCGCCGGCCACGCTGGGCGCGTCGGCGAGGGCCGTACACCAATCGTCGCGGAAGGCGTAGAGGCGAGAGCTTGTCCGCAGCACGGCCGGCGAGCAGGCGAGGCTCCATCTTCGCGATCAGCGTTGCAAGCTCCTCCCGCTCGGTCTCCGACAGGTTGCGGCGGCGGCCGCGGCCTTTGCGTACGAGCTCGACAAGCCGATGGCGCTCGCGCGGGTTCAGGCGCGTGATGTGATCACGCGCAAGCAATGCGATCTCGGCGGCAGCGAGTAGCTTCAGTACAGGCAGCCGCCTCAGTCCCGGAAAGCGACTGGCGGTACCGCCAAGCGATCGGCTGACGAACCCACGAGGCATCAACCGAGTGCACGAGGGGCCTCCCGGCGGTTGGATCCGGGCATACGTCTTGAGACGTGGCCTGGGAGCATGAGCGCGATCACCGCTTCGGCTCCGGTGAGCCGTTCTCGATCGGGGTCGAAGAGGAACTGCTCCTGGTCGACCCGCTCACCGGACGGCAGACGAGCAGCGCGGAGGCGGTGCTCGAGCGGCTCGGCAGCATTGCGGGGATCGTCGAGCCGGAGTTGCACGCCTCTCAGGTCGAGCTGATCACCAACATCCACTGCAGCCCGGGGGTGGCATCGCGCAGCTCGGCCGCCTCGACCGAGTCGTCATCGCTCTTCATGACGATGACCAGGTCAAGTACGCGGACGGTGTTGCTGTCGATCAGCGCTTGCAGCTCGGAAGCCACCTCGCCCGAGAAATTCGCTTTCTCCGCCGGGACTCCGACCACCAAGTAGTCGACGGGCCCCAGTTCATCACCGTTGATGTCGGCCATCTCTTGCCTCCGATCTGTGCCCGGGCATCGTCCCCGGCTGCGCACGCGGGGTCGTTGTTGCTCCCCGTCGCTGCCGACTCCGATACCTCGGTATGTGCGTATGCCTTGTCCCGGCCTGCATCGCGGGCTCGACCGCGCAACCGGGCAAACCAGCGGACTGGGTCCGCGGTTGTCGATGCTTGTCACCCGCATCGGATGATGCTGGCTTCGTTGTGTCGGGCAAGCATGGGGGTCGTGGCGACGACGTCCTATGGTGATGAGGTGCAGTGGTAGCCGGGGACCCCGCGTTTTCGTCCTGTGCGGTTGGTGGTCTCGTGGGTGGTGGCGGCGGTGTCGGTCGCGGTTGCGGCTGCGATCGTCCAGCTAAGTAGGCTCGAACGCGTCTAAGGCAGACTTACCTGCAAATCGACAGGTTTTTGGCGGGCTTGCGGGGTTTTGGCGAACGCCCGCGATCGGGGAGGAGTAGAGTCGGTGGCGCGCTGGCCGTTGCGGTCAGAACGCTCGACGCAAGGACGCAAGCCCGGACGCCACCGACTGGTCGCGCGTGCCTGCGAGGCGCGAGGCGGGGACTGCCGGGTTTTGACTACGGGGATGGTCTGGACGTCCTCCCGGCGTTACGCCAGCCCCCCGGTTACCGCGTCCCGATCTGATTGATCGCGCGGGTTCTCGCCGTGTTCGTTTCGGCGTCGACTCCGAGACGGGACAGGAAGGCTCCAACACGATGACAACCAACATGCACAACGGGGCGCCGCACGGGCGGCGTGAGCTCGATCGGGATCGCGACTCGGGGCGAGGATCGGAAGCGATCGGCGCGGGACGAAGCTTGAACGCCGCGTCGTTGAATCTCGGACGTGATCCCGTCCTGCGGGAACTGTTTCGGGCGCGTTCGCTCGAGGAGTCAGTTCGAGGGTGGCTGAGTCACGTGCAAAGAGCCGCTGATTTGTTCTCCGACGAGGAGATCCTGGCGTTGAGTGAGGACTGGGCTACGCAACTGGTCGAGCGCCTCGTGGTGGAGCCGTTGGTGCTGCTCGAGAACGAGGCCTACATCGAGGACCATGGATCGACGCGAGCGTCGGTTCTGGTGGTGCCGTTCACGGGTGATCCCGATTTCTTCGAGCTTGACCCAAGACCGCTACGGTCACGATCGGCCCCTGGGTACATGCCGGGACCGTTCGGTCGTGTCACCGAGGACGGCTTGCACCTCGAGCTCACGAACACGCCGGGACTGTCGCCGGGCGACCACGTGGTCGAGACTCGACTTGCTCCCGTGCGTAACCACGTACAGAGTCTGCGATCAGCGCTTGAGCGGTTCCAAGCCGATCTGGGTGCTGTGCTACTTCGGGCACTTGCGCACCGCCGCGAGCAAGCTGAAGTCCGTCGCGGGTCCCTCGCATCCGGCTAGCAGCTGCCGGTCCGACGACGTGACGACGCGACGACGACGCTCACGGCGCCGGCGCTTAGCCGCGGCCAAGACCGCGCGGCCCCAGACCCACGGATGTAAGACGTGCACGATTCGAACCCCGCCTCGCCGGCGAGCTCTACGAGCACATCCTCAGCGTCATCCGCGCCGCCGGGCGCGCCATGTCTCGCGCGCCGAGAACCCACGCCGGCTGGGGCGCGGAGGACCGTCGGCAGGCAGTACTCAAGCTGGCCGCCAGCACCGCCGAGTTGGACGAGGAGCAACAGCGCTCGCGGCCGGGCGCCGCACTGCTGCATGCTCGGATTCCGGAAGTCTCGCTGCGCGCTCAGCGGCCGAGTCCGCTCGTGATCCGCAACCGCGACATCACGTCCAGCCGTCGCCGCCGTCGAACGATCGGATGTTCGGTTTCGCAGATAAGGTGTCCGGATCGTTTTCGCACACTTCCGGGCTATTCGTACGCCGGCATCAATCTCGGCGGCGACGCACCCCCGGCGGGCGAACGATCATGACGGCGCCCAGTTCGCTGCAGCGATCAGGGATAGACAGCCGCGCGAGCGCTCTCCCGGAAAGCGCTCGCCCGGATCTTGCCGGCAGTGGGTTGTTTCTCGCTTCTCACTTCGCCCGATCTCGAGCGCCCCGCTCCCGCGGCCCGGACGATCGCTCTTTCACCATCCCGCCGCGCCGCGTCGCGCGATCGCATTGGCGACATTCCGATCACCGGGATCAAGCTGCGGACGTGGCCGGCGGGGCGCAGAAGCGGCGATCGAGCTCGCACAAGACCTACTCGGCGCCGAGTTCGTCGTGCTCGCTGTGTCGACAGCGGGCGGCCGCGCCGGGTTCACCTACCTCGGCGTGCGCTACCTGTGCACCGGACCCTGACGGTCGTCCAGACACGAAACGCCGACGGGCCCGGATCTCCCGGCCCGTCGTGCATCGCGGCGGCCCGATGCGCCTCTCCGAGCGACGCACGGATCGTGCAGGACTACCAGCTCGCTGTCTGACGACCCGCCCTTCCGTGCGGTTGGTCCCGAGTGCCGCCGGCCTGGACCTGTACGCCCACGACATCGACATCCTCAGCGACACTCTCGATCGCGTCTAGGTGCCAGCCGAGGCGGAGGGTCCGGTGGGGAGCGGGGGGGCGACGGGTTCTCCCGCCACCAGGCGGCTGCTGCCATCCGCATCAGCGCTGGCGAACAAGCTCGACCGCGAAGACCTTCATCGCCGGCTTGGCGATCTCGCAGACAAGCTTCGACCGACGGTCGCACCAACCTCCGCCATCGGATGATGGGGTCGATCGCCGAGCGCATCCTACGGGGAGGGAGCATCCCGATCCTGCTACGAACGGTTCGACGTCCCGATGGCGGGGAGTTCCGGCTGCGCAATCTGCTGGTGCCGATCGACTTCGGTCACGACGTCGACGCTGCCCTCGCCGCGACACGACTCCTCGCAGCGCCCTACCGGGCGACGGTCACGCTGCTCTCCGTGCCCGAACCGGGTTCTCCCGCCACCAGGCGGCTGCTGCCATCCGCATCAGCGCTGGCGAACGAGCTCGACCGCGAAGACCTTCATCGCCGGCTTGGCGATCTCGCAGACAAGCTTCGGACCGAGCTTCCGGACGTGCGCACGCTCGTTCTCGATCAGAAGCCGGCTGACGCGATCCTCGAGACGGCCACCTCGTTGCCGGCGGACCTGATCGTGCTGGTCACAGACGCGCACGGCGGACTCGCTGGCTGGTATGACCCCTCGATCGCCCAGCAGCTGCTAGCTCGGCCCGATCTCACCCTCCTGCTCATCAGGGAGCTGTGACGAGGACCGTTCACGCGGTGAAGCGTCACGATGGTTTCGTGCACCTTCGCTTTCTCGGCACCGGCGCGAGCGGTGGCACCCCGGGGGAAGGGCGCTCCCGCCGGCGGGAGAGCTCGCTGCTGATCAGCAACGGTACGGTGCTCGTCGTGGCAGATCGATCTCCGCCTCGGCTTGCGCCCGCTGGGGAATGCGAGGGTTATTCACCTGGGTCAGGACCACGCGAGCGCCGAGTACAGGACCTTTCACGGATCGCTCGAGCGCTGCGACCTTCTCGCGTGCCTGCTGACGCGCATGCTCGCTGACCTCGCCTCGACTCGTGACCTCGACGTTGATCATCCGTTCGGCCTCGCTCATCTATCGCTGTCCGGAACCTCGGAGGACTCCGCATGGTCCGCTTCGCCGTGCTCACCGACGACGCGAGCGCGGTCGACCTCCGGCGTGAACGCGTCGGCGAGCGGATCCGCTTCGCTGTCACCGTGCGCGGCGGCCTCGATCAGCTCCTGCTCGGCCAGCTCAAACCCTTCTGCGACTCCCTCGCCGGCTTCAGCGAGCGGCCGTTGCGAGGGATCCAGATCCGCGTCCGGGGTGGGGCCGCCGATTGCCGCCGCCGCGCGCGCTGCCGCCGCGATCTGTCTCGCTTCGGACGGCGAGAATGGCTCGTCGCGTTTACCGGCGTTCGTGGACATGTTCAGCTCCTCCGCTGATTGTGAGTCTGAATCGTTGCCGGTCTTGAACCTGCTTTCAGGCTACGCGGTGCTGGACCGGCGGACATCGGGCGAAGCCCGCGCCGATGTTCGCGGCCAATTACGGATCGGGCGGCCGGCGGGTCGTGCGTCCGAGCGGTGCGCAGGATCATTGGGTATTGCGACAGTTCTCTGATCAGCACATCGCGGCGCTGTCGGCGATGGTCGTGGGTGCCGGCATCTCCGTGTGGGCGGCGCGACGTCACCCGGGTCACTGGCTTGTGCTGTTCTCGCGTGCCTTGGGTCTGGTGATCCTCGCGGGGTGGGCCGGTGAATACGTCGGGGACGCGGTGCTCGGGATCTGGACGGTGCGATACGGGTTGCCGCTTCAGCTGACCGACGTCGTGTCGGCGGTGTCGGTGCTGGCACTGTGGACGCAGGCTGAGATGTTCGTGGAACTGGCGTACTTCTGGGCGTTCACAGCCTCGTTGCAGGCGTTGCTCACGCCGGATCTTGCTCAGTCGTTTCCGAGCGTGTTCTATTTCACGTACTTCACCTACCACGTGGGTGCCGTCGTTGCGGCGAGCTTCCTCGTGTTCGGATGCCGCCTGTACCCAAGGCCGGGAGCGGTCTGGCGGGTCTACGGGGTGACGCTCGGGTTTACCGTTATCGCAGGAGTCGGCGACGTGATCACCGGCGGGAACTACATGTACCTCCGCGCGAAGCCAGCGCATTCTTCGTTGTTGAGCCTGATGAGCCCGTGGCCCTGGTACATCGTGCAGACCGCGATCTTGGGTTTCTTCTTGCTGCTCGCGGTGGCCGGGCTCACACGTGCCGCGCGCACTCTCCTAGCCGACCCGGTCGCAATCGATCGTCGGCGAACCGGACGTAAGTAGCTTTACCCGACCAGGCTGTCCGAGCGCAGGCTTCACGTTGACTCGTCGGCGAGTACTTCGAGCACGCTGGCATCCCTTCCGGGCGCTGCGACCGTCGCATGCGTGCGCCAAGATGCGTACCGCTGCACGTCGATGCCGCTCCGGCGGTCGCCGGCGAGGGGGACGGTCCGACGCCGATCGCGCCAAGCCAACGCTCTCCCATTTGCCGCGGGTGGCTACGGGGCGCCGTCGCGGACGTCTACGGATGGCAGCTGGGCCTCCCGCTGCGACCCTAGGGGAGTCCGCACCACTGACGGCGGCTGCAAACGGCAGGACGGTTGGCTGTCAGGCTCGAGGATCGATCGATGGTCGTGCGTCGTGCCAAATCGCGTGTCTCAGCCGTGAGCGTGGAGGATGTGTGCGCTGCGCTGGTCCGCCCTGAGTTCTACCCCGACCGGCCTGACCGCGTCGACGTGCGCGAGACGCTCGTCTCGTGGGTGTTTCTTGAGGGCGATCGCGCCTACAAGCTCAAGAAGCCGGTCGTGCTGCCATTTCTGGACTATCGGACGCTGCAGCAGCGGCGCGAGATGTGCGGCGAGGAGGTGCGCCTGAACCGATGCCTGGCGCCTGATGTGTATCTCGGCGTTCGCGCGGTGGCGGCGAGCGCCGACGGCCTGGCGCTGGTGGCGGAGGACGATCCGCGGGCGGTCGACTATGTGGTGGAGATGCGGCGGTTCGACGAGCAGCGCACGCTTGCGGGGAAGCTCGAGCGGGGGTGAGCTCAAGCGCGGGTCGTCGCGGTGGCGCGCGTGCTGGCGCGGTTTCACGCGCGTGCGCGGCACGTTGCCCCGGTCGGTGTGCCGGCGCTTGCCGTGGAGCGGCGGATGACGGAGAACTTCCACGAGTTGCGGGCGATCGTCGAACAGCGCGCGGAGATCGAGTGGGTGCTGGCGCTGGAGCGCTTCGCGCACGCGTTCGTTGTGGCGCATGCGCAGATGCTGACAGCCGTGCGCGGGGCGGTTTCGTGCGGGAGGTGCACGGCGATTTGCGTGCCGAGCACGTCCTGCTCGATGAGACAGTGCAGGTCGTGGATTGCATTGAGTTCGATCGCGCGCTGCGCGAGCTCGACGTGGCGGACGACCTCGCGTCCCTGGTCATGGATCTCGCGACGTACGCAGCCGAGCGGTTCGCGCGGGTGCTCATCCGTGCTTACCGGGACGCGGGCGGTGATCCGGGCGAGGATCGGCTGATCGCGTTCTATGCCGGCTACCGGGCGCTGGTGCGCGCCAAGGTCGCTCTGCTGCGCGCGGCCCAGTTTCCCGCTTCGAGCAGCGAGCACGTCTCGGACGCGTCGCTGTCGGTCGTCGTGCGCGAGAGCTCGGCGTGGGAGCCGCTGGATGAGCTGCCGCCCGAGGCGCACGTGACACTGCGCAGCGATCGCCCCGAGAGCGTGAGTGCCGTGGGCTCGCGGCTTCATTGCCGCTGGCCCTGATCGGAGCCTCGACGTGATCGCACGCGAACACCACTCGCCCGTCTCGCTCTGTGATCTGCACCGAGCGCTCACACCACTCAACGAGCTCAAACGCGCTCCTGCCGGCGCGAGTCAGGGCTCGTCGCACGAGCGCCGGCCGCGCGGCCTCAGCTGGGGAGGACGGGCCCATCACGTTCTTTCGCCGGGCTCGCCGCCGCCCATGAGGTGGCGCTCGAACCAGTCGCCCGCGAGCAGTGAGACCTCCTCGAGCGCGCCGGGCTCCTCAAACAGGTGCGTGGCTCCGGGAACGATTGCGAGCTCTGACGGCGCTCGCAGCAGGCTCCGCGCTTCTCGGTTCAGCTCGATCACGATCTCGTCATGGCCGCCGACGATCAGCAACACGGGCGCGCGCACCTCTGGCAGCCGCGCGGCCGCCAGATCCGGCCGGCCGCCGCGCGAGACGACCGCACCGATCGCATCGCCCAGTTCCGCCGCCGCCCACAGCGCCGCGCCGGCGCCCGTGCTCGCGCCAAAGTAGCCGCCGCGGAACTCGGCGACCTGCGGCTCGGTCCGTGTCCACCGCGTGGCTGCAACGAGGCGTTCAGCGAGGAGGCCGATGTCGAACAACTTCGCGCGATCGAGCTCCTCTTCGATCGTCAGCAGGTCGAGCAGCAGCGTCGCGAGCCCACGCTCGTTCAGCGCTCGCGCGACTAACCGGTTACGGGGGCTGTGGCGGCTCGAACCGCTGCCATGCGCGAACACGACCAACCCTTGTGGCGACCCCGGCAGAACCAGATCGGCGACGATCTCAAGCCCGCCGCCGACAGGGATGCGCACCTCGCTGGAGCTGACCACCGGCCGCGATGGAGGATCGGCGGCGCTACCGGCCAGCAGCGCGGCGATCTCGGCATCCGATGTCGGCTCGAAGTGCTCATACCACAGGCCGACCGCCCACATCAGCTCGGGCACAAGCAGGCAGATCACCTCGTCGGCCTCCTCGCGCAGCGACTCGACGGTCTCCGGCGCACCCACCGGAACCGCGAGGACCAGCCGGCGCGGATCACGTGCGCGAACGGCCCGCAACGCTGCACGCGCCGTCCCGCCGGTCGCCAGCCCGTCGTCGACGACGATCGCCGTGCGCCCCTTCACCTCAATCGGCGGGCGGCCGCCTCGGTAGCGCTGCACGCGCGCATCGACCTCCGCTCGCTCTCGCGCCACGGCCGCCTCCAGCTCCTCCACACTGACCAGCAGCCCACGCACGGCATCCTCGTTGAGCACCCGCACGTCGCCCTCAGCGATCGCGCCGATGCCGTACTCCGGGTTACCCGGGGCACCGATCTTTCGCACCACGAGCACATCCAGCGGCGCCGCCAGCGCCTGAGCGACCTCGTAGGCGACCGGCACCCCGCCGCGTGCCAGGCCCAGCACGATCGGGTCCTCGATCGCGAGCGAGCTCAGCCGCTTCGCCAGCTCACGTCCGGCGGCATGCCGGTCGGCGAACCTTCCGATGACTGTTTCGAGCATCACAACCTCCTCAGTCGCTGCCGTCTTCGAGCACCCGTCCCAGCAGCGGGGCGACGGGCACGATGTGCGCCTGCGGTGGGCGGCGCCGTGAGAGGACGGTGTCGGTGATCCAGACCTCCTGCACGCCTTCCGAGTACAGCGCGCGCCAGCGCTCACCCGTGAACAGACCATGGGTTGCGATCACGCCGATCTGCCGCACGCCTGCGTCGCGCAGCTGCCGGCAGCAGGACACGAGCGTGTCGCCGGTGTCGAGGATGTCGTCGACAACGAGGGCGCGCCTGGAGGGCGAGCCAACGAGGCGGAGATGCTCGACCCCGGTCCTCGTGCGGCGCTTGCGCGCCCACACGACCGGGCGATCCACGCCCGCGGCCATCGCGACGGCCGCGCACCGGTCAACGGCGCCCTCGTCGGGCGCGACGAACGTGACATCCACCCGCCACGCCTCGGGCAGCGCGCCCGCAATGAGCGCGGCCGGTGACAGCGAGCTGAGCGCGAGCCCGAGCATCTCGGCCGCGATCCCGCTGTGGACATCCACGCAGACCACCGCACCGATCCCACTCGCGCGAAGCAGCTCGCCGAGCCACGCCAGCCCGAGGCTCTCGGTGCGCCCGGCGCGGTCCTGACGCGCGTAGGCGAGGTACGGCAGCAGCGCGGTGACCCGCTCCGCGCCGGCCCGGCGCAGCGCGTGCGCGACGAGCGTCAGTCGCTCGAGGTTGCCGGCCGGCGGCGAGATCGACGCGACGACCACGCAGCGACGACCCTCGACGCGCTCGGGCACTTCGACGTGGAGCTCGCCGTTGGGGAACCGCCCGACCGCCGTGCGCGCAAACGATCCGCGGCTGAGCCCGGAGACGAACCGCTCACAGCCGCGCATCACCACAACGATCGAGCCGTTGAGCGCACGCTTCTGCCGCTCGCCTGCAGCGAGTGCCCTCAGTCGGGGAGAAGCAGGGGGATCGCCGGTACGCACGGCCATTCGATCACGGCTACGCGGGTGTCGGGGCCGGCTCCTCAATCGGCTCCCAGCGCTCGTGCATGCGCTCAGCGACCTGGGGCATCGTCCTGTACTCCATGTCCTCCATCGGCAGCCGGCCGGGCTCGAACGGTCCCATCCGACGCATGTAGTCAGCCATCTCAAGCGCCTGCTGGCGAGCGAGCTCAAACGAGATGTCGGCGAGCATGTCGCGCGGACCGACAAGGTGACCGTCGGCGAGCTGGAAGCCCATCGCGACGACGCGCGGCGGGCCGTCGAACCGGGCAGGGGTGCTGTCGGTCAGCGCGCACGACATCAGCGGCCCGTTGTGCGAGCCGCGCATCCAGCCCGCGACATAGTGCGAGTTGGCGAACGGCTCGAGCACCTCGCCGACGGCCGGCAGCCCGCTCTGGCAGCGGACGATCATGATCGGGTCGTCCTTACCGACGTAGCGCCCGGCGACCAGCGACAGCCGGGAGGTCGAGGTCGATGCGACCGGCCCGTCGAGATTGCCGCGGCGGAACACGTGCTTGATCACGAACCGCGAATGCGTGCCGATGTAGACGAGCAGGTCATAGAGGTCCTCTGGGCAGGTGAAGGACGCGCGCTGGTGCTCGATCAGGTCGTGAACCTCGACCGTGAACCCGGCGTGCATGGCCTTGTCGATGATCAGCCCTGCGGTGTTGAACGGGTCACAGAAGATCTTGTAGAGCGGCAGGTTCCACGCGCCCGGGGAGGTCTTGTCGGCCGCGAAGACGATGAACGGCTCGGAGGGCAGCTCGAGGATCTCGAGCTCCGCCACGCCCGGGCCCGCTCCGCGCACGTTGCCAGAGAACGCGTCCGTCAGCAGGTCCTGGCCCGCACCGTAGAGGTGTAGTCGCTTGGCGAGCTCGGTCAGCTCCACGAATGTGTCCCACGCGAAATGGTGCACCGGCTCGGCGTCGACGCCGTGGCGATGGGTCATCACCAGGTTCACGTCGTCTCCGCACGCGTTCACGCTGCCGTCGATCAGCAGCCCTTCAGCGACGGCCTCGCCGACCCGGCGCTGCGCCTGCGACAGCAGATCCGGATGCACCGCCGAGTGGCCGACGTACCCGCCGATGTCCGCCTTGATCGCGCTGATCGTCACGACGCTCATCGCGCACCTCCAAATCGCTTCGCCTTTCCGGACGCGCCGTCGGGCGGCGAGCGCCCACACGGTCACGCTAGCTCCGTCGCGCCCGCAAGGCATCCGTGCCCGCCCGCCGCGGTGCCACCGGGAGGACTACTGATCGTACATGGCGATCGATCAGGCGCGGGCTTCCGCGGTCCATTTCGCGGGGAACTGCCGACGCCCGAACGCGCCAGCGGATGGACGGTCGCGGACGATGGACGAGTCTGTGCCATAGGCTGCCCCGCCCGGTCCTTCATCAGCGCGTCGATCTCGGCCATCTCAGCGCCCCACGAGCTCGCTCGCCTGCTCGCGCGACAGCGACCGCGCGTACTCGAGTGGGCCCTTGGCATGGCGAGCCCCGAGACGCATTGCTAGATCGATGTCGCCAGGATCCGCCAAACCCGTGTCCGCGAGCTCGACCGCCGATCGGAGCATCGGCCCGAGAAGCCGGGCCAGCAGAGCGTCCTGAGGCGCGATGGTCGCGTTGACCTGCGGCCACGCCGAGTTGCGGTCAGGCGCTTGGGTCTTCATGAGAACCTCTCCCGTGCACTGCGCTGTGCAACACGACTTAGCAGACGCAACGCTCCCGCGGAACTGAGCACGCTACGGATTCGTCCGGGGCGGGCTACGGATTCGTGCTGGGGTAGGCTACGGACGGAGGCCTCGGCCACCAAGCCGGGAGGCAAGGGTCGCCTCCGGTGGTCGCCTATATTCGCGCTGGTGAGCGTCCAGCCATCAAGCGACCACCGCGGACCTGGCGAGCGGGCGGCCGCGCTGGCCGCCTGAACTGCGCCCGCCGCCTGGGACGGGCCTACGCCGAGGTCGTGTGGCAGATGCCGCGGCCTGGTCGTCCCCGAGGCGGCGGGTGCTCAGGCCGTCTCTTGAGCCCGGGCAGGATCGTCCCTCGGGTGCTCAACGCCGAGGCATGGCTCACCTGGTCTGAGGGCATCGACATGGACGAGCTCGGCCACGCGCTGGCCGCCGCCCCCGCCGTCTCCGCGCGTGACCTCCACGTCTGGGAGGTCACGTCAGGGTTCCCGGCGCTCATCGTCGTCGCCACCAACGAGGACTGCTGCGCAAGCGCTTCGCGACCGCCGGCCCGCAGACAGGGTGGTGAGCCGCAAGGCGGATCGGTTCCGCGCCCCCGCCGCCGCGTTCACTGCGCCGCTGTGGGCGACCTCGAGGCGATCGCACGTGGCGGCCTGTTCATGCTGATCTCCACCCCGTCGCCCCACCTCCCGCGGCGGACTTGCGCTGGCGAACAGCCGTCCGGGCGCGACGACGAACACGTAGACACGCCGTCACACGGCGGCGCTCGCGACGACGGCCCCGGCGAGGCCGCGGAGACACATGGGGCGAACGCCTGATGGTGACGGGCGCCGAGCGGAGTCCTTCGTCGACCCACCCGCTCGCCCACGCCGAAGGGGACGCCGACCAGCCTCTGCCGTAGCGCGGAGTCGTCTTGCAGGCGCCCGGCGATGCGGTGCCGCGCGTCGAGGGTCACGCCCTCGGATGGCCGCGCCTCAGTGGCTCGCGATCACGTTGTCGATCAGCCCGTACTCGAGCGCCTCCTCGGGCTTGAAAAAGCGGTCGCGCTCCATGTCGCGGTGGACCTGCTCGACGGTCCTGCCGGTGTGGTGGGCGTAGATATGCTCGACCCGCTCGCGGATCTTCATGATCTCGCGCGCGTGAATCTCGATGTCGGTCGCCATCCCCTCGAACCCGGCCGACGGCTGGTGGATGAGGATGCAGCTGTTGGGCAGCGACGTGCGCTTGCCTTTCGCCCCGCCCGCCAGCAGCACCGAGCCCATCGACATTGCGACACCGCAGCAGATCGTCGACACATCCGGCTTGATGAACTGCATCGTGTCGTAGACCGCCAGCCCGGCGTGGATCGAGCCGCCCGGCGAGTTGATGTAGATCGAGATGTCCATGTCGGGGTCGACGGACTCGAGGTGCAGGAGCTGGGCCACGACCAGGTTGGCGATCTGGTCATCGACGGGCGAGCCCAGGAATATGATGCGGTCGTTGAGCAGGCGGGAGTAGATGTCGTACTCGCGCTCTCCGCGAGTGCCGCGCTCGATGACGGTCGGTATAAGGGGCATTTGCCTTGAACTTAGCGCTCCGGCGTTCATGCCGGCCCGAGGATCAACTCAGGCGGAAGCGTCGACGGCGATGACCATCTCGATCTTTACGGCGATGCCAAGCCAAGCGGCCGCTCCGGCATGCCCACCGCGGTGCGTGCGTGTCGTCCTATCTCCTCGACCTCGACCCGCCGTCGATGCCGCAGGGAGTCTGGTTGAAAGCCCGGGCGCCTCCCGAACGCCTTGAGCACGGAGCGCACCTGGGGCGCGGCTGGGGTGCAGCGTGTGCTTCGAGCGCGAGCTCCTCACGGCGATTTCACAGCGATTCTCTGGACGGGAGATGAGCGTGCGTGAGAAGGGGCTGTGGGCGCAGGCGTTGAAGGCGCTGGACGACGCGCGTTTGAGCGGGGAGATCCGGCTTCGGGCTGGCGTGCAGATCGACGTTGGTTGCTGCGACGAGATGTTGCACGACGCCGTCGCGGCGGGTTGTCGCTACAACGAGGGCGAGGTGCTCGCGTACACCGCCGCGGTGGCCACCCAGCTGGCACTGCAGCCGCAATCCGAGGCGCGACGGGAGTTGGCGTGGGCGGGCTGAATGCTGGACCACGTACGCCGGTTGAAAACCGGGATGCCGGGCGACCCGCCCGGTGCGGACCCGCGCGCCCGGTGGTGTGGAGACGCCCGGGTGAGCCGGCGCCTATCTGATCCAAAGCAATAAGGAGTCCCATTGCCTGACACCGCACAGAAAGTGAGAGCGATCCTCAGCCGCACGCTGCGCGAGCTTGACGAGGCGATCGAGAACCCGAGCGTGAGCTCGGTCCTCTCCGGGCGGCGTCGATGTCGTCCACCTCGAGCTCGCCGCTCACGTATGCGCGGCCGAGCCCGAGCTGGCCCGGCGCGCGCAGCAGGTGCCCGAGCGCACGCGGCGAGCGTACGCGGAATGTCGGCCCGACGGCGCCGTTGGTCGCCGGCAGCGTGCTGCCGTCCCACAGCTCGACGCGGAACGGGCGCTCGGGAAGCGCGTGCGCAAGCGCCGCGCGCAGCGGGGCGGTGACGTGCCTGACGCTCACCGTGCCTGAAGCGACGCGAGCTTGGCCGCCTGGCGCTCCGGGGTCACACGGACGACGTCCCAGGCGAGTCCGAGCCGCTCGAGCGCGCCGATCAGCAGCGCGGAGGGGTCGAGCTCCCAGCGGCGCAGACCGTGCTCGGCGGAGGTGGGGAACGCATGGTGGTTGTTGTGCCACGCCTCCCCGAGCGACAACGGCGCCAGCCACGCGAGATTGCGCGACTGATCGCCGGTGTCGAAGCGCCGGCGCCCGAAGTAATGGCACAGCGAGTTGATGCTGTAGGTCACATGGTGGACGACAAGCATCCGCACCGCGCCGCCCCACAGAACGCCCGTCAAGCCGTCGCGCAGCCTGCCGCCGAACAGCCAACCGAGCCCGAACGCGGCGAGCAGCCCGCCGAACGCCCACACCGGGAACGTCCGGTCGACCCAGCTCACGACCGGGTCGGCGAGCAGGTCGGGCACGTAGCGTGTGCGGCGCCCGCGGTGGGTGTGGATGAACAGCCACCCGATGTGCGCGTGCAACAGCCCGCGCAGCGCGCCGCGCCAGCCATGGCCGTGGTCGACGTGCGGACTGTGCGGGTCGCCCTCCCGATCGGCGAACGCGTGATGCTTGCGGTGGTCGGCCACCCACGAGATGACTGGGCCCTCGATCGCCGCCGAACCAAGGATCGCCAGCGCCGCCCGGATCGGGCGCGTGGTCTTGAACGCGCGGTGAGTCAGCAGGCGGTGAAAGCCGACCGTCACACCGAAGCCGGTCAGCACATACAGCAACAGGAACACGAAGATGTCGTTCCAGCCCAACAAACTGGCCCACAGCTGCCAGCCAACGAAGAACAGACTGAGGATCGGGACGGCCGTGACGATCCCAGCGATGACCCGGTCACGTCGCTCGCTGACCACCGGCTCGACGTCGTCCTGGACGGCAGCCGCTGATCCTGTCACGACGCCGAAGTCTAGAGCGCCGATGCCTCACGACGGAGCGACAGGCCAGCTCCTCGAGCGTCACGTCGGGGTCGGTCAGCCGCGCCTCATCGGACCGCCGGGCCACGGGTCGTTCTGCGCAATGCTCCGATGATCCGATAGCAGCCGCGCGATCGCTGGGTCGGTGGGCTGGTATCGTCGTGCGCTCAGGTTGGGCAGCTTGTCCGACGCATGTAGTGCCGGCGCTCGTAGCCTTTGCTTTGTGCAATCTCGGCGTTCGCAGCACGTAACGACGCGGGAGGAAGCACAATGGCTACCGGAACGGTGAAGTGGTTTAGCGACGAGAAGGGCTTCGGGTTTATCACCCCCGACGACCAGTCAAAGGATCTGTTCGTCCACCACACGGCGATCGTCGGCGGGGGCTATCGCTCGCTCGCGGAGGGCGCGAAGGTCTCCTACGAAGCTGAGGCCGGGGACAAGGGCCCCAAGGCCGTCAACGTCCAGCTGGTCTAGCGACCCCGCTCGCCTACCGACCGTCACGGGTGGGCAGGCCCGAGCGCTGATCGACAACCGAACATGCCTCGCGCGACGTCCGCCGACAAGGTCGGGACGGAGCCAGGCGGAACCCGCCGAGAGGAGGTGTGTAAATGGGGACGACGGGGTCGGCGCACGGTGGCGCGCCGGAGCGGTTCGTCGTCACGGACGCTGAGCGGCAGGTGGCTGACCTGCTGCCGATCGACGTCGCCCCGGTCCTCGCTCGCGCGACTGTCGAGACGGTGCCGTTCTGGTTTCACACGTTCGCGCTGAACCGCGCTGAGGGCATCTACACGCCCGGCGCCGCGCGCGACCATCGCTACCGCGTCTCCACGCTACCGGAGGACTTCGCCGGGATGAGCGTGCTCGATGTCGGCTGCTTCGACGGCTTCTACGCCTTCCTCGCCGAACACCGGGAAGCCGAGAAGGTCGTGGCGGTGGACAACGAGCAGTATCGGCTCTGGGTCGCCTCCCGGTGGGGCGTTGAGCTGCACGGCGGGGAGGGCTTCCATGCCATCCATCGCCTGCTCGGCTCGGCGGTTGAGTACCGGCGGATGGACGCGTTCGCGCTCGACGGGCTAAAGCAGCGTTTTGACCTCGTCTACTGCTTCGGCATCCTGCACCGGGTCGAGAACCCACTCGGGCTGCTGCGCGTGCTGCGTGGGCGGACCGTGGATCGCGGCACGGTGCTGGTCGAGACCTACGGCGTCAGCCCGGAAGATCGAAACGGCCCGACGATCCGCGTCTCCGAGCCCGGGGAGGTCTACGCGCGCGACGACTTCGTTTACTGGGGGTTCGGGGACGCCGGCCTCGAGCGGCTTGCCCGGATTGCCGGCTTCTCGCGCGTCGAGTCGCTCATCAACGTGGAAGTCGACGGCCACCCGCGGCTCATGGCCCGGCTGGTCGCCTAGACCACTCCCGGACGGCGCTCTGCACAGCCCCTTCACAAGACGGTCGCAGGCTCGTAACCAGCAAGCCCGCCTGTGCCGCGACAGTTGTTGGAGTGCTCCCGGCGCTATACGCCCACCGCCTCGGCCGCGCGTACGGCCCTGACTCGTCGCTCGCGGCGCTCCACCACGCAATCCAGCAGCCACTCGACGGCCTCGAGACGGACTGCTGCCTGACCGCCGACCGCGAGCTCGTGCTGCTGCACGACCCGCTGCTCGACCTCGGCACCACCGTGTCCGGCTGGGCGCATCAGCGCACCGCGGCGGAGATCCGCGCGGGGTGGCTACGCAACCTCGACGGCACACCAAGCAACGAGCGCCCGCTGCTGCTCGACGAGCTGCTCGAGCTCGCACCGCCCGGCGCGACGCTCCAGCTCGAGGTCAAAGCGCACGCGAACCCAGCCCTCGCACGCCGCACCGCGCGAGCCATCTGCGAGCGTGTTCGCGACCACCCAGCGCGGGAGCGGACCGAGATCATCAGCTTCTGGTCCGATGCATGCGAGCTCGCCGCCGAGCTCGGCTTCCGGGCGCGGCTGGTGATCATCGCCGACTACCGCATCCACGCACTCGCCGCCTGGGGACGACACGTCGGCCTGCACGGCGTCTGCGTCGAGCACTTCCTCCTCTCCCGCGCGCTGGTCGCAAACCTCCGAGCCTGGGGTCTCAGCGTCACGACCGGCACGATCAACCACGCCGCGATCCTCGCGCCGCTCCTGCCGCTTGGCCTCGACGCGATCACAAGCGACTCTCCACACGAGCTGCGCCAAGCGCTCAGCCGCATACTCCAGACGCCGCCGCTCGCCGCCTGAGCGCCCGCACACGCTGACGCCCAGCCGCTCCTGCTGACATTTCGGAACGGGCGCAAGTCGAGGGTCGTGAGGGACGCGGTCAGGCTGCTGGTGCTCGCGCGAGGAGGGGCTCGGCGT
>CAWDYK010000025.1:0-197256 GCA_963806475.1 uncultured Solirubrobacterales bacterium
ACCGGCACGGAGCCCGGCGGCGGGCGACGGCCCTGCCTGCCGCGCGCGTAGCGGGGGAACGCGCCGGTGCCGTCGACATGCCTGTCCGGAGACCGAAGTAAGAGCGGCGTCACCTCGGCTTGGCCAGGAGGAGAGCTCCACGCCGCGGATCGCAAAACTCAACGCCGCGTTCCAGCGCTGATCCAGCCGGAAAGCAGACGGGCGCGCGCGCGGTGCAGATGCGGCATCAGCCCGTAGATCACGATCGGCACCGCGACCGTTGCAAGGACGAACGTCCGAGTGAGCGGCGTCATGGTGGCGAGCCAGCTGCCGAAGGTGAGGTTGAGGGCAGTCAGCGTTGGGAAGACGCAGAGCCAGATCATCAGGGCGAGTTGGTGGCGGCTAGGCGGGGGGGCCGGCGCGGGCGGGTTCTGGGTATTGGTCATGGGGTCCTTTCGCTCTGGGTGGTTGCTCACGACGCCGACAATGCCGCTTGCTGGACGGCGGTATCGACGTCTTCCTTGGCGAGTTCGGTGTTGATCGCGATGGCGACCGCGGATCCTTCGCCGGCGGCGGTGATCACCTGGGCGCGCGGGTTGGCGGCGTTGCCGGCAGCCCAGACGCCGGGCACAGTCGTGCGGCCGTCCGAGTCGGTTTGCAGGAGCCCGCCTGCGAGCGTTTCGCAGCCGAGGGCTGCCGCGAGCCCGTCGTGGTGGGCGCGCAACGCCGGCCGGATGAAGAGGGCGGCCCGCGAGACGGTCCGACCGTCGGTGAGCTGAACGCCGCGTAGGCGGTCGTCGGTGACGAGGAGGCGCTCGACCTGCCCGTCAACGACGGCGATCCCGCGGCCGTCGAGCGCCGCGCGTTCGCGGTCGGTGATCGGGTGCTCGTGCGTGAAGAGGATCACGTCGTCGGTCCACTGGCGCAGAAGGTGCGCGTGCTCGACGGAGCCGGGGCCGGTACTGAGAACGCCGAGCGGCTGGTCGCGCACCTCCCAGCCGTGGCAGTAGGGGCAGTGCAGGAAGTCGCGTCCCCAGCGTTCGCGAGCGCCCGGGACGTCAGGCAGTTCGTCGGCTGCGCCGGTCGCGAGGAGCACGTGACGCGCCCTGATGGTGCGGCCGCCGGCCAGCCGGAGCACGAACCGGGCCGTCGCCTCCACGACACGGTCGTCAATCAGTTCCACCCCGTAGCCCTGGACCTCAGCGCGTGCGGCTCTCAGGAGCGCAGTCGGCCGCATCCCGTCTCGGGACAGGAACCCCTGCATGTGCGAGGCGGGCGCGTTGCGCGGCGTTCCGGCGTCGATCACGACAACCCTTCGTCGCGAGCGGCCGAGCACGAGCGCCGCACTCAGACCTGCGGGGCCGCCTCCGATGATTGCGACATCGTGTGCTTCGAGTTCCATGCGCTCCACTATGCACACCGGCGCCGTGGGTCGCACGTTTCGTTGCCGTTTCTGGGAACCGTCGATAGGGTCGCGTCCATGGGGGACCCGTCAGCGATGCCGGACGTCCTGGCCGAGCTCGGGCCTCGCCTCAGGCGGCTGCGGGAGCGGCGCGGCATCACGTTGACCGCGCTGGCCGCAAAGACTGAGATCTCCAAGAGCACCCTCTCGCGGTTGGAAACCGGGCAGCGTAAGCCGAGCCTCGAGCTGTTACTGCCCCTGGCAGAGACCTACCACCTTCCGCTCGACGAACTCGTCGGCGCGCCGCCCGTGGGTGACCCCCGCGTGCGGACGCGGGCGCGCACCCGCAACGGACGACTCGTGTTCCCGCTCACGCAGCACTCCAGCGGCATGGCCGTCTGGAAAGTCGTGATCCCACCGGAGCGCGAGCGCAAGCTGCGAACCCATGCCGGCTACGAATGGTTGTACGTCCTCTCGGGCGAGATGAGACTGATCCTGGGCGAGCACGACATCACCATGCGACCCGGCGAAGCCGCCGAATTCGACACCCAGCTGCCGCACTGGTTCGGCCCAGCGGGTGATGAGCCAGTCGAGATCCTCAGCGTCCACGGCAGCCATGGTCAGCGGATGCACGTCCGCGCAGCGCCGCGCCGCACACGCCCGCCGGCCTGAGCATCCCAGTTCGCCGGACCGCGAACCGCCGCGAGGCGCGTCTCCCGAAGCCGGCAACAGAGCTTGGCGTCGTCACTTTGCAGCGGGCACCCTCCCCAGGGCCCCGGGATGAACGCGACCCCGGACAGGGCGTGGAGCCGCTGCTACGGCGGTCCGAGCGCGGCGGTCGCGACAACCGGGGTGTGCGGAGTCGGCTCGAGGTTGAAGGTTCATCGGACGCTCCCGGAAAGGATCGGGGCTTCGCGCCTGAAACCAAAGATCGTGCAGTAGATCCCGAGGAACAGCTCCCACAAAATCTCCGGGATGCTCAGTATCCCTTGTAGTGCGTGCAGCGTGCTACTCGGTTGGTTGCCGGTGAGCATGATGGCCGTCCCGGTCACGATGAGCAGCGGTCCGCCGATGAGCCCGAGCCACGCTGCGCGTCGGGGCACCAGGCCCGAGCGGTACATCAGGTAGCCGAGGATCAGCCCGTTCCCCCAGCCGACGACCCAGCCCGGGCCGAGGAGGAACGTCCAATCCTTAATCGCCGCGAGCGTGTACGCCACCGTCCCCTCAGACGGACCTGCAACCTGGTTTCGCAACGTGATGATCCCGAGCATGCACAGGATGCCGACGAGGATGAACGTGCACTCGACCAGCCGCGCGGTCACGTAGCCGATTGCCAGTTCCTCGTTCTGGCGTCTGAGGATCGGGACGATCACGACGGCAGTACCAATGTTCGCGATGATCAGCAGCAGCTCCAGCAGAGCGGCGAACAAGACCTGCGTGTCGTGCCCAGCACCGGCGATGTACCCCACGGGATGTCGGAGCACCACCTCGTAAAGCGCCAGCGCTGGGATCGACGTGACGAACGTGATGAGGTAGAGCACGCCGAACCAACGCGCCCTCTTCTGATCTAGAGACACCCGTTGGACCCCTTTCCCCGGTGACGGCGATCAGGCGGATTCCGAGACCGCCACCTCGACCGGGTAGAACGCAAACCTAACGCCAAAGGACCCATCGGTTCAATCAAGATTCGCGGCGAGCGACGATTCGAACACCGGGCGCTGACGGCGCCAGAGATAGTGGCCCGACGCGCTAACGGAACGCCCAGTAGCGCGACTACGGCAAAGCGGGTCTGCCGGCCCAAATCGCGAGCGCCCTGCTCGTCGCCAATTGCGCAACTGGTCGCCTCGCCGGCCACTTGGCGTCGTGGGCGACCTGGCCGCCGACCCGCTTTGCCGCTGTGGCGGGAGCCGCGGATGTGCTTGCTGGGAGGCCGGTCCGCGGTGACTTGCAAGCGCACCTAACTGTCATTCGCGCGACCAAGCAGCCACCCGCAGCGACCCCAACGTCGCTGCGGGAAGGGACGAATCTCGCGACGCCGGCGATCGCCGGTGTCGCTTCGTTGCTTCTCGCGGTCGGGGAAGTTGTGCCGGACGACGACGGCGGACTCGGCGACGGTCGGCAGAGTGTGCGAGTCGCACGACCGCAGGATGTGTCGACGGAAGCGCGAGAAGTCGCTGCTGGCGGCTTCCCTATGGATGCTGGCCCCGGAACCTGATGTCGATTCGGCGAGGGTCCCAGAGGCGACTGGGTCGCCAATCCGCCGTCATCGCCGGCGCGACCGTAACCGACTGGACGATGTCCGTGATCAGCCGTCGCCAAGCCGCTAAGCGCTTCGCGGGCTCGCGCAGCTTGTCGATCTCGTCCGGGCCGATGACATCGCTCTCGCCCTGATCGCCGAGTCGGGCCCGGGCGCTGTGGGCGTCATCGAGCGCCGCGGTCAGCTTCTCCAGGGTCTGCTGGCTCGCCGGCCGGCCCAACAATCCAAGCTCGCCGAGCTGCCGGATCGTGTCATCGAGATCTGCGTTGGCGCGTTCGATCACGTCGTCCGCCTCGCGGATCTGCTGCTTGCGCGACGCCCATCCGTGCGCGTCGGCCATAGCCGAGTACGCTCGGACCGCGTCCAGCACGATCTCCTCGACGCGGTCAGCCTTGACTGCTCGTCCCCGGCACGGATTCGCGCTCGTGTCACCGCAGCGGTAGTTGCCGCTGGAGCTGTTGATCACCATCCGCGACCCGCACGTACCGCAGCGCAACACACCGAGACGCGCCAACAGCCGCTCAGACTTGGCCTGACGCCCGCGCAAGACCGTCCGCCGCTGCACGCGCTCGAACAGGCCGCGATCCTCGATGATCGGCTCATGAGCGCTCGGGTTGTGCAGCTCGCCGAAACGGATCTCGCCGAGGTACATCCGCGAGCGCAACATCGACGCCACACCAGCGACCGACCGCTCGATCCCGCGCTCGAGCAGGAACGCCTGCAGCTCGACGATCGTGGCGCCCCGGTCGCGGCGCTCGAATACCTCGCGCACGACCGGCGCCAGCTCAGGCACGAGGACCAGCACACCGTCCTCGCCGCGCATGTACCCGGGCACGATCCGCGAGCTCGGCAGCACCCCGCGCGCCACCGCGCGCGCCTGCGCGGCCGTCACCTTCTCGCCGGTCACCTCGGCGAAGTACTGGAACACCGCACCCATCATGTTCGTCGACAGCCGAGTGGCGGCGGTCCCGTTAGTCAGCTTGCCGTGGTCCAGCGCGAAGATCTCCCCACCGGCCCTCTCGACCCGCTCGATCACCTCCAGCTGCACCTTCAGCGACCGCACCAGCCGGTCGAAATAGGCGACGACGATGTGGTCAGCCTGACCGGCCTCGACCATCTCGACGGCCTTGAGCAGGCCGGGGCGCTTGACGAGCGGGCGCTTGCCCGAGACGTCGATCTCGGGGAAGTGCGCGACGAACCGCTCGCGGCGCTTGCGCGCCCACCGCTTGGCGCTGTCGAGCTGCACATAAGGAGAGTGGAAGTGCTCCTCTGCGCGGTCGCCCTGGGCGCTGACACGGACGACGGCCACGGCGCGGGGCTTGCTGGTCACGGCGGGCTCCTCTCGGTACGGCGGGGACGTTACGCCCTTTACAGGCATTAGACCCCAGCGGCGAGAAGGCCCGGGCGGTCAAGGCCCGCTACCAGGGGGTGTGCCGCGGGTGCGGCGGCCCGACCCAACCGCGCAACGGCAAGGGCGACGCCTACGAGTACTGCAAGGCGTGCCGGCCGGGCGCGATCGCGACCGAATGGACACGCGCACGAGTGCGCGCCGCGATGCGGACGTGGCAGGACCGCTACGGTCGCCTCCCCTCCTCTTATGACTGGTCGCGCACCCACGCCCGCCGCCGCGGCGGGCAAGCGCTCGAGCGACTCGAAGATGGCGACTGGCCGCCGGCAAGCGTCGTCGGCGACGTGTACGGCAGCTGGGAGGCTGCCCGCACCGCCGCGCGCGGCGAGGGGACATGACCGCGGTCGCGCGGTCGCGGCTGCCCGCGCACGGGTGGTGAGCGCGTGAGCGCACGAACAGCCGCTGTGGCCGACGGAGCCGGCCACGATTGGCATGACCTGCAGGTGGCAAACCCTAGCTTTTTGGTCGAGAAGCTCGGCGCCGAATGCTCAGACACCCAGGGACTGCGGGAGCTGACCGTCAACGCCATGGAGGCGATCGCCGCGCTCGGCCCGAGAGCGTCCGGGAGCGTGGTCTGGGATCTCGACTGGGAACGCGCCGACGCATCGCGGGGACGGATCGCGGAAGCTGTCGATCACCGACACCGGGATCGGAATGAGCCCCGAGGCGATGCGCTACTACATCAACCACCTGGCGGCCACAAGCCACGAGCAGGGCCGCACCAAGAACTACGGGGTCGGGGCGAAGGTCGCCGCCGGATCGCGCAACCCGCACGGGCTCGAATATCGCTCCTGGCATCAGGGCCGCGGAGCGCTCGTGTGCTTCGAGCGCGACCCCAAGTGGACGGTGGGGGCCTCGAGCCGCAGCAATGGCCCGACGGGCGACGCGACTTCTGGCGCCCGCTCACGCAGAGCGAGCAGCCGTGGGCGCTGCGCGGCCGCCCGCACGGCACCCAGGTGGTGCTGCTCGGCCAGCACGAGCGCGACGACACCACACAGGCGCCCAAGAGCGTCACCGAAGGCCGCCAGCGCTGGGTCGCGCGCTATCTGAACACGCGCTTCCTGCGACTGCCCGACCAGCTCGAGCTGCTGGTACGGCCACACCAAGGAAACGTGTGGCGTGACGGCGGCGAGCTCGAGCAGGTCCTCGGGCAACGGCATCATCTCGAACAGCGAGGGCGCGCCGCCGGGACGGTCGAGCTGAGCGACGCGCGCGTGCACTGGTGGGTGCTCGACGAGGATCCCCGAGCCCGGCGACGCCACGCCGCCACCTGGACCGCAACAGGCCATATCGCGGCCCTCTATGAGAACGAGCTCTACGACGTGCTGCCGCAAACCCGCGGCGGCTACCAGCGCCTGCAGGAGTTCGGGATCCGGTTCGGCTACGAACGCGTCGTGCTCTACCTCGAACCCGACGCAAACGGCTCGCTCGAGACGAACACCGCACGGACACTACTGCTGCAGGACCACGAGCCGCTGCCGTGGTCGCGCTGGCAGGACGAATTCCGAGCGGTCATGCCGCCCGAGATCAAGCGCCTTCAAGAGCGGCTCGCCGGCAGCGACGGTGGATCTCGGCGAGAGGCGATTCGTGAGCGTCTCACCGCGCACCTGCCGCTGTATCGGATCAGCCGCTACCGGCCGTCTCGCCTCCCTCCCGTCGCTGGTGCTGCCCCTCGGGCAACCGAACCTCCTGACCTCGATCAGCCGCCCACCGAGGCATCGGAGGGTCATACGCCGCAGCGTTGGGCGCCCGAGCGAGAGGAGAACGCCCGCTCGACCTCGAGCGAGAATGGAAAGGACGGCAGCGACACGGCACCCGAGGTGGAGCTGGCCGACGTTACGTGGGTGTCTGTGCGCAATCACACCCAGCGCGCCCGGGGACCTCGAGGACCAGGCGGCTCGATACCACGCCGAGCGCCACGAGCTCACAATCAACGCCGACTTTCGCGTGTTCGCCGACATGGCGAGCCGGTGGGAGCAGCGCTACCAAGGCGTTGCCGGTGCCCGCGGAGCGATCGACGCGCTCGTACGGGAATGGTTCGAGCAGACGCTGGTGGAAGTCGTGCTCTCAGCCCGCAGCTTCGGCGGCTCTCCACACTGGGACAGGGTCGAGCTCGCTGAGTTGCTCTCCCCCGCCGCGCTCACCGCGGCGGTGCTTCCTCGCCAGCTCGTCGACGCGCAGATCAAGAAGCGCCTCGCCCAGAAGCTCGGGCGCTGAGCAGAGCGGCCGGGGTTTGCGTGACAGCGAGGGCTCGCGCGGGCTTCTTAGCGAACGCGTGCGCGTGTGGCTCCCACCCGCGACGGCGGCGAACGGTCCCGGTCCTCCGGTGATGCAATACGCGCGGCGGCGGTCGTCGACGGCTACGAATCGCGCGACCTCCAGCACCAACCGGCCGCTCGGGGCGGGCGCGTCCGCGCCTGCCGCGCCTCTGCGATTTCCTGAACCTGGACTCGTGCGAGCGCGGGCACGTCAGGCAGGGACACCCGGCGCGGCTCACCGACGTCAGCGAAACGCTGCTTGTCCACCCGCGGGAGGGCGCGGCTCGCGGCGCCGTGCGGTTCGGTGGACCTCGGGAGATCGCGATGGAGGCTTTGGCCGCCCGATCCTGTACCTACTGGGCGACATGCCAGAAGAGCCCGCTCAGCGGATCGGTGCGGCCGACGGCCACATGGCGAGGACAGGTAGATGGCACGAGGCCGCGCTCACAAACCCGACGTGTCTGCTCACGCTCGGGACACCGCGGGGCGAAGCGACTCGGCCCTCGTCTGTCGGAAGCGTTCCGGAGCTCGGTGATGCCAGATCGCGGTGCCTGAGCGAACCCGTCGGGAGCAACCGGAAGCGGCAGCAGGACACGCCGTGGCTCGCCCACCAGTCGCGGGCTCAGGCGGTATTGCCAGGAGGCACGCGTGCGCCCAGATGAACGTCCGGACGTGCCTGCCGTTGGCCCCAACCACGCGCCTTGGCTGCATCCTGACCTCATCGATGCGATAGCGAGGCGCTTCCTCGAGCTTGTGCGCCAGGAAGCCACCACGACCGGCGCCGACCTCCCGGACTTGTTGACGGTGGCCGAGGTCGCAGCGCGCCTGAAAATGAGCCCGAAATGGGTGTACGCCCATCAGCGCCGCCTCGGTGTGATCAAACTCGGGGACGGCCCGAAGGCGCGGCTGCGGTTCGATCCACGAGCGGTCGAGGAGCTAAGGCAGGCCGACGCCGAGCCCGACCTGACCGCCGCGCCCCCTGAGCGGCCGCCCAAGATGAAGAGAAGCCGCCGGCGCCTCGTCTCACGGCCACTGCCCGCTGTGGACCCCGCGGCTCCTCGGGCGTAGGGTTCGTGCCCATGCCGACACGAGGACAAGGCCCACGATCCAACCGCCGCGCGCCGCCGCCGAAGCCCGTCGCCGGGAAACGACGCAAGCGCGGTCGACCGAAGACCGGGAGCGTCGAGACCTGGATGCGCAAGAACGGCGACGTCGGCTTCGGCGTGCGGTTCTTCGACCAGGACGGGATCAGGCGATACGAGCGCTGCGGCCTCGCGAGCGAGGGATGGTCACACCGCCGCGCGGAGATCGAGCTCGAGAACTTCGAGCGGCTCGTCGCGGCCCGGGCATATATCCCGACACCAGACGCCATAGCGACCGAGGATCGCGACCCGCCCTTCGGCGCGTTCGCGCGCACGTTCCTTGCCGAGCACGCTGTCGAGACCGTACAAAACACTCGGGATCTGAACGAGAACCTGCTCGAGCACCACCTGGCGCCGTACTTCGAGCGGATCCGGCTATCGCAGATCACGTGGTCGGCGGTTGACAGCTACAAGAAGCAGCGGCTGATGCTCATGCAGCGGATCCGGGCCGCACGCGCGAGCGGCAAGCCGCTGCGCGACTGGAACAACAGGCCGATACGACTGAGCGAGCGGACGATCAACATGTCGATCGGCCTGCTCGCCATGATCCTCGACGAGGCCGTCCGCCGGCCCGACATCGACCTCCCGGCGAATCCCGCCCGCGACAGGAAGCTGCGCGTGAAGGTCCCAAAGAGGACGGTCCGCGACTGGCTCGAGCCCGACGAGGTGCTCACGCTGCTCGAGGCCGCAGAGCGCGTCGACAACCCGGTCAGGCCCGAAACCGAGCGCAAGGCACGCGAAGTCCGCCGCCTGCGCGACGAGGAACATCTGACGTACAAGCAGGTTGCTGAGCGGCTCAGCATGAGCCCAGCGGGCGTGCACTGGCTCTACACCCGCCGCCAGCTGCGGATCGTCTCACGACGCCGGGCGATCATCGCCACCCTGAGCGCCAGCGGCACCCGGAACACCGAGCTGTGCCTGCTTCGCTGGCAGGACCTCGACTTCCAGCGCTCCAAGATCCGCATCCCAGCCGCTAAGACCAACCGCGGGGTGCGGGAGATCGACATGACGCCATGGCTGCGCGACCAGCTGCTGACCTACAAGGCGAGCCTCGGCGAGGTTGCGCCCGATGACCCGGTATTCCCGACACGCAACGAAACGTTCCGCGACAAGGACAACATCAACCACCGCGTGATCGCCCCGGTCGAGCGAACTGCAGGACGCTGCGGGCTGAGCGCGGTCACGCGTCACTGCCGACCGGGCTCTCGGCCCACGTGTTCCGCCGCACCTACATCACACTGATGGCCGAGGCCGGAGCCCCGATCACCTACGTGCAGGACCAGGTCGGGCACGAAAGCGCGCGGCTGACGCTCGAGATCTACGCGCGCGTCTCCCGATCCCGGGATCGAGCGAAATGGGGACGAGCATTCGACGAGATCATGGCCGGCGCGGTACCGCCAAAGGCATACGAAACAGTCGAGCAAGTCGCGCTGTTCGCGGCCGACGATCAGACGGCGACCGTCGACCATGGCCCTGCCTCCGCGACCGGAGACGACGCGTAATGCGCCGCGGCCGCGGGGGCCCCGAGATCGCAAAGATGCGGCTCCGTCTACAGCGTGCGGGCACCATTCGGGATCACGATGACGGGCTTCGATCAGCGCCATGAACGCTCGCCCCGCAAAGCGGCGCGGAAACCGAGCGATGGGATCCGGACGATCGGCGCAGAGGCCCGCATTTCCCCCCGGTTTAGCCTGATTTCTGCCGAGAAACCGCGGAAAAATACATTCTCTCGGCAGAATTGTCGTCACGAACGCCTCCGCGCGGATCCGAAAAGCCGGGTGTTACCAGGGTTTTCGGGAGTACCCCCAACCGGATTCGAACCGGTGATCTCCTGCGTGAAAGGCAGGCGTCCTAACCGCTAGACCATGGGGGCTTGGCGACCGATTGTAGGTCGCGTTGGCCTCGGCTTGGACGCGACCGCGCGGCGATGTAGCCGGCGAGCGCCGACCGGGCGTATCGTTCTGCTATGCCGGTTCCACCTCGCTCGCGGTGGACGTCGTTTGTCGCCGACCGCGAGCACGAGAATCCGAGGATCCTCTTTGAGCAGGGCAACCCTCGTCACAGACTGCGGGTCGAGCACAATCGGACGACGCTGCTGCTGCACCTGAGCGACGAGGACGGCGAGGGGTGGACCGTGTTCGCGGTGGACCGGGCGACGCGTCGGTCCGTGGTGGCTTATGCGTGCCGCCAGCTCGACGCCGCGACCGAGGCCTACGACCGGCTCTACTGCGAGCGATGACGACCGCCGGCGGGCACGGCAAGACGCTCTCAGGGCAGGTCGCCGGCGGCTCGGGCGGGGTCGCGAGCGCCGCACGCCGCGTCTCGCCCCGCCGATCAATGCCGCGACACGAGCCACGGCTCCTGCGGAAGGGGCTCCGGGTCTCGATCAGAGACTTGAGATTCGAGTGCACGGCCGCCCACCCGGCCGATGCCGCCGCCCGCTCGGCCACGTCGACCAAGTTCTCGTGGGTCAGGGTGAGCCGGACGACTTCGCCGTATGGCTCGATTTTATACGCGGCGGTCACGTCCGCGTCCGTCAACGCTTCCCAGACATTCTCGGGAGTGCTCTCGATGTAGGTGACGTAGACAAATCTTGGTCTCTCAGACATGCCGTCCTCTGCTCGTCTCTTGACATCGCGCAGGCCGCGCAGACGCGCGCGCTCGAACTTGTAGATCCATCGTTCCTGGATCTCGTGCAAGGGCACCGGGTTGAGGTAGTAGAGCTTGTCCCTGCCGCGCCGGACGGCGCCGACCAGGTTTGCGGCCTCGAGAACATCCAGGTGCTGGGTGAGCGATTGGCGTCTCATGTCCACGTGCTCGCAGAGCTCGCCCAGCGTCTGTCCGCTGCGCTGGTGAAGCCGGTCCAGCAAGTGCCTCCGAGCGTGTCGCGAGGGATCGGCCAATGTCTACATCTACAGATCAGGCCGGACGGGACCTCAATCCAGATTGTCTAGGGGTCGTGCTGCGATACCGGGCGCTCGTAAGTATCGAATCGGTAGCGCGTGGTCATCCCAACCCGCTCGTAGAGCACAAGCGCGCCGGGGTTGTCGGAGGCCACGCCGAGCTGGGCCTCCCTCAGCCCCGCGGCGGCGAAACCGTGGAACGCGGAGCGCAGAAGCGCGGACCCGAGTCCTAGCCGCTGGTGATCGGGATGGACGGCGAGGATGTCCACATATGCGACCCCGGCGTCCCAACGACGAGCAAGGCCGCCCGGTACGCCCGGGGCCAGTGCCTGCGGAACAACACGCACGGAACCGCGCAATAGGTCCCTGCCGCCCGATCATCAGGTCCAGCCGTGGAGTCGAGCGGGGGCCCGAGCGGCGCGTAGGCGAACCACGAAGCGGCAGAGGGCCGCGGCGGCGGCGAGGCGTCCTCGCCGGCGTCGCGGGCGATCCCGCAGCATTTGCTCGGGTGAGGCCGACGCTTTCTTCGAGCAGCACGTCGAGAGCTATCTGATACGTAGTCGACGGCGCCAACTGTGGCCCCGCGATGATGGGCGCTCTGCACGAGATGTTCCGGCCGCTCTAACCCGCGGAGTCGTGCGGACCCTGACCGGCCCGTCCGGCCGCTATGTGTTCAAGCGTGCGCCCGGGGTCGTGCTGACGAACCGCCGATGGTTCGTGACCGCGCGCCGCTCGCGCAGCCGGACGATCCGCGAGCGCGTCCGTGCGCGCGTGACGCTCAGCGCGTCCAACGCGAATCCCATGATCGGACAGATCATCACGCTGAGCGGACGCGTCTCGCCGTCGCATGCGGGCCAGCTAATCGGACTGCAGCAGTTCGCGGCTAGCGCCTGGCATGCGATCGCGGTCGTGCGCCTCAACGCCACGTCGGCGCTTACCGCCCAACACGCATTTCCCGCGGCCGGCACGGTTCGGCTCCGTGCTGTGCTGACGGGCGACCGCCGAAACATCCGCTCGAGCTCCCCGGTGCTGACCGTCAGCGTGTCATCGCCGGAAGGCATCCACAAGATCAAGCACGTCGTGATCATCATGCAGGAGAACCGCTCGTTCGACAGTTACTTTGGGACCTTCCCGGGCGCCGACGGCATCCCAGCGGGAGTGTGCGTGCCCGATCCCGTCAATGACGGCTGCCGGCAACCGTTCCATGACAGTCACGATTTGGACCACGGCGGACCGCACGGCGAGACCAACGCCACCGCGGACATCGACGGCGGAAACATGGACGGGTTCATCGGACAGGCCGAGAAGGCCAAGAACTGCGCGGGGAACAATCCCAGCTGCAGCCCATGCCTGTCTGGTAGCACGAGCAACTGCATCGACGTGATGGGCTACCACGACGGTCGAGAGATCCCGAACTACTGGCAGTACGCGCGGGACTTTTTTCTTCAGGACCACATGTTCGAGCCCAATGCCTCCTGGAGCCTCCCGGAGCACTTGTTCCAGGTGTCCGAGTGGTCGGCTTTCTGCACCAATCCGTTCGACGCGTCCTCCTGCACGAACGCACTTCAGAACCCCAACCCGCCGGGCCTGCCGCTGAGCGAGACACCTCTCTACGCATGGACCGACATGACCTACCTGCTTCACAAGAACGGCGTCAGCTGGGCCTACTACGTGTTCAAGGGATCCGAGCCCGACTGCGAGGACGACAGCGCGATGACGTGCGCGCCCGTTCAGCAGGGACCGAAGACGCCCGGGATCTGGAATCCCCTACCGCACTTCACCGATGTCCACCAGGACGGGCAGCTCGGCAACGTCCAGTCCCTCAGCAACTTCTACGCAGCCGCCGGGAACGGGACGCTGCCGTCGGTGTCGGGGATCGATCCGAACGGCAAGGTCTCAGAGCACCCGCCGGCGCTCGTGAGCGCGGGCCAGACATACGTCACCGGATTGATCAACGCGATTATGAAGAGCCCCGACTGGGACAGCACCGCGATCTTCCTCTCCTGGGACGACTGGGGAGGCTTCTACGACGACGTCCAGCCTCCGGCGGTCGACCAGAACGGCTACGGCCTACGGGTCCCCGGTATCGTCATCAGCCCGTACGCGAAGACGGGCTACACCGACCATCAGGTCCTGAGCCACGACGCGTACAACAAGTTCATCGAGGACGACTTCCTCGGCGGCCGGCGACTCGATCCGGCGACCGACGGACGTCCGGACCCACGGCCCGACGTGCGCGAGGCAGACCCGATGCTCGGCGACCTGACGGCCGACTTCGACTTCAGCCGGCCGCCCAGGCCGCCGGCGATCCTGCCCGTGTGCCCGAAGACCGATCTGACGCCGCCGCCGAAGTGCTAGTGCGGCGCACTGGCTGCCGGCGCCGGCCCGAACCCGCGACTCCACCGTCGGTCGCCGGGACGGAACGACGAAACGCCCCTCGTACGGAAACTCACTCCTGCATCCCGATGGGTCGATCCTTCTACGGATCTACGGATTCCCGACGAGCGCAAGCAGCTCCCCGATACCACGTCCGATCCCAGCTGCGACCACGCCGATGTCGGGCGTCGATTCGCTGTCGGCGATCACGCCGAAGGTGACCAGGCCGTCGTAGGAAAAGATCGCGATCCCGAGCGCGTGGTCGGCAGCCAGCGGCACCACGGGATAGATCTCGCGTAGCTGCGCACCGAGGCAGTACAGTGGGATTTGGGGACCGGGGACGTTCGTGATCGTGAGGTTGAACAGACGCGTGGCATAGAGCGAGCGCACCAGCGTCGCGTGCAGGACCGGCGGCGCGAGCGCCACCAGGTCGACCACCGTGGACGCAGCACCGGCCGCCCCGGAGGACTTCAGCCGGTCGGTGGCAGCGACGATCTGCCGGTGACGCTCTCGCGCCTGTGCCGTCGCAACCGGCAGCTCGACGAACAGGGAGCTGATCCGGTTGCCGAGGGCAAGTCGCTCCGAGGCCGCGCGCACGTTCATCGGAACCATCGCGCGCAGGCCCGGGCGTGGGAGCTGCTCGCCGCGAGCGAGCAGCAGCTCCCGCAGCCCGGCCGTACAGGCCGCCAGAACCACGTCGTTGACCGAGCCCCCGAGCTCCCTACGAATCACCTTTAGCGTCTGCAGCGGAACCGTCACGGTGGCGTAGCGTCGGGTCGATCCGATCGGGACGTTGATCGAGCTCCCCGGAGCCCCGATCAGCTCGTCCCGAACGATCAGCTCGGCGAGCGACCGCGAGCGTGCAAGCGCGTCGCGAGGACGCAACGCCGCGTGCGCGCCCGCTCGCGCCGCGTGCGCTCCGGTCTGTGCCGCCTGCACTATCGGCTGCAGCGCGCCGGGCACCCGTGGCCCCCGCAGGCCCCTCTCGCCGGGCGCCGCGACCGCGAGCTCGGCCGCTCCGGGCTCGGCATCGAGGAGCGGGTAGGCGATGTCGACCGACCCGACGCCGTCGACGAGGCAGCGATGCGTCTTGTGCGCGAGCGCCCAGCGGCCCTCCTGCAGGCCCTCGATCAGCGCCACCTCCCACAATGGACGCGTGCGGTCGAGCCGGTGCGAATAGAAATCCGCCGCCCAGTTGCACAACTGCTCAGCGCCTCCTGGAGCCGGCAGGACGACGTGGCCGACGTGCGCCGGGAGGTCGAATCGCTCGTCCTCGGTCCAGCGCGGCCACGAGAACCTCCCGGTCCGCGCCGAGGACAGCCGCTGCGAGTACCGCGGCAGCTGACCGAGCCGGCCTGCGAGCTCCGCAGACATCTCCTCGACCGTGGGTGTCCCGCCACCGGGCAGCGGGTCGAACACCATCACGCCGCCGATGTGCATGAGCGCGCCCTCGTCCTGCTGCTCCAGCTCGAGGAACGTCGCGTCGAGCGCTGTCAGCGCGTCGGCCATACACTCACGCTACGCACGGTCGCGACCTGGAGCGTCGGAGCAGCGCACGACCGCTGCTCAGTATTTGCCCACGTTGGAGCGAATTAATGGAGCATATGGGTCGGCGGCTCCAGGGACGGCAATGAGATCTCCGTAGTTTTCCACAGGAATCATTCGGGCTCGCGCGGCTGACTCGACCAGTCGCAGGGCGTACCGTGCCGTCCGTGCGGCCCAGCGACGAGCAGCCTGAGCGTCGCGCGGAAAACGTTCGCGGCCGTCTCGCTCTCCCACCTCGACTCACGCGTTCGCGGCGCGCTACGGTGACCCCGGTGGCTGACACGGATACAGATGCCGGCTCAGAGGAGCCGACGGAGGTGGCGCGACAGCGATGATTCGGGTCGTGATCGCTGACGACCACGCGGTCGTCAGACGAGGTTTGCGACAGGTCCTCGACGCCGAAGAAGGCTTCGAAGTGGTGGCCGAGGCGGCCGACCTGGAGGGCGCGAAACGCTACGTGCGTGGCCACCGTCCCGACGTGCTGGTGCTCGATCTGAACCTGCCCGAGGGGCTGAGCCTCGACGCGATCCCGAAGATCCGCGCGGAATGCCCGGACACCCAGATCGTCGTGCTGACGATGCAAAACGAGCCGGCCTACGCGCGCCAAGCGCTGTCGGCGGGCGCGCTCGCCTACGTGCTCAAGGAGGCCGCCGAGTCCGAGCTCGTCGAGGCCGTGCGCCGCGCATCGGTCGGGGACACGTACCTGAACCCGAGACTCGGCGCTCGGGTCGCCGCCGAGCCAGTGGCCGGACCTCCCGACGGGCTCTCGGAGCGAGAGGTCGAGGTGCTCCGCATGATCGCCTTCGGGCACACGAACGCGGAGATCGCAGAGCAGCTGTTCCTGTCGGTCCGCACGGTCGAGACGCACCGCGCGCACATCCAGCAGAAGCTCAGACTCAGCTCGCGAGCCGAGCTCGTCCGCTACGCGCTCAGGCACGGACTGATCGAGGCCTGACGAGACGATTGTCGCGCGCCGCCGCGAAGATCGATCACACGATCGAGACCTCAGCCGTACAGACGGATTAGGATCTCCGCCACACAGGCCGGCTTATCGGCTCCCTTGACCTCGACCGTCCCCTTAGCTCTTACTTGCAGTCCGCCCGGAACCTCGGTCACCTCGACGATCTCCTCGCCGCCGCGCCACTCCGCCCCGACCGGCAGCGGCGCTGGAAAGCGGACCCGGTCGACGCCGTAGTTGACAGCGATCTTCGCGTCGGTGACCTTGAGGAGCTGATCCGTGATGGGAGCCATCAGCGACAGGGTCAGGTAGCCGTGGGCGACCGTGCCCCCGAACGGCGTGCTCTTCGCGCGTTCAACGTCGACGTGGATGAACTGGTGGTCATCCGTCGCATCGGCGAACTGGTTGACGCGCTCCTGCGTCATCACCTGCCACTCGGTGTGGCCGAGATGCCTGCCCGCGCTCTCGCGGAGGCCCGCCAGGTCCGTCACCATGCCGTTCGTACTCGCGCTCGTCATCTCGTGCTCCTGCTCCACGTGGTCTGAATACTAGGTTCCGGAACGATAGTGCTCAGCTGAGGCGACCTCACCTACCGACCGGCGCCACAGGAGTCGGTCGGAAAAACCCGGATGGCGACCCGGGCCCTCCGCGGATGGCTGCGGCGCTCGCGATCCATACCGTTCGATCATACGGTTCCTGGAAGCCAAACGAAGGACGCCCACCGTACGAAGGAGGCCCACAGTGTCGGAAGGCAGCGTCGAGTCCACCCACGGAAGCTATCTGCTGCCGCATTTCGAGCATGCGACGGTCGCCGACGCGATGCATCCGGGAATCCTGTCCTGCGACCCGGACGCGACGCTTACCGAGGTGGCGCGGATGATGAGCACCCACCACGTTCACTGCATCGTGGTGAGGGGCGCTGCGGAGGGCCGACCGGGCGAATCCGTCTGGGGGATCATCTCCGACTTCGACCTCCTGCGGGCAGGCATGAACCCAGATGCTCCGGACACGGCCTCAGCGCTCGCGCTTCAGCCGATCATCAGCGTCGAGACGTCGACGGCGCTACGCGAGGCGGCGCACCTGATGCTGGCCAACGGCGTCAGTCACATCGTGGGTGTCGAGCCAGGGACCAAGCGACCGGTGGGAATCCTGTCGACGCTCGACATCGCGGGCGTGCTGGCCTGGGGCGAGATGTAAGGTGGAATGGAGGCAGCAGAGCGGTGGGGTGGCGTGGCCGCAGCTTTCGGCGGGCTTGCACCAGCTCTCCGACACGCGTAGGGTGGGCGGTGTCGCCAATCGTGCGGTCGTATCTGGACCGTCGGGCCAGACGTCCGCTGTCGAAAAGGGGTGCATGTGAGCAGCGTTGTGATCAGTTCGGCCGCCCGGACCGCGATTGGGTCGTTCGGGCGCAGTTTGCGTGATGTTCCCCCGATCGAGCTCGGCGTGACGGCCGCCCGAGCAGCGATCGAACGTGCCGGGCTCGACCCGCGTCAGGTGGAGCAGGTTGTGTTTGGCAACGTAATCCACACCTCGCCCGAGGACCATTACCTGGCACGGGTCGTCGGGATCAACGCCGGGATCCCCAAGGAGTCGCCGGCGATGACGCTCAACCGCCTGTGCGGCAGCGGGCTGCAGGCGATCGTCTCCGCCGCGCAGATGATCCAGACCGGCGACGCGGAGGTGGCGGTCGCCGGTGGCGCGGAGTCGATGAGCAGGGGCGCCTATTGGATGGAGAACGCGCGGTGGGGGGCGCGGATGGGCGACGCGTCGCTTGTCGACTCGGTCGTCGGCGCGCTCACCGACCCCTTCAACAAGATTCACATGGGGGTGACGGCCGAGAACCTGGCGAAATCTCACGGAATCTCCCGCGAGGCACAGGACGAGTTCGCGCTCGAGTCCCATCGCCGCGCGATCGCGGCGATCGAGGCGGGCCGGTTCGAAGACGAAGTCGTGCCGGTCGAAATCAAGGCGCGTAAGGGCACTGTCGAGTTCAAGGTGGACGAGCACGCTCGGCCCGAAGTCTCGCTCGAGAGCTTGGCGAAGCTCAAGCCGGCCTTCGACAAAAACGGAACGGTCACGCCCGGCAATGCCTCCGGCGTCAACGACGCCGCGGCGGCGGTAGTGGTCATGTCAGCGGAGCGGGCCGAGCAGCTCGGAGCGCCGGTCAGGGGCAGGATCCTCTCTTACGCGGTGTGTGGAGTGGAGCCCAAGACGATGGGCATCGGGCCCGTCCCCGCGGTGCGCAAGGCACTCGAGCGAGCTGGCAAGACGCTCGACGAAGTCGCCGTGATCGAGCTCAACGAGGCGTTCGCGGCCCAGTCCCTGGCGGTCCTGCAGGATCTCGAATTGGACACCGCGCGGGTCAACCCGAACGGAGGCGCGGTCGCCCTCGGGCACCCGGTCGGTGCAAGCGGCGCGATCCTCGTTACCAAGATCCTGAGCGAGATGGAGCGCCAGGACCACAAGCTCGGACTCGTCAGCCTGTGCATCGGCGGCGGCCAGGGAATCGCGATGCTCATCGAGCGCGATTAACGGTCGGAGTGCGAAAAACCAGTCGGGGAGGAGATTTTCGTGTGTGCAACCAGTTCTTCGGCTTCTGTCGATGTTGATCGGCGCGGTACAGGTCGGTTTGAGGAGGTCTATCGGCGTTCGCTGGAGCAGCCGGAGGCGTTCTGGGCGGAGGCGGCCGCGGGGATCGACTGGGTGAAGCCGTGGGAGCGGGTGCTCGACGATTCCGGCGCTCCGTTCTATCGGTGGTTCTCCGGCGGCCGGTTGAACACCTGCTACAACGCGCTCGATCGGCACGTTGAGCGCGGGCGTGCCGATCAGCTCGCGTTGATTTACGACTCGCCGGTCACGGACACGGTTGCCACGTTCACTTATCGCGAACTGCGTGATGAGGTAGCGAGGTTCGCCGGCGCTCTGTCGGGGCTGGGCGTTGGCATCGGGGATCGCGTCGTGATCTATATGCCGATGGTGCCCGAGGCGGCGGTCGCGATGCTCGCGTGTGCGCGCATCGGAGCGGTCCACTCGGTCGTGTTCGGCGGCTTTGCGGCCAACGAGCTTGCCGGGCGAATCGAGGACGCGCGTCCGAAGGTGGTCGTGTCGGCGTCGTGTGGGATCGAGCCGGGTCGGCTGGTGTCCTACAAGCCGCTGCTCGACGGCGCGATCGAGCTGGTCGAGGCCAAGCCCGAGCGGTGTGTGATCCTCCAGCGGCCGCAGCTCGAGGCTGAGCTCCAGCGGCCTCGCGACATCTCTTGGGCGGACGCGGTCGATGGCGCCGAGCCCGCCGATTGCGTGGCCGTGGAGGCCACCGATCCGCTGTACATCCTTTACACGTCTGGCACGACCGCTGAGCCCAAGGGCATCGTGCGAGACAACGGCGGCCACGCGGTGGCGCTGAAGTGGACGATGAAGAACATCTACGGCGTCGACCCGGGCGAGGCGTACTGGGCCGCGTCTGATGTCGGCTGGGTGGTGGGTCACTCCTATATCGTCTACGCGCCGCTGCTGCACGGCTGCACGACCGTGCTCTATGAGGGCAAGCCCGTGGGGACCCCCGACGCGGGGGCGTTCTGGCGCGTCATCTCCCAGCACGACGTAAGCGTGATGTTCACCGCGCCGACGGCGTTCCGCGCAATACGCCAGCAGGATCCCGAGGGAAACCACATCGCGCGTTACGATCTCTCGAAGTTCCGGACGCTGTTCTTGGCGGGTGAGCGCCTCGACCCGGAGACGCTACACTGGGCCGAGCAGAAGCTGCGCGTGCCCGTGATCGATCACTGGTGGCAGACCGAGACCGGCTGGGCGATCGCGGCCAACTGCATCGGGGTCGAGCCACTGCCGGTCGTACCGGGCTCGCCCACGCGCCCCGCACCGGGCTGGAACCTCAAGGCGCTCGACCCTGACGGGCACGAGGTCCCACCGGGCGACACGGGAGCGCTCGTTGTCAAGCTGCCGATGCCCCCCGGGTCAAGTCCGACGCTCTGGAACGCCGACGAGCGCTTCCGCGAGGTGTACCTGTCAACGTTCCCGGGCTATTACGAGACGGCAGATGCCGGCTACCTCGATGAGGCGGGCTATGTGTTCGTGATGGCTCGTACCGACGACATCATCAACGTCGCCGGCCATCGCCTCTCGACGGGCGCGATCGAGGAGGTGATGGCCACGCACCCCGATGTCGCCGAGTGCGCGGTGATCGGCCCCGCCGACAAGCTCAAGGGACAGCTGCCGATCGGCTTCGTCGTCCTCAAGGCGGGAGTCGATCGCCCGCACGACGAGATCGTCGCCGAGGTCGTGCAACTTGTGCGCGACAAGATCGGAGCCGTCGCCGCGTTCAAGACCGCGGCCGTCGTCGAGCGCTTGCCCAAGACGCGATCCGGGAAGATCCTGCGTGCGACGATGCGCAAGATCGCCGATAGCGAGCAGTACACCACGCCGGCGACCATCGACGACCCCGCGATCCTTGACGAGATTGATGGCGCATTGCAGGGGATCGGCTACGCCCGGCCAGCCCAAGGGTGAGGAGACAGATGTCTGCGCTTGAACACGAGGCCGTTCCGGCGATGGCGCCGGAACGGTTCTCGTCAGTGCTCTCGCCGGGTGAGTACGAGGCGTTGCTGGGTCTTGTCTCGCGTGCCGCGCGCGACTTGCACGGTCGGGTGATTTGGAACGTCAACTCGACCGCGAAGGGCGGTGGAGTGGTCGAGATGTTGCGCCCATTGTTGGGGTACTGTCGTGGTGCCGGCGTCGACGCCCGGTGGGCGGTGATCTCGGGACATCCGGACTTCTTCGCGATCACGAAGCGGATCCACAATCGTTTGCATGGGTTCGCAGGAGACGGCGGCCCGTTGGGGGCTACCGAGCGGGAGGTTTATGAGGGGACACTGGTCGCGAACGCAGAGGAGCTCGTCGGGTTGGTGCATCCCCGCGACATCGTGATTCTGCATGACCCCCAGACCGCTGGGCTGGCGGCTGCGGTGCGGGAGACGGGCGCGACGGTGATCTGGCGGTGTCACGTGGGGCTCGATGTCGCCAATGACCACGCTCGCGACGCGTGGGATTTCTTGCGCGGGTACGTTTTGGGTGGTGCGCATGTGTTCGTGTTCTCCCGGGCCGGGTTCGCGTGGGAGGGATTACCGCGTGACCGGATCTCGGTGATCCGTCCGTCGATCGACGCGTTCTCGCCGAAGAACGCCGAGCAGACTCGGGAGCAGTCGTTGGCGATCATGGCGACCGCCGGGGTTCTGACCGATGAGGTCAACGCGTATCCGATGTTCACCCGGTCGGACGGCACCCCGGGGCGCGTTGAGCGGCGGGCGGAGCTGCTCGAGGAGGAGCAGCTGGCGGCGGATGTGCCTTTGGTGATGCAAGTTTCACGGTGGGATCAGCTCAAGGATCCGCTTGGTGTGCTGGGCGCATTCGCCGGACATGTCGCGAAGCGCGAGGGGGCGCACTTGCTGTTGGTTGGTCCGTCGACCGCGGCGGTCGCCGATGACCCAGAAGGGGCCCAGGTGCTGATGGCGGTCCGCGAAGCCTGGCATGAGCTGCCGGCACCGGTTCGTCGGCGCGTACACCTGTGCTCGTTGCCGATGGATGATGTCGAGGAGAATGCGGCGATCGTCAACGCCCTGCAGCGGCACGCGGGCGTGGTCGTGCAGAAGAGCCTCGCCGAGGGGTTCGGATTGACGGTCGCAGAGGCGATGTGGAAGCATCGGGCGGTCGTGGCGAGCCGGATCGGAGGAATTCGGGACCAGATCGAGGACGGCCGATCCGGTCTGCTGCTATCGGACCCGCGCGACCTCGAACAGGCCGGGGTGGCGATCAGCGGATTGCTGGCGGACGGCGAGCGCGCACAGCAGATCGGGACCGCCGCCCACCGCCGCGTCCAGGAGCAGTTCCTCGGCCCGCACCACCTCGGACGCTACTTCGAGGTGATGCAACGGGCCGCCTCGCGGCGCGAGCACAGCGGCAGCTGATCAGAAGCTCCGGGCCGGGAGGTTCATCTCCTCCTTCATTCGGATCTCGCCACGGTCACGCTGCCGAGAACTACCGAATCCTGGTCCCCGGCTCACCCACCCTCTAGGTTGAGACACAGGCAGTCAGGCCGGATGTAGTTCTTTCTTTCTTTCTGCGCGAGGCTCCAGCAGCGCTCGCCGGCGCAGAGCAAGCACGAGATGGCCCCGCCGAAGCGGCGGGGCCATCTCCGCAACAGTGTCCCCCGATCTACAGCTGGAACACGACCCTCGCGGGGACCCGTCCGGCCTCGACGTCGGCGATCGACTCGTTGACCGTATCGAGCGAGCGCTGCACGCGGATCACGTGCGTCTTGCCCGCGGCGTGCAGCTCGAACACTTCGCGCAGGTCCGTGCGCGTGCCGACGATCGAGCCGATGATCGTGATCCCGTTCACCACGGTCTGGAAGATCGGAATCGTGACGTCGTTGTCCGCCGGCATCGCGACGAACACCAGCTTGCCTCCCCGGCGAAGCGAGCTGTACGCCTGCTGAAACGCCTTCGGCGCGACGGCCACCGAGATCGCCTGATCGGCACCGCCGAGCGCCTGGATCTCCGCCACCGGATCCTGCGTCGTCGCGTTGATCGTGAACTCGGCGCCGAGCTCGCGCGCCAGCTTGAGCTTCTCGTCGAGCAGATCTACCGCGATCACTCGGCCGCCGGCGATCGCCGCGTACTGGATTGCGAGATGGCCAAGCCCACCGACGCCGAAGACGGCGACGAGATCGGAAGAGCGGGTGCCGGCCATCTTGACGGCCTTGTACGTCGTCACCCCGGCGCAGGTGAGCGGCGCAGCATCGAGCGGGTCGACGCCGTCGGGCACCTTGACGACGTACCGCGCATAAGCGGTGGCGTACTCGCCGAAGCCGCCGTCGATCGAGTAGCCCATGTTCTTCTGCTCCAGGCACAGATTCTCCCAGCCTGAGACGCAGTGGTCACAGGTGCCGCATGCGTAGCCCAGCCACGGCATCCCGACTCGATCGCCAAGCTCAACCTCGGTGACGCCCGGCCCGAGCTCGACGACGCGTCCTACGCCCTCGTGGCCGGGGACGAACGGCGGCGACGGCTTCACCGGCCAGTCGCCATTGGCGGCGTGGATGTCAGTGTGGCACAGCCCCGACGCCTCGACCTTGACGCGGATCTGCCCGGGCTCCAACTCCTTCGCCGGCACCTCGTCGACCGTCAGCGGCTCATGAAACTTATGCACGACCGCCGCGCGGTAGGTGGTGGGAGGCGTCTCCACAGAAGTGGATTTGGGGGATGCAGTCGCCATGTCCTGGCTCCTCCCTTGGTAGTGAGTGTTGGACTATCCGATTGGACGGTAGGTGTGGACGGGTTCCACTCGCGGTGCGCGTGCCCTGGGGTCAGGCAAGCGACAGAATTGCCGCGGCAGACACCACCAGCGTCGACATGATCACCGTCCGATTCGACACCGTGAGACTGTGGGAATGCGGATGCACCGTATGGGCGGGATGAGTCAAACCGAGGATGGTGGCCATGACGCGGCAAGCTACGCCGCCCGGACCACGGGGATATCCGGTCGGAGGCGACGACCTGCTACGGAAAACTACGGAGGAGTTCGAACGGCCACGGGCGGTCGGCGACGACCTCGTGGGCCGCCGCATCGGACACTCCGGTGCGACCCACTAGCGGTCGTGGAACCCCGGTGGCGGACGGAAACTCGCGACAGCCGGCGTGGTAGCCTACATCGTCATCGTGCCCAACGCCCGGCTCGGCCGCACGCGAGGTTACGCGTATCGTCTCGCCCCTCACGAGCACCAGCGGCTCGTAGACGCCGATCACATTGCCGCACAGCGCACACCTCGGTGGCGCGGTGAATGATGGCTCGTGCTGAAACGTTTTCACGTTCGTGCAAGCATCCGCCCTCGCCCGGCGGAACTCATCCCACCGGCACCGCAAACCCTCGTGGTCAACTACTGCCGAGTTCCGCAATTCCTACGGACAGCCCACCGTACGGGCGCCGGTCCGACCCTACTATAGTCCCGGCACGGGGATGAGACCTTCACCACAGGGCGACCACCTCCAGCGGCTGCTCCACGTGGGCCGAACCCTCGTGGCCGAACACGACCCCGAGGCGGTACTCGACCGGATTCTGGAGGAAGCTCGCGAGGTCACCGGTGCGCGTTACGCGGCGCTCGGCGTGCTGAACGCGCAGCGAACCGAGTTGGAGCGGTTCGTCACGGCCGGCATGGACGCCGCCACTCGTCGCGCAATCGGCGATCTGCCGCGCGGTCGCGGTGTGCTGGGAGCGCTGATCGAGGATCCGCGCCCCCTATGGCTGGCCGACGTCGGCAAGCATCCCCAGAGCTACGGGTTCCCGCCCGCCCATCCACCGATGCGCACCTTCCTGGGCGTGCCGATCGCGATCCGGGGCGAGGCCTGGGGCAATCTCTACCTCAGCGAGAAGGAGGGCGGCGGGGAGTTCACGGAGGAGGACGAGGAGGCCGTCGTGGTCCTGGCCCAGTGGGCGGCGACGGCGATCGAGAACGCGCGACTGTATGACGGCAGCGAGCGGCGACGGAAACAGCTGGAGCGGGCGGTGCGCTCGCTGGAGGCGGCGCGCGACATCGCGGACGCGATCAGCGGTGCCTCGGACCTGAAGCGAGTGCTCGAGCTCATCGTCAAACGGGGGCGAGCGTTGGTGGACGCGCGCAGCGTGCTGATCATGCTGCGGGATAGAAGCGAGCTGGTGGTGGCGGCGACCGCGGGACACTCTACCGGGGCCAATGGGCACCGAGTGCCGATCTCGGGATCGACATCTGGTCAAGTGCTCGAGCGCCGGCGCGCCGAGCGAATCACCGACGTGGCGTCTCAGCTGCGGATCGCCCCGGGAGACCTCGGCGTTCCGGATGCGCACAGCGCGTTACTGGTCCCAATGCTCTACCGCGGCAACGGGCTGGGGGTGCTGGCCGCGTTCGACCACGGCCCGGACCGGGGCGCATTCGCGGCCGAGGATGAGCAGCTCCTCCGGACGTTTGCGGCATCGGCCGCGAACGCCGTCGCGATCAACCGAAGCGTCGAGGCGGACCGGCTGCGGAGCGCGATCGCTGCTGCGGACGCCGAGCGGAGCCGCTGGGCACGTGAGCTCCACGACCAGACGCTTCAGGCACTCGGGGGCTTGCGGGTGGTGCTCGCGACGACACTGGGCCGCGGCGACGCCGACGCCAAAGACCAGGCGATTCGTCAGGCGATCGAGGATATCGAGCTCGAAATCGGAAACTTGCGAGGGATCATCACAGACCTCCGACCTTCGATGCTGGACGACCTCGGGCTGCTTCCAGCGGTCGAGGCGCTGCTCGAACGGCGGCGTGACGCGGGCCTGGACATCGTCAGCCGGATCGAGCTACCGGGCCAGGCGTCCGCAGGCGCGGCGCTCGCGCCTGAGCTGGAGACGACGATCTACCGGCTGATACAAGAGGCGCTGACGAATATCGCCAAGCACTCGGGGGCGGACAGCGTCAGTGTCTCCATCGACCTCATCGAGGAGGAGGTGGCCGTCGAGGTACAAGACGATGGCGTCGGCTTCGACACGACCGCACGCACCGCTGGGTTCGGGTTGGCGGGCATGCGCGAGCGCGTGTACTTGGCGGGCGGGTCGTTGCAGATCCGGTCGGGCACCTCGGGCACCGTGGTCAGTGCCCGGCTCCCTGCTGCGGACGCCTCGAAGCACGCGCCGCCATCAAGTGCCGATGAGGTGGCGTCCTAATGCGAATTGCACGAGCTCGGCGCGGGTGGTCAACCCGAGCTTGCGATGGATCCTGGCCCGGTGGGTCTCCACGGTTCGCCGGGAAAGGTGCAACTTGGCTGCGATCTCGGCGCTCGTGTGACCGAGCGCGATCAGCCGCAGGACCTCCGTCTCGCGCGGGCTGAGCCCATCGCCGCCGACCGCTCGCCGCAGCGCATCCAACCCGGCGGCGACGCGCGGGCTCACATACTCATCGCCCTGGGTGGCACAGCGGATCGCCGTCAGCAGCTCGCTGTCGGCCTTGTCCTTGAGCACGAACCCGATCGCGCCGGCGTCGATCGCCTGCTGCGCAAACAGCGGGCTCTCCTCCATCGTCATCACCACGATCTCGGTCGTAGGCACCTGCGCCCGCAGCCGGCGGATGGTCTCCACGCTCGACCCGTTGGGAAGCCGCAGATCGAGGACCAGCACGTGCGGCAGTCGGCCGTGCACCTGGCGCATCACCGCCGACAGGTCCGATGCCTCGGCGACGATCTCGACATCCTCCTCGCGCTCGAGCAGCAGCCTGAGGCTGCGCCGCACCAGCGCGTGGTCGTCGGCGAGCACCACGCCGATCGGCACCCCCAGCTGCGGCGACGACTCGACGCTCTGCGAACGCGAAGCGAGATGCAGACGTGCTGGCACACCAGCAAAGTACCCCCCAACCGCCACGAAATCGTCCCCAAAAGAGCGCGCATCGCATGCGGTGAACCACTGATCCGCGCACCGCGACACCGGTCGGCGTCATCGGGACAAAGCCGCAGCCTTGAAGGGTGCCAACCCGAAACGCCTTCGCGGATGGACCGGATTGCAGACGCTCGCGCGCCCGTTACCGTGGCCGCCATCCCGGTGTGCGCGCGCCGGCTCACGCAAACGCTCAAGGTGAAGCGAGCGTTCGTCTATGGCAGGCGTGTTATCCGGCCTGTACGCAGAAGCTGGATCAATGAACGCTCGGCTGTCCAGCGCTGACACGGCGTGGCTGCACATGGACCGGCCTACGAACCTGATGGTGATCAACACGGTGTTCTTGTTCGACGAGCCGGTCGACTGGGACCGGGTCAAGGAGATCACCCGGCGACGCATGGTCGATCGCTACCCGCGCTTTCGCCAGCGGGTGGTCGAGAGTCGCGTGCCGCTGCGCGCGGCCAAGTGGCAGGATGATCCGGACTTCGCACTCGAGCACCACCTGCACCATCTCGCGCTCCCCGCGCCCGGCGACAGCGCCACACTGAGGCAGTTGGTCGGGGACCTGATGACGACACCGCTGGACCGCAACCGGCCCCTCTGGCACAGCTACATAGTCGACGGATACGGCGACGGCGCGGCGATGATCATGCGCATGCACCATTGCATCGCAGATGGGATCTCACTCGCCCGGGTGATGCTCTCGCTGACCGACGTGCTGCTCGCGGCGGTCAGCGGCGCCCTGCGCCACTACCTCCAAGACCGCGGCGGCCCCGGCGGTCCACAACCTGATCGCCCTGCGGTTCGCCAACGGGATGTTCGAGCCGGTCTGGAACCGCGACCACATCGACCACATCCAGATCGACGTCCCCGAGACAGTCGCTGTGGACGGCCGCGCAGGCTTCTACGAGGGCACCGGCGCGTACCGCGACATGGTCGTCACCCACCTCTTTCACGTGCTCGCGTTCGCCGCGATGGAGCCGCCGACGACGCTCGAACCGCGCTCGATCGTCGAAGAGACGCGCAAGGTGTTTCGGTCGGTTTCCGCGATTGACCCTGCGAACGTCATCCGCGGTCAGTACGCCGGCTACCGCGACGGCATCGGTGTCGATGCGGCCTCGCAGACGGAGACCTTCATCGCGCTACGCGCCGGGATCGACAACTGGCGCTGGTCGGGCGTTCCGTTCTTCCTTCGCACCGGTAAGCGACTCGCCGAGCAACGGCGGCTCCTCACGATTGCGTTCCGAGAGCCCCCGCGCCGGATGTTCCGCGCCGCTCGCGCATTCGTCGAGGACTTCGGCCCCGACCACATCTCGTTCGACCTCGGCGACCCCGGAGGAATCACGACCCGGTTCCTCGCGAAGGTGCCCGGGCCGCAGATGCGCCTCGGACAGGCGCGGATGGAGTTCACTTACCAGGGGTCCTTTGGCACGCAGGGGCTCGAGCCCTACGAGCGGCTGATGTACGACGCGATGCTCGGCGACCACACCCTGTTCACCGACGCCGAGGGGATCGAAAGCCTATGGGCTGCCTCGTCCGCGCTGCTGGATGACCCTCCGCCGCTGCACCGGTACACGCCTGGCTCCTACGGGCCGCAGAAGATGCACGAGCTGATCGCGCCGCGGCACTGGTGGCTGCCGGAAGGATGAGCGCGCCGACTCCATTCCTCGCCCGGTGGTTCTCTTGTGGGCTAACCCAGGGCTAACCGGGCTGACCCAGGGCTAACCCCCGAGCGAGGGCATTGGCGGGGGCGGCACCGGGGCTTCGACGCGGATTCGGGCATCCACGATCAACGCTCCGTCAGGTGAAGCGATCAGTGGGTTGCAGTCGAGCTCGACGATCTCCGCATGCCTGTCGACCATGGCGCTGACGCGCACGAGGACATTTTCGATCGCGGCGATGTCGCAGCGCCGAGCGCCGCGATACCCATCGAGCAACGGGAAGGTCCGCAGCGAGCGCAGCATGTCGTGGGCGTCGAGATCGGTTACCGGGGTAATGCGGATCGCGACATCCTTGATCAGCTCGGCAGTCGTGCCGCCTGCCCCGCATGCCATCACCTGCCCAAAGCTGTGGTCGTGGACCACCCCGACGATGAGCTCCAGTCCGGCCGACGCCATCGGTTGCACGATCAGGCCGTCGAGCCGGAGGCCGGCCCGAGCCATCGCACCCTCGATCTCCGCGGCGCCCGCGCGGATGTCCGCGGGACTCTCGAGTCCGAGCAGTACGCCGCCGGCGTCGGTCTTGTGCACGAGCCCTGGGGCGCTGGCCTTCAGCGCCACCGGGCCGCGAAGCTCGGCCGCCGCGGCGACGGCTTCTTCCCCGTCGGCGACGACGCGCGTCGTGATCAGCGGCAAGCCATAGCACTCGAGCAACGCTGCTGCCAGCGTCGGCGTAAGCCAACCGGGCCCGGCCGCGAGCTGGTGGCTGATGATCGCGGCGGCTTCCTCGGGCCGCGCCCCCGTCAACCCGACCACGCTGCCCTCAGGACGGGAACGCCAGCGGCCGTGCCGGGCAGCGAGGGCGATCGCCTTCGCCGCGTCCTCGGGATACTCGTAGCCGGGCACGCGGACGCGCTCCGATCTGAGCTCGGCCGGGAGGCCCTCGCTGGTCATGAACACGGCGGCGATCGTCGCGACGTCTTGTCCCTCAGCCACCTCGCAGATTGCCCGGGCGACATCGTCGGCCCGGGTGAGGAGCGGAGGGACGAAGATCGCGAGGATCGCGTCGCAGACCTTTGCATCGACAAGCGCGTGGAGCGTGCGCCGGTAGTCCTCGGCCGACGCCGTCGCGATCATGTCGATCGGGTTGACCAGCGATGCTTCCGCCGGCAGGAACGCGGCGAGCTGCGCTCGCAACTCGTGGGGCAGGGCCGGAACCTCGACGCCGCTCGCCTGGCAGGCATCGGCGCACATGATCCCGGGCCCACCGGCGTTGGTGACGATCGCCACCCGCGCGCCGCCGGGAACGGGCTGCGCGCTCAGCAGCGCGGCCACGTCGAAGAGCTCCTTCAACGTGTCGGTGCGGATCACGCCCGCCTGCTCGAACAACGCGTCGACCTTCACGTCCGAGGCCGACACCAGCGCCCCCGTGTGCGACGAGGTCGCTCGAGCGCCGGCCGCCGAGCGCCCGCTCTTGACGGCCACGAGCGGCTTGATTCGAGCGAAACGGCGCGCTACCCGAGCGAACCTGCGGGGGTCACCGAACGACTCCAGGTACAGAAGCGCCACATCCGTGCTCGGGTCCTGCGCCCAGTACTCGAGCAGGTCGTTGCCCGACACGTCGGCCGCGTTCCCGACCGAGACGAACGAGGACAGGCCAACCCCCAGACGCTCCGCAGCCTCGATGATCGCGATCCCGATGCCGCCGCTCTGGGACAGGAACCCAACCCTTCCGGAGGCCACCTGTCTCGGTGCGAACGTCGCATTCAAGCGAACCTCGGGCGCGGTATTGACCACCCCCAGGCAGTTCGGGCCCACGATCCGCATGCCGGCATCGCGACACACCTGCAGCAGCTCGTGCTGACGGTACCGGCCCGCCTCGCCGGCCTCGGCAAAGCCCGCCGAGATAACGAGCAGCGCCCGCACTCCGACCGTCGCACACTCCCGGGCGACGTGGACGACCCGCTCAGCCGGCACGATCACCACCGCCAGGTCGACCGCTCCCGGGATCTCCACGACCGAGCGGTACGCGGGAAGCGACTGGACTACGTCCTCGTGATCGTTGACGGCATACACGGGACCGGCGAACTCGGCCGTGATCAGGTTGTCGAGGATCTCTCCACCCACGGTCCGACGGTGTCGGGACGCTCCGATCACGGCCACCGAGCGAGGGCAGAGGAAGTGGCGCACAGCGGCGACCGCCGCGATGCGATCGCGTTCCTCGAAGTGCCGGATCGCCTCGAGCGACAGGGACGTCGGCAGCTCGATCAAGATCGCGTCCGGGCTCGAGCGCATCTTCAACGGGAATCCACTGTCGCGGAAGACCTCGATCATCCGGTGGTTGGCTGGGAGCACCTCGGCCGTGAAGGCAGCGATCCCGTGCCGGTCGGCGACTTCCGCCAGGTGGGCGAGCAGAATCGTCGAGATCCCTCGACCGTGCCAGGCATCGGCGACGACGAACGCCACCTCCGCCCGCTCCGCATCCTGGCGGACGTAGGCAGCGTGCGCGATGATCGTTGGCGGGCTGCCGCTTTCCGCGACGAGTGCCATCCGATCCGAGTAATCTACGTCAACCGACCAGGACGTCACCCAGTTGAGGTTCGGTACACCGAAGAACCGAAAGGCAATCGAGTCAGGTGACAGCTCCTCCAGAAATGCCCGGATCGCGGGAGCGTCTTCACCGCGCACGGGGCGCACATGGACTGTGGATCCGTCGCGCAGAACCACGTCGGCCTCCAGCTCGCGCGGATACGCAGGGCCCTTGGCGGGAGGGGTTCTCATCGGCAAACCTCACGATGAACCGGCCGAGGTCGACCTGGCATCGGGGGAAAGCCGCAGCGTGATACCCTCCAATTCTGTCGGCGACCGGCAATACGTAGTTCACCGCAAAGCATCTGCGGACGCCGTCGGATGAGAGGAGGACCACGCTGGCCGAGACTCAGCGCGTGAGCGCTTGCACCTCGATTTCCCACGCGTCAGGTGCGCTGAATGGGGCGGTTGCACTCCGGCGCGCACCACTCGAGAGCTCCGGCGCCACGCTGCTCCCCACGATTTCGGCTGCGGATCGCCGCCGACAGCCACCTAGGAGGAAACATGTCTGAAGCGGTCATTGTCGATGCGATCAGGACGCCCATCGGGCGAGCGGTGAAGGGGGTGCTGCGCGACATTCGGGCTGACGACCTCGCCGCGATCCCGCTGCGCGCGCTTGTGGAGCGCAACCCGGGGGTCGATTTCAAAGAGACGGACGACATCATGATGGGCTGTGGCTTCCCCGACCACGAGCAGGGATACAACGTAGGCCGCAACGCCCAGTTGCTGGCCGGGATCGACCATCATGTTCCGGCGGTCACGGTGAGCCGCTTCTGCGCGTCCTCACTGGAGACGATCCGGATGGCGTTCCACGCGATCAAGGCGGGCGAAGGCGATCAGTACATCGCGGCGGGGGTGGAGTGCACGTCGCGGGGTGCGGGCATGACGCTTCCCCTTATGAATCCGCGGCTCGACGGCACAGACGGCGCCGTCTACAACGTGTACATCCCGATGGGGATGACGGCCGAGAACGTGGCCGAGCGCTGCAAGGTCCCGCGCGAGAAGCAGGACGAGTACGGGATGATGTCCCAGCAGCGCGCCGTGGCGGCCCGGGAGGCCGGGCATTTCGACCGCGAGATCGTCGGCGTGGACCTACCGGAGACCCACGACGCCGCCGGCAACGTCGTCCCTGCGCACACGGTCACCAGGGACGACGGCCCGCGTCCGGACACGACGCTCGAGGGGCTGGCGAAGCTCAGACCGGCGTTCAAGCCCGACGGCTCGGTGACCGCGGGCAACTCGTGCCCGCTCAACGACGGTGCCGCAGCGGTGCTGGTGATGTCGGAGGAGAAGGCCAGCAAGCTTGGACTCGAGCCCCGCGCCCGGATCGTCGCGTCGTCGGCGGCGGCGGTCCGCCCCGAGATCATGGGCCTCGCGCCGATCCCGGCGATCAGGAAGGTCCTGAAGATCGCGGGGATGAAGATCGACGAAATCGACCTGGTCGAGATCAACGAGGCGTTCGCCGCGCAGGTGCTGCCGTGCCGCGACGAGCTGGGCATCGATCAGGAGAAGCTCAACATCAATGGCGGCGCGATCGCGCTCGGTCATCCGTTCGGGATGACCGGTGCGCGGATCATGAACACCCTGCTCAACAACCTCGACTCGACCGGAGGGCGTTACGGGCTGGAGGCGATGTGCGTCGCCGGCGGGAACGGGCAGGCGATGATCGTCGAGCGGCTCAACTAGCGAACGGAGGGGACGGCACCATGGCAACAACAACAGCTCCTGAGTCTCAGACTGCTGCGCGCGGCGAGAGCCTCAGCGGACGGGTCGCGCTGGTCACCGGAGGCACCCGCGGGATCGGCGCGGCGATCTGCCAGCGCCTTGCCGCCGACGGAGCCGTGGTCGCGGCCGGCTTCGCCGGAAATCAGACGCGGGCCGACGAGCTCAAGGAGTCGATCGAGGCCGCCGGAGGCACGGTGTCCCTGCACAAGGGCGACATCGGCGACGCGGACGACTGCCAGCGCGTCATTGGCGATGTGATCAAGGAGCACGGCCAACTGGACATCCTCGTCAACAACGCGGGCATCACCGTCGACCAGCCCGTCTGGAAGCTGAAGACGAGTGATTGGGACAAGGTGATCCAGACGGATCTGTCGGGCGCCTTCTACATGTCCAAGCCGGCGATCTCGTACATGATCGGGCGAGGCTCGGGCCGGATCATCAACATCTCTTCCGTCAGCGGCGAGGTCGGCAACATCGGCCAGGTGAACTACACGGCCGCGAAAGCGGGAATGTTCGGGCTCACGAAGACGCTCGCCCGCGAGGCGTGCCTCGCGCTCCGGGTGGCCGGAAAGCTCGAGAAAGGGATCGGGGTGACGGTCAACTGCATCACTCCGGGGCTGATCGAGACCGACATGGTCGCGACGATACCGCCGTATCTAGTGGCCGAGTTCCTGGAGCGGATCCCGGCGCACCGGATGGGACAGCCAGAAGAGATCGCCCGCGTCGTGAGCTTCCTCGCCAGCGATGCCTCCGGTTACATCACCGGACAGGTCTGGGGCGTCAACGGCGGACTCGACATGTGATCAGCCCGACGCGACCGCATGAGTTCTCGGGCCGTGCGATGCTAAACAAAAACCTGTTGATGAACGAGCTCTGAGGAGAGAACCAGCGGTGGCAACCAACGTTTCAGAGAAGGAAGCCCGCGATGTCGCCGAAGCGGCGCGCGAGGAGGAGTGGAAGTTACCGAGCTTCGGCAAGCAGCTGTTCCTCGGCGATTTCCGGCTCGATCTGATCCATCCGCAGCCGCGGTTGGATCCCGCGGCCGTCGAGAAGGGCGAGCGTTTCCTCGGCGAGCTGCAGGCGTTGCTCGTGGAGGAGGTCGACCCGCTGGAGATCGAGCGCGAGTCGAAGATCCCCGACCGCGTGCTCGACGGGCTGAAGCGGATCGGCGCGTTGGGCATGAAGGTCCCGCCGGAGTACGGCGGCCTCGGCCTGTCGCAGGTGTACTACAGCAAGGCGCTCGCGATGACCGGCGTCTGGCACTCGGCGCTGTGCACTCTTCTCAGCGCACACCAGTCGATCGGTGTCGCCGAGCCGCTGCGGATGTTCGGTAGCGAGCAGCAGCGGCGCAAGTGGCTGCCGCTGGTCGCCAAGGACCATGTCAGCGCGTTCCTGCTGACCGAACCCGGCGTGGGCTCTGACCCCGCGCGGATGGCTTCGACCGCGACGCCGGTCGTGGTTTCGACGCCGGTCGACGACGACCTGATCGCGACGCCGGTCGAGGGCGGCTATCGGGTCAATGGCCGCAAGCTGTGGGCGACGAACGGCACGATCGCGGACATCGTCGTAGTGATGGCGAAGGTGCCGAAGAGCGAGGGTCACCGCGGTGGGATCAGCGCATTCGTGCTGCCGTACACGACCGAGGGCATCACGGTCGCACACCGCAATAAGTTCATGGGCTTGCACGGGATCGAGAACTCGGTGACGCTCCTGAAGGACGTGTTCGTGCCTGAGGAGAACCGGATCGCCCGCGAAGGCGACGGGCTCAGGATCGCGCTCAGCACGCTGAACACCGGTCGGTTGGCGCTGATGGCGATCGCCGCGGGGGCTTCGAAGTGGGCCACGAAGGTCGCCCGCGAGTGGGCGAACGAGCGCGTGCAGTGGGGCCGGCCGATCGGCAAGCACGACGCGGTTTCGCAGAAGCTGGCATTCATCGCAGGCAGCGCCTTCGGTCTCGAGGCGATGCTCGACGTCTCGGCGCGCCTGGCCGACAACAAGGCCAACGACATCCGGATCGAGTCCGCGTTGTGCAAGGTGTACGGCTCGGAGCTCGCCTGGCGGGTGGTCGACGAGCTGATGCAGGTGCGCGGCGGTCGGGGGTACGAGACCGCGGAGTCGCTCAAGGCGCGCGGCGAGAAGCCGGTGCCGGTGGAGCAGTGCATGCGGGACATGCGCGTGAACCGCATCTTCGAGGGGTCGAGCGAGATCATGCACCTGCTGATCGCGCGCGAGGCGGTGGACACCCACCTGCAGGCCGCGGGCGGTCTGCTCATGGGTGACGGCGATGTCAAGGCGAAGGCGGATGCCGCGATGAAGGCCGGGGTCTTCTACGGCAAGTGGCTCCCGCAGCTGGCTGTCGGCAAGGGCCAGAACCCTCGCTCCTACGACGAGTTCGGGCCCCTCGCCGGCTACCTGCGCTACGTCGAGCGAGCCTCGCGCAAGCTCGCGCGCTCGACCTTCTACGGCATGGCTCGGTGGCAGGCGAAGCTCGAACAGAGGCAGTCGTTTCTCGGGCGCATCGTCGACATCGGCGCCGAGCTGTACGCGATCTCCGCAACCGTCGTTTACGCCGACACGATCGGAACCGAGAAGCCTGAACGCAAAGCGGAGGCGACCGAGCTCGCGGAATTGTTCTGCACGATGGCGAAGCGCAGAGCCGACACTCTGTTCCACGAGCTGTGGGCCAACGACGACGACGCCCGTCACGCCGCCGCCGAGAAGGTGCTGGCCGGCCGCTACGCCTGGCTGGAGGAAGGGATCCTCGACCCCTCGGGAGAGGGTCTGATGATCCCACCCCTGGACTAGGCCCCCGGCGAGAGAGGCACCCGCGAGAGGCGCGCGCATGGAGATGACAGCTGAAGCAGATCCGGCTGCCTCGGATTGACCCGGCTCCACGCGCGATGCCGACAACCAAGCGCACGTTCTCACGGCTCGCGATCGTCAACCGTGGTGAGCCCGCGATGCGCGTGATCCACGCCGCCCGAGAGCTGGGCGAGCGTGGAACGGACCCCGTGCGGGTGATCGCCCTGCACACGGAGGCCGAGCGCGACGCGCTGTTCGTCCGGTACGCCGACGAGGCCCTTCTGCCTCAGCCCGGACACGGCCGGGGGCGACGACGCCGGGCTGGCCGAATATCTGGCCCATGAGAGGCTCGAGCGTGCGCTGCGGGCTCGCACGCCGAGGCCGCTCCCGGCTCCACGGCGGGGCGTTCGTGGTCTTCTCGCAGAAGCTGAACCCAAACCTCGAGACCGTGGCGCTCGAAGGCGCTCGCGCGTCGGTGATCGGCGGTGCCCCGGCGGCCGCGGTCGTGTTCGCCAGCGAGGTCGAGCGCGCCGCCGACGCCGATCACCGGATGCAGAGTATCGACCTTTCGATCGCGCACGCCGAAGGCGCAGAGCGTCAGCGCCTACGGGCCCGCAGAGCGGCGCTGTGGGAAGAGGTGCTGGCCGAGAAGAGGCGCGAGTTCGCGGAGCGCTTCGACCGCGTCCACAGCATCGAGCGAGCGGTTCGGATGGGGTCGGTGACGAGCGTCGTGCGGCCGTCCTCGCTGCGGAGCTTTCTGATTGGAGCCGTCGAGCGGGGAATCCGCCGCGCCGACGTGTCAGGTGACGGCATCGACGGCGCCGTCATCGTGCACGAGCAGGCCGCCATGGTGGGCCCGCAGCAGCCTGCGGCCCGCCGCGGGACCTGACAGCAGCGCGGCCTTGGCCAGAGCCTCTGCCTCCAGGGCTGTGGGAGCGAGCGCCGTGACCGCGACGAGTCCCGTCCATGCGGGGGCTCCAGTGGCGGGGTCGATCAGGTGGTGCGCGAAGCCGCCGGCTCGCTGCCACAGCCGCGCGTCGATGCCCGAGGTCGCCACGCCGCCCGCACGGACGTGGAAAGTGTGGGCGATCGCACCGGTCAGCGGATGGCGCACCCGCACCTCCCACGGCGCGCCGCGGCGGGCCGCAACGCGCAGATCGCCGCCGCAGTCGACGGCGCAGCGCCCGTGGGGCTCGAGCCGGGAACCGAGCAGGTCGGCCGCCCATCCCTTGACCGAGCCTCCCAGGTCGAGCTCCAGGCCGGGCGGCCGGCGGATCACGCCCGCGGCGTCGTCGACCTTCACCGAGCGCCATCGGGCGGCCGCGTTGGGACGAGCCGCGCGACGTGGTGGCGCTGCCCCCAACGCCCGCCGCAGCGAAGCGGGCGCGACGTGCGTCCGCGACTGGTAATAGCCGGCTTCACGCACCGCCCCCAGCAGCGTCGGGTCGACGAGACCCGCGCTCAGGGACGCCGCGTGCAGCGCGGCCGCCACCGCGGCTCGCAGCAGCGGCGAGGCCGGGACAGACTCGCGAGGATCGGCGTTCAGCCGCGACAGGTCGCTGTCCGCGTCAAACCGCGACAGCCGGCGCTCGATCTCGGCGAAGACCGACGGCACATCGACGCCGCCGTCGGCGTCGCGCACGACTCGCGCGATCGTGCCTATTGTCGAGAAGCTGTCGTCGAGCACGCCTCTGCCCGCCGGCGCGGTCAGCCCTCATCGGTGCCGCCGCCTCCCGGCGGTACGGCCGGCGCGGCCATGTCGGCCCCGTACGCCTGCTGCAGGTCGGCGATCTGCCCGGGGCTGGACTGCGTCGTCACGGGGGGCGGGGGCGGGGGCGGGGGGTCCGGGGTTGACCGCCGGCGGCGGACGAGCTCGCCCACGCCACCGGCTGCCGCGGCCGCGGCCGCGGCTAAGCCGGCGCGTGAGAGCAATTGGCGCGAGGCCATTGCGCGAGTTTACTGTTCGCATAGCCGGGTCGTGACCAGGCCGCGCGATCAATCGGCCCTTGGTCGGCGTCACGGCATGCGCACACTGAGCAGGCTCGTGCCGCGGGGCTGGATGTGGATGAGCCCCTGCCAGGGCTCGTCGCAGCCCCGCCCCCCGACCGCTACGGCATGTGCGTCACGAAGTGAACGCCCTCCACGCCTTCGAGCGAGAAGCCTTCTGCCGCTCCCGGCGAGACGTCGATCAGGATCGGCGGCTGGCCCAAGCGCTCGTACTGCTGCGCGTCGATATAGAACGGCGCCCCGCCGATCTCGCCCAATCGCACATCGCCGGGGCTGAGCGGAAGCTCGCCGTCCTTGAGGCACATCGGGGAGCCGCCGTCGCAGCAGCCGGCTGACTGGAAGAACATCAGCCGCCCGTGGGCGGCCTCGAGGTGCTGGATGACCTCGAGGGCCGCCTTGGTGGCTTGGACCGTGGCTCCGCTGCTGGGAACCGGGGTGGTCATGTCTAGAAGAACCCGAGCGGGTTGGGGTCGTAGCTAACGAGCAGGCACTTGGTCTGGGTGTAGTGGTCGAGCATCATCCGATGGTTCTCCCGGCCCACTCCCGAGACCTTGTAGCCGCCGAACGCGGCGTGCGCGGGATACTGGTGATAGCAGTTGGTCCACACACGCCCGGCCTGGATCGCCCGGCCCATCCGGAACGCGCGGCTACCGTCGCGGGTCCACACGCCGGCGCCGAGCCCGTACAGGGTGTCGTTGGCGATCTCCAGCGCCTCCGCCTCGTCCTTGAACGTGGTGACCGCGAGCACCGGGCCGAAGATCTCCTCCTGGAAGACCCGCATCTTGTTGTGGCCCTTGAGCACGGTCGGCTCGAAGTAGTAGCCGCCGGACAGACGCCCGTTCAGCGACGGCCGCTGACCGCCGATCAACACCTCCGCGCCCTCATCGCGACCGATCTTCACATAGCTCTCGATCTTCTCCAGCTGCGACGCCGACACCTGCGCGCCGATCATCGTCTCCCGATCGAGCGGATCGCCCTGCTTGATCACCTTGATCCGCCCAAGACAACGCTCCATGAACTCGTCGAAGATCGACTCCTGGATCAGCGCCCTCGACGGACACGTGCACACCTCGCCCTTATTGAACGCGTACAACACCAGACCCTCGACCGCCTTATCCACGAACGCGTCATCGGCCGCCATCACATCCTCGAAGAAGATGTTCGGCGACTTCCCACCCAGCTCCGTCGTCGACGGGATGATGTTCTGCGCCGCATAGGACATGATCAACCGGCCCGTCACCGTCTCGCCGGTAAACCCGATCTTCCCGATCCGCTTATTCGACGCCAGCGCCTTGCCGATCTCAGCACCCGGCCCGGTCACGACGTTGATCACCCCCGGCGGCACGATGTCCTGAACCACCTCCATCATCTTCATGATCGACCACGGCGTCGGGGTCGCCGGCTTGATCACCGTGCAGTTCCCCGCCGCCAACGCCGGCGCGATCTTCCACGCCGCCATCAACAACGGGAAATTGAACGGGATGATCTGCCCGACCACACCCAAAGGCTCATGAAAATGATACGCGTAGGTCTGCTCATCGATCTCCGAGATCCGACCCTCCTCCGAACGCACCGCGCCCGCGAAATACCGCAAGTGATCGACCGACAGCGGAATGTCCGCCGCCAGCGTCTCACGCACCGGCTTGCCGTTCTCATAGCTCTCGGCGACCGCCAGCATCTCGAGGCTCTCCTCGACCGCATCCGCCATCGCGTTCAGCACCGCCGCACGCTCAGCCGGAGACCGACGACCCCACGCATCCTTCGCCGCATGCGCCGCATCCAACGCCAACTCGATGTCCTGCGCACCCGAATGCGCCACCTCACAAAACACCTCGCCCGTCGAAGGCGTCTCATTCCCCCGATACTCACCAGTAGAAGGAGCGACCCACTCCCCACCAATGAAATTGTCGTAGCGAACCTTCACCTCGACCGGACTGCCAGACACCCCCGGCGCCGCAAACGCCGCCGACTCTACTGTGGACACAGCAAACCTCTCTTCTGGAGAAACCTGGAGAAACCGAAGTACGCCAAAAAAGTCCAGCATCGAGGCGACCGTCCCGCATCCGCGGAGACCGCGTATCGCCCCTCGGAAAAACACGTACCGCGAGCCGTCGGGATCCCCTTGCCCTCGGTCGGCCCGACGCGCACTTCGTGAGCGCCCCGCTGTCCGGCAGCGCGCCTGCCAAGCCGCGGCTGCCGAGCAACGCCAGGCCAGTCTACGCCACCGCTTTCGAGATCAGCTCTCGACCGGCGGATCGTACGCGAACGTCAGCCGTCGATTCAGGTCTGCTTGTGTCTCCACGAGCGAGCCGACCGCGTGGTGCGTCGGCCGCCTGGCCAGCTCTGCTGGACCGCGATCACGCGTCCCACGAACTTCTCGTAGGTGTCCAGGTAGGCGCTGCCGGCGCGTCTGCCGGTCTCAACGACACGCTCATTCAGGTGGGCGACGTGCGCGGCCGCGTCGCTGCGGGGATTGCTTGCCGTGACGGCCGGTTTCATCTCCAGCTCCTCCGGGACCAGTCCCGCTGCAACCTAGCGAGCGGCCAGCCAGTAGACAAGCGCCCCCAGGCAGGACTGTGGTTTTTTGCGGATGAGGCGCACCTGCGACGCGAGTATCACTTGTCGGCCGAGTGCATCCAACGACGAGACAATCCGCGACCGAGAAGCAGCGCGTCGGAAGCGTGCACTGCTCATGCTGAGAGTGCCCGATGGCGCGGAACGGCATCAGGGCGTCTTCGGGAGCGGCGAGTTCGAAGAATTCCCCACGACACCGTTGCGCAGCGGACAGGATGTGCGGGTGATGGCTCCGAACCAGCGGCCACTTCAGCGGTCTGAGCGCCGACCCGCGCCGGGTCCTGCTCGTTCGGCCTCCGATCTGACGCCGCTGACCGATCTGACGCACGGACGCTCGCGCACCGGGCCTGTGCGAGACCAGCGGCCGGTGTACGTCGATCTGCTACCTCCATGCAACGCGGGCTGCCCCGCGGGCGAGAACATCCAAGGCTGGATGGCGCAGGTCAAGGTCGGCGAGCACGAGCAGGCATGGCGCCTGTTGACCACCGACAACCCGTTTCCGGCGATCCACGGACGGGTCTGCTACCACCCGTGTGAGAGCGTCTGCAACCGCGCCGAGCTCGACAGTCCGATATCGATTCATGCGGTCGAGCGGTTCCTCGGCGATCTGGCGCTGGAGCGTGGATGGCTGTTCGATCCCCCGCGAGTGCGCAGCGGCAAGCGCGTGCTGGTGATCGGGGCAGGGCCGAGCGGGCTGTCGGCGGCGTACCATCTGGCGCGTCTCGGGCACGAGGTCGAGATTCGCGATGCCGGTCCTGAACCCGGCGGGATGATGCGCTACGGGATCCCGGCCTACCGCATGCCTCGCGACGTGATGGGTGCGGAGGTCGACCGGGTCGCAGCGCTGGGGGTGCGCCTCACCAGCGACTATCGGGTCGAGGACCTCGAGGCCGAGCGCCGCGAGGGGGCGTTTGACGCCGTGTTCGTGGCGGTCGGGGCGCACCTGTCAAAGCGGGTGGACATCCCCGCGGCGGACGCCGGGCCGGTCGTCGACGCGGTGTCGTTCCTGCGCGGCGTCGCGTCGGGCGAGCGGCCCGTGATCGGACGTCGCGTGGCGGTTTACGGCGGCGGCAACACGGCGATGGATGCCGCTCGGGTGGCGCGACGGATGGGCGCGGAGGAGGCGTTGATCGTGTACCGGCGGACCCGCGAGCAGATGCCGGCCCACGAGGAGGAGGCGGCGGACGCCGAGCGGGAGGGAGTGCGGATCAACTGGCTGCGGACGATCAAGGCGATGGAGGGTTCCGAGCTGCAGGTCGAGGCGATGGAGCTCGACGAGTCCGGCTACCCGCAGCCGACCGGCCGGTTCGAGACGCTGGCCGCGGACACCGTGATCTTGGCGCTGGGCCAGGAGAGCGACACGGGCTTCCTGCGCGGGGTGTCGGGAGTGGAGTTCGACCGTGACGGGACGGTGCGGGTGTCGAGCTCGCTGATGACCGGGTGCCCGGGCGTGTTCGCAGGCGGCGACATGGTGCCCTCGGAGCGCACCGTGACCGTTGGCGTCGGACACGGCAAGCGAGCCGCGCGAGAAATCGATGCCTGGCTGCGAGGCTCGCAGTACCAGCCCTCTCCGAAGCATCCTCTCGCGGAGTTCGAGCTCCTGAACCTGTGGTACTTCGGTGACCATCCTCGCCGCCAGCAGCCGGAGCTGGCGCCGGAGAAGCGGCTCGGAGGCTTCGAGGAGGTGCTCAGTGGTCTGTCACCCGAGGAGGCGGTGTTCGAGGCGAGGAGGTGCCTGTCGTGCGGGAACTGCATCGAGTGCGACGGCTGCCTCGGAGCATGTCCGGAGGACGCGGTGATCAAGCTTGGGCCGGGACTGCGCTACCGCTACGACTACGATCGCTGCACCGGCTGCCGGGCATGCTTTGAGCAGTGCCCGGTGCACTCGATCGAGATGGTGCCAGAGGCGGCGCCCGATCCCCACTACGCGTTCGTGGCGCCACCGGATCCGGGGGAGGAGCCGCGCTGATGCGCGCGACGGTTGACGCTAACGAGGCGGCGGTCTGGGTCGCGTTCCGCTGCAGCGAGGTCTGCTGCATCTTCCCGATCACGCCCTCCTCGCCGATGGCCGAGCTCGCGGATGAGTGGTCGAGCAAGGGACGGACGAACCTGTGGGGCACGGTCCCCGCGGTGGTCGAGATGCAGAGCGAGGGCGGTGCCGCGGGGGCCCTGCACGGCGCGCTCCAGGGCGGGGCGCTCGGGACGACGTTCACCGCGTCCCAGGGCCTGCTGCTGATGATCCCGAACATGTACAAGATCGCCGGAGAGCTGACCTCGGTGGTGATGCACGTCGCCGCGCGCTCGCTGGCGGCGCAGGCGCTGTCGATCTTCGGAGATCACTCCGACGTGATGGGTGTCCGTCAGACCGGTTTCGCGCTGCTGGCCGCGGCATCGGTGCAGGAGGCGCACGACCTCGCGCTCGTGGCGCACGCCGCGACGCTCGAGACGCGCGTCCCGTTCGTGCACTTCTTCGACGGCTTTCGCACCTCGCACGAGCTGCAAACGATCGAGATGATGGACGACGACGACGTGCGCGCGCTGGTCTCGGACGAGCTGGTCCGGGCGCACCGGGCGCGGGCGCTGTCGCCCGAGCGGCCGTTCATCCGGGGCACCGCGCAGAACCCCGACATCTACTTCCAGGCGCGCGAGACCGTCAACCCGTTCTACGCGCGCGTGCCCGAAGTAGTGCAGAGCGCGATGGACCGTCTCGGCGAGCGGACCGGCCGCCGTTACGGACTCGTGGACTACAGCGGCCACCCGGAGGCTGAGCGGGTGCTGGTCGTGATGGGCTCAGGCGGGGAGACCGCGCGCGAGACCGTCGCCTTCCTCCAAGCGCAGGGTGAACGGGTGGGCGTCGCCCAAATCAGGCTGTACAGGCCCTTCCCCGCGCGCGAGCTGGCGCGGGCGCTTCCTCAGACTGTGCGGCGCGTCGCTGTACTGGACCGCACGAAGGAGCCCGGCTCGCTCGGCGAGCCCTTGTTCCTGGACGTGCTCGCGGCCCTGAGCGAGGCGCACGGCGCCGACGAGCGAGACGTGCTCCCGATGGTGATCGGCGGTCGCTACGGCCTGTCCTCGAAGGAGTTCACCCCGGGGATGGTCGCCGGGGTGTTCGAGGAGCTTGCGCGCGAACAGCCCAAGCGGCGATTCACGATCGGGATCAACGACGACGTCTCCCATACAAGCCTTCCCTACGACCCGTCGCTCGACATCGAGCCGAAGGAGACCGTTCGCGCCGTGTTCTTCGGGCTCGGCTCCGATGGGACCGTCGGCGCGAACAAGAACACGATCAAGATCCTCGGCGACGCGGCGAACCTGCACGCACAGGGCTACTTCGTCTACGACTCCAAGAAATCCGGCTCGCAGACCGTCTCCCACCTGCGCTTCGGACCACGGTCGATCCGTGCCCCCTACCTCGTCTCGGCGGCAAGCTTCGTCGGCTGCCACCAGTTCGGGCTGCTCGAGCGCTCCGAGGTACTGGATCGGGCCGCCCCGGGCGCGACGCTGCTTCTCAACTGCCACCACGAACCGGATCGGGTCTGGGACGCGCTCTCGCGCCCCGTGCAAGAGAAGATCCTCGCCAAGCAGATCGAGCTGTACGCGATCGATGCCGGGAAGATCGCGCGCGAGGCGGGCCTTGCCGGGCGGACCAACACGGTGCTGCAGACGTGCTTCTTCGCGATCTCGGGAGTGCTCGAGCGCGAGCAGGCGATCGAGGCGATCAAGGCGTCGATTCAGAAGACCTACGGCAAGCGCGGCGCCGAGGTCGTGAAGCGCAACCAGGGGGCGGTCGATCACTCCCTCGCGGCGCTTCACCGGGTGGCCGCCCCCGACCGAGTCTCGTCCACGCGGGAGGCCCCCGAGCTAGTGCCCGCGGACGCCCCTGCGTTCGTGCGCGCCGTGACGGCGACGATGATGGCCGGCCACGGCGACCATCTGCCGGTGAGCGCGCTCCCGGTCGACGGCACGTATCCGAGTGGCACGACCAAGTACGAGAAGCGCAACATCTCGGACTCTGTCGCGGTCTGGGATTCAGAGCTCTGCATCCAGTGCGGCAACTGCAGCTTCGTCTGCCCGCACAGCGTGATCCGTTCCCGGTACTACGAGCCGAACCGCCTGGGCGGCGCTCCCGACGGCTTCCGGTCGGCGCCGCTGAACGGGGCCGGGCTCCCGGATGCCCTGTACACACTGCAGGTGTACGTAGAGGACTGCACCGGGTGCGGGCTGTGCGTGGAGGCCTGTCCGGTGTCCGCGGCCAATGAGCCGGGCCGTAAGGCGATCAACCTCGACGCCCGGGAGCCGCTGCTGGCGAGCGAGCGACAGAACATCGCGTTCTTCGAGCAGCTGCCGGCGATCGACCGCACGCGCGTGGACTTCGGGACCGTCCGAGGGACCCAGTTCCTGGAGCCCCTGTTCGAGTTCTCCGGCGCCTGCGCCGGGTGCGGCGAGACGCCGTACCTGAAGCTTCTCTCGCAGCTGTTCGGCGACCGGCTGACGGTCGCCAACGCCACCGGCTGCTCGTCGATCTACGGCGGAAACCAGCCGACGACGCCGTGGACGGTAGATGGCGACCGGCACGGCCCGGCGTGGTCGAACTCGCTGTTCGAGGACAACGCCGAGTTCGGGCTGGGGTTGCGACTCGCCGCCGACGGCCACACCGATCTGGCTCGCCGCCGTCTGGAGGAGCTGCGCGACGTCGTGGGCGCCGAACTGGTGGACGAGATCCTGTCCGCGCCGCAGGTGCGAGAATCGGAGCTGCGCGCTCAGCGCGAACGGATCGCGGCGCTCGAGCGCCGACTCGACGGGCTCGACGATCCCGCGATCGAGGACCTGCGCAGCGTGCTCGACCACCTGATCCGCCGTAGCGTGTGGATCGTCGGCGGGGACGGCTGGGCCTACGACATCGGCTCGGGCGGGCTCGATCACGTGCTCGCCAGCGGCAAGAACGTAAACGTGCTGGTGATGGATACCGAGGTGTACTCCAACACCGGCGGTCAGATGTCCAAGGCGACGCCGCTGGGGGCAGTCGCGAAGTTCGCCGCCGCCGGCAAGACCGTCCCGACCAAGGACCTCGCGCTCCAGGCGATCGCGTACGCCGACGTGTACGTGGCGCGGGTGGCGTTCGGCGCCGACCCCCAGCAGACGCTGCGCGCGTTCCGCGAGGCCGAGGCCTACGACGGACCGTCGCTGATAATCGCCTACAGCCACTGCGTCGCGCACGGGTACGACATGCGCGATGGCCTGAACCAGCAGTACGGCGCGGTGGCCAGCGGTCACTGGCCGCTGATCCGCTACGACCCGGTGGTGCGTGCGGCCGGCGATAACCCCTTCCTGCTCGACTCGCCCAGGCCGCGGATGTCGCTGGCGGACTACCGCAAAGGCGAGCTGCGCTTTCGAGCGCTTGCGGCCGCTCAGCCGACCGAGGCCGAGCGACTGCTCGGCCTCGCGCAGCAGGTGGCCGACCAGCGCTGGCGGCTGTACGAGGAGATGGCGACCCGCGGCGCGAGCGAGTTCCCGTCGGACCCCCGCAGTGGTGGCTGATGGACCTCGCGACCAACTACATGGGTCTCGCCCTGCGCAACCCGCTCGTTGCGTCCCCATCGCCGCTGTCGTACAGTCTCGACGGCATCAAGCAGCTGGCCGACGGCGGCGTCGGCGCGATCGTTCTGTTCTCGCTGTTCGAGGAGCAGCTGCGGGAGCAGGCGGTGTTGACTGCCCGGCTCGTCGACGACACCGCCGAGAGCTTCCCCGAGGCGCTGGGCTACTTTCCCTCCGTGGCCGAAGAGGACAGCGGCCCCCACAGTTACCTGGTCCTGCTCGAGCGCGCCGTCTCCACCGTCGACGTGCCCGTGATCGCCAGCCTCAACGGCGTCACCGCGGAAGGCTGGACCGATTATGCCCGCGCGATGCAGGACGCCGGCGCCGCCGCGATCGAGCTCAACATCTACTACCTCCCGGGTAGTCCGGAGATCTCAGGCCGCGACGTCGAGCAGCGCCACATCGACATCCTGGAGCGCGTGAAGGCCGCGGTCACCGTTCCGGTCGCGGTCAAGCTCAGCCCCTACTTCAGCTCTCCCGGGGAGGTCACGCTGCGCCTCGACGAGGCCGGTGCCGATGCGCTCGTGCTCTTCAACCGCTTCCTGCAACCCGACATCGACCCCGAGCAGCTCGTGGTCCTGCCGAGAGTGAACCTGTCGAGCCCGGCGGATGCACGGGTGGCGCGAACCTGGATCGCGTTGCTTCGAGGGAAGGTGAGCGCCTCACTCGCCGCCACCTCGGGCGTGGAGGTTTCCGCCGACGTCGCCAGATACCTGCTTGCGGGCGCCGATGTGGTGATGAGCACGTCCGCACTGTTGCGCCACGGACCGAAGTACGCGACCGAGCTGCTCGATGGCCTCACCAGATGGATGAGGCGCAAAGGGTTCCAAACGCTCGACGAGGTCCGCGGCATGCTGTCCGTGCCGGCCGGGGCCGACCAAGCCGCGTACGAGCGCACCGGCTACGTCACCGCGATGCGAGCCGCGAACGCAGGCGCCTACGCGCCCTGGTGAACCTGGGTCTCCAAGCGTCCGTGTAAGCCCTAGCCGGTTCGCGCGGCGGCGCGCCATTGCCGGCGCTTGGCCTCGAACTCGGGAGGCAGCGCTCCCTGCAGCGCCTCTGCCGCGTCAAGCGCATTCAACGCGGCACCGTAGTCGCCCCAGCGTGCGTCGGACTCGGCGAGCAGGAGCGCCAGCTCGAGCGCTTCCTCGAACTCGGCTTCGGACAGGCGCCCGCCGGGAACCGCCACCCTGTCGGACAGCAGCTCGGAGTCGAGCGGCCGTGGGTGGGTCCTGGCGAGGAACGGGCCGAGGTAGCGTCCGGCGATCTTCGCCGGTGGCCACCACAGTGGCTGCCCGGCTGCAGATGACGCGTCGCGGGTGGTTCGATGAAGCGGCGTCGCCTCGATCGCCACGGTCGCTCGGCGCGGTAAGCGCTGCGGCTCGGCACGCAGGTACAGCGGAGCGCCACCGGTCAGCAGTAGGCCCCGCAGCACCGGGCTGAACGGCCTCGGGGTCAGCGGGATGCCGAGGCCCGCGGCGATCGCCTCGGCGACCGCGTCGGCTTGCTGGGCGGCCAGGCCGCCTTGCTTGAGCGGGAAGGCGCTGATGTCACCGGCGGCGTATACGTCGTCCAGGCCGCGGACGCGTCCGTGGCTGTCAATTGGGATGAACCCGTGATGGTCGTGAGGCAGCCCGGGCAGACTCGGGCCCTCGAGCTGCGGTAGCGTGACCACCCGGTCGACCTGGAGCTCGCTCCCGCCGGCGAGCACCAGTGCCCGGTCACGGACCACCGCCGGCCGCGAGGAGGTTCGCAACCGGATCCCCCGCGTCTTCAGCATCGGCTCGATCGCGCGCCCCGCGGCCGGCCCAAACAGCTCGAGTGGCTCCTCCTCAGGCGTCACGAGCCACACGGGGACGCCGCCCGCGTCGTGCTGGTGCAGATGCGCCGCGGTCATCAGCGCGAGCTCGTAGATCGGGAGCGGCCAGGTCCGCTCGGATGGCAACGTGAGCGCGACCGACCGTGCCGTGCCCGCCACCAGATCGTCCAATAGCCCGCGAAGCCGAGCCACGTCAGCGCGACCGCCGAAGGTGAGCGCACCAGGCAGCGGCTCACGCGCGATCGCGCCGGCCGCGACGATCAGCGCGCCGTAGCCGATCCGGTCCCCCGTGCTGGTGATGGCGACCCGCTCGTCGGGTTCGACGCTGGCGAGCGCGGCGCACACCATCCGTCCCCGACCGTCTTGCCCGACTATGTCCGCGAGCGAGTAGGCACGTGCCTCGCCGCGGTCGAACGCCTCGGCCACCGTCACCGGGCGGTAAAGAAACTCGAGCTCTGGCGAGAGCAAGGTGATCTCGACGCGGTGAGGAGCAAGGTCACGCAGCGCAAGCAGCGCCTCGACCGCGGCGACACCACCGCCGGCGATCACGACGTGCAGACGGTCGCGCGCCGAGCGGCTCATGCCGACGCCGCCGCCTCCTGGGCGCAGGCCGGCAGCAGTTTGCATCGTCAGCTCCTTGGTCGGGCGGCGCCGTTGACAGCGCCGCTTGGTGCATAAGACATCGTCGATCGCACTGCTGGCCGCTGCATCGGCGGTTCCCCGTCGTGACCGTGTGCAAACGCGAAGTTCCGATCCGTAGTTATCACCCGTCGGGGTTAATGCAGTGCCCGGATGCGGGGCCGTCAGCGCCCGAGCTAACGTGCAGCCAACACATGGAGACCACCGTGACATCTGAGCTCGATTCGATCCGCGTTCAAGAGGTGATGCACCATGGCATCTTGAGTTGCGGGGGTGACGCCCCGCTCGGAGAGGTCGCCGGTGTCATGGCCAAGCACCGCGTGCACGCGGTCGCGGTGACGAGCAGCGAGAGTGGGCGGCCGGTCTGCTTCGTGTCGGACCTGGACATCGTGGCGGCGATGGCCAGCGGTGCCGCGCCCAGCGCGCTTCAGACCGCGGCCACCGAGCCACTGGCGGTCTCGGCTGAGGACTCCCTGCACCGCGCGGCGCAACTGATGGCGGAACACGGCGTTTCGCACCTGGTGGTGCTGGACGCCGCCAGCTACCCCGTGGGCATCCTCTCGACGCTGGACCTTGCTGTAGCCTTCGCTGGCCTAGTCGAGGACTGAAGGCACTCGATCTCTCGATTGGGCGGGCCTGGTGTCGGTGTGCATCAGTAGAAAGTGGCGGTGGTCCGCAGCGATCCCGACCGGGCAACCTGCGCCGATCACCGCAGTTTCCCCCTCCCCAGCTCCGTGCTTTCCCACATCGAATGCACACGACTCTCCGGACGTCAGTCCTCGGGACGAGGGTTAGTGTCGTAGTGTATGTCGGCACATTTGCATCTCGCGGCGGATCCTTGTGCCGAAGGTCAGTCTCCCCGCCCCGAGTTCCCGATCCGCGTGGTGCTTGCCGATGACCACGTCGTTGTGAGGCGCAGCCTGCGGTTGCTGCTCGACCGCGAGGAGGATGTCGAGGTGATCGCCGAGGCGGCGGAGCTGTCGGCGGTGGCGAGCCATGTCCACGGTCACCTCCCGCATGTGCTCGTGCTGGATCTGCAGCTGCCTACCGGGTCCAGCATCGATTTGATCCGACGGCTGCGCAGACAGGTGCCCGAGACCGAGATCGTCGTGCTCACGATGGAGGCGAGTCCATTGTTCGCACAGCAAGCGCTCGACGCTGGGGCGGTTGGCTTCGTCCTGAAAGACCGGGCGGACACGGAGCTGCTGGCAGCGGTCCGGGAGGCAGCCCAGGGCCGGGAGTACATCAGCCCCCACGTTGTGGCGGGCCTGGAGGCACTGCGTCGCGACGTCACCGGCGACGGTCTCAGCCCTCGCGAGACCGAGGTTCTACGGCTGATCGCGCTCGGTCACACGAGCGGTGAGATAGCGCACCAGCTGCATCTATCGAGACGCACGGTGGAGTCTCACCGTGCTCGGGTCCACCGGAAGCTCGGGCTCGCGACTCGCGCGGAGCTTGTCCGCTACGCGCTACGGCGCCATCTGATCGGCGTTTAGGGCTCCAGGGTTGCGTCCGCCTGCTGCACCGACAGTCGTGCACGCAGGAGCGTGCCGGCGTCGCCGGACTCGACCGACAGGGTCCCGCCGGCCAGGGTGACGCGCTCGCGGATTCCAGCGAGTCCAAACCCGTCGCTCTGGGTCCCCACGTCGAAACCCACCCCGTCGCCCTCGACCTCGATCACCACTTCTCCGTTCGCGGTGCGGATCGACACGAGGACCGCGCCTGCCCGGGCGTGCTTGACGACGTTGGTGAGGGCCTCCTGAACGATCCTGTGCACGGTCGTCTCGAGCTCGGGGGAGAGGCTCTCGGCTCCCGCTGTCGTGAGGGTCAGCTTCCGCTCGATCCGAAGCGTGCCGTTGCCGCGCCGGTCCAGCAGCGCCTCGATCGCCGGGAGCAGCCCCATGTCGTCGAGCAGCGACGGTCGGAGCTCGGCGATGATCTCGCGCAGGTTGCGGATCTCGAGTTCGATGTGCTCGATCGCCTGACGGACGACCTCGTCCTTCTTCGCGGGGTCACCCCGTCCCAGCGTCGAGGCGAGCAGCACCCGCAGGCCGCCGAGCGCCTGCAGCGTCTCGTCGTGAAGCTCGCGTGCCCAACGGGCCCGCTCTGCATCGGCGGCCGCAATTGCCGCGCGTAGCCGTTCGACCTCGACACCGTTCTTGATCGCGGTCGCGTTGGCCGCCGACTGCGCGAACGTCTGCAGCAGCCGCTCGTCGTCGGCCGAGAACTCGGCCCCGTCTCTGCCCCGATCAAGCGCGACCAGCACGCCGATACCTTCGCCGCGATGCGACATCGGTACCAACAGCGCGGTACGCGCCTCTGTGAGGCCGACCGCCGAAATCGGGACCTGGAACTCGCTCGCGACGTCCTTGACCCGTCGGGACGTTCCGCCCCTCAGCACCTGTCCGGGGGTCGACCCTCGGATCGGTAGCCGGCGACCCCGGCTGCCGGTGGCTTGCCCGGCACTCGCGGCGACGACCATTCGAGCTGCGCTCGGCGCCGCTCGCTCAACGCGCACACACGGGCGTTCTCGATCGCGATCGCGGCCCACTGAGCCAAGGCCACGACAGCATCTTCGTCGGACTGCGTGAACCCGCTGCCGCCCTCCTTCTCGGCCACGTACAGATTCCCCACGCGTCGCCGCCAATCACGATCGGGACGCCGAGGAAGCTCCGCATCGAGGGATGCCCCGACGGGAACCCGTAGCTCTCCGGATGCTGGCTGACGTCCGCCAGCCGTAACACGTGCGGATGCTCAATCAGCACTCCGAGCACACCTCGCCCGCGCGGTAGCGTCCCGATCGCGCGGTGCGTCGCCTCGTGATCCAATCCCGCGGTGAGGAACTGTTCGAGCTCACGGCGTCGCTCGTCCAGCACCCCGATAGCAGCGAACCTCGCGCCCGTGATCCGGCGCGCCTCCTCGAGAACCCGATCCAGCACCGCCTCAGGTTCAAGGTCTCGAACCAGCGCTCTACCCGCATCGAGCAGGCCTTCCGGCATGTAATCGCGCTCAGACAATGAGCCCCAACGGTTGGCGCTCGAGGTTCGTTTGCAACCCGTGCAGCGTAAACCAGGCAGCCGGTTCATCCGGCAATGACTATCCGTAAAAACTACTCAAACCAGTAGTTCGCCGCAGTCATCGCAGCGTTCGGCCGACCGGAGCTGCGAGCCAAAGTCACACTGCGAGCTGATCGCGCGGCGACTTGCGCGCATGACCACCGTGGTTGCCAAGCGCTAGTTGACCGCTCGACCCGCGATTGAGGGTGCTCCGGCGATCCCGGCGCTCTCGCTGACGCAGCTGAGCTGGTGGCACTACGACCCCTGTTTTTTCGTGCTGGCGGACGGCCGAGCGACGATTGGCTGGCGCATGGCAGCCCGGGGCGATCATTCACGGGCAGCGCCTCGGTCTGGGGCAGGATCGCGGCGAAGGCCGAAGACGCCATCGATGCCTGCGGCGGAAAGCTCTCGGTGCGCCGCAACCTGAACGTCGGCGTCGGGATGGCTTCTGGCCTCGCCTGGCGACGCTGCGCCCTGGCGCGCTGTTCATCTGGGGACGCCGAGACAAGCTCGTGCCGATCGGCTTTCGGCGACACGTTGCCGATGCGCTCCCGCAGGCGGGTCACCTCGAGCTCGACTGCGGCCACGTGCCGCAGATCGAGCGCCCGACACAGACCCATGATGCGATCGCCCGGTTCTTCTCCGAGGCGCCCGCCGAAAGCCCGGGCAGCACCCAGGCGAACCGCAAGCGGTCGCGCGCTCGAGCCGAGAAGCGGCTTAGCCTGAGCGGCGCGGCGACCACCTCTTGGCTTCAGTTCGGGGCCCCTCGGTGGCGGCCGAGAACATCTCGGAGTAGCCGGAGGCGATCGCTCATGATGCCGTCAACGTTAAGGTCCAGGAGATGGTTGATCGTCTGCTCGTCGTTGATTGTCCACACATGAACGGGGAGGCCGGCCCGATGCGCGGCGGCGACAAACCGGTTGGTGACAATCGGGACCGGTCCGCGGTGGGTCGGTACCTGATGCAGTCGGCGCCAACGCGCGGCATCTGTCCGGACGCGGAGGTGACGAGGGCGAGCGCGACCGCGTGCGGTCCCATCGATGTGCACGCTCGGCCGCGACCGCGTGCACGGATCCGGCGGAGGCGGCGGTCCGAGAACGATCCGATGCAGACGCGATCCCAGGCGCGGAGCCGGTCGAGGAGCGCCGCCAGAGGCTCGACGCATGCGTCGGCCTTGGGGTCGATGTTGATTCGGATGTCGGGCCACCGCGCGAGTAGGTCCTCGAGTCGGGGGACGCGAATCCCACGACCGCGGAACGGGAAGCTGCTTCCGCCGTCGGGTGAGAATGTGTAGCCGGCGTCGGCCGCATCGACCTCGTCGATGCCGAGCTCGGAGATCCTGCCTGTACGGTCGGTGACTCGGTCAAGACGGTCATCGTGAAATGCGACCAACACGCCATCACGTGTGAGGTGGGCGTCAGTCTCCAGGTATCTGTAGCCGAGCGTGACCGCAAGCTCGAACGCGGCGAGCGTGTTCTCGGGAGCCTCTCCCGCGCCGCCCCGATGGGCGAACGCGATCGGCCCGGGGTGATCGAGAAACGGGTGCACCCTCACGCCGGCCGTGCCAGCTCGCGCTAACTTCGGTCCGTGGCCGCTCTGTATCCCTCGACGGCGCCGTTGCCGCTGACGTGTTCACGGACGGCGTCGAGGACATCGATCGGGATCGGGAACACGAGCGTGGAATTGTGCTCAGTGGCCACCTCAGCGAGCGTCTGAAGGGTGCGGAGGGTCAGCGCCCCGTGCTCGCGGTTGATGACACCGGCCGCCTGCGAGAGACGCTCCGCCGCCTGGTATTCGCCCTCTGCGGCAATCACCTTCGCCCGACGCTCCCGCTCGGCTTCAGCCTGGCGGGCCATCGCTCGCTTCATCGTGTCCGGAAGGCCGACGTCCTTGGTCTCGACCTTCACGACATTGATCCCCCAGGGCTCAGTGGCAGAGTCGATGATCTGTTTGAGCAGCTCGTTGATCGCCGCCTGATTCGCGAGCAGGTCATCGAGGTCATGCTGCCCGAGAGTGGCACGCAGGGTGGTTTGCGCTATTCGCAGCACGCCGTGCTGGTAGTCGCGAATCTCCACCACGGCCTTGACCGGGTCAATGACGCGGAAGAACACGGCGGCTTCGACGCGAACCGTGACGTTGTCCTTAGTGATCAGGTCCTGGGGTGGGATGTCAGCCGTATCCACCTGGAGGTTGACCCAGCGGGTGCGCTCGATCACAGGGATGATCAGCACGAGGCCGGGGCCGCGCGAACCACGCAGACGGCCGAGCCGGAACACCACCACCCGCTCGTATTCGCGCACGATCCGGATCGCGCTGACCAGCAGGAGCAGCGACAGGACGGCGATGACGAGAAGTACGATCAGCACAACGAACATGCTGCTGCCAGCGTCTCACTTCGCAAGCAGTCTCGCAACGGTAACCCTTCGCCAACGACATCGTCCAAACTACGGACCCGCCTCATCGCCTCCCGCGCGCGGTCGATGTCCGAATTGAGCGCGATCTGCACGTCGAGCAGTCTCGTAGGCGGTGATGCTTTCGAGCGCTTTCGAGCGGAGCACCAATCAGGACTTCTGTAGCAGCGCAATCGCCCATGGCAGTCCATTGCACGATCAAGGCTTATCGGACTCAGCGTGGGATCTGCGATTCAGTACAAGCCCGCCCCCAGCCTCCGGGTTATCCGCCGATGCCGCAGCGCGCTAGCGACGGTATGCTCTGAAAAGTGTGGACAAACGTCGCCTCGGCTCGCGGGCCGGTCGCGCGTGGGGGTCCGAGCTCCGGCGGGTCCGTCGGGGAGGCTTGTTGCCACGCTCGCGACACCGGAGACGTATCCGGATCGACCGGCGAGCGTTGAGGTACGCGAGACCCATATCTCGTGGGTGTTTCTTGCCGGAGAGCGGGCCTACAAGCTGAAGAAGCCCCTAGTCCTGCCGTTTCTCGACTACGGCACCGCGGCACGGCGGCGGAAGATGTGCCGGGAGGAGGTGCGTTTGAACCGGAAGCTGGCCGCCGACATCTATCTCGGTGTACGCGGTGTCGCCGACGGGCCGGACGGATTCGAGCTGACTGCCGATGACGATCCGCGGGCGGTTGATTTCGTGGTTGAGATGCGTCGCTATGACGAAGCTCAAACGCTCGCGGCGCGGCTTGAGCGCGGGGAGCTGGATCGCGAGCAGGTCGTCGCGGTCGCCCGAGTCCTGGCCCGATTCCACGCTCACGCGCGCCGTGTGGCTGTCGGCGATGGCGCTGTTCTGGCGGTCGAGCGACGGTTCGAGCAGAACATTCACGAGCTGTTTGGGTCGTTGGAGCAGCGCGGTGAGATCAACCGGGTGCTCGCGTTGGAGCGCTTCGCGCACGCGTTCATCGTCGCCCACGCCCAAACGTTCGAGGATCGACGCAGGAAGGGTCGCTTTCGCGAGGGACACGGTGACCTGCGGGCGGAACACGTGCTGGTGGACAGCGGGGTGCGGATCGTCGATTGCGTCGAGTTCGACCGGGGGCTCCGGCAGCTTGACGTTGCCGACGACCTCGCGTTTCTCGTGCTCGATCTGGCTGCGCACGGCGGCGAGCACTTCGGCCGATTGCTTGTGGAGGCCTACCGGAGGGCCGGCGGCGAGCCGGGCGACGATGCGCTAATCGCCTTCTACGCGGCCTACCGGGCGCTTGTCCGCTCGAAGGTCGCGCTGATCCGCGCGGCCCAGCATCCCCGCCGCCAGCGCCGAACACGGGCATCAGAGCACAGAGGCGCGTGACTTGATCGCTCTGGCGGAACGGTTCGCATGGCGAGCCCGTCTACCGCTCGTGGTCGTCGTCTGCGGGCCTCCCGCGAGCGGCAAGTCATGTTTCGCCAGTGCGCTCGCGCAGGCGTCGAGTCTTCCGCACCTCAGCTCGGATGTCACCCGCAAGCGGCTCGCCGGCATCAGGCCGGGACAACGCGCGACAAACGCCGTCTACAGCGCCGACTTCAACCGGCTCACGTACGCTGAGCTCGGCCGGCGGGCGGCACGAGAGGTTGCCGCCCGCGGTGGTGCACTCGTCGATGCGACGTTTCGTCACCGTGCCGACCGGGACGCGTTCGCTGAGGCGTTCGGGGACGCGGCGCCGCTGTTGTTTGTCGAATGCCGCGCGCCTGCGCGAGTGCTGGCCGAGCGAGCCGCGGAGCGAGACCGTCACCCCGGACGCATCTCCGATGCCTCGCTTGCGGTCGTACTGCGTGAGAGCTTGGCCTGGGAGCCGCTCGACGAAATACCGCCCGAGGCCCACGTATCGCTGCGTAGCGACCGCCGCGTGGAAGCACAGGTCGCGGATCTGCTGGCCTTGCTCGACCGGCGGGTCGCAAGCTCTGAGCCGCGGCGGGCGAACGGCTACCGGGCCGGCAACGGCTAAGGCTAAGGCTAAGGCTAGGAGCGCAGCGGCTGGCTGGCAGCCACAGCCTTGTCGCCGAAGCGAGACTAGGGCCAGTGTTCGCGGCGCACGCGTTCGTCCCGACCGATCACGAGGTGAACACCGTCGAGTGAGGGTTCACGGTGCGTGAAGTCGGAGCGGTAGTGCGCTCCGCGTGATTCCTGCCTGCTGAGCGCCGCGCGCGCGATCAGCCGCGCGACAGGATAGGGGTCATCGAGTAGCTGCTCGAGTTCCCCGGCCGTACGGCGTGGGCCGGCCAGGCGCCACATCGCCTCCCGGGTCTTGGGCGGCGGCGGTGTAAAGCGCCACTCCGGGACCGGCGGCAGGTGGACGACGTCATGCTCGGCCGCGGCGGTTTCGGCGGCGCGAGCTCCAAACACGAAGCATTCTGTGAGCGAGTTTGACGCGAGGCGGTTCGCGCCGTGAACCCCGTCGCACGAGCACTCGCCAACCGCGTAGAGGCTGGGCAGCGTGGTGCGTCCGTGGAGGTCGCAAAGGATGCCGCCGATCAGGTAGTGGGCCGCGGGAGCGACCGGGACCGGCCTGCGCTCGGCGGCGAGACCGGCGTCGCGGCAGGCGGCGAACACGTTGGGGAAACTCGCCGGGTCGATCCCGCGCAGATCGAGCCCCACGTGGTCTGTGCCGTCGGCCGCCATGCGATCGAGAATTGCGATGGTGAGCTGGTCGCGCGGAGCGAGCTCGTCGGTGAACCGCCGACCGGATGCGTCAAGCAACGCAGCCCCTTCTCCGCGCAGCGCCTCGGTCAGCAGCGTGCCGTCGTGACCGCTACCGGGAAGCGCCAGCGCGGTCGGGTGGAACTGGCAGAATTCAAGATCGGCCAGATCGGCCCCGGCGGCGTGGGCGAGCACCGAACCCGCCGCGATCGCTCCCCATGGATTGGTGGTGCGGGCCCACAGCGCGGCCCCGCCACCGGTGGCTAGCACGGTCGCCCCCGCGGCCATCGGTCCATGGTCCGTGATCACCCCGGCGCAGCGCTCGTGGTCGCTCCACAGTGCCACCACCGAGGCCCGCACGCGCACATCGATGCCCGGGCTGGCCTCCACGAGCTCGATCAGCCGGTCGGTGAGCGCCTTGCCCGTCGCGCTGCCGCCCGCATGGACGATGCGCCGAGCGCTGTGCGCCGCCCTCCAGCGCCAGCGCCAGTCCACCATCGGGGTCGGTGTCGAACCCTACGCCGCGCGTGATCAACTCTTCGACCGCTCCCGGCGCCTCGTGGACGAGCGCCTGGACTGCGGCCGCGCGGCACAGACCCCGGCCGGCCTCGATCGTGTCCTGGGCGTGACGCTCCGGGGAGTCGCCTGCGGCGAGCGCCGCCGCCAACCCGCCCTGAGCCCAGAAGCTCGCGCCCTCCCTCACCGCCTCCCGCAGCGGCTTACGGGAAACGAGCACCACCCGTGCGCCCGCCTCGGCAGCGCGCAACGCCACCTGCATCCCGGCGGCACCCGCTCCTACCACCACTACGTCCGTCCCTGGCGAACGCCGAGGAGAGCCGGGTGCTGTTGCGCGCAGGGACATCTCGGAGGAGCCTACGGCGTGCGGTTCCGGCGCGAAATCGGGGGTCCGCCCCTCTCAATTCCCGTGGGAACTACGGATAACGGATGACTCGCCGCGACGGGGAACTCACCATCAGTCACCGGGCACCACCCTGCCAGCCGGCAGACGTCGCGATGCGAGAGATTCCCACGATCGAAGAGCCGGTGCCGGTTCTTGACTTGGGCCCGAACGAGATCCGGGCCAGAGCTCCACCCGCATCGCCCGCGCCGTCCACGGCAATGCCGTCGCAGCGGGCCGATGCGTAGTAACCCCCATGCTCGGTCCGGGCGAGGTGCCGATGGCGACTGGCCTGCCGGTGGTCATCATGGGGACGTTCGTTGTCTCGATCAAGTGAGGTGAGCGATGGCTCTGCAGGTCGGTGACAAGGTCGAGGAGCAGGCCCGCTCGACGGAGCGCGCGACCAGAACCGGGACGATCGAAGAGGTGGTCCATGGCGATCCCTCGCCGCGTTACCGGATCCGCTGGGACGATGGGCACGCGAGCGTGTACACCCCCGCCGCCGGCGGCCTGCACAAGCTGGCCGTCGAGAAGAAGGCAAGCTGACGGGTCATCCGGCCTCGCACGGGTGCGTGCGCCTGCCGGCCGAGCAAGCGCAGACGGTCTGGCCGTTCGGCCGCATCGGGCGTGTGGGCCACGGCTTGACTAGTCCGCGGGAAAGGGGCGTCTTGCGCTCAAAACCGTGATAACTACGGATGCGAAACAACGCGCCCGGGAGGACGGTTGAAGCTGACGGAAGGTCGTCCACATTCTTTCCCATCAGAGAGGATCAACGAGACGGCCTTTCGCCCTGTCTGGGCGCGTTTCCGGTGACAGGTCGCAGGCGCGGTCATCGCGCGTGCTGCCGGACTGCGCATCGCCGCAGCTCGTCGCTTCCCCAGACCAGGATCGGGAAGGCGACGAGCGGCGCGAGGTCGGGGATGCTGAGCGAGGCGGTGCCGAACACCGATTGGAGCGGTGGGAGGTAGACGACCGCTGCGGCGAACGCGATCTCGAACACGATGCCCCATACCAGCAGGCGGTTCGACAAAACGCCGATCGCGCGCAGCGCGGAGCGGCTGGTTCGGGTGGCAAACGCGGTGCCCACCTGGCAGGCGGTGATTCCGGCGAACGTGATCGTGGTCGCCTGCAGGTAGGTTCTCCCTGCTCGAGCAGGACGGCGACGTGCGCGTGACGATGTCGGCCTGAGCGTTGGCGCGCCCTCATCTCGTGGGGATCAACAGCACGGGTACCTCGCTGCGCGCGAGCGTCTCGGACACGACGCGGGCGCGGCCGCGGCCGAGGCTCTGCCCCCACGCGAGCAAAATCAGCTCAGCAGCCGTCTCCTCAGCCACCGAGACGATGTCGTCGGCGGGCACGCCGAGGCGACGAACCAAGCTGACGCGCTCGTGCGGGGTCGCGATGTAGCGGGTCAGGAACTCTTGTTCCCATGCTCGGCTGGCGTGCGGCTCGTGGTCGGAGAAGGCGGGCACGGTCGCGGGCGAGAGGACGTGCAGCACCAGGATCTCGAGCTGGCGGCGGTGCGCGAGCTGGACCGTCTGCTCGAGCGCGCGGGAGCTCAGGCTGCTGCCCTCAAGCGGCACCAGGATGCGCGCGAAACGCTGCGGCGCGCGCGCTCGTGGTGGGACCACGGCGACCGGCTTAGCTACGCGCGTGATCACCTTGAGCGCGGTATGTCCCGCAGGCTGCGGGCCTCCGTGCACGCCCCGCGCACCGAGAACAAGAGCGGCGACATCGGAGTCGCGCGCAGCTGCGACGATCTGCTCGATCGCGTCGCCGGCCCTCTCGCGCAGCTCGACCCCGGCGGCCTCAGCGACCGTCCCTGGGCTGGCCCCGTTCTCGCGCACGTGCAAACCAACAGCAGACGCATCGAACAGCTCGGCGATAGCGCGTGCGGTCCCGAGCACGGGTTGCGCGCACGCATCGGCCTCGATTGCGGCGAGCACGATCGTCACTGGTCGCTCCTCGGGCGAGGGCTCAGCTCGAACGTCTGGCCGGCCTCGGCGACCTCGACTCTCTCTCCGGCCGGATTCAATGCTGTTATCGGCGGGTCCGCGCACACGTGGACGGCGCCAGAACGGATCCGGATGCGAACACGGCTACCGCGGAACCGAACGCGCAGCTCGAGGGTGTCCCAGGCCGGCGCGATCACCGGATCGAACGCCAATGCATCGCCGACAGGCCGCAGGCCTGCGAAGCCGAACGCGAGCGCCCGCCACACGCTGCCCATCGCAGCGAGATGCAGGCCGCCCGCGGTCATGTGACTGACGTCGTCGAGATCGATCCGTGCCGTGAGGCGAAGCGTCTCGACTGCCTCGTCGAGGCGGCTGGCGCGAGCTAGCAGCGCGGCGTGCACGCCCGGCGACAACGTGCTGCCGTGGGCGGTGCGCGGCTCGTAGAAGTCCAGGTTCGGCCCAAGCGAGCCGCCGCACACCTCATCGGGCACCATGTAGTGCAGCATCAGCACGTCAGCTTGCTTGATCACCTGGGCTGTTCGGGTGCGCTCGTGGCCCAGCAACATGTCGGCGGCGACCGGCCGCTGCGGGGCGATATCGGCGATCAGGAGCGGCTCGAGGCGGTGAAACCCGGCGAACTGCTCGTATATCCCCGTCGTGGGGTCGAATCCATCGGCGACCGTGTCAGCCAGCTCGAGCCAGCGGCGCCGCTCTCTTTCGTCCCCGATTTCGGCGGCGGCGTCCGCGGCCCGGCGGAGGTTCCAGCGCGCCATCACGTTGGTGAACGCGTTGTCGTCAACAGGCGCGTGATACTCGTCGGGGCCGATCACGCCGCGGATGTGCCCGCGACCCTGGTCGTCCTGCTCGATCCGCGACGCCCACCAGCGCGCGGTCTGCACGATCAGCTCGCGCCCCTGGCCGCTTGCGAACTCCGCGTCGCCTGTCCAGTCGATATAGCAGGCGGCGGCCCACGCGACGTCGGCGACGATGTGCTCCTCGAGCTCGCCGGTGAGCACCGGCACCAGCTCGCCACGGCGGTCGCGCAAACGTTCTGGCGTCACGTCTTGACCCGACTGGGCGGACTCCCAGGGGAAGCGTGCGCCAGCACGCGCCAGCACGCGCGCGGCTCGCATCGCCGCGGGCAGCCGCCGGACGCGGTACTCGAGCATCGCTCGTGCCGCCGCCGGTCTCGTCGCCGCTAGGAACGGGAGGACGTACACGTCGCTATCCCAGAACACGTGGCCCCGGTACGCGCTACCGCTCAGCCCGCGCGCGCCGACCGCCGCCTCGCCCTCGTCGGATGCGCTCGCGAGCAGGTGAAACAGCGCGAACCGGACGCCGCGCTGAAGCTGCGGATCCCCCTCGATCATCACGTCGGCGTCCTCCCACCGTGACGCCCAGGCCCGGCGGTGCTCGCAGAGCAAGTGATCGAACCCGAGTCTGTGCGCGCGCGTGACCCTGTCGAGCGCGAGGCGCTGATCTGCGTCGCCATGTGTCGCGCCGTCGTATGCGGCGGTGCGATCAAGCACGCGGTCTGACCCCGCGCCCCGCAGGTGGTCGTGCGCGGCGGCTGCGATCGACCCGGGGTCTCCTCTCACCCGCATCCACGCGCTTCCGTCGGTCTCGCCTCGTTCGCACGCGGCTCTCGGGGGAGGGTCGAGCGGCGGCGCGACCCGTACGCAGCGGCTGCGGTCCCTGACCCTCAAGACGGCGGTCGCGGGTCGCGCCAGGGAGGACAGCGACAGCGCGTCGAGCACCCCTTCTGCCGATTCGATCTGCTCGTGCAGCATGCCAGCATGGAGATCGAGCGCACGGCGCACCTGAGCCGGCGAACCGCAATCGAGCGTGATCGCGTTCCACCGCGGCGCTGCCAGCAGATGCGTCTCGGCGCCGCGCCGAACGTAGACACCGGACATCAGAACAGCCGGGTCACCGCACGGCTGCTCGACGAGCACGCTCCCACGCGTCCCCAGCCGACCGTCCGCAAGCGTCAGCAGCGACTCATGCGCGCGCTCGAGCACACGATCGATGCCCGCAATCGCCAGCGTCCACCCCGGATGCTCGGCCACGCTCGGCAGCTCGCCGCGCCGACGACGCGCGATCTGATCCTCGAGCACCGCCGCCAACGTGTCACGGCCGCCGAGCGGCCCCTGCTGATCGCCGGCGATCAGCACCTGCTCGGGCGCGACGCCGCGCTGCCACAGCCAGCGCATGATCCACACGGCGGAGTCGGATCTGTCGGTGAGGCCGATCTCGATGTGGTCGCCGTCGCTGGTCACCCTCGGATCGGAAAGCCCGGCGTCCGTGGCGGCGGCGCGAGCGATCGCAGCCGCCTCCGACAGACCACCGATGCCCACCTCATGCAGCCGCCGTTCCACATCCAGCAGCTCCGTGATCCCTGTCTTCGGCGGATCGGCCCGGTCGTTCTCCGGGATCAAGTCGATCTTCCGCCAGTTCAATCCCTCGAACCCGATCCGCACCGCAAGCCCACGCGCAGCGAACCGCTCAGCGGCGAGCCGCGCCGCCCGAGACAGAGCCAGCTCCTCCGCTTCGCTCGCCGTGCGCCGATACGCCAGCCGTGGCCCGTCGCGCTCGACCGTAAAGACCTCGGACCCGCGGTTAAGCGCCAGCACGAGACCACCAGGGCCCTGAGGCCTCGCCCCGAGCCGCCCATCAACGCTGCCCACGTGCGTCCCGCTCACGATCGCCAGCTCGAGGCCAACTGTCGAGGCTTCCTCGATTAGCTGCCGATGGCGGGCGGCATCAGCGCGTCGATCGCCGACCGCGGTTTCGTCCCAGTCGAACACGACCGCCTCAAAGCGCCGGAAGCGCCCCGGGCTTCCCTGAGTCGGAGTGCGCGGCGCCGACTTCGTGCTGATCACGCCGACCTCCATCGGGCCACTTTCTTGTCCTGTTCGCATGGCTGCGATGTGATCAGCTTTAGCCGCGCAACGCCGCGGCGCCACCGTAGTTGCCCGCACCCGTGTGTGTGGAAATTCCCGTTTTCGGCCTTCCCGCCATTCGACTAGGGCGCGCGGGACCTTTGCGATCGCAGCCAGCAGGCGCTCGTCGGCGACGCCTGCGCAGCGCGCGGCCTCGGCGAGGTCCACAGGACCCGGCGTGTGCTGACCGCTGCTCACGAGGGAACCATGTGGAGCTACGAACTCTCCGCGGCGCGTGCTCAGTAAGCTGAAGCGGTCGGCGACACGGTGTCGTGGCCGCCATCCGGAGAGGAGAGCGAAGCGATGTCGACGGAGATCAGGCTGGTCGAGGCGGAGTCGATCAGGGTCAGCGACGAGTACCGGGACGTGTACGAGCGGCTGCTCGCCGCCGGCTGGGAGAAACCGGTCGAGTTCAAGCAGCACCACGGTGACGATGAGAGCGTAATCACCGTCAATCCGGCCTACATCGTCTACCTGCGCCCGGGCTAGAAGCCGCGTCTACGCAAAGCCGGGCGGGACTGGAAGGCCGGCGCGAGTGAGCTCGCCGAGGTTGGCGTCCTTCCCTCCAACGAGATCGACGTCTTCTCTGCTCAGTTGGCTGAAGCTGCGTACGGCAAGCGTCGCCTACTCAATCGAACTTGCGATCATCGCTACCACTTCCGATCGGAGTCGCTTGAGGCCGGGCGAGGCCGACGTGTACATACCGACGCTAGATCCGAAGCGATCACCGGACATCGGGAAGCCCTACCTGCAACGATCCGGAGCCGCCACGGATCACCGCGGAGAACCGCCCGGATGCCGGCCCCCGGGTCGCGGGAGGGGTCGGAACAGCCGCCCTACCGCAGTTTCCCGGTCGTACCCGAGTGCAGATCACTGATGAATGACTGCGGCCTTGGTGCAAACGTCTGGTTATGCCCGGTCGCAGTATCAGGATTGCGCGGATCGCGGGCATCCCGGTCGGGATCAGCCCGCTGTGGCTGATCATCGTCGCGCTCATCACTTGGTCGCTGGGTGCGGACTACTACCCGAGCGAGGTACACGGGATCGCGTCGCTTGCGTCGTACGCGCTGGGACTTGCAAGCGCACTGCTGCTGTTCGCGAGCATCCTCGCGCACGAGTTCGGTCACGCGCTGGTGGCGCGTCGCCGTGGTGTCGAGATCGAGGAGATCGACCTGTGGCTTCTGGGCGGTGTGGCGAGGATGAGTGGCCGGCCGCACAGCGCCGGTGATGAGCTGCGCTTCGCGCTGGCCGGACCGATGGTGACGGCCGTAGTCGCGCTCGCGTTCGGGGCGTTGGCGCTGGGGTTGCCGTCGTCAACGCCGTCGGCGCTGCGCGCTCTGGTCGTCTATGAGGCTGAGGTGAACTTGCTGATCCTCGGCTTCAACCTCGTGCCCGCGTTTCCGCTCGACGGTGGTCGCGTCGCTCGTGCGCTGCTGTGGCGCCGCACGGGCGACATCGGGCGGGCCACCGAGATCGCGGCGGCAATTGGACGCGCGTTCGGCTACCTGCTGACTGGCGGCGGGGTGTTTGCGTGGTTCAGCGGCGTGCCGGGCGGCCTGTGGTTCGCTGTCATCGGCGCGTTCGTGATCGCGGCAGCCAGCGCCGAGCGCATGCAGGAGCAAGTCGTGGCCGCGTTCACCGGCGTCAGCGCGGGGGAGGTGATGTCCCACCCCGCGGTGACGCTCCCCGCTGCATTGACCGTGAGCGATGCGATCTCGTACTTCACCCGCTATCGGTTCACGGCTTTCCCGGTTATAGACCGCGCCGGCCGAGCTCTCGGCCTACTGAGTATCGACGGCATCACTCGGTTGCCGCGGTCGCAGTGGGTCATGACGCAGGTGGAGAAGATCGTGGATCGAGACCAAGCACTGCTTGTCGGCGAGCAGGAGGACGTGGCGCATCTACTCGACCGCAGCGCGTTCCAGCGCGTTGGCCGTGCCGTGGTTGTCGACCACGTCGGCAGACCGGTGGGCATCGTCTCGGTGACCGACATCGAGCGCACGCTTCGCGCGACGCGCATCGGCGGGCGCCCTGGTGCTTCCAGGCGTCTGGCGCCTCACGGGTAAGGGGCTGAATGGGATACGAGGAATGACATGTTCAACCAGATCCTCGTTGGCGTTGACGAGCACGAGGGCGGGCGCGACGCGATCGCCCTGGCCAAGAGACTGATCGCACCCGACGGACAAATCACGCTCGCTTTCGTTCAGACCAGCGAGCCCTACGTCTACCGCGGCGTCAGCGTCATGTACGAAGCGAGCGAGCGCGAACGCACGCTCGACCGACTGCGGAAGACCCGCGAGCAGGCCGCGATTGACGCCGAGATCGCTTACCTCGGGTCCAGGTCCGCGGGCCGCGGCCTTCACGAGCTCGCGGAACGTGATGGTGCGGACCTTCTCGTCGTCGGGTCTTGCCGGCGGAGCCTGGTCGGGAGGGTGTTGATGGGCGATGACACACGGGCCGCGCTCAACGGCGCGCCGTGCGCCGTCGCGATCGCGCCGGCCGGCTACGCTGCTCAGCCCGCGGTGATGCGCGAGATTGGGGTCGGCTACGACGGATCGCCTGAGAGCGAGCACGCGCTTGGATTCGCGCGCAAGCTTGCGGCCGAGGTCGGCGCGAAGCTTTCCGCGTTCGAGGCGGTGTCACTGCCGAGATATGTCTTCACCGCCGGTTCTGCTCCGATCGACTCGACGATCGAGGAGCTTGTGAGAGATGCACAGCAGCGCGTGGCGGCGCTCAGCGACGTCGAGCCGCACGCGGCCTACGGTCACCCTGCCGTTGAGCTGGCGATGTACAGCGCATCACTCGACCTGCTGATCGTCGGCTCGAGGAGCTACGGCCCAATGGGTCGCCTGGTCCACGGAAGCACCTCGCAACAGCTTGCCCACACCGCCCGTTGCCCGCTGCTCGTGTTGACTCGCGGAGCGCGTGCGACTGAGGCTGACGATGCGGTGCGGGTCGAGCGAGAGAGAGAAGAGTGGGAATAGCGGCCGGTGACTCGATCGACAAGATCGGCGGAACGACAGTCGCCACTGCCGAAGACCTCGCCGCCGCCTTGGCGGCGCTGCGCCCCCGCCAGAAGATCGACGTTTTCGCGACGCGCCCGGATGGGTCGAGGTCTACGAGGACGGTGACCCTTGGCGAGCTACCCGGAAGTTGACGTTCAGCCGGCCCGGGTCAGCGGTGCACCAGAACACGTCTCCGGGGCACAAGTCGAGCACGACGCGGCCGCTCATCCGGTGCGCGACGACGGCGTCGTGTGGGGCGCCGTCATACCATGGGTGGGTCGCGTATGGTCTCCGACTCACAGCCAGATCCTGCAGAGCGTGCGCGCGAGCAGGCTTCCACCCCCCGTGGCTGATCTTATTCAGACGTTCACAGCACGCGATCTCGAAGGCGCACCGCTCGTTCCGGCGGAGGCGCGCGAGGAGCTGCTCGCTCTGAAGGCGGGCGCGATGTTTGTGTGCGCGCGGCCGGACGGCGACATTCGCGCCGCTCGAGCGTCCGGCGAGGGGTTGTATGCGCGTGATATGCGACATCTGTCGGAGCTGCGAGTGATCGTCGGCGGACTGTCACCGGTGCTGCTGTCCTCCTCGATGCAATCGGGACACCATGCCGTGATCAACGCCACCAACCCGAGGCTGCGCGCTGGTGAGGTCGAGGTGGCGCCGCAGGAGACGCTTAACGTGCGTCGGACGGTGCTGATCGCCGATCGCCTGTACTACCGGGTGCGGGTGCGCAGCTTCCTTCCCAAGCCGGTCGCTACGACCGTCGAGCTACTGCTCGGCGCAGACTTCGCCGATGTGTTCGAGGTCCGCGGAACCGAACGACGAACGAACGGTCGCGTGCTCGCGCCGGTACGCAACGGTGATGGGGTCCGTTTTGCCTATGTGGGGAAGGACGGCGAGCGACGTCAGACGCTCGTCGAGCTGAGCCCCGCCCCGACACGGGTCGAGACCGGCGGGCGGCGGGCTCACGTGGCGTGGGACGTGGAGCTCTCGCCGGGAGAGGCGGTCACGCTGCTGGTGACGATCGACGCTGGCAGTGGAGCTCCGGGCGACGAACCGGCCGGGATGAAGCAGGCGGCCGTGCGCCTGGAGCAGGCTCATCGCGACTGGGAGGCCGCATGCGCGCGGATCACGACCGACAACGACATGTTCGATCGCTTCATCGATGCATCGATCCGCGATCTGCACGCGCTGATGATGCCGGCGGCGGGCGCGGCGCTGCCGGCGGCGGGGATCCCGTGGTACGTGGCGCCGTTCGGCCGCGATTCGCTGCTGGCGTCGTGCGCGTCGCTGATGATCAACCCCGAGGTCGCGCGGGGAACGCTGCTCGCGCTGGCCGAGCTGCAGGCACAGCACGAGGAGCCGTGGCGCGATGCGGAGCCGGGGAAGATTCTGCACGAGTTGCGCGTCGGCGAGCTGGCGCGGACGGGGCATGTCCCGCACACCCCCTACTACGGCACGGTTGACGCAACGCCGCTGTTCCTGATGATCGCGGGGGGTTACTACCGATGGACTCTCGACATCGAGACGCTCCGTCGGTTGCGAGCTGCGCTGGACGCCGCGCTCACATGGATCTCCGAGTGGGGGGATCGCGACGGTGATGGGTTCGTGGAGTACGAACGCCGCTCACCGGCAGGTCTGCTCAACCAGGGGTGGAAGGACTCCCACGACTCGGTTGTTCACGCTGACGGTCGGGTGGCGCAAGGGCCGATCGCACTGGTCGAGGCGCAGGGCTACGTGTACGAGGCGAAGCTACGAATCGCGGAGGTGTACGACGGATTCGGCGAGCCCGATCGCGCGAACGAGCTCCGTGCCGAGGCGAAGCTCCTGCGTGAAGCGTTCAACGAGGCGTTCTGGGATCCGGATGAGGGTTTCTTTGCGCTCGCCCTGGACGGCCGCAAGCAGCAGGTCCGCACCGTCAGCTCAAACCCCGGTCACTGTCTGTACTGCGGGATCATCGACGATGACAAGGCGGCGCTCGTGGCGGAGCGGCTGATGGCGGCAGACATGTTCTCCGGCTGGGGGATCCGTACGGTCGCGAGCAGCTCCCGCGCGTATAACCCGATGAGCTATCACAACGGTTCGGTGTGGCCGCATGACAACGCGATCGCGGCTGCCGGGCTGAAGCGCTACGGCTTCCATGCCGCGACGGTACGGATCGCAAGTGCTCTGTTCGAGGTGGCAAGCGCCGCCCGTGACCTCCGGCTGCCCGAGTTGTTCTGTGGCTTTCACCGCGATGAATCCCCGGCGATCGTCTCCTATCCGGTCGCGTGCATCCCTCAGGCGTGGGCGGCCGCCGCGCCGTTCATGCTCGTGCAATCGATGATGGGCATATCCGCGCACGCGCCGAGCAACACGCTCACGGTTGATCGACCGATGCTCCCCGACTGGCTCAAGAGCCTGGAGCTGCGCGGTGTCCGGATCGCTCGCTCGCGCGTGACCCTGTCCTTCCGGCGCAGCGGACCAGCCACTGGGTTCTCCCTGCTCGAGCAGGACGGCGACGTGCGCGTGACGATGTCGGCCTGAGCGTTGGCGCGCCCTCATCTCCAGAAGTTGCTCACCAGCCAAACGACCGGATTCCTGATCGTGACCCCGACGGAGCGGGCCGCTTCGCCGCGATATGGTCAGCGCGCCAAACGTCACGGTGACGACCAGCGCCACGATTCAGCAGCTGCCCTTGCGGCCGATCGGGACGTGGTCGCCACCGTAGTTCTCCGCGCCGCTGCGTCGGGGATTCACCCGCTTGTCATCGCAGCGCCGCGGCCTATCGTGAAGGTGCAACCCTCAACGCAACTGCTTCGATGGCCACGAGCTCCCCAACAGTCGACCTGATGTCCTCGAGTGATCGCCGTCTTCGTGGGCTCCGTGTCGCGGTCGTGGCGCCCCCGTGGATCCCGATCCCACCGGCGGCGTACGGCGGGATCGAGGTCGTGATCGCTTTGCTCTGCGAGGGGCTGGTGGCGAGGGGTCACGACGTCACGCTGTTCGCCGCGCCGGGCTCACACTCTGCGGCGCACGTGTACCCGTTGCTGGAGGATGCCCATCCAGATGAGATGGGCTCCTCGCTGTACGAATCGAACCACGTCGCCAGTGCCTGGGACGCGATCGACGCGTCCTACGAGCGAGGTCTGCCGTTCGACGTACTACACGACCACTCGGGATATACGGCGCTCGCGATCGCTGATCGTGTGCATGCGCCGGTGGTCCACACGATCCACGGAGCGTTCCTGCGGAATACCGCCCGGTTCTATCGACGACACGGACACAAGGCCCACCTCGTTGCGATCAGCCGCACGCAAGCGGAGAGCGCCCCGCCCAGTGTTCGCATTGCGGACGTTGTGCCCAACCCGATCGCGGTCGAGAACTGGCCGCTGCGCGCGGTGAAGGAGGATTACCTGCTGTGGGTCGGACGAATGGACGCGGTCAAGGGTGCACACCGCGCGATCTTGGCCGCCCGCCTGGCGGGGAGGAAGCTGGTCCTTGCCGGCCCAGTGCAGCGCGGGCAGGAGAGGTACTTCCGCGCACACGTGGAACCTCATATCGACGGCGAGCGAGTTATCTACGTCGGCCAGGTCGGAGGAAGCGTGAAGCGTGAGCTGTTCGCCAATGCTGCAGCGCTCCTGATGCCGATCCGCTGGCGCGAGCCATTCGGGATGGTCATGGTCGAGGCGCTCGCCTGCGGCACGCCGGTGATCGCCTTTCCCGAGGGTGCCGCGACCGAGATCGTGATCGACGGCGAGAACGGAATGCTCGTGAACGACGAGTTCGCGATGGCGAAGGCGATCCACCACCTGAACACGATCGATCCGGCTACGTGCCGGGCGAGCGTCTCGCATCGCTACAGCGTTCCGGCGACTGCCGCCCGCTATGAACTGGTCTACCGCCAGGCGATTACATGCACCCAACGCGCAGCGCGGAAGCGGCAGTTGGTAGGTCGGTGACGTCGCCGCTGGTTGGCGTCACCTCGTTAGCACGATCAAGCTGTGTGTACGCTTCGGCAGCTCCCCTCGGCCGGCGGGAGGCCAGCGAGCAGAGCAGACAGCGTGGCATCCGTAGCGCCTACGCATTCCCTCCGGCGTGAACCGCGGATGCCGATTCCGCTGCGCAGGTGTAGTGTCGAGTTCACTCGCGCTCTGCCCCTGCGTCGAGACGCCCGCGACGACGACCGGCGGGTGCGTAGATCACCACACGCCGGTTCAGCCCCTGACCCCGATGCCGCGGTGCCCGGCGCACGGTTAGATCAGCGTCGGAGGTGAAGCAGATGGCTACCAAACAGACGAGGAGCAGCGCCGCGCACGTAGGCGACTGGATCGAGGCGCGCGGCCTGTACGGGCAGCCGCCCAGGTGCGGCCAGATCATCGAGCTCCTTGGGGGCGACCACCACCGCCGCTACCGCGTGCGCTGGGACGAGAAGCACGAGTCGATCCGCTACCCGGCCGACGGCGTGATCATCATCCCCCGCCGACGAGGCGCGCGCGATGCCGGCCGCTGAGCAACCGGCGACGACGGGCACCGCGGAGCTGGACACCGCGACGCTTGAGCGGCTCGCGCGCGTCGAGACGCACGGGCACCCGGTCCTCAGCGTCTACATCAACCTCGATCCGGCCCGATTTCCCACCCCGGCCGCGCTCGACGCGCAGCTGGGATCGCTCCTCGACGAGGCGCGGCGCGAGGCAGGCGCACCCGAGGCAGACCACCTCGAGGCATGGCTGAACACCGATCCGTCGATCAGATGCAACGCGCGGAGCCTTGCGGTCTTCTCCTCGATGGACGGCGGCCTCTTCGAAGCGGTTCGTCTTCCCGGTCTCGTCGAGCCGCTCGCCGCGGTGGACACCGTGCCCTGGCTTGAGCCGCTGGCGGCGATGATCTCGCCTGGCGACTGGGCCGTCGCGGTCGTCAGCCGCCGCGCAGCGCGGCTGCTGCGCGGCGGGCCGCGGGGGCTGAGCGAGTTCGCGGCCATACAGGACGAGGTCCACGGCAGGCATGCCCAGGGCGGCTGGTCGCAGGCCCGCTTCCAGCGCGGAATCGAAGAGCATGTGGCGGCCCACGTCCGAGGCGCCACCCAGCGCCTGCTGCAGGCCCATCAGCGCTCGCCGTTCGCGCACCTCGCGATCGTCTGCCTAAACGAGCTGCGCGCGGTGATCGAGCGCAGCCTCCACAGCGAGCTGAGGGAGATGCTCACTGGGACCGTCGACGCCGACCTCGAGCATGCGCCCGTGGAAGAGATCACCAGGACTGTTGCTCCGCTGTTCGAGGGCGCACAGCGCGACCGCGAGCGCGACCTGGTCGCTCAGCTCGAGCACGCGCTCGGAACCGGCGGCCCGGCCGCCGCCGGGCTCGACGAGGTGCTCTCGACGCTCGAGCAGCAGCGCGTCGCGATCCTGCTCGTGCCAGCGCGCGCGGGGCTCCGGGCAGGCCTCTGCCCGACCTGCGGGCGGCTGTCGACCGACGGTGCGCGCCACTGCCCGCTCGACGGCGCGATCCTCGCGCGGGTCGACGCGGTCGAGCACACCGTGGAGGAGGCCGCGAGGCAGTCGGCACAGGTGATGATCGTACGCCACCAACAGCCGTGGCTGCGCGAACACGGCGAGATCGCGGCGCTGCTGCGTTGGTGAGCGTACGCCGCTGACCTCGCCATCGCGATCGCAACGGTCGGCGAACGGTGAGCTTGAAATCGGGGCCTGGCGCGCGTCAATCCGGGACAGCGAGCCCTGGGGGTGGAGTGCATGTCGCGGGCGCGGATCGCGCGGGTGGAGGAGGACTCACGTCGCGGGCGCGGCGGCGTCCAGCGGCGCCGAGCTCTGGCCGGTGTTGTTCTTGACCGGTAGCCCCGCATCCAGCCACGCGCGCATGCCGCCCTCGACGGCGCGGGCGGTCATCCCGGCCGCCCGGAGCACCCGCATCGCCTCTACCGCTCTGCGACCACGGCCGGACACCAGCACGACTGGCCGCTCGCGGTCAAGCGTAGACAGCTCACCGGGAAGCTCGTCGAGCGCGATCGCGCGGGCGCCCGGGATTCTCGGCACGTCCGGCTCGTCGGCTCCCCGGAGGTCGATCACCTGGGCGCGGCCGTCGCGCAGGAGCGCCCACGCCGTCGATGGTGCCAGCAGGGACTCGTCCATAGTCTGCGACCGTACATCGCCTCGTCACTCGATTGATCCGTAGTTCCTCCTCGCCGGGTGGCGGATCGACCCGGATGCCTCGCCACCAGGGCCTCCTATCTTGATCGCACATCCGCGCACGCGTTTCACGCCTCCGAAGACGAGGTCTGGGTTGGGCTGCGCGATGACCGTCGCGGCAGCCACAACGGTGGACGCGGACACAGGTGCCGAGCTCGTTCCGGCGGCACCGTTCGTCGTGGTACTCGCGTGGCATGAGGATGTGACGTTCGTGGCCCCCGATGAGGGGTGAGCGGTGCTCGGCGCTCGCGCGCGGCCTGCGCCCTTATGCGGCGCCAAACAGCTCGCGATGCAGGTCGACGAGCGTGCCGATGTCGTGCACGTCGGACTCGCGGTCGGCCAGGCAGAGCGGCTCGGGGCCCGGCAGCGCCAGACGCAGCCTGTTCAGCGCGGCCTGATCGCCGCGCGCAAGTAGCTGAAGGTCCGCGTGGGTGCGGGCGACCAGCTGGGCAAGGTGGGTGCCGAGGGCTTCTCGCAGCCGTGCCGCCGTCGTAGTGGCGTCTCGCTCGTCCGGGTCGACCGGGTGGACGCGGTTGACGATCACCGCTGCGCGATGCATCCCGGCCCGCTCCAGCTCCGCGGCGAAGAAGATCGCCTCCTCGAGCGCCGGCCGATCGGGGGATGTGATGATCAGAAAGCTTGTCGCCGGATCGATCAGAAGTTGCCGGACATCGGCCGCGCGCGTACGGAAGCCTTCCAGCAGCCCGCCGAGTAGCGTGAAGAACGTCGTCAGATCGTCGAGCAGCCCAACGCCGGTGATGCGGCGAAGCGCCGCGAAAACGGCGCCGGCGGCGCGGGCTGCGCGCCCTGTCGGTCGCAAGAACCCCGCCCGCGCATGGCCTTCCAGGAAGGAGATCAGCCGCTCGGGCGCGTGCAGGAAGTCGATCGCGCTGCGCGAGGGCGGGGTGTCGAGCACGATCACCTCGTAGTCGCTTTGGTTGGCGAGCTCGAACAGCTTCGCGATCGCCGTGTACTCCTGCGAGCCAGCCACCGCGGTCGAGAGGTGTGTGTAGATCGGATTGACGAGGATCTCATCGCGCGTGCGCGGGTTGGGCGCCAGCAGGCCGATCAGCTCGTCGAACGAGCGCTTGGCGTCGAGCATCATCGCCGCCAGCTCGCCGCGCAGCTCCAAGCCAGAACTGGCGAACCGCGCGGGGTCCACGGGCTGGGGCTCGTTGCCCAGCTCGTCGAGGGCGAGCGCCTCAGCCAGACGGCGGGCGGGGTCGATCGTGACCACCGCCACCCGGAGGCCGCGGGCGGCCAGCCCGAGGGCGACGGTTGCCGACACGGTCGTCTTGCCGACGCCGCCTGCGCCGGCGCAGATCACCACGCGCGTGTCCGCCAGCCTCCTCGCCAGGGCGCTCACGGCAACGCGCGTTCCAGCAGGTTGGCGGCGCACTCGATCTGATCTTTGCCGAAGTCGGTGGCGAACAGGAACGGCAGCGTTGCACAGCTCACGCCGACCGCGCCGCTCTCCAGCCGGGCAAGCTGGGCCCCCTGCGCCTGCGCACGACCGTGAAGCCAGTGCGCCGAGCGGACCGCTGGGTCATCTGCTGCCGCAGACAGCGCGGCAATGTCGCTGCCGGTGAAGGGTGATGAGAACACCCGGTTGACCACGACCGCGCCGAGTTCGATCCCGAACTCGCTCGCGCAGCGCCCCCCGCAGGCGCGAGTGTCTCGCTCACCGCCATCTGCTCGGCAGTGGCTACGGCCACCACCGCCGTCAGGCCGGAATCGAGCAGCATCCGCTCGATCGCCGCGCCCTGGCGGGCCACTGGCCCCACCCGCGCGATCGAGCTGAACGTTCGCGGCGCCTGAAGCAGCCCCACCAGCTGACCGCTCGACGGTCCGTCGAGCACGACGAGGTCGTATTGCGGGGCGCCGCGCCTGTGCCGCGGGCGCTGGGACAGCTCCCACACCTTGCCGATCGTGAGCAGCTCGCCCATCCCCGGTGTGGCGTCCATGAACAGCTCAAACGCCCGGCTGCGGGCGAGGATCGCCGCTGGAAGCCGCCCCGGGACCTCGTCGCGAAGGTATTCCTCGAGCGCGGGCTGGCGGTCGATCGCCACGTGGCGCAGCCCGGGATAGACCTCGACCTCGCGATGACCCTGTCTAGCCTTGGCTCCGAGCAGCCCCACGATGTCGCGACGCCCGGCGACCTCGACCACGACCGTCCGCAGCCCCCGCCGCGCCGCCGCTACGCCCAGCGCCGCGGCGACGGTCGACTTCCCTACGCCGCCCTTGCCGCTGACGATCAGCAGCCGGCGGGCAGTCAGCTCGAACGACACACTGGCACCGACGCGCGCCGGTCGGGCGCCGGGCGACGGTTCAGTCGCACCTCGTCGCGGCACATCTCGCGGCGCCGCTTAGATGTGCAGTACAGTGCGAACCGCAGTCCTCGACGGCTCGCTACGCGCCCCGGCCTTCGCACCGCCGCGAGTCTTGGTCATCGTCGTCATCGATTCATCTCCTTCTCGGGGAACATCCAGCCCCCACCAGAGATGCTCAGCAACCAGACTGTTGCGCTTCCCAAACTGGGATTGCGAGACTGGGATTGCGAGACACACGCCGCGAACTACCGAGATGAACCGCGCTTACGGAAGCAGCCCCGCTTCAGAATGAGCGAAGCCGCGAGGTGTCTCAAAAGTAGCACAGCTGCGTCGCACCGCCCCGCCGCAGCTGAACCGCTGGTCGGATGGCCGTAACGGCGAGCCGTGCCGCCCGTAGGAGGTCCGACAGCATCCCACGCTTGGGTAGTTCCGGCTGCGAGTTCTATCGCGACGCCTGACGCAAACCACTGGCCAGTGGTTTGGCGCTCATTCGTGGAGACCGGACTCAGGGGCGCGGCGTGGAGCGATAGGCTAGCGCGATCGAGGACAATCGCGCACGACCTGCGAGCGCGATCGCGTACAGCCGGATCAATCGCGTGGTAACGCTCAACCGGCGTCACCGACCCACGAACCCAAACACAATCGAGTCCTGAAAGTTGGTGAATGTGATGGCTAGCGAGAATGAGGGGACGGGCGCAGTGAAGCGGGCTACGGAGCTGTCCGAGGACATGGTGAAGGCGCTAGAAGACGGTGGCCGGGCCGCGGTCGAGACGGTGAACCTGTTTCTGGTCACCGTCGAGGAGGCGTTGCCCCAAGTCGAGAGCGCGCGTACGGTGGAGAAGAAGATCACCGAGTCTGCGCTGAAGATGGCCGAGGAGCTGATTCACACCCAATCTACCTTCCTGCGAAAGGTGATAGCGAGTGCAGGCAAGTCGCTGAGCAGCTCAGAGGAGGAGGAGAAGAAGAAGTAGTCGGACGCCGACGGCGAGCCGCCGAGTTCAAGCCAACCGCTCCCGCTGTGCGCTCGCCCGCGGCGGGAGCGCCTTCCCGGACCGACCACCCTCGTGGCCGCCGACCCGGCAGTCCGCCCGACCCTGAAAGCTCCCAGCAACGGTGTCGGTGTGGTCAGGGTGACGGCCTGGGTAACCGTTCAGTCCCGGGCTCAGCTGAGTGCCGGGAGTTGGTCGCCGCGGGTGTAGGTGGCACTCGCCGGTACCCTCGACGACTGGCGCCGCACGGTTAGACCGACGACACGAGCAGTCGGGATCCGGGGAAACGCTCCTCAGCACGGACGATGAGATCTCGACGCATCTCGCCGTCGACATAGTCCCGAAACACCTGTTTGGCTCCGGGCATGGTGGCCTTGTGTGGGGATCGCTTGCGCACATCCCGCCACAACCCTCGAACCGAGTGCGCGACCAGCTTGTAGATCCCATTGAGGTTGCCGCGCAAGCGTGATGGCGTCGCGTCCGCCCTGCCTCCCATCGACGCCGATCAGGACGTTGTCGAACATCTCTGTCCTCCTTGCATCAAACAGCCGAGACGCCGGCGCCAGGCTACTCGCGGCAGGGCGCGTCCTGACATGGTCACGCGGATCGCGGGCGCCGTCATCCGGAGCCGACCACATCTGAAGCTACGGGACACCACGGATGACCGCGACGGCGCGGCAGGTCACGATGAGTCTTGACGCCGGCGCGAATGTCAGGAGCACCAGAATGTTCAAGAACGTCATCGTCGGGGTGGATCGCCACGGAGGTCGCGACCCGATCGCACTCGCGAAGAGGCTCCTGGCGCAGGGCGGCGAGCTCACGCTGGCGCATGTGTTCCCAGGGACTACGCACATCTGGCAGGCAACACCCCGGTTCGAATCGCCAGAACGCCGCGAGGCGGCTGAAATGCTCGAACGAGCGTCGCGGGACGCCAACGTCGACGCGCACATCCGCTGGCGCGAGGACGACTCGGCCGGACGCGGATTGCACGAACTGTGCGAGATCACCGAGGCAGACCTCCTCGTCGTCGGCTCATCACGCCGAGGGCTCCTGGGGCGGGTACTGCTGGGTGACGACACCCACGCCGCGCTCAATGGCGCCCCGTGCCCGGTCGCCGTCGCACCGATCGGATACACGGAGCAGCCGGTAGCGATGCGAGAGATCGGCGTGGCGTACAACGGCTCGCCGGAGAGCGACCACGCGGTCGAGGTCGCGCGAGCGCTCGCAACGGAATACGGCGCGAAGCTGTCGGCCTTCGAGGCGGTGTCGCTACCGGCGTACGGTGTCGTCGCCGGGCCGATGGGCGTAGCCGAAACGTTCGACGGAATGGTCCAGACGGCACGTGAGCGGATCGAGGCACTCGGCGGCGTCGAGCCGCACGCCGCCTACGGCAACCCGGTGGAGGAGCTGGCGGTCTACAGCGCTTCGCTCGACCTCCTGGTTGTCGGTTCGCGGGGCTACGGTCCCCTCGGCCGACTCGTGCACGGGAGCACGTCGCACCAGCTCGCGCGCATCGCCCGCTGCCCGCTGCTCGCGCTCACACGGACGGCGGACACGCCGGAGACCGGCGACCTCGTCGCAGCTCGGGAGGAGAGCGGATCGCGAATCTGACTGCGTATCCGTGAACTCATCAAAAGCGACCGTAGCACAAGCACACAGTTGTGTAGTTGACAGAACGAGGGAAGCACGCTACGGTTGTTTTACCCACTAACCATTTTACAGTTGTGTAGTCGTTTCTTGGGCCGCTGGGCCTGGTACCTGCCGCGCTGGGCGCACCGGGTGCTCCCCGACGTTACCTTCGGACACGCGTGAGGAACTCGCAATGACCATGACCGCGACAGCGCGCTCGATCGGCGGCACGCTCCGCCACGAAATCGACGTCAACGAGCGCCACACGATCATTACCGATGAACCCGAGAGCCTCGGCGGTGGTGACACCGCGCCGGCGCCGCATGAGCTGCTGCCGGCGATGCTCGCCTCGTGCGTGTCGACGATGATCGTCCTGTACGCGCGACGGCGCGACTGGCACCTCGACGCCGTTCGGGTCGACGTCGAGTACGACCCCAAGACGACGCCGAGACGTGTCCGCATCGCCGTCCGCCTGTCCGGCGACCTGAGCCCTGATCAGATGGAGCGACTGAGGCGTGTTGCCGACACCTGTCCGGTCAAGCGGGCACTCGACGCCGGCTTCACGTTCGACGAGCAGCTGACGCTCGACGTCTCGGCTGGCGAGCGCGCGCGGACACACGATCGAGCAGGCATGGGCAACGACTGACGGGGGCCGCACACGCGCCCGGACACACGGCACAGTCACCGGTCAGGCCGTCAATGCACGACGCAATTGCCACACGGCGATCCCCGTGGCGGCAGCAGCAAACGCGAGCACGTCGCACATACCTTGTTCTGGTCTGCCGCTCTCGTACCGGCCGACAACGTCGGCTCGCGGTTGGCCGTGATAAGTCCGCGCCGCTCAAGCGGTGCCAAGGACGGCCGAGTCGAACGCCTGCGCCGCCGGACCATGGTCCTGGTCGACCAGCCCGAACCTGAACGAGACGCGCCCGCCGATCGCGTTCCGGGACGGAACTTCGGGCGGGAAGGCCTTATTCCTCTACGGGCCCTTAGCCTCTCAGCGCACGCAGCGCGTTGAGTATCACGGCCAGGTCGATCGCCTCCTGGAACAGGGCCCCGGCGACCGGTGGCAGGTAGCCGAAGGCGGCGATGCCCATCGCCGCGAGGCTCAGCCCCATGCCCGCGAGCACGCTCTGCCGGGCGATGTGGAGCGCGCGGCGGCCCGCGTGGAGCGCGTCGGCGACGCGGTCGACACGGTCGACCGTGATCACCGCATCTGCCGTCTCGGCCGAGACCGTCGCGCCGGCGGCCCCCATCGCGATCCCCACGTCGGCGAGCGCCAGCGCGGGAGCGTCGTTGACGCCATCGCCCACCATCACGACCGGGCGCAGCTCGGGATCGGTGCGAATGCGCTTCACGATCTCGAGCTTCTCCTCGGGCGAAAGCTCCGCGTAGACGCGATCGAGTCCAAGCTCACGCCCCGCTCGCTCGGCCACCGAGCGGCGGTCGCCGGAGACCATCGCGACGTGCCGAATTCCCTCGGCACGCAGTCGCTCGACGATATGCCGTGTGTCCTGGCGCAGCTCGTCGGTCATCACGATCACCCCGCCCACGTGTCCGTCGACGCTCACCGTCACGTGCGCCTCCCCCGAACCGCGACCGCTGAGCAGCGCCGCAAACGCGATCTCGGCGGCGGGGACGCCAAGCTCTTGAAGAAAGGCGCGACTACCGACCCCGATCGCGCGCCCGTCGACGAAGCCGCGGATCCCCTGCCCGGGCTCCTCCTTCACCGCCCGTGGAACGCTGAGCTTCAAGCTCGCGTCGCGGGCCGCGCGTACGAGCGCCTCCCCCAGCACATGCGCCGAGAAGCGATCGACCGACGCGGCCAGCCGCAGGAGCTCGCCCGGCGCCACGCCGTCGGCCGACAAGACCTCGCGGACCTCGGGTGTGCCAACGGTCAGCGTGCCGGTCTTGTCGAACAGAACCGTGCGCGCCTGGCCCAGCGCTTCGATCGCGGGCGCGCCCTTGACGATCACGCCCGAGCGGGCGGCACGCGACAGGCCGGAGACGAGCGCGATCGGCGCCGCCAGGATCAGCGGACACGGCGTTGCTACGACCACGACTGCGAGCGCTCGGATCGCGTCGCCGCTGAGCGCCCAGGCGAGGGCGGCGACTAGCAGCGTCGCCGGAAGGAAGAACCCGGCGTACCGGTCGGCCATACGCACGAACGGCGCCCGCTGCGCCTGGGCCTGCTCGACCAGCCGCACGAGCGCGGCGTATGCGCTCTCCGCCGCGGCACTGGTGGCCCGCAGCTCGAATGGCGAGCCGGCGTTGGCAGAGCCGCTTAGGACCGGCATGCCCGCACCGATGGTCTCGGGCAGCGGCTCGCCGGTCAGCGTGGTCGTGTCCAGCACCGCCTCACCGCTCAGCACGGTCCCATCGACGGGCACGACCTCGCCGGTCCGCACCAAGACGATGTCGCCCGGCTGCACCTGCTCGACCGCGACCGGCTCGACGGTGTCACCCCGCCGCAGCTGCGCGATCTTCGGCGCCCGCTGTACGAGCGTGGTCAGCTCTCGCCTTGCCCGACTCGAGGCCACATCCTCGAGTGCGGACCCGCCGGTGAACATCAACCCGACGACGATCCCCGCAAGCTCCTGGCCAAGCGCAAGGGAGCCGATCATCGCGACGAGCGCGATCGTGTCCACCCCCATGTGGTGGTCGATCAGGACGGTGCGGCCGACCTCCACCAGGAGCTCGGCCGCCAGGATCGCGACCGCCGCCGCCCAGACATCGTGGCCGGCACGGTCAGCCCCCGCCAGCTTCAACAGCCCGCCTGCCGCGATCGCAAGTAGAGCGAACGCGGCCAACAACCTGGAGCGGTGCTCGATCAGCCAGCGCAACTCAGGGTCCACGATCGCGCCGGCTGCGGGACGGCACATCCGTAGCCGGCCACAACCACGATGTGGAACCGTCGTGTTGCTCGTCGTGGACGAGGAATCGATCGCGGAGCCATTCGCACGTGCGCTCGACCGCAGCGGCTTCTGTCCGCGACCGCGGCCGACCCGCTCAGGCTCTCCGACCGCCGGAAGCTCGCCGCGCTCGCAGCTACCGCCGCCTCGTTCGGTGGGGAATACCGAGCATCAGCTGCCGAGACTCCACACGGACGCAGCCTGCTCGCCGGCTGAGCCCATGCGGCGGGTCCGGTAGCAGTCCGAGTGGTAGATGGCCCCCGGGGCCGCAGCTACCAACCGAGGCTCGGCGGCGCGCGAGGTCTCCCGCGGAATACCGTCGCCGACCATCGCGACGAGCGGTTCGTAAACCCCGATCACGTCATCGCAATCGACGCACCGCGGCGGCACTGACGGGAAGGCGGCCTCTGATGATTTCAACACCCCGGTGACGATTCAACACCCCGCACCTAGGCTCGTAGCTCGCCGTCGGTCCCGCGTCGTGCAAAACCCGCAGTTCTCGTGTGGCGTACTACTGAATCGACGTCGGTGAGCTGCTCGGGGTCGGGCACGATCTCCGATCGCGAATGGGCCGCGACGCGGCCGTTGCGCGATCGCCGCGCCCCGTGGCGACGGGTCGCAATCGGCGCGAACTAGAGTGTCCGGTCGGTGTTCGACCACGTCACGATCCGCGTCGGCGACAGAGCCGCGTCCGAGAGGTTCTACGCCACGGTCCTCGCTGCGCTTGGGATCGATGAGACGTATCGGACCAGCGCGTTCTCCGAGTCGGACGGCAACAACATCGAGGTGGTCAACCACCATCGCCACTAGCGCGTCGGCGCTCAGCGTGCGGCCACCGATTCGAGGACCTCGGCCATGCGCGCGGCCTGCCGACGCACGTCGTGCTGGGCGGCTGCGGCGCGCGCTTGCGCAAGCGGCGTCCCCAACGATGCCGCACGCGCCAGCGCGCGGACGAGCGCCTCGACATCGGCCGGATCGACGAGCACGCCGGCCTCGGGTGTGACGAATTCGCTGTGCCCACCGTTGATGGTGCCGACCACCGCGCGCTCCATCGCCATGGCCTCGAGCAAGGCCTGGCCGAACGGCTCGCTCAGCGACGGTTGACAGATGACGTCGGCGCGAGCGATCCAACCGGGGACCTCGGCGTGCGCGACGCGGCCCTCGACGTGAACGCCGGCACGGCATTCGAGTGAGGAGCGCATCGGGCCGTCGCCGAGGAACGTCAGCCGGCCGCCGCTGGCAAGCTGGGAGAACGCTTCGGCGAGCGGCACCACGCGTTTGCGGGCGGTCAGCGAACCGAGGCACAGGAAGTGCGGGGCGGGGTCCTCGCCTCGCGGACGCGGTGAGAACATGTCGAGGTCGACGCCACAGTCGATGATCGCGTCCGCCGCCCGCGGGATCCGCGCGGCCAGCCAGCTCGAGTTCGCGATCAGCGCGCGGGCACCGCGCAGCACCGGGACCGTGGCCGCGCGCACCGCGGGTCGCTCCAGGTTCGCGACGTCCTGGCCGTGGGCCATTACGACCAGTGGCGCTCGAGCCGCGCGGGCGGCGAGCAGCCCCCCGGCCCCAGCCGGGAACAGCATGTGCGCGAACACGACCTCCGGCCGCCTGCGGCGCGCCGCGCGGATCGCCTGAGCGGCCAGCTGGACGTGGCGCTCGGCACCTCCGGCGCGCCGGTCGATCGCGACCACGTCGAGCTCGTGACCGAACGCCTGCAGCTCGCGTACGATCGGAATCAGAAACGAGCCGAAGTCCGGATCCTCCGGCCCGGGCCACATCGGCGTGACGAACAGCACACGCATCGCGCGCCCACTGTAGAGGCGACCGGGCGGATCCCTACGACGCGTATCTCACCGCCGACGTGCTGTCGCTAACGGCGAGCCCTATGCCTGGGACTCGCGCGCGTGGCCCGCCAGGTCCTCGAGCCGCAGCAGGCGCGCGGGCGGCTCGTCGATCAGCGTCGTCGAGACGGTTTCGAGCGCGGGCGTGACGTGGATGAGCTCGCCGGAGCCGAGCGCTCGCCAGCCCGGGTCCGCATCCATCACCTCGCTCGCGATCACGACCGTCGGCGACGCCACCGTCCGCGCCTCGCGTGCGAACGCCCGATCGCGAAAGGCGGCGAGCGGCTGCTTGTCGAGGTGCGGGCGGCCTTGGTGGTCGAAGTAGCCGAGCCCGGTGCCGTCCGGCTCGCGATGGCTCTGAGCACGGAGCGAGTCGGGCGCCTCGAGCAGCCAGAACGTCGCGGTGACGGGCTCCGCTCCCGCGGATAAACCGAACAGGCGGCACACACCGCATACGGTAGGGCAGCAGCAGTTCTGTGTGCACGGTCCCCGACGCGTGTTAGGGTCGCTGACGGTGACCGGAAGCGACCCGGACCCCTCGGAACTGCTGCAGCGCCACGTGCCGGTTCTGCGCTACGACTCGCAGGAGCCGTACTTCGCCGATGCTGCGTCGGAGTGGACCGACAACCCCGGCAACGAGCTGCGCGACGCCGCCGGCAACCTGCTGGCCGCCGCCACCCCAAAGGGCGACCAGGCCCAGCTCTCGCTGGCGTTCCTTGGGCCGAACAAGTACAGCGACGGACGGGCGGTCTCGCGCGAGGACTTCATCGGTGATCCCTCCCACAACTACGCCGCCCAGGCGCGCGCGCTTCACGCCAAGCCCCAGTACGCCAACCGCGTATATGGGCACTGCGCGAAAGGCGGCGACGGACGCCTGTGGCTGGCGTACTGGTTCTTCTACTTCTATAACGACTTCAACCTGATCGGCCCGCTGATCAAGGCCGGGCTGCACGAAGGCGACTGGGAGATGATCCAGCTTCGGCTCGACGCCGCGGGTCAGGCGCCGGACCTGGCCGTGTATGCCCAGCACACGCATGCCGCGCAGCGCCCCTGGGATCAGGTCGAGCGCGTCGGCGACCAGCCGGTCGTGTATCCCGCGCGCGGCTCGCACGCCTCTTACTTCACGGCCGACGTCCACTGGACGGGGGCATGGTTCGACTTCGCCGACGGCAAGCGAAGCGGCCCCGGCCTCGATCTGCACCTCATGTCGGACGCAGCCGGGATCGACGGCTGGGCGATCTGGCCGGGCAGTTGGGGAGGCACCAAGCCGCCCGACGACGGCATCAATCCGCTCGACGACTCAAGCCCTCGCGGGCCGGGCGGCCACGCCCAGTACCTGCACCCGGAGAGCCTCCTTCAGAAGGCCGAGGAGCACGCCGCCGCGATCGCGGCTCCGCCGCCCGCCGCCGCTCCGGCTCCGGCGCCGACGTTCACCATGGCCACCGCCGGGCCCGACCTCGAGATCCACTACGACACCCACGTCGAGAACCCCGCCGGGCTCGTGGTCACGATCGGCGACCCCGACGATCCCAGCCCGCCCGAAGTCCACCAGGTCGCGATCGATGCGCCGTCCGGAACGGCGACGGTGGAGGGCGCGGCAGCCGCCGCCGGGGCCTCGGCCGATGCGGATCATCCCAGGACCGTCCGGGTGAGCGTCGCCACCGCGGACGCCGCGGCCTCACCGGCGGCGAAGCCCCGCATGGGCTGAGTCAGCCCCGGCGCGGGCCGAGTCAGCGGCCAAGCGCGGCGCGCATGTGTTTCCACCGCAGTCCGGCCACGCCGCACTCGGCCGCCCGGAGGTTCGCTTTGGGATCTGCACACACCATTCGGCTGATTCGTTGAAGCGGTAGGCCTTCCCGTCCAGCGGGACGGGTGATGAGACATTCATCACCGTTATCAGGTGGCGCCTGAGCCTATGCTTGCGGCGAGAGCAGTTCGACGTCTGACGCCGGGCGGGCCCACTATCTCCGAAGCTGGAAGGTTGCTATGAACGACACGCTCGACAAGCGGCAGTTCTGGGACAGGTTCAAGGCGCGGGTGGTGGTGGTGACGGACCTGCCGCCGGGCCACGGACGCGACTTGGCAAGCCAGGTCAACGAGGCGGTCGGCCGGGGCGACGCCTCGCTCCGTACCGAAGCTGAGTACTCAGCCCTCTTCGAAGGCCTATTGCGCGAGCCACAGTCTGTTGCGGATACGGACGTGCTGCTTCTGCGTGAGTCAGGGAGCCTGACGCCGGCTGGCCGGGTGGTGGAGGACTATCTCGCTGCGTCCAAAGGCAAAGCCGAGTTCTTCGACCAGGACATGTACATGATCCATGTCACGGGATGGCCTTCGGACCGCTTTACGCCCGATGATCCGGTGGAGTCGCCGAGTGACGGCCGACTCGAGCTGTGGCGGACCGCCCCTCAAGACGGCCGCCGCGTGGCGCCACCGGACGATGAGGGCGTGCTGCTCAGCACCTCGACCTTCTCGCTGATGAACAGCGGGAACCGCACGAAGCACGCTCCGAAGCGCTCGTGGAAGGTCAATTTCGCCGTGAGGGGAAATGAGGACCGGTTTATCGACATGTCGCGGCTGAACCTGAAATCGATGTACAACGATCCGTCCCAAATGCGTGAAGCGCTGGCGTGGCGTCTGTTCGCGTCGGCCGGAGTTCCCGCGTCTCGTCATACATACGCGAAGCTGATGATCAATGAGAGGTACATGGGCCTCTTCTTCCTGATCGAGCAGGTCGATCGCCGTTTCCTCAAGGATCATTTCGGCCCTAACGACCGTGGCAATCTGTACAAGGCCTATTGCGGCGATGTTGGATGCGCGACCCTCGAGCACCGAGTTGGCGCCGACGGTGATGACGGCGGACGTCAATACTTCAAGCCGAACTCGAACGACGGAACGTATCGGTTGAAGACGAACGAGGACGATCCACAAGCGAATACTTACGAGGATCTCGCGCAGTTCATCAGAACGATCAACGGGGTGGGTCTGCACGGGGGAGACGACCGCTTCGGCTCCGATGCCTTTCGCGAGTCGGTGCAGCGCATCATGAACGCGCACGCGTTCCTGCGGTGGGCCGGCGTCACCCTGCTGCTCGGCAGCTGGGACAACTACTTCGCTACTCCTGCGAACTACTACCTGTACAACGCTGGTCACAAGGGTGCAAAGACCAAGTTCATGGAGTCGCCCTACTTTGTCTTCATTCCGTGGGACTACGACAACAGCTTCGGGATCGACTACTTCGGTACGGAGTGGCAGTACACCGATGTCGTGAACTGGCCGGGTAACACGAAGCGCTATTGGGGGAAGGGCGACAAGACCTCACACATCCCCCTGGTGCAGAACCTTCTGCGTAACCGCGACTACTGTCAGTACTACCTCGACCATCTGGAGCACCTGCTTGGCACCACGTTCGCCCCTGATGCGATCATGGGAGAGATCGGAGAGGAGGGCGCCGGTGGCCTGTGGGATCGCGTCCGCCACGCCGCGTATCTCGAGGCCGACAGTCCGTACTCGCCACCGTTTACCGGACGGCAGTTCACGAACGACGAGGTCTACCTCACCGGCTGCAAGCAGAACGAGATACACAAAGGCCAGGAGAAGGCCGAGGGCGTCGTCCACTACGTGCGGATGCGCTGCGACAGCGCGCGCCGGCAGCTCGCGACGCTACGCAAGGACTATCCGAGCGGGGCCAGCGGCGCGACGTTCACCGGGGTGATGGAGCCTCTACCGGATCATGCCTGAGCACAGCCACCTCGCGCCGACCGAGCACTTCCCGAGCCGCTGATGAAGACGAAGTTGCGGCAGGCGGCAGCGCTCGAGCTGTGTCGAGAGGCGAAGGTGAGTCAGCTCCTCGGCACGGAAGCGGACGAGCGGTTCGAGGCCAGCGGCATCGTCGCAGTCGGCGGAACGTTCTACGTGATCTTCGATAATCGCTCGGAGATCGGCTGCTTCGGCGGGGCACTCCTCCCCGGAGACCAGCAGAACCGCCTGATCCGGCAGCGGTTCGATGACGATACCGGGTATGAGGACATCGCCTGCGACCCGTCGACGGGACGGTTCCTGATCCTGATCGAGTCCCTGCCGCACAATGGCGGCTTCGCCGCCAAGGTGCGTGAGTACGACAGCAGCTTCGCATACATCGCTAGCACGTGGCTCGACGCCCCACTCGCTGGACCGAACAAGGGACTGGAGGGCCTGGCGTGCGTCCAACGCGGCGGCCAGACGTACCTCCTTGGCCTGTGCGAAGGAAACCGTGGCGAGGAAGGCGAGGCCGGCCGTCGGCCAGGAGGAGGACGGATCCAGGTCTTTGCCAGGAACGGACAACGGTGCGGTCACGTGGACACCATCCGACTGCCGGCCTCGTTGCCATTCGAGGACTACAGCAGCATCGCGCTAGCCGGCGAGCGCCTCTGCGTCGTCTCCCAGGAATCCTCCGCCCTCTGGGTCGGAACGCTGGCGCCGTCGCAGTGGCGCGTTTCCGACGACGGTGCGGTGTATCAGTTCCCGAGAGATGACGACGGTGACAAGGTCTACTGCAACGTGGAGGGAGTGTCGTGGCTGTCGGACACACACGTAGTCGTGGCGTCCGACAAGGCGAAGCCCGATCAGAAGCGGCGCGCGCGAGCGAAGGACCAGTCGATCCACGTGTTCGCGCTCCCGCCCGCTGCGCATTGAGTCGTCGAGCTTCGGGCGACGGCGCCGTGCGGGCGCAAGATGCCGCGCGGACGACCATCCCGACGCCGTGGCTCGTCATCCCGTCCAAGCGCGCCTGGCCCACACCGGCTGGTAGCGTCGTCTCTGTGGACGCTGTATCCGACCTGATCGACACTTGGCCATCTGCCGTGCCCGTAGGGGCGCTATTCGACCAGCGCATCAGGGGCGATGACGCGTTGCTGCGGCTCGCCCGTCTGCGCTTCGCGCAGGCCGGGCTGGCGGCCGAGACGTATGCCGACCACCCCGATCGGCTCGACTGGATCCTCGTGTTCGTCCCGCCGCACCCACGCCTCCCCGTCGTTCACCTCAACCGCAACGTCAACCTGCTCAGCGACCACGGATGCGCGGTCGTCGAGGACTTTGCGGCGCGCTTCGCCGGGCGGGTATGGGGATTTGTCGTCCATGACAAATCCGAGATGGCCGCGCGTACTGACCAGCTGATCGCCAGGATGCGCGAGCTCGGGTCACGCCTGCACGGTCGGCCGTACCTGTTCCTCGAGTACGCCGCAGGGCATGACCCTGGCTGGTTCGTCGAGGTCGGCGAGAAGCTACGTGACGTGGAGCGGGTAAGCCTATGCATCGACGTTGGACACGTCGGTATCAGGCAGGCTCGTCACAGCTTCCGCCAGGCGCATCCAGGTCTGGATCTGGCAACGCTCACTCCACAAGACCCGCGGCTGCCCGAGATGATCGACGAGGTGCAGTCGGCCGTGGGTACCGCGCTACCGATAGTGCTGGAGGTGACGCGCGCGCTCGGCCAGATCGGTAAGCCCCTGCATTTCCATCTCCACGACGGGCACCCGCTGATCCCTGGGCTCTCTGACCATTTCAGCTTCCTCACCCAGATCCCGCTCCCGTTCGCCCACGAAGGTCGAAGCTCCGTGCCGTCGATGTACGGGCCAAGCGGACTTGCAGAGATCGTCGCCACAGCGCTCGACGCCTGTGCCCGTGAGCGCATGTCCCTCACACTCGAGATCCATCAGGCCGAAGGTCGCCTTCCACTCGGCGACGCAACCGGGTTGTTCCAGCACTGGCGCGACAAGACCAACGCCGAGCGCATGAACCACTGGCTCGCGGTGCTTGCGCAGAATGCAATGCTGGTCGCTGCCGCGATTCACCCGCGGACCTCGACGAGCGGACCGCGATCGTCCCCTCCCGCTCGATACTCCCGCTGGCGCTAGCCACGGCCGAGCGCCGGATCGGTGCTTGCTCGGATCCAGCTAACCTGGCCGGACAGTGCGACGCTACGGACAAGCGCGATAAGGCCGCTATGAGCTTGGTGCGCATTCTCTACGTCGGCGGCCCAACTGCGGTCATCGAGATCGGTCCGTGGCGGCTCATCACCGACCCCACCTTTGATCCTCCGGGGAAGCGGTACTTCTTTGGCTGGGGCACCACATCGCGCAAGCTGCACGGGCCAGCGATCGAGTTCTCGAAGCTTGTCCCGATCGACGCGGTGCTGCTGAGCCACGACCATCATGAAGACAATCTTGATCGGGCCGGTCGCCAGCTGCTGCCGCAAATCGGCACAGTCGTCACGACCAAACCCGGCGCTCGTCGTCTCGGCGCCGGCGCGCGGGGCCTTGCGCCGTGGGGCACGACGGTGCTCGAAGCCGACGGACGCCCGCCGATCGAGATCACGGCAACGCCATGCCGTCACGGACCTCCCGGCTCGGCTCCGATCGTCGGACACGTCATCGGCTTCAGCCTCAGCTGGGGGGGCCAGTTGCACGCGTCGCTGTGGCTCTCAGGGGACACAGTCCTGTTCGCTGGGCTGCGCGAGGTGGCGCGACGGATCCAGGTGTCGACTGCGGTGCTGAACCTCGGCGGGGTGACCTTCCCATGGCTGTCGGGCCCGCTGCGCTACACGCTGAACGCCGACGAGACGATCGAGCTATGCCACGAGATCAACCCCCAGTCGATCGTTCCCCTGCACTTCGAGGGGTGGAAGCACTTCCGAGAACCACGCGACACCGCAATCCGAAAGTTCGCCGCCTCGCCCTTCGGAGACCGAATCCACTGGCTGGCGCGCGGCGCGACGATCGAAATCGAAGTCTGAGCCGCCCTGCGCCGATCTTCTCATGTTGAGGACGTTTCGCGTGCAACCTCGACACTCCGGTGCCGTAACTCCGTACCTGGCGAGCTCCAGCCACTGACCGACCGACCGAACCGACCGATGCCGCCGGTGGGGATCGAACCCACGACCTTCGGATTAAAAGTCCGCTGCTCTGCCAGCTGAGCTACGGCGGCTTGCTGCTCATGATCGCGTACCGGCCCCCCGGACGGCAGGACGGGGTGGTCGAGGTGGCGGCGCCGTGGGGGCGCGGCTCCGGAGGCGGCGGCCATGGCCATGGCCGCGCGGGACTAGCTGACGAGCGCGACCGCTTCGATCTCGACGAGCATGCGCGGGTCGACCAGGCCGTCGACGCCGACCATCGTCATCAGCGGGCGGATCTCGCCGAAGATCTCGCCGTGGGCGCGTCCGACCTCGGCTGAGCGAGAAACGTCGGTGACGTAGATGCGGACCTGGATGACGTCCGTGAGGCGCGCGCCGGCGCGGCCGAGCTCGTGCTCGATCTTGCCGAGGATCTCGACGGTCTGGGCGTAGGGGGTGTCGCCGAGGACGGCGCCGTCGGACTGGACCGACGTGGTTCCGCCGACGAAGACGAGACGATCGGCCTTCACGAGGCGGCTGAAGCCGTAGCGTTCCTCGAACGGGGACGGCGGGTCGCCGCCGAGACGGGTGATCGGATCGGACATCGAATGCTCGGCGGGCTCTCCGGGGGCGTCTCCGGCGCTCAGTGCCGGAAATGGCGTCGGCTGGTGAAGACCATCACCGCACCGGCCGCGTCGGCAGCGGCGACGACGTCGGGATCGCGGATCGAGCCGCCGGGCTGGATGATCCCGGTCACGCCCGCCTGTAGCGCCAGCTCGGGGCCGTCGGCGAACGGGAAGTAGGCGTCGGATGCCATCACCGCGCCGGTCAGCTCAGACCGGGACTTCTCCATCGCGAAGCGGACCGAGTCGACGCGGCTCATCTGGCCGGCGCCGATCCCGATCGTGGTCAGGTCACGGGAGAGGACGATCGCGTTGGAGCGTACGTGCTTGCAGACCCTCCAGGCGAACAGCAGCTCGATGCGCTCGTGCTCGGTCGGCCGGCGCTTGGTGACGACGTGCATGTCGCTGAACTCCTCGAGGTCGGCGTCGCGATCTTGGACCAGCATGCCGCCGACTACCTGGCGCAGGTCGGGTTCGATCTTGGTGGCCGCGCGGCGCTCGCGATCGTCGAGGATGCGCACGTTCGGCTTGCTCGACAGCAGCTCGAGCGCGTCTTCGTCGTAGCCGGGGGCGAACAGGACCTCGACGAACTGCTCCAGCAGCGCCGCCGCCAGCTCGCGATCGACCCGGTGGTTCAGGGCGATAACGCCCCCATAGGCGGACATCGGGTCGCACGCGAACGCCCGCTTGTAGGCGTCTAGCGGCGTCGGCGCGACGGCGACACCGCACGGGTTGTTGTGCTTGATGATCACGCAGCCTGGAACCTGTAACTCGTTCAGCAGCAGGCGGGCGGAGTCGAGATCGAGAAGGTTGTTGAACGAGAGCTCCTTCCCGCCCAGCTGCGAGACCATCGACAGGACGTGGGTGCGGGTGCCCACCTGCGCGTAGTAGGCGGCGCGCTGGTGCGGGTTCTCGCCGTAGGGGAGCTCGAGCACCTTCTCGAACGCGCGGACCATCAGCGGCGGAAAGTCCTCCCGCTTCTCCTGGAACCAGCGCGCGATCGCGGTGTCGTAGCGCGCGGTGTACGAGAAGGCTTCGGCGGCGAGGCTCTCGCGGGTATTCGGCGACAGCCGGCGATCGGATTGGCGGAGCTCATCGAGGACCGCGTCATAGCTCTCCGGGCTCACAACCGGCGCCGTGAACAGGTGGTTCTTGGCCGCCGCACGGATCATCGTCGGGCCGCCGATGTCGATGTTCTCGACCACCTCCTCGTCGAGGACCCCGCGGGTCGCCGCTGCGCGCTCGAACGGATACAGGTTGACGCACACGAGATCGACCCACTCGACGTCGTGCTCGCGCGCGGCGTCGATGTGGACCGGGTTGTCGCGGACCGCCAACAGCCCCGCGTACAGCTTCGGGTGGAGCGTCTTCACGCGGCCGTCCATGATCTCGGGAAAGCCGGTTAGCTCGGTGATCGAGCGGACGGGAATCCCCGCCGCCTCCAGCTCTCGCGCGGTTCCGCCGGTCGAGACGATCTCGATCCCGAGATCCGCCAGCCCGCGGGCGAATTCGACGATCCCGGTCTTGTCGGAGACCGATAGCAGCGCCCGTGCGACCAGCACCTCCGCGGGCGCCGCAGGTGCCAGCGTCGCGACGCGCGTAATTCCCTGTTCCATTCCCCGACTGTAGCCGCTCGGCGGGCGGCGGCCGACGGCGGCTGGGCAGGATGTCACCCTCGGCTGGGCGCTCTCACGCGTCGATCACGACCCGTCGGGCGTTCTCGGAATCGAGCCGCACCGCTCCGCGCGCGATCAGCGAGACCGCCCGCGGGAGTAGCTCATGCTCGATCGGGTGAAGCCGCTCGAGCACCGCGTCGGCATCGGTGGCGTCGGGAATCTCGATCGCCCGCTGCAGGATCACCGGACCGCTGTCGACCCCCTCGTCGACGAAGTGAACGGTCACGCCGAAGACCTTGACGCCGTAGTCGATCGCCCGCTGGACCGCATACAGGCCCGGGAACGCGGGAAGCAGGGCCGGATGCACGTTGATTACCCGGCCCAGAAAGCGCGCCAAGAACGAGGGGCTCAGTAGGCGCATGTACCCCGCCATCACGACCAGTTCGACCCCCCGCCGGTCGAGCCAGTCCGCCATCGCCAGATCGCGTGCCTCGCGGTCCGGATACTGCGAGATCGGGAACGTGGCCTCGGGCACGCCGGCCGCCCGCGCGCGCTCGAGCGCCGGCACCTCCGGCTTGTCCGAGGCCACCGCAACGATCTGCACTCCGTTGCGGCCGTGTACCCGGTCGAGCAGTGCCTGGAGATTGCTGCCGGCGCCCGACGCGAGCACGCCGACGTTCATGCGGCGTGCGGAGACCTTGCTGCGCCGGGCGCGGAGGCGACGGCGGCGCGGAGCTTCGGAAAGCGACCGCCGCTGGACCGCAAGCTCCCCTCCGCGAGCAGCTGATCGACGCGGCCGAGCACGTCTGCCGAGCGCAGATGCGCGAACGCCCCGTACGCGGCGAGCCCGTCGTAGGCGTTCTCGAAGATCGCCTTCGAGCGCCCGCCGCGGAGGATCTCGACCGCGCGGGTACGGCCGACGGGTGGGCGGGCGCTGCCGACCACGTCGAGGATCGCCTGGTCGAGGTCGAGCGGCTGACCGTTACCGCCGTCCGTTCGGCGCTCAGCCGTCGCGCTCGTACCCGCGGCCGCCTCGAGCGCGGGAGCCGCCCACGCCGCACCCGGCCCGTCGCAGGCGTCGCAGCAGCCGCCCGAGCGCGCGGTCAGGCTGCGATCCCCGAAGTGCGCGAGCAGCGCGCGCCGCCTGCATCCGCTCCCCTCGACGTACGCCCACACCGCGCGGTACTGATTCCAGCGAACGCGCTCGGCTTCACGGGCCGAGACTCGGCACAGCGCGAGCGTGCGGTGATCCCAGTCGGCGAGGACCCGACCAGCCACACGGTCGGGCGGCGAGGGCTCCGGGGACAGGAGCTCGGCCCGCGCGAGATGCCCGATGATCGTCCGCGCGGCCTCGTTGTCGTGGCGCGCGGCGGTCAACCCCGCGAGCTCGGCGAGCGGCAGGTCGTAGCGACCGTCGAGCCCCGCCCACTGCAGACGCTCGGCGACGCGTTCGATTGCGCCGTCCTCGATCCGCGCCCGCTGGATGAAGAACACGTGCAGTCCCTTGTCGCGCTGCTCGGCGAACAACAGGCATCGGGCGGGCCGGCCGTCTCGCCCTGCGCGTCCTGCCTCCTGGTAGTAGGCCTCGAGCGAGCCCGGCACCGCGGCGTGGGCCACGGTTCGCACGTCCGGCCTTGTCGATGCCCATCCCGAACGCGTTGGTTGCGACGATGACCGGAACCTCCCCGGCCATGAACCGATCCTGTGTTCGGCCGCGCACGCCGCGATCGAGGCCCGCGTGATACGCGAGCGCCTCGACGCCGAGAGCGCGCTGCAACGCGACGGCCAGTTCCTCGCTCGCCCCGCGCGTGCCCGCGTACACGATCGCCGGAAGCGCATCGGGCTCGGCGAGCGCGGCCGCGAGCCGTCGTCGCTTGTCCGCGCTGGTGCCGCAGTGGATGACGGAGAAGCTGAGGTTGGGCCGATCGAAGCCCGTCGTCACCCGAACCGGGTCTCGCAGCCGCAACCGCCGCGCGATGTCGTCGGCCACGCGCGGCGTCGCTGTCGCAGTCAGCGCGATCGTCGCCGCTGCGCCGACGTCTCGCGCCGCGTCGGCGAGCGCGAAGTAGTCCGGTCTGAAGTCATGCCCCCACTGCGAGACGCAATGCGCCTCGTCGACGACGAACAGCCCGACGCGAGCGCGGGACAGCACGTCCACGTACCGCGGCGCGGCGAAGCGCTCCGGGGCCACATACAGCAGCCGGACGGCTCCTTGCGCCACGCGGGCCAGCGCCTCGGCGTTGAGCGCGCCGCCACGCTGCGAGTTCACGAGCTCGACGCGCCCCGGCGCGGTCCGCGCGAGCGCGCCGACCTGGTCCTGCATCAGCGACACGAGCGGGGAGACCACCACGGTCAGGTCGTCTCGCATCAGCGCGGGGAGCTGATAGCAGAGCGACTTCCCCGAGCCGGTCGGCATCACCACCAGCGCGTCGCGTCCGGCCAGCGCCGCCGTGCACCGCCTCCTTCTGGCCGGGGCGGAACTGCTCGAAGCCGAAGATCCGTGCAGCGCTCTCGCGGGGATCATGGGCGCGCGACGATAGCGCCGGCCGCGGCCGACTTCGGACGGCCGTTCGCCGCGCGGACCACCGCGCAGTTCAGACGCGGAACGAGCGGCAGCTCGGCCTCGAGCGCGAACTTGCCGCCCGCCTCCTCGGTCCCCGCCAGCGGATACTCGCCGCTGAAGCACGCGTCGCAGTGGTTCTCGCGCGAGGCCCCGACGGCCGCGTACACGCCCTCCAACGACAGGTAATGCAGCGAATCGGCGCCGAGCTCCTCGGCCACCTCGTCGACGCTGCGGCCGTGGGCGATCATCTCCTCGCGCGTCGACATGTCGATGCCGTAATGGCAGGGGTGCTTGATCGGCGGGGCGGAGATGCGCAGGTGGACCTCGGCGGCGCCCGCCTCGCGCAGCATCTGGACGATCTGGCGGGTGGTGTTGCCGCGGACGATCGAGTCGTCGACGACGACCAGCCGCTTGCCGCCGACGACCTCGGGCAGCGGGTTGAACTTCAGGCGCAGGCCGTGCTTGCGGAGCTCCTGTCCAGGCTGGATGAACGTGCGCGCCACGTAGCGGTTCTTGATGAAGCCGTCGTCCTGGGGCAGGCCCGCGGCGCGCGCCAGTCCCCGCGCCGCGGCGTTGCCCGAGTCGGGCACCGGGATCACGAGATCCGCCGCCACCGGGGCCTCGCGCCACAGGATCTCGCCCATTCGGGCGCGCGCGACCTGCAGGACGGTGCCGGCCATCCGCGAGTCGGGCCGGGCGAAGTAGATGTACTCGAACACGCAGAAGGCGTGGCGCTCGGCGTCGGCCACCAACCGGGTCCGAACGCCGCCATCCGTCAGCGTCACGACCTCGCCGGGCTGGACCTCGCGCAGGAACGTCGCGCCGATCAGGTCGAACGCGCACGACTCGCTGGCCACGCAATAGACGGCGCGGCCGTCCTCCTCCTCGATCATCCCCAGCGCCAGTGGCCGCAGCCCGTGCGGGTCGCGGAACGCGACCACCGCATCCTCGGTCATGACCACGGTCGAGAATGCTCCGCTCAGCCGCGGCAGCACGTCGGCTACCGCCTCCTCGATCCGCTCTGCCGGGTGCGTGGCGAGCATCGCCGCGATGATCTCAGAGTCGGAGGTCGAGCGGAACGGTACGTGCTGGCCGCGCAGCTCGGAGTGGAGCTCGACGGCATTGATGAGGTTGCCGTTGTGCGCGAGCGCCAGCGTGCGGCGATCGTCGCGGACGATCGGCTGCGAGTTCTCCCACTCGGAGGAGCCGGTGGTCGAGTAGCGGACGTGGCCGATCGCCATGTCGCCGACGAGCGAGCGCAGCTTGTGCTCGTCGAACACCTGGGCGACGAGGCCCTGATCGCGGATCGCCATGATGCTTCCGCCTCGCGGGGCGGTCGCGATCCCGGCGGATTCTTGGCCGCGGTGCTGGAGTGCGAACAGGGCGAAGTACGCGAGCCGAGCGACATCGTGGTCGGGCGCGTAGATCCCGAACACTCCACACTCGTCGCGTGGGCCGTCGCGATGATCGGTGGCGAGAGGCATGTGTATGCCCCGTCGAAGGCTAGCAGCGGGGCTAGACCAATTCCGCGAGTCCGGCTCCGCGGGCGGCCTCGAGTTCGGCAACTGCGAGCCTCAGTTCTCCGGAGATCTCGAATGTGTCGCCGCCGACGCGGCCGATGATGAGGCCGTCGCCGAGATCCTCCTCGTGGCCGGAGACGACGAAGCCTCGGCCGGGCGCCTCGGCGAACGGATGCAGGTGCTCGGGCAGCTTCACGGTCGCCCCGATCGCACCCGCGATGCAGCACTCGGCGAGCGCGACGGCGATGCCACCTTCGGCGATGTCGTGGGCGCTGCGGTACGCGCCCGAGCGAACGCCTCCGCGAACGACCCGGTGGGCATCGCGGATCAGCGCGGGATCGGCGGTGGGCAGCTTCCCCGCGGGCGGATCGCCCAGCAGCTTGGCCAGCTCAGAGCCGGTCAGCGACGGTTCGAACCCCCCGATGAGCGCGATCGCGTCGCCCTCGCGCGCGAACGCGAGTCGTCCGGCACGCTCCGCATCCGGCAGGCGTCCCACGATCCCGACCACCGGCGTCGGGAAGATCGGGCCGGTCGGGGCTTCGTTGTAGAGCGAGACGTTGCCGCCCACGACGGGCACGCCGAGTGCCTCGCACGCCTCGGCAAGGCCCTCGACCGCCTGCTCGAGCTGCCACGCGACGTGCGGCTTCTCGGGGTTGCCAAAGTTCAGGCAGTTGGTCAGCCCGAGCGCCTCGGCGCCCACGCAAGCCAGGTTCGCCGCACACTCGTACACGGCTTCGGCGGCGCCCGCCCGTGGGTCGCACGCGACCCGGCGGCCGTTGCCGTCGATCGAGACGGCGATCGCGGCGCCGTCGGGCAGCATCAGCACGGCAGCGTCCGCCTCGTCGGGACGGCGGACCGTGCGCGACTGGACGACCGGGTCGTATTGCTCGAACACGGGCCGCCGCGAAGCGACGTTCGGCGAGCACAGCAGCCCCAGCAGGACTTGGTCTGGCGGATTTGTCCTCGGGGGCGAGGACCGGGTCGGACGCTCCGTAGAGCGCATGGTCCAGCGGCTCGGGCTCGAGGTCGTACAGCGGGCAGTCGTCGACGAGCACGCCGATCGGCAGCTCCGCCACGACTTGACCGCGGTCGAGCACACGGAAGACGCCGTCGCCCGTGACGGAACCGATCGGCGTCGCCAGCACCTCCCAGCGCTCGCACACACCGAGGACCGCGCCAACGCGCTCAGGCTCGACCACGCACAGCATCCGCTCCTGGGACTCCGACACCATCACCTCGAACGCCTCCATCCCCTTCTCGCGCAACGGCACGCGCGAGATGTCGATGTCGATGCCGACGCCGCCCTTGCTCGCCATCTCCGACGCCGACGAGGTGAGGCCTGCGGCGCCCAGGTCCTGCAGCGAGACGAGTAGCTCCCCGTCAAGCAGCTCGAGGCAGCATTCGAGCAGCTTCTTCTCGGTGAACGGGTCGCCGATCTGGACCGACGGCCGCTTCGCCTCATCTCCCTCGTCGAGCTCGGCGCTCGCCAGCACCGAGGCTCCGCCGATCCCGTCGCGGCCAGTGAGCGCGCCGAGCAGCATCACCACGTTGCCAACGCCCGCCGCGGCGCTCCGGATCAGCCGGTCGTGCGGCGCCAGGCCCAGGCACATCGCGTTGACCAGGCAGTTCTGCTCGTAGCTGCGCTCGAAGTAGATCTCGCCGCCGACGGTCGGGACGCCGATCGAGTTGCCGTAATGACCGATCCCGGCGACCGCGTGCTCGAGCAGGTAGCGCGAGCGCCCGGAGCGCTGCGGTTCGCCGAAGCGCAGCGAGTCGAGCACCGCGATCGGCCTGGCGCCGACCGCGAACACGTCGCGCAGGATCCCGCCGACGCCGGTCGCGGCCCCCTGGAACGGTTCGACCGCGCTCGGGTGGTTGTGCGACTCGACCTTGAACGCGACCGCGAGCCCGCCGCCGACGTCGACCACGCCGGCGTTCTCCCCCGGTCCCATCAGCACGTGCGGACCCTCGGTCGGCAGGCGCCGCAGGAGCTTGCGCGAGTGCTTGTAGGCGCAGTGCTCGGACCACATCAGCGACAGCATCGCCAGCTCGACGTCGTTCGGCGCCCGGCCCAGCCGGTCCAGGATCAGCTCGTACTCGTAGTCGGTGAGCCCGAGCTCGCGGTGCCTTGACTCGCGATGCTTGGACTCGCGACGCCTGGAGTCAGACGAGGACGCCGTCTGCAACGTGGGCCTTGATCGACTCGAACACGTTCACTCCGTCCGTCGACCCCGTCAGCGGGTCGACCGCGTGCTCGGGGTGCGGCATCAGCCCGAACACGTTGCCCTGCTCGTTGCGGACGCCGGCGATGTCGCGCAGGGAGCCGTTGGGATTGTGCCCGGGGGCGTATCTGAGCAGCACCTGCCCGCCCGCTTCGAGGCGGTCGAGTTCGGGGTCGGGGGCGTAGAACCGGCCGGTGGTGTGCTTGACCGGGATCGACAGGCGGCGGTCCGCGTCGCAGGCGCGGGTGAACGCGCTGTCGGTGCTGACGACGTCGAGCTCGACCTGACGGAAGACGAACTTCAGCGAGACGTTCGGCAGCAGCGCGCCCGGCAGCAGGCGGGCCTCGCACAGCACCTGAAAGCCGTTGCAGATCCCGAGGACGATCCCGCCCTCGCGCGCGAACTCGGCGACCTCCTCCATCACCGGCGCGAACCGCGCGATCGCGCCGGCGCGCAGGTAGTCGCCGTAGGAGAAGCCACCCGGGACGATCACCGCGTCGACGCCTTGCAGATCGCGGTCGGCGTGCCACAGCATCACCGCCTCGCCGACCCGCTCGGCCGCGTGCAGCGCGTCCAGGTCGTCGCAGGAGCCGGGAAAGCGAATCACGCCGAACTTCATCAGCCGGTCTCCACGATCTCGTAATCCTCGATCAGCGGGTTGGACAGCAGCCGCTCGCACATCTCCGGCAGCTGCTCGGCATCGTCGACATCGAGCTCGATCAATCGCCCGACATGGACGTTCGAGACTCCGCCGAAGCCGAGCGCGGGCAACGCCCGCTCGACCGCCTGCCCCTGTGGATCGAGTATGCCCTGCTTTGGCCTGACCAGGACGCGCGCGCGCATCAGCCCGCTTCGGTCCTCCGCTGCCACGCCGAGAACGGCTCGCCCGTGATCCGCTCGTAGGCCTCGACGTACTTCTCGCGCGTGCGAGCGACGACGTCTTCGGGGATCGGCGGGGCGGGCGGGGTCCGGTCCCAACCGGTCGAGGACGCCCAGTCGCGGACGAACTGCTTGTCGAAGCTGGGCTGCCCGCGCCCCGGTTTGTACTCGTCGGCCGGCCAGAAGCGCGAGGAGTCGGGGGTGCAGAGCTCGTCGCCCAGCGTCAGCGCCCCGTCGGGGTCGAGCCCGAACTCGAACTTCGTGTCGGCGAGGAGGATGCCGTGCTCGCGCGCGTGATCGGCTGCGTGGTTGTAGACGGCGATCGAGATGTCGCGCAGGCGCTCGGCGAGCGCGCGATCCCCGACCAGTTCGACGGCCTCGTCGAAGTCGATTGCCTCGTCGTGGCCGACGTTCGCCTTGGTCGTCGGGGTGAAGATCGGCTCCGGCAGGTGTTCGGACTCGCGCAGGCCAGTTGGCAGCTCGATCCCGCATACGGCGCCCGTGCGCTGGTAGTCCTTCCAGCCCGAGCCAGTGATGTAGCCGCGCGCGACACACTCGACCGGCAGCATCTCGAGCTTGCGGACGACCATCCCGCAGCCTCGAGCCTCCTGCGGGACCTCGTCGCTCACCGACAGCAGGTGGTTCGGGACGATCTCGCCGGTGCGCTCGAACCAGAACGTGGACAGTCCGGTGAGCACGCTCCCCTTGTCGGGGATCGGCGTGGGGTGAACCACGTCGTAGGTGGAGATCCGATTGGATGCGACGATCAGCAGCTCGTCGCCGAGGTCATAGATTTCGCGGACCTTCCCCGATGCGATCAGCGAAAGGTCGGCGAGTGCGGGCACTCAGTCGATCCTAGCAACGGGTTCGGCGGCCGCCGTGGCTCCCGGGACGTCCATTCGAGCGGTCAGCTGATCTTGATCATGCGCGCCGTGGACGGGACCCCGTCGCCGTTCACGACGAACAGCATGTACCAGCCCGGCGGTGCGACCTTCCCGCTCGGCGGAAGCTTGACCGTCAGCTTCCCGGCCGTCCTGCCGACGACCTCGAGACCGACATACCGCTGGTCCATGTGGAAGTTGTGGGTGACCGCCCCGGCGCGGATCGCGGCGACTCGGGTGATGTTACGGGCGGTGGGGCAGCCGACCGTGATGTTGTGGCCGTAGTCACCGCTGGTCGGAGCCGAGGAGATCTGCGGTCGTCCTCCGGCGAACAGGTACGGCGGCGAGAACAACTCGAGCCTGTGCTCGTAGTACTTGTTTGGATCGCGTTGGAACTGCCCGTCCTTGCCGCCGCGCATCACGCGGCCATCGGGAAGCAGAAGCGCGGTCGAGTGGTAGAGGTGCGCGCAGTTGATCGGCGCGAGCTCCGTCCAGGTGTCCGTGGCCGCGTCGTAGTGCTCGGTCGGGAAGACGGGGTCGACCGCCACATCGGACTTGCCGGTGGAGCTGCCTCCGACGACGAGCACGTTGCCGCCGGGAAGCAGAACGCTGTCGCACAGCACCCGCAGGTGATGCATCTTCGCGACGAACTTCCAGCCCGGCCGCGCGGCTCCGAGGTCGAGCAGCTCGACCGTGTCAGTGGCGAGATCATCGTTGTGCCCACCCTTGTAGAACACCTCGCGGTCGACGCCACCGCCGCCGATCACCATGATCCGCACCCGGTACCCCTCCTCGGGGAGCAGCGGCAGCATCACGGAGGTGCCCTGGCCGGGGTAGGTGCGCGACTCGTTGCGCTTGGCCTTGAGCACCGTCGCGTCCCAGTGCCCGGGCGTCCCGGGATGCCAGAACCTCGTCGAGTTGCGGTTGTGCCAGATCCATCCGACCAGCGACCGAATGCGTCAGGCTGGCTGGTGACGTCGAGGTCGCCGGCGTCGGTCGTGAGGTTCAGGATCTCGGCCGGGCGAGCAGGCGCGGGTCGCCCGCCAGGGGGACGGGCGCCTCACCAGAGCGGATGCGGATCGCCGCGTGCAGCTCGCCGCTCGTCTCGCTCCGCGCGGCCCGTTGTCCGGGGCCGCCGCTGTTCGGCGGTACCATGAGCAGTCAGTGACCGACGGCGTGCCTGTCCGCAGCATGAAGCAGCTCTTCGAGCTTGTGCTGCAGCTTGAGGCACCCTGGCGCGTGTTGGCGACCGATTTCGATTTCGAACACCAACGAGTCGATCTGCGCCTGGGCTTCCCGGCCGGTTCGCGATTCCCATGCCCGCGGTGCGAGCGCGTCTGCGAGGCCATTGACTTCACCGAGGGCACCTGGCGTCAGCCGGATGCGATGACGTTCGAGGCGTTCGTGACGGCGCCGCTGCCGCGAATACGTTGTCCCGAGCATGGAGATCTGGCACTCACGCCGTCCTGGGCGACCGAGCACCTGTCGGCTCGCGCGTTGATGCGCGAAGGACGCAGCGACCAGGTTGCCGACGCGTCCACGCCGATCAGGTCGCCGGGTGTCCGCCCGCCTGCGAGCCCTCGGCGAGGACGCCGGCGACCTCGTCGCTGACGGGCCGGCGTTAGCCCGGCCGCGCCTTGACGGGGACCTATTCGAGCGCGTCGCGACCCCCGTTCCGCGCCGATCATCCCGTCAGGGGTGGGCGCCGGTAAGACAGCTCGTTCGTCAAAGCGGCCGCACTCGCGGTCGAAGCCACTTACCCCGGACGGCCAGCCGGGCGCGGACCGCCTTGGTGTCGGGCAGCTGCTCGCGCAGCGGAAGCGGCAGCCCGCACAGCATGTGCTCGGCTTCGTTGAGCAGGTGCTGGCGGCTTGTGAGGATCGAGCGGCGCTGGTTGTGCCACAACGAGAGCAGCTCATGCAGCTCGTCCGGGCCGCTGTCCTGCCCGGCGCGCTTGAACGCCCTTGGCAGCAGCGGATGCGCGAGCGTCTCGCGCGCGATCCGCTCTGAGTCAAGCGTGTCGGACTTCCCGCACGCCACCAGTGGCACGCACAGGATCGCGGCCGCCACGACCGTCGCGACCCTCGTCATGCGGCTGCCGCAGCCGCCGCGGTGGGAACCGATTCGCAACACAGGCCGAATCGCCTTCGCGAGGAATATCAAGGGCGGCGAATGCTACGGTCGGCGCGTTGCGCAATGGCCACGCGTCCGACCAGCCCGCCGCCTGCCACTGCTCTGACCGCCGAGGAGCTGCTGCGGCTGCCCGCCGACGATCGCCGCCTCGAACTCATCGCAGGAGAGTTACACGAGATGGCGCCCGCTGGCGCTGAGCACGGCGCGGTGGCCGCGCGGATCCTGGCGCTGCTTGACCGCAGCGCTGCCGAAAGGGGCGCCGGCCGGGTGTTCGCCGCCGAGACGGGCTTTCTGCTCAGTCGCGCTCCTGACACCGTGCGTGCACCCGATGCTGCGTTCGTGATCCAAGAGCGGGTGGAGGCCACCGGACCCGTCCCCGGGTACTGGCCAGGGCCGCCCGATCTCGCCGTGGAAGTGGTCTCGCCCGGCGACTCCTACTCCGAGCTGCATGAGAAGGCGCTGGCCTGGCTTCACGCCGGCGTCCGGGTAGTCCTCGTCGCCGATCCTGCGAGCCGCCACATCACCGTCTACCGGTCGTCCGCCGATGTCCAGGTGCTCACCGGTGATCAGCCCGTCGACTGCACCGACGTTCTGCCCGGCTTCGCGCCTCCGGCGAGCACACTGTTTCCATAAGTCTCCGCGGGGTACGGGGTGCTGGCTTGCGCATTACTGGGCGTTCCCGATCACAGCGATGGGGGCGATCGCGTCGAGCCAACCCACGATCTCATCGGCCCAGCGGACGAACGGGGCGTAGTCGAAGATCGCATCGACGTCACGCAGGGCGGCGCCGGCAGGATCGGTGGCCAGCAGCACCCGCATCGGCGTGCGCCGGTCGAGCGCTTCCTGCGCGACGCGCTGAACCACGCGGTAGGCCTCGTCCCGAGACATCCCCTCCTCGACGAGGGCCAGCAGCGCCCGTTGCGAGAACAGCGCGCCGTTGGTCAGCTCGAGGTTCTCTCGCATCCGCTCGGCGTCGATCACCATCCCCTTAACCAGCGCTAGAACCCGTCGCTGGAGGTGATCGAGCACGATCGTCGAGTCGGGCAGGATCACGCGCTCGACCGAGGAGTGAGAGATGTCGCGCTCGTGCCACAGCGCGACGTCCTCGATCGCCGCCTGGGCGTTGCCGCGGAGCAAGCGCGCCAAGCCGGTCACCTGCTCGGACTTGATCGGGTTGCGCTTGTGGGGCATCGCGCTCGAGCCCTTTTGGCCGGCGCCGAACGGCTCGCGGACCTCGCCCACCTCGGTGCGGGCGAGGTGGCGAAGCTCGATCGCGAACCGCTCGAGTCCGGCCCCAGCCAGCGCGATCGCCTGCAGCAACTCGGCGTGGCGATCGCGCGCGACGACTTGCGTGGAGACCGGCTCGCGGTCGATGCCGAGGCGCGCAAGGACCCGCTCCTCGAACTCGGGCGAGGTGGCCGAGTAGGTGCCCACCGCGCCCGACAAAGCGCCGACCGTTGCCTGCTCGAACGCACGCTCGAGCCGCCGCACGTTGCGGTCGGCCTCGAACGCGAAGCCCGCGAGCTTGATCCCGAACGTGGTCGGCTCGGCGTGGATCCCGTGGGTGCGGCCAACGCATAGAGTGTGGACGTGCTCGCGCGCACGGGCGGCAAACGCCCGGACGAGCGCGTGCGAGTCGGGCAGCACGACCTCGGCGGCGCGCTTTAGCTGAAGCGCGAGCCCGGTGTCGAGCACGTCGCTCGAGGTGAGCCCATGGTGGATCCAGCGACCGGCCGGGCCGGCGGACGCGGCGAGCACGTCGACGAACGCGGCGGTGTCGTGGTCGGTGACCCTTTCGCGCTCGTTGATCGCCTCGACCGTGAAGGTGGCGGCGCGGATCGCCTCGAGCTCGGACGCGGTCGGACCGGTCATCTCCTCGCAGGCGGCGACCTCGACCTTGCGCATCGCCTCGAAGCGTGCGTGGTCCGACCAGATCTCGGCCATCACTGGCCGCGTATAGCGCTCGATCACTCAGTCGATTATGCGCGACGGGCGAGCCGAGCGGGTGGCGCGGCATTCCGGTTACCCGAGGCCGGCGAGGCTAGTGGACCATCCTTCAAGTCAGGCCCACTATGCGCTCAGGATCCGCGCAGCGAGCACCGCCGCGTTGCGCGCGTTGTCGACGCCGACACACGCCACCGGGACGCCGGGCGGCATCTGCGCGATCGACAGCAGCGCGTCGAGCCCACCGGCCACCGAGGTGCGGTTCGTCAGCGGCACGCCGATCACGGGAAGGTCGCTGTGCGCGGCGACGACCCCTGGCAAAGCCGCCGACAGTCCGGCGCCGGCGATGATCACGCGCAGGCCCCGCATCCGGGCGGCCTTGGCGTACTCGGCGACCGTGTGGGGCTCACGGTGCGCGGACATCACGCGCACCTCGGAGCGGATACCACGGTCGGCCAGCTCCTTCTCGGCCGCCTCCATCGCACCCATGTCGCTCTTGGACCCCATCACGATCCCGACGAGCGGAGCGTCGACGTCGAGGTCCTCGAACTCGACCGCGGGATCCGCGTACGGTCGAGCGGCCACGGATTCCTGCTCGCTCATGAGTCTTCCCGCACCGCGCGCAGCGCGATGTCGCGGCGGATCTGCTTGCCCGGAAAATCGATCATGTCCGCCGCAGCATATGCCGCCGACCGGGCGGCCGCAGCGTCGGGGCCGAGTGCGGTGACGTTCAGGACCCGCCCGCCGGCGGTGACGATCTCGCCGGACTCCGATCGCGCTGTCCCCGCGTGGGTGACGTACACGTCGTCGGGCACCGAGTCGAGCCCGGTGATCACGTCCCCGCTGGACGAGGCCTCCGGATAGCCGTGGCTGGCGAGGACCACCGTCACGGCCGTGCTCGGAGACCAGTCGAGCCGGGCGCCGGCGAGGCCGGTGGGACGCGTCGCCGCTTCGAGCAGGTCCAGCAGATCGGTGCGCAGACGCGGCAGGATCGCCTGCGTCTCCGGGTCCCCGAAGCGGACGTTGAACTCGAGCACCTTCGGCCGCTCGTCGGTCATCATCAGCCCCGCATACAGGACCCCGTGGAAAGGGATTCCGCGCCGACGCAGCTCGTCCAGCACGGGCTGGTGCACGGACGCGCAGATCTCGGCCGCACGCGCCGCGTCGATTGCGGGCACGGGCGAGTAGGAGCCCATGCCGCCGGTGTTGGGACCTCGGTCGCCGTCGAAGATCCGCTTGTAGTCCTGCGCCGAGGCCAGCGGCAAGGCCGTCCGGCCGTCACACAAGGCCAGCAACGAGAGCTCCTCACCCTCGAGGTGCTCCTCGACGACGACGCGCTCGGTTCCGAACCGGCGCTGCACGAGCAGCTGATCGAGCGCGCTGCGTGCCTGCGCCTCGTCCTGCGCGATCACGACGCCCTTGCCGGCGGCGAGGCCGTCGGCCTTGATCACGGTCGGGTACCGGTCGACGGCCGCGAGACCCTCGGCAACGTCGGTGACCACCCGATAACGCGCGGTCGGCACCCCGGCCGCCTCCATCACCTGCTTGCAGAACGCCTTCGAGCCTTCAAGCGCAGCGGCCGCCCGGCCGGGACCGAAGCACCGGACGCCCGCCTCGGCGAGGACGTCGGCGACGCCGGCGACGAGGGGCGCCTCGGGCCCGATAATCGCAAGATCGACTTCCTCGCTCACGGCGGCGCGCACGATCGCGTCGGCGTCCTCGGCCCGAGCTGCGATCAGGCGGGCATCTCCCTCGACGCCCGCGTTCCCGGGGCGCGCACAGGATCTCGACGCGGCGTGATGAGCGGCTGAGCGCGTGCACGATCGCGTGCTCGCGGGCGCCGGCGCCGACGACGAGAACGCGCGAACGTGACTTAGCCTCGGCCACCGGCTGAGCTCAGATCGCGCCGATGAAGTCGTCGATCGGAATCGCGCTGAGGGTCTCGTACCTGCCGGTGCCGCGCGACCCCAGCTCGAGCGACACTCGCGCAATCGTCTTCTCGTCGGGTGCCTCGACCACGTTGACGAAGTCGAACTGCCCGAGCGTGGCCCATTGGGCCTTGACCGTCGCGCCGAGCTGTTCGATCTCGCGGTTGACTTCGCGGATGCGGCCCGGGTTGTTCTTGATCGTCTGGACGCCTTCGGGGGTTAGCGTCGTCAGCATGATGTACGTCGGCACAGCGAGCTCCTCTCGACGTGGTGAAGGGCGACTTGTACCATGGCGACGCGGGGATGGACGGTAGGCGGTAAGGGGATAGGGTGCTGCGATGGCGACGCCAGACACGAGATTTGCCAAGGCCGGAGATCTGAGCATCGCCTACCAGGTCGTCGGCAGCGGCGATGTCGACGTGATCCTCGTGCCGCAGTGGCTGTCAAACATCGAGCAGTACTGGGAGCACCCGGCGGCCGCGTACTTCCTGCGGAGGATCGCGTCGTTCAGCCGCCTGATCATGTTCGACAAGCGTGGCACCGGCCTGTCCGACCCGGTGCCGAGCACGCAGACGCTCGAGGAGCGGATGGACGACGTGCTCGCGGTGATGGACGCCGCCGGCTCGGAGCGCGCGGTGATGGGATGGCGGACGGAACGCACTTGCGCGAAGCGCCCGTGCGTTCCGAACGTCATCTCATGCGCTACGCAGCCGCCGGGGTCTCGGCCGCCTCCGTCCGAGCCGACGCCCGCTCGAGCACGATCTCCCCGTCGCGGGCGTCGACCCTGACGGTGTCGCCGGGGACGAACCGACCCTCGAGGATCGCCATCGCGAGCGGGTCGACGAGCCGCTTCTGGATCACCCGCTTCAGCGGACGCGCCCCGTAGGTCGGGTCGTAGCCGAGGTTGCCGAGCAGCGTCCGCGCGCCGTCGCTCAGCTCGACCTCGATCTCACGCTCGCGCACCCGAGCGATCAGCCGTGCGACCTGGAGGTCGACGATCTCGCCGATCTGCTCGCGGGACAGCGTCTCGAACTCGACGATGTCATCGAGGCGGTTGATGAACTCCGGCTTGAAGTGCGCCTCGACGCCGGCACGGCCGCCCGGGATGTTCGAGGTCATGATCAGAACCGTGTTCTTGAACGACACCGTCCGGCCCTGGCCGTCGGTCAGCCGGCCGTCGTCCATCACCTGGAGCAGCGTGTTGAACACGTCGGGGTGCGCCTTCTCGATCTCGTCGAGCAGCACCACCGAGTAGGGCCGGCGGCGGACCGCCTCGGTCAGCTGACCGCCCTCGTCGTAGCCGACGTATCCGGGAGGGGCACCGACCAGCCGCGACACGGAGTGCTTCTCCATGTACTCGGACATGTCGATCCGGACCATCGCGTCCTGGCTGTCGAACATGAACTCGGCGAGCGCCCGCGCCAGCTCGGTCTTGCCGACGCCGGTCGGGCCGAGGAACAGGAACGTCCCGATCGGGCGATCCGGGTCCTGCAGCCCCGCCCGCGAGCGGCGCAGCGCGGCGGAGACCGCTTCGACCGCCTCGTCCTGGCCGATCACGCGCTGGTGCAGTCTTTGCTCCATCTGAACCAACTTGACGATCTCCGTCTCCAGCAGGCGCGAGACGGGGATGCCCGTCCACTTAGCGACGACCTCTGCCACGTCCTCGGCGTCGACGACGTCCTTGAGGAACTTCGGCCCGGAGGCACCGTGTGACTCCGCGCTGGCCTCGGCCGCCTCAGCGGCCTCGAGCTGCTTCGTCAGCTCGGGGATCCTGCCGTACTGCAGCTCGGCCGCGCGGCCCAGATCCGCCTCGCGCTGGGCGCGCTCGAGCTCGATCTTGGCCTGCTCGATCCGCTCCTGCAGCTCGGCGACGGCGCCGACGCTCTCCTTCTCGCGCTGCCACTCTGCGTGCATCGCGGCTGAGCGCTCGCGCTCCTCCGCCAGCGCGCGCTCGAGCTGCTCGCGGCGCGCGGTGGTGCCTGGATCGTCGTCCTCGTCGGACCCGAGCGACTGGAGCTCGATCTCGAGCTGCATGATGTGCCGGTCGACCTCATCGATCTCGGTCGGCTTGGAGTCGATCTCCATCCGAATCCGCGACGCGGCCTCGTCGACCAGGTCGATCGCCTTGTCGGGGAGGAAGCGGTCGGCGATGTAGCGATGGCTGAGCGTCGCCGCCGCCACCAGGGCGGAGTCCTGGATTCGCACCTTGTGGTGGACCTGGTAGCGCTCCTTCAGCCCTCGCAGGATCGCGATCGTGTCCTGCACCGTCGGCTCGCCGACCAGCACCGGCTGGAAGCGGCGCTCGAGCGCGGGGTCCTTCTCGATGTGCTTGCGGTACTCGTCGAGTGTGGTCGCACCGACCGCCCGCAGCTCGCCGCGGGCGAGCATCGGCTTGAGCATGTTGCCGGCATCCATCGCGCCCTCGGCTGCACCCGCGCCGACGATCGTGTGGAGCTCGTCGATGAACACGATGATGTTGCCCCGGGCGTCGGCGATCTCCTTGAGCACCGCCTTCAGCCGGTCCTCGAACTCGCCTCGGTACTTCGAGCCGGCGACCATTGCCCCGAGGTCGAGCGCCATCAGCCGGCGGTCGCGAAGGCCCTCCGGCACGTCGCCGGCGACGATCCGCTGCGCGAGCCCTTCGACTATCGCGGTCTTGCCGACGCCGGGCTCGCCGATCAGCACCGGGTTGTTCTTGGTGCGTCGGCTGAGCACCTGGATCACGCGGCGGATCTCGTCGTCGCGCCCGATCACCGGGTCGAGCTTGCCCTCGCGGGCGGCCTCGGTCAGGTCGCGTCCGAACCGCTCGAGCGCCTGGAACTTGTCTTCGGGGGTCTGGTCGGTCACGCGGTGGCTGCCGCGGACCTCGGCGATCGCCTTCAGCAGCGCCTCGTGCGACGCGCCGGCACCGCGGAGCGCATCGCCGGCCCTCCCGGGGTGCGCGGACATCGCAAGCACGAGATGCTCGGTCGAGACGTACTCGTCCCCCAGCTCGCGCATCTCGTTCTCGGCCGCGCGGAGGACCTGGACCAGCTCGCTCGAGCCGCCGGCGGGCTCCGCCGAGGAGGCCGAGCCGCTCAGCTTTGGAAGCGCGTCGAGCGCGGAGCCCAGCGCTTGGCGGACCGCCGCCGGATCGGCGCCGAGCTTCCGCAGCACCGGCCCGACGACGCCGCCCTCCTGCTCGAGCAGCACGGCGAGCAAATGCTCAGGGGTCGTCTGCGGGTTGCGGCGGCCGTCCGCGAGCCGCTGCGCCGCCTGGACCGCCTCCTGCGATTTGATCGTGAATCTGTCTGGTTGCATCAGGTCTTCCGAGTTCGGGATCTGAGATCTCAGATCTAAGTCTGTATGACTCAGATTATGACACGACCGGCAAGCGGTCGTGGGGATTTCGGTTGCTATGCGCCCTGAATCCCCCACGGCCCGACCCGCACAAGCCCCGCACGAGACGGTCAGCTACGTTCCTCAACCGGTGATCACCACCGGTTCGCCGCGCGTCTGCTGCTGGATCGACCCGCCGGCGAGCGGCAGAACCGAGTAGGTCACGGGGTCTATCATGAGGCCGCGGACGATCACCTTGATGCGGCGGCGGGAGGCGCGGGCGGACCGAAGCGTCTTCAGCTGGCTGGGCGAGAAACGTATAGAGATCGTCTTGATGCCTGCGGCCGCCAGCGTGAACACGCGCGAGTCGACCTCGAACGGCCGGGCGCGTCCGATCGTCACCTCGGCGTAGGCGCCCATCCGGCACGCGCCCGAGCACGAGATCGTGGCGCGGATCGCGCGGCCGCGGATCGCGCGCTGATGCGCCGGGAGCGACAGTCCCACGGTGACGATCGCCGGCTCGTGAGCGATCGCCGCCCCGGCGAAGCTCGCGAGGTTGAGGCTGCCCAGCCCGGATGCCTCGTCATAGCCGACGTGCGCCGTGCAGCAGCCGAGCGGGTGGCCGTCGCCGGGGATGTCCGGCCCGACGTCGTTTCCGATCGAGGTGACGTCGTAGAACGTGCTCGCGGCGGCGCTCGACCGCGACAGCGAGTACAGGAGCGGGTTCGCGAGCCCGAGCGGCCTGCGGCCGTTCAGGCGCAATCGCTGATCGACCAGCGCAGCTCCGCCAGCGAGCAGCGGCGTCGCAGCGCTGGTGCCGCCGATCCCCGCCCACGGGGAGGCGGCGCTCGAGGGGATGCAATCGCGGACGACCGAGCAGAAGATCGCGTAGCCCGGCACGATGTCCGCCAGCATCGATACGTCGGGGACAGCCCGGGCGCGGGCCGAGCTGATGCCGCTCTGGTAGTGGGGGCGCCTGAACATGGTGCTGACGCCGCCGCCCCCAGCCGAGCCCGGCTGCTGGGCCGCGTCGTTCCAAACGATCTGCGAGGCGATCTCGTTCGACGGACCCAGCTCCAGGTTGGTACCGCCGACTCCGGTCACCCACCACGACGACGCCGGATAGCTGACGGCCGTCACGGGGAGCGGAGCTCCATCGGGGCCGGTGCACGCAGCCGAGCCCTGATCGCCGGCTGCGGCTAGCACCGTTATCCCGCCGGCGGCCGCCATTTCGAGCGCACCCTCGCTCGACACGATCGCGTCCTCGCCGATCGCGCTCCGCAGCGCCTCCTCACACAAGCCGAGCGACACCGAGATCACGCGCGGCTTCTGCGCGACCCGCAGCGGCGCCGTCAGCGCCTCGAGCGCGTCCGCAGCGCCCGAGCCGGCCTCGAACACGTCGATCGAGCGCAGGGCGGGGGCGGCCGTGTCGAGTACCTCGAGGTCGAGGGTCGACTCGGCGCCGGGCGCCAGCGGATGGTGCAATCCGACCGTGAACTCCCGCACTTCAGGGATCGGAAGGCCGAAGCAGCGCGCGAAGCCCCGCAGGTCCGAATACCTGAACCCGTCGATCTCGATCAGCGCGACACGTTCACCACCGCCCGTAATTCCGGCGTTGTGGAGCTGGTCGTAGCCGTACGCGGTCAAGTACTGGTTGGGCGTGAAGCCGCCGGAGGCGAGTGCCGGGGCGCAGCCGCTCGGTGTGCCCGAGCGCACACGGCCAGAGGAGGGTTGCGAGGGACTCGGTGCGCCCCCGCCGATCGCCGCAGCCGCCGTGGCGGCGGCACCCGGCGTAGCCGGTGCAGCGCCGCGGCTGGCCGGCGCCGAGACGATCGGACGCGTGTCGAGCCCGACCACGCCGGTCACGAGCCCGCGCAGCGCCGCGGGAACCCGCTGCACCGACGCCGCCGCCGAGGCCGCTGCCGGCGCCACGAACCGAGCGCCGCGAGCGGTCCGGAACTGCGCGAGCGGGGTCCCGAACAGCCTCGCCGCGCGCCCGACGCTGATCGTCGCCTCCGCGAACAGACCGGTCGCGTCGATCCTGACCCGCCGCGCGCCCGCGCGACGCAGATACGCAAGCACGCGCGCCCGCGCGCCCGGGGCGGCCCCATAGCGCCGGGCCAGCTGATCGATCGGCCGATACGCGCCGTATTCCGGCGAGCCGGGCGTGCTCACCGCGAGCGCCGCGCGCCGCAGCGCGGCCAGGTTCGCCTTCAGCGGGAATAGCAGCTCGAGCTGCTGCGCCGCCGGCGCCCGTCCGACGCGCGTGATGTTTGCGCTCGGGCCCGCGGCGAGCACGGGGGCACCCCAGAGAAGCGGCAGCACAAACGCCGCCCCCACGGCCCACATCCTCCAACGGCCCATTCGCGTCATCCTGTCACAAGCCGTGCGTCGGGGTGCCGGCACCGACCGCCGCCCGCTCTCGGACCAAGACCAAGCCGAATCAGCGCTCGGACTGCCGAATCAGCTTTCGGGCAGGCGAATCAGCGCTTGGGCAACCGAATCAGCTTCCGGGCCCGTCGACCGGGATCTCGAAGCGCTGGATGTCGGCGTGGCGGACCAGCTTGCCGCCGCGCGCATACGGCACGATCTCGGCCCGCAGCTCGCGCCGCATCGACTCGAGCCGCTCGACCTCGCTCTTCAGCTCCCGGGCGCGCTTCTCGAGCGCGGCGACCTTCCGCGACATCGTGTCGAGCTCCTCCTCGAGCTCGAACACCTTCTCGACGCCGGCGAGGTTCATCCCGAGCTCGGCGGTCATCTCCTGGATCCGCCGGAGGCGCTCGACGTCCTTATGGGAGTAGAGGCGCGTTCCCTTCGGCGAGCGCTTCGGCTCGATCAGCCCGCGCGCCTCGTACATCCGCAGCGTCTGCGGGTGCATCTCGGCGAGCTCGGCGGCGACCGAGATCATGAACACGCCCCGGTCGGAGGAGACCTCGATCCGGGTCGTCGTGGTGGTCGTGCGAATCCGCCGCGTCGCCATCAGGACCCGTCTCCCGACGGGCCGCTCGCGAACAGCTTCACGCGCGGATTGCCGTTCATCACCTCGGACAGCTTGTCGACCGCTTCGATCTGCTCCTCAGACAGCGACGCGGGCACATCGATCACGAACCGGTAGTGGATGTCGCCCCGGCCCTTGCCGGCGAGCCGCGGGGGGCCCTCGCCGCGCAAGCGCTGGACGGTGCCGTGCTTGGTCCCGCGCGCGACGCGCAGGCGCTTGGTGCCGCTCAGCGTGGGGACCTCGATCACGGCGCCACGGATCGCTTCGGGAATCGTCAGCGGGACCTCGACCTCGAAATTGTCGCCGACCCGCTTGAACACCGGCGAGTCCGACACGCGCGTGATCACGAACAAGTCGCCCGGGTCCGCGCCGCGCACCCCGGACTCGCCCTTGCCGGCCAGCCGGATCCGGCTGCCGTCCCGCACGCCCGCCGGGACGTTGACCCGCATTCGCCGCACGCTACGCTGCGCGCCGCTGCCGCCGCAAGTCGGGCATGGATCCTCGATCACGGTGCCCGAGCCCTGGCAGTTCGAGCAAGGCTGGGAGATCGAGAAGATTCCCTGGCTCTGTGCCTCAACCCCGCGGCCGTTGCAGACCGGGCAGACCTTCGGGCTCGTGCCCGGCTTCGCGCCGCTGCCGTTGCACGTCGGGCACGGTTGTGAGGTCGGCACCGCCAACGGGATCTGCGCCCCGCTCACCGCCTGGTCGAACGTGAGCGACACCTCGGTTTCGAGGTCACGTCCGCGAGCCTGTGCCGCCCGGCCGCCGCGCACGGAACCGCCGCCAGCGCCGCCTCCCCCACCTCCGAACAGGTTCGAGAGGATGTCGCTGAAGCTGCCGCCGAAATCGACCCCGCCCGTGCCGAACCCGCCGGGCATCCCGAACCCGCCGAACGGGCCGGAGCCGCGGTCGTACGCCTTGCGCTTGTCGGGATCCGACAGCACGTCGTTCGCCTGCGAAATCTCTTTGAAGCGCTCCTCGGCCTGTTTGTCGTCGGGATTGCGGTCCGGGTGATACTTCCGCGCGAGCTTGCGATATGCCTTCTTGATCTCGCCCTCGGAGGCGTTCTTACCGACCCCGAGGATCTTGTAGTAGTCAGGTTTGTCAGCCATGGGGCCTCCCCATCACTGGGCCACGACCACGCGCGCCGGGCGCAGCACGTTCTCGCCGAGGCGATAGCCGCGCTGATACACCTCGACGACGGTGCCCGCTGCAGCGCCATCGACGGGCTGCTGGGCGATGGCCTCGTGATGCTGGGGGTCGAACTGCTCGCCCCTCGGCGAGAACGGCTCGATCCCGACCCGCGCGAGCGCGGCGATCACGTCAGCGTGCACAAGCCTGATGCCGGAGACCAGCGACGAGCCGTTGCCGAACTCCGCGCTGCCGTCGCCCGCGGCCGCGGCCTCGAGCGCGCGGTCGAGGTTGTCGACGGCCGGGAGCAGCTCCATCGCCAGCTTGGCAACGCCCCGGTCCTGCGCCGCCGCGGCCTCGCGGATCGCGCGCTTGCGGTAGTTCTCGAAATCGGCCTTCGTCCGCTGCGCGAGCTGCAGATACTCATCGGCCTTCTCGGCCTTCGCCGTCAGCGCATCGAGATCGACTGCCTGCCGGGCTCCGTCCGTGACGGCTTGCCCCGGCCCGGGGGCCGGCTCGAGCCGGTCCTCCGGCTCCTCGACGGCGACCGCCGCGAGCTCGTCCTCGTCGGCCCCGGGCAGACGCGCGTTCGGCTGCTCAGGCGCCCCCCGCTCGGCAGGCGCGTCCGGGTCGGCGGGGGCGTCCCGCTCGGCAGGCGCATCCCGGTCGGCAGGCGCCGGCGGCGGCGGCGTACTGCCGGCCACCGGCGCCTCAGGCTCGCCCGGCGTGAACGTCGAGGCCTGCTGTTTCCGATCGGTGTCCATCGACTACTTGCCCTCGTCAACGACCTCGGCGTCGACCACGTCCTCCTCGGCCGAAGCACCGTTGGTTGTGGCACCCGCGCCGTCGGTCGTGGCGCCGCTGGCTGCGGCCTGCTCCTGGGCACGCTGGTACATCGCCTCGGACACCTTGTGGAAGGAGTCCTGGAGCGCCTCGGTCTTGGCGTTGATCTCGTTCGTGTCGTTCGAGGTCAAGACGTCGCGGACTTCCTTGATCGCCGCCTCGATCTGCTCCTTCGAGGAGCTGTCGACGGTGTCGCCCAGGTCCTTGAGCTGGCGCTCGGCCTGGTAGGCGGCGTTCTCCGCGTTGTTGCGGGCCTCGGCGAGTTCGCGCTGCTTGCGGTCCTCCTCGGCGTGCGACTCGGCGTCGGACACCATCCGCTTGATCTCCTCGTCGGAGAGGCCTGAACCGGCCTTGATCTCGATCTTCTGCTCCTTGCCGGTGCCGAGATCCTTCGCGGACACGTTCAGGATTCCGTTCGCGTCGATGTCGAACGCAACCTCGATCTGCGGGATCCCACGCGGGGCCGGCGGGATGCCGGTGAGCTGGAACTTGCCGAGCGACTTGTTGTACGCGGCCATCTCGCGCTCGCCCTGCAGAACGTGGATCTCGACCGACGGCTGGTTGTCCTCGGCCGTCGAGAAGACCTCGCCCTTACGGGTCGGAATCGTCGTGTTGCGCTCGATCAGCTTGGTCATGACGCCGCCCTTGGTCTCGATCCCGAGCGTCAGCGGGGTGACGTCGAGCAGCAGCACGTCCTTGACATCGCCGGCGAGCACGCCCGCCTGGATGGCCGCGCCGACCGCGACGACCTCATCGGGGTTGACACCCCGGTGCGGCTCCTTGCCGGTGAGCCCCTTGACCTTCTCCTGCACGGCGGGCATGCGCGTCATGCCGCCGACCAGGACGACATGGTCGATCTTGTCGGCGCCTTTGTCCTTGGCATCGGCGAGCGCCTGGCGCACCGGCGCGACCGTGCGGTCGAGCAGGTCGGAGGTCAGCTCGTTCAGCTTGGCGCGCGTGAGGCGGGTGTCGAGGTGCTTCGGGCCGCTCGCGTCGGCGGTGATAAACGGCAGGTTGATCTGCGTCTCCTGAGTGGTGGAGAGCTCGATCTTCGCCTTCTCGGCCGCCTCGTAGAGCCGCTGGAGCGCCATCGGGTCCTGGCTGAGGTCGATGCCCTGCGACTTCTTGAACTCGGAGACGAGCCAGTCGACGAGTGCCTTGTCGAAGTTGTCGCCACCGAGATGGTTGTCCCCGGCGGTCGACTTGACCTCGAACACGCCGTCGCCGATCTCGAGCACCGACACGTCGAACGTGCCGCCGCCGAGGTCGAAGATCAGGATCGTCTGGTCCGACTCCTTGTCGAGCCCGTAGGCCAGCGAGGCCGCAGTGGGCTCATTGATGATCCGCTTGACGTCGAGACCCGCGACCCTGCCGGCGTCCTTCGTCGCCTGGCGCTGGTCGTCGTTGAAGTAAGCGGGGACGGTGATGACCGCGCTGTCGACGGTCTCACCCAGATACGCCTCAGCGTCAGCCTTCAACTTGCCGAGGATCATCGCGCTTATCTCCGGCGGCGAGAACTGCTTGCCGCCGGCCTCCACGCGCGCGTCGCCATTCGGCCCGGAGACCACCCTGTACGGCACGATCGCCTCTTCCTCGCGCACCTCGGCCTCCTTGCGGCCCATGAAGCGCTTGATCGAGAAGACCGTGTTCTGCGGGTTGGTCACCGCTTGCCGCTTGGCGACGGTTCCTACTAGCCGCTCACCGGAGCTCGTGAACGCCACGACGGACGGCGTCGTGCGCCCGCCCTCGGCATTCTCGATCACCGTCGGCTCACCACCCTCGAGGACGGCCATGCAGCTGTTGGTCGTTCCGAGGTCGATGCCGATCGTCTTTCCCATATGCGTTCTACTCCTATGAGTTTCGAAAAATCTTAGTGGAAGCGTAGCAGATCTAGGCCGGGTGGCACAGGGTCTCGGGCTGGATTGTTCGGTTCTGCGGGCAGGGTCCGGGGCTTTCGCCCTGTGTATCGCCGGCGCTCGGCGACTGGTCGTGGTCGGTCTCGCGCTGGCGCCCCCGCGGCCAGCCCGCGCACGGGCCCCGAGAGGACTGCGCCGATCGTCGATCGTCGTGACAGACCATAGGACGGGCGGCGATCGCCCGGCGACCGTGGGAGGCGGGGTGCGATCGCCCGGCGACCGTGGGAGGCGGGGTGCGATCGCCCGGCGACCGTGGGAGGCGGGGGCGATCGCCCGGCGACCGTGGGAGGAAAGCGGAGTTCACCGGAGCCGCCGCGCTTATCTCGCCGAACCTCGCACGAGGCACCGACCTCCCCGAGATGAGCTCGCTGGGCGCGCTTATCCCGCCCCGGCGGGCGGCGCATGCGAGGAAAGCGGAGATAAGCGCGCTGACGACGGCTCACCAGCACCGTCGGCGGTCGATCGCGGTCCATCGCGGTCGATCGCGGTCGATCACCTCACGCACGTCAGCCAAATGTGTCGGCGCTAGGGCACATGCGTCGCAGTGCGCAGCCCACGCAGTTGGGACGGCGCGCGTAACAGGTGCGGCGGCCATGGCGAAGGAGGTTGAGGTGGAGCTCGAGCTCCTCGCCGGGCGGGGTGATCGAGAGCATCGTGTCGTGAAGCTCGTCGAACGGGGCGCTCGGGCGGAACAGGCCGAGTCGGCTGCCGACACGGGATACGTGGGTGTCGACCGGGACGTCGCGCATCCCGAGCGCGAACAGCAGCACGCACGCGGCCGTCTTGCGACCCACCCCCGGCAGCGAGATCAGGTAGCGCTGCGCCTCCGGCACCGACTGGCTAGCCAGCCAGTCGAGCGAGATAGGCCCGCGGCTGGGCGACTCGGGGGACGAGCCGGCGACACGACCAGGCGACTCCCCGTACGCGCCGGCGACACGACCAGACGACTCCCCGTACGCGCCGGCGACACGACCAGACGACTCCCCGTACGCGCCGGCGACACGACCAGACGACTCGGGAGACGAGCCGGCGACACGACCAGACGACTCGGGAGACGAGCCGGCGACACGACCAGACGACTCCGGGACGAGCCGGCGACACGACCAGGCGACTCCGGAGACGAGCCGGCGACACGACTAGACGACTCGGGAGACGAGTCGGCGTCATGACCAGCCGACTCGCGCGACACGGGGACGGCTGGGGCCGTGTCCGTGATCGCCTGCAGGATCGACTTGATCCGGACCGACTTGATCTTCGAGATCCCGCCGGGCCGGATCGTCTCCTCGAGCTCGTCGATAGGCGCGTCGCGGACCTCCTCCCAGGTCGGAAACCGCTCGCGCAACGCGAGGTAGGCGATGTCGCGGTTGCGGTCGTTGGTCGACTGGGAGAGCACGGTCAGGATCAGCTCGGCGATCGGGTGGCCGTGGGGCTGTGCGAGCGGCCGGCCGTAGACCAGTCGCAGCCGGTCGCGGATCGCGCGGACGCGGCGGGCGGTCGGAAGGCGCCATCCAGGCGAGGAGGCCGCGTCCGCCTTGGTGGCAGGGCGTCCGGCCACGGGTGTCACTCCAATGCTCCCCACCGCTCGCAAGCGCGCGCCGACTCGTTCACGGCGTTGGGGAGCCCGGCCGCGACCGCGGCCGGGTGGAAATCGCTGCCGGCCAGCCGAGCGAGCAGCGTGCCCGTCAGCACGTCGCCGGCCCCGACCGTGCTGATGACGCGGGCCGGCGCGGCGGGAACGTCGGCGCGGAACTGGCCCCGCAGGATCGCGCCGCCGGCGCCGAGCGTGATCACGACCGTTCGGGCGCCGGCCTTCAGCAGCGCGGTCGCCGCGCGCTCGTGGTCGTCCTCGCCGGTCAAGAGTGCGGCCTCGACCGCGTTCGCGCGGACCAGCAGCGCGCCCGGTACGCAGGCGTTGGCGCTCGCGTAGGCGTCGGCGCGGGAGCGCCAGCGGTGCAGGCGGAGGTTCGGGTCGAAGATCACCGGCAGCTCGCGTTCGAGGGCCAGCTCCCGGGCGCGCATCGTGACCCTGCGCTCGTCCGCGTCGACGAGGGTGTTCGAGCTGATGAACAGGGCGGCAGAGCCCTCGACGGCCTCGTCGACACGCTCGCCGAGCGCGTCGACCACGGTTGCGATCTCATCGCCGTAGGTGTGGTAGCTCGCGTCTCCGTCCTCGCCGACCGCAACCACAGCGATCGTCGTCTGGCACCCGTCGATCAACTCGAAGAACGTCAGGTCGATGCCGGCGTCGGACAGCCGGCGGCGCAGCCAGCGGCCCCAGTCGTCATCGCCGGCCCCGCCGGCGAGCGCGACGTGGGCGCCCGCGCGCGCGGCGACGACGGCGACGTTGGCGACCGCGCCGCCGGAATGCGGCACGAACGCATCCGCCTCGGCCAGGCCGCCGATCGGCTTCTCGCAGATCAGGTCGACCAGCGCCTCGCCGAGACAGAGCGTACGTGAGGGCCGCCGCGGCCGTTCTGGTCGGCTCTCGATCACGAGCGCGGACGTTATCCTCGCCGCCGGTTGAGCGTCGACGAGCATACGATCGAACTCGACGGATCGCCGATCTACTACCGGAGCGCGTCTGCGCCCAATGTCCCGCCGCTGTACCTCCACGGTGTGCCGACGAGCTCCGATGACTGGACCGGCTTTCTCGAGCGGACCGGCGGGATCGCGCCGGACCTGATCGGCTTCGGCCGTTCGGGCAAGGCCGGCAACCTCGACTACTCGATCGCCGGCCTCGCGAACTTCGTCGAGAGCCTCCTGAACCACCTGGATGTTCCCCGCGTGCAGCTCGTGGCGCACGACTGGGGCGCGGCCGCCGGCCTCGTGTTCGCCCAGCGCCACCCGGAGCGGATCGAGCGGATCGTCCTGCTGAACGCGCTGCCGCTGCTGCCGCATTTCGGCTGGTACCCCGTTGCTCGGCTATGGCGAAAGCCGATGCTCGGCGAGCTCGCGATGGGGTCGACGACCCGGTGGCTTCTAGGCCGGGCGCTCCGGCACGGCGCGGGCAACCCGGACGCATGGCCGAAGGAGCGGGCGAGGACGGTGTACGAGCAGTTCGACCAGGGAACCCAGCGCGCGATCCTCCGCCTGTACCGCAGTGCGAACGAGCGACGGCTCGCCGAGGCCGGCCAGGGCCTGAACACGCTCACGATGCCGGCGCTGATCGTGTGGGGCCTGTGCGACCCGTGGATCCCGGCGATGTTCGGCGAGGAGTACGCGAGGGCCCTACCGAACGCGACGCTCGAAACGCTGCCAGACGCCCGTCACTGGCCCTGGCTCGACGACGAGCGCGTGATCGACCGGGTCGCCGCGTTCCTAGGGCAGCCGGCATGAGCGTGCCGCCGCGCCCGATCGACCGGGTCGCCGCGTTCCCGGAGCAGCCGGCATGAGCGTGTCGGCGCCCGCGGCACCGAAGCTCGGCCCGCCCCGCGTCGACTGGGCCCGGGCCACCCCCACTCTGATCGCCGGCGTGCTCGCCACCGTCTACGTGATCGTCTCGCCGCCGAGCTTCGATCTCGCCGCGCACCTGCTGCGCGCGCAGCTGTTCCGCTCGGAGGGCTTCGGCCTGTGGAACAACTGGTGGTACGCCGGCCACAACACGCTCGGCTACAGCGTGCTATTCCCGCCGGTCTCGGCGCTGCTCTCGCCCCAGCTTGCCGCTGCGATCGCCGCGACCGCGACCGCGGCGCTGTTCGAGCTGCTCGCACGCGAGCACTTCGGTCCCGACGCGTGGGTCGGCTCGACCTGGTTCGGGGCGGCAACGGCGACGAACCTGTTCACGGGTAGGCTGGCATTCGCGTTCGGGCTGCTGCCCGCCGTCGCAACGATGCTGGCGCTCCAGCGAAGACGCCCCTGGATCGCCGCCGGCCTGGCCGTGATCACAGCGCTGGCGAGCCCGGTGGCGGCGCTGTTCGCGGCGCTCGGGGGCGCCGCGCACGCGATCGGGTCATGTGTTCAGCACCGCAGCGTCACCGGAGCAATGCCCGGAATCGGGGTGATCGTGGCGACGCTGGCGCCGGTGCTGGCCCTGTCGGCCGCGTTTCCAGAGGGCGGCAGCGAGCCGTTCACGTTCGGCACGCTTGCGCCCGAGGTCGCGGTCGCGGCGCTCGCGCTGGTCGCGCTCCCGAGGCGCGAGTGGACGCTCCGGTCCGCGGTCCTCCTGTACCTGGTGGGGTGCCTCGCCGCGTATGTGGTGCCGACGCCGGTCGGCAGCAACGCCGCGCGGCTGGGAGCGCTCGTCGCCGGGCCGCTCGCTGCGCTGTTGTGGTGGCCGCGGCGCAGGCAGCTTCTGGCCGCCGCCGCGCTGCCGCTGCTCTACCTCCAGTGGCAGGCGCCGATCCGCGACGTCTACATCACCGCCAACGACCCCTCGGTGCTGGCGTCTTACTACCGGCCGCTGCTGGCGTTCGTCGAGCGGCAGCGCGACCCGCCGTTCCGGGTCGAGATCCCGTTCACGAAGTTCCATTGGGAAGCGTACGACGTGGCGCCGCGGTTCCCGCTCGCGCGCGGATGGGAGCGGCAGCTCGACATCAAGTACAACCACCTGTTCTACGGCGGCGCGCTGACGCCCGGCACCTACGAGGCATGGCTGCACAAGATGGCAGTCCGGTTCGTCGCGATCTCGGATGCGAGGCTCGACTACTCAGCCGAGCAGGAGGAGGCGCTCGTCGACCGGGGGCTCCCGTACCTGCGGCTCGTGCTGCGGACCAGGCACTGGCACGTGTACGCCGTCAGCGATCCCACCCCGATCGTCCAGGGCCCTGCGATCCTGACGAAGCTCGGGCCGAACTCGCTGACTGTCTACGCCAGGACGGCCGGCAGGGTGCTCGTCCGTGTCCGGTTCAGCCCGTATTGGGCGATTGAGAACGGGGCGGGCTGCGTCGCGCCGGTCGGCGACTTCACCCTGCTGACGCTGCGCCGGCCGGGCACGGTCAGGCTCGCCATGGACTTCTCGCCGGGCCGGATCGGGGCGCGATCGCCACGCTGCACGTAGGCGGCCAATCTCAACCGGCGCTACGGGCCGGAGCAGGCGCGAGCGAAGCGCCGCCGTGACCCTCGCGAAGCCCCGCCGTGACCCACGCGAAGCCCCGCCGTGACCCACGCGAAGCCCCGCCGTGACCCACGCGAAGCCCCGCCGTGACCCCGCGAAGCCCCGCCGTGACCCACGGTAGGATGAAGATGCCATGCGGCATCGACTTAGCTTCATCGAGGCGCGGGTTCTTCCTCGCGGGTGGAGGGATGCGATCCACCAGCTGCTGCTGGGCGGCGCGGCCTACATGCTCTACCAGCTGGTGCGCGCGATCGTCGCCGGCAACTCGCTGGCGCCCGGCTACAAACCATTCGGCGACGCGACCAAGATCATCAACTTCGAGCGCCTGCTGCACGTGTTCGTCGAGCCGAGCATCCAGGCCTGGACGCTGAAGGCGCACTGGCTGACGGTGATCGCCGACTTCACCTACCTGAACGCCCACTACCTGGTGACGATCGGCGCGGTGGTGTTCATCTACCTCCGGCGCAACCAGTCGTTCTACTTCGTGCGGAACATGTTCATGATCGCGATGGCGATCGCGCTGGTGGGCTACGCGGTGTACCCGACGGCGCCGCCGCGCCTGCTGCCCGAGTGGGGCTTCACCGACACGATCCAGCAGTTCACGGGAATCACGGTCGAGCGCGGCGCCGGCAGCGCCCTGCTGAACCTGTACGCGGCGGTCCCGTCGATGCACGTCTGCTTCGCGCTGATGGTCGGGGTGCCGATGTCGCTGCTGGTCAGGCGCTGGCCCGCGAAGCTCGCATGGCGGCTGTATCCGGTGGTGATCACGTTCGTCGTCGTCGCGACCGGCAACCACTACCTCACCGACGTCTTCCTCGGCGCGCTGACCGCTTGCGTCTCGGCGGTGCTGGCCGACCGGGTCCTTGCCCGGTTGCGACCACAGGCGTGGAGCTTCGGGTGGAGCACGGAGCCGACGAGCCAGCGGCGCGCGCGCGACGATGCCGACGGGCTCGCCACCACGTAGCACCCGACCCCCGCGAATGCCCGACCAGACCCAGCGGCCACCGACGACGACGAAGTCGGCCTCCACCCATCCCAGGGGCCCGCAGCGGACGCGCCCTCGCGGTGAGGGGCCGACGACGCAAGAGCTGATGCGCGAGCGGCTGATCGAGTCGCGCTTGACCCCCAACGCGATCTCGCTGACCGGGTTTGCGCTCAACCTCGCGGCCGCCGGGTTGGTCGTCGCAAGGTTGTTCTTCCTGGCGGGGATCGCGTTCGTGATCGGCTCGATGATGGACACGCTCGACGGTCGTTACTCGCGGATGTCGGGCAAGGGCACGCCGTTCGGCGCGTTCCTAGACTCGACGCTCGACCGCCTCGAGGAGGGGATCGTGCTGACCGCCGTCGGCGCCTACTTCGCGTCGCGCCACAACCAGGTCGCCGTCGCCGCGACCGTCGCCGCCGTGCTGGGATCGCTGATGGTGTCCTACACCCGGGCCCGCGCCGAGGCGCTCGGCGTCGCTTGCAAGGTCGGGCTTGCGACCCGCCCGGTCCGTGTGGTGATCCTGTCCGCGGGGCTCGTGTTCGCGAAGGGCGCCTCGATCGGGCACTTCGAGCTGCTTGCGCCAGCCGTGTACGTGCTCGCCGCGCTGACCTTGTTCACGACGATCCAGCGGATCGTGTACGTGCGCGGTCAGCTCAAGACCGCGTAGCGTGTAACTAAACCCCCGCTGTGGAATACCTAGGTCGGCGCCTGCGCCGGCCTCGATCAACGCGCAGGCTTGATCTTAGAGAAGGGAACGCCGCACTGTGAGCACGACCAACGGTTCCACCGACGGCGCCGCGCGCTACCCGCAGGACAAGGTCCGCGTCGCGATCATCGGCGTGGGCAACTGCGCCAGCTCGTTCGTGCAGGGCGTCCACTACTACCACGATGCCGATCCGGGTGACTCGGTCCCGGGCCTGATGCACGTCGCCCTCGGCGGCTATCACGTCGGCGACGTCGAGTTCAGCGCCGCGTTCGACATCGACGCCGACAAAGTCGGCAAGGACTTGTCAGCGGCGATCTTCGCCGGCCAGAACAACACGATCAAGCTCGACACCGACGTCCCCCATCTCGGCGTCGAGGTGCACCGGGGGATGACCCACGACGGCCTCGGCAAGTACCTGAAGGAGAAGATCACGAAGGCTCCCGGCCCGACCGCCGACATCGTCCAGATCCTCAAGGACACGCACACCGACGTGGTCGTCTCCTACCTCCCGGTCGGCTCCGAGCAGGCCACCAAGTGGTACGTGGAGCAGGTCCTCGAGGCGGGCTGTGCGTTCGTCAATTGCATCCCCGTGTTCATCGCGCGCGAGGACTACTGGAACAAGCGCTTCGTCAAGGCCGGGCTGCCGATCGTCGGCGACGACATCAAGTCCCAGGTCGGCGCGACGATCGTCCACCGCGGCCTGGCCCGCTTGTTCCACGATCGTGGCGTCAAGCTGGTTCGGACCTCCCAGCTGAACGTCGGCGGCAACATGGACTTCTACAACATGCTCGAGCGCGAGCGCCTCGAGTCAAAGAAGGAGTCCAAGACGAACGCCGTCACCTCGATCATGGGCCACGTCCTCCCCGAGGACGACGTCCACGTCGGGCCGTCTGACTACGTGCCGTGGCTGACCGACCGCAAGTGGGCGCACATCCGCCTCGAGGGCGAGGCGTTCGGCAACGTCCCGCTGACCGCCGAGCTCAAGCTCGAGGTGTGGGACTCGCCGAATTCCGCCGGGATCGTGATCGACGCGGTCCGCTGCTGCAAGCTCGCGCTGAACAACGGCCTCTCCGGGCAGCTCGACGGGCCGAGCTCGTATCTGATGAAGTCGCCGATGCACCAGCGTCCAGACGACCAGGCGCGCGAGCTGACCGAGGAGTTCATCGCCAAGTACAGCCGCCAGGCGGCGCCCTCCGGATCGGACAAGGCCGGCGAGGCAGCGAAGGTCTAGGCGAGGGCGTCGGGCTTACCGGCTTACCGCAGCAAGCCCCACAGGGCCGCGCAAGCGGCCCCCTCAATAAACTCTTCGTCGTGCCCGCAGAGCACCTCGCGATCGCGCAGGTGACCCCGTTCGCGTGGGAGGCGGCGAACGAGGTCAACGACTATGTCGCGCGCGTCTCGGCCGAGCTCGTGCGGCGCGGGCAGCGGGTACTGATCATCGCCCCGTCGCAGTCGGGCGCGCTCGTCCGCGACAGCCGGCGGGCGCTGCGGGGCAACCTGGATGAGCTGCTAAAGCGCGCGTCGCACGAGCCCGTTGTTCTCGGCGTCGGCGAGGTCCTCCCGTTCTCGCCGACGAAGCGCCGGGCAGCGTCGCTGCCGGTCGACGTCGCGCGCACGATCGAGGATGCGCTGAGCACGCTGCCGCTCGACGTCGTGCATGTGCACGAGCCGTTTGCCCCGAGCGCCTCGAGCGTCTCCCTGCGCCACTCGCGCGCGCTCAACGTGGGGAGCTTCCACGCGCCGACCGAGCGGCTCCTGTCGACGCAGCTGACGCGGCCGCTGACGCGCCTGCTGTTCGGGCGCCTCGACGCGCGCACTGCCAGCTATGAGGCGACGCGCGAGCTGATGCAGCGCTTCTTCCCTGCCGACTACCGAGTGATCGTTCCCGGTGCGGATCTGCAGCCACCGGCCCCGAACGCGACCGGCGAGGTCGAGCTGGCGATGATCGTGCGCGAGGAGCGCAGCGCGCTTCGCCAGTTTCTGCGCGCGCTCCGGCTGCTCCCGCACGGACTGCGGTGGAACGCGACCGTGTGGTCATCGCGGCCGCTTGCGGCACCGGCGACGCTGGGGCGCGAGCTGCGCGAGCGCGTGCGATTCGTCGGCGCCGACGAGACGAGCGAGGCGGAGGTGCTGCGCGGGGCCGACGTGATCGTGTTCGCCTCGGAGGGACTGCGGACGGCGCCCGGGACGCTACTGCGCGCGCTCGCCGCGGGAGTGGTCCCGGTCGCCTCGCGCCTGCCCCCCTACGAGGAGCTGCTCTCGGAGGGGCGCTACGGGCTCGAGTACGAGCCGCTCGACGTGCAGACGCTGAGCGCGCACCTGACCAGCCTGATCGAGGAGCCTTCGCTGCGCGATCGGCTTCGCGGGCGGGCCGGGGAGCTGCGGACGACGTTGCGCTGGTCGCGGGTCACGGATGAGGTCTCGGAGGTGTACGGCGGGCTGGTGGCGCGCCGCCACGACTCCCGCGGCAACGGGCGGGTGCGTGCCCGGCTGACCTCGCGACCGTTGATCGACGTCGACCTGCACATGCACACCGACCACTCCTACGACTGCGCGACGCCGGTCGAGGTGCTGCTCGCCGAGGCGCGGGCGCGGGGGCTGGGGGCGATCGCGGTCACCGACCACAACGAGATCTCGGGCGCCCACGCTGCCCGCGCCCAGGCGAACGGCGTCAAGGTGATCGTCGGCGAGGAGGTCAAGACCGCTTCGCAGGGCGAGGTGATCGGACTGTTCGTCGAGGAGAAGATCCCGCGCGGAATGACGCTGCAGGAGACGATCGCCGAGATCAAGCGCCAGGGCGGCCTTGTGTACGTGCCCCATCCGTTCGATCGGCTGCATTCGGTGCCGGACTACGAGCACTTGCTCGACGTGGTCGACGACGTCGACGCGATCGAGGTGTTCAACCCGCGCGTCGCGATCGCCGAGTTCAACGACGAGGCCGTGCGGTTCGCGGCCAAGTACCGGATCCCCGCGGGGGCAGGATCGGACGCCCACGTGCCCCAGGGGCTCGGCTCGGTGCGGATTCGGATGCGCGACTTCGACGGGCCCGAGGAGTTCCTCGAGTCGCTGCGCGACGCCGACATCATGCGCAATCCGGCCAGCCTGCTGTACGTCCAGGCTTTGAAATTCCTGCAGACGAAGGCGTTACCGGAATCCGCGAGGAGGGCCTCTCGCGACCGCCGGGTGCGCCGCGTCACGCGCAAGTCCTGATGCACTCGCAAGGACAAGCACGCGAGCCGTCCAATCCGGGGGGGATGCCCGCGACCGACGACGAGATCCGCGAGAAGTACCTCGAGCGCGCGATCCGCGAGCTGAATGCGTTCGCGCGAGAGTTGCAGGCGTGTTCGGAATGCCCTCGGGGGCAGCTGATGCCGGTGCTGGGCTCGGGGCATCCGCAGGCGGACATCTTCCTGATCAAGCACTCGGCTCGCCCCTCCGAGGTCGAGGAGGGCGTTGCCTTCTACGGCCGTGGGGGCAACGCGCTGATGAAGTCGCTGAAGCGCCTGTCGATCGATCCGCTGGCCGTCTACGGGACCTTGTGCGTGAAGTGCCCGGTGCCCGACCCGGTGATGGCCGACCCGGGCTGCGTCGGGCGGCTGGTCGAAGAGCTCGCGATCGTGCAGCCGAGGATCGTGGTCGTGATGGGGCCGGAGACGCTCGCCGTGGTCAACGAACTGGACGTGCCGCTCAGACGGCCGTTGTCCGCCTCCCCGGGGATGCTGCAGCGGTTCACGCCGTCGATAGAGGCGCTGTACGTGCCGAACATCGACGAGGCGCTCGACGAGGAGGAGGCCAAGCGCGAGTTCTGGACGGCGTTCCGGGTGCTCGGTCAGTGGTGGGCCGACTTGCCCCCTTACTAAACCGCCCCGCGCGGGTAGACTCGCCTCCATGAACCTTGAAGAGTCGAGCCTCGAACGGATCGGGGACCGCTGCGAGGAGTGCGGCGCGAAGCTGACGCCTCAGGAGATCCAGGCCGCGATGGAGTCGGGCGGCCCGGCCCTGTGCTCGATCCACGCCGCCGAGGACGAGCCGGGGCTGGCGGCGGACGAGGCCGGCTTCGTCGAGGGCGAGTAGTCCTCGGCCTGCCTGCGCGTCAGATCACGAGTACGATCTTGCCGAGCTTGCCCCCGTGCGCGAAGCGGTCGTAGGCGTCCCGTGCCTCGTCGAGCGGGAACGTCGCCGCGACCGCCACCTTGACCGTGCCGTCTGCCACGAGCGGTAGCACCGAGCGCTCCACCGAGCGCGCGCATATCGCCTTCTCCTCGAGCGGGCGAGCGCGCAGGGTCGAGGCGCGGATCGTGCCGCGCTTGGCCATCAGCGCGCCGAGGTTGACCTCCGCCTTCGCGCCGGCGCCGATCCCGATCACGACGATCCTCCCACACAGCGCGAGAGCGCCGATGTTGGCCGGGAGGTTCGGCGCTCCGACCAGCTCGAGGATCACGTCGAAAGGCCCGTGCTCGCCGAACTCCTCGGGCGCGATCGCGTGCGCGCCGAGCTCGGCGACCCGGTCGCGCAGGTCGCGACCCCGCACGGTCGCCGTGACCCGCGCGCCGGCCGCGCGGCCGAGCTGAATCGCCGCCGACCCGACGCCCCCGGCGCCGCCGTGGACGAGCAGACGCTCGCCGGCCTTCAGGCTCGCTTGCGTGAAGATCGCGTCGTGTGCCGTCGTGAAGACCTCCGGAAGCCCACCCGCCTCGGGCCAGCTCAGGTTATCGGGGACCGGCATCAGCATCCGCTCGTGCACGACAGCGAGCTCGGCCTGGCCACCGCCGCCGACGACGGCCATCACCCGGTCTCCCGGCTTGAAGCGATCGGGGCCCGGCCCCCGCTCGATCACCTCGCCGGCCAGCTCGAGCCCGGGGATATCCTGCGGCGACCCCGGTGGGGCCGGATAGCGCCCGAGCCTCTGGTGCATGTCGGCGCCGTTGACCCCCGCCGCCCTGACGCGGATCAGGACCTCGCCCGCCCCGGGCACGGGATCCGGATGCTGTTCGAGAATCAGTTGTGTGTCGCGGATCGTGACGGCGCGCATGCCCGGGAACCCTACTTGTGCTTGTGCGGAGGTGTCGGTGGTCGCGATTGCGGCGATCGTCTAGTGGTTCATCCTGTGAGTCCGTTGATGGGCTGGCGAGCGAAAATCGGGCGTGGCAAGGACGCAGGACCGAAGCTGTGCCTTTGGCACATCGAGGTCCGAGGACGCCGGCACGCGAAGATTTGCAGCCGCCAGACCGCGACGGACTTGCAGGGTGGGCCACTAGGTCCGGCGTCTAGGCGCGACGTGTGAGCACGGCGACGCACTCGATGTGCGGCGTCTGGGGGAACATGTCGACGGGGCGGACGCGCGTGAGGGTGTAGCCGGCGGCTGTGAGCAGTGCCGCGTTGGGAGCGAGCGTGGTCGGGTTGCAGGAGACGTAGACGACCCGTTGCGGCGCGGTCTCGATGATCCTGCGCATGACCTTCTGTGAGAGCCCCGCGCGGGGCGGATCGACGATCAGCACGTGGGGCGATCCGGCCGTCGCGTGCAGCTCGCGCAGCGCGAGCCGGACGTCGCCGGCGAAGAAGCGGGCGTTGTCGATCTCGTTGCGCCGGGCGTTTGCGATCGCGTCGGCGATCGCCTCCTCGACGAGCTCGAGTCCCCACACCTGCGCGACCCGCGGCGCCATCAGCAGCCCGATCGTCCCGATCCCGCAGTACAGGTCGTAGACACGCTCGAAGCCCCTGAGCTCGGCCAGCTCGACGGCCGTCGCGAACAGCCGCTCGGCCATCTCGGTGTTGGTCTGGAAGAACGCGTGCGGCGAGATCCCGAGGGTCAGCCCGCCTATACGCTCGTCGAGGCGGTCAGATCCGGTGATCAGCTCGGTCTCGCCGCCGTGGGTAACCTCGGCAACCCCGGGCACCTGGGTCCATAGCACCCCGTCGGCCGCCGTCAGCGCTCCGGCGAGCGCGTCGGTGTCGAGCCTGCCCGGACTTGTCACCAGCCGCACCTGGACCTGACCGCTCCGCCGACCCTCCCTGACCACGAGGTTGCGCAGAAAGCCCTCGCCGCTGTGGCGGTCGTAGGCGGTCAAGCGGTTCGTCCGGCACCATGCGACGACGTCCTCGCGGCCGGCGTTTCCGGCCGCCGAGGCGAGCAGGCAGTCGCTCACCTCGACGATCTCGTTCCAGCGACCGGGGGCGTGAAAGCCGCAGACGAGCCGTCCGCGGTCATCGGTGCCGAACGAGTACTCGAGCTTGTTCCGGTAGCGCCATTGCTCGACCGCCGGCACGATCGGGTCGAGCTCGAAGCCGTCGAGCTTGCCGATGCGGCGCAGCGCGTCGTCGACCTGGGCGCGCTTGACCTCGAGCTGGCGCTCGTACGGGAGCACCTGCCAGGGAGCTCCGGGGTGCTCGGCGCGGGGCGCGATCCGATCCGGGCTCGGCTCGATGATCTCGATCGTCCGGGCCTCGGCATAGGCACGCTTGGATTTGCCGACGAGGGCCTTGACCCGGTCGCCCGGAACGCCGCCCTGGACGAAGATGACGTAGCCGTCGAGGCGTGCCACCCCGGCGCCCCCGTACGCGAGCGAGTCGATCGTCAGCTCGAGCTCGTCGCCCCGGCGCGCGTGTCTGGCGGCGGTCGGGACATCGCGTCTGGCGGCGGTCGGGACATCGCGTCTGGCGGCGGTCGGGACATCGACGTCCATCTGACTAGCATGGCACGCGTCATGGAGATCGAGGCGTACCGTCGCTCCGCCGAGGCGTTCGTGTGTGAGCTGACCACCGAGTACTACCGGCACTACGCCGGGCTGAAGCCGTCGTATGAGATCGAGCCGATCTACGAGCATCACCGCGATCTGTTCAGCGTCGGCGCGCTCGACGATCTCCGGGGCCGGTTCGAAGCGGCGGCCCCGGGGAGCGAGGAGCGGCGCCGCCTGGCGATGCTCGTCGATTTCGCGGCCGAGGGCTATGTCGGCGAGGCGACCAAGCGTCAGGAGGCCGAGCTCGCCCGCTGATGCCCCACGCGGGCTCTGGCGGGAAGGCCAGCGGCTGACGCCCGACGAGCTCCTCGACGGGCTGAGCGGGAGGCGGCTCGACTTCGGGGTGCTGGTCGACGACCTCGGGATGCAGCGGTGATCGGAACCTTCGCTTACGAGCCGAGGAGCAGCTCGAGCAGAGCCTTCTGGGCGTGGCGGCGGTTCTCGGCCTGGTCCCAGATCCGCTGGCGCTCGCCGTAGAGCACCTCGGCGGTGATCTCCTCGCCGGGGTGAGCCGGCAGGCAGTGCAGCGCGACCGCGCCCGGCTTGGCCCGGTCGAGCAGCGCGTCGTCGACGCGGTAGGGCTCGAGCGCGCGACGGCGCTCGTCGGCGGTCTGCGGATCGTCGCTCATGCTTACCCATACGTCCGTGTACACCGCGTCGGCATCGGTCACGGCCTCGATCGGGTCCTCGGTCAGCTGCGCCCCGGGAACCGGCTCCAGCGCGTACCCCGGAGGGGAGGCGAGCCGCACATTGACGCCCGCCAGCCGCCCGACGGTCGCGAGCGAGCGGGCGACGTTGTTGCCGTCTCCCAGGTAGGCGAGGTTCAGCCCCTCGAGCTGGCCGAAGGTCTCCTGCAGCGTCATCAGGTCGGAGACGGCCTGGCACGGATGGTGTCCCGCCGTCAGCATGTTGATCACTGGCACCGTCGCGTAGCGGGCGATCTCGGCGACGAGCTCATCGGGGCCGGTGCGGATCCCGATCGCCGCCACGTGGCGCGAGAGCACGTACGTCGTGTCCCGGACGGACTCGCCCCGGGTGAGCTGCAAATCGTCGGTGCGGAGCACCATCGGATGGCCGCCGAGCTCGGCGACTCCGGTCTCGAACGAGATCCGCGTCCGCGTCGAGGGCCTCTCGAAGATCAGCGCGACCGTGCGTTCATGCAGCACGTCGCTCGACAGTGGATCCGCCTTCAGCTCGCGCGCGCGCTGAAGCAGCGCCGCCAGCTCCGCCGGGCTGAGCTCGGCGCCGGTGAGGAAGTTCCTGGACAGGCCGGGCAGTGTAGGTTGGCATAGGTGCGCTTGTGTGTCCTTACGTGGAATCTGAAGCACGGGCGCGCGGTTCCGTCAGCCGGCCATGATCTGTTCGACGAATTCGCGGCGGCACTGGCGCGATGGGACTGGGATGTCGCACTGCTGCAGGAGGTGCCGCCCTGGTGGCCACCACTGCTGGGGGTGCGGCTCGGCGCTGATTGGCGGCTGGTTCTGACCTCGCGGAACCTCGGGCTCCGCGTCCGGCGCGCGCTGGCGACGCGCTGGCCGGACGCGATCAGGTCCAGCGGCGGTGGATGCAATGCTGCGCTCGTGCGCGGCGGGCGGTTCACGATCGCCTCGCACCGCCTTCGGCGCCTGGCCTGGGTTCCTGAGCGGCGGTGGCTGATCGGCGTACAGCTGACCGGGCCGTCTTCGCCGTGGGCCGGCAACGTGCATCTGACCGGGGGCCGCGGCGATGCCGCGGTACGGGAGGCCGCGGCAGCCGCCGCGGCGGTGGTCAAGTGGGCGGGCGGCGCACCCGTCGTCCTGGGCGGGGACTTCAACCTGAGGTCGTTATCGCTCTCCGGCTTCGAGGCGGCCGCAAGCTCCGGCGTCGACCACGTCTTCGCGCGCGGCTTGCATGTGGTCGGCGAGCCGGAGGTGCTCGACCGCGGTCGCCTCTCAGATCACGCGCCGGTGCGGGTGGCGCTCGCCGGCCGTCCGGAGTCGGATGGCCGAGCCTGATCTCAATCTACCGATGGACGCGTTCGCGGCACGAAGCCAAGCCTGAGGCGTTCGCTTACGAGCGATCTTCTAGAAATGTGTTCTAGAAGTCTAGTAGCTAGTCTAATCTAATCTAGTCCGCCCGGCGATGTCCCACACCACCGCGGACCGCCGCGCGCACGACCCGACGGAGCCCGCCGACCGAGCGGACTTCTAGAATCTTGCTCCAGCTGGCCTGACCTGGAGCGCAGTTCGGGTGCTACGACCCGCCCCCTGAGCGCCCGGCCCGCAGCCCGAAGCCCCGCAGTATCAGCAGCGCCTTCTCGCCGAGCGTCCCGCGCGCGGGCAGCACCCCCAGCTGCGTCGCCGCGTCGTACACGTCGAAGAACGTCCGCACCCGCAGCAGCCGGTCACGCGCGAGCTCGCAGTAGAAGATGCAGTGCACGACGATGAACTTGTTGGTCGGAGGAAGTCCCTCGAGCTGCGCCTTGTGCGTGGCCAACAGCTTGCTCGGGGCGGCGACGTAGTGGCCGTTCGAGAGGCGCTCGCCGGTGCGCTGCAGGCGCGCGTCGGGGAACCCGGCCCACAGCCGCGCGGCGTGGCGTCCGAGCTCGTCGAGCCCCTCGAGCGGCTCGCCCGTCAGGGGGTCCTCGTAGTGGATCTCGGGTGAGCAGACCGCGGCGAACGCGTCCTGGTCCTTGCCCGTCCAGGCCGACTCCCACCCGTCGATCAGCTCATCGACGGTCACGCCGGACTGCCCGGCGCATCGAACACCGGCAGGCCCTCGTCGGGCGTCGATGCTTCGGCGTAGCGGCGGCGCGGGATCCGGCCCGCCCCCCGTGCGAGCAGACCCGATTGGACCGCGAGCCGGATCGCGTGCGCCATCGCGACCGGATCGTGGGCGCGCGAGATCGCGCTCGCGCATAGCACCGCCTCGCAGCCCAGCTCGACCGCCAGCGCCGCATCCGACGCGGTGCCGACGCCCGCGTCGAGGATCACCGGGACGCCTGCCCGCTCGACCATGATCGAGATGTTGTACGGGTTGCGGATTCCCATGCCGCTGCCGATCGGCGACCCGAGCGGCATCACCGCCGGGCATCCCACGTCCTCGAGGCGCCGTGCCAGGACAGGGTCGTCGATGGTGTAGGGCAAGACGACGAAGCCGTCGTCCACGAGCGCCTCCGCGGCGCTCACGAGCTCGACCGCGTCGGGGAGCAGCGTTCGGTCATCGCCGATCACCTCGAGCTTGATCCAGTCCGTCTCGAACGCCTCCCGCGCCAGCTGCGCGGTGACGATCGCGTCGCGCGCGGTGAAGCACCCGGCGGTGTTCGGCAGCACCTGCACGCCCGCAGCGTCGAGCACGTCGAGGATCGACCCGCGCGCGGCCGGGTCGAGGCGGCGCACCGCGACCGTGCACATCTCGGTCCCGGATGCGGTCACCGCCTCGCCAAGAATCTCGTGGTTGTCGAACCCGCCTGTGCCGAGGATCAAGCGCGAGTGGAACTCGCGGTCGGCGATCTGCAGCGGCGCGGTGATTGGCTCCCTCATTCCATCATCCTCCGTGAACGGATTCCATCATCCTCCCTGAACGGCGGCAACCACCTCAACCTGGGCCCCGTCGGGCAGCTGCGTTCGCGACCAGTCGTTGCGCGGAACGACCTCGCCCCCGACCGCGACCGCGACACCGCGGCCGTGCGGAGCCTCGGAGAACAGCTCGACGACGCTCGCGACCGTCGCTCCTGCGGGCAGGCTGCGGCTTTCGCCGTTGACGGTGATCGTCACGGTCACGCGTCCACCCCCACGGTGCTCGCCGCGAACCGGCCGGGCGTGAACGCGGCGGCCAGCTCGGGCAGCGGGTCGTCGGCGAGGGCTCGAGCGACGATCTCGGCGGTGATCGGTGCGAGCAGGATCCCGTGACGGTAGTGCCCTGTGGCCCAGTGGAGGCCCTCGATCGCGCCCGGCCCAAGTGCCGGCGCATTGTCGGGCGTGCTCGGCCGCAGGCCCGCGGACAGCTCGTCGATGACCAGCTCGCTGAATCCTGGCAGCAGCTCGATCGCGTCGCGTAACAGCTCGACCACGGGCCCTGCCGTCACCGTCGTGTCGAATCCCCGCTCCTCCGTGGTCGCGCCGAGCACGTAGCGCCCGTCGCCCCTCGGCACGACGTAGCCGACGTGCATCCTCAGGGCGCGGGTGAGAAGGCCTGGGCCCGCCGGGTCGTGCAGGCGGAGGATCTGCCCCTTCACCGGGCGGATCGGGACCCGCGCGTCGTCGGGGATTCCTCGGAGGCTCCCGGACCAGACGCCGGCCGCGATCACGACCTGCTCGGCGCCGACCACCTCGCCCGTCGAGAGCCTCACGCCCGCGACGCGCTCCCGCCCGGCCCCGGGACCGCCGGCGCTCGTCAGCTTCAGCGCCGCCACCTCCGCACCGCTACGCAGCGTGACGCCGGAGCGCTGCGCCGCCTCGGCGAGCGCCGGTGTCAGCTTCCGCGGGTCGATCGCGTGGTCGTCCGGAACCTCGAGACCGAGCCTCAGCGCCGGCGCCAGCGAAGGCTCCAGCCGGCGGGCATCGCTTGCGAGCAGCCGCTTGACGGGCAGGCCGAGACGCCGCCGAAGCGCCAGCTCGCGATCGAGCGCTTCCGCCTCGTCGGCGTCTCGCGCAGCGGCGATCGTCCCGCACGCAAGGTAGCCGGGATCGCGTCCCGAGACGTCGATCAACTCCGCCGCGAACTCGGGGTAGGCCCGCGCGCTCGCGAGGCCGAGATGGAGCAGCGGTTGCTCGCTGTGGCGAGCTTCGCTGATCGGGGCGATCATCCCGGCCGCCACGCGCGAGGTGCCGGCGCCGGGCTCGCCGCGTTCGAGCACCGTGACGCGGAGGCCGCGTGCGGCCGCGCGCCATGCGACCGCGAGCCCGATCACACCGCCGCCGACGACGGCTACTTCAAATGATGTGGTGGAGTTCGGCAAGACAGGCTCCCTACGCCGGCATGATCCGGGTCAGGTTCTGACGGTCGGCGGATCCCTCGTCCGCCCTCTCAGCCCAGGACCAGGGCTCCCGTTGGCTTCAATGCTAGCGCCGGCCTCATGCCAGACTTGCGGCATGCCGAATCGGACGCAGCGACTTGCCGATGCGCGCCTCTACCTGGTCTGCGACGAGCGTCCCACCGAGTTCCTCGAAGCGGCACTTCGCGGCGGAGTCGACATCGTTCAGCTCCGCGTGAAGGACGCCGACGACGACGATCGCGTCGTCGAGGCGGCGCGCCGCTTCGCCAAGCTGTGCGCGGCGCATGGGGCCCTGTTCATCCTCAACGACCGGCCCGACCTGGCGACCGCGACCGGCGCCGACGGCGTGCACGTCGGCCAGGACGACATGCCGCCTCCGCAAGCGCGCGCGATCGTCGGCCGGGAGCGGCTCGTCGGCCTGTCCACCCACACCATCGAGCAGGTCGATGCCGCGGCCGGTCTCGACGTGGACTACATCGGAGTCGGACCCGTGCACGAGACGCCGACCAAGCCGGGTCGGCCGGCGGTCGGGCTCGAGCTGGTGCGCCACGCGGCCACCCGCGCGCCTGTCCCGTTCTTCGCGATCGGCGGGATCGACGTGCGGAACATCGGAGCCGCGGTCGCGGCCGGAGCTTCTCGCGTTGCGGTCGTTCGCGCGCTCACGGAGGCGCCGGATCCCGAGGGGACGGCGCGGACGCTCAGAGACGCGGTGGACGCCGTGGACGCGGTGGACGCCGTGGACGCGTGGACGCCGTGGACGCCGTCGCCGCGAGAGAGGAGCACGCTGGCTCAGCGTAGCCGCAAGCGCGGTCGCCGCGAGCGCCCCGCATCGTCCGAGGAGCGAAACGCCGCGGTGCGCGCCGGACTCAAGCCGCTCGAGCCCGGCGAGCGCCCCTGGCCGGTCAAGGTCAGCGTGGCGCTCGCGGTGCTGCTCGGCGCGGTCAACCTCGGGTTGTTCATTGCGGGCACAAAGCCGAGGGTCGGGAGCCAGCAGCCCCATCTCGCGGAGATCCTCGTCTTCTCCGGGCTGATGCTGGTGTGCGCGGTCGGAATGTGGCTGATGCGCTACTGGGCGTTGCTCGGTTTCCAGACACTCCTGGCGATCGGGCTCGTCGGCTTCTGCCTCGCGCTGATACGCGTCTCGAGCGCCGTCTGGGCACTGATCTGCGTGGTCGTGATCGCCGGCGGCGGGTTCCTCTTCTACAAGCTTGTGCGCGTGCTGAGCCGGGTTCAGATGCCCGCGCCGCCGCAGCGCTAGCGGGGAGCGGCCAAACCCGCTTCCGGGGCGCCACCGGGCGCCCGCAGAAACTTGGATAGGCTCCGGCCGCAATGGCCGAACCGTCCTACGACTGCATCGTGATCGGCTCGGGTCCCGGCGGTTACGTCGCCGCGATCCGCGCTGCCCAGCTGGGCATGAAGACCGCTGTCGTCGAAAGTGACGCCGTCGGGGGGCGGTGCCTGAACTACGCGTGCATTCCCGCGAAGGCGGTCTTGCGGGTCGCCGATGTGCTGAGCGAAGTGCGCGACGCCGGCGAGTTCGGGATCAAGGTGTCCGAGCCGGAGGTCGACTATGCGGCCGTCAGCGCTCGCCGCGAGAAGGTGATCAAGACGTTGACGGGCGGCGTCTCGGGGCTGTTCAAGAAGAACGGGATCGATCTGATCGACGGCTCAGGCGTGCTTGCCGGCGCCGGATCGGTCAAGGTCGGCGACCAACAGGTCGCCGCGAGCACGATCGTGCTCGCGACCGGATCGGTGCCCAGGCCGATCCCTGGCACGCAATTTGGCGGCCGGGTGATCGGCACGGAGGAGGCATGGGCCCTGGCGGAGCTCCCGAAGACGCTGGCGGTCGTCGGCGCGGGGGCATCGGGCGTCGAGATCGCCTCCGGCTACGCGAGGCTCGGCGTCGAGGTCCTCCTGTTCGAGGCGCTCGACCGGGTCGTCCCGACCGAGGACGCCGACATCTCGAGGCTCGTCGAGCGCGGCCTCAAGCGCCAGGGAATCCAGATCCACACCTCGACGCCGGTAACGAACGTGGCCTCGGACGACGCGGGCGTGACGTTCACGCATGGCCAGCAGGGAGGCAATGTCGAGTGGCTCGTGATCGCCGCCGGCCGCGGGCCGGACGTGGACGGGCTGGGGCTGGACACGGCAGGCGTCAAGCTCGACCAGGCCGGGCTGATCGAGGTGGACGGCTCGATGCGCACGAGCGCCCAGGGTGTCTATGCGATCGGTGACCTGGTCCACGGCCCTGCGCTGGCGCCCAAGGCCTCCGAAGAGGGCGTAATCGCCGTCGAGGACGCGGCCGGCCGCGAGACGCACCCGCTCGAGTACATCGACATCCCGCGGGCGACGTTCTGCACCCCGAACATCGCCAGCTTCGGCCTGACCGAGGAACAGGCGCGGGCGGCCGGACACGACGTCGTGGTCGGCAAGGTCCAGTACGGCGCGGTTGGTGCGGGCACCGTCTACGGCGACCGCACCGGGCTGGTCAAGGTCGTTGGCGAGAAGAAGTACGGCGAGCTGCTGGGCGGTCACATCGTCGGCGCGAAAGCGACTGAGCTGATCCAGGAGCTCGTGAACATCCGCGCGCTCGAAGGCGGCTATCCCGAGGTTGCCCGGACCGTCCACGGCCACCCGACGCTGTCGGAGGCCGTGATGGAAGCCGCCCGCGCGGCCGACGGCTGGCTGATCCACGGCTGAGGCGACTGTCCGGCGGCGTGCGCTTGGTCGTAGAGGCGGACCAGCCGATCTTCTACTACGAACTCGGTAGCCCCGAGTGCTACCTGGTGGCCGAGACGATCATGGCCGCGCTGCCCGTCGTCCCCGAGTGGGAGCCGGTGCCCGCCGGCGCGCTCGGCCGCGGATCCGACCCTCCCGATCGAGCGCTGATCGAGGCCCGCGCGACTGCGCTCGAGCTCCAGCCGATGCGCTGGCCGGCGGTGTGGCCGCCCGACACGCGCGAGGCGATGCTCGCGGCGACATATGCGAAGCAAGTGGGCCGCGCGGTCGCGTTCTCGCTGGCGGCGTTTCGCCAGGCGTTCGCGGCAGGCCGCGATCTCGGCGACCGGGACACGGTGTTGATCGCCGCGGCTGCGTGCGAGATGCACCCGACTGCGCTGCTGAAGGGGATTGCGTTGCGGTCAGTCGCAAGCGCGCTCGGTCACGCGGTGGACCGGGCGCTGGCGGCAGGCGTGCGCTCGGTGCCGGCGATCCAGGTCGGCCGTCAGGTGTTCGACGGCGACCGATGCGTGGCCGAAGCCGCTCGGATGCTCGGGGCGCGGGTGTGAGGGCCAACCGGGCATTCGAGCTGATCGTCTCGCGGGGAGGGCTCGAGCCTGCCTTCCTCGCCGATCGCGCCCGCCTCGACCGCATCGAGGTGGTATCGATCGACGATGGCGAGGTCGTGCTGTACTGGGACCTGCCGGCAACACAGGCGTCGCGCCTGCTGAAGATGCTGCGCAGCGACCTCGTCAGCCTCGATACCGACGAGTTCATCCTCACCTGGGAAGGTGCCGACGCGGAGGCCGACGACTGAGCGCCACGCTTCCCGCCCAGGCTCTATGTTGCGCGGGCATGGTCGATCAGCCGGCAGCCGAGGGCCCGGCGGCGGGCATCAAGGGAGAGGTTCGCTTCGAGGAGCCGGATCACTCTGAGCGCGCGATCGCCCGCCGGAGTGCCGAAGCGCGGGCGACCGTTCCCGACCTCGAGCTGAGCACAGACGTCGACATGGACCCAAGCATCGCGTTGTGCGAACGGACCGGCTGCACCGTGACCGCGCTGCTGCTGCGCGCGTGCGGACGCGCGCTGCGCGAGGTTCCCCGGGCCAACGCTGCCTACCGCGACGGCCGCTTCGAGCTCTACTCCCGCGTGAACATCGGAATAGCGATCGCGACCGGTGCCACCTATACCGTCCCGACCGTGTTCGACTGCGACACCAAGTCGCTCGAAGCGCTCGGCCGGGAGGCTGCGGGCCTCGCCGAACGGGCCGCAGGAGGGGACCTGGGACCCCCGGATCTGGCTGGCGCGACGTTCACGCTGTCGAACCCGGGGACGCTCGGGGTAGGCAGCACCACGCCGCTGATCGTGCCGCCGCAGGCCGCGGCATTTGCCGCCGGAGCGATCCGGGAAGTGCCAGTGGTGAGAGCTGGGGCTATCGTCCCCGGCCATTCGATGACGATCACGGTCGCGTGCGACCATCGGATTCTCTACGGCGCCCGGGCGGCGCTGTTTCTGACCCGGATCAAGACCCACCTCGAGGAGGCCAGCGAGTGACCGATACGCTCGAGCTCACCGCCAAGCGGATTGCCGACCAGGGGCGCGATGCGCTCCTCGCCCGACTGCGCCCGGCGTTCGCCGACGCGGCGAGCGCCCACGCCGGGAGCTTGCAGCTGGACGACGAGCAGCTGGAGCAGATGGTCCAACGCGCCGCCGACCGCGCCGACGGACTGCAGTGGCGCCGCGCGCTCGCGACGGTCGCAAGCGAGGAGCTGGGGATCGGACTGGGCGAAGCGCTCGGACACCCAGCCGTCGAACGCGCCCAGGCAATCGTGGGGGCCCCCTCGTACGAGGACGGCCTCGCGGCGCTCGAGGCCCGCTCCGATGCGCCGGTACCGCACGACCGCAGGGCGAAAGCGACACCAAGTCGGGCCGCGCCGATGCAGGCCGACGATAAGCCGGCGCGGCTCGAGCCCGAGCCGACACGAGCCCGGCCGGCGCGACCCCAGTCCCAGTCGGCCGGCCCGAGCCAGTCGCGGCCCGAGTCCCAGTCGGCGCGGCCCGAGTCCCAGTCGGCGCGGCCCGAGTCCCAGTCGGCGCGGCCCCAGTCCCAGCCGACCCGCGCCCAGCCGCCGCAGTCCGAGCCCGAGCCCACTCGGATCGTGCCGGCCGAGTACGCACCCGACCAACCTCAGCCACGCGTCAGGCGGATCGAGCGGCCGCCCGCGAAGCAGCCGCCCGAGCCGACCTCCCGGCGGGATGAGCGGGAGCTCACTCAGACATCCGAGCCGACCGTCACCCGGATCGAGCGAAAGCCGGTGAGCCCCGAATCCGAGGCCACGCGGGTGGACCAACAGGCGCCGCAGTCAGCGCCCGAGGGTCGCCGAACTGCGGAAACGGTGCCTCAAGCTCAGCCGAAGCCTGCCTCGGCGGCCGCGCAGGCCGGGCCTGGGCCGGCTCCTGGGTCGATCACGCCCCGGCCGAAGCCGCAGGGGGCCCCCGATTCGCCGAGCGCCGCGGCCGCTGGCGCGGCAGCGCGACGGCCCGCGCCGCGCCGGGTCGGACCCTCCGCCCCACCGCCCGGGCCCGAGGGTCTTCGAGTCGCTGCGATCCACCTCGGCGGGGTCACCAACCTGAAGCCGGGCGAGAGCGAGATCGAGCTGCGTCTTTCCGAGCACGGACTCGACATCGCTCGCGCGAGCGGCGAGATCATCGGCCGGCTCGGATGGGACGAGATCCACGGCATCGAGATCCCGCCGCCCCGCGGCTTGCTCTGGCGCCGGCGGTCCCCGCGCTCTCACCTGGTGGTGCGAGCCGACCGTGGCGACGCGAGCTTCGAGATTCCGTCGGTCTATCCGGAGGAGCTAGCCGAGCATCTCGAACCGGTACTCGAGCGCTACGGCCGCCGGCTGTCGATGCGCTGAGCTCTGCGCCGGCGGCTCTGGGCACGCTCAAACTTAGGCGATCCACCGCGAGGCGACGGCGCCCTACGCGCGCTCCCGTTCGAGCACGCCGACGTCGTGCGATAGCCCCTCGGGCGTGAGCACGTCCGCCGGGAAACCGACCCGCTCGATCCCCCGCTTGTCGATCAGCAGAACGAACGTGGAGTGGTCGATCTTCGGCGTCACCGGCTGCATCGCATAGGCGTGCCATACCGGGCGCATCTGGGCGAGCGATCCGTTCAGGAACGCGATCCGGCCGGTCATCTGGTGGCGAGCCAAGAACTGGCGGCGACGGACGACCGTGTCCTCCGACGGCGCCACGCTCACCCCGATCACCGGCACGCCGGCGCCGGAGCGGGGAAGGTCGTTGAGCGCGCCCTTGATCTGCTCAACCATGAACGGGCAGGTGTCGTGACACAGGGAGTGGATGAACGTCAGCACGACCACGTGCCCGCGATACTGCGACAGCGTCACCCGACGCCCGTTCTGATCGAGCAGCGAGAAGTTGGCGGCGCGAAGCCCCGGTGGCATCGTCGGCCCGTCAAACTTCGAGTGGCTCGTCGGCTGTGACACCGGCGCGGTCCCCGACGAGCGGGACGAGCGGCTGACCAGCACCACCCCGATCGCCGTCACCAGCGAGGCGAGGATCAGCAGCAGCAAGCGGTGCACCGGAGTCGCGAGCACCGGCCCGATTCTGGCACGACCACGCGCGAGCGCGACCCGTGTTCGCTCCCGGCGTCGCGGCCGCTCCCGGGCATTCGCCCCCGAGGCCCCTCGCCGCGCGCGGCACTCACCGCATCACGCCCGTGTGGCCGAGCGAGTAGCGGCCCGGCTGTGGGTAGACGCACAGCCCGTGCGGCCCCACCCCGACTGGTATCCGGTGCATCACGCGTCCGGTGCGGGTGCTGATTGCGTACACGGCCGCGTCGTAGCGACCGGACAGCCACAGGACGCGCCCCGACGCGGACACGCCGCCCATGTCCGGGCTGCCACCGGGTATGCGCCACGTCGCCACGACGTGTCCGGTGGCGAAGCTGATGACCGAGACTGTGCCGGCGGCTCGGTTGGAGACGTACAGGCGCCTGGCCTCCCTGCTCGGGTACAGGCCGTGCGCCCCTGCGCCGGTGCGGGCGAAGCCGATCCGCCGAAATCGGCTGGCGTCGATCTTCCACACGCCGCCGTAGATCAGATCGGCCACATAGAACACCCGCCCGTCAGGCGAGAGCTTCACGTCCTGGGGCGAGGCGCCGCGACGGAGCGCCAGCGTCTTCACGAGGCGCTCGCGCGGCACGTCGACCACTACCATCGCCGCCCCGAACTCACAGCTGACGAGCATGTAGCGCCCGTCGGCGGTGAAGTCGGCGTGGTTGACGCCCGCGCATCCCGGCACGCGGAGGGAGTGGCGCAACCGCATCGTCCGCGGATCGCGGAAGTCGATCCGCCGCAGCGACTCGGCCATCACGATCGCGTAGCGGCCGTCGGGGCTGTAGTACATGTTGTAGGGGTCCTCGACGTGTACCGGCCGTCCCGGGTCCCCGTTCGCCGGATTGATCGGGGTCAGGCTGTTGCCGAGGTCGTTGGTGACCCAGAGCGTGCGCAGGCTGTAGGACGGGACCACGTGTTGTGGCAATCCCCCGACCGGGAACGTCCGGACCACCCGGAAGGTGCGCTGATCGATCTCGGATACCGTGTCGCTCCCGCTGTTCGGCACGTAGACGAGCGGGCGGAACCGCCTCACGACGGCCGACAGTTCACCCGGGCGGTCGGCGGCGTAGACGTTGTGCGGATCGAGTAGCGGCGGCACCCGGTACACGACACGCGGCCCGTCGCGCAGGGGCCCTGCTCGCGGCCGCGAAGACAGCGGGGACGGTACCGACATCGTCCCCGCACCTTGGTTCACAGGGTGCGCCCGGTCGCGTCCGGTGGCCACCGCCGCCGCACGCACTCAGCAGAAACGCCAACACCAGCGTGCCGCATCTCAACGACCGCCGCAGCCTCATCGGCGCATCTTGGCAGAGGCCCGCCTGGGGCAATTCCACACCCCTACCCTCTGCGACCAGGAACAATCAGTCGCGACCATGACGTTAGCGTCGGATCTCGCCGAGCGTCTCCGCCCCGCGATCGAGGACGAGCGAGTCCTCGCGGCGATCGCCTCGATCCCGCGCGAGCGGTTCGTCCCCGAGCGCGAGCTGGATCGAGCCTACGAGAACGTGGCGCTCCCGATCGCCTGCGGTCAGACGATCTCCCAGCCGCTGGTCGTGGCGCGGATGCTCGAGCTGCTGCAACTGAACCCGCAGGACCGCGTGCTCGATGTCGGCACCGGATCGGGCTATCACGCCGCGCTGCTCGCGCTGTTGGCAGGCCACGTGTGGACGATCGAGCGCCACGCCCAGCTGAGCGAGGAAGCCGGGCGCACGATCTCGCAGCTGGGCATCGACAACGTCGAGGTCTTCGTGGGGGACGGTTGGAACGGGCTGCCGGACCGCGCGCCGTTCGACGCGATCAACGTCGCCGCCGCGACCGGCAGGGAGATCCCGACCGCGCTCGAGCAGCAGCTCGCAGACGGAGGTCGGCTCGTCGCCCCCGTCGGCTCGCACGAACAGCATCTGATCGTGGCGAAGCGCTTCGGCGACTGCGTCGAGCGCATCCGCATGGAGCCCGTCCGCTTCGTCCCCCTCGTACATGACGAAGCCGACCGAGAAAACGAACTATGAGTTCGCTTTCTCGACCACCACCGAAGCCCGGAGCTCCAAACGCGCCCGCATCACCTCGAGCGCCACGGGGTTGTCGTCGATCAACACGAACCGCCGCCCCAGCGACCGGCACACGGCCCCAAGCGTCCCCGACCCCGCAAACGGGTCGAGGCACCACCCGCCTGGCCGCGAGGAGGCGGCCACGATCCGCCTGAGCACGCCCTCCGGCTTCTGCGTCGGATAGCCCGTCTTCTCGCGGCCGTTGGTGGGGACGATCGTATGGAACCACACGTCGGTGGGGCGCTTGCCCCGCGCTGCCTTCTCGGCGCCGGCGAGACCCGGCGCCATGTATGGCTCGCGTTCGACCGCGTCCGCATCAAACCAGTGCGCGCCCGGGGTGCGCACGTACACGAGGATCGTGTCGTGCTTGGCGGGCCACCGGCGCCGTGGCTTGGCGCCGTAGTCATAGGCCCAGATCAGCTCGTTCAGGAAGGCATCACGCCCGAAGATCTGATCGAGCAGGAGCTTGCAGTAGTGGGCCTCGCGGTAGTCGATGTGGAAGTAGAGCGTGCCGTGATCGGACAACAGCTGCCGGCAGCGGCGCACCCGCGGCTCGAGGAATTCCAGATACAGGGCAAACGCGTCGTCGTAACTGAGCGTCTGGAGCAGCGTCGAGCGATAGCGCCGGCCGCCGAAGCCGACGCGATCCCCGTCGCCGTCGGCCGCCACCGCCAGCGTCCGGCGCGCCTGGGCCCGCCCCGTGTTGAACGGCGGATCCATGTAAACGAGATCGAACGCGCCGTCGGGCAGCCGCGTCAGCACATCGACGTTATCGCCCGCGATCAGCAGATCGTCATCCAGAACAGGCTGGTCTGCGCAGGAGAGGACACGCATCGCGAGCCTGACAAACGTACATTCCTAACCGGCCGTAAGGAGCTTCTAGCCCCCCAACCCGCTACGATCAGCCTCGTGCTCGCTAAGGGTTACAGCGCGCTGCGTCGATTCGTCACCGAGCGCCGCGTCGCTCGCTTTGCGATCTCCTCGCTGGTTGCCGCTGGAACCAGCGCGGTCGTGTTCCCGATCCTGTACGTGCTCGGCGCCTCGACCACGGCGTGCTCGATCGCCGCGTTCTTCGCCGGTGCGATTCCGAACTGGACGCTGAACCGGCGCTGGACCTGGAAGGTGGAGGGCAGCGTGTCGTTCGCGCGCGAGGTCCTCGCGTACGTCGTGATCTCGGCGTCGACGCTGGTCCTGCTTTCGCTCGCGACGGCGTGGACGCACCGCCACGTGCAGGGTATTCCTGCGGGCCACGGGATCCGCGTCGCGCTGGTCACTGCTTCGTATTTCGGTGTACTTGCGGTGCTGTATGGGGTGAGGTTCTTCCTCTACCACCACTGGATCTTTTCGGGTCAGTCCCGCGTCCGGGCGGCGCTGCGATCGCGCCGCCAGGTGTGGACGGCGGCGCGCGCGAACCGCAGCCCGTAGCCGAAGTTCCCGCCCTTCTTCGTCTTGGTCGCCTGCTTGCCGCGGTCGCGCATCGTCGTCGGAACTTCGGCCAGCAGGAAGCCGTTCAGCGCCGCGCCGATCATCAGCTCGGAGGCCTGGTACTGGGGCTGCTCGAGCGTCACGGCTGCCGTCACCTCGGCACGCATCGCGCGTAGCCCACACGCGGGGTCGGTGATCCGATGCCGCACCAGCACGCTGATCAGCGCGCCGAACACGAGCACACCCGCGTGGCGGATGCTGTCGGTGGTCAGCTCGGTGCCGAGGCGCCGCGAGCCGGACACGAAGTCAGCGCGGCCGTCGAGGATCGGCTGCACCACCCGTCCGATCTCCTCGGGCTCGTACTGCCCGTCGGCGTCGATCGTGCAGATCACGCGGGCGCCGCGCGCACGCGCGAGCCAGTAGCCGAGCCGCAACGCCGCGCCCTGGCCGCGGTTGGCCGGCACATCGCATACGAGCGCGCCTCCCGCCGCAGCCTCCGCGGCGGTGCGGTCGCGAGCCCCGTCGACGACGACGATCGTCTCGGTCGCGAGCCCGGCCGCCTCCGGCGGGATCTCGGAAACGACCTCCCTGACCGTCGGCTCCTCGTTATAGGCGGGGATCACGATCGCCAGAGGCGCGCCGGCTCCCGGCGCGTGAGCTGTGAGGAACGCGGCGGCGGCGCCCCGCTCGCCGGGGTCCAGCTTCGCGAGCTCCCGATTCAGATCGAAACCGGCCGGTGACGACGCCAGGCTCACCCTCCACCTCCTGCGGTAATAGGCGCGGCGGGCGCGCCGGCGAGGATTGCCTCCACGTCCGCGCGCGACCACTCATCCCAGACCGCCGCGAGCCCCGCCTCGAAGCTCACCCGCGGTTTCCAGCCGGCAGCACGCGCCTTGCTCGGGTCGACGATCACCGCCGGCATCTCACCGGCCTTCGCCGGGCCGTGACGTACTTCGAGCTCTGCGCCGGTGACGCGGCGAACCGCAGCGACGACCTCGAGGACGGACAGCGAGTGCCCGGTTCCGATCACGACGGGACCGGCCCACGCCTCGCTGGTCAGCGCCAACCGGAATGCCGCGACGACATCGCTCGCGTTCACGTAGTCGCGGACCTGGCGGCCGTCGCCGTAGACCTCGAACGAGCCCCCGGTCCGGATCGCGCGCATCAGCCGCGCAACGATGCTGTCCTTGGCTTGCATCCCCAGCCCGTAGACATTCGTCAGACGCAGGCATGCGCAGCGCACGCCGTACGATGCCGTGTAAGCGGACATCAGCATCTCGCCCGCGGCTTTCGTCGAGCCGTACGGCGTCAACGGCCTCAGCGTGGCCGACTCGGTGATCGCCGGAGCCTCCATCGGCCCGGTCACGGCGTTGGTCGAGGCGAACGCGAGCGTCCTCACGCCGGCGTGCCGGCCCGCCTCCAGCAGCGCCGCCGTCGCGGCCACGTTCGTCCGGTAGGTGAGCTCTGGCGCCTCGAGCGAGCGCAGAACGGAGGTTATGGCCGCGAGATGGACGACGGCATCGACGCCACCCTCGAGCGACGCCGACACCACCTCCGGGTCCGCGAGATCTCCGACGACGATGTCGACACTCGGGTCAGGGTGCGGCTCGAGGTCGATCACGCGAACGCGCGCGCCGGCGGCGGTCAGCTGGGCAACCATGTGGCGGCCGATGAAACCCGAGCCGCCGGTGACCAGGATCCGCTTCCCGGCCACCGCCTCAGACCGGGAGGCGCTCACGTTCGAACGAGCCCGCCGGTCGGCTTGGGCAGCTCGCTCGCCGTGGCGTCCCAGCGCACGGTCGGCGTGATCGCCGCCTCATCTAGCCGATGCTTGTACCTCTCCACCACAGCGAACAGTTGGTCGATCAGGATCGTCGAGAGCAGCGTGGGCCTCAGGCCGAGGCCTTCCGGCACGGCAAGCACACGAGAATACCGACCGGACATACCAAGTAGGCCCGTCGCCGACGAAGGTTACCCGGTATTGGCTCGAAGTTAGGGTCTCTGCCAGGCCTGCTGCTACCGTGGCCCCGCGCCGCCTGGCAGTTCCTTGCGTCCTCCGATCGCGATCGCAACCGTGTCTCAGGAAACCATCGCCGCGACTGGGGTCCCCACCCGCCCCACCCGCCCCACCCGCCCCCCGGTCACGCCCTCGAGGCCGGAGCGCAGGCGCGCGCGCCGCGCCCTGGCCCTCGCGACCCGCTATCCGTGGGTCCTCGGCGCGATCGTGCTGCTGCTGATCTCGACGCTGCTCGTGCTGTGGGCGCACGCCCGGCCCGGCTATGATCCGTACGGCTGGCTCGTTTGGGGCAAGCTCCTGATCCACGGCAAGCTCGACACGAACGGAGCGCCGTCGTGGAAGCCGCTTCCGTTCCTGTTCACTGCCCCCTACGCGCTCGGGGGCCACTACGCGCTGTGGCTGTGGATGATCACGTCGGTCGCGATCTCGCTGAGCGGCGTCGTGTTCGCGTGGCGGATCGCATTCCGGCTCGTCGCGGCGCCGCCCCCGCGCCGTTACGCGGCCTATGCGGCGGGGGCGTTCGCCGGCCTGACGCTGCTCGGGATCACCGGCTACACCCACTTCATCCTCAGCGCCCAATCCGACACGATGATCGTGTCGCTGTGCCTGGCCGCGATCGACTGCCAGCTGTCAGGCCGCCCGCGCTGGGCGTTCTGGATGTGGCTGCTGGCTGCGCTCGGCCGCCCTGAGGCCTGGCCGTTCCTGGCGCTCTACGTGGTCTGGGGATGGCGCACGATCCCGTCGATGCGGCGGATGATGGTCTGGGGCCTCGTGCTGATCCCGGTGTTCTGGTTCGGGATCCCGGCGCTGACGGCGAAGAGCGCGTTCATCGCCGGCAGCAACGCGCTGCACTCACCGCGCGAGCTCCACAGCAACAAGGTGTTCGGAACGATCGACCGCTTCTTCGCGCTGCACACGACGCCGCTGTGGATCGCGGCCGGCCTGGCGGTCGTGCTCGCGGCGTACCGCCGGCAGCGCTTCATCCTGATGCTCGCCACCGGCGCCGTCGCCTGGGTCGTGGTAGAGATCGCGTTCGCACTCCACGGTTGGCCGGCGGTGCCGCGCTACCTGTTCGAGCCGGTGGGCGTCGCGTGCGTGCTCGCCGGGATCTTCGTGGGAAGGGTGATCCTCGACCTGCCGCCGCTGCTCGCGCGCCTGGTGCCGCGCATCCCGCCGCAGGCGATCGGCTGGGGCACCGGTGTGCTCGTGCTGCTGATCGCGGCAACGTTCGTGCCCGCAGCCCGCTCGCGCCTCCGGGTCGAGCGCGAGGACCTGAGGCACGAGCGTGCCCGAGCGAAGGAGATCGGCAGGCTCTCGACGGTGATCAGCCGGCTCGGAACGTCGCACATCCTCGCCTGCGGCACGCCGCGGATGCAGATCGGCTATCAGAGCATCCTCGCCTGGTACATGGGGATCAAGATCGGCGTGTTGTACATCAACCTGAACACCTACGCGCTGCACCCGACCACGACGGTCGCCTTCTTCCCACTGCGGGGCGGCTGGCGCGTGTTCCCCAGCCACGTGACGCCGGCCACCGAGCCTCGCTGTCACGGCCTGCGCCTGACCTACCGCTCGTGAGCGCGGTGCGGCGGCCGCCCCTCGCCGGCATGCGCAGCCCCGGGCGCCTGCTCCTGATCTCGGCGGCGATCCTCGCAGTCGCGGTGATCGCCGCGATCGCGAGCGGTGGCGGGGGCTCGCTCGAGCTCCGCGCGCCGCTCCCGGGCATCGGACGGCCCGCCAAGGCCCGGGATCCGTTCGCGTACGTCTCGTCGCGCGAGTCGGATTTCGTCGCGCGGGCGATCGCCGGGGAAGGGCACGTGCTGTGCGAGTCCGCACGCTCGCAGACACCGCTGCGCCGCTGACCGTCGCGAGCTCCGTCAGCGACCGCCGCTATCAGCAGAAGCTCGGAATCGACGATCCACAGGCGCGCACCGGGTACTCCTTCCAGATCGAGCGCCGCTACGTGAACCGGCGCCAGGCGGCGGCTTTCCAGGCGATTCTCGACCGGCTGCAGTCGCTCAACTTGATCGCGTGGAGCCGGAGCCTCACCACGATCAGGGTCGTGGTCGCCTCCGACGCGTCGAACGTGACCGTGAAAGGCCCGTGAAGCTAGCTACGCTAAGCTAGACAGCTTCCTTCTCGCTCTCCGCCGGGGCCGACTCTTCTTTGGCGCTCCTAGCCGGGGCGACCGCGTCCGAGGATCCTTTGACGGTTTGCGCAATTCGCGCGTCGTATGCGGCCCGCGCGACATGATCTTGCCGCATCAGCACTTGGTCGCTGCGCAGGAACCGTCTGAACGCGTCCGACGCTCGGCGCGGGAGTAGTGCGTCGAGCCGGGTGGCCGCATTCATCAGCTTCGGGACGTAGACCTCGAAGCGTCCCGTCTGGAGCGCCTCGACGATTGCGTTTGCGACGTCCTCGGGCTCCGGAGTCTTCAGCCCGCGAGGCGGCTCGAGCCCCGAGTACAGCTCCGTGTTGCTGCCGATCGGCATCACGACGCTGATCTCGATGCCCGTGGAACCGTACTCCTGGCGGAGCGCCTCGCTCAGTCCTGCCACTGCGTGCTTCGTCGCGCAGTACGTCGCGCCGCCTGCCACACCCGCCTTGCCGAGCATCGAGGAGATGTTGACCAGGTGCCCGCGGTTCCGCGGCACGAAACGTTCGAGCGCGAGTTTGGAGCCGTGTATGACTCCGTGCACGTTGATGTCGACCATCCGCAATGCGGTTGCATCCGTCTCCTCAAGGAACGTACCGACCGGCATGATCCCGGCGTTGTTGATCAGGACGTCGAGCGGGCCGAGCCGCGCCTCCACCTCCTGCAGAAACGCGTCGAAGCTCGCTCTGTCGGTGACATCGAGCGGCAATCCGATCGTGCCGGCGCCGAGCTCCTGCGCCGTGCGCTCGGCGAGCGAAGCGTCGATGTCCCCGATCGCAACGCGCGCCCCTTGAGTGATCAGTGCGGCGGCGGTCGCGCGGCCGATACCCCGGGCGCCGCCCGTGATTGCGACTACCTGACCTCCAAGCGATCGTACGGGTTTCCTCATGAAGCTGTCCTCCTAGGTGCTGTCCGTGCTCGGACTGTGTGCGGTGGCCCATTAGACGGTATCGCGTGGAACGCGAGGGTACCTTGTGAACTTGGCGGGCCGGGGCGGCGGCGGCGGAGCACGGGGCGGCTGCGGAACGCTGTGCTAGTGGTCTGTGGTGGTCGGAGCGCTCGTGCTCATCGTGGTCGAGTTGGTCGTGCCCGAGACCGTGGTCGTGCCGGTGCCCGCGGTACCACCGTCACCCGCAGCGCCACTGGTGCCGCTCGCCGTCGTCCCCGAACCCGCGGGACTCGACGTGTCAGCGACTCCGTACGTGCCGAGGCCCGAGCCGCCGGAGCCGGGGCCAGAGCCTCCGCCGCTGTACTGACCACCGCCTGAACCATCGCCGCCGCCGGAAGTCGTGCTGTTCTCCGACCCACTCGACCCACCGGACCCAGCGAATCCTCCCGAGCCACCGGAGGCGCCTGACCCGACGCCGCTGAGGTCGACGCCGCTGGTGCCGCCGGAACCGCCGCCCCCCGAGCTCGAGCCGGAGCTGCCGCTCGCTCCGTCGGTGGGGGTCGAGCCAGACGAGTCGCTGCCGTTGGCGCTGTTCTCGCCGCGCGTCGACCCGCCGCTGAAAATACTGCGGCCGGTCGAGCCGGTCGAGCCGGTCGAGCCGCCGTAGCCGCCGCCGTTCCCGCCGTGGCTCCCGGGCCGTGGGGTCGACGTGGAGCTGCCGGACGAACGACCCTTCGGTCCGTTCCCGGTCTGGCCGGTCGGCGCGCTCGAGCTGAGAACCGGCCAGCTAGGCGTGCCCGTCCCGGTCTGCGCGCCGCTCGATCCGGACGCCGGAGAGGGGATTGTGCTCGGGGGTTCGGCCGGGGGCAACGACAACGGGGCCCCGCCGGTCAACCGGCCTGGAACCGGCGCGAAGGTGTGGACGGCGCGGACGGTGCCCTGGATCAGCGAGCGCAACGTCGCGGCCGCCGCGGTGATGCTGAACGAAACTCCGCCCGTCGGGAGCGGCGAGCCCTTGCTCAGCTCCACGCGGTTGCCGGGCCCCGCAGCTGGAGCCGTAACTTGGGGAGCGCCGCTCGGTCGCACCTGCGACCCCGCCGAGGCTTCGGGTGGTGCCGGGGTCGTTGCCGCCGGGAGGACTTTCTGCAACCGTGGCTCCGGCGCGCCCGTCACGGTCGGTGGCGGTGCCGTCGCGCCATCGAAGTGCGGGTCCTGCGTGGCGACGATCGTCCCGGCAGTCCCAACGCCTGCGATCGCCACGCCGACGATCACCTTGAGCCCGCCGCTCTTCAAGGCGGAGGAGAACACCAGGCTGCCGACGAGTCCGGCGGTCGCTCGGCCGGCGATCGCCCCGGCCAGCACACCCTGCTTCAGCGCTGCGGTCGGCACCACCGGTAGCAGCATCGCCAGCTGGCGGCGCTGACGCTCGATCCCCTTCCTGAACTCCCTGCAGCCTTCGCATTCGCGCAGGTGACGCCGGAGGTTCGACCGCCGAAGCGCGCCTCCGCGCTGCGTGGCGAGCTGCTCACGGATCTCCGCGCAGTCGGTCTCGCGCGCCGCGCGGCTCGCCACCAGCGACTCGCGGGCTTGAAACACGAGCGCCTTGACCTTCTCGCGTGGCACGCCGAGCGCCTCGCCGATCTGCTCGTGGCTGAGCGATTCGAGTTCGGCGAGCACAAGCGCTGCCCGCTGATCGTCAGGGAGGCTCTGCATGTCTCCGACCAGATCGCGGAAGTCCTCCCGTCGCTGGACCTGAGTCGCCAACCCCTCGGTGACCGCCTCGTCGAGTTCTGCCGCCGGGTGCTCGCGTCGCGCTCGCAGGATCGAGTAGCAGCGGTTCCGCGCGATCGCGAACAGCCACGCCCGGAGGTGGACCTGCTTCTTCGAGCTGATCAGATCGTTGTACGCCGCCAGGAATGTGTGCTGGACGGCGTCCTCGGCCTCCTGGGCGTCACCGAGCGTGTGGCGACAGAACGAGAGGATCCCGCGGTGATGGCGATCGTAGACCGCGTCGAATGCGGCGCCGCGGCCCTCCCGTATCAGTGCGATCAGATGCGCATCGGAGGCCAGGCGCAGAAACCTTGGCGATCTCGCCCCCGGCACCCCTACGGGTGCCAGCCTCGGCACCGCTGAAGCTTCCATATGCGCCCATTATGTTCGCTCCGACCGCGAAAAGGAATACCGGACCTGAATTCCCATGATCAGAGCGTTCAATTCGGTGATCGTCGCGGCTCCGGTTCGGCTGGCCGCCGGCCAGTTCTTGGTTTAGGGCTCACGACTGAATTACTGACGTCTCGGACGGCGTCTGGACGCGCCTGACGCCAAGCCACTCGTCAGATCCTGCCACTAATTCAGTCGCGAACCCTTAGTCTTAGGGGTGCGTGGGGTCGAACCGACGGCGGGCGGGAGGACCCGGCGGCTCGGGTGGCTACCGCGGTGCCGATGGCCCCGGCGGCTTGACGATGTCGCGTCCGGTCGGCCGCATCCGCTCGTCGAGCTCCAGCTGCCAGAAGTAGCGGGTGAAGGTGATCCCGGCGCGGAACTCGCCGACATGCGGCTCGATCTCCTCGCCGCGTGCCATCCGTACGATCAGCTCGGGGTAGGTGCGGCCGGGCAGGGCGGCGTACATCGGCGCGGGGAAGGCGCCGCCGAAGCGGGTGTTGACATCGGTGATGCCCAGGCCGATCCGCTTGTCGCGGAAGACCTGGACCGTGCAAGGGCCGCGGACGCTCAGCCGCTCGACGACTTGGCGGCCGAGGTCGATGAGCTCGCCGTCGGCGATCACGGTGCCCTTGATCGACTCGCCGCCGCGTGACTCGATCATCGTCCGGGGGATCGCGTTCAGGCACCGGCCGTGCAGGTCGGAGAGGCAGTCGATCGAGAACTCGGGGCCATCCATCCAGCGCTGGATCATCGTCGGCTCATCGACGTAGTCGACGAAGAACGCGGCCGCCCGGGCGTCATCCGCGCGGTGGATCGAGCGCGCTCCGGAGCCCTGCCGAGGCTTCACCATCACCGGATAGCCCGGGACCGCGTCGCCGGGCAGCACCGTTGGCGGCGACGGCAGGCCGAGGCGCTCGAGCAGCAGATGGGCCTCATACTTGTCGTACGTAGCGCGGGCGATCTCGGGGTCGGGCACGAACGCCGGCAGCTTTCCGCCAGCCCACGCACTCGCGAGCACCTCGATGTCGAGATCGGTGAGGGGCACGACGGCGCCGACGTCATGCGCCTCACACAGCTCCTGCAGCGCCGGCACGTACGCCGGATCGTCGATCCTCGGGACGGCGACCCGGTGATGCGCGGCGTACTGGGCGGGCGCGAGCGGGTTCGGGTCGGCGGCCACCACGGTCGCGTGCTGGGCGAATGCCGAGACGATGTCGTAGCGCTTGCCAACGCCGGTCAGCAGCACGCCCACACCGCCGGCGCCGCTCATCCCGGGGGGTGCCATCCGCCGGTCTCTCCCTTATACAGGCCCTTGCCGCTGAACACCATCGCGAATGTCAGCGCGAGGATCTTCAAATCGAGCGCGAGCGAGCGGTGCTCGACATACCAGAGATCGAGCTCGATCCGCTCTGACCAGGGAAGCGAGGCACGGCCGTTGACCTGGGCCCAGCCGGTCAGCCCGGGCTTGACGGCAAGGCGTCCGCGCTGGCGGTCGGTGTATTGCTCGACCTGGACCGGGACGGTGGGACGCGGGCCGACGATCGACATCTCGCCGCGGAGCACGTTCCAGAAGTTCGGCAGCTCGTCGAGCGAGTAGCGGCGCAGCAGCGCTCCGACGCGCGTGATCCGGTCATCGCCCTCCTGGATCGCGAGGCCGGCACCGGTGAACTCGGCACCGCGGACCATCGTGCGTAGCTTGTAGATCGAGAACGGCTCCCCGCCCTTGCCGACCCGGGCCTGCCGGTAGATCGGATGGCCCGGCGACTCGAGCCGGATCGCCGCCGCCAGCGCGGCGATGACGGGAGCCGAGAAAATCGCGCCGGCGCCCGCGATCGCAATGTCCAACGCGCGCCTGATCACCGCGTTCCCTCGGCCGGCTCCCATCCCGCGGGAGTGCCGCGCGTGAGCCAGTCCCACAGCCCGGCGGCGAGCGAGGCCGTGGTCAGAACGTAGTAGCGGGCGACCAGCAGCGGGCATACGGGCACGAGCGGCGCGAGCAGCGCTGCGCCCAGCACCACGAGCTGAATCGCGACGGCGACCACATACGCCCATCCGTGGCCCAGCAACGCGATGCTCATCGCCAGCGCGATCAGGTGCAGGAACGGACTGCAGTACCGCAGCACCCGGTGCGAGAAGATCATAAGCGCATAGAGGGGGTCGTAGCCGCGCGGAGAGAGCATCCCACCGCGGATCACGATCGGCCAGCCGTGGCTCATCATCCGCCGCTTGCGGGCGAACTCCCCCTCGATCGAGGGCACCATCTTCTCGTTCGCACGTGCCTCCGGCGCATACAGCGCAAGCCAACCCTGCTTGACCATGTTGAACGGGAACGAGAGGTCGTGGCCCATGATCGGATCGACCACCATGTACGAGGCTCGGCGGGTGGCGTAGATCGCGCCGTTGCCGCCGGTGACTGACCGGACCCGCGATTCGAGCGCGCGCACCGCCATCTCATAGCGCCAGTAGAGGCCCTCCTGATTGGTGCCGCCGTCGCCTGCGAAGTGCACCTCTCCGCACACGTATCCCACCCGCGGGTCCGCCTCGAACGGCGCGACCAGCCGCCGCAGCGCCTGCGAGTCCCAGCTCGCGTTGGCGTCCGAGAACGCCACGATGTCGCCCCGCGCCCGCGCGACCGCCGCGTCCTGAGCACGGACCTTGCCGCCACGAGGCAGCTCGAGCACGAGGTCGGCGCCGGCTTCGCGGGCGCGGCGGGCGGTCTCATCCGGAGAGCCGTCGCAGGCCACGATCACCTCGACGCGCTCCGAGGGGTAATCAAGCGCGCGCAGGTTCTCGACGCGCGCCGCGATCACGTCCTGCTCTGCGTAGGCGGCAACGATCACCGACACCACCGGCAGCTCGTACGTCTCGTCCGCCACGCCCCGAACACGCCTCGCGCGCGCGAGCAGCGCCAGCAGCAGCGGATAGCCCACGTGCGTGTAAGCAAGCAGGCCGACCGAGACCCAGAAGATGATCGCCAGCGCGGCCACGGCGGCGGATTGTGGCGTAGCTACGGCGCGGCGATCAGCCCGCGGTACAGATCGAGCGTCGCACGAGCCGCCTGGTCCCACGAATACGGCCCGGCGGCGGCCGCTGCGGCGGCCTTCGAGAGGCGCTCGCGCTCGATCGGATCGGCGATCAGCGTGGCGAGCGCCTCGCGGAGCGCGCGGGGGTCCTCGGGAGGCACAAGCCGCGCTGCCCCGAGATCCGCGACCTCGCGCAAGCCGCCGATATCGCTCAGCACGACCGCCTTGCCGAACGCAAGCGCGGTGGCCAGCACCCCGGACAGATCGAAGCGCTCGGTACGCGCGTAGGGCAGCACCACCACATCGGCACGACGAAAGAATGCCGGCAGCTCGGCGTCGGAGATGAACCGGGGGACGAGCCGCACGCCGGGCCGGGCGCGGGGCCGGGCGGCGGCGCGTAGTGGCTCGAGCGGCATCATCGCGCGCCCCACGATCCACAGCTCGGCATCGTCGATCCCGCGCCACGCCTCGAGCAGCGTGTCGATCCCCTTGTACGGACGCAGCAGGCCGAAGAAGAGCACCACCGGTACCTCGACGCGCGTCAACGGATCGGAGAGCGGCTGTTCGCCCGGCAACCGCGTGAGGTGTTCGAACGCGCCGTGGTGGATGACATGGACCTTGTCGGGGTCGATGGGGAGACCGCCGATCAGCTGCCGGCGGCCATACTGCGAATGCACGATCAGGGCGTCGGCGGCCGCGTAGAGACGACGCTGCGCTGCGACCTGCCCCGGACGCGGCTCGCGCGGCAGCAGGTCGTGCGCGGTGATCACGAGTGGGCGGCGCGGCAGCAGCCGCGCGTCGACCCACGGCACGCCCAGCCACTGGAAGTGGACCACGTCGGCCCCGGCCGCGACGCCCCTCCGATAGCGGAGCATGTCGGGCACGTGCTCGAGCAATTTGGCGGCCCGGCGCGTCCGAGATCCCGCGGAGCCGATCGCGTGCCGGTAGAACAGCTCGCGGACCCGGTAGCCGTCGGCCGGCGCGACCGAGCCGTACGCGAACCGGCTCGTGACCAGCTCGACGTCGGCGCCGGCACGCGCCAGCGCGGCCGCCAGCGCACGGTCGTATGGAGGCGTGAAGGCCGGCGGATCGACGATCTGCACGCGCATCAACGACCACCCGCGCAGACGGCGAACCTCACGCCCGCCGGCGGCCCCGGACCCGGCCGCCCTCGACCCCACGGGCCTCGGCCCCACGGCGGGCAGGGCGGTGTCCCTCGACCCCGCGCGCCTCGAGCCGCCGCCCGCTGAGCGCAGCCAATCGCCGGGCCGTCGCGTGGACGTTCTCGCCCCCGAGCGCCTGGAGGCGAGCGCGCGGCTCGTGGATCAGCCGCACCGCCGCCGGCGCGAGCACGGACAGCCGCGGCGCGCTGCCCGCGCGGCGCAGCGGGTCCATCGCGCAGCGGACCGGGTGCCGAGTGGCCAGGCGGGCGAGCGCCAGCGCGCGGGCCGCGACCCCGTCGTCTTCGAGGTAACGTATCTCGAGCTCGCGCGCCACGTCGAGGGCGACCACGTCGGGCCGGGCCATGGCTTCGACGCGCGCCCGCTCCAGCGTCCGCGCGAACTCCGCCAGGGGATCCCCCCGCGCGGGGAACCGCTCGGCGACCAGCACCACCTGGGCCGGCGCGCCGTCGTAGGGGTCATCGGCCCCGTCTCTAACCGGGCGGTTCGACAGCGCCAGCCCCGTCAGCTCCTCGGCGGCCAGGATCGCGTCGAGCGCTAGGTAGCGCCCCCGCTCGAGTCGCCCTGGGGCCGGTCCGCCCTGGCCGCGCGAGCGCGCCGGCTGCTGCGGCGATTCAGTCCCATCGCCGCGCCGGCGGCGCAGCGGCAGCCGATGCCAACCCCTCCGTGCGCCGCGGCGCACCGCGGGCTCGGGCTCGAACCCCTGGTAGCGGCGAGCGAGCCAGGCCCGACCGGCGGCGTAGCCGCGCCACTGGCGCCGGAGCTCGCCGATCGTCGCGCGGTAGGTGTGCTCGACGCGGGCCTGTGGCCGGAGCTCGAGCCGCCAGCCCGCCTCCTGCAGCCGCCAGCTGAGGTCCGTGTCCTCCGCGGCTCGCACTCCCTCGTAGAAGCCGCCGACCTGCTCGAACGCGGCGCGTCGCACCATCAGGTTCGCCGCCACCGCCCGTGCGCGGTAGGGGTGCGCGACGTGGGCGTGCTGGCTGAGGAAGCTCCGCGCTGCCCCGTAGCGCTCCGCAAGCGTACGAGCGTCGCCGGCCGGGACGACCTCCCCGGCGAGCGCGCCGACGTCGTCGGCGACGTCCTCTTCGAAGTAGGAGTCGAGCAGCTCACGCGGAGCGCGGCAGTCGGCGTCGAGAAACAGGATCCAGTCGGTGCAGGCGCGTTCCGCCCCCACGTTACGGGCGTATGCCGGCGAGCGCTCGGCCAGCGCACGCACCACTCTCACGGACGGCCGGGCCACGACGACCCCTGCGTTGTCGGCGATCACCAGCTCGTCGCCGGGCCTCGTCTCGAGCCCGAGCAGCGCGCCGAGCACCCCCGCCGCCGCGGCCGCATCGCCCAAGAACGGCATCACCACGGTCACCGGCGGGCGGCTCACGCGGCGTCACCCGCCGGATGGCCGGCGCCGCGGCGGACCCGGCGCACGAGCTGCTGGAGCTGACCCAGCTCCCGCTCGTGCGGGAACCTCGTCACGCACAGCAGCGGCGGGATCGCCACGAACAGCACTACGCGCGTCACCAGCCCGACTGCCCCGCTGGTCGGGAGCAGCAGCTCGCCCGCCACCGCCACCCCGCCCATCACCAGAGTGAGGTGCCCGAGGCGCAGCCATTCGAAATGGACCGAGAAGGCACTGCGCGTGAGCAGGTGCATGACCGTGAGCATCACCACGTAGGCGCCGCAGAGCGCGAGTCCGGCGCCCGCGATCCCGAGCGGCGGCACCAGCGCCACCAGCAGGAGCACATTCGCCGCAAGCCCCGCGAGCGACGCGGGGAAGTTGCGCGTGGTGACCTTGGCGCGGCCGGCGATGACCAGGAACACGACCCACAGGCCGTACATCGCCCATCCCAGCGCAACCCATGGCAGGGCACGGTACGCCCCGAAGTACGACGGCGCCGCCAGCAGCCTCAGCACCCATCGGCTGAGCAACGCGAGCCCAGCGACCACCCAACCGCTGACGAGCACGTAGTAGGTCGTCACCAGACCGTACAGGCGCGCGGCCTCGCGGTCGTCGCCGACCGAGTAGGCGAGCGGCGGCCACGCATACTGGAATGCCCGAACGATGAATGCCACCGAGCCGGCGAGCTTAACCGCAATCGAGTACAGCCCCGCCAGATGCGGGCTGCGGTGGTGGTAGATGTAGTAGCGGTCGACGATGCTGAGCGCGTACACCGAGATCTCCGCGGGCATCGTCGGCAGGCCGAAGCGCAGCAGCAGGGGCAGGGCCTCGCTGTCGGTGTGCGGCCGGCGCAGGCGGTGGCGCATCGTCCACCAGAGGGCGAGCAGGACGATCGTCGACGCGCCGTAGTTGCCGAGCAGTAGACCCTTCGGACCCTGGCCGAACCCGACCACCAGCACCACGGAGGCGGTCACGGTCATCGCCACGTTGATCAGCGACACCGCCGCGTACAGTCGGAATCGCTCTTCGACGCGCAGCACCCCGTAAGCAAGCTCGAGGTTCGTAAACGACCACAGCCCGAGGACGGCGATCCGGAAGATGGTGACCGCGCGGTGACCGAGCACGAGCTTCGAGAGCGGGGTGGCGAACGCCCACAGCACCACTGCCGCGACGGTGCTGGTGATCAGCAGGAACACCAGCGAGCGGCGCACCAGCGCGTCGCGGCGCTGCTGATCGTCGTCGATGAAGTAGTAGCGAAGGAACGCCTCGATGATCCCGAAGCGGACGACGATGCTGACGAAGATCACGCCATTCGCGAGCAGCTCGACGACGCCGTAGCCGCTCGGGGCTGATGTACCGCGTGTAGACCGGCAGCAACAGCACGGCGATGAACTTCGAGACGACGTCGGCCACCTGATAGGCGGCTAGCGAGCTCACCAAGCGCTTGAGATAGCCAGTCACATCGGCACACGGTACGGACTGGGCCGACACCCTGAGGGGGCCGGGTCAGCGTGACAGCACGGTCCAGAGACGCCCGATCAGCTCCTGCGTGTCGGTGTTCCCGCGCACGAGGCTCGTCCCGAGTCTCGGCAGGCCGATCTCGACGACGATCCCGCGCCCACGCCGGAAGCCGATGATCGTGACCGTCGAGTTGCTGGTCCCAGCCGCCGACTCGATCGGCCCGGCGGGCGCGGCGACCGACTGAAACGGCTGGAACGATCGGAAGCCCGGGAACGCCGCGGACGTGGTGGAGAAGATCCCGAGACGGTCCTTGATCACGAGGATGAAGTCGCGGTTGTGCGCTTGGAGCGGACCGGGCCGCGCTCCGAAGACGTCGTTGGCGGTCGGCCCGGTGGGATGCAGCGCGATCGCCGACTGGGAGCTGATCCGCAGGACGACGCCCCGATGCAGCGAGTCGATCCCGAGCGAGAGCACGCGTCCTCCGCGCCCGACGAACGAGCGCAGCGCGGAACCGAAACCGCTCGGAACCCACCGCTCGCTGCCCGCAAGCACGACGGCGCGGCTGCGGTTCATCGGCGGCCCGCTGCCGGCGATCAGGCCGAAGTCGGTCGTGAGGTCGTAGGGCAGGTGTGACTTGTCGAGATAGGCGAGTAATGCGGCCTCGTCGCCGAACCCCGTGGGAAGCCCGTTTGTGAGCGGTCGCAGCAGGTTGACCGGGCCGCCGTTCTCGAGCGTGTTGGGGATGCCGTCGTCGTCGTCGTCGACCGGGTTCTGGCCCTGCCAGGTGAGCGTGGGGAGCACCACGAGCATGCTTCGCGCCGGGGTTGCGGCGCGAAGCGACGAGCGGGACGAGCGTGCGGTGCGGACCGGATCGCACGGCGACCTCGTAGAGCCCGGCGCCGGTGGCCGGCATGCGGACGCGCAGAGTCGGCGAGACGCCCTGCGACGAGGCCCGGACCGAGCCGTGCTCGAGCACCTTCTTGCTGCCCGCGCGCCGGAGCGCCCACCGGTACGGACGCCGGCGGGAGTCGACGAACACGATCGCGGTCGACCCTGCGGGGACCGGGTCGAGCGGCGGCTGCGCCGCGAGGTAGCGCACGGTCACTCCGGCATGCTGCGTCGCCCCACGGGCGGGTGGGATGGTGGCGGGGTAATAGCCCGTGTTGCACGCCTTGTCGGTGATCCGCAGGCCGACCAGATAAGTGCCGGCGGGTGGGGGGCGTCCGTGGATCAGCCCGTCCCACTCGCCGGCGGCCGATCCCAGAGGTGTGAAGCTGAAGACCCGGCGAAGGCCGCCCGGCAGGTCGGTGCGGTACAGCTGCACCGAGCCGCTGCGCGCCCTTCGCGCCGGTGTACGTGATCGTCACCGGAGACCCGCCCGTGGGGATGATCGACGGCGTGACGCTCGTGACCACGGGCCGGGGCGGCACGGAATCGACGGTGACCGGCTTACCCGTCAGCTCAACCGTCCGGCCCTGGTGGAGCAGGGCGATCCGGAAGTAGTACTTCCCATCGGGCGCGACTCGGCCGTTGTCCTCCCGGCCGTTCCAGGGGAAGGCTTCGCGCACCTTCCGGGCGCATGTGCCGCCCTGGAGGCCAGGGTGCGGACGATGTTCCCGTCCTGATCGACGATGTACACGTCGACGTCGTCGGCGCGGTGCAGCAGATAGAACGAGAAGTTCGCCACTCGGTGCGTGCCGCCGCAGCCGCTCCCGCGCCGGGGATATCACCGACGGCGAGGGATGCGGCGAGCCAGCGATCAGCGGCGTCGAGACCTTCAGGTGCTGGGTGACGAAGAACGCCCCGACCGTGGCCACGACCAGCGCCCCGAAGGCCGCGACGGGCAGCCTGCTCACAGCGGCACCACCGCTGCGTTCGGGACCTGGAAGGCGTGGAACGCGTCGAGGCCGCGCGGGTCGCGGCGGCACAGCATCACCCGGATCGAGCCGCCGTGACAGACGATCAGCGCCGGGAGCTCGCCGGCCCGGCGCGAATGTCCTCGAGCGCCGCCTGGACGCGGTCTGACTGCTCCCGCAGCGACTCGCCGCCGGGGAACCGGAAGCGCTCCCGGCGCGCCGCCAGGCCGCGTAGCGCTCGGGCTCCTCGCGCTCGACATCCTCGAACAGCAACCCCTCCCAGCGACCGCGGTTCGCCCTCGCGCAGGCGCGCGTCGAGCCTGACCGGCAGCCCGATCCGCGCGCCGACGATCTCCGCGGTCTCGCGCGCGCGGGCCAGGTCGGAGGACCACAGCGACGACGATCGCCATGCCGGCCGCGCTGCTCGGCGAGCTCGGCCGCCTGGCGGCGTCCGGTGTCGTTCAGCGGGGTGTCGCGGAAGCCCTGGAAGCGGAGCGGCTCGCAGGTTGTCGTCGGTCTCGCCGTGGCGAGCGAGCAGGATGCCCGCCGGTCGCTCATGTCATTCGGCGCCACGACCGCGCCCGCGCCGGCGGTGTCCGAGCGCAGCCCGAGCCGGATCGTCTCCAGCGAGAGCACGTCCTCGGGCGTGATGTTGCCGAGGTTGACGTCGGGACCGAAGCGCCGCACGAACCACACCTGCTGGTCCTTGCGCGGAGCCTCGAACAGGATCTTCTCCGGCGGGACCGCGTGCGACGATCTCGTCGATCAGGCCCATCCGCACCTCGCCGTCGTGGCGGAAGATGCCGCACGTTCCCGCTCTCCCGCGCCTCGGCGATCACCTTCCACGCGCCGGCCTCGAGCTCGGGCTGGATCAGCTCGACCCACCGGTACGGGCGCCATGATCCGCGTGTCGTCCTTGGAGCCGACCTCGGACAGCACGATGAACTCCTTCGACAGTCGCTCGATCAGCTCGAGCTTGTGGTCGTGCGGAGTCGATCGTCCCGTCGGAGATCTCGATGTGCCCGAGCCCGAGCTCGTGAAGCCAGGCGATGAACTGCTCGAGCCGGTCCTGCGCGATCGCCAGCTCGGTCAGCGTCCCGCCGAGCACGAGCGGGATCTCGTGGCTCGCGGTAGCGCTCGAGCTTCGCCTCGAGGTTGCCGGTCGCCAGCGCCGTGCCCCAGCCGAGCTTGACCAGATCGACGAACGCGCCGGCGACCTCGACCAGCCCCTCGATCTCGGCCACCGACAGACCGCGGTCGAGCACGTGGGTGATACCCTGCTGGCGGGGCTTGGCGCTCCGTCGAGGGAGGTCGAGAAGGTCCGTCATGCCGCGTGGCGGCTACTGCGTGGCCGCGAGGTCGCTGCCGAGGGTGACGACCACGTTGGCCGTGCACGCCGCCGGGCGGCGGGCACGCCAGCGCCTGCGTGGTCTGGTCGACCGGCTGGAACGCTCGGCGGCCGAGGTTCAGCGCCTTGGCCACCGAGCAACGCATCGCGCCGGTGGCCCGGGCATGTACGCGACCTCGTCGAGGTCCGCGTCTGGTCGGCTGCGGTGGCGACGTTCCCTGCTTGTAGCCGTCTGTCGACGAGCCTTGTGCGAGACCGGCCGGCCAGCCCGGGCGTCGCCGTGCCGTTGAGGACCGCGACCGTCACCGAGGTCGGGCTTGAGCGGCGCACGGCCTTGGCGTGACTGGCGTCGGCTGCACTGACGCGTTGTCGTGAGTCGCCGTGCGTGTCGCCTGCTTGTGCGAGCTGCCGCCGGACGTCAGCAGGATGACGGCAGCAGCGACGACGACGGCGACCACCGCGAGCACGATCACGAGCCCGCCGGCCACGCAGCCGGTGCGGTCCTCCAGCGGGTTGCGCGGAGGCGCGTCGCCCTGCGGCCGGGCGGCGGAGCGTCGCCTGGCGGGGCGCATCTCCGGGGCGCGGCGGGACGCGCGGCGGCCCGGGGGCTGCGCGCGGTCGGCACGGCGAGCGCCGTGGACCGGGCTCGGCGAGGCCGCCGTTGGCGCCGCCGGCGGCGGTGGCCGGCGCGGGGCTGGCGGCGCGCCATCGCGGTGGCGTCGCGGCGGCAGCCTCGACCGTGCGCGAATCGGTCGAGGCGCACCAGCGGCCAGCGCCGGACGCTCCGGCCGGAGCCGGGGCGGTCGCGAGGTGGGATCAGCCTGGTCGCCGCGGACAGCGCCGGGCGCGGCAACGCCGGCCGGCGCGACCGGGGCGCGGGCGACGGTGCCGGCGGCGCCTGGGAACCGAGCCAGGCGCGCGCGTGGACGCGGGCCGGCGCGCGCGGCTGGCTCGCGCAGCACGCCGGCATCGTCCGCCCCGGAACATCAGCTGCGGCGTCGGGACGACGCCTGCTGGCGCGAGAGCTGAGCCAGGCGCGCCTCGAGCTGCTGGATGCGCTGGGCGGACTCGTAGGCCTGCTCGCGCAGCGATGCGGTCTCGCGGGCCTGGGCGAAATACAGCAGGACGAGGATGGCCAGGCCGATGATCGCGGCAAAGCCAGCGTCAGCGCCCACCGAGCTGATGAAGTGGTGGACCGAGAAGGCGAAGCGGAAGCGATCCCATGCTGCGCTCGCAGTCTACGTGGCGACCCGGGCGCCTGGACTTTCGGGGGCGCGTTCGCGCGCCCGCGAGCGCTGGCGACGTGCTCGGCGAGCCCGGCGCATCGCCCTCGAGCACGAGCAGATTGATCTTCGGCGAACGTCTCCTCGACCCAAGCCGGGTCGAGGGGCTCGCGTTCGGCGCGCAGGATCTTCTGCGCGGGCGTGGGCTGGGATGCTCGTACGGGTTGAACAGATCCTCATGGAACTTCTCGCCGGGACGCGCGCCGACGATCTCGATCGCGATGTCGCGCTCGGGCTCGAGGCCGGAAAGCCGGATCATCGTCTCGGCGAGATCGATGATCTTGATCGGATCGCCCATCTCCAGGACGAACACTTCGCCCGCCGCGCTGCGGGCGCTGCGCGTCAGCGGAACCCGGCCCGGATGATCAGCTGCACGGCCTCGGGGATCGTCATGAAGTAGCGGCGCATGCGCGGGTCGGTCACGGTCACCGGGCCCGCCGGCGGCGATCTGGCGGCGGAAGATCGGCACGACCGAGCCCGAGGACGCGAGCACGTTGCCGAAGCGCACCGTCGCGTAGCTCGTCGCGCGGTAGCTTGGCGGCGGCGGCCTCGACCGCCCACTCAGCCAGCGCCTTCGATGCGCCCATCACGGTCGCGGGCTTGACCGCCTTGTCGGTCGAGACGAGCACAAACGTCCCTACCCCGGTCTCGCCGGCGATCCGCGCCACCAGCCGCGTGGCCAGCGCGTTGTTGCGGACCGCCTCGACCGGATTCTGCTCCATCATCACGACGTGCTTGTAGGCCGCGGCGTGGAAGACGACGCTCGGCCGGTGCTCGCTCAGCACCTCCCGCATCCGCTCCTCCTCCTTGCAGTCGGCCAGCACCGGGACGCGCGGTGCGAACGTGGCGCTCCTCCTCGAGCTCGCGTGTGATCTCGAACAGGTTGTCCTCGGCGTGGTCGACGAGCACCAGCCGCCGGGGACCGACGCGCGCGATCTGGCGGCACAGCTCGCCGCCGATCGATCCGCCGGCGCCGGTCACCATCACGACCTCACCGCGCAGGTAGGCGCCGACGCGCTCGAGCTCCATCCGCACGGGCTCGCGCCCGAGCATGTCCTCGACCCGGACCTCGCGCAGCTGGCGGGTGACCTTGAGCTGGCCCGAGCCGTCCTGGAGCAGCTCGAACACGGTCGGCATCGTCCGCACCGGGATCCCGCGCTCGCGGCAGGCGGTCACGACGCGCGCGCGCAGCGTGCCCGGGGCCGACGGGATCGCGATCACGACCTCGTCGGGCTCGACCTCGTCGAGGATCCGCGTCAGGTCATCGCTCGAGGTCGTGCCGAGCACCTTCAGCCCGTGCTCGTCCTTGATCCCCTGCTTGCGCGGGTCGTCGTCGACGAAGCCGACCGGCCGCAGGCGCAGCTGTCGGTTGCTCACCAGCTCGCGGACGACCAGCCGCCCGCCGTCGCCGCCGCCGACGATCAGCACGTCGCGCGCGCCCTTGCCGACGGGGAAGCCCCGCACGCGGCCCTCGACGACGAGGTGGACGATGAAGCGGGCGCCGACCAGGAGTGCCAGCTGCGAGCAGCACGAACAGCGAGATCACGCTCGCCGGCAGCGTGACCGCCGTCGAGACCCCGTGGAAGTCCCTGCCGTGCGGCGTGTACACGGGGTGCAGCAGCGTGATCGCCCCGACGATCACGAGCGAGGCGACGATGATGCCCTTGACCACGGCCTCGTAGTCGCGCTGGCCGACGTAGGTCCACAGCCGCTGGTACAGGCCGAACGCGGCGAGCACGATCAGCGTGACCGGGACGACCCACGGGACGGTCGCCTCGAACAGGTGCTCGTATCGCGGCGGGACGACGTCGTCGAACCTCAACCGAAAGGCGAGGAAGTAAGCGAGCGCGACCAAGAGTCCGTCCACCAGCAGCTGGGGCAGCGAGTGGCGATGAACGGGAAAGGCCGCGGATCTGATCCGCCGGCGCATGCAGGCGGGGATGATAGTGGCGGAGTCGGAAGTTACGCGGGCGCTAACACAGCATCAACAGGCCCTCGACGCGTTCAGGACCTCGACCGGCACAGCATCCTTGACCGGGCTCAGGTGATCAGCAGATCGGTCAGCAGCGCCGGGTCTCGTCGCACCCGGGCCGCACTCCGTGTGGACGATCGTTTGATGAGCTCGAGCTGATCGGGGCTGCGCAACTGCCGCAGCCGGCCCTCTGCGATCAGCCGCTCGTCGACCGCTCCCAGCCGCCCCTCGAACAGGGTGAACACCGGCGCGCCAAGTGCCACCGCCTCGCGGTTCATGGTGCCGCCGGCGGACACGACCAGGTCCGCATAGGCGATCAGGGACTGAGCATCGATCGCCCGCTCGGGGACGATGAAGCCGCCCGCGCTCGTCAGTTCCGCTCGCTGCTGGCGCGTCCGGGGCAGGATCACCGCCTGGGTCCCGCGCAGGCGGTCGAGCACGGCCCTGAACAGATCGTTCTCGAACCGGTGATACAGCGAGACGTCCGGCGGCGTGCGGATGACCGCGATCGGCTCGGTGCTGTCGAGGCCCAGCTCACTCAGGACCTGCGGATCCGGCTCGAAGTCGGCGAGGTAGTACTCCTCCTTGAGCCCGGGATATGCCCGGATCTTGCGCCTCGCCCCGTAGCGGTAGAGCCGCTCGGGCGGGATCGCGTCCGGCACCACGACACCCTGCGCAAGGCGGCAATTGACCGTGTGCTGGACCGTGGCCCACTCGTAGTCGAACATCGTCGCGGAGCGGATCCGGAGCAGCCTGGCGGCGACCGTGACGTCGTTCGAGCCGTGACCGAGTGCACGGTCGAAGCGCTGTCCGCGCGCCCATCGTGCGAGCTCGAACGACCGTGCGCCCAGCCCCTGCGCCTTGGCGGCGAGGCCACCACCACGGTGGCGACCGATCGGGGTGTGCTCGATCCCGAGCCGGCGGCACAGACCGAGCGTCTGGGCGAAGTCGCGCGCGGTCACCGACACCTGGTGGCCGCGCCCGCGCAGGTCTTCGATCACCGGCCGCATCACCAGCACGTGAGGCGAGTTCGTAAGGTCTATCCACACCTTCACGGGCGCGAACATGACGGGATCCTCATGCGGCCCGAACCCTATCCAGACGGTCGGCCCCGGTTCCGGCCGCTACGCTTGACCGGCCTTGCTGCTCGCGGCCTCCCTCACGAACTCGTTCGTCAACCTGGCGACACACATCATCAACGACCTCGGCTACGCCGGGGTCGCCCTGCTGACCGCGACGTCGGGCGTGATCGGAGTGCCCGGGACCGAGCCGACGATGCTGTTTGCCGGCTTCAACGTCTACCAGGGTCACCTCACGCTGCTGGGGATCATCGTGTTCGGGGTGCTGGGCGACCTGGTCGGTGCCTCGACCGCTTACGGGATCGGTTATTTCGGCCGCGTCGAACTGCTCGAGCGACATGGACGCAAGCTCCACGTCAGCCCCGCTCGCCTCGAGCTCGCCCATCGCTGGTTCGAGCGCTACGGCTCGCCGGTGATCTTCGTCTCCCGGCTGCTGCCGTTCGTGCGCGCCGTGTTTCCGTATGCGGCCGGCGTCGCTGAGATGCCCTACTGGAGGTTCTTGTCATTCGCAGCGGCCGGGTCGGTCATCTGGATCGGCGGGCTCGGCATTCTCGGCCGCGCCGTCGGCAGCAACTGGGAGAGCTGGCGCAAGAACCTCGAGTACGTCGACTATGCGATAGTCGCACTGGTGGTCGTGGGGGTCGTGTACCTGATCGTGCGGCGCGTCCGCAGCAGGCAGTCCGAGGCTGCCGCGGACGTCGTCTCCAAATAGTGGCGTCCGGCGGCGGCTCCCCCGGCTATCCGTCGGCCAGGCGCTCGCGCTCGGCGTGATGCACGGGCCCGCGGAGCTCCTGCCGATCTCGTCGTCCGGCCACCTGGCGCTGGTCCCGTGGCTGCTGGGTTGGGACTACTGCCGGCTCGACGGCGAGCTGCGCAAGTCGTTCGAGGTGGCGCTGCACGCCGGCACCGCCGCGGCGCTGCTGGTCACCTTGCGCGGCGAGGTCGGCGAGGCCGTGCGGGGGCTCGACGCCCGCGGCCTGACCCTGATCGCGCTGTCGCTCGCCCCGCCGGCGCTGGCCGGCGCCATGCTCGAGCGCCAGATCGAACGCCGGCTCGGGACGCCGGCGACGGTCGCGGCCGGCTTGATCGGTGGCGCGCTCCTGATGGCATGGGCCGATCGCGCGCCGCAACACCGCGAGCACGAGGAGGCGGGCGCCCGCGACGCGCTGTGGCTAGGCATCGCTCAGGCGCTGGCGCTGGCTCCGGGCGTCTCGCGCAATGGTGCGACGCTTGTCGCGGCGCGCCTACGCCGCTTCACCCGCGAGGACGCAGGCCGCCTCTCGCGCCATGTGGCGCTGCCCGTGATCGCCGGGGCCACGCTGCTGAAGGCCGTCCGGGTGCAGCGACGCGGGATCCCGTCCGGGATGAGGGTGCCGTTCGCGGCCGGTGCCGCGGCCGCGTTCGTCTCGACGCTCGGATCCACGTGGCTGATCGACCGGGTGGGGCGCAATCGCTCGCTGCTGCCGTATGCGCTCTATCGGACGGGAATCGCAGCCGTGGTCGTGCGCGGCTTGCGGACGAGCAGAGCGTAGGCCGCCAGCACCAGTATCGACACGTCCGCCGCCACCCGGAAGCGGCCGATCCCCCAACCCGTCACGCTGACGATCACCACCATCCAGACGGGCGCGAGCAGGATCCACCTGCGGTGGCGGAGACTGATCGCGCCGAGGAGCGCGAGCACGAGCAGCGGGTAGTAGACGACGAGCCCGACGATGTCCACCCACCGGCGGCGAGGCTCGCGGTTGCCCTGGCGGAGCGGCTGGAAGAGGTTGAACGTCCGTAACACGCGCGTGGCCGCGACGAGCGGAAGGCGGGTGGCGTGGTGCCGGGCAAAGCGCAGGGCGCCGCTCGTCGACGCATCGCCTTCGAGCAGCTGCGTGCGGGTCCGCGCTTGCTCGAGACAGCGGTTGCTCCACCAGCCGATGTCGTGGCCGTAGTACGTGTCGTGGCAGTTGGCCCCGGCGATCACCGTGCTCGAGTCGGCGGCGAGGATGAAGCGATGAAAGTCGACCGCGTTGCGGATCACCCACGGGCAGATCACGAGCGCGGCCGTCGCCGTCGTCGCCAGCAGGCGCACGCCGCGCCCGGATGTCACGGCACCGCCACCCGATGCGACGGCGTCGCGGGCGGATATCACGGGCCCGCGGGCGTAAGCCGCCGGCCACGCCAGCAGCGGCATCAGCAGAAGCCCCTCCCCTCGGGTAAGGGTGGCAAGCCCGACGAGCGCGCCGAGCGCGGCTGCACCACGGGTCGTGGGACGCTCGGACACGATCAGCGCGACGAGCAGCGCCCCGGTCACGAGCAGCACGAACAGCGGCTCGCTCATCACCAGCCCGTCGGCCGTGATCAGCGGCGGGTACACGGCCGCGAGCGCGCCCGCGATGATGCCGGCGCGGTCTCCGCCGACCCGTCGCCCGAGCAGGGCGATCAGCACGACCGCGCAGCTGCCGATCGCGATCGAGTCGATCCGGTGCGCCAGCAGCGAATCGCCGCCGAGCACCGAGCTCGCCGACAGAACCAGCGAGAACAGCGGCGGGTGCTCGGCCGTCTTGTACGCGTGGCCGAAGATCTCTCGGTAGTAGAAGTGGCCGTGGGCGATCAGGTTTGCGGCGCTGTGGTAGAAGCCGGCGTCGCCGCCGACCCCGACCGGCGCCCTGGCGATCACGAGGATGTAGATCAGCCGGATCGCGAACGCGACGAGGCCGAGGATCGCGAGCATTAGGCTGTCCCTGACGGCGAGCATCAGCTTTCGTCGCGCCGATAAGGGTGCACGCACGACCAAGGACATGCATGATCGGCGTAGTACGAGACCTTGACAGTGGGCACGTGCCTCAAAATAGAGGGCAATAGATGAGCGCGATCATTGGTTCGACGCTTAACGGCCGCTACCGATTGGAGGCCCGGATCGGCTCCGGCGGCATGTCGACGGTGTACCGCGCCCTCGATGAGACGCTGGAGCGCCAGGTCGCAATCAAGCTGATGAACCGAGAGGTGGCGTCGGACTCCGACCAGCTCGAGCGCTTCCGCCGCGAGGCCCGGGCGGTCGCGCAGCTGTCGCATCCGCACATCGTCGGCGTGATCGATGCCGGCGATGATTTGGATCCCACCCACCCCCGGCCCTACATCGTATTCGAGTATGTGGAGGGCGAGACGCTGAAGGAGCGGATCCGGCGCCTGGGTCGGCTGCCGATCCCGGAGGCCGTCGCCTACGCGATCGAGATCGCCCGGGCCCTCGGCGCCGCGCATGCCCGTCACATCGTCCATCGCGACGTCAAGCCGCAGAACGTGCTGATCGACGAGGAGGGTTCGGCCAAGGTGACCGACTTCGGGATCGCGCGCACGCTTGATGAAGAGGGACTGACCGTCGACGGCCGCGTCCTCGGCACCACCGACTACGTCTCTCCCGAGCAGGCTCTGGGCCAGCAGGTGACCGGCCAGTCCGACCTCTACTCCCTGGGCGTGGTGCTCTACGAGATGCTCACCGGCGAGGTTCCGTTCAAGGGCGAGACCCAGGTCGCCGTCGCGATGAAGCACGTTCGCGAGGCGCTGCCCGACGTGCAGGCCATGCGACCCGAGGTGTCGGCCGCGCTTGCGGCCGTGGTCGACAACGCCACCGCGAAGCGCCGTGAGGACCGCTACGCCAACGACGCCGAGTTGATCGCCGATCTCGAAGACGTGCTCGCGATCGAGACGGCCCGGGCGGGGAGCGCCACCGGCGAGGTCACCAGCGTGCTGCGGACGCTCCCCTCGAGCACCCAGCGGCGGGTCCCATTCCGGCTGCGCCACCGACTCGCCGCCCTGCTCGCGGTGCTGGTGGTCGCCGCGGTGGCCGCCGGCGCAGTCGTGTGGCTGACCGGCAGGACCCATCACGGGACCGGGGCGCTCGCGCAGCCGAAGCCAGTCGCGACCCACGAGCAGGTGGCGCTGCGCGCCTCCGCCGCGCACGACTACGACCCACTCGGCGACCAGCACGAGCACAGCGGCGAGGTCGGCCTCGCGATCGACCGCCAGCCGGACACGGCCTGGACGACCGAGACCTACCAGGGCAACAGCCTCGGCAAAGCGGGCGTCGGCCTGTACCTCGACGCAAGCCCTGGCACCAGCGCGCGCACGTTCCGGATCGACACCGCGACCCCCGGGTTCTCCGTCCAGATCTACGCCTCGAACACCCGGCCTGTGCTGAAGTGGCCCGACGGCGCCTGGCACCAGGTCGGCAGCGCCACGAACGTCAAGAAGCGCGACGACGTCCGCCTCTCCACCGGCGGCGTCCGCTACCGCTACTACCTGATGTGGATCACGTCGCTCGGGCCGAACGACCAGGTCGCGATCAACGAGCTCGCGCTGTACACCTAGTGGTTCTCATCGGCTCAGAAGATTGTTCGACGTCAGTGGGTGTGACGTCGCGCGGCCTCGTGGCGCTCGAGCGCGAGCTCCACCAGCCGCTCCAGCACCTCCGTGTAGGACATGCCGCTGGCCTCGAACAGGGCGGCGAACACGCTTGTCTGGGTGAAGCCCGGGATCGTGTTGAGCTCGTTGACTAGCACGGTCTCGCCGTCGACGAAGAAGTCGACGCGGGCGAGGCCGCTGCAGCCCACGGTCGTGAACACCGCGACCGCCAGCTCGCGGACTCGCTCGCGCGCGCTCTCTGAGATGCGGGCCGGGACGATCAGCTGCATCCCGCCGGCCGTGTACTTGGCCTCATAGTCGTACCAGCCCGCTTCGCCGGCGGCGAGCATGATCTCGCCCGGTTGCGAGGCCACCGGCTCATCGTCACCGATCACCGAGCACTCGACCTCGATGCCGGGCGCCGCCGCCTCGACGATCGCCAGCGGGTCGTGCTCGAACGCAGTGTCGAGGGCGGGCGGCAACTCGTCCTCGGTGGAGACGCGGCCGATCCCGACGGAGGAGCCGAGGCGCGCCGGCTTGACGAACACCGGTAGCCCGAGCCCTTTCAACCGCTCGAGCTCGGCTCGCGCGCTCGAGCGGTAGCGCTCGGCTCGGACCCCCGCGTGATCGACCTGTGGGATCCCTTCCTGGGCCATCAGGCGCTTGAACAGGACCTTGTCCATGCACAGCGCCGACGCGAGCACGCCGGCGCCCACGTAAGGAACGTCGACGCACTCGAGCAGCCCCTGGACCGTGCCGTCCTCGCCGAACGGCCCGTGCAAGACCGGGAACACGGCGTCGACGCCGTCCAGGCCCCGCCCGGGGATGAGCGCCACTTCCTTGCCCCGCTCACGCCAGACGCCGTCGCGGCCGATCTCGATCCCGCGCACCTCGTGGCCGGCACGCGTCAGTCCCGCGGATACGGATGCCGCCGAAGCGAGCGAGACTTCGTGCTCGGAGGAGCGCCCGCCGCCGAGCACTGCGATCCGAAGCGGCTTCACGGCTTCGAAGTCGTCGTCGTCGTCGACGTCGACGTCGACGTGGTCGTCGACGGGGAGCTCGTCGTGGATGTGCTCGTGCTCGTCGTCGTCGGCGGCTGGAACTTTCCGACGACGATCGTCACGGTGCTGCCCTTCGTGACGCTCGCCCCCGCGTTCGGGCTCTGAGAGAGCACGATCCCGTCCTTGCCCTGGTCGGTCACGGTCTGGGTGTTCTGCGTCACGTTCAGGCCGGCGCCTTTGAGCGTGTTCGACGCGGCGCTCGCCGTGTCACCCTTCACGAACGGAACGTTGACGTTCGGCGGCGCCTGGGCGATCACGATGCTGACGTTCGAGCCCGGCGCCACGTCGGCGCCGCCGGACGGGGACTGGCCGATGACCGTGCCCGGCGTGTCGCTCGAGGAGACCTGAGTGCTCGTCGAGACCGTGAACCCGTCGTTCTTGAGTGTCGTCTCGGCCGTGGCCTGCGTTTCCCCCTGGACGTTCGGCACGGTCACCAGAGGCTTGCCCGTCGAGATGAACAGCGTCACCTTGCTGCCTACCGGCAACGAGACGCCGGCGCCCGGCTCCGTATGCGTTGCGTCTCCTGCCGGGGTCGTGTCCGAGGTTTCGGTCTCGATCCGGCCCACCTTCAGCTGCGCCTGCTTGATCGATTTCTCTGCCTGTTTCTGCGACTCGCCCGACACCGACGGTACGGTCGTGCTCCCGGGGCCCGTGGAGACGGTGAGCGTCACGGTCGAGCCTTCGTTCGCCCTGGTCCCGGGTTGCGGATCCTGGCGGATCACGGTGCCCGCCTTCTTGCTGTTCGTGACCTGGATGATATTGGGGTTGAAGCCCGCGTTCTGGACGTTCGCGCTCGCGTCCTGCAGGCTCTGGCCGACGACTTTCGGAACGATCCTCTTCGTCGGCCGGGTCAAGAGGTAGGCCCCGACGCCGCCGGCGGCGAGCAGCAGCACGAGCAGGCCCACCATCCAAGGCCAGCGCAAGCGGCGGCGCTGCTCCTCGGGCGGCTCGCCGGGCGGGCCCCAGGGAGCGGCGATGACCGAGCCGGTCCCGTGCGGGGTGGTGTCGGGGACGGCGGTGGCGGTGCCGGCGCCATAGGCGAACGCGGCGAAGCTGGTGGTCCGCTGACCACCGGTGCCCGAGACGATCATCGCCCGAACCTGCTCGAGCGCGTCGATGAACTGGTCGGCGTCGAGCGGCCGTTCGGCCGAGGCCTTGTTCAGCGACCACATCACGATCCGCTCGAGGTCCGACGGGATGTTCGGGTTGAACGCCGAGGGGAGCGCCGGCGCCTCCGAGACGTGCTTGATCGCGATCGTCACCGCGGCCTCGGCATCGAACGGCACGCGTCCTGTGAGCATCTCGTAGAGGATCACGCCGATCGAGTAGAGGTCCGAGCCGGGGCTGACCGCGTGGCCCTGCGCCTGCTCGGGCGACAGGTACTGAGCGGTGCCCATGATCGAGCCCGTCTCGGTCATGTCCGAGGCGCCGGCCCGGGCGATCCCGAAGTCGGTGACGGTCGCGTGGCCGGATTCGTCGATGATCACGTTCTGGGGCTTCAGGTCGCGGTGGATCACGCCCCTGCGGTGCGCGAACCGCGCCGCCTTCAGGATCTGGATCGTGATGTCGATCGCGGACACGGGTTCGAGCGGCGCCTCGTCGCGGATCAGCTGCTTGAGCGTCCGTCCCGGCAGGTACTCCATCGCGATGTAGTAGGTACCGTCGAACGCTCCGCGGTCATAGACGCCGACCACGTTGGGATGCTGGAGACCCGCCGCCGCCTGGGCCTCGCGGCGGAAGCGCTCGACGAAGCCCGGATCCTCGGCGAAGCGGCGGTGCAGCAGCTTCAGTGCGACCTTGCGGCTGAGCTGCTGGTCCTCGGCGAGGAACACGTCGGCCATGCCGCCGGCACCGAGGCGGGACAGCACGCGGTAGCGACCGTCGATCAGCGCTCCGATCGTCGCGTCAGCCATCGCTTATCGACCCCCCGATCGTCGCGTCAGCCATCGCTCATTGACCCTCCGAGAGCAGCGTCTGGATCACGGTCCGCGCGATCGGCGCGGCGACCGTGCCGCCGAACCCGCCATTCGAGCGTTCGACCGTCACCGCGACCGCGACCTTCGGGTTGTCGATCGGAGCGAAGCCGATGAACCACGGCTGGGTCAGCCCCGACCCGGCAAGGCCGACCTCGGCCGTCCCCGTCTTCCCGGCGACCGAGATCCCGCCGAGCTGGGCGGCCGTGCCGGTGCCCTCGTCGACGACCCTCTTCATCATCTCGGTGAGGGCTTGTGCGGTCGCGGGTTTCATCACCTGGTGGTAGACGCTGGGATCGATCGTCTCAACCGTGCGGCCGTCCTGATCGACGATCTTGTTGGTCAGGCGTGGTTTCATCAGCGTGCCGTGGTTGGCCACGGCGGCGGCGACCATCGCCATCTGGATCGGGGTGACGAGCAGCCCGCCCTGGCCGATCCCGATCCGGCCGATGTCCTCGTTGCGGCTTCCCGGCGCGTACGGCCGGCCGTTCGGCGCGAACGGCCGGCTCGACTTCATCTCCGACGCGGGGTAGTCGAGCGGCGGCAGCGAGTAGAAGCCGAACCGCTTCATGTACTTGGTCATCGTGGCGCGCCCGACTTGCTCGGCGACCTGCGCCCACACCGTGTTGACCGAGAACGTCAGCGCTGTCGTGAGGTCGATGACGCCGAACGTCTGATTGTTGTCGTTCGAAAGCGGGACGCCGGAGACGGTGATCGGCGACCTGCCATCGACCATCGAGTCCGGCGTGTACTTACCGCTGTCGATCGCCGCGGTCGCGGTCACGACCTTGAACGTCGATCCGGGCGGATACTGGCCCTGGGTGGATCGGTTCAGCTTGCAGCCCGGCTGAGCGCACGGCGCGAACGGTTGGTTGTCGTCGTAGCCGGGGATCGCGACGATCGCCTTGACCGCGCCGGTCTGCGGGTTGAGCGCGACCACCGAACCGGCCTGACCGGCGAGTTGCTGGAGCGCGACTCGCTGCGCCTGCGGGTCGAGCGTCGTGTAGACGTCGTCGCCGACGCGGTGGGGGCTGAGCTGGCCGAAGATCGAGTTCAGGCCAGTCTGCAGGCCGCGCAGCGCATCCCCGCGCGAGCGCTCGAGCCCTGCATCGCTGCCGAGCAGCGCCCGGAGGTACCCCACCGGCTGCGCGAACAACGACCCCGTCGGGTAGGAGCGCGTCCACGTCCCGCCGCCGGCCGGGACCGACCGCGCGAGCACGGTGTTGCCGTCGTCGGCGATGATCCGCCCTCGCTTGATCTTCAGGTCGTCGAACAGGGGCCGCTTGTTCAGCGGGTTGTTGTTGAGCGAGCTCGCTTCGAACACCGTCCAGCGCGAGGTGAAGACGATCAGCAGCGCGAACAGCAGCACGATTAGACCGAACAGCTTGACGATCTGCGAGCTCACCGCGCCGGCCTCCGCGCCAGGTCGGAGATCAGCAGCAGCAGCGCCAGCAGCACGAAGTTGGCGATGATCGACGATCCACCGTAGGAGATGAACGGCAGCGTCACTCCTGTCAGCGGGATCACGCGGGTGACGCCGCCGACGATTACGATCACCTGCAGCGCGAACACGGAGCTGAGGCCGACCGCCAGCAGCGTCGAGAACGAGTCGCGCGCCAGCACCGCCGTCTTGAACCCGCGCGCGATGAACAGCAGGTAGGTGAGCAATACCGCGGACGCGCCGAACAGGCCGAGCTCGTCGGTGATAACTGCGTAGATCATGTCGGTCTGCGGAGCGGGCAGGAGGTATGCGGCAGGATGCGAAGCGGGAATCGTGAGCTGAGCCTCGCCGAAGCCCTGTCCGAACAGGCCCCCCGCCGCCTGTGCGAACATCGCGTTGGCCTGCTGGTAGCTCCCGCCGGTCTTGCCGTAGATCACCGGGTCGAGCGGGTGCAGCCACGCGTCGACGCGGTCGTGGACGTGCGGCACGTGCGTTCCGAGGTACCAGGCCCCGATCGCGAACGCGATCACGCCGACGACGACGAACGACAGCCTGCCGGTCGCCACGTACAGGATGGCGAGCAGGCCGCCGTAGAACATCAGCGAGGAGCCGATGTCGCGCAGCACCAGCATGATCAGCATCGCGATGCCCCAGATCACGAGCACCGGGCCGAAGTGCTTGATCGGCGGGATCGTCACGCCGAGCACGCGTCTGGCCCCCATCACCATCACTTGCCGGGTGTCGCGCAGATAGCTCGCGAGGAAGATGACCAGACCGATCTTGGCGAACTCCGCGGGCTGGAACACGAACAAGCCGGGGATGCGGACCCCGAGGTATGCGCCGTTGACTTGGTCGCCGATGCCCGGCAGGCGCGGCAGCAGCAACAGGCCAAGCGAGGCGAACACGATCACATAGCGGTATTGCTCGAGCTTGCGGTAGTTGCGGAGGGCAACGATCGTCGCCGCGAACAGGATCAGGCCGAGCACGAACCATTGCGCCTGCTGGCGCGCGAGCGTCGTGTCGATCCGGTAGATCATCACGATCCCGAAGCAGGCGAGCAGCGCCACCAGGGGGAACATGTACGGGTCGGCGTTCGGCAGCGTCATCCGGATGAAGATGTGCCCGGCGACGCACAGCCCGAGGAAGATCGCGCCGTAGGTGAGCGTCAGGTTCGGAATGTGATTCGAGCGCTGGATGAAGACGCCGGCGAACCCGGCCATCAGCAGCAGCGACGCGGGGATCAGCCCCACGAGCTCTCGGTTGCGCGCACTCATTTCGACAGCTGCCCGAGCTCAAGCGTGTTGATCAGGCTGCTCGCGTCGGATTGCGAGCGCAGCTTGTGGTTCAACAGTGATGCGCGCCGGTCGGCCGGCAGGTCCGCTGCTGGGACGCCGGAGACGTAGTAGGTCTCATAGAGGTGGATGCCACCGGGCAGGTCGTAGGGGAACCCCCGGTATACGGTGACGATGCCCTGGCTGTTGGTGCCGAGGAAGTAGAGCTGGCGGCTCGCCAGGTAACCGCCGGCTCCGATCAGGCCGAGCACGATCAGGGTCGCGATCAGCGCGGCGAGCGGCTTGATGTAGCGGCGTCGCTTGCGTTCGGGCCTCGCGGTGGGCCGGCCCTGCGTGCGCGCCAGCGGCACCCGCGCTGCGGGCGCCGCCCGGGACGCAACGGTGGTGTCGACGCTCGGGGGCGGTCGCCCGGTCTCCTGCGCGGCGGCGGTCTTGCCGGCCGTCTGCTGCGGAGCGGCGGTCTGGGCGGCAGTGTCGTTTGGTCCGGCGGTCTGGGCGGCGGTGTCCTGTGGCGCGACGGTCTGGCCGGTGGTCGGTGCCCCGGGCAACGGCGTCGACTTCCTGCTGGGGGCGGGCACGCCGACCATCGTCGGCTGTTCGGTCGGCGGATCGCCCTCCACCTCCTCGAGACGGAACAGAACCACCGTGATATTGTCCCGGCCGCCGGCCGCGTTGGCCTCGTCGATCAGCTGGTCCGCGGCCCGCTCGAGCGATTCCGTCGAGCGCAGGATCTCCGCGATCCGCTGCTCGGAGATCATCGAGGTCAGGCCGTCGCTGCACAGCAGCAGCACGTCGCCGGCTCGTACCGAGTAGGTCGAGCGGTCGACCTCGACCTCGGGCTCGGGTCCAAGCGCGCGTGTGATGATCGAGCGTTGGGGGTGCTCGGCCGCCTGCTCCTCGGTCAGCTTGCCGCGTCGCAGCAGCTCGTCGACGAGCGAGTGGTCCTGCGTCAGGCGCGTCAGATCGCCGTCGCGGAACAGATAGGCGCGGCTGTCGCCGACGTGCGCGATCGCAACCTGAGCGTCGCCGAGATAGGCGGCTGTGAGGGTGGTGCCCATTCCCGCCCGCTCGTGCTCCGCGCGAGAACGCTGGTAGATCTGATGGTTGGCCTCCTGCACGCACTCGACGAGCCGCTCCTCGGGAGTGCCCGAGTCGGCCAGCTGATGCTCGAACACCTCGACCGCGATCCGGGACGCCACCTCGCCGGCCTGTGCTCCACCCATGCCGTCGGCGACGACGAACAGCGGGGGCCGAGCAAGCGAGGAGTCCTCGTTGCCCCGGCGCTGGCGACCCGTGTCGGTCCGCTTCACGAAATCGACTGTGCGGAGCATGGTCAGGGAATCGCGGCTGGAGTTCTCATTGCAGGTACTCGAACTCGGAGTCACCGATCCGGATCCGATCTCCGGCGTGCAGCGGCTGCGGCCCGGCCAGAGGTTCCTCGTTCAGATACGTGCCGTTCGTCGACCCGAGATCCTCGATGACCACCACGTGGCCCTGTCTTGAAATGCGGGCGTGGCGCGAAGATGCGAACGGATCATCCAGGCGGATCTCCACGTCTCCGCGGCCGAGGGTAGCGCCGCCCATCAAGTCGTAGGCGATACCAGGCTCGTGGCCGGCGGCGCGTTCGACGAGCAAGCGCGGCTCGAAGTCCTGATCGAGCGCCCCAAGCCCATCGGAGGCGTTGTACATCCCAGTGGCGTCCTCGTCGATCGGCCGTTGCACTGCTGTGATTCCGCCGCGACCGCGACGGAGGTCCTTCAGCGCACTGCGAGCCACCCACAGCAGAAACAGATAGAGGACGGCAAGAAAGCCGAACTTGAGGCCAACGGAGACCGGTTCGAGCATTCAGCCTCACTCCAGTTCGAACCGGACCACGGACGTGCCGAGCTCGACCTGGTCACCGGGTCTCACGACTTCGGGACCGTCGATGCGCCTGCCATTCAGAATCACGCCGTTGGTGGAGCCGAGATCGGTGATGACCCACGAGCCCCCGCGAGGCCGGATCTCGGCATGCTGGCGCGAGATGTTGGGGTCGTCGAGCACGATGTCGCACTGGCGGCTGCGACCGATCGTCGCTCCGATGGGGCCTACCACCATTCGCTTGCCGTCGATCAGGAGCAGCGCGGTCTCCTGGTGGACGCGAGCGCGCTCCTCGAGGGGCTCGGCCACCCGGCCGGCCGCGCTGTAGATCATCGTGCGGCCTGAATCGGCGTCGTGACGGGGTGGCTGCGCGTTCTCCTGCCCGGGCTGGACGACCCTTGTCTGGATCCCGAATTCCCCGAGGCCAAGGCGATCGTCGGTCTCGAACTCGATCACGGGCCTGGACAGGAGCGCGAGACGCTCGCGGCGGGCGTGCTCGAGCAGGTATCCGCCTAGCTCGCCGGCCAGCGCCTCCTCATAGGAGGCGAATCGCTCACGGTCACGCGGAGACAGGAAGACCCGGTATTCGTTGGGTGCGTATGTGCGCGAGACCGAGGAGGACTTGTGCTCCTCCATCTCCCGCGCGAGCCTGCGCGCAATCTCGACCGGGCGCACCTCTGAGCGGAAGGCACGGCTGAACGTGCCTTCGACGAGGCCGGCGATCTTGCTTTCGAGGCTTCTGAGAACGCTGCTCATGGGGTGGAGCGGACGGCGGTCTCATGCTACGGAAGTTCGGGGCCAGCATTCGCCCGGCTCCGGCTCTCTCGCCAGGTTCTACGTGCCGTCGGCAGGAGCGCAAGGACGCCTCCGGCGATGGCACCAACAACCGCCGTGGGCGGTGCCGTGACTGCGTCTGACCCGCTCGAGATCACGATCACGGTATCGGTCGCGGCGACGGTGGCGGCGGCCCAGACGGTTACCAGGACGATGTCCCTGGGCAGGGAGCGGCCTCTGAGGACCCACGGAAGCACGACCGCCGCCACTGCCCAGACTACCGCGGGCGCGAACAGCCCGGTGGTGGCGAGCGGCTTGATCACGCCGCCGAACGTGATGCTGAACGACGCGGTCCAAACGTCCGGCGCGGGGGTACCCGGCGGTCTCCTGGTGTAGAGATCTGCGCCGGTCAGCGACGCGGCAAGAACCAGCCATAGCCAGCCCGTCGCGGCAAGAGCAGCCCGGCGCCATGCGCCGGTCGTGATTCTTGCCGCAAGCGCTGGCCACGCGCCCGCCAGAGCGATCAGACCGAGCGCGGTCGCGGTCGCCGGCAGCGGCCAGGACGTACCGCCGCGCGGGAGCAGCAATACCGGGATCAGAGCGGCGATCAGCATCAGCAACGCACCGCCGGGCCGGTGTTGCAGCGCCGCCGCAGCTGCAAGTGCGACAGTCAATGCGAGCCAGCCGATCCGCGGGAGCGCTGCCACCAGCACCCATGCAAGGATCGCCACGACGGCGGGTCGGCCGGGCGTCGCTGCGAGCAGATGCGCCGAGACCCAGGCTGCGGTCGCGGCGGCGGCGGTCGCCGCGATTGCTCGCGCGGGCCAGTCGCGCGCGTCACCGGCAGCTTGCACGCCGGGGTCTCCTCCCGGGGCATGGGCGTCCGCGTCGTTGGGACCTTCGGCGTGGCGATCACGGACGCGGCCGCGCGCATCCGGGCGCGTTACGCTCTCGTCGTCCTGAGGCGGGTCGGGCCGGCGAGGGCCGATCGAGCCTGGTCTCCATGGCACCGCGACGATGCCCGGCGTGTATGCGACCTGCGCGACGGAGATCTCGAGTGACTCGCGCAGCTCGTCGAGCGTGCCGCGCTCGCGGGGGCGAGGGCGCAGAGCGAGATCGATCGCGCGGCCGAGCTCGCGCGGCAGGTCGCGACGCTGGCGGCGCAGCGGGGGAAGGTACGCCCCGAGCCGGCGGGCGCGGGTCGCGGCGGTTCCGCCGCGGACGGGGTTGACGCCGCTGAGCGCCTCATAGGTGACGAGCGCGAGCGAGTAGAGATCTGCGGTCGCGCCGGTTTCGCGGCCCTCCGCTTGTTCGGGCGCCATGTATGCGGCGGTCCCGACGACGTCGCGGGTGCGCGTCAGCGAGTCGCCGCCGATCACCCGCGCCACCCCGAAATCGGTCAGCTTGGCGGGATGCGCCGGGCTGCTCGGCCGCTCCGGGACGAGGATGTTCGAAGGCTTGACGTCACGGTGCACGACGCTCTCGGCGTGAGCGTGCGAAAGCGCGTCACACAGCGAGATCGCGATGCCGAGAATGCCGCGATCCGAGAGACGCCCGGCTTCGAGCAGCTGCTGGAGGGTCGCACCGCGGACAAGCTCTGAGACCAGATAAGCCGCGTCTTCGTCGACGGTCGCCTCATACAGGGTCACGATCCCCGGATGTGCCAGACGTGCCGCAGCGCGCGCCTCCCGCTCGAAGCGGCCACCCATGACGCGCTCGCGCGGGAGGATCTTGACCGCCACCTCGCGGTCCAAGCGCTCGTCGCGCGCCATCCACACGGTGCCGAACGCGCCGGCCCCGAGTCGGCGAACCAGCCGGTAGCGGTCGAGAACCACCCGCGGCGCCGTGGGCCGCTCGCTCGGGCTCGGTCGCGCCGTGGGCGGTTTGTTCCCGCTCATCCCGACGTTTTTCAACGTCGCGGGCCTCGTCCCTGCGCTCCGGCGGCAGCCGTTGCAGTGCATTACAGCTTGCGGAGTTGCTCGTCCCGCCGCGCAGCCGGTCATACTGGGGCTTTGGTCCCCGCAAGGAGCGAGTGAGCTTGTCGTTCTTCGACGAGGCGGACGAGCCCAGCGTAGAGCCGCGAACACCACTGCGCAGACGCCGTCCTTCGGGAGCGGGCGGTCGGCCGCCGACCGACCACCAGGCAATCATGATCCGGCGCGCGGTCGCCGCTGGGGTGATCCTGGTCTTGCTGATCCTGGTCGTCCTTCTTGTCCGAAGCTGCCAGAACAGCGCCCGGATCAGCGGACTCAAGGACTACGCGAACAGCGTCTTCTCGACCGAGCAGCAGTCGATCAACAACGGTAGGCAGTTCTTCGCCACGCTCCAGAAGGGAGCCGGCACCAGCGGGGCACAGGCGCTGGCAAACTCGATCAACGACAGCCGTGTCACCGCCGCCAATCACTTGAGCAAGGCGAAGAGCTTGAGCGTGCCCGACGAGATGAAGGCCGCCCACGCGGATTTCCTGCTGGCACTGCAGATGCGACTCGATGGGATCGCCAACATCGGAATGGAGATCCAGCCGGCGCTCGGCACCACCGCGAGCAGCGATGCAATCAACCGTATCGCCGCGGAGATGGCTCGCTTCTATGCCTCAGACGTGGTCTACAAGAACTACGCGGTTCCGCAGATGATCGGCGCGCTGAAGGGCGCCGGCATCGCGGTCGGGGGCGCCAACGGCGTCCCGATCGCTAGCGGTCAGTTCCTGTCCAGCCTGAGCTGGCTGACACCCGCGCTCGTCGCTCAGATGCTGGGCGCCCAGTCCTCGACGCCGAGCGCCAAGCCAGCGCCCGGGACGCACGGGCACTCGCTCGACTCGGTCAGCGTCGGCGGCACGACGCTCGATCCGAATTCCACCAACACCGTCCCCGCAAGCCCGCCGCCGACGTTCACCTTCCATCTCACCAACAGCGGCCAGAACACCGAGCACAACGTCAAGCTGAAGATCACGATCGGCGGCACCAACCTGAGCGCCGAGACAACCCTGCCCCAGACGAGCGCGGGCCAGTCCGCCACGGGAGACGTCAAGCTCCCCTCTTCGCCGCCGGCCGGCACCTACTCGGTTACGGCAACCGTCGAGCCCGTCCCGGGCGAGAAGAACAGCGCGAACAACAGCCAGACTTACCAGGTCACGTTCCAGTAGAGCCCTACGGCCCGGCGTGCGTGCCGCTGTGTCGTCCGGACGATCCCTCCGGACGACGCAGGCGGGGGCGAGCGACCTATCCTGTCGGGGGTGCACGACCTGACCAGCACGGCGGGCATCGTTGCTATCGCCGCTGGTGCGGTAGCCGTCGTGGCTCTCGCCAGCACCGTCACACTTGCGTTTCGCCTGCGCAGCGTTAGGGCCGACCAGCGCACCGTGCTGGGAGATCGGCGCCAGGACCTGGTCGAGCACGCGGCCGCGCTGGAGGCCCAGTTCGAGGCGCTGTCGGGATACGTGCAGGACGCCGCCGACCGGCTGGAGGCCCGGATGGCTGTCGCCGAGAACCGCCTCGACGGAGCAGTCGCGTACCACGCGCTCGTCCGCTACGACGCCTATGGCGAAATGTCGGGACGCCAGTCGACGTCGATCGCGCTGCTGGACTCGAGAAGATCGGGCGTCGTGCTCTCCTCGATCCACCACCGCGAACAGGCGCGCGTGTACGCGAAGCAGGTTTACGAGGGTCGCGGGGAGCACGAATTATCGCCCGAGGAGAACGAGGCGATCCAACTCGCGCTCGAGGGCGACGGAACCCGTCCGGCGGCGGCCTAGCCGTCGGCGTCCAGGTAGATGCGCGTCGGCTATTTCGGGCCACCGGGCACGTTCACCGAGGAAGCGCTGATCGAGGCGACCAGAGCGCGCGACGGTAGCTTGGCCAGCGTGACACGTGTTAGCGCCCGAGGACTGGGCGACACGAGCAGGGCAGGCGAGGGTCGCGGCACGAGTGGGGCCGGCGGTGTGGGATCACTCGAGCTGATACCGATCGCGACGATCTACGACACAGTCATGGCGGTTCACGAAGGACGTGTGGAACGAGCGCTCGTGCCGATCGAGAACTCGCTGGAGGGCTCGGTCAACGCAACCCTTGACGCGCTCGCGATAGAGACGCAGGACGTGGCGATCGTCGGTGAGGTGGTCCACCCCATCCGGCACTGCCTGATCTCGCGGACGGAGCTTCAGCTGTCCGAGATCGAGGCCGTCGTCTCACACCCTCAGGCCAACGCGCAGTGCGCGCGCTTCATCCGTGCGCGGCTGCCGCAGGCACGAGTGCTCGCCGGCAGCTCGACTGCCGAGGCGGTGCGAATGGTCGCCGACCACGACGGGCCGTGGGCTGCGCTCGGCAACCAAGTCGCGGCCGAGCTGTACGGTTGCGTCGTGCTGCTGGCCGGAGTCGAGGACTTAGCCGACAACGAGACACGGTTCGTCTGGCTGGCACTCGCCGGGACGGAGCCCGGCGGCCCCCACCTCCCCCAACCGGCGCCTGGTCCGTGGAAGACGGCGATTGTGTTCTGGGGCGTCGGGTCGGAGGCCCCCGGCTGGCTCGTGAGCTGCCTATCTGAGCTGTCCGAGCGCGGCGTCAACCTCACTCGGATCGAGTCGCGACCCAGAAAGCAAGGGCTGGGGCGCTACATGTTCTTCGCCGACCTCGAGGGACGAGACACCGACCCGCACGTGGCGGAGGCGCTCGAAGGACTGAAATGGCATGTCGAGGTGCTGCGCGTGCTGGGGTCGTTTCCGTCTGCTTGAGCGGCCGCCTTTCCGGGGAGTCGACGGCCGGGGTAGCCACAGTTTCGGTTGGGAGGCCCGCCGGTTTCGATCGGACGGCCTCCACGCTTTCGGTCGGGCGGTTCTCGCCAGCTTCGGGTCTGCCCCTCGGTACACTGGCGCAGCCATGGCCAACCCGGTACCAGCGCCAGCGCGGTCCGCGTCGCCTCCTGAGCACCAGCGACGCGGGCTTGCGGTTGGCCGGGTGCTCGTCTTAAACGCAACCTACGCGCCGGTCAACGTCTGCACAGTTCGTAGGGCGGTGGTGCTACTGCTCAAGGAGAAGGCCGAGATCATCGAGCACGCCAACTGGGAGCTCCACTCTGCGAGCACCGCGATTGCGCGGCCGGTCGTGATCCGTCTTGTGACCTACGTTCGCATCCCGCGCGACGCCCACCGGAGCAAGATCACGCGCCGCGCCGTGTTCGCGCGCGACGATTGGACCTGCCAGTACTGCGGCTCGCGCTCCAACCTCACTGTCGATCACGTTGTCCCGCGTTCGAAGGGCGGCGCTTCTAGCTGGGACAACATCGTCGCATCATGCGCCCCGTGCAACCGCCGGAAGGGGAACGCGCTGCCTCGTCAAGTCGGGATGAAGCTGCTGAAGCAGCCTAGGACCCCCAGCCCGCACGTGTTCATCCAGGTGGCAAGTCCGACGATCCCGGCGGCCTGGCAGCAGTACCTGGCGGCGTGAGGTGCCGCGCGGGATATCGCTGTCGTTATCGCGGCAGTGATCTACCCCACGGTCCTGCCGGCCCGGATCAGGCTGCGTAGCGCGCAGCTGCCCGGGCGCGGGCCTTCGCCGCCTCGTCTTCCCGGTTCTTCGGAGCTGCGCTCGTCTGCAGCTCGCTCAGCAGCTGCATCGACGCGGCCGCGACCTCGTCGACGGCCCTGTTGAACGCGTCCTCGTTGGCCCGCGAGGGCTTGTTGAAACCGCTGATCTTCCGTACGTACTGGAGCGCCGCGGCGCGAACCTCCTCGGAGCCGGCGGGCGGGTCGAAGTTGTAGAGCGTTCGGATGTTTCGACACATTGCCACCAAGCGTAGCCGCAGCGCCGATTGGGGTCGGCGCCCGCAGCCTGGGCGGCTCGCGCGGACGGACTCGCCGGGAACAAGCTCGGGTCCGGCGGAGCAGGCGCTCCGGGCGGGCGCGCCGCGTGGATGAGCACTGAGACGGACCGGCTCCTTCAGGGGGCGGTCCCCGAGACAGAGACGAGGGGCGCCGTCGACGCCGACGCCCCTCGCTCAACTTCGCTGACTGGTAACCGAAGTGGGCTGGTCTGCGCCGGAGGGACTAATCCCGGCACCCACCACGACGGTGTCTCGGGGGGACTCCGCTAAGCGGGGTCAGCCTCCGACCTAGCGGCCGGACACCTCCAGGGTCCCACAAGAACTTTCAGACAGGCGGACCACCTCCTTTCTCTGGTAGCACGGAGAATAGCGAAACTGGGCGACACTACCCAGGCTGCATTCGCCGTCATAACGTCGGACCTCGCCCAAGTCGAGGGATAGCTATAAGCTCCCGGACGGGTCCTCGTCCTCGATCGCCAGCGCGGGGGTCGACGTCTCCGACTCCACCACCAGGGCCACCGCGCTCACCTGGTCGTCGTCCCGCATGTTCATCACCCGGACGCCCTGAGAGGCGCGGCCGTAGCGATTGATGCCGCGCACAGAGGTGCGCTGGACCATCCCGTACTGCGAAATGAACACGAGCTCCTGGCGCTCCCGGACCACGAGCGCGCCGGCAAGCTGGCCCTTGTTCTCGGTTAGCGTGATCGTCTTCACGCCCATCGTACCGCGACCCTTGACGGGATAGTCGGAGATCGGCGTCCGCTTCCCGTAGCCGTTCTCGGTCACCACCAGAAGCTCCTGGTCGTCGCGCGCCACGTCCATCGCGAGCACCGCGTTGCCCTCCTGCGAAACGTTCATCCCGCGGACCCCGCTGGTGTCGCGTCCCATCGGACGAACCTGGTCCTCGCTGAACCGCGCCGCCTGGCCCGAACGCGAAACCATGATGATGTCGTCCTGACCGCTCGTGCGGCGGACCGCGATCAGCTCGTCGTCGTCGCGGATGCTGATCGCGATGATGCCGTCGGCCTTGATCGGGGTGTTGTAGGCGCCGAACTCCGTCTTCTTGACCATCCCGATGCGGGTGGCGAACACGAGGTACTGGCCTTCGGAGAAGTCACGCGTGGCGAGCACCGACTGGACACGCTCGCCCTCGCGCAACGGCAGGAGGTTCACCAGCGCGCGACCCCGGGCCGTCCTGGACGCCTCGGGCAGCTCGTATACCTTCAGCCGGTAGACCTTGCCGCGGTTGGTGAAGAACAGGAGGTAGTCGTGCGTCGAGCTGATGAACAGGTGCTCGATGTAGTCGTCCTCCTTCATCTCCATCCCCGTCACGCCGACGCCGCCGCGGCGCTGCTTGCGGTAGGTGGAGAGCGGCAGCGACTTGATGTAGCCCGAGTGGGTGATCGAGATCACCATCTGCTGATCGGCGATCAAGTCCTCGATGTCGAGCTCGCCCTCGGCGAGCGTGATCTCGGTGCGCCGCTCGTCGCCGTAGGCCTCGGCGATCTCCGAGAGCTCGTCCTTGATGATCCCGTAGATCCGGTCCTCGTCACCGAGGATCTCCCGTAGCTCCTCGATCCGCTCGACGAGGTCTGCGTGCTCCTGCTTGATCTTGTCGGCCTCGAGCGCGGTCAGCCGGCTGAGGGTCAGCTGAAGGATCGCCTGCGCCTGGATCACGGTCAGCTCGAACCGGTCCACGAGCCCGTTGCGCGCGGTCTCAGGATCGCGCGAGCCTCGAATCAGGGCAATCACGTCGTCGAGGTTGTCGAGCGCGACGAGCAGGCCCTCGAGCACGTGCGCGCGTTCCTCGGCGCGGCGCAGTTCGTACTTCGTGCGGCGGACGATGACCTCGCGCTGATGGTCGGCGTAGTGGCCGATCACCTCGCGCAACGACAGCGTGCGGGGGACGTTGTCGACGAGCGCGACCATGTTGACCCCGAACGTCGTCTGCAGCGAGGTGTGCTTGTAAAGCTTGTTGAGCACGACCTTCGGGATCGCGTCGCGCTTGAGCTCGATCACGATCCGCATCCCGTGGCGGTCGGACTCATTACGCAGATCGCTGATCTCGGGGAGCTTCTTGTGATCGTGCAGCTCCTTGATCTTCAGGATCACGCCGCCCTCTCCGTCGCGGCGCACCTGGTATGGGAGCTCGGTGACAATGATCGCCTCCTTGCCCTGACCGATCGGTTCGACGTGAGCCCTCGCTTGCACGCGCACACGGCCACGGCCGGTCCTATACGCCTCGCGGATTCCCTCGCGCCCAAGGATCGTGCCGGCAGTCGGGAAGTCCGGGCCCTTGATGTGGCGCATCAGCCCGTCGACGTCGATCGTCGGATCCTCGATGTAGGCGATCGTCGCGTTCACGACCTCCCGGAGGTTGTGAGGCGGGATGTTCGTCGCCATCCCGACCGCGATCCCCGAGCCGCCGTTCACCAGCAGGTTGGGGAACCGCGACGGCAGCACGAGCGGCTCCTGCTTGGCGCCGTCGTAGGTGGGTGCGAAGTCGACGGTCTCGGCGTCGATGTCGCGGAGCATCTCGGTCGCAAGGCGCTCGAGGCGAGCCTCGGTGTATCGCATCGCCGCGGCCGAGTAGCCGTCGATGTTCCCGAAGTTCCCGTGCCCGTCGACGAGCGGATAGCGCATCGAGAAGTCCTGGGCGAGGCGGACGAGCGCGTCGTAGATCGGACTGTCACCGTGAGGGTGATACTTGCCCATCACTTCGCCGACGATCTGCGCACACTTGACGTGCCTGCGATTCGGCTGCAGGCCGAGCTCGTTCATCACATAAAGCACGCGTCGGTGGACAGGCTTCAGGCCATCGCGCACATCGGGCAACGCCCGCCCGACGATGACCGACATGGCGTAATCAAGATACGCAGAACGCATCTCCTCCTCGAGCCCGCGAGGCTCGATGTTGCCGCCGCCGATGGTGTCGATCGTTGCCACTGACCTTCGCCTACACGTCGAGGTTGCTCACGAGCCGCGCGTTCTCCTCGATGAACGCCCTGCGAGGCTCGACCTGGTCCCCCATCAGCATCGAGAACACGAGGTCGGCCGAGGCCGCGTCCTCCATCGTGACCTTCACGAGCGTCCTCGTCGCCGGATCCATCGTCGTTTCGCGCAGCTCCTCGGCGTCCATCTCGCCGAGACCCTTGAACCGGTAGTACTCGATCCCGCGCTGGGCGACGGCGAGGATCGCGGCACGGAGCTCGTCGAACGTCGAGGCGTCCTTGTTCGCCTCGCCGAGCTTGACCTGAAACGGGGGCGTCCCAACAAGCTCGACGAGCTCGCGGTGGACGTCGGCGAGCCGACGGTACTCGTGCGCCTCGATCGACGCTCGCGGGACGTGATGCGTCGTAGCGAGACCGGTCTTGGCCTCGAACGTGCGGATCACGATCTCCTCGTCGCTCTCAGCGATCAGCTTCGTCTCGTACGCCTCGCCGTTCTCACTGTCCTTGGCGATCTGGAGCAGCAGCCCGGCAACGTCGGTGATCTGCTCCTCGAGCAGACGAGCCTGCTGCACGAACGCGATCACTCCATGGCCATGGGCCGCGCGCAGCGCCGAGGCCCACCCCTCGTACTGCTTCAGCAGGCGCTTGAACCGCTTCCATCGAGCTGTCGGTGAGCTTGAACGGCTTGTTGTAGCGGTCGTAGATCTCGATCTTCTCGAACTTGTCGCCGAGCAGGATCTCCTCGAGCTCGGACTCGCGCTCGATGTAGCGATGCTTCTGTCCGCGGGTCAGCCGGTACAGCGGCGGCTTCGCGATGTACACATAGCCCGCCTCGATCAGCGGCTGCATCTCGCGGAACAGCAGCGTCAGCGCGAGCGTGCGGATGTGGGCCCCGTCGACGTCGGCGTCGGTCAGCAGCACGACCTTGTGATAGCGGGCCTTCTCGATGTCGAACTCGTCGCGCACGCCGGTGCCAATCGCCGTGATCAACGCCTGGATCTCGGTGTTGGCCAGCACTTTGTCGATCCGGCTCTTCTCGACGTTCAGGATCTTTCCGCGCAGCGGGAGGATCGCCTGGGTGTTCCGATCGCGGGCGCCGACCGCGGAGCCGCCGGCCGAGTCGCCCTCGACCACGAACAACTCGGCGAGCTGCCGGGTCCTTCACCGAGCAGTCAGCGAGCTTGCCCGGAAGCGTGGAGTTCTCGAGCGCCGACTTTCGGCGCGTGAGGTCGCGCGCCTTGCGGGCCGCGGCGCGCGCCTGGGCTGCGGACACCGCCTTGCGGATCACGGCGCTGGCATCCTGAGGATTCTCCTCGAAGAACTCCATCAGCCGGGCGTTGACGATCGAGTGGACGAAGCCCTGCATGCCCGGGGTTGCCGAGCTTGGTCTTCGTCTGGCCCTCGAACTGCGGATCGGTCAACTTCGCGGAGATAACGGCGGTCAGACCTTCGCGCACGTCCTCGCCGGTGAGGTTCTCGTCTTTGCTCCTTGAGTTCGCCCTTGTCGCGCGCGTACTTGTTGAGCGCGCTCGTCAGCGCCGAGCGGAAGCCGCTCAGGTGCGAGCCGCCCTCGAGCGTGTTGATGTTGTTCGCAAACGAGAACACCGACTCCTGATAGGAGGAGTTCCACTGCATCGCGACCTCGACCGCGCCCTCCTCGCTCTCCCCGGAGAAAGAGATGACCTTCTTCTGGATCGCTTCCTTGTTCTTGTTCAGGTAGGCGACGAAGTCGACGATCCCGCCCTCGTATTGGAACTCGACCCTGTGCCCCTCGCCGCGCTCGTCGACGATCGTGATCCTCAGACCCCGGGTCAGGAACGCGGTGTCGCGCATCCGCTCCTCGAGCGTGGTGAAATCGTAGTCGAGCGTTTCGAAGACGTCGTCGTCGGCGAGGAACGTGACGGTGGTGCCGGTCTCGTCGGTGGGCTCGCCACGCTTCAGCTCGCCGAGCGGCTTGCCGCGCTCGTAGGACTGCGTCCACACGTACCCGTCGCGCCGGACCTCGACGTCGAGGTGCTCGGACAGCGCGTTCACGACGGACACCCCGACGCCGTGCAGTCCGCCCGACACCTTGTAGCCCCCGCCTTCGCCGAACTTGCCGCCGGCGTGCAGCACGGTCAGCACGACCTCGACCGCGGGGCGCTTCTCCTTCTCCATCACCGCCACCGGGATGCCGCGGCCATCGTCGACGACCGTGACCGAGTTGTCGGGGTGGATCGTGACCGTCACCTCGTCGCAGTAGCCAGCAAGGGCTTCGTCAACAGAATTGTCGACAACTTCGTAGACAAGATGATGCAGCCCACGCTGTCCGGTCGAGCCGATGTACATGCCAGGACGGCGGCGGACCGCCTCGAGTCCTTCCAGGACGGTGATGTCCTGCGCGTCGTAGCTACCTGGTTGATTGGGGTTTGGGCGCCGAGGGGCACCATCGTCGTTCGCCAACGATCCTCCGATGACGTTGAGACGCCCCGGAACCGCGCCGCTTACGGCGCGCCGGGGCGTCGAAGGCTTGTGTACGTAAGAATAGCACAACACCCCCCGGAAACCCCCGTCCAGCTCCACATGAATTACCTGCAAATCTGCAAGAAAGTTGTGACGAATCGGGCGCCGGAGCGGGCGCTTCTCCCGCGGCTCCGAATCGACGCTCCGGGCCACTGTCCGCGAAGCCCGGCACGCGCCTCGAAGGAGCGTGCGAACCGGCCACGACCCTCCTGCGAGCCGGCAGCGACGGCCGCCTCGGGGTGCGTCCGGCGGCGGGTACACGATGTTGGCTGACAGCGCGCGTGCGGCGCTGGTCGACTACCGTGCACGCAGCAACAGGCGCCGACGCCGACACGAACTCGGCTATCCGACACGAACTCGGCTATGTATCTAGGGGACTCCTCGGCGAGCAGTCCTCGCGGTTGCGGGCGGTCTGCGCCGGACGGCTCGGGCGACGCGCCAGGCCCCCATGGTCAACACCGCCCTTACCCCTCGAGGGGCATCGCGGTGCACCGCAGACGATCGATCCGTCCATCGCGCAGGCCGGCATTGAGACGCTCGAGGATCGTCGCCGCCATCAGGTCCAGCTCCTGCGCCCACACCGCCGCCGAGCACGAGACGGTCAGCACACCGGCGCGTTCTGCCGACGGTCGCGCCTCAGCAGCGATCGCCGGGCCAACAGTCTGCGCCCACACGCGCTGCACCTCCCCAAGCAGCGTGTCGGGCTCCCACCGATCCCGGATCTGATCGAGCGCAAGGGCGATCGGACGAGGACTGGAGCGCCTCGTCATCGGGGATGCCTCCATGCTGTGCCAACCATCAGGCGGCCAGGACGTCGTGGAGCACCGTGCCGGCCGAGATCGCAATGCGAGCGACGCTACCATCGCGGACTCCCGGAACGTGATCGAGATCGGTGGTCGTAACGACCGATTGCCCGGTGCCGGCTCGCAACAGTTCGACGAGCGCCCGACGGCGCGAGCCATCAAGCTCGCTCATCACGTCATCGAGTAGCATCAGGGGCGGCGAGGCTCGCATCGACGCGATCGTGTCGCGCTCCGACAGCAGCAGTGCCAGCAGCGCGAGTCGCTGCTGTCCCTGCGATCCGTACACTCGGAGCTCGTGGCCCTCGTGCAACGTCGAAAGGTCATCGCGGTGCGGGCCATGCCCGGTGAACCCGCGCTCGAGGTCTGACTCCGTGCGCTCCGCCAGCTCCCTCGCCAACTGCGCCGCATTGGCCGCTCCAGAACGGGAACGGTATGCGACTGACAGCTTCCCGCCCAGCCCCAGCTGCTCGCCGACGCGCACGAACGCGACGCTAATCGCATCGACCGCCCGGCGCCGGTCGCCCATCAGTTCGACGCCATAACGCGCGAGCTGGCCGTCCCACGCCGTCAGCGACTCTCGCGACCCGCGTCCAGTACGAAGCCTGGCGATCAACGCATTGCGCTGCGCCAGTGCCTGCCCATAGGCCCGGCGGGTAGCGGCTCTAGCAGGCCAGAGGGCGGCGACGAGCTGGTCGAGATGAGCCCGCCGCAGCGCAGGAGCCCCCTTGATCAGCTCCAGCCGGTCGGGGAGGAACACGCTCACGAGCGGACGGTCGACGACGTCCAGCATCCGCTCGACCGCAGCCCCGTCGACCCGCATCCTCTTAGGCTGACCTGGTACGAACCCCACCGACAGTTCGTGCGTCCCGTCCTCGCCAATCGCACTGATCACGACCCGCGCGGCGACCGCACCAAACCGGACGACCTCACGCTCGTTGTTTGTGCGGCACGAACGTCCCGTACAGCCGAAGTAGACCGCCTCGAGCAGGTTCGTCTTACCAGCCCCATTGGGGCCGGACACCACCGTCAGCTGATCGCCCAGCGTGGCATGCGCCTCACCATAGCCGCGGAAATCGCGCACGCTGACACTCGCGACACGCACCGAGGCTTCCTAGACGTTGAGCCGTATAGGCATGATCAGGTACTGAAACCGCGTCTCATCGGCTGCCTCGATCAGGCCCGGTCGCAGCGGGCTGATCAATTTGAGAAGCACATCGCCTTCCTCGATCGCCTCGAGCCCAGCTCTGAGGAACTCGGGGTTGAATCCGATCTCCAACGGCTCACCCTGAAATGCCACCGGCAGGGACTCCAAGGCTTCGCCGACATCTGGCGTCTGGGCCGACACCGTCAACTCGCCAGGCTGGAACGACAGCCGCAGCGGCGCGTTCTTCTGGGCGAGCAAGCTGATCCGCCGCACCACGTCAGTCAGCTCTCCGCCTGCGATCCGCAACTCGTGCTCGAAGCTCTCCGGGAGCAGTTGCCGGTAGTTCGGGAACTGGCCGTCGATCAGCCGCGATGAGAGGACGATGCGGCCGAGGACGAACAGGACTTGGTTCTGCTGCACGGTGATGTGGAGCTGCTCGTCGTCTGAGTGCGCCGCAATGCGCGCGAGCTCCTGGAGGGCTCTGGCTGGAACGTTGACCTCGAAGCTGGACGACAGCGGAGTCTCGAGAGTGGTCTCCTTCACGCTCAGCCTGTAGGAGTCGGTTGCCACCATTCGCAGCTCCCGGTCCGACGCCGACACGAGAATGCCCGTGAGCACCGGCCGGGTCTCATCCCTGGATGCCGACCCTGCGACCTTCGATGCCGTCGACACGAACGCCGCCGCGGGCAGCGAAACCGGACGATCGGAATCGGGCTCCGGGAAAGGTGGGAAGTCTTCGGTGCGCAGCGTTCGAATGTGGAACGTCGCCTTGCCGGAGACAATCTCGACGTCCTGCTCGGCCGCGCGAAGTTCGAGCGACACGGTAGGGGCAGGTAAGGATCGGATCACGTCGACGATCAATCTTGCGGGCAGGACCACATTGCCCTCCCGTGCAACTTCAGCCTCGAGCGGCACACGGAGACCAACATCCAGATCGGTCGCACGGAGCTCGCAGCGCCCTGAAGATGCCGCGAGCTGGATACCCGATAGCGCCTGGATCGCCGTTCGGGTCGAGGCGACCCGGCCGACCGTTTGGAGTTGTCCAAGCAGGACGTCTCGCTCGACAGAGATCTTCACGATGAATACCTCAGGAAAGAAATAGAAGTCATAGGCGGAATAGAAGCTGTGGAGAAGCCCGTGTTCGTCCGCAACGAGCGAAGAAGTTGTCGTTCGAGAAGGACAGGCAAGTGTGTCAACAGCTCCGGTCGGCCTTGAGCTCCCCGACCTGCTGAGTGAGCTCGCGAACCTCGGTTGATGATTCAGGTTCGCTGTTCATGCGGTCCGACACGCGCTTACACGCGTGGAGGACCGTGGCATGGTTGCGTCCGCCGAACGCGTCGCCGATGTCCTGCAGCGATCCATCCGTATGCTCGCGAGCAAGGTGGATGGCTACTTGTCGCGGCCACGTAATCCTGACCGCGCGGCCGGCCGAGACGAGATCTTCGACCGAGATCTCGTAGTAGCAGGCGACGGCGGTCTGGATGTCTGCGATCGTGACGGTGTCTGGCGGAAGGGGCGGATGGAAGCCGTCAAGGACGTCGGCGGCGAGTGCAAGATCAAGTGGATGACTGGTCAGCGAGTGGTGGGCCACGACCCTGATGAGGGCGCCTTCGAGGGTGCGAACGTTGTCGGTGACGCGCTCGGCGATGAGTTCGAGGACCCGGCTATCGGCGACCTCGATGTGATCGAGCGCTGCTCGCTTATGCAGGATTGCGACGCGCGTTGCAAAGTCGGGCGGCCGGATATCGGCCACTAGCCCGGACTCGAAGCGCTCGCGAAGTCGCTCTTCGACCGTGACGAGCTGGTGGGGCAGGCGATCGCACGTAAGCACGAGCTGCCGGCCGGTCTCGTACAACGTGTTGAAGGTGTGGAAGAACTCCTCCTCGGTCTTGGCCTTGCTCGCCAGGAACTGGACGTCGTCGATGAGCAGCGCATCGGCGTCGCGGTAGGCGTGCTTGAAGCGGTCGAGCGAGCGTGACCCGAGCGCGCGGATGAAATTGTTCGTAAACGACTCCACCGTCGTGTAACGGACCGTCGCACCGCCACCGAACGCAACGATGTAGTTGCCGATCGCATGAAGGAGGTGGGTCTTGCCGAGGCCCGGTGGGGCGTGCAGGAACAGCGGGTTATACGCCTGCCCAGGGAGTTCGGCGACGGCCAGCGAGGCTCCGTGTGCGAGCCGGTTGCCGTCGCCGATGATGAACTGGTCGAAGCTATATCGGGGGTTGAAGGCGTCGGAGAGGTCAAGCTCGGCGGCCGCTGCGGACCGTGGGCTGGCCGCCGGTCGCCGACCCGTGCCTGAGCCCGCGTCGAACGCAACGCTGATCGCTGGTCCGATGACCGACCGCGCGCACGTCTCGAGGACGCGGCCAAAGCGCTTCGCGATCCAGGCCTGCGTCGCGGGCGGTGCCTCGAGGAGCAGTTGTGCGCCGTCGATCGCCTTGACGTCGAGCGGCGCGAGCCAGATCTCGTACGTCGACTCGCCCACCATCCGTCGAAGCTCGACACGGATCTCGTGCCAAGCGGACGAGGGCTCGGGATGCGCGGGCAGCTCCAAGCGACTCCTCCCGGGAGCATTCAGGGGAAACATTGGTGAGGGCCCAGCGGAGGCGCCGGAGCGGGCGAATATATCAGCGGGGCTTGGGCCGGGTTCCGCCTCAACCCGCCCCTTGGCGCAAAGCGCGGGAAAAAGCGCTGGCCACGATGAGCGGCCGTCGCGCGATGGCGTGACCGCCCAAGCGCCGGCTCTCGCGCGGTCCGGGAAGCGCTCCGCCCGCAACACCGGAGGTGGCCCCGTCCTCGGAGGCGGCTCATCCTCGTCTGCACCCGTCGGCGGGTGCGTTATGCCGCCGCGTATACTGGCTCTCCACCCGCCCGGGCTCGTGAGTCATGAAACGTACCTATCAGCCGAAAAAGCGCAAGCGAGCGCGAACGCACGGTTTCCGGGCGCGGATGCGCACGCGCGCCGGCCGGCTCACGCTGAAGCGTCGCCGCGACAAGGGCCGCAAGCGCCTCACCGTGTGATGTCCAGGTCGGCCGCCGCACGGCCGCGCCCAGGGCGAGGCAGGCTGTCGCGCAGCGCCGACTTCGACCGCGTCTTCAGGAGTGGCCGGTCCTACGCCGGACGCGAGTTCGTGCTTCACGTCTTTCCGCGAGGGGAGGAAGGTGCAAGCCGTCTCGGCCTGTCTGTCTCACGCAAGGTGGGAGGCGCGGTCGACCGAAATCGGGTGAAGCGGCTGCTTCGAGAGGCCTTCGCGCTGGAGTCCCACCGTCTGCCGCCAGGCACCGATGCCGTCGTGGTGGCAAGAACCCATGCAAAGGTTCTAGCTGAGCGTGAGGGTCTAGCTGGAATCCGTCGCGCCTTCGCTGATTTGGTGGCCCGCGCTGCCGGTGGGCGCGGTCAGGTACACGCGAGCGCCGCGCAGGACGGACGCGGTGTCGCGGTCGATCGCGAGCGCGCTGATTCCGATGAAGATCGCGGGCGCCCGGAATGATCGTCCTCAGGGCGATCGCGACCTTCCCGATCCGGGTGTATCAGCGCCTGCTCTCGCCGTTGTTCGGGTCGCGGTGCAAGTACTACCCGTCGTGCTCGGAATACGCGGCGCAGGCCATTTCTAGATTCGGCATACTCCGCGGGGTCGTCCTGGCCGGGTGGCGGCTGCTCCGCTGCAATCCCTGGAGTCACGGAGGCTTCGATCCCGTGGAGGACCAGCGGCTGTTCAAAGCCGCAAGGCCGGCTCAGAGCGCCTAGCCATGGCTGTTCCCGCGAACATCTTCCAACCGCTGATCGACGTCTTCGAGGCGGTCCTCAAGGCGATTCACGACGTCATCGGCGGGTCCTGGGGCTGGTCGATCGTGCTGCTGACCGTCCTCGTCCGAGCCCTGCTCGTGCCGCTGACGCTCAAGCAATTCCATTCGATGCAGCGCCTGCAGCGTCTCCAACCGGAGATGAAGGCGATCCAGAACAAGTACAAGGACGACAAGCAGCGCCAGCAGCAGGAGTTGATGAAGTTCTACAAGGAGAATCAGGTCAACCCGCTGGGGTCTTGCCTCCCGCTGGTTGCTCAGCTGCCGGTCTTCATTTCGCTGTTCTACATGCTGCGCTCGAGCCTGCGGATCGACATCTGTCCGCAATCGCAGCCGGGCGCCCACCTCGTAAATGGGCACTGGGAGGGGATTAGCCATGCACACACGGTGCCGTGCGGTCCGCACAACGGCGCGGGCTTCCTGTTCATTCCTGATCTCACAAACAAGGCGACCGGAGCGGTTCTCGTCGTCCTGATCCTGCTGTACGTCGGAACGCAGCTGGCATCGAGCGTGATGATGTCCAGCCCGACGATGGACAGAACGCAGCGCCAGATCATGCTCGTGATGCCGCTGTTCTTCGTTATCTTCATTATCAACTTCCCGGCAGGTGTGATCGTGTACTGGATCACCACGAACGCTTGGACGATAGGGCAGCAGTACGTCGTAAAGAAACGCCTCGGCCCGATGACGCCGATACCGCTGCCGGCCGATGGCGGTGCAGGCACCGGAAAGGGCGCCGGTTCGCAGCCCAGCGACGGCCGAGCTCTCGCCCGCCCGAAAACGCCGGAGCCGTCGGGCGCCAACGGATCCGATTCCGGCAGTGGTGGTCTGGGCGCGCGCCTGAAGGGCAGGCTCAAGAGCGAAGAGCCCGCGCCGGTCGGAACCAAGGAGCGACCCCGAAATGCTCCGCCCCCGCGTCCGCCACGTAAGAAGAAGAAGCGCTCGGGACGGCGGAGGTAGTCGAGCGTCTGATGGGGGACCGCTGTGAGTGAGGCGGCGCGGCGCGTGCGCGAGCTGATGGAGAGGATCGTCGCGGAGTTCGGCGTCGAGGCCACGGTCGAGGTTCGCGAGGACGATGAGGGTGTCACGGCCGAGTTCCGTGGCGACGAGCTCGGGTTGGTGATCGGCCACCGCGGCCAGACGATCGACGCGATCCAGCACCTTGCCTACCGAATCGCGTTCCGCGGCGTCGACGCGCGCAAGCGGGTCGCTGTCGATGCTGCCGGCTATCGTGAGCGACGCGCGGTAGCGCTGCGCGCGGCGGCCGACCAGGCCGCGGAGGCGGCGGTGCACGATCATCGCGCAGTTACGCTGGAGGCGATGAGCGCGCTCGAGCGAAAGGTCGTCCACGAGCACCTGAAGTCGCGCCACGACGTCGAGACCTACAGCGAGGGCCAGGAGCCGTCGCGCCGGCTCGTCGTCGCGCCGCTCGTCGACTGACGAGCTGTCATCCGGTGCTGGCGTTTCACGTTTTTCCTGGCGGTGAAACAAACCGCCGGACCCGCTAAACATCCGGTGGTGGGCATTCTCTCGGAATTCGACCGTGGTGTGATCGTAGGACTGCTGATCGGCGAGGGTTCATTCGGCGGCGACGGAAAGCAACCGCAGGTCACGCTGCGCATGCACGTCCGGCACGAGTCCCTGTTCCGCTGGCTCGTCGACCGCGTACCGAGCTCGCGGCTGTACGGCCCCTATCACCATGGTGGACGGTCCTACTACCAGTGGATGGCGCGCGGCCGCACCCTGGTCCGGGATCTCCTGCCGTTGTTCGAGGAGCACCTCGACGATGAGCTAGATGCCTACGCTGCGGGGCGGTTGGAGCAGATGCGGCAGCGGTACGCGAGCTACATCGAGCGCGAACGCACGCGCGGACCCGACTGAGCATGTGACTGCGCAGACGCCCAGAATCAGACGTCGGATCGAGGAGCTTGTCAGCCGCTACGCGCTCTCAGCAGAAGGGGCAGCCGCGCAGCTTCGAGCATTACTCGACGTCGTGGTCACCGATCCCCTCGCACCAACAACGGTGCGGGATCCGGAACGGGTCATCGACGACCACCTAGCCGATTCTCTCGTTGCTCTCGAACTCGAGCCGGTGCGGGTGGCAACGAGCGTCTCCGATCTCGGTGCCGGCGCAGGATTCCCCGGCCTCCCGCTCGCCATCGCTCTACCGAGCGCGCGCGTCCGGCTGGTCGAGAGCAACGGCCGCAAGTCCGACTTCATCGCTCGCACGGTCGCAGCGTGCGGTCTCGAGAACGCCGAGATCGTCCGCCTCCGAGCGGAGACTTGGGGTGACGGAATCGGGAACTCTGACCTGGTCACCGCTCGTGCACTAGCATCGCCGGAGGTCGTCGCAGAGTATGCGGCGCCGCTCCTGCGACTGGGCGGCACGCTTGTCCTCTGGCGAGGCCGGCGAGATCCGGAGGCCGAGGCAGCAGCCGAGGCTGCTGCCGCACAGCTCGGATTGCGCGTCGACGAGCCCGTGAAAGTAGCACCATATGCAGGGGTCGAGCACCGATATCTCCACGTCATGTCGAAGGTTAGGGAGACGCCTGCTAGGTTCCCACGGAGTCCTGGAGCCGCGCGCAAGCGACCGCTCGGCCGCGGCACCCCGTCGTCTGACCGCGCGCACCGATAGCTTGAACCGGCAATGGCCACGGTCTACGCGATCGCCAACCAAAAGGGCGGAGTCGGTAAGACGACAACCGCTGTGAATCTGGCTGCGTGCGTCGCCGAGGCTGGCTACGAGACCCTGCTCGTCGACATCGATCCGCAATGCAACGCGACTCTGGGGCTTGGGATTTCCAAGGACGCCCCCACCACCGTGTACGACGTCCTGTCCGGCTCGGCGTCGTTCGACGACGTACTCGTATCGACCGCGATCGAGCACCTGTGGGTTGCGCCCGCCGGCCCGGACCTCGCCGGCGCGACCGTTGAGCTCCCGCGCGTCATCGGCTCCGAGTCGCGACTGCGCGAGGCGCTCGATCCGATCCGTGAGCGCTACGCGTTCACGCTGCTCGACTGCCCTCCCTCGCTCGGCCCGTTGACGGTGAACGCGTTGGTCGCG
>CAWDYK010000026.1:0-120065 GCA_963806475.1 uncultured Solirubrobacterales bacterium
TCATGTTGTGCGTCTATTGGTTCGGTTGGTCTTGCTGATGCTTTCCAGCCGGGCGAGCTGCTGATTGGCGATACGAACCTGCGGCCGGCGGGGTGGGGCGAGCCGCGTCTGATGCGCGAGGCGGGGAGCGCGGCTTCAAAGTGGTTGCGGGCACAGATCCGCTGCCGTTTGCCGGCGAGGAGCGCCAGATCGGGCAATATGGGCTTGCGTGGGACGGAGAGCTGGGCGACTACAGCCTGGTTCGTGATATCCGGGACATGTTGCTGGATCCGCGGTGCGCCATGCGGGTCTCGGGGCGGCGCGACAGCATGCCGGGCGTCATTCGGCGGTTGATCCGCAATCACGGGCCCGGCCTACCAGGGCCTAGCGCGCGGCGGCTATTTCGCTCGCGGCTTCCCACCCACTGCCGGAGCTTGTTGTAGCCCACGAGTTGATCCACCAGGAAGGTGACCATGTACTGGAAGGGGACCCCGCCGACCGTCTTGCGGTAGAGCCGGTCGCACTTGTGGCAGAGCGGCAGGGATCGATGCCGGTCGTGAACTTGCGGCGGAGTTCGCGGTAGGTTTGCCCGTTCCAGATGTCTTTCAGGCTCTGGGTCCTGCGTTGCCCATGTTCATCTGGGCCCAGAAATCCTGCGAACAGGGGGTCACGGTCCGTCCGCGCAGATCGACCATGGCGTACCAGGGGTAGGTGCAGATGGAGCAGGTGCGCGGCCCGGTCATCTCGGGCGCCCTTTCCTCGGCCCAGAGGTATTCGTCCTTCTCGATGACCTCGTTGACCCCGGCGGCGAGGAAGCGATTCCGACAATTCGGCATAGGCTTCGCCCTGTTCTCCGGAACGTCGTGGTGGAGGAAGCGGATCTTCTCGATGACGATGTAGGGCGCTTCAGGTGCAGGGCTTTCCTCATCTCCAGGAGGCGCATGATGTTTTCGACGGTCTTCTCGAAGGTGGCGCCGACGCGCACCTTTTCGTAGAGGGACTTCTCGAACCCGTCGACGGAGAACGAGACGTAGTCAGGCCCGGCCTGGAGGAGCTTGCTCCGCCCTGGCCGCATCCATCAGCGTGCCGTTGCAGTGGAAGCGGGTCCTGATGCCGGCGGCGCGGGCGTAGGCGATCATGTCGAAGAGCGCGGGGTTAGTGAACGGCTCGCCCCGGTGGTGCAGGTACATGTCGTTCACGGGCCCCTGACCTCGTCCACGATCTTCTTGAAAAGGTCGAGGTCCATGAGCTTCAGGTCCTCGCGACCCATGTCCTTGTTGGGGCACATGACGCAGCGCAGGTTGCAGATGCTGGACGACTCGACCCAGAGCCGGATCGGCAGGTCCGGACCCCCTCCGCGCGGCGGCGGTAATCCATCAGGATGCGGAACAAATGATAGGCGTTCTTCAGTGCCGGCATCTTCAACTCCTGCGGATGTCTCGGACCTTATGTCAACCCCTGCGGCAAGGCAAAGCGAAAAGGGGAGAGAGATCTTGTGGAGGGGGCAGGCTCTTGCCACACTGTTGCCGGTTTGGTCGGCGGGAATCCTCGTGAACTGGATAAGGCAAAATGGCCGGTGGATGGGGGCGGTCGTGGCAACGGTCGCTTTCGCGGTTCACATTCTTTTCGTGCTGGAGACGCGGTCGGCGGTCTTCACGACTCCGCTGGTGGACGCCTTTGCCTATCATCAGCAGGCCGTGGCTCTTCTCGACGGGAGGGTGCCGCCCGAAGCGTTCTGGCAGCCGCCCCTGTTTTCCTACTGGCTGGCGGGGGTACTATTATGTCGTGGGGCCCGATCCGGCCGCCGCGCGTCATGCGCAGGCCCTGTGGACGGTGCTGGCTGCCGTGCTGACCTTTGCCGTGGCGCGACGGTTGCTTCCGCCCCGCCTGGCGCTGGTCGCCGGCCTGCTGGTTCCGCTGTATGGCCCGCTGCTGTTTCTTTGCCCAGCTCATGCCGACCGGCATGGCCGTGGCGCTCGACATGGCGGTGCTGTGGTCGTTCCTGCGTTTGCTGGAGGCGCCCACCGTGGGGCGTGCGCTGGCCACCGGCGGACTGCTTGGCGTGGCCGCGCTGGCCGTGCCGAAGATATCGTGTCGTTCCTGCCGTTCGCCGTGGGCTGGTCGCTGCTGCGCGGGTTCCGCGGCCACCCGCGGGCAGGCGGCGTTCCTGGGCCTGGCCCTCCTGGTGGGAACAGCGGCGGCGATCGTGCCTGTGGCCTGCCGAAATGCCGTGGTGTCCGGCGAGTGGGTTCCTATTTCGACCAACGGCGGCATCAACCTCTACATCGGGAACAATGCCGAGGCGACGCGGACGCTGGGCATCCGGCCGGGGCCCGACTGGGAGGAGCTCACGCGCCTGCCGCAGCGCGCCGGCCGGGGCAGCAAGGCGGACAGATCCAGCCCTTTCTATGTTAAGGAGGTCGCGCTATGTCGGGGGCACAGCCGGCCTCTTTAGCTTCAACGCCGACGAGGACGGCCTCGCCGGGAATCCAGCAGCTCGCCCACGACGCCAACCTCCTCTTCTACATGAGCGAGGAGGCGCAGGAAGGCCGCCGGGCCTACATCGAGAAGCGCCAACCGGACTTCTCGCAGTTTCCGCGACGAGCGTGATGGCCGTCGCGGCCCCCAGCGGGCTTCGGATCTGGCTGATGGCGGCGCGCGTGCGCACGCTGCCGGCCGCGATCGCGCCCGTGCTTGTCGGGACCGCCCTGGCCGGCTATCGAGCACGTGTTTCACCCGCTGCGGTTCATCGCGGCGCTGATCGGCGCGGTGTTCATCCAGATTGGCACCAACCTGTCGAACGACTACTCGGATGCCCGGCGGGGCGCCGACACCGAAGACCGGCTCGGCCCCGTGCGGATCACCGCCGGCGGGCTGGTCCCACCTCGCCAGGTCCTGATCGCCACGTACATCACGTTCGGCGTCGCGGTTCTCGCGGGCGTCTACCTGATCGTCGTCGCAGGCTGGCAGCTGCTGCTCGTCGGCGCCGCGTCGATCCTCGCGGGCGTGCTCTACACCGGCGGCCCCCAGCCGTACGGCTACGAGGGCCTCGGCGAGCTGTTCGTGTTCCTGTTCTTCGGGATCGTCGCGGTCGCCGGCTCGTATTTCGTGCAAACGAAGCACCTGATCTGGGAGGCGTTCGCGCTCGCGGTGCCGGTCGGGCTGATCGCCGCGGCGATCCTCGTCGTCAACAACTTCCGCGACATCGACACCGACCGCCGCGCCGGCAAGCGGACGCTCGCGGTGCGCCTCGGCCGCGAGCGCACGCGGGCCGTGTACGCGGTGATCGTGTACGGGGCCTACATCCTGACGCCGGTGACGTGGCTGTTCGGGTCGCTGAAGGCGTGGGTGCTGCTGCCGTGGCTGACGCTGCCGTTCGCGGCTGGCGTCGTGCGGATCGTCCGCAACCACACCGACGGCCCGTCGCTCAACCAGGCACTCGCCCGGACCGGGATCCTGCAGCTCGCGTTCTGCATGCTTCTGTCGGCCGGACTGCTCCTCAGCCGGTGAACTTCTCGGTCCGGTGTTCAAGGGCGCGCTTACGCGCGCCTGTTCGTTTCCGCCCAGGGCTCCAGTCGCAGTCGAGACCTGTTGCTCGTCGGCCTCGACGCGGGCGATGGGCTCGTCGGCCACGGCGAGGCTGCGGCTCTGCCGTACTACGACGGCATCGACACCGGGGATGTGCGCGCGGCGCTCGAGGACTGCCGGAAGGTGCTGTCGGCGTCCGACGGCACCGACCGCGAGGCCGTGCTCGCCGAGTGTGCCCGCCTCGCGGTACTCCCGCAGGCGATCGCCGCGATCGACCTCGCGCTCGAGGACCTCGCGGGACGGCGCGCCAACGCTCCCGTGTGGCGGCTGCTCGGGGCGGCGTCCGCGCCGCCGGTCGAAGTCAACGCGACGGTCGCGGCGCCCGATCGCGCCGGCGCCGCCGCCGAGGCGGCCGCGTACCGCGCGGCCGGGTTCCGCGCGCTCAAGGCGAAGGTCGCGATCGGCGACGACGCCGGGCGGCTCGCAGCGATCAGGGCCGCAGCCGGGGCCGACACGGCAATCCGACTCGATGCGAACGGCGCCTGGACGGCCGACGAGGCGCTCGCATCGCTGCACGCGCTCGGGCCGGTCGGGATCGAGTGCTGTGAGGAGCCCGTGTCGGGCCTCGAAGCGGCGGCGGACGTCTCCAGGCAGACCTCGGTGCCCGTTGCGCTCGATCGAATCCGCCCGGCTCCCGGGGGCTCTCGACGCGCGCTACGGCGATGCGGTCTGTCTGAAGATCTCGGGCAACGGCGGCATCTCGGGGGTGATCGAGGCGGCGCGCCGCGCCCGCGCGGTCGGCTACGAGGTGTACCTCGCCTCGACGCTCGACGGCCCGCTGGGGATCGCCGCCGCGCTCCATGCCGCCGCCGTCGTGCGTCCGGACCGCTTCTGCGGCCTCGCGACGCTGTCGATGTTCGAAGGCCGCGACGACCCACTGGCGCCCACGGCAGGCTTCATGGCCCCACCACCAGGCCCCGGCCTCGGCGACGGCCTGGTCGCGTGGTACCGCACCTAACGGTGCTGGTCGAGAACGACAGCCCTGCGTGCGTATCTCGACCACCAGCGGAGGGACGAGGCGCTCACGCTTCCGCGATCACATGTGCCACCAGCGCTGGGGCCTCGAGGTGCACGGCGTGCCCGGCGCCGGGCACGAGCATGACCCGCGCGTTCGGGATCCGCTCGGCCATCCGCTCGGAGATCGCCACGTACTTCTGGTCGCGCTCGCCGGCCACCAGGACGACCGGCATGCGCAGCTCACCCAGCCGGTCCCAGACGGGCGGCAGCGCACCCGGTCCGAGCCCTCGCAGCGCCCTGGCCAGACCGCCCGGCGTGTTCCGCAAGCGGTCCTCATGAGCGCGACCGCGAACGTCGGGCGGTTGATGCGCGAGCACCGGCGTGCGCCCCCACCGCCGCGCGACCTGCTCGATGTCGCGGGCGCGCTCGATCCAGTCCGCCAGCCGCTGGTCGTCCTCGCCCCGGGCCCGGCGTTCGAGCGCGTCGGCGATCCCGGGGCTGGCCCCGATCAGGATCAGCCGATCCACCCGGCCGCTCAGCGCCAGCGCCGCGTGCAGCGCGATCCGGCCGCCCATCGAGTAGCCGGCCAGCGAGAAGTGCTCGTCGCCCAGCATCCCCACGATGTCGGCGATCACCCCCTCGAGGTTCACGGGTTCGCGCTCCGCCGCCGAGCCGTGGCCGCGAATGTCGGGCGCGATCGCGCTGTAGCGTTCCCCGAGCGCTCGCATCACCGGAGCCCAGCTGGCCCCCGTGTGCGTGAAGCCGTGAAGCAGGACGAGCGTCGGCGCCATCTCGGGAGACTGGATCATGACCGCCACATCCACGTACCTGCTGCTGCGCGCGTTCTGTGACGAGCTGGCGCGGTGCGGACTCGGGCATGCGTGCACGTCGCCCGGCTCGCGGTCGACGCCGGTCGTGCTCTCGCTCGTCCGCGAGCCGCGGGTCCACTGCTGGTCGCATATCGACGAGCGCTGCGCGGGGTTCTTCGCGGTGGGGGCGGCGAAGGCCTCGAGGCGGCCCGTCGCGGTCACCTGCACGTCGGGGACGGCCGCTGCGAACCTGGCGCCCGCGGTGATCGAGGCGCACCAGGCGCGCGTGCCGCTGATCTTGCTGACCGCCGACCGCCCCCCGAGCTGCGCGAGGTCGGCGCCGGCCAGACGATCGACCAGCTGAAGCTGTACGGCAATGCCGTCAAGTGGTTCTTCGAAGTCGGGGTCCACGAGGCGAGCGACGAGAACCTCCGCTGGATCCGCCGGCTCGCGTGCCGCGCGTACGCGACCGCCGCCGACTCCCCTCCCGGCCCCGTCCACCTCAACTTCCCGCTGCTCGAGCCGCTCGTGCCGGACGGGCCCCTGCCGAAGGACACGAGCGGCAGGCCGGACGGGCTGCCCTGGGTCACCGGCGTCCCAACCCGCACGAGCGCGGCCGGTCCCAGACCCTCGCTCCCCCCCGCGGCGTCGTTGTCGCGGGTCGCTACGAGCGCGATCGGGAGTTCGGCCACGCCGCCGCGCGCTTCGCCGAGCGCGCCGGATACCCGCTGCTGGCCGATCCACTGTCCGGTGCCCGGCATGGCCCGGCGGCGATCGCGCGGTACGACCTGCTGCTGCGCGACGGGCGCTTCAGCGAGCCGCGGCGACCCGAGCTGATCGTCCGGATCGGCGATCTCCCCACCTCGAAGCCGCTGCGAGGGTGGCTGGCGACGCTCCACGACGTCGAGCAGATCGCGGTCGACCCCGAGGACGCCTGGCAGGAGCCGGCGGCCGTGGTCAGCTCGAGGGTCCGCGCCGATCCCGGCCCCACGCTCGACGCATGGACCCCGAACGGCCCGATCGACCCGGACTGGCTCGCCTCCTGGCGGGCGGCCGACGACGCTGCCACAGCCGCGATCGACACCGCCCTCGGCATCGAGCTCTCCGAGCCGCTCGTCGCCGCCCGCCTGACGAGCTGGCTCGACGCCGGGAGGACCCTGTTCGTCGCCTCTTCGATGCCGATCCGCGACCTCGAGCTGTTCGCCCCCGCCCACGAGCTCGCGCCGCGGGTGCTCTCCAACCGCGGCGCCAACGGCATCGACGGCACGGTCTCATCGGCGTTCGGCGCGGCCGCCGCCGGCGATGGACCGGTCGTGCTCCTGGTCGGCGACGTCGCGCTCGCCCACGACGTCGGCGGCCTGCTGGCGGCGCGCCGGCTGAACCTGGCGCTGACGATCGTGCTGCTCAACAACGACGGTGGCGGCATCTTCCACTTCCTCCCGGTTGCCGGCGAGACCGACGCGTTCGAGGAGCACGTCGCCACGCCGCACGGGCTCGACTTCGCGCACGCCGCGCGGCTCTACGCCTGCGCCTACGAGCGCCCGCTCACCCCCCTGGAGCTACAGAACGCGGTCGAGCGCTCGGTGGCGGCGGAGCGCACGACGATCATCGAGGTGCGCACCGACCGCGAGCAGAACCTCGAGCTTCACCGCCGGATCGCGGCGGCGGCGCTCACCCTGCCAAGACCGGCAGCAGCGCCTGGAGCTTGATCTCGGATTCGGCGAGCTCGGCCGCCGGATCCGAGTCGCGGACGATCCCGCAGCCGCTGTACAGCGTCGCCAGCCGGTCGCGCAGCAGCGCGCACCGCAGCGCCACGCAGAACTCGCCGTCGCCGACCGAGTCCGTCCACCCCACCGGCCCGGCGTACCACCCCCGGTCGAGCCCCTCGAGCGCCGGGATCAGCCGCTGCGCGACCGCGCTCGGCTCGCCGCCGACGGCCGGCGTCGGATGCAGCAGCCCCGCGAGTTCGACCGCCCCGATCGGCGACGCCAGCTGCGCCCGGATCGGAGCGCCGAGATGCTGGATGTTCGCCACCCGCACGAGCGCTGGCTCGGGCGCCGCTGTGACCCACACGGCGTGGCGGCTCAGCGCCCGCGCGATCCTCCGCGCCACGATCGCGTTCTCCTCGCGGTCCTTCTCGCTTCGCAGCAGCTGCTCGCCGAGGTGATCATCGACGGCCGGGTCCGCGCTGCGACGCGCGGATCCGGCAAGCGCGACAGTGCTCGCGCGTTGGCCCTCGCGGCGAATCAGCAATTCCGGGCTGGCCGCGAGGAATGTCGCGTCGCCGCGGCCCATGGCGAACACGTAGCAGGACGGGAACGCCTCGCGAAGCAGCCCCAGCACAGCCCCTGGCTCGTGCGCAACCGGCGCCTGGACCTCGACCTCGCGCGCCAGGACGACCTTCTCGAGCTCACCGGCGCGGATCCGCTGCACCGCGCTGGCGACCGCCTCCTCGTAGTGCGAAGGCGGCATCGCGCTCCTCACCTCATACGCGCCGACGGGCGCCGGGTCGAGTAGCGGGAGCGACGCCGCGCGCAACTCGCTGAGGCGCCACTCGATGCGGTCGAGCAGGTCCTCCTCGCTGTCGTCGGGCGCGATCCCGGCGTTGACGGTGAGCCACGTGCGTCTCGCCTTGCGCGCGAGCGACACCTCGGGAACGATCAGCGAGGCCGGCGCGAAGTCCTGCCATCGCCGGGACGAGCCGCCATCCGCCGCGAACGCGAAGCCGCCGACCGCGATCAATCCCGAGCCGGGCGGACCCTCGGGCGAATCGGCGAAGACCTCGCCGACGAGCGCGCGGAGGCGTCGCGCGACCGCCGTGAATCGCTCCGCCCCCCGCTCCTCGAGCGTCCACGCCGACCCGAGGGCGGCAACCGCGGAGCCGTCGCGGTCCGGCTGCTCGAGGCAGAACCACGGCTCCCCTGGTCGACGCGAGGCGACCGCGATCGCTGTCGGATCGGAAGCCTGCTCGCACGCGGCGCTGACGCTGACGAGCGCCCGCTCGCCGCTGCGCCGAGCACGCGCCAGCCCGGCTGCCACCCGTTGCTTCAGTCGCCGCCGCGCATGGACGTCGAGCCAGCTCGAGTCCTGCGTGGTCGGCCGGAGCATCGCGCGAAGGCTACCCGGGCATGACGAAGCCGAGCTTCAGGCTGAGATGGCGCACGGGAGGCACTTGCGCGAAGCGCCCGTGCCTCCCGGGCGGCGCTCAGCCGTCACGCCTCCCGGGCGGCGCTCAGCCGTCAGGTTTCGCCGCGCCCGCGCGAGATCGCGATCTCCCCCGTCCGCGCCATCTCGATCAGGCCAAACGGACGTACCAGCCGCTCGAACGCGTCGACCTTCTCGCACGTGCCCGTCACCTCGACGACCACCGAGCGCTTGGTCACGTCGACGATCTTCGCGCGGAAGATCTCGCAGATCTGCATCACCTCCGTGCGACTCGCGCCGTCGGCGGCGACCTTGAACACGGCGAGCTCGCGCGCGACCGTCTCCCCGGGTTCGAGGTCGCGGATCTTCAGCACGTTGACGAGCTTGTGCAGCTGCTTGGTGACCTGGTCGATCGGATGGACCGCGCCGTCGAGCGTCAGCGTGATCCGCGACATCGTCTCGTCGTCGGTCGGCCCGACCGCAAGCGTGTCGATGTTGAAGCCCCGCCGCGCGAACAGCCCCGAGATCCTGGTGAGGACGCCCGGCTTGTTCTCGACGAGGATCGAGAGGATGTGCTTGCGGCCCGTGCGCAGCCCGCCGGCCGCCTCGAGCTCGTCAAGCGAGAGGACTTCCTTGGTTCCTGGTTCGCCCATTGTCCTCACCTCACCCCACCATGTTCCGCGCGGGCTGGCCGGCGGGGATCATCGGGTAGGTGTTCTCCTCGCGCGTGACGCGAATGTCGACGAGCACCGGACCGTCGGCGGCGAGGGCGTCCTTGATGTCGTCGACGAGCGTGTGCTTGTCCACGAAGCGCATGCCGGTGGCGCCGTAGGCCTCGGCCAGCTTGACGAAGTCGGGATACCGGCCCGTGTCGACGTGGCTGTAGCGCTTATCCCAGAACAGCTCCTGCCACTGGCGGACCATGCCGAGGTAGCCGTTGTTCATGATGAACACCTTGACCGCGATCCCTTCCTGGGCGCAAGTCGCGAGCTCCTGCATGTTCATTTGCACGGAGCCGTCGCCGGCGACACAGATGACGGTCTCATCCGGGCAGCCGACCTTCGCGCCCATCGCCGCGGGCAGGCCGAAGCCCATCGTCCCGAGGCCGCCCGAATTGATCCATCGCCTCGGCTTGGAGAAGTGGAAGTACTGCGCCGTCCACATCTGGTGCTGGCCGACGTCGCTGGTGACAATCGCCTCGCCGCCGGTCGCCTCGTACAGCGCCTGGATCAGGTACTGCGGCTTGATCTCGGCGTCCTTCGAGTCCTCGTAGGCGAGGGGGTGGCGCTCCTGCCAGGTGTGGATCCGCGACCACCACTCGTCGAGCCGTGACGGCTCGGCCGCCAGCGCCCGGTACTCCGCGGTCAGCCGCGGCAGGATGTTCCTCGCGTCGCCGACGATGGGGATGTGCGCCGGGACGTTCTTTGAGATCTCGGCGGGGTCGATGTCGATGTGGATGAACTTCGCGCGCGGGGCGAACTCCGACAGCTTGCCGGTGATCCGGTCGTCGAAGCGGGCCCCGATCGCGACGATCAGGTCGGCCTCATCCATCGCGTAGTTCGCCGCCCGCGTCCCGTGCATCCCGAGCATCCCGAGCCACTGCTCGTCCGGAGCCGGGAACGCGCCCAGCCCCATCACCGTGCACGTGACCGGGAAGCGGTCGCTGGTGCCGAGCTCGGTCAGCTCGGCCGCAGCGTCCGCGCTGATCACGCCGCCGCCCGCGTAGATCACCGGCCGGCGGGAGTTGGCGAGCGCCTTCGCGGCGAGGCGAATCTGCTTCTGGTTGCCCTCGGTCGTCGGCTGATAGCCGGGCAGGTGGACGTCGGTCACCGGCTTGTAGGGGATGTCGCCGCGGCTGAGGTCCTGGGGGATGTCGACGACGACCGGACCGGGGCGTCCCGTGCGCGCGATGTGGCACGCCTCGTGGATCGAGCGCGGAAGCTCCAGCGGATGCTGGATCATGAAGCTATGCTTGACGATCGGCATCGTGATCCCGATCGTGTCGGCCTCCTGGAAGCCGTCGGTGCCGAGCAGCTCCGTCCGCACCTGACCGGTCAGGAAGACCACTGGGACCGAGTCCATCATCGCGTCGCAGATCGGGGTCACGAGGTTCGTGGCGCCGGGCCCGCTGGTCCCGAGCGCCACGCCGACCTTTCCGGTCGCCTTCGCGTATCCCTCGGCCGCGTGGCCGCCGCCGGCCTCGTGGCGGACCAAGATGTGCCGGATCCCCGCGTCGTAGAACGCGTCGTACGTCGGGAGGTTGGCGCCGCCGGGCAGCCCGAATACGACCTCGACACCTTCGGCCTTAAGGCATTCCATCAGGGCGTCGACTGCCCGCATGGCGCTCGCCTCCTTTCGCAAGCTAGGATCTGTGCGTGCGCGGCAACTCCGCGCACGCAGGGAACTCGCAAGTGTACCGGCCCGCGGGCTGCTCGTCTAAGCCACCAAAGCCACCTTAAGCCTGCCCGCGGGCGACCTGTCCGCGCCTCGCGGCGCCGGCCGATCGGTCGCGCATCGTCGCCTCCGAGGCGATGGCCACGTCGGGGAACTCAAGTTCCTCGCCACAGCGCATGCACACCGCGTCGTAGAGCTTGACCACCCTGCCGCAGCCGGGGCACTGGCGGCGGAGCTCCTGGCTCTCGACGCGGTAGAAGATCGCGGTCAGCAGGCCGATGAACGGGATCAGGCCGGAGATCAAGAACCACACGAAGAATGAACTGCCCTTGGCCCGTCCGACGATCCCTCCGGCCAGGCCGAAGAAGAACAGGATGACGAGGAGTCCCATGCCGCCCATGGGGCCGCCCGCTACCAGACCAGGGTCTTCAGCGCCCAGATGATTGCGATCACGATCGCGACGGCGACGATCGTCCAGAAGATCGCCATCACGAACCCGATCACAAGTTTGAACGCGAGCGCCACCGCCACGATCAGGACTACGGCGGCCAGCAGCCGCTTCAAGATCGACGGCCGTGCCGCGCGCTCTTCGAATTCAGTTTGCATGACTAAAGCGTACCGCGGGCCCACAGGTGAGCCCGCGCGTTGACGCTGCTCTAGTCGTACACGCGCTTCAGATGTTCCAAGCGCGAGCCCGCTGCCGTCTGGCGGCTCTCGAACCGCAGCCTTGCGAGCCGGTACCGGCGCACTGGGACTGCGGCAGCCGAATCACTCGAAGCGGCACGGCGGTCGGCGACAAGCAGAACCTTCGATGAGCTGCTGTATGGACGGACCATGACGAGGATGATCCGCATACGAGCTCCGTCGCACATTGGCCCCCGGTATAGAGTTCGTTACCGCCGATACGCCGTTGGGCCGCGCGGAGCTGCACGTTGGAGCGGCGGTTCAGGCGGGGCCTGCGGTGGTTAAGGCCGGCCCGCGGCGGCGTCGAGCGCGATGCGCGCCCGCTCCGAGAGCCTCCGGCGAAGCCTCCACCGCGCTCCCGAGAACGCGAGGTTCGCGACGGTCGCGAACCCGGTCTCATCGGCGCGAAGCGCGAGCAGCAGGTGCTTTCATCGTACGCCCGAATCAGGGAAGGGGGTCAGGGTCGACCGATTCGCTGGACGATGACGCCCGCAGCGATCCAGGGCTCCGCCTCCACGACATCTCTGCCATCCACGATCACCCGCGCCCCCGGCACGTCAGCGGGGCGCAGCGCCCGGTACGCGCCGTGGTCGGCCTGCACGATCGCCGCATCGACGGCTCCGCCTGCCCACGGCTCGAACCCGAGCTCGCGCAGCTCCGAGTGGGAGAAGAGCGGATCGGCCGCGAACACACGCGCCCCGCGACGATCCAGCTCCCGGGCGACCGGAAACGCTCCCGAGAACGCCGTCTCCTTGACCTCGCCGCGGTAGGTCACGCCGAGGATCAGCACGCCGACGCCGTCGAGTCTATGACCCAGACCGCGCTCGAGGAGGTCGACGGCGTACGCCGGCATGCTCTCGTTGACGTCCCGCGCGACCGCCGGCAGCCTGGCATTGGGATCCCCGGCCAGATAGAAGCGCGGATACACGGGGATGCAGTGCCCGCCCACGGCGATACCGGGTCGGTGGATGTGCGAGAACGGCTGTGAGTTGGCCGCCTCGATCACCCGATCGATGTCGATGCCGGTGCGGTCGGCGAATCGCGCGAACTCGTTGGCCAGCGCGATGTTCACCTCTCGGTAGGTCGTCTCCGCGAGCTTCGTAAGCTCCGCCGCCTCCGCCGAACCCATCGAGCGAACGTCGGCATCGATGAACGAGGCGTAGAGCTCGGCCGCGCGCCGCTCCCCCGCCTCGCTCAGTCCGCCGACGAGCTTCGGGTACGTGGCGAGGTCGCGGAAGATCCGCCCCGAGTAGACGCGCTCGGGACTGTGAACGGCGTGGAAGTCACGTTTGGAGCGCAGGCCCGAAAGGTGCTCGAGCATCGGCGCGATGCGGCTACGCGTGGTCCCTACCGGCAGCGTCGTCTCGACGCTCACCACCGCGCCCGGCCGCAGCCCGCGGCCAATGTCCGCGACCACCGAATCGAGCACACCGAAGTCCGGCTGGGCGCGCTCGTCGACAACCAGCGGTGGGATCGCCACGATCAGCTCGGGGCCTTCGGCGACCGCGGCGGTCGTCTCGGTGGTGGCGCGCAACCGCCCCGCGGGGACGAGGTCCGCGAGCGCCGCGCCCAGCCCCGCCTCGCCGGGGAACGGCTCTTGCGCGGCGTTCACGAGCTCGACGACGCGGGAATCGATGTCGCAGCCGACGACCTCATGCCCAGCGCCGGCTATCTGGGCCGCGAGCGGCAGCCCGATCTTGCCGAGCGCGACGACAACGACGCGCATCAGCGCGTCCCCGGACCGCGGCCGAGGTACACCGTCTGGCCTTCGCGCGCGCTCCGGAGCACCGCCTCGGCGACCTCGACGATCTCGACCGCCTGCTCCAGCGTCACCTGCTCGGTGCCGGGCCGACCGTGTAGAAGGTCGAAGAACGCTTCGTGCTCAACCTGCAATGGTTCCTCGCGATGCAGCGCATAGCGGGTGACGTTGCCCTCGCTGACGCCCCGGAACTGCTGCGTGGCCGACCACGCGATCCCGACATCCGCGTTCTCGTAGAAGTACAGGTCGGCGCTGAGGGTGTCCGCCTCCAGCATTCCCCGCTCCCCCAGCACTCGGGTGCGGCGCACCTTCACCGGCGAGACCCAGTCGACCACGAGGTTGAATGCGGCGCCGGACTGCAGCGATCCGACTGCGAGCACTAGATCCTCGTGCTCGCGCCCGCTCAGGTGCTGCGTCTGGGCGGCGATGGTGGCGATCGGCGAGCCCGACAGCCAGCTCACAAGATCGATGTCGTGGGTCGCGAGATCCTTGACCACGCCGACGTCCCGGACCCTAGCGGGGAACGGGCCGCTCCGGATCGTCGATACAGTGAACACCCGGCCGACCTGACCGCCGAGCAAGCGGCGTCGGAGCTCGAGCAGCGCCGGGTTGAAGCGCTCGACGTGGCCGACGGCAACCTTGATGCCGGCTCCGGAGCAGACCTCGACGATGCGCCGAGCTTCCTCCCCGGTCGCCGCCAGCGGTTTCTCGATCAGCATCGACACTCCCGCCGCCGCCAGCCGCTGAGCGACCGACAGGTGCAGGTCCGTGGGTACCGCAACGATCGCGAAGTCGAGCCCATCGCGTGCGAGCAGAGCGTCAACCGACTCGAACACGAGCTCCTTCATATGCACCGCGCGAAAGCGGTCGCCGCCCGGATCGGCGGCGCCGGCGAACTCGATGCGATCTGAGCCCTGTAGAAGCCGTGCGTGGTGGCGGCCGATCATGCCCAGCCCGATAACGGCGCCGCGCAGCCTTGGATGTTCCGGATCGTTCGCCACAGGGCGCGCTAGGGTAGCCCACCGCGGTCCCCGTGCCCGCACCCGCCTCGCCATGCCGATCCCGCTGTTCGACATCCTGACGCCTCTGCAGCCGCTTCGACAGCGCTTGCGTGACGCGGCGCTCGAGACGATCGATGCGGGGCGTTTCATCCTCGGCCCTCAGGTCGAAGCCTTCGAGCGGGAGTTTGCGTCGTACCTCGGCGTGCGGGACGTGATCGGTGTCGCCAACGGCACCGAGGCCCTCACGATCGCGTTGCGCGCGATGGGCGTCGGCGAAGGGGACGACGTGGTCGTGCCGTCGTTCACGTTCTACGCGTCCGCCGAGGCGATTCCGCCGACCGGCGCACGTCCCGTGTTCTGCGACGTCGACCCCGAGACGATGATGGTGACGCCCGATACCGTTCGAGCCGCCCTGACGCCGGCGACGAAAGCGGTGGTAGCGGTGCACCTGTTCGGAAACGTCGCTCCCGTTCGCGAGATCGAGGCGCTGGGAGTACAGGTGCTCGAGGACGCGGCACAGGCCGCCGGCTCGACAGGTCCCGCGGGACGTCCGGGAGCGCTCGGCACCGCGGCCACGTTCAGCTTCTATCCCTCGAAGAACCTCGGCGCGCTCGGCGACGGCGGCGCGATCGCGACGTCGGACCGCGACGTGGCCGAGATCGCGCGGACCCTTCGCTTCCACGGGTCGCACGACCAATCGACCTGGGAGCTCGTCGGCTATAACTCGAGGCTCGACGAGATCCAAGCCGCGTTTCTGCGCGTGCTGCTTCCCGAGCTCGAAGGGTGGGCGCAGAGGCGGACGCTGGCCGGCGAGCACTACGCCCGGGCCGGCTTGGGCGACCTCGTCGAGCTTCCCGTGCCAACCCCGGGAGCCGCTCCCGCCTGGCACGTCTACGTGATCCGCTCCGAGCGGGTCGACGAGATCTCGCGGGCGCTGAGCGCCGCGGGCGTCGGCAACAAGGTCTACTACCGTCCGCCCCTCCACCGCCACCCGGCGATGGCGCGATACGCCGAGGGCGCCCATCTTGCGGTCACCGAGAAGCTGGCCCTCACGCACCTTGCGATCCCGATCAGTCCCGTGTTCGGCGCAGCCGACGCGACCGAGGTCACGCGCTGCGTGCGCTCCGCGCTGACCGCGCACGCGGCCTGAGTTTAGGGCGGCCCGGTCAGCACCTGCTCGCGGATCAGGCGGGTGACCTCTCCGCCGTCCGCGCGGCCCTTTGTCCCGCGCATCACGTAACCGACCAGAGGGCCGATCGCCTTCATGTTGCCGGCGCGGACTTGGTCAGCGGCAGCGGGGTCAGACGCGATTGCTCGCGCGACGATCGCCGCGAGGTCGTCATCGCTCAGCGCGCCGAGGCCCTCGCGCTCGACGATCGTCCGGGGATCGCCGCCTGCGTCGACGAGAAGGGTCAGGACCTCGCGGCCGGCGTCGCGGCTGACCTCTTTCGCGGCCACCATCGTCGCCAGCGCGGCGAGGCTCTCCGGGGAGACCATCGAATCGGCCGGATCGACCTCTGCGCTGATCCGCTCGACCAGCTGCTCGAGCCAGTTGGCGACGGCCACCGGGGCGCCGCCGTCGCCTGCCTGTTCACGGTTCGCCAGCGTGGCGACCGCGGCTTCGAAGTAGTCGCCGAGCTCGGTTCGGCGGGCAAAGTTCCGGGCGCGGTCGGCGCTCAGACCGAAGTCCCGCTCGAACCTGGCCGCGCGGTCCGCGGGCAGCTCGGGGATCTCGGCGCGCGCAGCCGCCAGCATCTGCTCGGTCACGAGCAGCGGCACCAGGTCGGGCTCGGGGAAGTAGCGGTAGTCGTGCGCCTCCTCCTTGGAGCGCAGCGGCGTCAGCCGCTTCGACACGGGATCGAAGTGCAGAGTCTCCTGGACGACCGGCTCCCACGACTCGAGCAGGCGGCTCTGGCGCTCGATCTCGGCCTTCACGCCCGCCTCGAGAAACGCGAACGAGTTCATGTTTTTCAGCTCGGTCTTGGTGCCGAGCTCGGTCGAGCCGGCCGGCCTGACCGACACGTTCGCGTCGGCTCGAAGCGAGCCCCGCGACATGTCGACGTCCGACACCCCGAGGCTCTTCAGCGTCGCTCGAAGCAGCGTCAGCCATTCGTGCGCCTGCCGCGGCGAGTGGATGTCTGGCTCGGTGACGATCTCGACGAGCGGCGTGCCGCCTCGGTTGAAGTCGACCCAGCTTCGCTCGGACTGGTGAATCCGCCCGCTGGCACTGATGTGGTTGAGCTTGGCGGCGTCCTCCTCCAGGTGGACGCGGTGGATCCGCACCTCGCCGAGCCGGCCGCCGCGACAGATCGGCACGTCGTACTGGGAGATCTGGTAGCCCTTCGGCAAGTCGGGATAGAAGTAGTTCTTGCGGTGGAAGATCGAGCGCTCGGCGATCTCGCAACCTAGTGCCATCCCGATCATCAGCGCGAAGTGCACGGCGCGCTCGTTGACCACCGGCAGGGCGCCCGGCAACGCCAGGCAGACCGCACAGGTGTGCGTGTTCGGTCGATCCCCGAACGACAGCTTGCAGCCGCAGAACATCTTCGTCCGCGTGTCGAGCTGGACATGGATCTCGAGGCCGATGACAGGCTCGTACTCGGTCATCCGATCGCAGTACGGTGTTTTGGGGTCATCTTCTCGCGGCGCTCCCATCGAAGCCGATCGCCTGCTCGAGCGCGTACGCGGCGCTCAGCAGCCGATTCTCGCTGAACGCCGGCCCCGCCAGCTGGAATCCCACCGGGAGCCCCTCGCTGAGTCCCGACGGAATCGAGATCGCGGGGATCCCGGCGAGCGGCATCGGGACCGTGCAGAAGTCGCTCAGGTACATCGACAGCGGATCGTCGGTCTTCGCGCCCAGCTCGAACGCAACTCCGGGGCTGGTGGGGGTGACGACAAAGTCGAAGCGCTCGAAGGCGGCGCGGAAGTCGTCTGCGATCTTCGTGCGCACCTTCTGTGCGGTTCCGTAGTAGGCGTCGTAGTAGCCGCTCGACAGCGCGTAGGTCCCGAGCATGATCCGCCGCTTGACCTCGGCGCCGAACCCCACGGCGCGGGTGCGGCTGTACATCGTGATCAGGTCGGCGTCGCGGTCGATGCGCAAGCCGTAGCGGACGCCGTCGAACCGCGCCAGGTTGGCCGAGGCCTCCGCCGGCGCGATCAGGTAATACGCGGATAGGGCGTGCGGCGCGTGCGGCAGACGACACGGCTCGATCGACGCGCCCAGCCGCTCGGCCAGCTTCAGCGTCGTCTCGAAGTTCTCGCGCACGCCCGCATCGATCCCGCCGCCCTCGCCGGTGAGCTCCTCGGGCACCCCGAGCCTGATCCCGCCCAGCTCCTCGCCGCGTGGAATCGCGATCTCCTCGGGAAACGGCAGCGAGGTCGAGTCGCGGGGGTCCTCGCCGATCATGTGCCTGAACAGCAGCGCGCAGTCGCTGACGTCCCGCGTCAGCGGCCCGGCCTGGTCGAGCGAGGACGCGAACGCAATCATGCCGAAGCGCGAGCACGCCCCATACGTCGGCTTCAATCCTACGATCCCGCACAACGCCGCAGGCTGCCGGATCGAGCCGCCGGTGTCGGTGCCGATCGCCCACGGCACCAGCCCGGCCGCGACCGCAGCCGCGCTGCCCCCCGAGGACCCACCCGGGACACGAGTGCGGTCCCAGGGGTTCAGGACCGGGCCGAACCCGGAGTTCTCATTCGAGGAGCCCATCGCGAACTCGTCCTGGTTGGTCTTCCCGAGCAGCGGCGCGCCGGCGTCGTCGAGCTTCCGCACCACGGTTGCGGTGTACGGCGGTGTGTAGCCCTCGAGAATTCTCGAGGCGGCCTGGCTCGGTACCCCTTTGGTGCAAAACAGGTCCTTGATGCCCAGCGGGACGCCGCCGAGCGGGGCGTCGTCGAACGATCTGCGCTCGGGCGCCGCCTTCGTCACCCAGGTGAACGCGTTCAGCTCGTCGCGGGCGGCGCGCTCGCGATAGGCCTCGAACAGCTCGCGCGCGTCGATCTCCCGCGCGCGCACCCTTTCCGCCGCGGCGGCCGCGGACAGCTCGATCAACTCGCCCATCGTCATTGCGCTCCCGGGCTCGGTACTCCGAAACCGTCCTCGAGCGGCTCGGGTGCCGCGGCGATGATCACTTCGCGCGGCAGCGAGGGCTCTGGTTCGTCGGCGCGGATCGCGTTGACGACGTCGACCACGTGCGATGTCGGCGTGACGCCCTCGAGGTCGAGCTCGCGGATCTTCTCGATGTGGCCGAGGACGTGCGAAAGCTCGGCGGCCATCCGCTCGACCTCTTCGTCGGTCAGCTCGAGGCGCGCCAGGCGCGCCACATGCAGCACTTGCTCACGATCAAGCATCCTGGCTGATATTAGGGCTCACGTCAGAATTACTGACGTCTCTGACGGCGTCTGGACGCGCGTGACGCCACCGGCTCGCCCTCACATACTCCCGGTATTATCGGGTCGAGCCGGCGGCGCCAGACACGCCCAGCCACTCGTCAGATCCTGTCACTAATTCTGGACGCGACCCCTTAGGATCCGCCCCGCGCTTCCAAGCTCACAGTGTCGATGTCCGCCGGCGCGTCCTCGTCCGCGATTCCCTCCTGGCGCATCGATCTGTAGCCGCCGTAGACGACCACGATCGCGCTCGCCAGACCGACGAACGCACCCGGCTTCCGCTGGACGACGCCGTCGTCGCCGGGCTCGTTGATCAGGACCCGGTAGAGCAGCGCCAGCGTCGTCAGGATGCCGAGGACCGTGACGACCACGCTGACGCTCACCGGGATCGCGGGAGCGCGGCGCGCGGCCTGCAGGTACACCAGCAGCAGGCCACACGCAATCGTCAGCAGCATCAGCCAGCGCAACGTAGTCAGGGCGTGCCAGCCGTTAACCGAGGTCGATGTGCCGAGGCTCGCCGCCGCCGGGCGAGGTCGAGCGGTGCGCCCGTACCACTCGAGCGCGAACATGGACACCAGCAGCGCGACGCTGCCGGCGCCCACGATCAGCTCTCCGGGCCGCAGCCGCGACGGATCTAGATCCATGGCGCTCCCCGTGTGTGGAGTGTAGACCGCTGCGTTAGGAGCCGGGAGGCGGCGTCGATCGGCTGCGCCGCCGCGTCCCCTGGGCGCCGGAGGCGCCACGGGGCGGCGGCCCTGCCGGCTCGCCTGGGGGCACAGCCGCCCGCCGACGGGGTGGCGGCCCTGCCGGCTCGCTTGGGGGCACAGCCGGCCGCCGACGGGGCGGCGGTGGCACACGCGACCCGCCGGGCATCCCGCCCAGACCTCCCCAGGCGATCGCCGTGCCGGCGCGCGCCTGATGTGTGACGTACACGAGCGCCGCGGTGATGATCACATTGACGTAGAAGCCCCAAGCGAAGCTGACGATGCCGCTGAAGTGGATGTGGAACAGGAACTTCAGCGCGACGAAGCCGGCGGTCGCAACGGCCAGAGCGAACCGCGTATTCGTGCGGCTGTCGCCGAGCGCCGGGATCTGAGTGTGCGGCGACAGCCGCTCGATCGCCAGATCGGCGACCACCAAAAGCGCCGCGATGACGGCGAGGATGCCGAGCCACGCGTCTGGACCGTCGGTCGCGGTCAGGGTGGACGAGAACGGGCCCAGGCTCATGTCGAACCAGGGCAGGACGAGCAGAAAGATCGCCAGCACGAGCGCAAGACCGCCCACGGTCCAATCGTCGCGCGTGACGGTTCCCAGGTTCACGGGGCCCTCCAAGAGTAGGTCACGAGATCAGGCTCACGATTCGAGGCGCGTCGTTGCCCTCCTGCCCGGCGCCGAGCCACGCGCCAGCCCGCATAACACTACTGCGCATCCGAGCGCGATTCCATTTCCGTTCGCGCTCTGGACCGTTGTACGACGCGCCCCCCGCGCTCGCGCACCTGGCGGAGCGACTCATACCCGCCGATTGCGATCCCGATCGCGCACAGCAGGCCGAGATATGCCCCGATCTTCACGTCCACCACCGAGCTCGAGTCGGGAAGGTCGATCAGCACCCGGTAGCCGACGAGCAGCGCAGTCACCGTTCCGATGCCCGTCACCAGCAGGCTCGTATTCGTCTTGGAACCGTGCGAGCGCTGGCTGACGTGCAAAAGGACGCTGCCTACCGCGGTGGCGATCGCCAGCAGCATCAGCCACCGAAGGTTGGTCAGGACCCGCCACGCGTCCTCCGCGGTGGTGATCGCCGAGCGTCTCGCGCGCAGCGGCAACCCGACGACGCCATACCAGTCGAGCAGGAACATGATCGGCAGCAGCATCAGCGCGCTGACAAAGCTGATCAGCTCCCCGGTGTAGACGCGCTGCCGGGTGGCGGGAGGCGCCTCGTCGGCGTTCGCGGCAGCGTCGGACGCGATGTTTACCGACTGGGCCCGGATGTTTCCCGACTGGGCCCGAGACGCCGGCTCCGCTCCGGCCCCGACGCTCACCGACCCGCCGGCACGTGCTGCATCCGCGCCGCCGTCACCGCGTTTCGCAGCAGCACCGCAATCGTCATCGGTCCAACGCCGCCAGGCACCGGCGTGATCAGCCCGGCCCGCTCCGCGGCCGCCTCGAACGCCACGTCGCCGCGCAGCCCCTCCCGGGTGCGGTTGATGCCGACGTCGATCACGGCCGCTCCGGCCTTCACGTGCTCGGCGCCGATCATCTCCGGCACTCCCACCGCGGCCACGAGCAGATCGGCGCGCGAGCACACCCCGGCGAGGTCGCGGGTGCGCGAGTGGCAGATCGTGACCGTCGCGTTGCGCTGCAGCAGCAAGGCCCCGAGCGGCTTGCCGACCAGGTTCGAGCGCCCGACCACGACCGCCTCCGCCCCCTCGAGCGCGACCCCAGAGAAGTCGAGTAGCTCGATGATCCCGAGCGGCGTGCACGGACGCAGACCCGGGATGCCCTGCGCGAGGCGCCCGGCGCTGATCGGCGTGAGGCCGTCGACGTCCTTCTCGGGCGAGATCAGCCCTGTCAGCGCGGGGCCGTCCAGGCCCGCCGGCAGCGGGAGCTGCAGCAGGATCCCGCTTATGTCGGGATCGCGGTTGCTTTCCTCGATCACGGCGGCGATGTCGTCGTCGGTGGCGTCGGCGCCGAGGTGCTGGTGATGGTCGGCGATCCCTGCCTCGGCGCAGGCCCTGCGCTTGTTGGCGACATAGATCGCCGAGGCCGGGTCATCCCCCACGAGGATCGTCGCAAGGCCCGGCTGTAGCCCGGTCCGCTCGGTGAGCTCCGCGACCTCGCTCGCCACCTCCTCCCGCACCCGTGCGGCCACCGCGCGCCCGTCGATGATGTTGGCGCCCATGCCCGTCACGCTAGCGCTTCGTGATCGGGGCGAGATCCGCGACCAGCTTGCGCTCCGAGGCGTCCCTGCTGAAGCGGATCACGACGATCCCCCCGGGCTCGACGCCGGTCACGACGCCCTCGCCGAAGGTGGGGTGCGCCACGTCGTCGCCGAGCCGGAACGCCGTGGGCGCCGGCTGCTCGGCGTCATACGAGGACGACCACGAGGTCGCGCGGGCGCGGAACGCCCCGGCACCCACCGGCGCCTGCTGTTCGCGATCGGTCAGGTGCGACGGGATCTCGGACACGAACCGGCTGGGGATCCCGTAGCTACGTGCCCCGAACACGGTGCGGGCTCGCGCGTACGTGATGTACAGGTCGCGCTCGGCGCGGGTGATCCCGACGTAGCAGAGGCGCCGCTCCTCCTCGTGCCCGCCTTCGTCGAGCGCGCGCGAGTGCGGGAACACTCCCTCCTCGCAGCCGATCATGAATACGATCGGGTACTCGAGCCCCTTCGCGTTGTGCAGCGTCATCAGCGTCACCAGGCCCTCGTCGTCGGCCCGCGTGTCCGCGTCGGCGATCAGCGAGATCTGCTGCAGGAACTCCGGGAGCGAGTGCTCTTCGGTTTCGCTCGCGTCGTATTCGACTGCGACGTTGATCAGCTCGTCGAGGTTCTCGAGCCGGCCCTGGGCCTCGATCGTCCGCTCGTCGCGCAGCGCCTGGCGGTAGCCGGTCTCCTCGAGCAGCTCTCCCAGCACACTCGCCACTGGCGCACCCGACTCGACGCGCTCGCGCAGCACGTGCATGGTGCCCATGAACCGGCGCAGCGCCTTGATCGCCGCCGCCCCGAGCCCGGGGACCCGCTCGGGCTCGGAGGCGACGTCCCAGATCGGCAGGCCCATCGTGTTCGCGAATGCCAGCAACCGGGAGACCGAGGTCGACCCGACCCCGCGCCGCGGGGAGTTGACGATCCGCGTGAACGCGCCTACGTCGTGCGGGTTGACGACCACTGTCAGGTAGGCGATCGCGTCCTTGATCTCGGCACGCTCGTAGAACTTGGTGCCCCCGATCACCTGGTAGGCGATCTCGGCGCGCACGAGCGTGTCCTCGAGCACCCGCGACTGCGCGTTGGTCCGGTAGAAGACGGCGATCTCCGCGCGCGACACCCCTTCGTCGACCAGCCGCTGGATCTCACCGGCTACGAACCGCGCCTCCGCGTGCTCGTCCTCGAGTTCGCGCACTTTGATCGAATCGCCCTCGCCGAGCTCGGTCCACAGCTCCTTCGGCTTCTGGGCTCGGTTGTTGCGAATCACCGCATTGGCCGCGTCGAGGATCGTCTGCGTGGAGCGGTAGTTCTGCTCGAGCTTGATCACGCGCGCGTCGGGGAACGTGTCCTCGAACTCGAGGATGTTCCGGATCTCGGCGCCGCGGAAGCCGTAGATCGAGTTGTGGGTGACGATCCCGTTCGCGATGAAGTTGTGCGTGCGGTCGACGTCGAGGTCGTAGACCGGGCGGTCGAGCTGCACCGGCTCGACCGAGCGCACGACGTCGTAGCCGCCGGAATCATCAAACATCGCCATACCGGGGCGGACGTCTACTGCCGCAATGAAGGGGAGCGCCGCGGCTAGGCCCACGTCCGCGACCGGCTGGATCGGCATCGTTGGGCGTCCCGCGGCGACGCGATCGCTTCTCGGGGCGCCCCCGCCGCACAGCGCGAGCTCGACGGAGCTCTGGGAGATTCGGGGCGCTATATGCCCCTTAGGGCCCGCCGATGAATAACTGCTTGTTGACGCGTCCGAACGAGCTTCGCCTGGCTGCGTCCTCGGACCTCGATGTGGCAGGGCCACACCTTCGGTCCTGCGTCCTTGCCATGCTCGCTCCTCGGCCGCCTCAACGGCGCACTTATTCATCGCCGGACCCTTATCTCCCACAACCCCGGCGAAATGCGTGTGCTCGGGAGTACTGACGAGCCGACGACCCGATGCCGTTGTGACCGCCACGCCGGCCGCGCGTATCGACCGATGCACATCGAGCACGATCGCCGGGCCGAACTCCCCGCGTCCCCAGCCAGACAGCACGGAATCCCCGGCCTCGACGAGCTCGATCGGCCGCATCGACCCGTCGGCCATCGTCACCAGCGTCCCCTCGACGAGGCATTGGGCGTCGTCGCCGACCACCATCAGGTTGCGGTGCTCGCGCGCGAGCAGCTGCAGCCAACGATACTGCGCGTGGTTGGTGTCCTGATACTCGTCGACGAGCACGTGGCGGAAACCGTTCGCGTACTTCTCGCGCACCTCGGGGAACAGCTCGAGCACGTCGACGGCGCGGACGAGGAGGTCGTCGAAGTCCATTGCGTTCATCCGGTGAAGCTCGCGCTCGTACGCGCGGTAGACGTCGGCGACCGTCTGCTCGAAGAACGAGCCGACCATCTGCCCATACGCGTCGGCGTCGCGCAGCTTGTTCTTCGCGTCGGAGATCTGGTTCTGGACGGACGCGGGCGTGAACCGCTTCGGGTCGATCCCGAGGTCGTCGAGGCAGCGCTTGACCAACCGCCGTGAGTCGGTCTGGTCGTAGATCGTGAACTGGCGCGAGTAGCCGAGCCGGTCGGCGTGGGCGCGGAGCATCCTCGCGCACGCGGAGTGGAACGTCATCACCCACATTGCCCGGACCCGGGGGCCGACTAGGAGCTGGGCGCGATCGCGCATCTCGCCGGCCGCCTTGTTCGTGAACGTGATGGCGAGGATCTCGTTCGGATTGGCCGCGCCGGTCGCGATCAGGTAGGCAATCCGGTGGGTGAGGACACGCGTCTTGCCCGACCCGGCGCCGGCGAGGATCAGGAGTGGGCCGTCCCCATGCGTCACCGCCTCCCGCTGGGGAGGGTTGAGACCCGAGAGCAGCTCTTCGGTATCGGTCGTGAGCTCGGACATCGACGGGACTTTCAACGGTAGCGGCGCTGTCGGCGGCCGGCGCGCTCGGCCAGGATCCTGGGCACGAGCTGATGGCCCTGTTCGCGGCGTCGCTGCGGGACCTGGGCGCCCCGCTACTGCGCCGCCGACCTCGACCAGGTCCTATGGCGCCGCGGCCAGGACCGCCGCTACAAGTCAATCCCCCGACATCGGGCGCGGTGCACCGCCTATTGAGCCGCCGCCCTCACCTCCGGGCCTCCGCTTGGGCCCATGGTCGGGTCCGTGTCACCCGCGGCAAGATTGACGCGCGCCCGCCATCACGAGGCGGGTTTATCGCGCCAACGCGTCCCGACGTGCGGCCACAATCGTCTCGGCGCCGTCCTCGCCGACAAGCAGCTCCGGGCGCAGCGTCCCGCTGGCGGCGATGTCGAGCGCCGGGAACTGGCCCGCGCTCGCCAGCCGCGCGTCGAGCGCGACCACGGTGGTCTCGCCTCCGAGCGGGGCCGAGGCCGTCGCGATCACCGTGAGCGAGCCGCCGTCGATGATGTTGCGCGCGGCCGCGAGTGCCTTGCGCGCCGCATGCGGATGCAATCCGTCGAGCGTGTCGATCAGCACGACCGCGTGGGCACCACGTGCCGCGATCCGCCGAGCCTGGTCGATCACCAGCTCGACCGCGTGGTCCTGCGCGTCGCCCGAGGCCGCGAAGCTGACCGCCGCGACCGGCTCCAGCGGGCCGGCTCCCCATTCGGTGAGCTCCTCCGGGCGGACCCCGGCCAGCGCGAGCGACAGCTGGATGTCCTCGCGCGAGGCGAACGCGCCCGCCAGCCGTCGAAGCGCCTCCGTCTTCCCCGCCCGCGGGCCGCCGACGATGCTCACGCGCGATCCCTTGCCGAACGGTGTCTGCGCCTCGATCGCCTTGACGGTGGGATCCGACGACTCGAGCGTCAGTCGCTCGGTCGCAAATGCGGCTGGAAGGTCCTCGAACCGGATGCCCGAGACCAGCTCGGACGCAGGACGGCCGTTGATCGTGTCGATCCGGACGAGCGAGGCGAAGCGCTCAGAGCGACGCGGCGCGCGGCGCGGACCGGACACCCGGTCGCCGGACACCAGCTCGCAGCGCTTGACCTGCGCGGCCGAGATGTAGACGTCGTCGTCGGAGGGGTCGGGCGGGTTGACGCGCAGGAACCCGGAGCCGTTCGCCAGCAGCTCGACCACCCCTTCGACCGCCGCATCCTCCTCCTCCTCGGGCTCCGGCTCGGGCTCCTCGATCGCGTCGGGCTCCTGCTCGGCGCTCACGACAGCGTCTTCGCGTGCCGCCGATCGGCCGCGCCCGCCGCGGCGGCCGCGGCGCCGACGCCCGGAGGGCCGCTCTTCTTCTTCTTCTTCTTCTTCCTCCTCCTCCTCGGCCTCGGGCCCCCCGGCCGTGGCCTCATCGGCTGCGACCTCATCGGCTGCGACCTCCTCGGCTGCGACCTCCTCGGCTGCGACCTCCTCGGCCGTGGCTTCCTCGACGGGCTCCCCGTCCGCCACGGTCTCGACCGGCTCATCCGCGATCTTCGCCCCTGATGCCTCGGCGGTCTCTCCCCGCCCTGCCGTTCGAGGATCGCGTCGATCAGCTCCGGACGTCGGAGCCGACGATAGCCGTCGATCGACAGCTCGGAGGCGATTGCGTGCAGGTCGGCGAGCGGGCTCTCATCGAGCGCGGCACGGTCGAGCACGGACATGACATCCTCCTCTTGGCGGTGTATCGGTGGGCTCCGGTGGCGTTGGGGCAGCGACCGGCGATCAGGAGCACTTGAATCTAGCGCGCCGGGCCGATGCCACGTCCTCCCGCGGACAGGCCGATGCCACGTCCTCCCGCCGACAGCAACGGGGACGATCGACGGCGCCTCCGGGTCCTGCTGCCAGCGCACGCGGTCGTCGATCCGAAGCTCCGGGTCGATCGGTGCCACCCCGGCGAGCACCTCATCCACCGCGAGGAAGTCGGCGACCTGTTCGACGTCGTGGACCCTGAGGACGTGAGCACCGGCCCGAACGCCGTACGCGATTGCGGCCAGGGTTCCGGCGAGGCGCTGTCGCGGAGGCCTGCCGGTGATCGCGCCGATGAAATCCTTGCGCGACACGGCCAGCAGCAGCGGCCGCCCGAGCGTCCGCAGCGCCCCGAGCGCGCGGAGCACTTCGACCGTCTGGAAAGGGGTCTTCGCAAAATCGGGCCCCGGATCGAGCATCACCTGCTCGATCGCGACGCCTCGCCCGATCGCGACTTCGATCTGCTCGCGCAGGAACTGCTCGACATCCGCTGCGGCTCGACCGTCGAACCCTGGGTCGAGCAGCTTCTGCTTCGGGGCGGCGCGCGTGTGCATGAGCACAAGCGCCGCGCCCGTCTCGGCGCAGACTTCAGCAAGCGCCGGATCGCGCAAGCCGCTGACATCGTTGACGATCGACGCCCCGGCCGCGATCGCGGCGCGCGCCACCTCCGGCTTATAGGTGTCGACCGACACCGTCGCGCCGAGATCGCCGCTCACCCGCTCGATCACCGGCACGACCCGCGCGATCTCCTCCTCGAGCTCGACCGGCGGCCGGTTCGTGACTCCTGACTCCCCTCCGATGTCGATGATCTTCGCTCCGGCCACGAGCAGCTCCCGCGCTCGCGAAACGCGCGCCTCGAGTGTCTGATTCAGGCCCGCGTCCGAGAACGAGTCGGGGGTCGCGTTGACGATGCCCATTAGCCACGGGCGTCCCCCCAGCTCGAGCACGGCACGGGCGGTACGGAGCACAAGCCGCGGCGTGCTCATGCTCGCGGCCAGGCGCGACAGCAGACGGACGCCTCGCAGAACTCCTGCACCTCATCCATATCTCTGGAGCCTAGAGGTTGACGATGCCCTCGGCCCGGGCCTCCGCGCGCGGAGCGGACAGCCCTCCGTTACACCAGCGCAGCACGCTCGAGCCGGTCCGCCAGCTCCGAGGCGATCGCCAGCGACGACGTGGCCGCGGGCGACGGCGCGTTGCGCACGAACGCCATCGATTCGAGCTCATCGATCACGAAATCGTCGACGAGCGCCCCGTCACGGCCGAGCGCCTGCGCCCGCACTCCCGCCGGGCCGCCGATCACGTCCCTGGCCTCAAGCTCGGGCACGTAGCGCGCGCAGGCCGTGGCGAAGGCCCTGCGGCTGACGGCGAGGTGCAGCTCCTGCAGGGCCGTGCGGCGGAATCGCGCCAGCATGCGCCAGGTCCCCGGCCACGTCAGCGTGTCCCTGAGGTCGGCTGCCCTGACGCGCCAGATGCGATATGCATCGCGCGCCCCGACGAGCAGCGCGGTGGGCCCGAGCAGTACGTCGCCGTCGATCCGCTTCGTCAGATGCACACCGAGGAACGGCAACCCCGGATCGGGGACCGGGTAGATCAGGCCGCGGACCAGCGCTCGGCGCTCGGGCCGCAGCCGCAGGTACGCGCCGCGGAACGGCACGATCCGCGGATCGGCGGGCCCACCCGCGGCCACCGCGAGCCGATCGGTCCACGCGCCGGCGCAGACGATCGCCCGGCTCGCCTGGATCTGGCCGTGGGCATGCTCGATCCTCACACTGCGGTTCTCGCGCGCGAGACGATGCACCTCGCAGCCGGTCCTCACCTCAGCGCCGGCGTCGCGGAGCCGACCCGCGAGCGCGCGGGCGACGTCGGAGAAGTCGATGATCCCCGTGGCAGGCGAGTGCAACGCGGCGATCCCCTGGGCGTGCGGCTCGAGCTCGCGCAGCTCCTCCGGGCCGATCCGGCGCAGGCCCGGCACCCCGTTCGCGCGCCCGCGTGCCTCGAGCTCGTCGAGCCGCGGCAGCTCCGAGCTGTCGGTGGCGACGATCAGCTTCCCGCATCGCTCGTAGCGGATCCCGTGCTCGTCGCAGAACTCATACAACCGGCGCATCCCCTCAACGCACAGCCGTGCCTTCAGCGACCCGGGCTTGTAGTAGATCCCGGCGTGGATAACGCCCGAGTTCGAGCCCGTCTGATGCCGGGCCACCTCCAGCTCGCGCTCGAGCACGCTCACTCGAAGGCGGGGCTGCCGCGTCAGAAGCTCGGACGCGACAGCGAGACCGAGGATGCCGCCGCCGACGACGACCAGGTCCTTGTCAGCTGCCACCGCCGGGAGGTTACTTATTCGGGACGGTGTTTCAGGCGACCCGAGTTCGGGATGGCGTCTCAGCCGGCCGCCTGTCGGTACAGCCCGGTCATGATCGTGTCCATGAGCTGCGAGGTCTCGCCGCCCGGACAGCAAGGCGGGCCACCCGGGTCGCTGATGCCGATCTCGATGTGCGGACCCGAGGAGATCCCGACAGAGCCGCAGCCGACCTCGGCGATCGGCTGGCCGGTGACGACGTGGGCGCCGACGGGGACGAGCGCCGGGGCCGCGTGACCGTAGTAGATGTAGCGGCCGGCGTACTGTCCGGACGCGACCTTCAGGATCGGCGCGTAGGGGCCGAACCCGTCGATTCCCTCCTGGACGATCGTACCGGAGGTGACCGCTACCTCGACCACCTCCGGGCCGCACGCGTTGTTGACCGTGCCGATGTCGACACCCTGGTCGAGCGTCCACGCGCTGGGGCTGAGCACCCGGCTGATCGGCCGTAGCGGGAACACCCAGCCGGAGCTCGACGACGCCGGAGGCGAGGTCGTGGTCAGCGCGCTCGAGTTCGAGGTCTGCTTGCGAACCGCGGCGAATAACGCGGCCGCGGTGCGCCTTCCGACCGCTCCGCTCGCGGGCGACAGGCTGTAGGCGAGCTGAAACCGGCGCACGGCCCGCTTGGTCATCGGCCCGAAGTAACCGGTCTCCGGGACGGCATCGCCGACTTCACTCAGCCACGTCTGCAGCGTCTTGACGTCCTGTCCGCGCTCCCCCTTGCGTAGCGTCCGACTAAAGCTCGAGTAGACGACGGCCGAGCTGTCGTAGCCGCGGGGGCTCTGCGCCGCGACCGCTGCGCCGCCCGAGGCGGCGGAAGCGACCGCGCTCGGCAGGAGCATGACCAGCGCCAGCAGTCCCGTCAGTCGGCGAAGATGTCTCATCGCCCGATCACGTTCGGACGGCTGCGCCCGGGAGCCGACGAGCGCTCCCTGGTTGCACATCCTTTTGATCCGAAAGCTGCTGGAAGCGAACACGCGATACCTGCCGCGAAAGCGGCCTTGCACGACGTGCCTGATGCCTACGGAGTTAGCTGACGGGCTAGCGCTCTGTCTGTGAGCGCATCTCGTGGATCACCACGAGACTCGCCCCAATGAATTGGGTTCCCCGCTGCCCGGGGCGGCAGACCGGGGATTCGGCGAGCGCGGCACCCTACCAGAAGGCCGATCCGGATGTTCGGATGTGCCGAGCCGGGATGCGTCGCAGGCGCGGTCCGTTCGCGATCGCTACTGCGCCGGGTCCGCGACCCCGGCTTGGCGGCGCTCGTCGATGATCTGCTTGATCCGGTCGATCGTGTCCTGGGACATCCGTCTGATCTCCCAGTGCGTGAGCTTGATCACCCGCATCGGCGACGTCACGATCACATCGGCGTTGCGGGGCTCGCGCGAGAGCAGGCCCATCTCACCGATCAGATCGCCCTCCTTCAGCGAGGCGATCTTGTTGCCGTCTCGCAGCACCTCGGCGGTCCCTTCCTCGATCGCGATCAGCTCGGTCGAGTAGTCACCCTGCTTCATCAGGATCTGACCGTCGGCGATGCTCGTCTCGGTCGCGAACGCGGCCAGGCGGCGGGCCTCCTCGTCGGAGAGATGAGAGAAAAGCGGTATCGCCTTGAGCCTGGCCGGATCCATTACTCCCCGTTTCGGCGCTCAAGCGGCACGTTACCCGCTAAACGGGTTCCGGAAGCGAGCCGGTGGGCCCCACCGAAACGCTCCGGCGCGACCCGCTAGAGCGCATGCACCTCCGAGGTGATCTCGCTTACTGAAGATTTCGCGTCGCCGAACAGCATTGCCGTCTTCGGCTCGTAGAACAGCGGGTTGTCGATGCCGGCGAACCCCGATGCCATCGAGCGCTTGAGCACGATCACCGACCCGGACCTGTCGACCTCGAGGATCGGCATTCCGTAGATCGGCGATCCCGGCTCGTTCTTCGCAGCCGGGTTGGTGACGTCGTTGGCGCCGATCACGAGCGTGACGTCGGTCCGCGAGAACTCCGGGTTGATCTCGTCCATCTCCTTGAGCAGGTCGTACGGGACGTCGGCCTCGGCGAGCAGCACGTTCATGTGACCCGGCATCCGGCCGGCGACCGGGTGGATTGCGAACTTGACCTCGACGCCCTTGGCCTCGAGCGCCCGCTCGAGCTCTCGCACCGCGTGCTGCGCCTGCGCCACCGCCAGGCCGTACCCCGGGGCGATCACGACCTGCCTCGCGTACGAGAGCTGGATCGCGACGTCCTGCGCGGAGGTCGAGCGGACCGGGCCGCGGTCGATCGCCCCGGCAGCCGGCGCCGCCACCTCGCCTCCGAAGCCGCCCGCGATGATCGCCGGCACCGAGCGGTTCATCGCCTTGGCCATCAGGTTCGTGAGTATCGTTCCCGAGGCACCGACGATCATGCCCGCGACGATCATCGCCGTGTTGTCCAGCGCAATTCCGGTCGCCGCCGCGGACAGCCCGGTGAACGCGTTCAGCAGCGAGATCACTACCGGCATGTCGGCGCCGCCGATCGGCAGCACGATCATGTTGCCCAGCAGGGCCGCGGCAATCAGGATGCCGAGGATGAACAGACCCTGCGAGTGCGTTCCGGCGGCGAGCACGACCGCGCTGGCGAGCGCGATGACGAACAGTGTCAAGTTGATGATCGACTGGCCGGGGAGCTTGATCGGCTTTCCCGGGAGGATCTCCTGGAGCTTGCCGAACGCGATGTTCGATCCCCAGAACGAGATCGAGCCGACGATCGCGGCGAACAGCGTCGGGATCTCCGCCTTCAGGCGCCAGTAGTCGAGCCCCAACCGGAAGTGATGGCGGTACTCGACCCAGGCGATCAGCGCCACCGCGCCACCGCCGACACCGTTGAACAAGGCGACCATCTGCGGCATCGCCGTCATCCGCACATTCAGCGCGGCGGGGATCCCGATCGCGATGCCTATCACCAGCCCGAGCGCGATCAGCCACGGCGTCGAGGACCCCGAGAACACGTGAGGAGTCAGCAGCGTCGCGATCACGGCGATCGCCATGCCGGTGGCGGCGATCTTGTTGCCGCGCACGGCGGTGCGCGGGCCCGTCAGCCCGCTCATCCCGTAGATGAACAGCGCGAACGCGACTATGTACAGCGAGTTGATGAAGTTCGCTCGCTGGACGAACGACGTGGCCAGCGTCACTGCTCCTCGCCCTCTTCGGCCTTCGGCGGCTCCCGCCGCTTGAACATGCCCAGCATCCGGTCGGTGACGAAGAAACCGCCGATCACGTTGATGGTGCCGAACGTGATCGCGATCACCAGCAGCGCGTGCTCGAGCACGCCCTGCGCTTCGTGCATCAGCAGCAGACCGCCCAGCAACACGATCCCATGGATCGCGTTCGTGCCGGACATCAGCGGCGTGTGCAGCGTGTTCGGGACCTTCGAGATCACCTCGAAGCCGACGAACGCGGCAAGCACGAGGATCGCTATCTCGGTGACAGTGCTCACAGGCGCCTCCTGTCAGGGCTATGCGGTTGGGGCGCCGGCGGCCGCCTTGGCGCCCTCATGGAGGATCTCCCCGTCCCTGGTGACGCACGCCCCCGCGATCACCTCGTCGTCGAAGTCGAGCTGGAGCGCGCCATCTTCGATCATCAGCTCGAGCAGCGCCTGGATGTTGCGCGCGTACAGCTGTGAGGCGTGCTCGGCCATCGTCGAGGGCACATTCCGAGGGCCGAGGATCTTGACGTCGTGACGGACGATGGTCTCGCCGGGTTCGGTCAGCTCGCAGTTCCCACCCGTCTCCGCCGCCAGATCCACGATCACCGAGCCCGGCTTCATCTTCTTTACGGCCTCCTCGGTCACGAGGATCGGAGCGCGTCGGCCCGGAACCGCCGCCGTCGTGATCACCACGTCGCACTTTCCAATCGCCTCCGCCATCAGCTCCTGCTGGCGGGCCTGCTGCTCGGGCGTCAGCTCCTTCGCGTACCCGCCCTCGCCCTCCAGATCGCCCCCCAGGTCGAACTCCAGGAACGTGGCGCCGAGCGACTCGATCTGCTCCTTGACGGCGGCGCGAACGTCGAAGCCCTGCACGACGGCGCCGAGCCGCCGCGCGGTCGCGATCGCCTGCAGCCCAGCGACTCCGGCACCCAGGATGAGCACGGTGGCCGGGCGGATCGTGCCCGCTGCAGTCATCAGCATCGGGAAGAAGCGGCCGAGCTCCTGCGCGCCGATCAGCGCCGCCCGGTAGCCGCCGATGTTCGCCTGACTGGACAGCGCGTCCATCGACTGCGCGCGCGAGATGCGCGGGATCGCCTCCATCGCGAACGCCGTCACGCCGGCGGACGCGAGCGCTCGGATCCCGTCGGCGTTCGTGAGCGGCTGCAGGAACCCGATCAGCACTCCGTCCCTGTGCAGCAGCGAGGTCTCCCCGGGCGTCGGCGAGCCGACCTTCACGACGACGTCGCGGCCGAACACGCCGCCGGCGTCCTTGACCATCTTTGCCCCGGCCTCCTCGAACAGCTCGTCCGGCAGTAGCGCGCCGGCACCCGCGCCACGCTGCACCACGACCTCGATTCCCCGGTCGCTCAGCTTGCGTACGACCTCAGGGACGAGCGCCACCCGTCGCTCTCCGGGAGCCGTCTCGGTTGGAACCCCGATCTGCATGCGCGCCGGGAGGCTATCGATCCGGCGACGATTGCGTGTTGTCGGACCCCCCTATCCGAGACCCACGGGGGCGAGCGCGAGCGCGGCCAGCAAGCCCGCGCCGGCGGCGTATCCGGACAGCGCCCGATCATCCGCCGGCGCGGTCGCCGACGTCGTGCCGGCCCGATGGGGGGTCGGTGCCACGGCGTGCTTGGCCGCGCCCGCGGTGGCCGCTTGCGCCCCGGTGGCCGCTCGCGCCGGGCTCGCCCCCGGTGCCGCCGACCGCCGCTGTGCCTCGGCGGCCGTCGGCGACGACGCGCCCGCCGCCCGCGCCGGACGTGCGCTCGACGACCCTCTCGACCGCACCGGCGCGAGCGGCAGCGCCTTGCCCTCGAGCGCCATCAGCGCCTGGGCGGTGACCCACACGGGCGTCTCGTCCGTGCCCTGGGCATAGCGGACGTGCCCATCGCCGGCGGTCAGCGAGCGCAGGAACTGCAGCGGCGAGACCGCGCCGGCGCGATGCAGCGAGGCCGGCGACACGCCAGCTGCCAACAGCCCTTGCACCGCCCAGGCGGTCGACTGGGCGTTAGCGTCGCTGCCCGGCTGGCTCGGAAAGCCACCGTCGTGGGTTTGCCGGCGTCGCAGATAGGCAACCGCGCGCCCCGTCGTCGCGCCGTGCCGCCCGAGCGCCTCGAGCGCCGCGCCGGTGTCGTCGACATCACTCTCGCCGCCACGCGTCGCAGAAGCTGAACCCCCGTCGCGATTCTGCTGACGCGCGAGCCACGACACCGTCCTCGATGCGGGCGCGCGACCGGCCGCGCGCAGCGCGAGAACCGCAAACGCCGTCAGATTGACCTGATCGAAGACGGACCCATCACGCCGGATGTGGCGCTCGAGCGCCGCCACCAGATCCTGGCCGCCGAAGCTCTGAGCCGACACTCCGGCCGCCCCCGCCACAAGGATCGTCCGCTCGAGCGAGCCTGGATCGCCCGGCGACCCGGCACCAGACCGGATGTAGTCGAGCAGGCTCGCCCCACCGTGACTGATGTCGGCGGGGTTCTCGCCGGCCGCCGCCAGGCCGAGTGCCGCCCAGCCCGCGTAGAGCGCCGACGACGGCCCGCCCGGAGCGGCGCCGAACCCGCCGTCCGAGTGCTGCGCGCCCAGCAGGTAGCCGACGAGGCTGCCCGACGCGCGCGCGGTCGCTGGCGCCCGGAGCGCCGCGACGCCGCCCACCGCTCCGGCTCCGGCGAGCCCGAGCACCAGCGCCGGCACCAGCCCCGCCCGCCGGTCGGCGAGTCCGCCCGCTGGATGCCATCTGACCTGCAGGCGCCGAGCGAACCGCTGCACCGATCCGATCAGCGCGGGCCCGAACGCGAGCGCGAACATCAGGCATCCGCCGGCATGGATCGAGTCAAACGCGGTCCCCCGAGCCACGTACACGCCGAGCTGCGCGATGCTGTGGTCGCTGAAGTTGACCCAATCGCCGACGTCCTGGAACATCGCGTAGAGGTAGCCGACGACCCCGCACACGAGCGCCAGCGGCCAACGGCCGATGTGGCGTCGGGTGACCAGCGCCAGTGCCGCCCCGAGCACGCCGGTCGCCGCCCACGCCGCCATCTGCCAGGTCGTCCACGGTCCCTGCCCGAAGAAGAAGTTCGACGTCAGGCCGGTGACCGCGCCCACCACGAACCCAGGCGCTCCGCCCAGCGCGTAACCCGAGATCAGCACGATGTCGGTCGTCGGCTTCACGTTCGGCAAGGCCGCGAACGCAATCCGGCCGAGCGCGGCGAACGCCGCCAGCGTCGCCACCAGCGCCACGATCCGGGCGTCGGGACGGGTCCGCTCATACCAGGCGAACCCCGCGGCCAGCGCGACCGCCAGCAGCGCGAATGACCCGAGCTGCCAGCTCACGCGATCGCCTCCGCCTCCGCCCGCATCCGTGGTCCGATCAGCGCGACCCCGTCCTCGGGACGCAACGCGCCTCCCGCGCCGCCCAGGATCCGCGCGGTCTCGGTGGCGAAATAGGTGCCACCGCTCAGCACCTCGGCGACCGGCCCGTCGGCGATCGGCGCGCCGTCTGCGAGCAGCACCACCCGCTCGGCGAACGCGGCGACGAACTCCGGGTCGTGGGTCGCGACGAGCACGGAGGCGGCGATCGTGCGCAGGAGCGCGGCCAACTCCTCCTTGGCCGCACGATCCATCCCCCGGGTCGGCTCATCGAGGCACAGCACGGCCGGGCGGTCCGCGCCGTCGCCGAGCACGACCGCCAGCGCGAGCCGCTGCCTCTCACCTCCCGACAGCTCCCGCGGGTGGCGCCCCGCCAGCGCCGCCGGGTCGAGGCCGACGGCCCGCAGCGCGTCGGGCGGCGCTTCGTCCTCGACGCGCTCGTGGATCAGGTAGTCGGTCGGGTTCTGCAGCAGTAGTGCGACGCGCCCGTCCGCGCTGACGCGCCCCCGGGTCGGGCGCATCAGCCCGGCCGCGTGGCGCAGCAGGGTCGACTTCCCGGCTCCGTTTCGCCCCATCAGCGCGACCCGCTCGACGCTCCCGATGCTCAGCGACACGCCCCGGAGGACCGCCGGGCCGCCGGCGATCTCGTGCCAGACCGCCTTGAATGAAAGCGCCGGGTCCGACGCCGTCGAGTCGCCCCGCCGATGCGCTCGTGCAGCCACGTCTGGCACGGGCACCCCCATGTCGGGCAGCAGCCGCCGCTCGCGCAGCGCGGCGCGTGCTCGCTTGACGCCGGGAGCGGGCTGCAGGCCGAGGCCGCTGAGCAGACGCGAGCCCGGCGTCTCGAGCGCGGGCACGGCACCGGCCGCCCACTCGAGAAACGCCTCGGGCGAGCCGTCGAACCCGACCCGCCCCCCGTCGACCATCGCGATCACCCGGTCGGCGGCACCGAGGCAGCGCTCCAACCGGTGCTCGGCGAAGAGCACGGTCACGTCGAAGTCCTCGTTCAGCCGCCGCAGCAGCGCGATCAGCTCGTCGCCGGCGACGGGATCGAGCTGCGACGTCGGCTCGTCGAGCACGATCAGCTGCGGACGCCCGGCAAGCGCGGCGCCCAATGCGACCCGCTGGAGCTCGCCTCCCGACAGCGAATCCGTCGGACGCTCGAGCAGCCCCGCGATCCCGAGCGCGAGCGCCGCCTCCTCGACGCCGCGCGCGACCTCGGCGCTCGAGTGACCGCGGTTCTCGAGCGGGAACGCAAGCTCGGCCCGCACCGTCCCCATCACGATCTGGGTCTCAGGATCCTGGAACAGCGTGCCCACGGCGCCCGCGATCTCTCCCGGCCCGCTGGAGCGCGTGTCGAACCCCGCGACCGTCACAGCACCGGCGAGATCGCCGCCATGGAAGTGCGGCACGAGCCCGCTCGCGCAGCGCAGCAGCGTCGATTTGCCCGATCCGGATGTGCCCGCGACGACGATGAGCTCGCCGGCGGCGACCGAGACGCTCACGTCCTCGAGGGCGAGTCCCGCGGCGCCCGGGTAGCGGTAGCTCACGCGATCGAGCTCGAGCACGCTCACCGTTCGATGCCCTTGCGGTCGGCGAACGGCAGCAATGCGCACCCCGGCAGCGCGACGGCGAGGACCCACACCGCCGCCGCCCCGGATGCCTGCAGCGCCGGGTACGCGTGAAACGGCGCCAGATCGGCGGCGCGCCCGGCGATCGCCACCGCCAGCACAGCGACGGCCGACGCCGAGAACGCACGGTCGTGCCGACCATACGGCGCCCGCGGCGATCTCGGCGCGCGCCTCGCCGAGCCGTACCCGCGGACCTCGAGCGCTGCGGCGACGTCGAGCGCGCGGTCGAGCACGCCGCTCGACGCGGCCCTTATCAGCGCGACCCGCGAGGGCGGCGGCCCCGGGCGGCAGCGCTGCGCATCGGCGAGCCGCCTCGAGTCTCGCACCAGCACCGGAACCATCCGCGTGGCGAGCGTCGCGGTCAGGGCCGAGCGGAACGACACCCGCCGGAACAGCCTAAGCACATCGTCCGGGTCGACCGCAACCGTGTACAGCGCGCCCGCCAGGATCAGGGCAAGCGCGCGAAGTCCCAGCACGCCGCCGTACGCGGTCGCCTCGAGCGTGATATCGGTGTGCCCGAGCACGGGCAGGTCCCCCAGTCGCACGATCACGGTCAGGCCGTTGCGGGTGACGAGCCCGTTGATCACCGCGATCGCAAGCGCGAGCGGCAGCGCCCACAGTGCCGCGCGGCGCAGCTCCCGCCAGACCCCGGCCCCGGCGCCCGCGCCGAGCAGCGTCAGAACGATGGCCGCGAGCAACAACGGGTGACTCAAGATCAGCGCAGCGCACCCGAGCGCGAGGCAGTACACGGCCCCGGCGCCGGCGCGCGCCGCGTGGAGGGGGCTTGCGCGGCGGCGGTAGCTCATCGGGCGATGACCACTTCAGGACCCCGATTGAGACCCTGCGAGCACCGGCACCGGGCGGTCGGCGCCGCCCTGCACCGCGAGCGCGAAGTGGTCGCGAAGCCTCGCCGGCGTTAGCGCCGATGCCGCGGCCGCGACTCCCGCCGGGTCGGTGCCGGTGATCATCCACGTCGGCTCGGACACCTGGTCGCGCGTGGCGGCGAGCAGTCCCGCCCCCGCTCCCAGCGTCCTCACCACCCGGCCCCGGGGGTCGAGCAGCTGCAGCGAGGTTCCGTCCGGGCCGCTGAAACGCGCGTAGACGCCGCTTGCGGACGGGCCCCTGGCGATCAGGCTCGCCGCGATCACACCGCGCATGTCGCGCCAGGTGCCGACGAGCACCGCGAGCGAGTCGGTGCCAGAGCCGCCGCCGAGCAGCTGGCTCGCGACCGGCACTCCGAGCGCCTTCATCTCATTGGCCACCCGCGAGCACGCGACCGACGCGTCCTGCGCGCAGCCGATCGTCGTCGGCAGGCGCCTGCCGCCGCTCCCGTGCACGAACGGCTCTGGAAACGAGCCGACGACGGCGGGTACCGAGTCGGTAACGCTCCAGTCGTGCAGATCCCACCAGATGCGATCGCCCCGGTGAACCGCGGTCGTCGCGGCGCCGTTCGCAGCCTCGATGCCGTTGACGTAGTAGAACCAGTCGTGGCGCGACGAGTCGCCGGACACGCCGTCGATCGACTGCACGAACCCGCCGCCGAAGCGCGTCTGGACGTTGAAGGAGCGCTCGAGCATCCGCATTACGGTCTCCGAGCCGGGGACGTGGTGCTCGCTGACCGCGCCGACCTGACGGGAGCCGAAGTTCCGGGTCACCGTCAGCGACACGCCCGATGTCCCCTTGCCGGGACCCAGGCCGCATCCGGCGGCCGCGATCGCGCATACGATCGCGACCGCCGTGGTGAATGGGCCCCGGGGATGCGTCCCGGCGAGACCCAGTAGCGCTCGAAGGGTCATCCACAGCCGGCTCGGTCGAGCCCTACCTCACTTGATGACCTTGAACACGAGCCTGTCGCCGGCATGGAGGTTGACCGAGCACGCGCCCTTGCTCGACGATTTCTCGTTGACGACGAAGCCCCAGTAGTCCGGGCTCTTCGGCTTCACGCCCAGGATCGAGGTGACGAAGATCCCGCCCACGCTCGCGTAGTACTTGCCGGTCCACCTGCCGTGCGTGGCGGCATCAAGCGCGCCCGCGGCACTGGTCCCAGGGCACTTTCCGCGCGGCGTTCCCCCTTTCCTGATCCAGCCCTTCTCGCCGTGCACGGTCACGTGCTTCAGCGTCTTCGTCAGCGTCTTGATCTGCACGCTCACGGCCGGGCCGAAGCTGGTCGCGGCGAGCGCGGCGCCGGACAGCACCGCCGCCACGACGATCGCTCCCACGAGAGCGACAAGAGTCTTGCGATTCATAAGGGCCACCCCTTTCCACGAGGGCATATCGGCTTGGTGGTCGGAGGCTGGTCTCCTGGCTTACGGGCCTACCAGTCGCGCCTTCCCGGCGAGTCGCGCTCGCCAGTGGCTCATTGCGGCTGGCGTCCCCGATCACAGTGGCGGGTCCGCTCCGGCATTGCACCGGCTTCCCATTGCCACCGACCTTGAACGGCCGGATCGTACCGCCATCGGGCCCCGCGCAACCCGATCCTCGCCCTCGGGCGCCTAGACTGCAGGTCGGCATGACCGTGAACCTCACCCGCATCTACACGCGCCTGGGCGACTCCGGCGAGACTCACCTCGGCGACATGAGCCGCGTCCCCAAGACCCATCCGCGGATCGAGGCCTATGGCACCGTCGACGAGCTGAACGCACAGATCGGCCTGGCCCTGACGGTCCCCGACCTGCTCGAGGACTACGCCACGTGGCTGCGCCGGATCCAGAACGACCTGTTCGACGTCGGCGCCGACATCTCGGCGCCCGAAGATCCGGCGCGCGAGCGGCTCAGGGTGCTGCCCGAACAGACCTCCTGGCTAGAGGAGCGCTGCGACGAGGTCAACGCCACGCTGCGGCCGCTCAAGTCGTTCGTCCTCCCGGGCGGGACCGTCGCCGCCGCGCACCTGCACGTCTGCCGCACCGTGTGCCGGCGGGCCGAGCGGCTCGCGATCGCCTGCGGCGATGACGTGAGCGCCGAGGTCGTCCGCTACCTGAACCGCCTATCGGACCTCCTGTTCATCCTCAGCCGCGGCGCCAACCACGGCGAGGAGCCGCTCTGGGAGCCCGGTCGCTACCGGTAGGCGTGGCCCTCCGAGGATCGCCGCGGCGTTCCGGCTGGGCATTGATGGAGGGCCTCGCCGGTGGGCACTCCATTTGGTGCTTCGGGCCCATCACGGACAGCTGGCACACCTCGACTCACGACGGGCGGATGCTTATCGTGACGGCGCCGCGCTGCGGCCGGAGCCGAGTCACGATAAGCAGCCCCCAGCTGCTTATCGTGCAAGAGTCGCGCCGCCGTGCTGGAGGCGCCGCGATCTGTCGTGGTAGGCGCCGCTCACGAAGCTCCCGCCTCCGCCCCGTCGAAGCCACCGCCGCCGGCGCCGGTCGATTCGGGAGCAGCCCCGCCCTCCAGCACGTCGGCGCGGCTGTAGTGCCCGACCGCGTCGAACACCCGCTTGGCGTGCAGCCCCCGGCGCAGATCGCAATCGGCGAGCACGATCCCCTCCCGGTCGTACAGCGGACCCGCGATCACCTCGCCCCAGGCCGGATCGATCACGGCAGCGCCGCCGCGCAGGAACACGTCCTTGCCTTCCGGCAGCGGCAGCGGGAAGTCGTCGGGGAACGCCGAGGCCGGGATGTACTGCGCGACCGTGACGACGAACGCGCCCGACTCGATCGCAATGTGTCGCATGCTCGCGAGCCAGCCGTCGCTGTCGTCCGCGGTCGGCGCCAGCCAGATCTGCGGCCCCTCGCGGTAAACCGCGTGGCGCGCCAGTGGCATCCGGTTCTCCCAGCAGATGAGCCCGCCGATCCTGGCGCCGGCGGCCTGCACGATGCCGAGGTCGTCACCGGCGCCGATCCCGTGGAAGAGCCGCTCATGGTGGGTCGGCATCAGCTTGCGGTGGCGATGAAGGAGACCGTCGGGGCCCACGATCAGCAGCGTGTTGTAGAGCGACCCGGGACGATCGCTCTCGCGCTCGTTGACGCCGATCGCGCACACCACACGGTGCTCGCGGCAGGCCTCGACAAGCCGGTCGACGGCGGGGCCTGGGACGTCGATCGCGCTCGCCCACATCCGCTCCCATAGCTCGTCGGCGCCGCCGAACGAGGCCGCCTGGCGAGCCCACACGTTCGACGGATACAGCGACACGAACGTCTCGGGCAGCACCACCAGCTGTGCGCCATCGGCGGCCGCCCGCCCGATCAGCTCGGCCGCCTTCGCGATCGAGCGCTCCGCATCGAGGATCACGGGCGTCGCCTGCACCGCGGCGACTCGGACTGAGCCGAACTCCGTCATCGCCTCAGCGCCAGCATCACTCCGGTTGCCAGAACCAGGCCGGCGGCGGCGATCGCGCACGCGCCGACGACGAACGTCGTGTGGCCCTCCGTGTAGCTGACGACCGCGTGCGGCCGCGCGAGCGCCACGATCGCGGCCATCGCGATCGCGCCCAGGAGCGCCGCCGCAGGCGGGCGCAGCGCCTGCCCCACCGACGGCCTCGACACTGGCTCCGCGGATACATCGCTCGCGAACCGGGCACGGAGCCCGTACAGGACGGCGATACCCAGGAGTGTCCACACGGTCGCCACCAGGAAGCCCCCGAGCACGTCGCTCGGGTAGTGCCAGCTCAAGGTCAGAAACGAGTAGCTGACCGCCACCGCGAACGCTGCTCCGAGCGCGGCAACCGCCGGGCGCAGCCGCGCCGGTGCGGCCAGGACCGAGCACAGCGCCAGCGACATCGCGGCGGTCGCGTGGCCGCTGGGCCAGGCCGCGGCGGCGATCTCCTCGACGCCGGCCGGCACGGGGCGCGGCGCCGCCAGGAGCGGCTTCAGCAGCTGCGTGGTGACGTTTGCGCCGAGCAGGATCGCCGCGAGAACGAGCGCCACACCCGGGCGTCTGCGAGCGAGCGCCAGCAGCACGAGCGCGCCCGCGAAGTAGACGAACGGGTTCGGGTTGCACAGTCCCGCGATGAAGTGCGCGACCGAGTCGAGCCGTGGGCGGTGCAGATTGGTGAAGCCGCCGAGGATGTGCACGTCCGCACGCTCGACCGCTGGGACGTGGAACGCAAGGAACCACGTCACGAGCAGCAGCGCGAGCGCGGCCGCCGCCCCCGCGCATGCGATCAGCGCCATCCGCTGCGGCGAGCGCGGGCGCCCCGCGGATGACCGCCCTGCGGCTGACGGAACGGCGTGATGCCGCATCCCGTCAGCGTACAGGCGCGCCTATTCGTTATCGACCGTTGCGTTGCGAATGACCCGGAATTCCGGCGAGACGCCGGTGCGCCGGACGTGGTCGTAGAGCTCGATGTCCTCCGGCGAGGCGACCTCGACGCTCGTATCCGGCGCAAGCTCGAATCGGACCGCCTCGTAGAGGAGCTCCTGATAGCGGGGAACGCCAGCGGGCCGTCCCTCGATGTCGAGGTCGTAGGCGCCGCAGCGAAGCGTCCAGCGCTGGCCTCGGACGAGCTTCTCGGCCGTGATCTTGACCTGCATCGTCTCGGCCGCCGCCGACTGCGGATCGGCGGCGCCGTCGATCCGCAGGCGCGCGTGGGCCGACAGCAGCGCGCGTGCCAGCCGGTCGAGATTGCGTCCGTACGGGGCGGGCACGATCGCCACCGGCCCGCGCGCGCCGGCGTCCCCGCGGATCGCGCGGGCGACGTAGCCGACCAGGACGAGGTCCACGCGGTTTGCCTGCAGCCAGCGCAGGACCGAGATCGAACTCTCATCGAGATGCTCGAACCCCTTCGACGCGGCGATCGGCTTTGATTCGAGACGGGGGACGCGGTGTCTGAGCAGCATGGTGTGGCGTTCGCCCCGCGCGCCCGTACTCCTTCTGGCGAAAGCGCGGTTCCACCGATCGGCTCCTGACGTACGCTGGTCGAATGCTCGCCGGCCCTGGCTCGAGGCACTCGAGCCGCCCACGCTCGAACATGTGGCTCGGGGCAGCGGCGCTCGAGCGAGCTTCTCGCCGGGTCCGACACGAGCGAGGCAATCGCCGCGACCGCCCGACGAGTGTCGGAGGCGCTCGCGCTGCGCTCCGGATCGATCGTCCTCGGCCGCGCCGAGGGGGACCCGCGCCGGCAGGCACTCGCGCTCAACGATGCATCGGGCAGCAGCTCGCGACGCTGCTTGTGTCGCGCGAGCGTCGAGAAGCTCCTAGACCTCTCGAAGCTCCAGGCCGGCCGCGCCGAGCCCCGCCGCGACTGGGTCTCGCTCGAGGACGTGATCCTCGCCGCGCGCGACAGCCTGTCCGCTCACGCCGCCGACGTCAGGCTCACGATCGACCCTGGCGCTCCCGAGGTGTGCGCCGATGCCGCGCAAATCGAGCGCGCGTGCGCGAATCTGCTGGAGAACGCGCAGCGATACTCGTCCGGCCAGCCCGTCTTGATCCACGTCCGGCGCAGCGGCGACACCACCCTCGTCCGCGTGACCGACCGGGGCCCCGGATCGGCCGATCGGAGCGTGAGCGGATCTTCGAGCCTTCTACCGCGGGCCACAGGCGACCCGCGGCCCGTGGACGGGCTCCGGGTTGGGCCTCGCGATCGCGAATGGATTCGTCCAAGCCAATGGCGACCCGACGCCGGGATCATCGACCTCGTCCTGCCCGGGATGGACGGCGTCGAGCTGTGCAGGCGACTGCGCGAATGGAGCGATGTCCCGATCATCGTGCTCTCGGCGGTCGGCGACGAGGACGCCAAGGTCCGCGCGCCCGCGGCCGGCGCCGACGACTACGTGACCAAGCCGTTCGGCCCCCGCGAGCTGATCGCCCGCCTGAGTGCCAACCTCCGCCGAATCAAGCCGCAGACCGAGGAGACGGTCATCACCGCCGACGGTCTCGAGATCGACCTCTACAACCACTATGTGTCCTACGAGGGCAAGGAGATCCACCTCACCCCGACCGAGTTCGACCTGCTCCGCCTGCTCGCCCGCAACCGGGGCCGGCTGATGACCCACCGGAGCCTGCTGAGCACCGTGTGGGGAGCCGGCTACGCCGAGGACGCGCAGGTTCTCCGAGCGCATATCGCCAACCTGCGCCGTAAGCTCGAGCCGGCCGACGGGCCGCGCTTCATCCGCACCGACCCCGGGGTCGGCTATCGCTTCGCGGGATGACCGGGTCGTCCGCGAGGAGCGAACGGCCGCGATGACGCGCGACCGGACGCGCTTATATGTTATATCCGCGAAGCAGCGAACCCGCGCGGGGAAACCCGACATAAGCTTGCCCAGCGCGCTTATCTTCGGCGGGCAGCGAGCACGCGCGGGGAAACCGGAGATAAGCGCGCGCTCTTCTTGCCGCGAGTGGGGGGCGGCCGCTGTCGGTGCCCGGGTGAGGTGCCGGCGGCTGTCCGTGATGGGCCCGCAGCGCCGATGGGGCGCCCGCCACCGAGGCCCTCCATCGACGCCAAACCACGACCCGGCGCGAGCGCCCGTCGGAGGGAGCGGCTACCGCCCCACCCGGTCCGACATCGCGAACCGGCCGCCGTCGCCATGCACCTCGGCCGGGGGCATCTCGATCACCACCCGGCACGGGCGGTGCGCCAGCAGGTAGCTCGAGGTCGGCCCGAGCGCGCGCTCCGAGCGCGGGGCGTGCGCGGTCCCCAGGTAGATGATCTCGGCCTCCGAGCGCTGGGCCTCCTCGACGATCGCGAGGCCGGGATTGCGGGTGCGGATCAGGCGCGTCTGCATCTTCAGGCCTGCCTTGCGGCCGGCGAGCTCGGCGCCCTCGAGCACGCTCAGCCCGAGCCGCTCCTCCTCCTCGAGGCCGGCGTCGAGCGACAGCTGGTTGGGCACGCGGAGCACGTAGACCGCCTCCACGACCGCCCCCTCGCCGACCAGCCGGGCGGCGGCGCGCAGCGCCGAGGCGTCGACATCGGTGCCGAAGATCGGCACGATCGCGGAGCGGTAGTCGAGCTCGACGAAGAACGCGGGGCGCTCGCGGCGCGGGATCTTGTAGTGCGAGGTCAGGTCGAGCCCGCTGCCCCGGCGATAGACGACGTAGCCGACGATGCCGACGATCATCCACGCGGTCCCGACGTAGCGTGCGTCGACATGGAGAGCCATGACCGACACCCAGGCGGCGAACGTCCCGATCCCTCCGACGACCGCGGTGATCGGCAGCTGGCGGCCGCGGACGCGAATGTTCCCCGGCATCCGGTAGGGGCGCTCGCGGTCGGGGTCCTTGAACCGCAGGGCGACCACCGCAGCATGTGCGGTCGTGAACGACAGCATCGCGCCGAACGAGTAGAGGTTGCCGAGGAAGTCGGTCTGCCCGGGGATCAGGAGGATGCCCGCGAACAGCGAGAACACGACGATCGTGAACCAGGGCGTGCGGTAGCGCTTGTGCAGGCGCGAGAAGAGCTCCGGTAGCTGGCGATGCTCGGCCAGCGACCACGACAGCCTGGAGATCCCGATCAGGCCCGCGTTCGTCGCGATGAACAGGATCGTCCCGGCGAGGATGCCGACGTAGTAGCGGAGGACGTGCGTGAGCGTCGCCGGCAGCCCGAGGTGCTCGATGATCCCGAGCACCGGGTCGTTCTGGAAGCCGTGCGGAGGCGGCTCGCCGAGCAGCGTGTAGGCGTGGCTGCCGTGACCATGTACTGGTAGCGCGCCCAGCGCGACGATCGTCATGCCGAAGTAGACGCCGAGTACCGCGAGCAGGATCAGGTTCACTGCCTTCGGCACGTCCTTGCCGGGGTCGCGGGCTTCCTCGGCCATGTTCGAGACCGTCTCGATCCCGGTGTAGGCGAGCATCGCCAGCGACAACGCGAAGATCGTGTGGTTCCAGCTCGGGGTCGTTCCGAGGTGCACCTGCTCCACAAGTCGCGACGGGTTCAGTACGAGGAACGCGCCGATGATGATGATCACGACCTGCGTCGCGAGGTCGGCGACAGCGAGGAAGAGGTTGAGCTTCGCCGACTCCCCGATCCCGCGGATGTTCAGGGCCGCGAGCGCGACGATCACGACGATTCCGCCGATGATGTCGCCCGGGTTGTGCGTCAGCGCCGGGAAGAACGCCCCGAGGTAGTGCGGCACGAAGAATGCCGAGATCGCGATCGTCAGGATGTAGTCGAGGCTCAGCGCCCATCCCGCGAAGAACGAGACGAACTCGTTGAAGGCGTGACGGGCGAAGCTCGAGGATCCGCCCGCCTCCGGGAACATCGACGCGCCCTCGGCGTAGGTCTTCGCGGTCAGCGCGAACAGGCCCCCGGCGAGCATGAAGATCACCGGCGTCAGTCCGAGCGCGTAGAACGCGACCAGGCCGAGCGCGTAGTAGATCGAGGAGCCGACGTTGCCGTATGCGGTGGCGAACAGGCCCCCGAGGCCGACGCTGCGGCGTAGTCCGTGTATCTCGATCCGCGCCATCGCTCCCAGCCACGTGGGCGGCTGGCCCCGGGCCATGGCGGGCATGATCGCATCAGCGACCCGGCCCCGGACGGGGCCGAGGCGTAGAGAATTCGTTAATGTTTCGGTCGGGAGGCCGTAGTCCTAATTTTCGGGGTCTCGCAGGCGATAGCCGACGCCCGGCTCGGTGATCAGGTATCGCGGTCGCGAGGGATCGGCCTCCAGCTTGGCGCGGATATGGGCGATGTGGACCCGCAGGTAGTGAGTCTCCTCGCCGTACCCGGGGCCCCAGACCTCCCGCAGCAGCTGGCGGTGGGTCACGAGCCGGCCCTGGTGCTGGGAGAGGACGCGGACGAGCTCGAACTCGATCGGCGTCAGGTGCACCTCGGCGCCGCCGCGCGTGGCCCGGCGGTCGGCGAGATCGAACACCAGCTCGCCGATCTCGATCCTCGACGCCCCGCTCTCCTGGACCGAACGGCGGAGCACCGCGCGCAGCCTTGCGAGCAGCTCGTCGGTCCCGAACGGCTTGGTCACGTAGTCGTCGGCGCCGGCGTCGAGCGCGCGGACCTTCTCGCGCTCATCCCCGACAGCCGAGAGCACGAGGATCGGTAGGCGCGACCACTGCCGGACCTCGCGGCAGACCTCGACCCCCTCGCCGTCCGGGAGCACCAGGTCGAGGACGAGCGCGTCGGGTGGACGCGCCGCGAGCAGGGCAAGCGCGTCCGCCTTGTTCTCAGCCGCCTCGACCGAGTAGCCGGCGCTGCGCAGGATGATCTTGAGGCCGCGTACGATCTGCGGCTCGTCGTCGACGACGAGCACCCGGGGCTGAGTCGCGCTCATCCGACGTGCTCCGGCTGCGGGACCAGCGGGAAGCTGACCGCGAACGAGGTGCCGCCGTGGCGACCCGACTGGTGGATGATCTGGCCGCCGTTGGCCTCCACGAACCCGCGGCAGATCGCCAGTCCGAGCCCTGAGCCGGTCCCGGCGTCACTGCGGCCCCGGAAGAACGGCTCGAAAACGCGCGCACGCTGCCGGCTCGGGATCCCGCGACCCTGGTCGACGACGCGTACCGTGACCCTCCCGGTGCCGACCCCCGCCGTGATCCGGACCGCCGTATGCGGCGGCGAGAACTTGACCGCGTTCTCGATCAGGTTCGAGAACACACGCTCGAGCTGTGATGCGTCGGCACGCACCAGCGGCAGCTCGGCCGGCAGCGCCAGCTCGATCGCGTGCACGGTGCGTACCTGGGCGACGGCGGATCCGACGACGTCGTTCAGGTCGCACCAGTCCGCCTGCGGCGCGACCGCCCCGGCCTCGATCTTCGACAGGTCGAGGAGATCGTCGACGAGCTTCGCGAGCCGCGCTCCCTCGCCCTCGATCACGTCGATCAGCTCGAGCGCGCTCGGCATCGGTGATCGCGGCCGCGCGCAGCGCCGATCCCGCTGTCGTGATCGCGGTCAGCGGCGAGCGCAGGTCGTGAGACATCGCGTGCAGGATCGCCGTCCGCGCGACGTCGGCGCGCCTCGTGGCCTCGGCCTCGGCGGCCCGCTCGGCCACGTGCTCGCGCTCGACCGCGACGTCGACGAGGCGTCGCAGCGGCTCGGAAATTCGCTCGAGGTCGGCTCGACCCCAGGTCGTGTCAGAGGTGACGTACAGCCACGCGGTCCGGGCGCGGGCGCGGAGCGGCAACGCGATCTCGTCCGGCCGCGGCGTCGGCACCGGCTCGAGCGCGACCCTGGCCCGGCTCGCCGAGGTGGCGCGGGCGATCCTGCTGCCGATGCTCTCGAGCTGCGCGACGACGCTGTCGCCGGCGAGGATCGCGGACGCGGCCTCCGCCACCAGCTTCGCCTCGCGCTCGCGCGCAGCCGCCAACCCGGCGCGGCTCTCGGCCTCGGCGGCGCGCGCCCGGCCCACGGCCGCGAGCCGGCCGACGACGACCGCCACGATCAGCAGCACGACAAGCTCGACCACGTCCTGCGAGTGCGCGATCGTCAAGCGATGGCGCGGGGTGATGAACAGGTAATTCAGCGTGCAGCATGCTCAGCACGGCGGCGACGAGCGCTGCCACCTGTCCCCTGCGGATCGCGATCACGAGCACCGACAGGAGGTAGATCACGCCCAGCCCGCTCGCCGGAGCCGTCGACTGCAGCGCGGCGATCGCGCCCGTCGCGACCCCGACCGCGGCGACGATCTCAACCGCGGTGATCGCCGCCACCCGGGCGCTCAGGGGCTCGGCGCGGCGCGACGTCCATAGGGTCGTCGCCATGCACATCCAGCGACACCAGGCTATGCCGCGACCGACCTTCTGGATGCCGGCTCGCGCCGGCGCCGCTTCGATGATGACTCGGCACGGTCGCTCACGCAAGACGGTCTCGAGCGTCCTGCTGAAACCACCGCCGGTCCGCGACATCGGCATCACGATCGCCCCCGCGTGCATCTCCGTGGCCTCGTCCACGATCCTGCGGGCCGTCTGGCCGGCCCTCACCTTCTCCCAGTGGCCGGTGACCCGGCGCCCACCCTGGACCCTCGCCTCCTCGATAGTCGACGCGGCTGCGGCCTCCTGCTCGGGGAGGGTCGCATCGATCGGGCTGCTCGCCGGAACCGCGATCGTGACCAGCACGTGGATCCCGCGCCGGCGCCGGGCCGCCATCCGAGTAGCCGTGGCCATCACCTCGGGCACGAACCCATGCTCGTCGAACGCGACCAGCACCGACTCGTACTCCGCCTCAGTCTCGGTCGCGGGGCGAGGGATCGCGACCTTCGTCGTCGTCGTCAGATCGAGACCCAGCCGGTGGCGGTAGGCGATGTAGACGCAGATGCCGATCGTGAGCCAGCCGATCCCCGCGACGGCGACCGCCACGTGCAGCACGGTCACGGTCACGAACGCGAGGAACGTCCCGAGCCCTCCGATCACGGCGAACAGGGGCAGCTCGCGACCGGCGATGCGCAGCCGTCCCGGCCCTCGATACGGCCGCTCGCGCGCCGGCTCGCGTCTGGCGCAGGCGAATCACCGCGAGGTGCGCGATCGTGAACGACAGCATCGCCCCGAACGCATACATGTTGCCGAGGAAGATCGGCCTGACCCGGGATCAGGGTCAGGCAGGCGATCCCGCCGAACACCGCGATCCCGATCCACGGAGTCCGATAGCGCGGATGCAGTCGCCGCAGGCCGTCGGGCAGCTGCCGGTGGAGCCCCATCGAGTACACCAGTCGAGACACGCCGATGATCCCCGCGTTGGTGGCGATGAACAGGATCGTCGCCGCGAGCAGCCCGACGTAGATCTCGCCGGCGTGCTGCAGCGGGCCGAGATTGAGGTGCTTGACGATCCCGAGCACGGGATCGCCGGCGAACCCGCCCTTGTCCTCGCTCAGCCCCAGGAGCGTCTGGCAGTGGTGCCCGGCGCACCGCACCGGGAGCGCCGACAGGGCGACGGCCGGCAGCGCCGCGTAGATCGCGAACACGGCGATCACGACGCGGTTGATCGCGCGCGGGATCGTGCGCGCCTCGTCCCTGGCCTCTTCGGCCATGTTCGAGATCGTCTCGATCCCCGTGTAGGCGATCATCCCCACCGGGATCGCGATCAGGAAGTTCTTGAGGGTGGGCGCGTACCACAGATGGACGTTGTGGACGAGCGTCTCCGGCGAGAGCACCAGCACGCCCCCGACGATCACGAGCAGCAGCTGCGTCGTGAAGTCGGTGATCGCCAGGGCGATGTTGACCGCGGCCGCCTCGGTGATGCCGACGACATTGATCGCGCACAGCACCGCGATCACGCCGATCCCGAAGATGATGTCGCCGGGCGAGGTCTTCAGGAACGGCCAGAACAGCCCGCCGAGATAGTGCGGGCACGAAGAACGCCGAGATCGCGATCGTGATCACGTAGTTGAGCATCTGGCCCCACGCGGCGAAGAACGACCAGAACTCGTTGAATGCGTGCCGGGCGAAGCTCGAAGACCCCCCTGCCTCCGGGTACATTGCGGTCGCCTCGGAGTAGGTGGCTGCGGTCAGATAGAAGATCACGCCCGTCAGCACGAACACGATCGGGGTCAGCCCGAGCGCGAACGACGCGACCAGCCCGAGCGCGTAGTAGATCGACGATCCCACGTTCCCGTAGGCGGTCGAGAACAGGGCGTTGACCCCCAGCACCCGCTGCAGTCCTTGGAGGCGCCGTTCGGCCATCAGCTCTGCACTTGATGACCGTCGCGCTCGAACTTCGCGCGCCAATCGGCGGGCGGGGCGGTGAGGATTACGCGACAGGGCGCCTTGCTGATCACGTACTTCGTGACCGCGCCGACATAGTTCTCGAGCGGGCCGATGCCGCCAAGCAGGGCCCCGCCGCGGACGCGCGAGGGCTCCTCGGCGGCGAGCACGATCGCCTCGACGCCGCGGCGCCGGGCCTCGTGGACGATCGCCTGCCCGGCGCGCCTGGCGCGGACCATCGCGGTGGCGACCTCGACCCCTTCGTACTCCTCGCCGACGACCTTCGCGCGCGCCAGCGCCTCGCGCGCGCGCTTGATCTGCGCCTCCGGCAGCGGCGCGTCGAGCGGCAGCGACAGCGGCATCTCGAATACCCAGATCGCCTCGATCACCGCGCCCTCCTCCTCGATGTCGTCGTGCGTCTCGCCGGCCAGCCGCCCGGCGGTCTGGATGATGTCGTCGTCGAGGGGGGTCCCGAAGATCGGCACGAGGATCGAGCCGAACTCCGGCTCGAGCGCCTCGTGACGCAGCGCCCGCTCCGGGATCGTGACCCGCCGCAGCAGCGGCTTCTCCGCGGCCTTGCGGTAGGTGACGTACAGGACCAGCCCGCCGATCAACCACCCCAGGCCGACGTACCGGGCGCCGCGTGTGGAAGATCATCACGAGGATCAAGCCCACGCCCGCGAGCAGCGCCCCGGCGACCGTCGGTAGCGGCACTTTGACGCCGCGGAACGGGACCGACAGCGGCACCGCGAACGCCCGCGCGGCGGTCGGGCTCGCGAAAGCGAAGGACGATCACCGAGACGTGCCCGATCGTGAAGGCCAGCAGCGCGCCGAACGCGTAGATCCCGACGAGCAACTCGAGGTCGGTGGGCACGACCAGCGCTGCGGCCGCCAGCGCTGCCGCCCCGATCACGACGAACGGCGTGCCCCAGCGCGTGCTGAGCCGTCCGATTGCGCTGGGGATCTGGCGGTTAGTGGCGAGCGAGTAGCCCACACGGGAGACGCCCAGCATCGAGAACCCGGCGGCGGCGGTCAGTCCCAGGGCGCCCCCGATCGCGACCGCGTACTTGAGCACGTCCGCGACCCAGACGGGCCGGAACGCCTCGACCACGCCCAGCACCGGCGCGTTGATGTGCTCCTGACCGAGCGCGGTGACTCCGTTGTGGACCGGAAGCGCGCCGATCCCGACGACGGTAATGCCGGCGTAGATCAGCGTGATCAGTCGCCGAACCGGGCACCACCAGCCGCCGCACCTGCCGCAGGGTCGCCGTCACCTCACCCGCGAGGCTGGCGGCCGCCTCGAGTCCGGTGAACGCGATCACGCCGATCGGAAACGCGAACGCCAGGTCAGACCACGTGGGCGCGGTCGGGAGATTGACCGTCTCGGTGAGGTGGTGCGGATGAAACGCGAGCGCCAGGCCGAGCACAATCACCGCGGCCTGCAAGATCAGGTCCGCGATCGTGATCGCGACGCGGCGCCTCAGCGGCCGCACCTTGACTCCAGTCAGGTTGTCGAAGGCGACGAACGCGATCACGGCGAATGCGATCGTGATCTTCACGCCGCCGTGCCCGATCGGCGCCCAGAACGCCGCCAGATAGCTGGGCACGGTGAGCGCGGTGACAGCCAGCAGGATCGTGTAGTCGAGCACGATCGCCCAGCCCGCGATGAAGCTGATCAGCTCGTTGAACGCGTACCGGCCGAACACCGCCGAGCCGCCCCGCTCCGGATGCAGCGACGCGCCTTCGGCGTAGGTCATCGCCGACAGCTGGAAGAAGATGCCCCCGGCCAGGAACACGACCGGGGTCAGCCCCTCGGCGCGGTGGGCGACTACCCCGAGGGCGAAGTAGACCGCGCTGACCGACGTCGTGTAGACGACCGCGAACAGCGCGCGATAGCTGAAGGGACGCTCGTTCACGTACGAGTTGACGCGGACCTCAGGGACCGCGGAGCTGTAGGTAGAGCCGGGCGGCACCTGCTGCCACGAACAGGACTCCGAGGAGCAAGCCGGTGGCCGCCGCTCCCCCGCCCGCGACCAGCGTGCGGACTACCAGGGCGACGCCGATGACCATCATTAGTACCGACATCACCCTCGTGGAAGTTCGGTGTATTCGGGGTCCGTCCGCCATGTTCTGCGTAGCTTAGGCTTCGCGCGCCAGGAAGCGAACGGTCCACGTGCTCTGCATCCCACGAGCGCCGGCATCGTGGCCGCGACGCGCCCGACGGCGGCGTTCAACCCGATGCGAGCTGCACCGCGACGAACCCCGCGTACAGCGCGATCAGCGCGGCGGCGCCGCCCCGGCGCATGCCCCGTCGCGTGCTCAGCAGTAGCAGCGTCAGCGCGGTCATCGCGATCAGCCAGCCGAGCTCGAGCTTCCCGGTTGCCGACGCCGTACTCAGCGTGACAAACAGCGCGGGCACGATCACCCTGAAGCCGAGGTTGATCGAGTTGCTGTTGAAGGTCTCGCCGACGAGCGCCGAGCTACGTCCGGCGCGGCCCAGTCGGATCCCCGTCGCGGCGTTCGGGATGCTCGTCAGCGGCGCCAGCACGAGCACCCCGAGGACCGCTCGCGAGACATGCCAGCGGTCGCCGAGCGAGAGCGACGCCTCGACCATTCCGGCGCTGGCCGCCACGATCAGGATCACGTCGAGGACGGTCAGACCGAGCAGGTGATGGGTCTCCTGAGGGCTGCCCTCGGATCGCTCGCCTGGGAGGCGCTGCTCGACGCCCGCGCCACATCGCCGATCAGACCCCGGTCGCGGCCATGCCGCCCCAGCAGCCGCGGCCCGCGAACTACCAGCAGCAGATACGGCACGAACACGACCGCGGCAATCGCGGTGGCCGCCGGGCCGCTCAGCCACCGCAGCAGCACGGCCGCGGCGATCATCGTGACGGCCGCACCGGCCAGGCCTTCGAGCAGCAACGTCGCCCGCGGCAGGCACACGCTGCCCGCGAGCAGGCCGCTGATGCCGACCATCGCGGCGAGGTTGAAGGCGTTCGATCCGACGAGCACGCCGACGCTGACGTTGTGGGCGCCCTTCGCCAGGGCGAACAGCGCCGAGGAGATCTCCGGTCCGTCGGCGGCGAGCGCAGTCAACAGCCCGATCAACGTCTCGGGAAACCCGAACCGGACGCCGAACCGATCGAGCCTGCGGGCGAAGCTCGCGGCGGCGAGCAGCGTGACGGCGAGCGAACCGATGAACAGCGGGATTGCTAGCACCGGGGACATCGCTTGTTCGGAGGGGCCCCTCCATGGTCGACAACGGGACGCCGACCAGCCTTCCCGGCACACCTGTGGCCAACCGTAGCGCTGGGGCAACGTGGTGTCTGTGCGCGCCCGGATTGTGGGAACGGCGTCCCGGATCGTGGGAATGGCGTCCCACGGCTACGCGTAGTAGAAGACCATCCCGATCAGCGCGTAGATTCCGAGCAGCTGGACGCCCTCGAACCAGGTGGATTCGCCGTCCGCGATCAGCGTCGTCGAGATCAGCACGCCGAAGATCAGCGCCGCGATCTCGTAGCCGTTGAACACGAGCGGCATCGGCGCCGGCCCGAACGCGAACGACAGGAGCACCAGGACCGGCGCGACGAACAGGCCGACCTGTGCGCTCGATCCGATCGCGATGTTGACCGCCAGATCCATCTTGTCCTTGACCGCGACCACGATCGCCACGTAATGCTCGGCGGCGTTGCCGACGATCGCGATGACGAATGCGCCGACAAAGAACTCCGATAGGCCGATCGACTTGGACGCGTGCTCGATCGATCCGACGAGCAGCTCGCTCATCACCCCGACGAGCGCGCCGGCGAATCCGAGGATCGCGACGGAGCGGGCAAGCGGCCACAGCTGCTCTTCTCGTTCCGCTTCGCGGGCGGGGGCGAACAGGTCCCGGTGGGTGCGTAACGAGAACAGCAGCGATGCGGCGTAGATGACGATCATCACGAGGCTGACCGCGAGCGACAGATGCTCGATGTGTGCTCCGAACGAGTGCCGCGGTTCCCCGACGGACGGCAGGGCCTGCCCGCGCGAGAGCACGGCGACGGCGGGCAGGATCATCGCGATCACAGTCGCCAGCAGAAGCCCCGAGTGGGTCTGGGCGGCGGTGCGGTCGAACGTCTGCCGGGTCCGGTTGCGCCCGCCGGCAACCATCGCGGCGCCCAGCACCAGCAGCGAGTTCCCGATGACCGAGCCGACCAGCGACGCCTTCACAACCTCTTGCAGTCCGTCAAGTAGCGCGAAGAACGCGATGATCAGCTCCGGCGCGTTGCCGAACGTGACGTTCAGCAGCCCCGCCACCCCGGCTCCCGAGCGCGCAGACAGCTGCTCGGTGGCCTCGCTCATCAGCCCCGCCGCCGGGATCACGGCGAACGCGGACGCGAAGAACACGAACGACGGCGATGCGCTAGTCAGCTCGAGCACGACCGCGACGGGCGCGAGCGCGCCAAGGTAATGCATCGGCCGCAGCCGCACTCCCCAGATCGCCCTGGAGCGTCCGGAACGCGTGGTGCGGGCCGGCGTCACCGGCGGTGGTCGGTCAGGTTCGAGATCGGCGCAGTGTGACGCTAACCGCGGAGCGCCGACTCAGAGCACAGCTGATCGGCGTCGTCGACGACCGGCGGCGACAGCGGCACGGTCGGCAGCATCCGGTCGAGCAGCGAGAACGCAGATCTGCGCAGCTCGTCGCGGGTCGGCGCCAGAGCCGCCCGCGCCGCGGCCCGTTTGGCGCGCACGCGCGGTCCCCAGACGACGCCCACGCGCGGTCCCCAGGCGGCGGTTCCGCGCCCGGCGGCGCTCGCTCCCCCTGGGCCTCGATTCCTGTCGGCACTCGCTCCCCCGGGGCTTCGGCACCTGCGGGCGCTTGCTTCCCGCGCGACGCTCGCTGCGGCATCACCGGCGATCTCGCGCACGATCGCACGCGCGCGATCGCACGCGATGTCGCCGACGGCAACCCGCGCGGCTGCCCACGCGGCGGCGCCCGCCGAGCGCCAGGCGGCCTCGCGGGCCGCCGCCCGCCCGGCGCTCCATGGTGCCCATGTGGTCGCGCTGGTCCCGCCCCGCGCCCGCACCCAAGCGGCGCGGGCGTCGACACGGGCGCCTCCGAGCACCCCCAGCGCCGCCTCGAGCGAGGCTGCGTCGATCACCGGCCGCAGTGACGCCAGCCGCTCCACGGACCCAGTCCGGCCCGCCAACGCAAGCCAGGCCGGAGCGTATGTGCGGATCAGCCAGTCCATCGCCATCCACGATCGCTCGGCGTCGAGCCCGTCGTCGGAGGTGCCGATCGTGCGCGCGAGATACGGCCGCAGGCGCTGGCGCGGCGCGTCCTCGAGGCTGTCGTTGAGGGTCATGCAGAACGCCCGCAGCACCGGGCTGATGCACTCAGGATCGTCGCTGTGCGGCTCGCCCGCCAGGTAGCTGACCCACTCCATCGCGCAGCGTCCCTCGGCGGGAGTGGCGTGCGTCCCATAGGCGAGGGTGTAGTCGGTGCTCATCGTTCCTCCTGTGATCAGCTGGGCTCCTCTGATTCTGGCGTCGCTCGTCACGAAGTCAAGCCGGCCGGCGGTTCGGCGGGGAGCCGTCCGCGCGGCTCGTCCGCCGATGATCGAGCGGGGAACGAGGGCGGCCTGAACGGGTCTGGCGGAGGTGACAGGGGTCTCTCGGCAAGACATGCGGACCGGGTGCGAAGTGTCACCTGGGGCTTGCCCTGGATGGACCCGGCGCGGGGCGCAGCGATGCGCGATCTCGGCGAATCAATTCAACCTGGTTGCCAAGATTTCGTGAAGGTGCGCCGCCGGCTGATAGCCCCCGGCGCCTTCATACCTCCTTGATGCCGGATGGCTGTTTCTACACGTCTCCTTCACGTTCGGCTAGCCAGGATGGACGCATGGACATCGTTTCGGTTCTGAGCGCCGTGCTCATGTTCGCGGCGCTGCTCGCGCTGATCGCTGGAATCGAGCGGATATGAGCTTCTCGAACCTGTTCGGGGTGATCGTGTCGGTGCTCGTGATCGCCTACCTGATGTACGCGCTGCTGCGCGGGGAGAGGTTCTAGTGCCCCGCCTGCGAACCTTTGCCCTGGCTGACGATCATCGGCTTCGCCGTGATCCTGACCGCGCTGGCGCTGCCACTCGGTCGCTACATGGCGGCTGTCTATACGAACGAGCGCACCCTGCTGACGCCGGTCTTCGGCGGGCTCGAGCGCCTGCTGTACAGGAGCATGCGTGTCGATCCCGCCGAGGGACAGGTCTGGGAAGTCCTACGCCAAGAGCCTCATCATCTTCTCGCTCGCGGGTTGGCTGATCCTGTATTTCATCCTGCGCACGCAGACGCTGTGGAACTTCGCCGGACTGACCCCGTAGCACTTCCACTCGGGGACGTGGAATGTGACATCCAACACGACCTCGTCGTTCGTGACCAACACGAACTGGCAGTACTACAGCGGCGAGACGACGATGAGCTACTTCAGCCAGATGGCCGGGCTCACCGTGCAAAACTTCATCTCGGCCGCGGTCAGGATCACCGTCGCCGTCGCGTTGATCCCCGGCATGATCTCGCGGAGCGGGAAGAGCCTTGGCAACTTCTGGCAGGACCTGCGCGGCGACGAGGGGCGGCCAGGCACACACGAATGCGGCCGGGGTCGAGCACGAGAAGCGATATCAGGACATCGAGGACGCGCTCGATGCCGGGATCAACGTCTTCTCGACCGTCAACGTGCAGCATCTCGAGAGCTCGGCTCGCACGTCGACACGGTGCCCGACGGCGGACGCTGCGACGGCGCTCTCGGCACGGTGCTCGGACTCGAGCTGGCGCACGAGCTTCGCGCCGGGAGCGCGGCGGGCGCCCTCCCGGCGCTGCTCGTCTGCGCGGCCGAGGAGGCGCCCCGATTCGGCGCCGGGATGATCGGCTCGCGGCTACTCGCCGGGACGCTGCCGGAGTCTGCAGGCAGCGCGCCGCGAACCGCCCGAGACGGTCGCGACCGTCGGCTCGCTGGCGCTGGAGCCGGGGACGGTCAGCGTGATCCCGGCACGAGTGCGGTTGGGGGTCGACGTGCGCGCAATCGAGGGAACCTCGCTGCACCGGCTCGAGCGGGCGATCCGCGCAGACGTCGCCGCGATCGCCGCCCGGCGCGAGATCGACGCCGATGTCCGGCGCATCCGTGCGGGTGAGCCGGTCGCAATCGATCCGAGGCTCGCGACGATCGCTCTCGACGTGGCTTGCCGGCACGGGGTCGCGGTACGGGAAACGTGGTCCGGAGCCGGCCACGACGCCCAGCACCTCGCCGCCCTGGTCCCGACCCTGCTGCTGTTCGTGCCGCTGCGCGGCGGCGAAAGTCACACCCCGTTCGAGGATGCCGACACCATCAACATCGAGCGCGCGGCAGCGGTCGCTCGCGAGGTGCTGGTGAGCGCGTCCTGATCAAGCGGCTAGTTCGCTCGCCGAATATCCTGTGAACGGTTGAGCCTCGAGGTCGCCGCACGCGCTGGTCAGCAACTGATCAGCTTTCTTATATATGAGCGTGATCGGCCCTATGGCTGAGCCCGCTCAAACGTCTCGCTCCGAGAGCGATCGATCGCAGTCTGCAGTCGCCGAGATCGCCTTCCGCGACGTGGTCAAACGCTATCCCGGACGGGTTCGGGCAGCCGTCGACGATCTCAGCTTCGAGGTTCCTCCGGGCGAGATCTGCGTTCTGATCGGACCCTCCGGCTGCGGCAAGACGACCGCGCTAAAGATGGTCAACCGCCTCATCGGGATCACCGACGGCGACATCACGATCGACGGCGCCAGCGTCCGCAACCTCGAGCTAACACAGCTGCGCCGCGGCATCGGATACGTCTTCCAGCAGATCGGGCTGTTTCCGCACATGACAGTCGAGAACAACATCGGGACGGTCCCCCGCCTGCTGGGCTGGTCGAAGCAGCGCATCCGCGAGCGGGCCGGCGAGCTGCTCGAGCTCGTCGGGCTCGACCCGCGGTCAGATCTGCGGCGCTACCCCGGAGAGTTCTCTGGTGGCCAGCAGCAGCGAATCGGAGTGGCCCGGGCGATGGCGGCCGACCCGCCGATCATGCTGATGGATGAGCCGTTCGGCGCGGTCGACCCGATTGCCCGAGACCGACTCCAGAACGATTTCCTGAGGCTGCATCGTCAGATCCCGAAGACCGTGATCTTCGTGACCCACGACATCGACGAGGCGATCAGGATGGGCGACCGGATCGCGATCATGCGCGAGGGTAAGCTGGTCCAGATCGGGACGGCCGACGAGCTGCTGGCCGCTCCCGCCAACGAGTTCGTTGCAAGCTTCGTCGGCGCCGACCGAGGCCTCAAGCGGCTCCGCGTGCATACGGTGGACGACATCGAGCTCGATCCGCCGCAGTTGCAACGATCGGCGAGCCCGGCTGTTCTCCGCGACAGCAGCCTTCACTACGCGCTGTCGGTGATGCTCGCCGAGGGCGCCACCCGACTGGATGTGGTCGACGGCAAGCGGGTTGTGGGATCCGTCCGGATGGAGGCGATCACGCAGCTGATCGGCCCGGACCACAAGCCTACGAATCAGGTTCCGGTTCCGCTGCCGGACGCCCGCGGCGATCCGTGATCACGACCATCACCCCGCTGCTCGCCGACGCCGGACCGGTGATCCCGAAGTTCGGGCATGCCTCGAGCTGCATCACCCAGAACCGCCAGTTCTGCGCGAGCTGGTTCTTCGACAATTTCTCATCACGCTTCGAGCCGAGGCTGATCGAGCACATCGAGCTGACTGCGATCGCCGTCGGAGTGGGTATGGCGATCGCGTTTACGGCGGCGATCATCGCCTACAAGATGAACTGGTTCGAGGGGCCGTTCTCGCTGTTCTCGGCGTTCCTGTACACGATCCCGAGCCTCGCCTTGTTCGAGCTGCTGGTGCCGATCACCGGGATCAACCGCTTCACTGCCGAGATCGGGTTGGTCTCTTACACGCTGCTGATCCTGTTTCGCAATGCGCTCACGGGGCTCCGGGGGGTGCCGCCGTCAGCGCTCGAGGCGGCGCGCGCGATGGGCCTGACCGCTCGGCAGCGGCTGATCCGGGTCGAGCTGCCGCTCGCGCTGCCGGCGATCATGGCCGGGATCCGGATCGCGACGGTCACGACGATCAGCCTCACCACGGTCGCCGCGTATATCGGCGCAGGCGGCTTGGGCGCGCCGATCTTCGACGCGATCCAGACCGGCTTCAAGACCGAGTTCCTCGCCACCGGTTTCCTGGCCGTAGCGCTCGCGATCGTCGCCGACCTGCTGCTGGTGCTCGTGCAGAGGGCCATCACCCCGTGGGCCCAGCGCCGCCTGCAACCCGTCTGATATGCACGCCTTCGTCGACGCCTTCAACTTCTTCTTCAACCACCTCAGCCTGATCGGCGAGAAGACGGTTTCGCACCTCGAAGTCTCGTTCGCGTCGATCGGCTTCGCGCTGGCCGTATTCGTTCCGCTCGGCGTGTGGCTCGGACACCTGCACCGCTTCTCGTTCCTGGCGATCAACGTCTCGAACATCGGCCGCGCGCTGCCGAGTTTGGCGGTGATCTCGATCGGGATCGGGTTCCTCGGGATCGGGTTCGCAAACGTGATGGTCGCGCTCGTGATTCTGGCCGGCCCAGTGATGCTCACCAACGCCTACGTCGGCGTGAACGAGGTCGATCCAGACGCGGTCCAGGCCGCCCGCGCGATGGGGATGCACCCGCTTCAGATGCTCTGGCGGGTGGAGCTGCCGCTGGCGATGCCGCTGATCTTTGCAGGTATCCGCACCGGAACGGTGTATGTCGTAGCGACTGCCACGCTGGCGACGTTCGGCGGCGGCGGCGGGTTGGGTGACATCATCGTGAACGAACCGACCTACGGCACCGCAGGTGTGATCGCCGGTTCACTGACGATCACGTTGCTGGCGTTCGTGATCGACGGCGTGCTCAACCTGGTACAGCACGTGGTCACCCCGCGTCCATTGCGACACCTCGGCAGGCGCGCCAGAGTCGAGGCTGTCGCGGAGCCAGGCCTGCCGCCTGGCATGCCCCGCGCAGAGGCCTGAACGAGGGCCGAGTGCAGCCAAACCATCGAGGAGGAAACGAACATGCCTAGTGCAGCACCGAAGCGCCCGCCGGCGAGACGGCCTCGCCGGGTTGCAGGAATACTCTCGATCGCGGCCCTGGCGATCCTGGCGGCGCTGCTCGTCGCGGCGTGCGGCTCGAGCAAGAGCTCCAGCTCCAGCTCCGGCTCCTCGGCGGCCGCGGGCTCCGCCACGTCGAGCTCGACCAGCGCCGCCGCCTCCGCCGGAACGCTGACGCTGGGCACCAAGGACTTCACCGAGGAGTTCATCCTGGGGCAGCTCTACAAGCAGGCGCTCGAGGCTAAGGGCTGCAAGATCAACTACAAGGAGAACATCGGTCCCACCGAGATCACCGACCGGGCGCTGACCAGCGGGCAGATCGACGCCTATCCGGAGTACACCGGCGAGTCGGTGGCGACGGTCGCGAAGATCAACCGGACGGTCAAGACGCCGCAGGAGGAGTACGCCCTGGCCAAGGCCTTCTACGCCAAGCGCGGCCAGGTGATGAGCGACATGACACCGTTCTTCGACACCGACGCGATCGCGGTCAAGAAGTCCTACGCGACGAAGTATGGGCTGGTCACCACGGCCGACCTCAGGAAGGTCCCGCACTTCACGCTGGGCGCACGGCCCGAGAACCTCAACCGGCAGGAGGGCGCGGCCGGGATGAAGAGTGTGTACGGCATCCACAACTTCACGTTCAAGTCGCTCTCGCTCGGCCTCCAGTACCAGGCGCTCGACGGCGGCTCGATCGATGCGGGCGACGTGTTCACCACCGACCCGCAGCTGGCCAGCGGCAAGTACGCGGTGCTCAAGGATCCGAAGAACATCTTCGGCTTCCAGAACATCGCGCTCGTCGTCAACAAGAAGAAGGTGAACGCGTGCCCGAACCTGTTGGCGACCGTCAACGGCATCAACAAGCTGCTCACGACGCCCGCGATCATCGCGATGAACAAGGCGGTCGCGATCGACAAGCAGCAGCCCGCGGCCGTCGCCAAGTCGTTCCTGCAGGCCAACCATGTGATCTGACCGTGGTTGGCGGTGGTCGAGAGAGCGAACGTACGGTTCGCTCTCTCGACCAGCCGGGCGCCCGCCCCTCCGTTCTAGAATCTAGAGTCCGGTGGGTGCGATCTGACCTCACCAGCAGTACCGCCGGGGTCATCGTGCTCGACGGCGCTACGCTCGCACCCGAGGCGGTCGCGGCGATCGCTCGAGGCGGCGCGCGGGTCGAGCTCGCGCCCGAGGCCCGCGCGCGCAACGACGCCGCCCGTCGCGCGCTCGACACGCTGCTGGCCCGCGGCGAGCAGATCTATGGCGCGACCAGCGGCGTGGGGGCCCTGCGAGAGCATCGGGTTGAGGTTGGTGAGCGCTCGGAGTACTCGTTGCTGCTTCTGCGCAGCCACGCCTGCGGCGCCGGGGCGAGCCTCGCGCCGATTGCCGCGCGTCGGGCACATGAGTCGCTGGCAGCGCTGCGGGTGCTGATCGCGACCGAGCTGGTCGTGGCCGTTCGCGCGCTGCGGCTGGCGGACGCTGAGCCCGTGGGCGCCGGAACCCGCGGCCTGTTTGAGACCGCCGCGGAGCGCCTCGACCCGGATCTGGGTGACCGCCCGCTGCACCGGGATATCGAGGCCGCTCGTCCTTTCACTTCGGTAAGAGTCTTGATTGACCGTGCGCAACGATCTTGACGCGCTTCTCGCCGACCGGCTCGCCTCCTACCGCGCTCGTGCGGCGGAGTACGAGCGCGACGCTGTGTCGTTTCGCGGCGTCGACGAAGAGCTGCAGGGGGCGGCGGTTCCGCGTCCATCCCACAGCCGGCCCGTTCTGCCGGGGCGCCGGCGAGCGTGCGGACCGATGGCGGCGCCGGCCCGTACGCTGGATTTCGTGGAGCCGCACGCGTTTAGCTTTAGCGAGCTCGTCGCGCCGCCGTCCTGTGGTCGCATCTTCACGCAGACGGTGCGGCCCGGCCTCGCCGACTGCGCCCCGTCCGGGCGGATCCGCCTTGACGCAATCGCGCGCTGGCTGCAGGACGTCGCGTATGCGGACGTCGAGGATGCCGGGGTCGCGGCAAGCGCGGTGTGGGTGGTGCGGCGGACGCGGCTGCTCGTGACCCGGTTTCCCCGGTTCGCCGAGCGCTTCACGCTCGCGACCTTCTGCAGCGGGCTCGGGAAGATGTGGGCCGAGCGGCGCACGACGATCACCCGCGATGGACTCGAGGGTGCCGACGTGGAGGCGGTGTCGCTGTGGGTCCATCTCGACCCGGCGAGCTGGCGCCCGGTCCCGTTCGACGACGCCGAGATTGCCGCCTATAGGGACGGTGCCGCGGAGCGGCGCGTCAGCGCGCGGCTGCGCCACCCGGCCCCCGCGCCGGAGGCCGAGCGGCTGCCCTGGACGTTCCGCGCGACTGAGTGCGACATCGCCGATCACGTCAACAACGCCGCTTACTGGCTGCCGCTCGAAGAGGAGCTGCTCGAGCGCGCCGGTCGCGAACCCGAGCCCGAGCAGATCGACGTCGAGATCGAGTTCCGGACCCCGGCCCAACCCGGCCAGAAGCTGATCCTGCGCGCCGGTCCGCGGCGGTGGATCGTCGGTCCCCGCGGCGAGACCCACGCTTCGCTGGTCGTCGACGGGTGGGGATGAGCTGGCGCCGGTGTTCGGTTGCGTCGTCGCTGCGGGCACGCCAGACTCTCGGCATGGACGCTCCGGGTTCGTCGCGCCAGCGCCTCGCGAGCATGCTGAACGCCGCTTATGCCGACGGCCTCCTAAGCGCCGAGACGCTGTCGCAGCGCCTCGATCTGCTGTTCGGCCGGCGCCTCGTCGACCCCAGCCGCCTTGTCGGCGACCTGACCATCCGGGCCCCCCGGCGACTGCGGCGCTCGAAGCTCGTGGGGATGGCGAAGCTCTGGCTCCGGGAGCGGCTTCGATTCGCCGCCCATGAACCGATGCTCTTAGCACTCGACTGGACGGGGGCCCAGGACGAGCTCTATGTCGGCCGGCATTCCGGCTGCGATGTGTTCCTGCGCAGCCCGATGGTGTCCCGCCACCACGCGCGGCTCGTGTTCAGGGACTCGTGCTGGGTCGTCCAGGACCTCGAGTCCAAGAACGGGACGGCGGTGAACGGCAGACCGGTCGGGCGCTGTCGGCTCGCCCCTGGCGACGACGTCGCGTTCGCCGACGAGCACGTCACCATCGACTGATACTGCCGGCATCGAAGGCCGGATCAGCCCCCACCGCCTCCAGCACTCCCGGCCCGCGTTACCGGGAGGATCCTCCTCGCTCAAGGCGCTGGCGCTCGTGCTGGGAGATCAGTGCCCCTGTGTCACCGATATCAGACAACGCGGCGGAGCGCCTCGCTACCCTCCCGCTCACGCCCCCCGATGCTGGAGCGCCCGACCGCGCGCCCGGATGTCCGCTTGAATGTCGCCGCGATATGAGCGCCGGACCGATCCTGCTGTGCTACGACGGCTCCGACCACGCGGCCGCCGCGATCGCGGCGGCGGCCGGCGTGCTCGCCTCGCGCGACGCGGTCGTGGTCACCGCGTGGGAACCGATCTCGGCGTGGGAGCCCTACGACCCCGGCGCCGTGCTGAGCGCGGGGGTCGCGAAGCTCGGCTGGCACGCGCTCGGACTCGACGAGATCGCGGCCGAGCTCGGACGGGAGAAGCTGACGCAGGGCGTCGAGCTGGCGCACGCGGCCGGGTTCGACGCTCGCAGCCGGCTCGTGGGCGGCAAGGCGTGGCGAGCGATCTGCGACCTCGCCGACGAGCTCGACGCGTCGACGATCGTCCTCGGCGCACGCGGGCTCTCCCGCGTCCAGTCGATGCTGCTGGGCAGCGTCTCGTCGGCCGTCGCCGTGCACGCGGGACGCCCGGTCCTGGTGATCCCGTCTGGGGGGTCCGGTCAGGACGAGGAATCCTGATCCGCCTGCGGGGAGACCTGCACCGAGAACCCGCTCAGGAATCAGAGCGCCGATCGCGATCGCGCTGGCGATCAGCGCGGTCGCGATCATCCCCACGTCGGGCACTGTCAACGCGAAGAACTTCCGCGTCGCGGGGAGCAGCAGCGTCGCCACGTACAGCCCCAAGAGCACGGCGCACATGCCACCGACGAGCTCCGAGCGCCGACGCGAGCCCGTCGCCTCGAGCGCGATCACGAGGTACAGCCCGCACACCACGAGGATCGTGACCGCAACCGTACGGGAGTCGGCGATCGACAGGTCGAGGACGTTGACCGAGAACAGGTAGCCGGACACAAGCCCCGTTCCTAGCACGAACCCGGCGGGCACCGCGAACTGGGCGACGGTTCGGACGAAACGCTGCGGCTTCCAGGGGCCGCTGCTCGGCGCCAGCGCCAGGAAGAACGTGGGAATCCCGATCGTGAGGCTCGCCGCCAGCGACAGGTGGCGCGGCAGCAGCGGGTAGGACTCCGAGCTCGTCCCGATCGTCAGGATCAGGAACGCCGCGAATGCCGACTTGGTGACGTACAGCTTCGTCACCCGGGCGAGGTTCCGGAGCGCTCTGCGGCCTTCCGCCACGAGCTGGGGCACCGCGCCGAAGTCACCCGAGATCAGCACCAGGTCTGAGACGCTTCGCGCCATCTGCGTGCCGCTGCCCTGCGCGATCGCGAGCCGCGAGCTCTTCAGCGCCGGTACGTCGTTGACGCCGTCCCCGACCATCGCCACGTAGCGGCCCTCGTCGCGCAGCGCCTGGACGGTCGCCTGCTTGCCCTCCGGGGAGATCCGGCCCACCACGGTCGCCGCCAGCGCGAATTTCCGCCGCTCCGCCGCCTCCTCCGGGATCGAGCTACCGTCGCTGACCCCTCTGACCGGGATCCCGACGTCACGCGCGATCGCTGCGACCGTCTGCGGGTTATCGCCGGAGAGCACCTTGACCTCGACGCCCTGACCGAGCAGGAACGCGATCGTGTCGCGGACGTTCGGTCGAAGCTCCTCGGCCAGCACGACGAGGCCCATCGGCTCGAGCCCGCGGGGCGGCTCGTCTCGCGGCTCCGTCGGGACAGGCTCATCGCTGCGGGCGAGCGCGAGGACCCTTCGTCCCTGCCCTTGGCGGTCCTGCGCGGCGGGAGCGAGCGTGCCGGCCGGGATCCGCTCCGGCGCGCCCAGGTACAGGCTGCCCGGTGCCAGCGAGACGGCGCTCCAGCGTCGGCGGCTCGAGAACGGCACCTCCCCCTGTGTCTCCTCGGGCTCTGCCGCGAACGCGTCGGCGATCGCCTGCAGGGTGATGTTGCGCGCCGAGGCGCTCGCGGCGATCACTCCGAGGGCGTTCTTCAGCGCCTCCTCGCTCGGCCCCTGCGCCGGCAGAACCTCGACGACGCGCAGCGACGCCTCGGTCAGCGTACCGGTCTTATCGACGCAGATCGTGTCGACCGACGCCAGCGACTCGATCGCGTTCAGCTGCTGGGCGAGCACGCCCCGCCGCGACATCCGCACGGCCGCAGCGGCATAGGTAAGGCTGACGAGCACCACGAGCCCCTCCGGGATCAGGCTCACGACGCCCGCCGACGCGGTCGAGACAGCCTCGTGGACGCCGACGTGCCGGTGGTGCAGCGAGTAACCGAGGAGCGCACCGAGCCCGACCACGAGCGCCGTCAGCGCGTACAGCAAGCGGTTGACGGCGCGCTCGAGCGGCGAGCGCGGGTGCCTGAACGTCCTGGCCTCGCCGGTGAGCCTGGCGGCAAAGCTCTCCGCGCCCACCGCGGTGACCACGTAGGAGCCGGTGCCCTCCGCCACGAACGCGCCCGAGCGAACCCCCTCCCCCGGCGTCCGCAGCGCGGGCTCGGACTCGCCGGTCAGGATCGACTCGTCCAGTCGCAAGTCGTGCGACTCGACGACCTCCCCGTCGGTGACCACCTGATCGCCGGGCTTGAGCAGCGCGAGGTCGTCCGGCACGACCTCGTTCACCGCGACGTCGCGCGCGGTGCCGTCGCGACGCACGCGCGCCTTCGGAGCGACGAGGAGCGAGAGGCGGTCGAGCGCGCGCTTGGCGCGGACCTCCTGCGTGATGCCGATCCCGGCGTTGGCGATGATGATCGCGAGGAACAGCGCATCGCGCGCGTCGCCGAAGATCAGCGTGACCACGCCGAACGCCGCGATGATCGCGTTGAACACGGTCAGGACGTTCGCGCGGACGATGCTTGCGTACGACCGGCTCGTCCGTGGCTCGCGCCGCTCTCCCATGGTCGCGAGGCGGCTCGTCGCCTCGGCTTCCGTCAGCCCGACGGCGTGCCGCGGTGCCGGCGTCTCGGAGGATCCGGGTTGCAGCTCGACGCTCACCGTCCGTAGAGCGTGGCAGGCGCGGACGTTCGGCGCCGAGCGCTTCCAACGCGAGTGATCCGTGGGTTGCACGCGCGTGAGTCCGGCAGGCGAAGGCGAGGTAACCGAGTTGCGGCTGTAGCCTCGTGCGATCGCATCGCCGCTGATCATCTCGGAGGCCCCGGCCGAGCTGCTTGGTCGCTCGTCCGTCCTCGACGTCAGGTGGTCCCTGGGCGGGCCGCCGGACCGCGGCGAGTACGAGCGCGGCCACATCCCGGGCGCCGTGTTCGTCGACTTGGACGCCCACCTCGCGGCTCCGCCGGGGCCGAGCGGCCGCCACCCAATGCCGGATGCCACGGCGTTCACGGCGGCGATGCGCGCCGCGGGCGTCTCACGAACGGGCGTCGTCGTCTACGACGCGGCGAGCTCAATGGCGGCGGCACGTGCATGGTGGCTGCTGCGCTACTTCGGGCACCCGGACGTTCGGGTCCTCGACGGCGGCCTCGCCGGCTGGACCGCGGCAGGCCATTCGCTCGAGACGGGAGCGGGCACGGTAGCGCCCGGGGATCTCACGGCCCGGGCTGGACACATGCCGCTCCTCGACGCGACCGCGGCCGCGGAGCTCGCCTTCCGCGGCCTGCTGCTCGACGCCCGCGCGCCGGAGCGCTTCCGCGGCGAGAGCGAGCCGATCGACGCGGTCGCCGGTCACATCCCGGGCGCGAGGAACGTGCCGGCGAGCGAGCTGTCGCAGCCATCCGGGCGGTTCCGTGACGCCGCAGCGCTCCGCGAGGCATTCGTGGCCGCCGGCGTCTGCGACGGCGTCGAGGTCGGTGCGTACTGCGGCTCGGGCGTCGCGGCCGCCCACGAGGTCCTCGCGCTCGAGCTCGCCGGCTACCGCGCCGCCCTGTACGTCGGCTCCTGGTCTGACTGGATCACCGACCCGCGGCGGCCGGTCGCGACCGGCTCGTAGCTGGTCGAGAAACGGGTCGTATCTTCACGTTTCTCGACCAGCAGCTACGCAGCAGGACGCAGTGCTTCCAACTCTCGGCTCTCCGCGAGCTCGGCGAGGGCACGGCGCTCGAGCCTCCGAACGGCATCCTGGGAGATTCCGAGGCGCCGCCCGGTCTCCGTCAGCGGCGTGGGCTCATCCCCGCCCACGCCGTAGCGAAGCTTCACCACCTCGCGCTCGCGCTCGGGCAGGTGCTCGAGCGCGCGTCGCAGCGCCTCTTCGCGCAGCGAGATCTCGACCTCGTCTTCGGGCCCGAGCTCTGCGTCGGGCAGCAGCGATCCAAGCGAGGCCTCCTCTTCCTCCCCCACCGGCCGGTCGAGGCTGGTCACGACCCGGGCGGCGTCGAGCGTCTCACGCACATCCTCGAGCGTCAGCTCCGCCTCCTTCGCGACCTCCTCATGCGTCGGCTCGCGGCCGAGCCGCGCGGCGAGCTCGAGTTGTGCGCGAGCGATTTTGCGCTCCCGCTGCCCGAGGTGCACGGGGATCCGGATCGTCCGCGCGCGGTTGTCGAGGGCCCGCTGAATCGCCTGGCGAATCCAGAACGTGGCATAGGTGGAGAACTTAAAACCCTTCCGGTAGTCGAACTTCTCGGCCGCCCGGATCAGCCCCAGGATCCCTTCCTGGATCAGATCGAGCAGCGGCAGGTCATGGCCCTGGTACCTGCGTGCGTTGGAGATCACGAGCCGCAGGTTCGAGTTGACGAGTCGTGCCTTGGCCTCGAGGTCGCCGCGCTCGATCGCCTTCGCCAGCTCGACCTCTTCCTCCCGAGTCAGCAGCGGATAGCGGCGAACTTCGTGCAGGAACAGCGACATGGCGTCGGTCGTCTGCAGCGCGAGATCGTCGTTAACGTAGGCGGTGTGGTCGACCTCGGCGCGGCCACAGTCGTCGCGGACCTCGATCCCGCGCTCCTCGAGCATGTCCTGCAGAGCCTGCGCGTCCTCCTCGCTCAGGTCCGACTCCTGCACCAGATCGCTCAGCTCGGAGAGGTCGGCGCAACGCTGAGCCCGCGCCTCCGCAATGCGCGCCAGCTCGTCAGCAAGGTCCCTCAGAGCCTCGGGGGTGGATGATTCAGCTTCGGCAGCCATGATTCGGTCTTTACCCGGAAGGGACACTATCGCCCCAACGATGACCGCTCCACATCAACCCTTCGACTCGCTCTACAGCCATCGCTTCGTCCGGGTTGCTGCCGCGGTCCCGCACGTGCGGGTCAGCGAGCCCGCGTTCAACGCCGAGCGGACGATCGAGCTCGCGCGCCAGGCCGCCGACGCCGATGCGTCGCTCGTGATCTTCCCCGAACTTGGAATCTCGGCCTACGCGATCGACGATCTCCTCCACCAGCAGGCACTGGAACAAGCGGTCCTGACGGCGATTGAGCAGATCGTCGATGAGAGCGTGGGTCTGCGGCCGCTGATCGTCGTCGGGGTACCGCTGCACGCCGAGCATGGCCTCTTCAACGCGGCCGTCGTGATCCACCGCGGTCGTGTGGTTGGAGCCGTCCCGAAGAGCTACTTGCCCGAGTATCGCGAGTACTACGAGAAGCGTCAGTTCCGCGCGGCCCGCGATCTCGTAACAGAACAGGTGCAGCTGCTCGGACAGACCGTTCCGTTCTCGTGGAGGCTGCTGTTCGAGTGCCGCGATCTTCCGGGGTTCATCGTTCACATCGAGCTCTGTGAGGACCTGTGGACGCCGATCCCGCCGAGCAGCTACGGCGCGATGGCGGGCGCAACGGTGCTCGCGAACCTCTCCGCCAGCAACATCACGATCGGTAAGGCCGAGTACCGGCGCGATCTCGCCGGCTCGCAGTCCGCCCGGACGATCGCCGGATACGTCTACACCGCCGCCGGTCGGGGCGAATCGACCACCGACCTGGCGTGGGACGGTCAGGCGCTGATCTACGAGAACGGCGACCTGCTGGCGGAGACCGATCGGTTCGCAGAGGACGAGCAGCTCATCTTTGGCGACATCGACCTCGACCGGATCGCGTCCGATCGCGCGAGCACGAGCAGTTACGGCGACGCGATCCACGACCATCGCGGCCGCTTGCAGGAGATGCGGCGGATCGAGTTCGGCGTCGGAAGCCCCAACCAGTCCATCCCGTTGCGACGATCGGTCGGCCGCTTCCCGTACGTGCCCGATGACCCGAAGAGCCGTAATGAACGCTGCGGGGAGGTCTACAACATTCAGGTCAGGGGACTCGAGACTAGGCTGCTCGCGACCGGGATCGAGAAGGTGGTGATCGGCGTGTCCGGGGGGCTCGACTCGACGCACGCGCTGATCGTCTCCGTCCGCGCCATGGACGTCCTCGGCCTGCCGCGCACAAACGTGCTCGCGTACACGATGCCCGGGTTCGCCACCAGCAGGCGGACCCTGGACAGTGCGCGCCGTCTGATGGAGGCGCTCGGCGTGACCGCCGGCGAGATCGACATCCGCCCGTCGGCGACCCAGATGCTGAAAGATCTCGGGCATCCTGCGGCCGAAGGCGAGCCGCAGTACGACATCACCTACGAGAACGTCCAGGCGGGAGAGCGCACTTCGCACCTGTTCCGCCTCGCCAACCACCACCAGGCCGTAGTTGTCGGCACCGGCGACCTGTCCGAGTTGGCGCTTGGCTGGAGCACGTATGGGGTCGGCGACCAGATGTCTCACTACAACGTCAACGCCTCCGTCCCCAAGACCTTGATCCAGTTCCTGATCCGCTGGGCAATCGACACGAGGCAGTTCAGCGACGAAGCCAGCGCCGCGCTGCAGGCGGTCCTCGAGACCGAGATCTCGCCGGAGCTGATCCCGCGCGACGAACCGGCCTCCGCCAAACCGGGGGCCGATAGCGAGAGCGTCGTCGGGCCGTACGAGCTACAGGACTTCTTCCTCTACTACGTTGTGCGCTTCGGTTACCGCCCGAGCAAGGTCGCATTCCTCGCTCACCACGCTTGGGGCGACCGGCACCGCGGCACCTGGCCCGATCTGATCCCGGAAGATCGACGCCACGAGTACTCCTTGGCCGACATCAAGCAGTGGCTCACGGTGTTCCTCGACCGCTTCTTCCGCACCAGCCAGTTCAAGCGCTCGGCGATCCCGAATGCTCCGAAGGTCGGAACCGGCGGTTCGCTGTCCCCGCGCGGCGACTGGCGAGCTCCGAGCGACGGTTCGAGCGCGGCGTGGCTAAGAGAGCTTCGGGAGAACGTGCCGGACGAAGCGGCGAGCACGTCCCCGGGTTTGGCAATTGACACGGGCCGTGGGGAACAATGGAACGAAAAGTGCCGCTAAGGGCTCACGACTGAATCATTGACAGCGGTGGGTTAGGGTGACGGCCCCGCCGAGTCCGATCAGGGTCAGTGCGAGCATGCCGCCAGCTCCGATCCCGGCATCGCCCCAGTGAAAGCCGCCGTCGTCAGTGACGGCGCGAATGACGGTGGGCGGGATGTTGCCGGTGCTGTAGAGGCCGGGGGCCGCCGCCCACCGCGGCCGGGAATCGTGTGGAAGCGTCGCGCCGGATCCATTCGGCGTCGAGGAACGCTGGCTGGCCGATCGGTAGCTCCCGGCTCCGCCGGAGCACACCTCCGAGCAGGGTCCAGGGTTTGCGGTGGTGCCTGTCACTGTTTGCTCGTCGGGGTTGGGTCGGACCGCTGTGTTCGATTGGCTGTTGGCGGCGATCGTCGCTTCGGCCGTCGCGAGCGGTTCCGGGTCGGCCCAGGCGGCGGGCGCGAGGCTTGCGGTGAGCGCGGCCGCTAGTGCGATTGTGGCTCTGATGAGGTGGTGCTGGCGGATCATTTCCGCTTCTCCCTTTGGTTTTTTGCCGGTCGGTGCTGCGACCGGCAGGCTGGGGCGTTGCAGGCTTATCAGGAGGCAAGGCGCAAACTGGTGGAGGAGCTTGGGATCGAGCCCGGCGAGCGCCTGCGCGACCTCGAGCGGGCGATCCTCGCGCAGGACCCAGCGCCGGCGCTCGCCGGTGCCGAGAGCGCGGCGACGAAGCCGGCAGCGCAGGTGCAGGCGATCGCGTTTGTCGGCCGTGAGCGCGAGTTGGGCGAGTTGATCGCCGGTCTTGAGGATGCGTGCGCTGGCCGTGGGCGGCTGGTCCTGTTGGTCGGCGAGCCCGGGATCGGCAAGAGCCGCCTGGCCGAGGAGCTGATCGCGCGGGCCGAAGCACGAGGAGTCCGGGTGCTGATCGGCCGCTGCTGGGAGGCGGGCGGCGCACCCGCGTACTGGCCGTGGACCCAGGCGCTGAGCGCCTTGGCGCACGAGGTGGAGCCAGAGAGGCTCCGCGGTCAACTGGCGCACGACGCCGCCGAACTCGTGAGGCTCCACTCTGCCGATCCCGGAAACAGTCATGGAAGCAGTCGCGAGACGACTCGAGCGGCAGTCGGCGTCGTGCCGGGAGACGCTCACGTTTGCGTCGGTCATCGGTCGCGAGTTCGATCCCGCCGTCGTGGAAGCGGTTAGCGGCGCGAGGGAGGATGGGGTCTACGGTGCGCTCGAGGAGGCGGCCTCGGCGCGACTGCTGGCCGGCTTGCCCAACGCACCGGGGCGACTTCGCTTTTCGCACATTCTCGTCCGGGATGCTCTCTACGAGAGCATCCCGGCGCCCCGGCGGGTGCGCCTGCACCGTGCGATCGGAGCGGCCCTCGAGATGCTCTACTCCGGGAATCCGGAGTCGCATCTGGCCGAGGTTGCGCCGAGCGAGAGCAGGAGCGCACAGGCCCTGTCGGCGTCGCCCGATCTTCCGCGCGATCCTCGACCACGATCGCGGGGGCGGCGGGTCCGGATCAGGCGGGATCGGGCTCGAGGCGGACGATCAGACCCTCGTCCGGCTCGAGCACGAGCTCGCGAAAGTCGATCTCTTCCGCCGCGGTCCGCCCGGGGTGGGTTGAGAGCTCGATCAGCGCTCGAGCGCCGAGATCCTCATCGATACCCGCTGGCGTCCGGTGCGAGCTGAAGTTCAGCACCACCGCGAACCGCTCCCGCTCCAGCTCGCGCACGAAGCAGAACACGACGCGCGCGGCGTCGACGGAGCGTTGCGCGCCCGACTGGAGTGCGGCCGCGCTCGCGCGCAAGCGGATCAGCCGCCGCGTGAACGCAAGCGTCGAGTTGGGATCCCGCAGCTGGCTCTCGACCGAGAGGCGCTCAGCGTCGTCGACGATCGGTAGCCACGGATTCCCGACCGTGAAACCCGCGCCCGCCCCCGCACGCGACGGCCGCCGCCACGGGATCGGCGCGCGCTCGCCATCCCTGCCGTCGACGTCGACGACGCGCTCAGGCGGGATCGCCGCATCCGGGAGGCCGAGCTCCTCGCCCTGGTAGATGAAGGGGGTGCCGCGCATCGCGCAGACGAGCGTCAGCGCGACGCGCACGCGGCGCTGGCCGCTCGTCGGATCCTCGTTCGACGCGTAGCGGGTAGCGACCCGGGAGTGATCGTGGTTCTCGAGGAACCACGCCGGCCACGCGCGTTGCTCGGCGAGCTCCTCGAACTCCTCCACCGACGTTCGGAAGGCTCGCGCGTCCCACGGAAGGTGGACGAACACGAAGTTGTGGGCCAGGTGGAGTTCGTCGCCCGTGTTTATGTACTCGACGAGCTGGCGGAGGTCGAGCAAGTAGACCTCGCCGACGATCATCCGGTCCTCGTACTCGTCGACTAGCGCCCGGATCTCCCTGAGTCGCTCGTGGACGGTCGGCCAGTCCTCGTCGTGCCGGCGTCCGGGCTCGTGATCTCCCAGCTCTGGATCCTTTCCCAGCTTGAAGATCACGTCGATCCGGAAGCCGTCGACACCGCGGTCAAGCCAGAACCGCAGGACGTCGTGCATCGCCTCCCGCACCTGGGGGTTGTCCCAGTTCAGATCCGGCTGCTGAGGCATGAACGAATTCAGGTAGTACTGACCTGTGGCCTCATCGAACGTCCACGCCGGGCCGACCGCGCGGAACGAGGACCGCCACGTGTTGGGCGGTCCACCATCGGGGGCAGGATCGCGCCAGACGTACCAGTCGCGCTTCGGACTGTCCCGGCTCGATCGGGATTCGATGAACCAAGGATGCTGATCGGATGTGTGGTTCGGGACCCAGTCGATGATCACCTTGATGCCGCGGCGGTGTGCGGCCTGCAGGAGCCGGTCGAAGTCCGCGAGCGTGCCGAACATCGGGTCGACGTTGGTGTAATCGGCGACGTCGTAGCCATAGTCGGCCATCGGCGACGGGTAGAACGGTGACAGCCAGATCGCATCGACGCCGAGCGAGCTGTCGGTGCCGTCATTCAGATAGTCGAGACGCGCGGTGATCCCTGCGAGGTCGCCGATCCCGTCGCCGTTCGAGTCGGCGAAGCTGCGCGGATAGATCTGGTAGATCACACCCCGCGCCCACCAGCTGATCGGCGCCCGCCCCTTGGGCACGGCGCCGGTGCCCGCGTGCTCGTGGGCGTTGATGTGTGGGGTGCGCTGATCCGGCATCTCCTGTGAACACACGGTTACCAGGGGCGGTCGGCTTGAAACCTCACCCGCTTGTCGGGTAGTAAATCTAAGACGACGTGCGCACCGAGCTTCATACCCATCTGCTTCCGGGTGTCGACGATGGACCGGTCGACGAGGGCGAGTCGCTCGAGCTCGCTCGCAGGGTGGTCGCGGACGGGACGCGCACGGTCGTGGCGACCCCCCACGTCAGCATGCTGGACATTTCGACGCTGTCCGGCCGCGTCGGGCGCCTCGCCGTCGCGCTGCGGAGAGCCGGCATTCCGCTCGAGGTGCTGCAGGGCGGGGAGCTTTCGCCGGGCGATGTCCGCCGCACCGGCCAGCAGGAGCTCGAGTCGATCGCCCAGGGCCCGCCGGATTCGCGGTGGCTGTTGCTCGAAGCGCCTCTGACCGTGGGACAGCCAGGCCTGTGGGAGACTGCGCAGAAGCTGCGCGGCCGGGGCTACGACGTGCTGATTGCACATCCGGAACGATCCCCCAGATTCTCGATCGATGAGCTGTCCGACCATGTTCGGCTGGGTTCCGTTATCCAGGTCAACGCGTCGTCGCTCGTCGGCGTGCACGGTGCTCGGGCCAGGCAGTTCGGGCTGGAGGTGGCCCGCTCGGGGCTGCCGTTCGTGCTCGCGTCGGATGCGCATTCCCCGGACCGGCCGCCGCTGCTGAGCGAGGGTGCGCGCACGCTTTCGGCAGCTGGAATTGATCCGCGCAGGATCCGACTAGCTGTCGACACGGGACCGGAGCAGCTGCTGGAGGATGGGCTGACCGCGCTGGCGATCGGGCCGCGGGCACGGGGTGCCCGGTCGGCGTGCCTGAGCCCCTGAGCGCTGCGGATTCCGTCGCGGGCTGTCGGCGCCCGATCGGCGTTTGGAGCCCTGAGTGCTGTGGATTCGGGTGTTTCAGCCCGAGCGATTCACGTAGTGCGGCGGCAGCCGGTCAAACGTGAAACCAAATGCCGGCTGAGGCCGCTGTTTCACGTTGTGCCGGTACGGGGGGCCGGCGAGCGAACCGCTGCGTCTGAGCTCCTCAGCCCCGAGCTGGGCCACGTCAGGCGATTGCGTGGATTGCGAGCTCGCGAACGCCGCGAGGAGTCTGGACCTCGACCACGTCGCCCACGCGCGCGCCGATCAGCGCCTGGGCCACCGGAGACGCCACCGAGAGCGTACCCTCGGCCGGCCTAGCTTCGGTCGGCGAGACGATCCGGTAGCTGTACTCCCGATTGTTCGCGCGGTCCGTGTAGGAAACGGTCGAGCCGTGCTCAACGGTGCCGCTCGAGCCCGTTGTCTCGACCACGACGGCGCTGCGGAGCTGCTCGCGCAGCTTGGCGATCCGCGTCTCGAGGTGCGCCTGCTCCTCCTTGGCGACGTGGTACTCCGCGTTCTCCTTCAGATCGCCCCACTCGCGGGCTGTCTTGATTCTGGCCGCCATCGCGGCGCGACCCGTACTCTCGAGTTGCCGCAGCTCGCGTCGCACATTGTCGAGCTCCTGGGCCGTCATCGTGATCCTGTCCATCCAACTACCTTAGTGGTTTCTTTCGTAAGTACGGCGACACCGAGAGTGGTCACCGGCGGATGCCTGGCGAGGACGCAGGAGGCGACGTGCAGCAGCGCTGCACGAGCCGACGAGGACAAAGCCAGGCGCCGCCTGGCCTGGGGCCGCTCGAATGTCGTCGTACTTGCGAAAGGAGCCACTTAGTCCTTCCAGCCGGAAGTTCCGTCGTGGATCGGCGCACTCGCAGCGACAAGACGGCGACCGCGAATGTCGCCGCGTCCAGGAGCACGACGCCGTGCGCGCCGACCGCAGGGTCATACATTGCGGACATGGCCACGGACCCAGGAGGTTTTGTTGTGCGGAAGGTGATCTACTCGATGGGAGTCTCGCTGGACTGCTTCATCGCCGGCCCTGGGGGCGAGTTCGACTGGAGCGCGCCGGACCCCGAGCTGCACCGGTTTCATAACGAGCAGACACGCGAGCTCGGTGTCCACCTGTGCGGACGCGGTCTCTACGAGGTGATGTCGTACTGGGACAGTGCACTCGACGACCCGTCACTCGGCGAGCCCGAACGCGAGTTTGCCGAGATCTGGAGGGAGCTCCCGAAGATCGTGTTCTCGAGCACACTCGAACACGTCCAGGGCAACGCGCGCCTCGCCCGCGGCAGCATCGCCGCCGAGATTGCGCAGCTGAAGGAGCAGCCGGGTAAGGAGATCGCCGTGGGGGGAGCACACCTCGCCGCGAGCGCGGCGAAGCTCGGCCTGATCGACGAGTACCGGTTGTTTGTGTATCCGGTCCTCGTTGGCGACGGCACGCCCTTCTTTCCCGCGCTCGATCAGCGCGTCGACCTCGAGCTCATCGAGACGCGCACCTTCGGCTCCTGCGTCATATACGCGCGGTACGGGCGTTCCTAGGCTCTCTGGCGCCGCGGCCTTATCGTCGAGCGTGGCGGATAGCCCGCGCGTGGTAAGCCAAACTCCAATCGTGGGCTAGGCACTGGACCGCATGGGTTGGCTTCAGTTCGAGCAGCTCGGCGCGGCTGTTCGAGCTTGAGGGCGGAGTGAGCCCACTCGCATGGGCCGGCGGTGCTGATCGCTGCCGCCCAGTCCTGAGCGCCATGCCTCTAGGCCCCCCGCTCGTCAATGGTCCGGTCCGGGAGCCGGTGCTCGTCAGTGCATTTGGGTACGGCCTGAGCAGCCAGAGCGACTGGTCAGCGCCGTCCAACACTTGGTCGAAGAGCGCGCAGAGGACGTCGCGCTGGCCGCATCGCTTGTAGTGCTGACGAATCACGACCCGGCGGCGAAAGCGGCAACGGCGATCAGGCGAGCTCTCGGCGCGCGGCGCATCAAGGTTCGGGTGCTTGGCCGAACCGAGATCGGGCACCGCTTGGACGCACGGCCGGAGCTTCGACGCGCGCTGCCGTCGGTGCTGGGTCTGCGCGGGCTGGCTGAGCTCATCGACCCGGACGTGGCAGCCCGATCATCGCTCGATCGTGAGGCGGCGACGGAACTCGCGACTGTGTTCGTGCCGACGCGTGCGTACCGGCGAGCGCTGGGCGTCCTCGAGTCGTACCGGTTCGCGGTTCTCACCGGACCTCCCGAGATGGGCAAGACGGCGATCGCGCGGATGATCGCGCTCGCTCAGCTCACAGACGGGCGGGAAGCGCACGAGTGCAATCGCCCGCAGGAGATCTTGCAAGTATTCGACGCCACGCGACCACAGGTATTCGTTGCCGATGATGCGTTCGGCTCGACCGAGTACCGCCCGGACGCGGCCGAGCGCTTTGGGCGGTTGAGATGGAGCGCATCCTGCGAACGCTCGACGATCGTCACTGGTTGATCTGGACCTCACGCCCCAGCTTCCCTGCATGCCGGGTTGGGACGATTGCACCGAGAGCGCGGAGCGGAGCGGTTCCCCGCTCCGGCGCGGGTGCCGTGGACGCGGGCAAGCTCGACGCCGCGGAGAAGACGCTGATCCTCTTCCGTCATGCGAAGGCCGCTGAACTCGCGGCCGAAACACGTGACTGGCTCAGGAACGCCGGGGCCGAGATCGTGTCGCACCCACATTTCACGCCCGAGCGGATCCGTCGGCTCACCGCCCGGCTGAAGACGATGCCAGAGGAAGAGATGACCACCGCGTTTGGCTCGTACGTGGGCGAGCTTGGCACCGGCGCGCGTGCCGAGCCTCGACGATCGCGAGAGCGTCGAACGCTTCGCCGACTGGCTCACTTTCGCGGACCTGCTGCAGGAGCACAGCCCCGACGACCCTCACCGATTCCGATTCCGATTCCAATTCTGATCGCCGGATGGACGCCGCGAGAGATCTCGCGCAGCTCGTCGATCACAGCTCGCACGAGCGCGCCGCCGCGAGGGTGCGCGAGCGCCGCCGCCGCCGCCGGGCACGTCCCCATGCCGGGCACCGCGAGCTCGCCGCCGCGCGCCCCGGGCGTCACCAATTCGAGCTCGGCAACCGGCGCGCATCCCTCCGGATACCCGACAGCCGCCGTGAGCTCGCCACCACAGACGATCGCTGCGATCTCGGCGTCAAGCGCCTCCGCTGCTCGCTCGACTGCGATCACCGCCGCGGACGCCTCGGTCTCGGCCGCGGCGAGAGCCGCGACGAACTCCGCGAGCTGCTCGGTTGACCACCGCTGCGCCGGCATGTCAGCCGATCGAGAGCACGACGAGCGTCTGGTTATGGAAGCCGCGGGTACCGCGCGTTCTGGCGATCTCGCCGTATGTATAGAAGCCGGCAACCGGCACGCCGCGCGAGCTCGCCGCGAGCCGGTTGATCTCCGCCTTCACCCGCTGCTCGCCGAGGACACGGTGCCTGGCGATGCAGTCGAACGCGAGCATGCCAATCGGCGGACGTCCCTCTAAGGCGAGCACCGAGTCATGGCACGCCGCATCCGTGGCATCGAGCACCGACTGGGCATCGCCCTCCATGATCCACACCAGTGCGCCCTGCGGAACCTCCGCTATGCACTGAAGCGAGCGCTCCTCGAAATCCGCGCCGCCGATGAATCGGACCTGCTCTTCGCCGGTTGGACGGCTGAGTCCGAGCGGGTGGGTCATCGCGAGGCGGGTGAGCTCCTCCAGGCCATCCTCCGCGGCGACACCAACGTGCTCGAGGTAGACATCGAGCGCGGGTCGGTCGTCGAGCGTATACACGCGGTTGCCGCCGCTGCCGGTCACCAGCATCGGGTCACCGACCGCCTGCCAGCCGTGTCGCACACCAATTCCAAGGGGAGCGTTCGAGGCGATCCCGGCTGCGACGACGGAATCGCTCAGGATGCGATCGCGGTGGAGCTGAAAGGTCGTGGTCATCTTCAGGTCATCGCCGGCGCAGCCGCCCACCAGGGGAACGCTCGCCCCGAGGACTCCGTAGGCGCCGCGTACGATCTCCTGCTGGTCGCCGGCCAGGCCGTCCGTCAATAGCAGCAGCGCCCGCGGCCACGTAATCCTGACCGCGCGGCCGGCCCTCGCCCTCGCGCAGCAACTGGCCGAGCGCAACGGCCGCAGCGCTCCAAATATCGTCCTCATCTCGGCGCACCCGAAAGACGACTTCGCCGACCTCATCGCGGAGAGTCCAGCGGTCGGCTTCGTCCCAAAGTCCGAGCTGTCCGCGGCTGCGATCGTCGACGTGCTGCAACGAGCCAACCAATCCTCCAGCTAGCAGCTAGCCGGACTGCGCCAAGCGAAGCAGGCTTGGGTGGAGTCCGGAACCGCGGCCAGAACTGTGTTGCCAATTCGGCTTTCCGATGATAGACCCGTAGTGTCGAGACCGGTTCTCCCGGTACGTAATCGCCGGGGGACGAAGTTCGCGAGCCAAGAGGAGGCAACATGTCCGTGAGCGAAGACCCAACGGGGTCCGGCGCTGTCCCAGGCGATGACCCGACCCAGGCCGCAGGAGCCGGGCCAGGCGAGGACCCAACCCAGGCTAGCGGCGCGGCGCCAGGCGAGGACCCATCGCAGGGGCTTGAAGACGGCGAGGAGCCCCATGAGGACCCCACGCAGGGCTCAGAAATCGGAGAGCACCCGGGAGAAGACCCCACAGAACGAGCCAGCTGACACGTTTCTCGCCGGTGCTACGCCCTGGAACACAGCCGTAGTTGACGCGAAGTCACCCCCTGGCGGCTGGCGGGAGCCGCCAGTGTGTCGCGCGGCACCGTGTCGGTGGGGTCGATTGCGTGCACGTCGCCCGGCTGCCCACCGTCTCCCGGAGCATCGACGAGCATGATCGTGGCCGTGATCGTGGTGCGTCCACGATCGTGGTGCCGTGGCCGAAGACGCGCCGCCGATGCAGACCGGGCGGCGAGCGCGGGAGCGCCAATGCCCGGCGAATCACTGCCCGGCCCGCCATCGAGCACGCCGGGGTCAGCCGTCCCGGCGCGAGCTTGACGCTCGCGCCAGGCGCGGTAGGGGCGGGTCGGGATCAGGATCATCGGGGGCTGCTTGGCTGCTGGGTGAGCTGGCGTCGGCGCCAGGCGCGGTAGAGGCGGGTCAGGATCAGGATCATTTGCTGTTCTCCTTGTCGTTGTGGGTCGTGAGTTCCAGGTAGACGTCTTCAAGCGTTGGTCGGCGGACCTCGAGTTCGTCGAGCTCGAGGTCGCGGTCGAGCGCCCATCCCGAGAGCTCGTGCAGGTCGCCGGCGATGCTCGCGCTGTGCAGAACGATCCGCCCGCCGACCTGCTCCTGGGCGCGCTCGGCGAGCGTCGCGGGGAGGTCGTCGACGGTCGCCCCGTCGGGGAGTTCGAACGAAATCTGGGCGCCGGAGAGATGGCGGCCGCCGAGCGTTCGCGGTGTGCCCTCGGCGACGATCTCGCCGGCGGCGATGATTGCAATCCGGTCGGCGAGCCGTTCGGCGCCTCCTTCATGTAGTGGGTGGTGAGGAAGACCGTCTTGCCGAGTGCGCGCAGGCCAGCGATGACCTCCCACGCGGCGCGGCGGGCGGAGGGGTCAAACCCGGGTCGTCGGCTCGTCGAGGAAGATCAGCTCGGGGTCGCCGATCAACGCGAGCGCAACGTCAAGGCGGCGCCGCTGGCCGCCGGAGAGCGCGGTCGCCCGGGCCTCGGCCTGCTCGGTCAGCCCCACGAGCGCCAGGGTCTCCTTGACGGGGCGCGGTGAGTGGTAGTAGCCGGCGTACAGCTCGACGCACTCGCGGACGGTCAGGCCAGGCTCGGACTGGGATTCCTGCAGCACGATCCCGATCCGCTCGCGCCAGCTCAATGGCGCGTGCGTTGGGTCGGTGCCGAGCACCTCGATCGTGCCGCGACTAGCTTCGCGGAAGCCCTCGAGGATCTCGACCGTCGTGGTCTTGCCGGCGCCGTTGGGCCCGAGGAACGCGACGACCTCGCCGCGGCGGACCTCGAGGTCGATTCCGCGCACGGCCTCGCGATTGCCGTAGCCCTTGCGCAACGCGCGAATCGTGATGACAGGTTCTGCGGATGCTGGCGGGGAGGCCGCGCGTTGAGCGACGGCGGCGTCAAGAGAGTTCGTGAGCATGCGGTCAAGGTAGGCGGGCTCGGGTCCCGTGTCATCGGCGCCCAGATCGAACTTTGCGCTCCACCCGCGGGCGGAGCGCCGGGCGTGCGGGCTCCACCCGCGGGCCGATGAAGCGGCCCGCCGGCAGCCTTATCTCTTGTCGATGCTTCATGCACTGGTTAGGTGGTTCACCAGCAGCGGCCGGTTCGGCGCCAGGGAGGTGCGCGCGCCCGTCGAGGCGATCTTCCTGCGCTGCATCGGACTCGTCTACCTCGGGGTGTTCCTGTTGTCGAGCCTCACGACCAGGCCCCATCCGGGGCTGCACGGCGACAGAGCGGTGGTCCTGGTAGCGATGGTGGGCTTCCTCGCAGCTGCGATCAGTACGCAGCCGCGGGCCGATCTACCGGCTCGGCGTCGGATCGCGCTGCTGGTGGTCGTGACGATCGCCTCCGCCGCGCTCGCTGTGGTCCAACCGAACGGCATCTGGGAGGCAGGCCCGTACTTCGTCGGGGTCGTGGCGGCGATGCGCCTCGAGCGCGTCGCGGGTGTGCTCACGCTCGCCTTATCGCTCGCCGTGCTGGTCGCGGTTTCCGCCGCCGAGGGTCGCGGCAGCAGCGCAGTGTCGGTTTTGGTCGGCGCGGTCCCCTGGTTTCTCGTAATGCGCCTGATGCGCGAGACGCGCGACCAGCACGCGGCGCTCGTGGCTTCGCAGGCGGCCGAGGCCCGAGCAGCCGCGGCCGCCGAGCGCGGCCGGCTGGCGCGCGAAATGCACGACGTGCTCGCCCACTCACTCTCGGCGCTCGCGTTGCAGCTCGAGAGCACGCGACTGGTCGCGCGCGACCGTGGTGTCGACGTGGACGTGACACGGGGCCTTGACCAGGCGCACCCTTTGGCCTCCAGCGGGCTCGAGGAGGCACGCCGCGCGATCGCCGCGACCCGGGGCGAGGAGCTACCCGGTCCGGAGCGCCTCGGCGCGCTCGCCGAGGCGTTCGGCGAGCAGAGCGGCCTGTCAGTCGCGGTCGAGGTCACGGGCGAGCCGCGGGAGCTCGCTCCCGACGCGCGACTCGCCGTCTACCGCACGGCCCAGGAGGCGCTGACGAACGTGCGCCGCCACGCCGCCGCCGAGCGGGTGATGGTGCGACTCGATTACTGGCCGCAGAGCACCGTGCTCGTCGTCGAGGACCGCGCGGCTGCCGGCACGTCGCCGCCCGTCAGGCTCGGGCTTGCGGGAAACGGCTACGGTCTGACTGGGATGCGCGAACGCGCCGAGCTACTCGGCGGCGAACTGCTCGCCGAGCCAACCGACGACGGCTTCCGCGTGGAGCTGCGGCTGCCGGCGTGAGCGCCGACGAGGATCAGCCTGGCACCGCGCCCGTGGATCACGATCAGTCGGTTCGGGTGCTGCTCGCCGACGATCAACGGCTCGTGCGCGAGAGCCTCGCGACGCTGCTCGGCCTGCTCGGCGGAATCGAGCTGGTCGCCACGCGACGACACCGGCGCCAAGCCCGGGCTTCCGGACGGTCTCACCGCGCGCGAGGCCGAAGTACTCGCGCTGATCGCCGAAGGGCTGACCAACAGCGAGATCGCAGACCGCCCGGGCGATGCATAGGCACCGCCTGACGACGAGCTGGTCCGGCGTCGCTTGTGCTTTCGCTGGGACGCGAGCGTCCGGTGATCGAGCCGCACACAGTCGCTTCTGGGGAGCGGCAGAAGCCTCCGGATGCGCTCGCGCACTGTCGCTCTACGATGCCGAAGGGAAAGCGGCCGCGCGGTATCTTGGGCTCTCCGCCGCGCTGACCTGACCAAACACTGGCCGTGGGATCGCTGGCTCAGCGTCGTCGGCGTTCGGACTCGTGCTCTGCGGTGAGCTTGGCGACGGCGTCGGGGCCGGGGCGCGCGTAGCGGGCGCAGTCTGGCCCCACGCCTCCCGCGCGACGCCTTCGAGCTCGCGAGCGCTCAGCCGGTCGAGCGGCCGCGCGACGCCGATCGCATGTCGTAGGCGGTCGAGAGTCTGGGCGTAGGAGCGGCGGCGGGGCCCGGCTGGGCGAGGAACGCGTCGATCGCGTCGGCGAGCAGTGGGATCGGGGCGCGGATCGGCCGCAGGCGCCGAGCAGACCGCCGGCCGGCAGTCATCGCAGGGAATGCGTCGGTTCGACCGCCAGCCTGAGCGTCGCGAACGCCAACGGCCGTTGGCGCGGGGATGGGCGTTGTCGCGGGGAATAGAACATTCCCCGCGACATCCTAGGCTAGAGCTGCGCCGGACGTCCATCCCGGGCTCCACGCGGGCAGCGCGGCCTGGGTCAGGACTGAAGCCAGGCCAGCGCGCCCGGCACGGTGGCCCACAGCTCGCCGGCGCCGGCGGCGTAGTCGACCGCTTCGCTCTCCTCGCCGAACACCGTGTACGCGGGACGCCTTCTCGGTAGCTTCTTGCGCCCGGTCAGGTAGGCCGGGATATGCGGGTTGAGCTCGCGCGCCTCGCGGAGCAGCGCGCGCGCTTGCGTGCCCGGACCTCGACGAGCGAACGCGGCGAGTGCCCTGGTGTAGGTGAACCCGGGGGCGTTCCCGTCGCCCCGCCGCCCCGGTTGATGGACGGCTCCATCCGTGACCGAGCAGCAGTCCCGCCGGCCGTCGCCAGACTGCTCCTTCAGGCGTAAAGCGACAGAACCGGGCCCGGCCGACGCTCGATCGCGGAAGCCGCCGTGGTCCTGCTTTCCCTCGTCGATGAGCACGTCGCCGCCGACGACACGCGCCCTGCAGAGCGCGGAATCCGCGCATTTTTCTGACGATCGCTTTCATTCTGGAGCGGCCTCAAAGCTGGCGATCGCGTTGGCGACAACGCGATCGTCGCGAGCCAGCCGGACGGCGCCGTGTGGCGATGGTGCGCTTACGACCGGGTCGCACGCTCCAAGCCTATGGTCCGTGCCGATCGCCAAGACCCCGATCGATCTGCTGACCACGTCCAACGTGAAAGCGGACGACGCGGTCTCCAGCTCCGCGCCGAACAGACGCACGAGGTGCTCATTCCAACGCCGCATGGGACGCCAGCCCGTACACTCCGCGGCTGGTCCGGTCGAAGCGTTGCGTCAGAAGCGCCATCTTGATCGTTGACCGGGGCACGTGTCGCCCGAGCAGCTCCTCGACGGCCTCGTGGATCTGGGACATCCATCGGCTCTCCGTCATGAGAGGCGAGAAGAGAGGCGATCGCGTCGGACACCCGCATCTGTCGCTCGGGTGTCGGTGTGACTCTGACTGGTCCGAGCCCACCGCGCCGCCCCGAAATCCCCTGCAATGGGGCCAAACGCTCCCGGAATTCGGGGTTCGATAGTCCTCCGATTAGCTCCTCTAACCGGACTCGAACCGCCGGCCTCCTTGGGCATGAAAGGCAGCTCATGAAAGGCGCTCCGTCAGTCGATATAGCCCTCGTCCAAGCCGCTCAAAGAGCGGGTCTGATCCACCGGCGTGCCGGGCCAGCCCGCAGGGAGCCCCCGTGGAGCCCGACGCGCTCGCGCATCCCGATCAGGCCGAGCCCGCCGGTCTCCTGCCGCTGCTGGGCACCGCCGTCCTCGCCGTCGTCAACCACGTCGATCTCGAGCGCCGCCGGATGGTAGTCCAGCCGCACCGTCGCGCTGGTCCCACCCGAGTGCTTGAGAGCGTTCGTCAGCGCCTCCTGGATGACGCGATAGGCGGAGAGCTCGAGCGTACCCGGGAGGCTGCGTCGCTCTCCGTCGACGACGAGCTCGACGGACAGCCCTCCCTCAGCGGCGTGCGCGACCAGCTCGTCGAGCAGCGTCAGGTCGGGGCGCGGCGACAGCTCGTCGGGCTGGTCGGCGCGGCGGAGGAAGCCGAGCAGGCGGTGCAGCTCGTCGACCGCCTGGCGACTCGAGGCCTCGATCGAACTCAGGATCTCCTCCGCCTGCTCGGGCCGGCGGCTCATCACGCGCCGCGCAGCCCCGGCCTGGATCCCCATGACGCTGACGTGGTGAGCGACGACGTCGTGCAGCTCTCGCGCGATTCGCACCCGCTCGTCGAGCACCGCGCGCCTCGCGTTCTCCTCCCGCTGACGCCGCAGCTCGGCCGCCTGCGCCGTCAGGCGCCGCTCGCGCTCGCGCGCCTCTCGAACGGCGAGCCCGTACGGCGGACTAGCAAGTCGAGCACGGGCTTGGGCGTTAGCCGGATAATGACTTCTGCTCGGCGCGGCACGATCACCTGGTCCCGATCGCGCTCCACCGCGTCTGCTGTTGCACGGGCCACGACCTCGGGCGCGACTACACGACCTAGTAGCACCGAGGCTCGCGGGATGCGTCCTCGCGCACCCGGGTTGTGCTCCCAGTAGGGCGAATCCACCTCGGACGGCGCGATCAGCGTGACCCCGACACCAGTCCCACACAGGTCCTCGCGCAGCTGGCTGGCGAAGGCGCGCATCGCCCAGCGGGCGACGCTGTAATTGGCAGCGCCGGGGATGTGCATCCAGGCGGCGACCGAGGTCATGCACACGACACGACCGCTGCCGCGGTCGATCATCGCGGGAAGCAACACACGGGTGAGTTCGAAGGCGGCGAGGTAGGGCAGAGCCATCATCTGCGCCGCCTCGCCACGCGGCGTTTCGTCCACCGCCAGCCAACGCCCGGCTCCGGCGTTGTTCACGAGCACGTCGGGAGGCCCCCCGTCTGCGAGCAGGCGCCCCGCGAACGCCTCCACGTTCTCGAGCCTAGAGAGATCGCACGGCTCCACACGCGCGCCGGCACCAATCTCGGACGCAACTGTCTCCAGCGCCTCTCTGCGCCGTGAGACAAGCGTCACCCGCGCCCCCCCGCGCTGCCATCTCCCGGGTGATCGCAGCGCCAATCCCGCTCGAAGCGCCAGTCACCACAACACTCTTCCCTTGAAGATTCATCCCAACATCCTGACCACCGACGCTCTCAGGGTCAACCGACGGCAGGCCGGGCAGATCGCGACGACGCCGGAGGCGCTGCGGGCGTTCGCGGACAGTCTGCTGGCGAGTGATGAGGTCGCGATCGAGGCGACCGGCAACACGCACGCGATCGTCAAGCTGATCGCGCCGCGCGTCGCGCGCGTGGTTGATCTCAAACCCGATGAAGACCCGCGCGATCGCCGAGCCCTCGGCGCCGATCGTGATCTCTCGCTGACGAGCGGCGCCGCCCCCTCGAGCGGATCGGCAACCGACGGCAGCCCGTCTGTTCTCAGGCCGCGGCGTCGTCCACGCGTCAAAAACCTGCGGCGGTTGGGTTGGGGTGCGTGGCGGCGGGGCGAGGATCGCCGGCGGGTCGTAGGCCAGCCCATAACGCAGGCGCCGAAGAGCCTGCGCTGCAACCCTCAGGTATCCGGCCAACTGGCCGATTCCGGAGTTAGTACGGTATTAGGTGGGGTATTCGCCCCTTGACTTTCCGCTGTAGTATCTGAGAGGCTTCCGTCATGACCACCATTCAAGAGGCCGCCGCGATCGAGCACGACAGCAAGACGCTCGCGATCTCAGAGCTCGTGCAGTACCTGTGCGACCATCTCGGCCGACAGGCTGTCGCCTACATGGCGGGGCTGAAGGACACGCAGATGCTGGGAGACTGGATCTCCGGCACGGAGCCGCGCCGAACAAACCAGATGCGCATTCGCTACGCGTACAGAGCGGCGCGGATGATCATCGATGCGTTCGACGAAAAGACCGCGGAGGCTTGGTTCTTCGGGTCTAACAGCAAGCTCGATGAGGACGCGCCGGCATCGCTCCTACGCAACGCGCGCGAAGTCGAGGACCTGCGGCACCTGATCCCCGCGGTGAAGGCTTTCGCCCGGGCGCCTGAGTAGCCTCACCCGCCTGAGCGAGTCCAGGCGAGGCATAGAATTGCTGAGCACGCTTGCGCGAGGCGCAGTCGGGGAATCGATCGGCGCGGTGCGCGAGGCGGCTGCGCGCGCGCTCGGTCGCCCCAGCCTCAAGACGTGGTGGCGCGTCGGCTACCACATGTCTCCGCTTGAGTTCGTGCCGCGGGAGCTGTGTTCCTGGGAAGACCGCTTGGATGACCCCGAACGCGAATACCGGACGATGTACTGCGCGGAGAAGCAGCTCACGGCTCTGCGTGAGGTGCTTGCCGAGCTGCGGCCAAACGTGAATGTGCGTGCCGACTTCGCAAGATTCCAGCTCGAGCAGAGCTACCGACCTGATCAGCTATACGTGCCGGCGCGCGAGGTGCGCCCGGCATGGCGCCGCCAGCACGTGCTCGTCCACGCGAATCTTCAGCGCGACGGCGCTCTCGCCGACTTGGACGACCTTGTGCTTCGCGCGAGCCTCGAACAAACCCACGCCGAGTTGCTGCTCCGTCACGGGATGAATCACCTCGACATCTCGGAAATTCGCTCGAAGACGCGGGCGGTGACACAGGCGATTAGTCGCGACCTCTACGACCAGGGCGCCGCCGGGCTGCTATTCAGATCCACCATCGATGACCAGCAATGCGTCGTCGTCTTCGAGGATCGGGGAGGCTAGAAGCTAGAGGAAACAAACGAGCCGTGGATCGATCTAACCGATGACGTGGACGAGCTGCGTCAGTCCGCGAGAAGAAGCGCGTCAAACTCCCCGCTCGGGCGCCCGCTGCTGGTCCGCAGCGGACAGGTGGACGTGCGTCGCGGCTGCCGCATTGCCTCGGACCGCCGCCGGTTGGGTGATAGACGGCGTCGGCGATCGCGGCGACCGTCCCCGCAAGCCCGATCTGCCCGACGCCCGTGCTGTCGATCGGCGTCGGATCGGGCTCCCCGACGAAGCCGACGGCGAGCTCGCTCAGCGGCCGTAGTACTGGCCGATCTGGAGGATGTTCCCGTCGGGGTCCTTGAACCACGCGCCCCGAGCACCGCTTTCGTGCTGGGCGATGCCCTCAACGGTCTTCACTCCCGGCAGGTCGTACTCCTCGAACACGATCCCGCGATCCCGAAGCTCTTTGACAGCAACCTCGATGTCCTCGACCTCGAACCTCATGGACGTGCTCTTCGCCGTCCCGGCGAACTCAGATAGGTAGACCAAGAACCACGTCCCGCCCTGGGTCTCGTATCGGACACCAGCCCCGGGTCGTTCGTCGGCAACCGTGAGCCCAAGCGTGCCGCCATAGAACTCCTTGGCCCGGCTGAGGTCCTTCACAGCGATCATGGCGTGCGTGCTGGCCGAGTCGAGCATCCGCTATCACCCCCCAGTCGTGAGATTGGCCGAGACTCTACGACGGCAGACCTGCGAACACAACCCTCGCCCAACTGCCGGCCCACAGCGGGCTACATGCTCTCGCGCCCGGATGCGGTCGTTTGCGCCGACGCCCGCGAGCCGCGCGCAAGCGCCCCAACCGAAGCTCGATGCGCTCCTGCTTGTTGGCTCGAACCAGGAGTGGCGCGTGTCAGGCGCCAACCGCGTCTAACGCTTGACGACCATTCCGCGCCGTTGCTACCGGAACCCCCGTCGTGGTGGCTGCCGGCGCGGCTGTCCGCCACCGCATCTCGGTGGTACACTCCGTGTAACACCATGCCGACGAAGCTTCCTCGAATTGCCGTAGTTCGCGACGCCGCGCTGGATCAAGCGCTCGCGAGCGTACGTGAGCTGATCGGGTCAGACCGGCCAGCCGCGACGCAGGTCCACGACCTCGCCGTGAAGGGCGCCGAGGCGCTGATCGCCGACGCGGAGCATCGTCGGCGCCTGCGGCTCGAGCTCAATGACATGGCGATCAGCGAGGATCCGCCGTGGGACCGGGAGGTCCTGCGCGATATCGACAGGCTGGGCTGGGGCCACCCGTGGGCAGCCCGTGGACTGGGTTGCCACTGCTGATCGATAAGAGCGCTTGGGAGCGCCAGGAGCACCCAGCGGTGGCGGTGCGCTGGCGCGCGGCGCTCGAGGCTGACGCACTGCTGTCGTGCGCGGTCACGGATTACGAGCTGCTGTTCTCCGCCCGGGACGCTGAGAGATTCGACGTGATCGAGGCGCGCCTCGCCGGCTTCAGGCATCTGCAGATGACCGATGGGGTGCACCGCGCAGCGCTGCGCGGTCTGCGCGATCTCGCGCATACAGGCCCGTTGCACCATCGCGTCAAGCTGCCGGACGTGCTGATCGCTGCGTGCGCGCAGGAAGCGGGCGCCGGTGTGATCCACTACGACCACGACTTTGTCCGGCTCGCCGAGGTGCTCACGTTCGAGAGCCGATGGCTCGCGCCGCCGGGCACGCTCGACTGACGACGTCGAACCGCCAGCTGATCCAGCGAGTCGGAGTACGGATGACTCCAGCTCAGCATCGAAGCGGTGACCGCTGGCGCCGATGCCAGGGGCCCTACTGGTCGCGGCGCTCCACGTGTGCGACGTGGCGCTCGAGCAACTGGCGCCCGAGCTGGAGTTCGAGCTGCTCGAGGTCGACTCTGTGGTCGGCGTGTGGGACGAAGCGCGCGAGGAGCGCGACGCGATGGCGTTCTCGCTCGGCGCGCTCATCCCGCTCAGTCCCAACGACCTCCAAGTCCGGCGACCCGACGTGCGACACTCGGACCGTGCCGAACAAGCATCGACTCGACGACGTCTATGGCGTCGGACCGAGCTGCGACGCCACACCACGACAGTCGAGATCGCCAACGGGTGCCACTTGTCCTTGGCCTCGGGCCCCGCCCTGGCGGCCTTGCGCTCGGCCTCGGTGGCGGGCAGGATGTCGGCCGCCGTTCGGGGAGCGGGCGTGGCGTCGTAGACGGCGCAGACCTCCGCCATCCGTTTGCGGGCGCGCTTCTCGCCCCGCGACAAGATCCGCGTGACCGTCGAGCGCGACGCCGGCACGATCGACGCGGCGATCACCTGGGAGGGCGGCGCCATCACACAGCTCGCCCCGCTCAAGCTGCGCCGCCAGGGGCCCCGAGAGAGCACTCGCACGGGCTCAGGCGCCTGGCGGCGATCGAGGGCACGCGCGACAGCTTCGAAAGCGAAGTGGTCTCAACGCGCGACGGACAACCACACGCCCCCCCCGCCGCCGCCGTCGGGCAGCTCGAGCACCAACCACCGCCGCCCCCACCGGCGGTAGACATATCGCGCCCGGAGACGGCAGTCGCGTGCCCAGGTCGTCGGCGCGGATCCCGACGAGATCGGGGGCGATGGCGGCGACTCGTGGTGACCCTTGTGGTCTCGGGAGCTCCGGCCCCGAGCCGGGCACAGCCGGTGGCGCCCTATCTACCGTCGCGTCAACCCGTCGACGTTCGTGATCTTCGCGGTCGGGCCCGAGGCGGAGATAGCCTCCGCGCGCGTCGGGGGTGAGCGTGACTTTGCTGGCGGTGTGGGCGTGCTTGAGCACGCTGGTCAGGTGGCGGCCGAGGCCGGTACCTTTCAGCGGGTCGGGATCGCCCGAGCTCGCCGCGGACGGCGCTTGAGTGCGGATGGCCGAGGCGCGGCCCGGCGGCCTCGAGCTTCTGCACGGCGTGGAGCATCGCGACCTCAGCGCGTCCAGACTCTCGACGGTCGGCTCCGGACCCAGGCCCGCCGTACACCGTCGTCTGGCATGACGGCGCCATCGAAGATGGTGATCGGGGAGCGCCAGGGCACCTTCGTCGCGCTGGATGCTACGACGTTGCGGTCGCACGAGCGGTCGAGCGCTTCGGACAGCTCGAACTCGATTGAGGTCCGGCCTGGAATCGCCGATAACATGGGTGTTATCATGGGCTGCGTGAAGCTGAGCGAGATGAAGACCAACGACGAGCTGATCGCCGAACAGCTGCGCACCGACCGGGAGTTCCGGGCGGAGTGGGAGCGAACCGCGCTGGCGCGTGCGGTGGCGGTTGCGATCGTCCGCTACGGGCCGAGCACGATCTGTCGCAGCGCGAGCTCGCCGAGCGCCTCGGGATGAAGCAGCCCCAGGTCGGGCGCTTGGAGCTCGGCGAGGTCAACCCGAGCATCGAGACGCTCATGCGCCTCTCGGCGCAGCTGGGCATCGAGTTCACGATCGACGTGCGCCCGGCCGGGACCCCGGTCCACAACGTCACGAAGAGGGCGCAGGCCAACAACCTCGTCGGCTCGTTTCGTACCGACGAGGCCGAGATTCTCGTCGCCGCGCGATAGGAAGCCCGCTTCTGCTTGACGCCTGAAGCGGCGTCGTCGTGTCGACGTCGTTGTGACAGCGTTGGTGCTCGCAGCTTCCCGCCTTTCAGTTAGCGCCCTGAGCCCGAGTTCCGCAGGTTTTGGCACCTATCACGTCAAATGAACTGCGGAACTCGGGCTGAGCGATTTGGTGCGGGTAGCGGCGTCGGGGTCGAGCACGAAGGCGGCTCCCCAACGGGCGGTGAGCTGCGCAATGCCTCGGAGCGGGTCGGGGTCGGCGAGCGCGCGTTCGAGCTCGGCGTCGACGATTGCGTCGAGCTGGCGCGGCTCGTGGCGGCCGGTGTCGCCGACGGGCTGCTGGCGTCGGGGTCGGTCCAGCCGGCGCCGTCGGCGATCAGCTCGCGGTATTGGCCGACGAGGAGTCGGCAGACGATCTGGGTGAGTGCGCGGAGCTGGGCGTCCGTGGGGTCGATCAGACCGGCGCGGATGTCGTGCCCGAGCCCGAGAGTGCTGCTGGTCGCCTCGACGTGCGGTTCCTGGATCGGCCCCGCGGCCTGTCGAGTGACGCGCCATGGATAGGTCGTGACCGGCCGTCCGGTGGCCTGCTCGGCGCGGCCGCGTGTGTAGGCCCGGCCGTCGAACCTCACCGGGGTGCGCTTGTCGATCTGCCGTGTCCCTTGCGTGATCGCCTGGCGCAGCCGCGTGGCGTACCGGCGGGCGTGCTGCACCTCGTCTGGGTACGGCGGTCGGTCGACGCCACGGTCTGGCAGCCGGCCGGTCGGCAGCCCGGTCCCGCGCCCGCGGCCAAGCTCGCTCGAACGTTCGCCGCTGGCGGCGGCGTGCTCGAGTACCTGCCCGAGGTCGATGTCCTTGTCGAGCTGCTCGATCTGTCCGGCGCGGGCGGTCGCGATGGCCTGCTCAAGCGCGTCGGCGAGCGACCCCGCGGCTGCTCCGCCGCCGGCCTGGTCGCCGTCGTCCTCGCCGGGACCGCCGTCGCCCGCCGGGTCCGCGCGTCCTCCGGCTTCGCCGGCGCCGCCGCCAGTCGGGGGCGGGTCGGGTGGTCCGACGATCTGCCCGTAGGCGCGAGCGGCTTCGTCGAGGCGGTCGAGCTCCCCGTCGGGGATCCAGACGACCCTGGCGTACAGGTCGTCGAGCGCCGCGAAGTATTCCTCGCCGAGCACCGCACTCCACACCGACCGGAGCGGGTCGAGCATGGCCGGCTCGACGACCCCATAGTGCGTGCGGGCCTGCAGGTAGACGGTCGCGCGGCCGGCGAGGTCGCGCGTCAGCGGCTGCCCCGCAACTGCCGCGGCCATCACCTGCTCGGCGAACGCGGGCAGGATCACGTCGGTGACAGCCACCTGCAACGCGCCACAGACGAACCGGCCACGCAGCGAGTCGGGCGGGAACTCGCGGACGCCGTGGGCTTCCATGCGCGGCTCTTCGAGCAGCCGACGGTCGACGGCGAGCTGCCGGCCGGCCGGGTCGCCTGACTCGGAGAGCGCGATGTCGTGCTCGATCGCCCAGCGCTTGGTGTGCTTGGCGTGCAGCGTCTCGTGCAGTGCGGCCCCGAAGCAGCGCAGGATCGCCCGCTGCTCGAGCTGGCCCGCGGCGATCGCGGCGCGCGATCCGAGCAGCGCCTCCGAGTCCAGGTAGACAGTGCGGGAGTGGATCTCGATGTGACCAGGGTCAGACAGGCCGGGACCGACCAGAGCCCACACCGGATACAGGCGCTGAAGCACCTGCGTCCAGTGGTCGGAGAGGTCCTGGAAGACCGGGTCGAGGCGGCCACGCTGCGCGGCCGCGCGGTGCAGCTGCTGCACGAACACCGCCGGGCGGACGCGGGGTATGGCGGCGGGCATTCGATTGGCTGGCCGTGCAGGCACGGTGGGTAGATCCGCTTGCCGTCGGGCAGCACGATCGGATCGGACGCCATCTCGAGCTCGAGTGCGGTGGTTGCCTCGGGGACGAGGTCTCCCTCGGCGGCCACCCGGTCGATCTGCGACAGGGCAGCGGTGATTGCGCTCATGCGCGTCTCCTTGCTTGAACGTTGGTCAGATGTGGCGAGCGCCCGCCGCGTCGAGCGCTCACGTCAGTTGGTGCTGGTCGTTTGTGCGCGTGGGGCGCTAGGTGCGCATCCCGCGCGGCGCTACGGGCGCGGCGCTGATCCGCTTGGGGTTGCCCTCGGGCCGCACGCCTGCGAACCCCTCGCCGGTTCCGAACACGCACACGCCCAGGCCGGCGGGACGGGCGCTCGAGCAGAACAGCACGCCCTCGAACCCATCGGCCGCGAGTCGTGCACCGGCGTCTTGGAACGCCGGCCACTGCGCACGATCTGGCTTGGGGTCCGGCAGGCCGAACGCTCCCAGCGCCGCGGACCCGGACAGGTCGGCGACTCGCTGCAGGTTCAACGAGAACCGCCACAGGTCGCGTGGGAGACGGAGGTCGGGCGGCTCGCCGAGCTCGGCGAGGGCGCGATGCCACTCCGCCCACACCGTGTCGGGTCCTGGGCGAGGTACAGGCCGGCGAGCTGCTCGCCGCGCTGCCAGCGCCCGTCCGGCGCTGGGTGTCCCGGCATCGGTGGCGCGTCGGCCGGAACGTGCCGGTACCAGACCCCGGTCGTCGGGACCGCAGGTATCTGCGACGGCACGGTGCTAGCCGAAGGTCGGCGACTCGAGCTCGGCGACCACGCGCGAGACCTGCTCGTAGCCGCCCGCGGCGATCACGTCCAGCGGCTTGCGGTGCTCGAGCACGGGCACTGGCTTGTTCAGCCACACGGGCACGCGCTCTGCGCCGAGCGCGGCGGCGAGCCGGTCGGCGATCGCCGACAGCTCGACGAGCCGCTCGGCGCGCCGCCCGCGCGGCGCGCGCTCGCGCCGCAGCCACGCCGACACCGTGCTCACGCCGGAGCCGGTAGCGCGCGCGATGTCCCGGTCGCTGAGCGACGCGGCCTCGCGCAGATGGATCGCCTCATCGGCGTATGCAAGCGACATACGTCTGATGTCTGAGTGTAGACGAAAGTAAGCGAAATACGAGCATATGACGAGCCTCTAATCGTAGTCGTGGTGGTTCAGTTGCCGAACACGCTCGCGGCGACCCTCAGCCGGGCGGCAGTGGCGGCGTAGCCGGCGTTGTCCTTGCTGTCGGCGACCTGGCCGGTGATCTCTGAGAGCTGGGTCGCGACGGTGCTCTCGGCGGCGTGGACGCCTTCGAAGCTGTCGAGGATCTGGTGGTGCTCGGCGCCGCGCGCCGCAAGCGCCGAAAAGGTGTAATGGGACCCGCTCTTCCGGACGCGTTCGCCCTTGCCGCAGATCCGCAGGACGCCTTTGCGGGCGGAGCGGGCGATGTCGTCGACGTCGAGGGCGACGATCTCGCTGATCCGGGCGCCGGCGTAGAACGGAACGAGCGCGAGCGCCTGGTCGCGTGGCGAGGGGCACGCTTGGACTGCTCGCAGGTAGCGGAGCTGGGCGCGTTTGTCGAGCGCGCGCGGTGCGGCGGCGGGGATCTCGACGCGGGCGGCGTTCGCGGGTCCGAGGCCGTGGCGGATGTAGAAGTCGTCGACGGCGGCGAGCGCGTTGTTGACGGTAGCGGGGCTGCGCTTGAGAACGGCCTGTAGATGGGTTCGGTAGTCGCGCACCGCCCAGTCCCGGCCGTCGGCGCTGGTGAGCGGGTCGCTGTCGAGGCCGGCGCTGGCGAGCAAGGCCAGGAACTGGCGGACTTTGGAGGCGTAGGTGCGGCGCGTCTGGTCAGACAGCGGCGCTGATTGCAGGGCCTTGGTGTAGTCGTCGAGTACGGCGGCTTTGGTCGCGGGCCGATCGACTGTAGAACGTCGGTGGAATGACAGCCGCGGACGAGCACCGTCGGCGGCCAACTCGGGGGCTCGCTTTCCGCGCGAAGCAGGTCGCGGAGCGGAGCCCGCGAGATGCGCGTCCTGGGAGGGAAGCGGGAGCGCGGCGCGTCGGTGACGTCATCGCGCGCGTCCCAGGCTGCGAGAGCCAGCTAGAGCCCGTCGCTGGCTACCGCTTCGATCGGGATCGCTTGCAAGGTGTCGGGAAGCATGCGCGAGATTGGCGAAGTTCAGGGGTGCACGTCCGCGCGGGTGGAGAGCTTGTTCGCTGTAGTTGCGGCGATCCGAGCGCGCCTGACGTGGTTCAGTCGCGCATCGCGGGGCAGATTTCGTCGAGGATTTCGTGGCCGAGGGCGATCGCTTCGGCGCCGGTGATCGTGTCCTCGGGTTTCAGCTGGGGGACGGTCTTTCCGAGGCCTTGGGCCATGGCGAGGATCGAGTATGAGCGACTTGCCGAGCAGGCCGACGGTTCGCGAGCCGCGGGGCGTGGATGACCCCGGTCAGCGAGTAGTGCGACGGCGGGTCGCAGTACACCTTCCAGCTCAGCCCGGCCGTGTCGAGCCGGTCGAACAGCGTCTCGACGTCGTTTGTGCGCGGGAACGACCCCGGCGGCGACATGTTCACCACGTAGCCCGAGGACGCCCCGGCGTGGAAGAACGACCGGTTGGGGTATGTGCAGGTCGGCACGTCGCAGAACCAGTGATCGAAGGTGGCAAAGTCCCGCGCGATCTCGGACAACACGGGCATCTGCTCCGGCGTGTAGCCGGTCATGATCTGGACGTACTCGTCGTAGGTCGGCTGTCGTCCGAGCTCGACCATCAACATGCTGATGTAGTCGGCGACGAAGCCGTCCATCGTCGGCACCTGGCCCTCGCGCGGCTCGTTGAACGAGCGGTCCGCCTCGAGCTTTCCGCGGTTCTCCTCGTCGAGGATCCCGAACAGCTGCGTGTTGATGTGCGCCAGCTCCTCGCCCGAGTCGGGATTCGGCGTGTTCATGCTCGCCGCGACCCCGTAGGGGACGATCCCGTCATCGGGCCGGTGCTCCGCCCACTCCGGCACCGGGTTCGACAGATCCTTCTCACCCCCTCAAACGAGGCGACCTCACCGGGCTCGTACAAACGGCCCAGCAGGTTGTCGAACGACCGGTTCTCGAACATCACCACGACAACGTGATCCAGCGCGTTCTCCGGACCTGCGCTCACATCAACTCCCTCGTCGACTCTGGTTCGCGCGGACCCTAGGCTGGCGACTTACAGAGGCCATCACCTGGAAAGGATGACGAGACGACGACACCGTGGGCGACGGGGCGCCCAGCATGCATCTCGTCGTGGTCGACGCGCGCGCCGAGCTGGAGAAGAGCCCGGCCGCTTGCCTGCAAACTCGCTGCAAACGAGTGCGTCAAACGTCAAAGCGGCTGCCCGCGGCGAGCCGGCCCGGCTCCCGCTGCGAAACGGTCGCGATCGTGTCGCAACGCTCCGAGCCGAGTAGCGCGACCACGTCAAAGCGGGTGTCGCAGCCCAGGAGTCGAGCGCCCGGCTCGTCGCCAGAAGCGAGAGCCAGATCGTTCGCCTTTCGGATCCGCCGCCGTTGGTGCCCCGGGAGTTCGGAGACGGTCCCAGATCCCCGGAGGGGACCTCAACGGCGGCGTCTACCGCGCGAGCCACATCGCGCTCTACAGCAGCTTCACGCGAGCCGAACCGCCGACCCGTGCACTGACGAACGAGTGGGACGATCCAGGATCCGCGAGGGCAAGGGACACCTCCTGGGCGTTGATTGGACCGTCCAGCTCGTGCCGTTCCAGCGCTCCGCGAATACCCCTAACCAGGCCGGCACAACCAGTATCGGGTAGGGTCGGCGGGAGACGCCCACGCCGCGCGGCTGTGATGGCCCGACTGGCGCTGGTTTCCTCCCGCCCACCCTACCCCCGGAATGCCTAACGGACGCGGCGAACGCCCTGCGACCGGGCCGCACGCGGTGCCCGTACCGTCGGACGTCCAACTTCGCGATGGGTCGCACATGCTGATCCGCCCGGTCGCTCCGGAGGACAAGGCCTTGCTGACGAGACTGTTCTCGGAGCTGAGCTTGGAGACGCGCTACCGGCGCTTCTTCACGGCGGTGCGCGAGATGGATGAGGCGCGGTTCGCCTTCCTGACAGAGCTTGACCACCACGACCGTGAAGCGCTTGTGGCGGTCGAGTCGGTCAGCGGCGCCGGTGCAGGCGTCGCCCGCTACGTGCGCATCGGTGATGATGTTGCTGAGCCGGCAGTCGTGGTGGCGGACCGCTGGCAGCGGCTGGGTTTGGGAAGCGTGCTTCTCGAGCGCCTGACCTCGCGAGCGCTTGAAGTGGGAATCGCGCGGTTCCGAGGCCTGGTCCTGGCCGAGAATCAGGATGCAATCAGGCTCTTCTTGCACCTCGGGGACCCGATTTCGCGAGCGCAGGGCCGAGAGCTTGAGATCGAGATCGTGCTCTCGGAGCCTGACGGCCTGGCGGTCCGGCTCCGAGAGTTCCTTCGGGCTGTCGGCACCGGCTGAATACTGAACCACCTACCTCCTTCCCGCTGCCCGAACTGGCGGGCGCCTGAAGGGCCCTCCGAGAGCGCGACACACTTGCTCGATTCCTGTGACGAAGGCGAGGCCTGGGAACGGCGGTCTGAACTGACCCCACGCCACTGACAAACATCTGAGAATCCCGGTGGGGATTCACAAGCCAGCCTCCTACCAAGACAGCCGTCGCATAGACAACATCTTGTCGATCGCGCCCCGGCAAGCCTCTAGGGTGCCGGCCGCCGGCTGGTTACCAGGTCTTGACGCGCTCGACTGGGCGCCGGCGTTCGATTCGGAGTCGCATGTCGAGCACGACGCAGCCGTTTGTCATGCATCGGACGGGGTTGAGGTCAGCCTCGACGACCTCCGGGGCCGCTATGAGCAGGAGAGTGAAGCGCAGGATCAGCTCGCGCAGCGCCGCACGATCGAGCAGAGGGCTGCCGCGGAATCCCTCCAGCTCGGTGGCGACGCCCTCGGCGGAGTCGATCAACTCGTCGGCTTCTGTGTCAGTTACCGGCAGCAGGCGGAACGCGGCTCCTCGGCCAAGACCGGCCCGGTGACCGCCGGAGCTGAGCGCTAGCACCGGGCCGAGATCGGGATCGCCGACGGCCCCGACCAGCACGTCCGTCCCGCCGGGCTCGACGAGGCGCTGGACGATCGCTCCGGTCCATTCCCGTCCGGCCGCCCGTACGCGTCTTTCGAGCTCGCGCCAGCAGGATCGCACCGCCGGCTCACCCTTTAGCCCGAGCAGCACAGCGTCGATGTCGCTCGCGTGCGCGGGAGCGGCGAAGTCCGCCTTCAGCGCCACCGGAGCGCCGATTTCCGCCGCGACCGCAACCGCGCGCTCGACGTCTTGGCAGCGATCCGAGGCGGCAAACGGGATCCCGTGCGTGGCCAGCAGAGCTTCGGCCTCAGCGAGCGACAGCCAGCCGCCGGCGGGCTCGCGATCAAGCACTGAAGCGATCACCGCACGCGCCGCCGACCCGTCCAGGCCGGGATACTGCGGGAACTCGCCGAGCGGCCGCGATAGCCATTCGCGCCGTTCGGCCGCGCGCGCGAGCACGGCGGCGCACGACTCGGGGAACAGGAAGTTCGGCACCCCCGAGCCGGTCCGCGTGGGCAGCTGGCCGTCGGAGCGCACGACGGATGCCGCTACCGGCTTGGGCTGCCCCTCGCAGACCGCGGAGATCGCATCCAGCACGGCCTCGGGGTCGCCGTCGTGAAAGTCGACGTAGAAGACCATCAGCGCATCGATCTCGGCATCGCCGAGCAGCTCACGGACGCTCGCAGCGTATTCGTCCGGTCCGGCGCTGATCCCGACCAGCAGCGGGTTCTGCGCTTCGCTTGCCTCTCTCACCTCAGCCTGCGCGTCGCGCACGCGTCGGCGGCGAGCGTCGCCACGCCCGCGGTGTTGCTCACGATCCCGATCCGCCGTCCGCTCGGGAGCGGCTGGCGCTCGAAGAACTCGGCGGCGTCGAACAGCTCCTCGCCGCCGTGGAACCGCAGCACCCCGGCTTGTTGCAAGAGCGCGTCGACGGCCGCGTCGCCGCGCAGCGCCGCGGCCGTGTGCGAGCGCGCTTCGCTGAGCACCCGCTCCGCCCGTCGACGCCCCTTCAGAGCAAGGATCGGCTTCTTGCGCGACACCCGCCGCGCGATCCGCGTGAAGTGCTCGGGATTGCCGAACGTCTCCACGTACAGGACCACCGCGGCCGTCCGCTCGTCTTGCTCCCAGCACTCGAGCAGATCGTTGGTCGAAACGTCCGCGCGATTGCCCAGCGAGGCGAACATCGAGACCCCCAGCTGCCGCGCCGCCGCGTGACCGAGCAGCCCGATCCCGACCGCGCCCGATGGCGAGCCGATCGCCAGCGCTCCCGCGCGCACGCGAGCGCCGGTGAACGTCGCGTTCAGGCTGACCTCAGCGGCGGTGTTGATCACCCCTAACGAGTTCGGCCCGACCATCCGCAAGCCCCCACCCCGAACGATCTCAAGCAGCCGCTGCTCTCGCGCCAGCAACGCCTCGACGTCCTGCTCGGGACCGGCGGGGAGCACGAGTAGCGCTCTCGCTCCGCTCGCGGCCGCCTCGGCGGCGAACTCGAGCACCTCATCGCCCGCGGCCGCGATGATCACGAGCTCCGGAGCGACCTCAAGCTCGGCGAGGCTGCGCGCGGCCCGCGTCGAGCACACCACACCCCCCGCACGGTTGACAGGCGTCACAACACCCTCGAAGCCGCCCGCGATGATGTTCTCCAGCACCGCACGGCCGACATTGCCCGGCGTCGCCGCGGCGCCGACAACGGCTACCGACGCGGGCGCGAGGATCGCCCGCAACGATGCGACCGCGGCGAAATGGTCGCGCTCGTCGATCCGCTCCAGCACCGCCTCCGTCGGCGTGATATCGAGCGACACCGTCAGCTCACCGGACCCCTTGCGCCGCACGGCGAAGCCGGCGTGCTCGAACACCCCGAGCATCAGCCGATTGCCGGCCGCCACTTCCGCATCGAAGCGGTGGATCCCACGGCCCGCCGCGATCTCAGCGAGCTGCTCGAGCATCCGCATCCCGATCCCGCGCTGCTGATCATCATCAGCCACCGCAAACGCGACCTCGGCGACACCCGGCTCGCGCAACCCGTCATAGCTGGCGACAGCCACCACGCGACCGTCGTGCCGGCCGAGCAACGCCAAGCGATCAACTCCACCAGCCTCAGCCTCCGCGTCCGCGCGCGCGACAGTGTCGGTACGCCCAAACCCGTGGAAGCGCAGGTAGCGGCTCTCCTCCGAGAGACCGTCATAGAACGCCTTGATGTCCTCGTAGTCCACCGGCGTCGGGGTCTGCAACCGCAGCGTCGCCCCATCGCGCAGCAGCACGTCGCGGACCAGCCGCCGCGGCTCGGGCGCCGAAGTGAGCGTCACATCCCTCCTCTGCCGTCGAGCGCCCACACCCGACCGATGATCGGGGAGCGGCCGTCGGCGAACAGGAAACGCGCCACGCCCGCCACCCCGTCGCGCCACCCCAGCCGGCCCAGCTGCCTGGCCAGGCTGCGACCGATCGCCGCGCCGACCCCTCGCGTGTTGCCCGTGACCTGGACGTTCCGGCCGGTTACCATCGCTCGGGCGGGCGGCTGCGTTGTTTCACGAGTTTCCAAGGTCGTCATCTCTGCTCGCTCTCAGGGTCGTTTGCGATCCTGCTCCAGCTGCGCCGCGGTCTCTTCAGATCTCCCTGGCGCGCATCGAAGCCCGCGATCGACACGACGGCGAGAAACACTAAGCGTTTGCCGAACGAAGCGCCGCCGTCGCTAGCTTGGAAGATGACGCGGGCGCTCGCGATCCGGCGCCGATGCTGCTAGCGTCGATCGACGGCTAATTTGGAGCCTCAGTTTGGACGCGGCCAGATCGGCCCGACCAGGTCTGACCCGGAAGCGCCGAGGCTGATCCTCCCCGAGTGGTGACCCCCCGGACCAGCAATGTGCTGGGACGGTGAGGGATCGCGAAGGAGGAATCCATGTCGAATCCGACACACCCGTCTGGCTCGCCGGGATCTGCCGCGATCAGTTCTTTGCCTGGGCGTCCGGTCCGCGAGCCTCCCGGTCAGCGCGCGCGGCTCGCCGTCCGCGCGAGCCGAGATCGCGAGCGGCGCCTGCGCGCGCAGACCCTCCGGTTCGTGTCCGTCTGCCGGCGTGAGCTCCTGCGCCGCGACGCCGAGCCCGGGCGCGGGAGGTGACCGATGACTAACGACAATCGCCCGGCTCCCGGGCTCCATGTCGAGCCGAACGCGAGCGGACGCTGGGTCGTGTGCTACGAGCACCATAAGCAGCCGCTCTCAGACCACCCGACGGCAAGCGAGGCGCAGGGGTCCGCGCGGCGCCGCGCGCGCACCGAGGGCATCGCGGTCGTGCTCCTGCACGACTGCTACGCGCGGGTGCACGAGGTCTCGCCCTCGGCCTGATCCCTTCGGCTACGCGCAGTCGATGAGGACCGAGACATCATCACCGCTGCACCGCTCGGCTTGCTTGGACAGTCGATGACTCGGCCGCGGTGCTGCTGATCCCCGCCGCCAGCGCCCTCGCGGCCAGGCGTCCTCGCGGCCGAGCGTCCTCGAAGCGGTGGGACGGTGAGCGTCCGCAGCGGTCGTCTCATCACCAATCGAGACGACGGCACTCCACACATCCGACAGTGAGCGCCCCCGGCTGCGCTCCCCGCGCGGTGGTTGAGCCACCGCACCGCGATCTCTCCGAAGAGGGCGAACGGCGGGACGAGCCCGACTCGGTCGCCGCTCCAGAAACGGCCATAGCGAACTCGATGTTGCGCTGACTACCGACTCCGAGACTCGCGCGCCCGACAGAGTGGTTCCACTTCGAAAAGAGAGCAGGGTCGCTAGAAGACGGTCGCTGGCCACCGACCTGCCGTCGTCAAGACTCGCCGACGATCGGCTTCCGCCTAACCGGCCCGCATACATCGCGCAGGACCAAGGCCCGTTTCCAGCTAAGGGATTCATGCCCACAACGGGCCCTGGGCCCGAGGGGACTGACGCCCAAAGAAGGAATGATTGGATGCGTGCAGCAGCGACTCCGAAGGGCGCAACCGCACCGCCGGTCTCGTACCCGGAGCCTGGGAGTGGGCGCCCGGACTGGACCGGGTTCGCCTCGGACTATCGCGTCAAGCGCGAGACAGGCATATGGCGGCTGTGGCGAGGACGTTGCAGTGGGCTGATGAGTCCGCCGAGCGCGGAGACTACTTCGACGCCGTCGCGTGGCTAGAAACGCTCGAAGCAATCGGAGATGAGCTTCCCGAGGTCTACGAGATCAGGCGTCGTTCTTGGTCTGATCAGCTACCCGCGTCCCGGGCGACCGACGAAACCGCCCGCCGTCTCAACCGGTCAGACGCAAAGGCCTGCGCAAAACCGTAATCGCGCGATTCCGGCGACCTAGGTGATCTCGCCGAGAGTGCCCCTTCGATCGACCGATGAAGTCAAGTCGTTTTTGTCGGTGTTTGCGGGCGCGTTGGTCTCCTTGGTCTTGCCAGGCTGGTGTTGGCTGCCTAGCGTTTTGGTCGGCGCGAGCGATGACGTGTCAAAGCGCAGGTGTTGGAGCTGGGCCTGCCGCGTGACTGTCCTCGACTGAGTGACTTGGCAATGCGCGCTCCGGTGTCACGCTCGCGCCGTTGTTCTTGGCCGGGGCTCCTGCCTGCTGGTCTTGGACCATGCGTTTGTATGAGGTCTCGGCTTGGTGTGCGAGCTCGAGCTCGGCGGTTCGCATTAGGTCGTTGGTGGCCCAGATCCCCTTGGCGCGGCGGGTGTACTTCGGAGCGCCGGCGGTGATCTCCAGGCGCCGCAGCTTCTTGCGCGTCAGTGATGGTTGTTGGTGGGCGTAGTCCTCGCCTCGGGTGAGCATGCACCAGAACAGGATCGCGAGCTTGCGGGCGGTCGCGACGATCGCTTTGCCGTGCCCGCGGCGGGCGCGGAGGCGCTCATAGAACGCGTGCGCCGGGCCGGGCTGCAGCGTCGCGGTCCAGGCCGCTTCGACCAGCGCCCAGCGAGCGGACGCCGACCCGCGCTTTGAGATCCGCCCGGAGCGCGCGGGCTCCTCGCCGGATTGTTTGACCTTGGGGTCCAGGCCGAGATACGCGACGAGCTTGCGGCTGGTCAGAAACCGGTGGGGGTTGCCGACCGCGGCGATGAACGTCGCGGCGCAGATCAGGTTGACGCCGGGGACGGTCATCAGCCGCCGGATCTCTGGCCAGGACAGCGCCTGCTGGGCGATCACCTTTTCCACCACCGCGATCTCGGCATCGAGAAACTCGATGTGACGGATCCCGGCGTCCACGGACTCGCGCTCCTCCAGCGGCAACTCCAGGCCCGCGAGCCATTGGCGGCCCTTGACCCCGAACAGATCCGAGCACGGCGGCTTGCCCTGCAGCCGCCGCTGCAACGACGCGTGAATCTCGTTCTTGCTGCGGGTCCGTGCGCGGACCAGCTGCTCGCGGCGAGCCAGTCGGCGGCGCAGGATCCGGCAGCGTTCGTCGGGCATCCACACCGCCTCAAGCTCGCCCTTCCACAACAAGCTCGCCAGCGTCCGCGCGTCAAGCTTGTCGGTCTTCGCGCGAGCGCTGGTGATCCCCGTGTCGTCCGGAGACACGACCACGACGCGATCGACGTGCGGCTCAAGGATCCGAGCCACCTCCCAGCAGCTGCCCGTCACCTCCAGCACGACCCGATCGGTCGCCAGCAGACTCTCCGCCAGCGTCTTGATCCCCTCCGGCGTGCTGGGCACCCTGCCAGCCGAACGAGTGACACCGTCCTGGCAAATCGCGACCACACAGAAATCGCGGTGCACGTCCACACCGACCCCGCGACCGACCCACCTCGGCAATCCCACCTCTCACCTCCACAGCTCGATTTGGTGCGGGAGAACCAGCGGGACAACGACACAGACCGATACGAGCTCAAAGCTCAATCCAGGCAAGTCGCAGGGGCGGCCAAACGATAAGGCCGGGCTCGAAGCCCATCGATCAAAACGGCCTACCCGTCTGCGTTCTCCCAATCAAAGCCCCTGTCCCGGATCGGCCGAACCTACGACCGGCCCCGGACGGCTAACGACCGCCAGCGGGCGCCAACCGCGGCGCTCAAGAACCTTAGCATCTTATAAGCATTGACGTAAGTAGACTGTTGCTGGACGACCGCGAGGACGTCTACGCTCAGACTGAGATGGCACCGCGCCGCCAACGATCCGAACCAGCCGCGACGCCGCTCGACGGCAGCGCGACGCACGTGCGCTCAGACCCGGTGTACGTGCTCAAGGCGCAGTTGTTCCGGGTGCTTGGCCATCCCGTGCGGATCCGGATCCTCGAGCTGCTCATTGACGGCGAGCGCACCGTCGGGGACCTGCAAGACGCGCTAAGCCTCGACTCGAGCGGCACCTCTCAACACCTCGCCGCGCTGCGCCAGCAGGGCGTGTTGGGGAGCAGGCGGGCCGGCACCAGCGTCTACTACCGGATCAGAGATCCGCGCGTCTCGCAGCTGATGGCGGTCGCCAAGGAGATCCTGACCTCCGCGCTGTCTGACTCCCACACGCTGCTGATCGACCTGACAGGAAAATGACGTTCAGGCTGCGACCACGGCCTCTGTCGTTGATGTTGATGTTGGTTCGAGCGTGACGGTGTGTCCGAGCGCTTCGAGTTGGCGGATGAGCCGTTTGGTTTGGCGTTCGGGGTCGCGTCGTTGGAAGTAGTCGCCGCCGAGGTCGTTGTAGAGCTCGCCGGTGGTGAGCATGTGCCAGCAGGCGCAGATGATCGACTGTTTGACGGCGCCGAGGGCTTTCTTGTGACCGCGGCGGGGTTTCAGACGGGCGTATTGGGCAGCGAGGTAGACGTCCTTGGTGCGGACCGCGGCCAGAGCGGACTCCTCGAGCGTCCAGTCGAGCCACTTGGAGCCCTTGCGCGACTTGCCGGAGCGGCGCTTGCCGGCGGACTGGTCGTTGCCGGGGCACTGCCCGGCCCAGGACGCGAGGTGTTTCTCGGTCGGGAACACCGTCATGTCGACGCCGATCTCGGAGATGATCACCTCAGCTGCGCGCCGTTGAACGCCGGGGATCGTGCAGAGCAGCTCAACGGCCTTCTCGAAAGGGGCGATCTGTTCCTCGATCGCGTCAGACAGTCGATCGATCTGCTCATCGAGGAAGTCGATGTGCGCGAGGATCGCGCCGATCCACAGCGCGTGCAGGTGGTCAAAGCGACCTTCGAGCGCTTCCTTGAGAGCTGGGAGCTTGGCCCGCAGGCGACCTTTCGCGAGCTCGGCGAGCACCTCTGGGTCGGTCGTGCCGTGCACGAGCGCGTCGAGCATCGACCGACCCGAGACGCCGAGAATGTCGGTCGCGACGCAGTCGAGCTTGATCCCGGTGTCCTCCAGCGCTTTGTGCAGCCGGTTGGCCTCCCGGGCGCGCTCCTGGATCTGCGTCTTGCGATACCGGGTGAGGTTTCGCAGCGCCCGGATCGGCTTTGGCGGGACGAAGCTCGCCTTCAACAACCCCGCCTCCAGCAGCTGGCACAACCACGCAGCATCACTGATATCCGTTTTCCGGCCGGGGACCTGTTTCACGTGGCGAGCGTTGACAAGCATCAACGGGAAGTCGTCCTCCAGCACATGCCAGATCGGCTTCCAGAACACGCCGGTCGCCTCCATCACGACCTGCTCCACCCGGTGCGCGGCGAGCCAGTCGCGAAGCGCGAGCAGCCCACGAACGGTCGTCTTGAACTCCGCCACGTGCTGCTCACGGCCCTTGCCGTCCGCCGTCGGCACCCGCACGCACGCCGTCACCTGCTCCTTGTGAACATCCAGCGCTCCAGGGCGCTCGACGATCGTCTCCATGAAACCTCCCGAGGATCGAAGGACGCAATCGTCGCCCAGGGGCCTCTGAGATCTAGCGAATCTGACAGGCGTGCTCGAAGCAACATTCCGGAGGTCCGGGGAGACCCACACGCCAGACTAGCCTCGGGCTCACCGGCACCAAGAAGAATTCGGCGTCGCGGGCGACCACCGAATCATCAACCATTTTCATCAGCCCGCGCGGGCCCGCCGGGCACCACGACTAGCCGAGGAACCGCCGGCTCGCACCCGCCGTTAGGCGCGCGATCGCAGTCGGGCGGCCCCGCGCCGGCTGGCGCGAGGAGTGCCTGTCGGGTTCCGCCTCGGCGCGACCCTCCGTGTCGCAGGCTTCGTAGTAGCGCTCGTGCACGACCGTGCCGGGCACATCGAGCTGGTCGCCCAGCATCAACGGAGAACCGCGGCGATGACCGCCGTCGGGCAGCAGTAATCGCATGGGCTCGCACACGCCGACGATCTCGCCGCAGTACTCGCAGCGCACCTGATCCATCAACATCATTCGGCCGCCTCCGCGCCCGCACAACCGGGAGACTACGGCCCTCGCTCAGTAGTCTCCCCCCGATTCTTATTCACTTATGATCTCGTAAGATACGGTCGATGGCGTCAATCGAGCCTCGGGAGAAGTCATGAGCCAGCCCGCCACCGCCGGTCGCGTCGCGGCGCCCACCACGCACAAGCGGCTGATCGCCTGGGTGGAGGAGGTCGCCGCGCTGACCGAGGCCAACGACATCCACTGGTGCGACGGCTCCGCGGAGGAGTACGACCGGCTCGCGCGGACGCTCGTCGACGCGGGCACGTTCCTGCGCCTCTCAGACGCCAAGCGACCAAATTCCTACCTGGCGCTGTCAGACCCCGACGATGTCGCGCGGGTCGAGGATCGAACGTTCATCTGCTCAGAGCACGAATCCGATGTCGGTCCCACGAACAATTGGCGCGAGCCGGTGGAGATGCGGACAGCGCTGAGGGAGCTGTTCGACGGGTCGATGCTGGGCCGCACGCTGTACGTGGTGCCGTTCTCGATGGGCCCGCTCGGCTCGCCGATCTCCTACATCGGGGTGCAGCTGACCGACTCGGCGTACGTCGCCTGCTCGATGCGGATCATGACGCGCATGGGCCAGCCGGCGCTGGAGGTGCTCGGCGACGACGGGGACTTCGTGCCGTGCCTGCACTCGGTCGGCTGCCCCCTCCCGCATGGCCGCGAGGACGTCCCGTGGCCGTGCGACGCTGAGAACAAGTACATCGTCCATTTCCCCGAGACGCGCGAGATCTGGTCCTATGGGTCTGGCTATGGCGGCAACGCGCTGCTGGGCAAGAAGTGCTTCGCGCTGCGGATCGCGTCGGTCATGGCGCGCGACGCGGGCTGGCTCGCCGAGCATATGCTGATCCTGAAAGTGACCTCGCCCGAAGGCGAGGTCAAGTACGTGACCGCAGCGTTCCCGAGCGCGTGCGGCAAGACCAACCTCGCGATGCTGATCCCGACGCTTGCGGGCTGGAAGGTGCAGACGATCGGCGATGACATCGCGTGGATGAAGTTCGGCTCCGACGGTCGGCTGTACGCGGTCAACCCCGAGGCCGGGTTCTTCGGCGTCGCGCCCGGGACCGGCGTGATCACCAACCCCAACGCGATCGACACGATCGGCTCAGACTCGATCTTCACGAACTGCGCGAAGACCGACGACGGCGACGTCTGGTGGGAAGCGCTGACTGCCGAGCCGCCCGCGCACGCGATCGACTGGCGCGGCAACGACTGGACGCCCGAATCCGAGACCCCGGCAGCGCACCCGAACGCCCGGTTCACCACACCCGCGGCACAGTGCCCGTCGATCGCCCCCGAGTGGGAGGACCCCAACGGCGTGCCGATCGACGCGATGCTGTTCGGCGGACGGCGTTCCAGCGTCGTGCCGCTCGTGCACGAGGCGCGCGACTGGGAGCACGGAGTGTTCCTCGGCTCGACGATGTCCTCCGAGACGACCGCCGCCGCGGCCGGCAAGGTCGGCCGGCTGCGCTGGGACCCGATGGCGATGCTTCCGTTCTGCGGCTACCACATGGCCGACTACTTCCGCCACTGGCTGAACATCGGCCAGCGCGACGGCGCGAAGCTGCCGCGGATCTTCTACGTCAACTGGTTCCGCAAGGACGACGACGGGAAGTTCCTCTGGCCCGGCTACGGGGACAACTCGCGTGTGCTGGCGTGGATCTTCCGCCGCTGTCAAGACAAGGCAGACGCTGTCGCGACGCCGATCGGGCTCGTGCCGCCCCTCGGCGACGGCGGCATCGACATCGACGGGCTGGACATCAGCGACGCGGCAATGACCAAGCTGCTGGAGGTCGACATCGAGGGCTGGAAGCACCAGCTGCCGCAGATGCACGAGCACTACGCGGAGTTCGGCGAGAAGCTCCCGGCCGCACTGCACGCGCTGCTCGCGCAACTGGACGAGCGCCTGCACGCCGACTGAACCACCCCAACGCACACCGGTCGACGAACTCACGACGCTGCCCAACGCCTCGCCCGATGGCTCGCTCAATCGTCAAGCTCCCGGCCGACGCCGACCAGGACATCGAGGTGTACGTCAACGGCGTTCTCCAGCAGCCCGACGTCGACTTCTACGTCGATCGTCACGCGCTGATCTTCGAGCGCCAGCTGCGCAAGGACCGCGTCTCCGGCTGGCGATGGCTGCTCGGCGCCTGGGGGGTCGGCACCTACCGCCAGGACGACACTGTCGACGTGCGATACGAACACGACGGCGAAATGCGCCTCGCGCACGCGTTGGCCATCACCGTCCAAGACGAACAGCCCGACGGCGAGGACGGAGGAGCGACGCCGTGATCCGCAGCCCAACCGTCGTTCCCGACCTGACGCAGGTCGAGCGGACCCGGTGCCTGCGCTGCGGCCCGGCGCTCCCCTCGTCAGCCCGCGCGAAAACCACGCGTCGCCCGGACCGCCTTTCCCGCCCGACCGGGGGCTCGCACCGCGGATTGCCGATCCACACCGCCCAGATATCCCTGCGCGATCCCGGGGCACCATGCACACCCCGCCGCGTGGGCGAGCGCGCCGCTCGCCGGCCGCGACTCGCTCGTCACCGTAATCCGTTCACGAGGGCCGCCCGTCTCACGACGTTCTGATCATCGGTGCCGGCCTTGCCGGCCAGCGAGCCGCGCTTGCGGCGGCGCAGGCAGGAGCATCGGTTTCGATCGTCTCGAAGGTCCACCCGGTTCGCTCCCATGCGGTCGCCGCCGCCGGCCGGATCAACGCGGCGCTGAATCCCGACGACAGCTGGGAGTCGCACGCGTTCGACACTGGTCCGAGGCGGTTTGCGGCAAGTCAGCCCGTAGTGGATGGGCGGGGCGCGTCTGCACGGCGGTTGCTCGCTACCGCCATGCTTCAGGGGGCATTTCCCATCAGCCGGACCGGCCGCGTCAAGGACCAGTCCTCGCGTCCGTTCGCGACGACCATCACCGCCAGGTCATCGGCCAGCACCTCGGCCCGGTCGGCGAGCAGCTTCCAAACGCGTCCGTATGTGCCGAGCAGGCGCCCGCGTCGACGCGTCGCTCGCTGTCGTGATGGACGACGAGGAGTCATCTCGTGGGCAGCGCCCGACTGCTGCTGCCACGGGGCGTCGCAGAAGTCGGCCGGGGCCAGGACCGCGTCGTCGTCGCGACGCGCAACCGTGGCTGGTGCTCCGCCATTGGGAAGCGGCAGCGAGCGCCGAGGCGACATGGCGCGTGCTCGGCCTCGTCCGCCGCGGCGCTCAGCAAGCGCCCGTGCCGCACGACTCGACGACCGGAGCAATCGTCCGTGCCCGCGACGCCGCGCTGTCGCTCCCGCCCACGAGCAGCCACAAGCGGCCGTCGAGCCGGCGCAGCTGCTTTGCGAGGGATTGCGAGCGTGCAGCTCGTCGGCGTCGGCATTGTCGCGTTGGATGAGCAGCGATCGTGTCGATCTCGGCGTCGGACTGTCGCATCGACGCGGCGATCCACGAGTCGCTGGCCATCGAGGCTGGCGACCCTGAGCCGCGTTGGTGCTTGGCGAGGCGGAGCGACGGCGCCCACATGAGCGTGATGCGTTTGCTCAGACGTCCTCCGCCAGGCCGGGAGCAAGCGCTCGGCCCGCGCGCCGGTTCATCGGAGCAGCAGTAAGGCGACGCGACGTCGCGTGACTGCTTCCATCCGGATCCAAGAGTGGGCCACCCAGCCCGGCGCCAATGCTTTCGTTGACGGGCCCGCTCGAAGCGCGTTGCTGCAATGCCACGAACCCGATAGCCAGCTCGCAGCCCTGGACCGCCATTCCCTCGTCGCCAACGCAATCGCGCGCCGGACACGGCGCAGAGGACGAAAGCGATCGCGAACTCGTCGACGGCGCATGCGGCTGTGACCGGAACCAAGGAACGCTCGCCGGTGTGGTCTGCACGCTCGGGTGCCCGACTACGGAGCTCGGACCATTTCTCGAGCGGTTTGGACAACGGAGCGTAGGATCGCGCCTGAGGTTGGCACGAATGCTCACCGTTGCGGTCGACTGGTCAGGTGCAAAGGCGCGTGGTGGCGCTCGTGACATCGCGCTGGTCGAAGCCGTCGATGAGGAGCTCGTCGACATCCATGTGGGTCTCTCTCGCGAGCCGACGTCGAGCGCTGGGTTCTTAGCGGGCTGCGTCCACCCATGAGATCGTCGTCGGTCCGGACTTCGCGTTCTCATTCCCTGCCTGGTTCGCCCGCGAGAAGCTCGACGCCACCAGCATCGACGACGTCTGGGCGAGGGTCCAAGCTGAGGGCGAATAGTGGCTCGACGGTTCTGCCCCATTGCCCTTCTGGGGACGCGGAGAGCGCTCGGTAAGCCCCGGCCTTCGATCGCACCAGGCGATGCGGCACACCGACCGGGACGTCGCGTTGCTCACTAGGGCGCAGCGAGCGATCCCGCTGGAGGCAGCCCGGCACGTCGCTCGACGGCCGGCCTCGCCTCACGAGCATCAGGCTGTGCCTTCAATGGTTCGTCGATCGTTCGAGGGTTCCCGTAGGGGCGGAAGGCGTCGTCGAGCCTGGCCAGTTCCTCAGGTTTCCAGTACCGCCCATCGCAACGAACGGCCTGCAGATCGTGATGCGCTAGCCCTGCGGCTCGGTCTGGGATCCCCTCCCGACCAACTGGGGGCGGCTGCACCGCAGGCTTCCAGCACGTCGCCTGCCACCCTGTCCCAGGAGTAGCGCCCCCTTACCGTCTCGGCCAGGTGGCGGCGCGTGGTCTCCCGCTCAGCGGGCGCGGTGTGGAGCCATTCGATCACGCTCGTGGTAATGCCACGCACGACGTCGGGCCCAAGCGCAACGCATTGCAGCCGGCGCACGCGCGGGGTGAGATCGTGGCCACGCTCCCGCGACAGATCCGCCAGAGCCGAATGGCAGGTGGTGATCGGGAGCACGCCACAGGCGGCCGCCTCGACGGTGCAGCGCGACGCGCGCAGACGCTCGCAGACGAGCTGGCCGCTGTCCCAGTCGCCCACGTCTCCGACGAAATCGAGCGCAGCTGCATGACGGTCCTGACAAAGCAGATGCACCTCATGGCCAAGCCGCACCAGAGCGCTGGCGAGTCTGGCGTTATAGATGTTGGAGCCTGTGCCACGCAACAGATACCCGTGGAACACCAGCACTCGCACGACGCTGAGCCTATGTGAGTTCCCGCGCCGGCGTCAGCGCTGAGAAGATGGTGCGATGCGCGTGGGGCGGCAACCGGCGTTCGGTGACGAACGGTGAGGATCCTGGTCTGCGCCCAGGATGCGCCGATCGGGCCGATCAACGGCTTTCGCCGGCAGGTCGCATCGGTCGTCGGGGCGTTGGATGCCTGGCACGACGTTCGTCTCGTGGCTGTCACGTGGCCCGATCAACCGCGGCGATCGGCGTGCGCCAACGTTCGGCTCGTTGCCGCCACGCCGCCGCCGTGGTGGTCACGGTCATGGTCCTATCCGGTGCCGCCCTCCACCGCGCCGATCTGGTGTCGCGCCCTGACCGATCTGCTCCGGGCGCCGGTGAGTGAGGAGATCCGGTCCTTCGCTCCCGATGTCCTGTACGTGGCCGGCTTTCGGATCGCGGGACTGGGCCGTTACTTTCCGGGCCTTCCCCGAGTGGTGGCGCCCCTCGACGCGGCCCATCTGAGTTTCGACGCCGCAGCATGGGTGGCAGAGGGTGGCTCGCGCCTGGCGATCAGCTGCGTGGCGCGATGGGTGCGCCGGTTCGAGGCGGCTGCGTACGCGCACTTCGATCGCGTCCTCGTCCTCAGCCAGCGTGATCGGGATGCGCTGCTGGCGATCGCGCCGGCGCTGCGGATCGAGGTGATCCCCCACGAGGTTGACGCGGCCGCGTTCGCTCCGTCCCGGGACCGCGCTCGGGACCATCGGCGCATCATCTTCGGCGGCGTGCAGAGCGCGGCGGCGAACGTGACTGCCGCTGAGTTCCTCGCCCAGCGGATCATGCCGCTCGTACTCGAAGCGGTGGACGATGCGCACCTGGCGATCGTCGGCCGGACACCGTCGCCGCGGGTGTTGGACCTCAGGCACGTCGACGGGGTCCGCGTCGTCGGCGAGGTGAGCGACATGGGAGCGTGGCTGGCCACAAGCCGTGCCTGCGTCGCGCCGATGCTGACCGGCAGTGGAGTCAAGAACAAGCTGCTGGAAGGCATGGCCGCCGGCCTGCCCTGTGTCGCGACCCCGCGCGCGCTGGGGGGTGTACGCGCCACGCCCGGCCACGAGCTGCTCGCGGGCGAGGGAGCCGCCGAGATCGCCGAGCATCTCGTGCGCGTCCTGACTGACGACGGGCTGGCGGTTTCACTTGGCGCAGCCGCCCGTGCCTACGTCCTGCGCGAGCACAGCCGTGCGACCGTTGCGGCCGCGCTGCAACGCATCTGTGTTGATGTCGTCGAAAGCTCGTCTCAGGTGTCCATCAACCACGTGTGCAGCGACAGGCCGCCGTCGACGACGATCTCAGCGCCGGTGACGTAGCCGGAGAGCTCGTCGTTGAGCAGCACGGCGATCATCCGCGCCACGTCGTCCGGGGTGCCGGGACGACCGGCCGGGATGCGTGCCTCAAGGCGGCGGGCCACCTCCGGGTCGACATGTGCCTCGGTCCGGATCCAGCCGGGGGCAACGCAGTTGGCACGGATTCCCAAGGGACCGAGCTCGTGGGCGAGCTCCTTGGCAAGCATCGCGACTGCCGCCTTGCTCGCGCTGTAGTGGGGGTATCCGCGCACGTGTGACTCGTGCACCGAGGTCACGAACACGATCGCGCCGCCGCGCCCGGCCTCGATGAGCCCCCGCACCAGCGCGCGGGTGAAGAACCACGGTCCGCGGAGGTTGGTGGCGAGCACACGATCGAAGTCCCCGGGGTCGAGCGCAAGGAAGTCATGCCGGGTGGTGATGCCGACGTTGTTGACGACGAGCTCGATTGGTCCGTGGCGCTCGAGGATCGCGTGGGCGAGATCGCCGACGTCCTCGGAGCTGACATCGCCGACGAGGGGTGCCGCGGCGCCGTCGGACCACGCGTCCTGGAGCGTTCTCTCATCAGAGTCCACGACCACGACGTTGGCGCCCGCGCGTGCCAGCAGCCGGGCGGTTGCCAGCCCGATGCCGTGCGCCGCACCGGTCACCACTGCGGATTGGCCGGCACACCAGCCATCCAGCACGCGCACATCTGGATCATGAGACACGGTTCTGCATCCTTTGCCAGAACTCGACCGCGTCATTGCGCGCCATACGGCTCCAGCCGGTCCACTTGGGCGCGAACAGCCGGCGGCGCAGCGACAGGCGACGGCCGGCGATGTCGCTCTGATGGCGGCAGAACGCCTCGCTGAACTCGTTGCGCGCGAGCGCGCGATCGGCGGTGGCGGGATATGGGCAGATCTTGAACGCGCACCGGTCGGCTGGGCACCCGCTGAAGATCTCATCCCGCTTGCGACTGTCCGAGAGGCACCACGGGAGCCCCGGTCGGCGGTAGATGTCCTCCTTGCGACGTTCACGCGCGGCGTCCTCGGCCGGATCCCCCTGTTCGGTGAGGTTCAGGAGCAGGATCATGTCGGCGACCAGACGTGCGGCATCGTCGTCGAGAACGCTGCCCGAGCGTGTGATGACGGCGATCTCGTCGTACCAGACGAACCGCGTCCAGGTACCCGCGTGCAGGGCGCGGACGCAGAGGCCGGCGGCGGCCGCGGCGAATCGATGCCGGTCGCTCCGGCATAGCTCCGACAGACGCTCGACCGTCTCGTCGGCCTGAGTCGTATCGGTGATCGCTCGAATGCAGGCGGCGTGCGCGAGGTTGATCCTCGAGTACCAGAAGTCTGCACGGCCGAGCAGATCTAGCACGCTCTCGTGCAGTGGACTCGTGGGGTTGATGAACGCGTCGAGTTTGAAGCCCTGGGCCAGCGACGCTTCGGTGCCGGCCGGCATGTGGGGCACGAGCGCCGCAAGTCTCTTCACCAGCTCGGTCGCCTCGCTCTGTGCGGGGTCGGTGAGCCGTGGCACGAGCGCGGGCAGGATCCAGCACGCCACCGCAATGTCGTGGTTCTCGTCTCTGAGCTGCTCGTCGATCCAGTCCACACGGGAGCGAGTGTTGGCCGCGGCCACCGTGTGCGCAAACTCAGGTCCGAGGGCGTCCCACGTCCGCTGGCCTGTGGCGGCGAGCGCCTGAGCCGCGCTCCAGCGGACGCGGTAGTGCGTCTTGTCGCGGGTCCGCTCCATCAGGGTCATCAGCGTCGAGGTGTCCGTCCGCCCCTGCAGCCGCCGGATGGCGGCAAGCTGTGCGCGAGGGCTCGCTCGCTGCCAGAGGCGCGGGTCGTCCAGGGCGGTGAAGCCGCCGCGCGCACTAACGCTGGCGATCTCCGCGGCGGTGACAAGCAGCAGCAGGGCGCGATCGGCGTCGAGTTCCCGGGCCCGGTTGATGATGGCGTCCCGCACCACCTCGGTGCGCTCGGCGTGACGCTCTTGCGCGCACCACATGACGAGCGCGCTGCGCATCTCGGCGGATGGCTGGTGCTGAAGGAGATCGCGCCAGATCTCCGGGGTGTCGCGCAGCAGACGCGAGTGGAAGTACGCCTGGCTGATCGCGTGGGTGAACCGCACGCCGGAGCTGCGTTCGGTACTGAAGGTCTCCAGCAGGCCCAGTCGTGTGGCACCGTCGACCACCTCGCTCGGGTCCATGTCGCCCATCGCGGGCGCCGCGGCGAGCTCGGCCAACGGAACCTGCAACGCGCACCTCGTCGTCATCACGTGGGCGATCGCGCCAAGCCCGTCGATGATCGTTCGCCGGCTGCTCTCGTCGAGCTCGACCTCGCGCACGAGCCGGCCCGCGATAATCAGATCCACCCAGTCGTCCAGAAGCCCGACGACGCGCTCCTCGCGCGAGCGTGACGGCGCCCGCGGAGTGCTACGGGCACGCAAGAGCCCTGCGATGACGTCGAGGTAGTACGGGCTCTGCCGACCCAATTCGGCCAGCTCATGCAATGCACCCGGGTCCTCTCGGCTGCGCGCCGGAATGCGGTCCTCGAGGAATCGAATGGTGTCTGCCTCCGGCAGGGGATCCAGCTCGAAGGTCGAGACATATGCCCCCACCGGGACGGTGTCCGGCCGTGACGTGAGCACGACCGGCAGACGCTCGTTGCGCGCCGCTGCGAGGGCCTGGCGAATCGCCTGATCGCGATCGTGAGTAGATGCCCCGGGCATGAACTCGTCGAGTCCGTCCGCGAGCAGCACGACCTCGCCCGCGCCACAGAGTCGCCGCCATACCCGTTCGGCGTGCTCCTGGGACCGGACGAGCGGGTCGATCGCATCGATGAACTGCGTCCTGGCCATGTCGCGCAGGCGCAACGGCGGCTCGGTGCCGCGCAGCACGCACAGCACGGGCATCACGTGCGTGTCGGCGAGCCGGCTCGCGAGTTCGAGCAGAAACGTCGTCTTCCCCGTTCCAGCGGCTCCGACGACAAGCCCGGGCGCCGCCATGCGCGACGGCTCGAGCTCGTTGATGATCGTGTCCGCGAGTTGGGGACGCGTGATGATGTCGTCGAGGCGGATGCGGCCCGCGGCGGGCAGAAGCCGTTCGGGAGTGTGCTTGACCACGTTGCGGTACCCCGGCAGCGCCTTGCGCAGGGACCAGACGACGACGAAGAAGTACCCGGCGATCGCGACGAGGGTGGTACTGACAAAACCGGTGATCAGCCCACAGCCTGTCTTGTGATCAGAGCAGAACGACTCGGTCGGGCTGGCGAAGACGAGCGCGAGCAGGAAGATGCCGACGAGCCCGATCACCGTCGCCTGAGCGGCCCAGATCCCGAGGTGCAGTCGCCGCGCGAGGGTCGGACGCCAGCCGGCGGTCATGGCCGGCGCTTGAGCGTGGATGAGGGCCAGATCGTCGCTGCCGGTCTCCCACTGGCTGACCGGCGTGTTGCGCTGATGCACGTCGATAGCCTCGAGCCACCGGGGCAAGTCGCGCAGCGCCTCCTCGCTCAGGCGTGCGCCGTCTGTGGCCAGGACGAGCCCGAGGCCGGACGCCGCCGATGTGCCCTGCAGCTGTACCTCTGGCAGTCGCCCGACCGCGGACGTGGTCCAGATATCGTCGTGTTCGGGTCGAGCGCGGTCGTATTCGAGATACGGCCGGTCTGGATGCTCACGCGTCCACCGTTTCATCCGCTCGCGCTCGTCAGCCGTGTCGATCTCTCGGGGGAACATCCGCTGCCAGCCCCGTCAATCTCGATCCAGGCCTCGCAGTCACCCGCGCGCAACAACGTCACACCGCCATCCGTCACATCGGCAGCGGCAAACGAAGCCTGAGGCCGGTCTCGGGACGACGGCACGGGCCCGATCATCCTCAACGCGTCGTTGGCGACGGCGGCGGCGTCACCCAGCGTCGCATGGGCAATCAGCGCCGCGCGTACCGTGGCGGCAGCCCAGATCGCCCCGTCGACGCCGGCCCAGGACGGAGTCTGGACGGTCGGCGTGACGCCATCGATCACCGACACGCGCAGGCGAGCGGGCTGCAGGTCGACGAGCAGGCTGTCGCGGCTGGCCAGGCCCGGCGCACGCGGCTTCTCCCAGGTCTGAACGCGCCATCCGCCAGCTTCGAACTCCGCGCGAAGCACGAACCGTCCGCTCCTTCCAGCCTCGACCGCCACACTCTCGCAACCGTAGGGACCCAACGCAAGGCTTGGCACCGGTAGATGAGGCGACATGCCCCCGGATCCTCGACATGACGGTCGGACAACCGAAGTGGTTTGTCGCCCGACACAGCAATACGGCGTTGCCGCTGGGCGCCGGTTGGTATCTGCTGGAACCCACCCGGGGCGGGATCGCCGCCTCCTTAAACGAAATCGCCCACCAGTCCCAGGTCGCCGTGGAAATCATCGAGGCCCGGGTACCGGTGGCCCCGTGGCGGCGTCGGCCTGCGAGGCATTGGGCCTGGACGTCTTCCAGGTGGCCAACGAAGGCAAGATGCTCATCATCGTGGCCCCGGAGGATGCCCCCAAGGCCCTGTTCATCATCCGGCGCAGCCCTTACGGCGAGGCGGCCCGGGGCATCGGCAAGGTGAGCGCCGCACCCCCGGCCGGGTCACGGTCAAGACCGTCATCGGCACCGCCCGCCTCCTGGACCCTCCCTCGGGGGATTTGCTGCCGCGGATATGTTGATACATATAGCGTTTGCCTTAAATTCTTTCCCCTTGGAGGTTCCCAAATCCCCCTAAATCCCCCTTTTTCAAAGGGGGACTTTAACAGCAATTCCTTATAGTTCCCCCCTTTATTAAAGGGGGGTTAGGGGGGATTTGTGGATATCAAGGATCGGAAAAAACTTTTCGCAATCCCTATAACTATCAGTAACCGGTTGTCCCGCCGTTGTCATTGCCAAAATATTTTTTTCTTGCACTATCGTATCCTATAGGATACGTTAAATCATGGGGGAAATCCGCCAGACCGAAGTATATTCTCAACGGTTCAATAAATTCCGCGACCGGCAAGGCGGGCGCGCATCGATGTGCGTATCCGTCGCCTGTCGCTGGGCAACCATGGGGACGTCAAGCCGGTGGGAGAGGGCGTCTCGGAACTACGCATCGATTATGGTCCCGGATACCGGGTGTATTTCATCCAACGTGGCCAGACGTTAGTGATCCTCCTCGCCGGTGGCGACAAGCACACGCAGCAGCAGGATATCAAGACGGCCCAGGAACTGGCCCGGAAGCTTTAGGAGACTGTCATGGCAAAAATTCAAACTCGACCTTGGGACGCCGCGGAACATCTGGAAACCGATGAGGACATGGCCGCCTATCTGGAGGCCGCCCTGGAAGAAGGCGACCCGGCACTGGTGGCAGCCGCCCTGGGGGACATCGCCCGGGCCAAGGGAATGGCCCAAATCGCCCGGGAAACGGGTTTAGGACGGGAAAGCCTTTACAAGGCGTTGTCGCCGGAAGGCAACCCGGAGTTTGCCACCATCCTCAAGGTGGTGCGGGCGCTTGGCCTACGGTTGCACGCCACCCCGGCACGCGCCTAAGTTGTGTGCCGCCAGTCATGGACGTCTTCCAGGTGGCCAACGAAGGCAAGATGCTCATCATCGTGGCCCCGGAGGATGCGGCCAAGGCCTTGTTCATCATCCGGCGCAGCCCTTACGGCGAGGCGGCCCGGGTCATCGGCAAGGTGAGCGCGGCGCCCGCCGGCCGGGTAACGGTCAAGACCGTCATCGGCACCGCCCGCCTCCTGGACCCGCCGTCAGGCGACCTGCTGCCAAGGATTTGTTGAGAGATATATCGCAGATATTTTATCGGGGCTTACTCAGACAAGAGGCATGAGGACTCCATGGCGGAGTGGCGAAAGGAAGGGAGAGGGTGAACGTGCCGTTAACCCGCGGGCCGCTTGCGGCCCGTCGGCGTTAAACGGTTGGTTGGGCAGCGTCGGCGATTTCACTGCTCACACGCCAATGATGCCAAAAACTCACGAACTGATGTCTCTCTCTTCAATTTCTTGAGTTCTTCTAAATTCAAACCAGAAATAATCTTGTATATTCTATCTCGCTCAGTCCTAAATTTTTGCAATTTATCAATGAAATCTTGTTCTGTTGGTAGCTTGCCGTATTTTTCATACCACCTGCGGGCAAATAATACGATTGGCGGAATTTCTCCGCTTTTAATTTCGTTGCAACCTCGTGGACCCTCAGCTTTCGGCTGTTTTCCACAACACGGCAATACAGCATCCCAAGAATAATCTCCATTTGAGTCACGATCTAATCCGCATGCGGCCTTTGGTAGCGGACCGTCACAGTAAAAACATTCGTCAAAAGCAACTATCGCTGCATATTGTTGAAAATTCAAATTCCATTTGTGTCCGTTAAATTTGGCCTGAGTACTCCCCAGATTAAATTTTCCACTTAATGTTCGACTTCGTTTTTTTTGGTGCTCGTTTTCACATGATCGACAGCGACCATAACCACCTCTGACTACAGAGGATGAAGCATTCTCCAATGTCAGTGGTTTCTTACAGCGACTGCATTTGCCCTTCATCATCTACCCCTCGTTCATTCCTGCTGCCCAACAATAATTAGATTGATCCACATAATATGCGGAGATTTGGTTTCCTGTCAAGCCCAGGCATTTTTTTGACCGTGGCGGGTCGATATACATGCGGGTGTAGATAGTCTACATAGGGCGGGCTGTGCCCGCCTAATTTTGGCGGCCACAGGCCGCCCTATAGATTCTAAGCCCCGGTCCCTTCGACTTCCCGGCCCACTGCGGGCTCCGGGCGCCGCCGCCTGAAGACCCGGCCCGCCTTCTTCTGGAAGGCTTCCATATAGAGGTAAAAGACCGGGGTGATGTAGAGGGTGAGGAGCTGGGAGACCAGGAGGCCCCCCACCACCGCCAGACCCAGGGGCTGGCGGGATTCGGCCCCGGCCCCGAAGCCCAGGGCGATGGGCAGGGACCCCATCAGGGCCGCCATGGTGGTCATCATGATGGGCCGGAAGCGGACCAGGGCCCCGGCGTAAATGGCCTCCCGGGGGGTCTTGCCTTCGGTGCGCTGCGCCTCCAGGGCGAAGTCGATCATCATGATGGCGTTCTTCTTGACGATCCCCACCAGCATGATCATGCCCACAAAGGCGTAGATGTTCAGGTCCATGCGGAAGAGCATCAGGGCCAGCAAGGCCCCGATCCCGGCGGAG